>CAKSBF010000025.1 GCA_934438075.1 uncultured Clostridia bacterium | reverse complement strand
ATAAAATACAAACAGGGCGCCAAAGGGCGCCCTGTTTCAGCGTGCCGAAAAGTCTTTTCGCCCCGCTGAACAAATTTTCAAATGCGCAGGACACCCTTCTTGGGTTTCCCGCACACACTCTTCCTTACCGTTTCGGAATGTTTACCATTCTGCCAACAGCCTCAAACAGGGCGCCAAAAGGCGCCCTGTTTTTTATGTTTGCAAGCTAACTGTACACCATTTTGAAATACAGCGGACACGAAATTCAGTCCCGCTTCATAGAATAACCTTACTGGTGGTCCACCTCGTACATGTGGGCCATGAGGTCCAGCAGCTTGCTGGTGTAGCCCCATTCGTTGACTTGGCCTTATCGGCAAAAATCCCCATCAAACGCTTGAAAATACATCGTTTTCGATATGATAGCCTTACATTTTTTGCTTTAGTTTATTATCAGGGTTCTTAACAGATTTTACCCTGCTTTCTAAAGTTTATTATATGCCGTTTTTATAGAGTTCGCAATAGTTTTTCCTGATTTGTCTACTAAGTTATCCACCAATGTTTGCATTTTTGTTACATTTGCTCACTAAATTATTCTACATCCGCTTTATGAATTTCTACCCACAAATCACTAGATAGTTTATTCGCGATGTCTGCTGCCAATGTCTTTGCGATTGCAGTGCCTGCACCATTTGGGACTTCTTTTACTCCAAACTTGTATATATCATAATCTGCGTTGTAAAAACAACAACGCGTTTTCTTATATGCGTAATCAAAAAACAATTCATGTCCGCATTCATATTTGTGTTTTTCTTTCTCAGAGGCCCTTTCATATTTTGCTGATGCTGTAAAAATCCCGGCACAAATATCTGCGATCTGCAACCCAGGGCATTGGTTTGAAAAATCAATATACATTCCTTTTTTGATATTTGTGTATTGCACATAATCCCCAGCTAAAGTCATATCATAAATGGCTTCTTTGAGGACCTTTGTTTTATCGTTAAGGTCATCAGCAACAACAATTGCAAATCCATCGTGCTCAGAAACCGTTGATTGTACTCGCTGATATGCATTTTGAAGGTGCATCTTAAGTAATGCAGTTTCGTTTACTTGTCGTATCTCGTTGTTATCAGTAAGCGTATAATATACCATTGCAGATTTTAAGGTTATTAGTAGACCTAACACTTGGACATAGTAATCCTTTAATTGTGCTGCTGTTAATCTGTGGGGAATCTTGCCATAGTTTCCTTTCAAAGCACTCCCAAAGTGTGACCACTTTATCTCTGTATCTGGTTGCAAGCCAAAAGAGACTTTAATTTTATCCATTTCATTTTGTAAGACTAAATAGTCAGAAACTGACATAATTGCTGTTGCGCGCACGTAAAAGGGATGCGTTTTATTAAACTTTTCTGTGCGGATTTTCTGGTAACTTCCGCATTCATCAGTAAATGCAAAATAAGCCTCCATCATTTCTCCTTTGTCATTCCAACTAACTTATAAAAGCTTGTTCGCTTTAGTTCAGTTTGTTCCATGGCAGTCTTTGCGGTTATCTCCCCGGCTTTCCAAGAAGTGTAGACGCTGTTCCAGTTCTCAGGAAAAACAAGAGCGGGACGCCCTAATTTTTTGCCGTTCTGCTTTGCTGCTTCAATGCCCTCCGCTTGCCGCTTGCGGATGGTTTCGCGCTCCTGCTCTGCAATCGTTCCCAGCACTTCAATGAGGATATTGTTGACCATTTCAAATACCCATTCTTGACCTTCAGGTAATTCCATCATCGTTGTTGGGAGGTCAATGACTTTCAGCCGAATACCGTTGTCTTTGAAGTATTGCAGTTCGTTTTTAATATCGCATTTGTTCCGGCTTAAACGGTCAAGGGATTTCACAACAAGAGTATCACCCTGCCGCAACATGGCGTTTTTCAAGGCTGCGTAACCCGCTCGATTCAAGTCCTTGCCGCTTTCCTTATCGGTAATGA
>CAKSBF010000024.1 GCA_934438075.1 uncultured Clostridia bacterium | reverse complement strand
CGGGACGGGAAACTGTATAGTGTGATAACATAGTTTACAGAATGTGCAAGGACATAGTTTACATAATTATGATAAAATAAAGGCATAAAAGTCGAAAGGAGACAAAATTATGCCTTGGAAAGAGAAAGTGATTGTAACTATGAGAGAAGAATTTGTAAAAAGAGTGTTGTCACACGAAAAAAGCAAAGCTGAACTGTGCCGAGAATATGGAATAAGCCGTCCCACCGGTGACAAATGGATCGAACGTTATCTGAATGGTCAGCCTCTATGTGATCAGAGCCGTGCGCCGCATATTGTTGGCAACAAAACAGACGATGATATTGAAAAGTTCATTGTTGATTACAGAAAAAAATATCCTGCAATAGGTGCAGCTAAAATACATAGAATGCTTCTTGATGAGGGCTTTACAGATATTCCTTGCCCAAGAACTATTAATGATATTTTTAAACGCAATGGTTTGATAACAAAGGAAGCAAGTCAGGCTGCAAAACCTTATGTCAGATTTGAGAAAAATGAACCCAATGAAATGTGGCAGGCTGATTTTAAAGGACATTTTTTAATGAAAAACGGAGCGAGATGCCACCCTCTTGATATTATTGATGACTGTTCAAGATTCAACCTTTGCTGTGCGCCGCTTACCGGTGAAACATATATAGAGGTAAAACAGCAAATGGAGCATGTTTTTTCGGAATACGGCATGCCGTATTCATTCCTTTGTGATAATGGAACACCTTGGGGAACGCCTCAATCTACAGGATATTCAAGATTTGAAGTTTGGCTTATGGAGCTTGGGATATTAACTTTACACGGGCGCATATTGCATCCGCAAACACAGGGCAAGGAAGAACGTTTTAACGGCTCTTTGACCAGAGAATTCTTAAAGTATGAAACCTTTGAAGATTGGGAAGACGCAAGGATAAAGCTTGAAGAATATCGTAATTTCTACAATAATAAACGTCCGCATTTTGCATTAGACCTTGATACGCCGTCAAAACACTATCAGCCAAGTAAGCGAGAATATACCCATAAAATATCCGAATGGGAATACAGTAACGAATATGACGTGAGAAAGGTAAAAGAGAGTGGATATATCACCATAAGAAATCAGGGATATTTTTTAAGTGAGGCATTCGGCGGTAAAACAATTGCAGTAAAAGTATCAAGTAAGGGTCAGCACCTAATAAATCTCTACTTCAGACAGTTTAAGATAGGTCAGATAGACGTAGAAAAGAGAGTATTTACCTTTAAAAGAGCATATCTTATCGAAAATGACCCGCGTTTCGCCGAGGCGGAACATAAAAAATGAACTTTCCATTCGGGCTTCGCCCTCATTTCAAGTTCATTTTTTATGTTCATTTAACGTTCATAATATGTAAACCATGTGCCTGCACAAAGTGTAAACCATGTTACTCTTGACAGAAACCCGTCCCCTACAATAATTTGTAAATAGCCTGATAAAAATTAGTTCACTTGTTGAAATGCCGTGGCGGATTTATAGGAAACACTTGAAAATTGTTTTTGTATGGAGTATAATATAAACGGAATTTATTTTATTGCAGAAAAATCTTTGTAAAAACTGGAGGACTGTTCATGAAAATGAAAACGTTATCATCGTTTGCGGCTCTGCTGCTTTCCGTTTCGATGCTTGCAGGCTGCGGAAACGGCGATGAAAAAACAGACGATGCGCAGAGCGAAGCAGCGACAGCAAGCACAGCTGCTCAGGTTTCGGTCGATACGGAAGAGGAGGATAGCTTAAAGGCTATGACTTCACTCGAATTTGTAAGAGCTATGGGCAACGGCATAAACCTCGGCAACACGCTTGAAGCCTACAATCACTCGGGATATGTCGGCGGTGCGAACCCCGATGGCTTTGAAACGTTATGGGGACAGCCCTACACGACTGCCGAAATGATGCAGAGCATGAAAGGCGCAGGCTTTGACACTATCAGAATACCCGTTGCATGGACAAACGGAATGAACTTTGAATCGGGCGATTACATCATTGACGAAAGACTTCTTTCCCGTGTTGAAACAGTTGTGAACTATGCGCTTGACGCTGATATGTACGTTATCATCAACGACCACTGGGACGGAAGCTGGTGGGGTATGTTCGGCTCGGAGGATATGGCTGTAA
>CAKSBF010000023.1 GCA_934438075.1 uncultured Clostridia bacterium | reverse complement strand
CGGGAGTGGCTCAGTGGTAGAGCGTCACCTTGCCAAGGTGAACGTCGCGAGTTCGAATCTCGTCTTCCGCTCCAAATTAAAGAATCTTGCCTCTTATTTTGAGGGGCAAGATTTTATTTAGAAAATAGTTTCTTTTTTATAAAGAGATGCATATAATATTAATGTGGCGCCATAGCCAAGTGGTAAGGCATGGGTCTGCAACACCCTGATTCCCCAGTTCAAATCTGGGTGGCGCCTCCACGTCGGAGCAAGCTATATATCGCTTGTTCCGATTTTTTATGCAAAAATCAAAGCGCACTCATGCCGCTGCTCCTCCTTTATCGACCAAAGCTTGCTTTGGTCGATTATTGCGCCTTCGGCGTTTTTTTTGCCGTCATTCCTCCTCTTTCACAAAAAGGCACGCTCGGCTCAATTGCTCACTTGTAAACGCGTTCGCGACGTTTCGCTGTCGCTACCACCTTTTTGCGAGTATGCCTTTGGCATATAATCTAAACTGTTCACATCGTTCGTGTCGGAACAAGTTATGCTTGTTCCGGTTTTTCCAATTTTCTTTATACAAAAAACTTCCTATGGCATCAAATGCCATAGGAAGTTTTTTTTATTTTTGTGCAGCATCCTTTTGATAACCGCACTCTTTATTCCAACAATACAACGAATCTCCTTTTTTGCTTTTTTTCTTCAGAAGAAGACCGCCGCATTGCGGACATTTTTCTTTTGGTTCAGGCGCATCCCAGGACATAAATTCACATTTCGGATTATGTTCGCAGCCATAGTAGAGTTTTCCGCGCTGCGATTTTTTTTCAAGTATTTTTCCGCCGCAGATGGGGCACAAAGCACCTGTCTCTTTTACAATCGGTTTTGCATTGCGACATTCCGGAAAACCGGGACAGGCAAGAAACTTGCCGAAACGTCCCATTTTATAAACCATCATTCTGCCGCATTTTTCGCACTTGACATCGGAAACCTCGTCTTCAATTTTTATTTTGCTGATTTCGTTTTCTGCTTTGTCAAGTGTAACTTTAAATGGTGTGTAAAAATCATTGATGACTTTTTCCCAGTCTACAGCGCCGTCCTCAATGGAATCCAGTTCTTTTTCCATGTTGGCAGTAAATTCTACGCCTACAATATCAGAAAAATATTGGGTCATAATATCAGTAACCACGGTTCCGAGTTCGGTGGGAATTAATTGCTTCTTTTCACGGGTGACATAGCCTCTTGCCGTAATGGTAGTAATAGTAGGAGCATAGGTGCTTGGTCTGCCGATTCCTTTTTCCTCCAAAGCTTTTACCAGGGAAGCCTCTGTGTAGCGTGGCGGCGGCTGCGTGAAGTGCTGCTGACTATCCAGAGAGAGGAGCTTTAATATATCACCGGTGGCCAACGCCGGCAGTTGCTTATCCTTTTCTTCTGTGTCATCGTCACGTCCTTCAACATAAAGCACCATGAAACCTTTAAATTTCAGTTTGGATCCGCTGGCCTTAAACAAATGCTCGCCGGCAGTGATGTCTGCATTGACGGTATCGTATACGGCGTGTTCCATCTGGCAGGCAACAAAACGTTCCCAGATTAGCTTATACAGCTTATACATATCGTTGGTAAGGGAACCCTTTACATCAGCGGGCGTCAAAGATACATAGGTCGGGCGGATGGCTTCGTGTGCGTCCTGAGCGTTGTTTTTTGTTTTGTAAATCCGGGCAGAGGAAGGCAAGTAATCGCTGCCATATTTTTCGCCGATAAAACTGCGTGCATCGGCGAGTGCGTCATTTGCAATTCGCAATGAGTCGGTTCTCATGTAGGTGATTAAACCAACCGTTCCATGTCCCGCCACAGCAACGCCTTCATAAAGCTGCTGCGCTGCCATCATAGTACGCTTTACAGTAAAATTTAATTTGCGTGATGCCTCCTGCTGCAAGGTGCTGGTAGTAAACGGAGGCGCAGGGAAACGTTTTTTCTCTCCGGATTTGACGTTACTGACAATGAATGGACTGTTTTTAATCTCAGTGATGATTGCATCCACTGCGTCTTTGTCAGACAGCTTTTGTTTTTTTCCTTTTTTGCCGTAATAGCTCGCGGAAAATTTAGAATTTCCCTTGGCTAAAAGAGCATCAAGGCTCCAAAATTCTTCCGGTATGAAATTATCAATTTCTCTTTCGCGGTCAACAATTAAACGTGTAGTAACAGATTGGACACGGCCGGCGCTCAAACCCTTTTTTACTTTTTTCCAAAGCAGGGGGCTGATTTTATACCCGACGATGCGGTCTAATATGCGGCGTGCCTGCTGTGCGTCTACCAAATCAATATCTATCGGACGCGGTTCTTTGACCGCTGCCTGTACAGCTGATTTTGTAATCTCGTTAAAAGCAATGCGGCAGTTTGTTTTGCAGTCGATGCCGAGCAATTGTGCCAAATGCCAGGAAATGGCTTCGCCCTCGCGATCGGGGTCCGTTGCAAGATATATTTTTTTAGCGGACTTTGCCTCTTTTTTTAATTTGGCAATTAAATCACCTTTGCCGCGGATGGTAATATATTTCGGTGTAAAATTATTATGTTCTAGATCTACTCCCATTTGGCTTTTCGGCAAATCGCGTACGTGCCCCATAGAGGCAATAACGCTGTATGATTTTCCTAAATATTGCTTAATGGTTTTCGCCTTTGCGGGCGACTCAACAATAACCAGATTGGATGCCATGAAAGTCCTCCTCATTACAATTAAATATTCAGTATATAGTGCCTTCCGGCGAGCTGTGTTACCAAGCCTTTCATCTCAAGCAGGGTAAGAGAGGCATTGAGTTTGGAGACGTCAAGTCCTGTCTTTTCGGCTAAGGTGTCAACGTGCGAAGGTACCAGAGAAAGTGCGTCTACAATTGCTTTTTCTTCCGGCGGAAGCGCGCGGTATACCGCATTATCTACGGATGGTAATGACGGCAGCACTTCTGTCGTTTTTGAATCGGCAGACATATTTCTTTGTGACAGCGTTTCCCGTTTGTTTTTAATGTCATGTTCATTATTTACTGCATTATCAAAAATATGAATATATTCTTCCTGATATTCTGTAAGTATGTCCAGCGCAGAGGAAACCAAATGCGCACCTTGGCGAATCAGCTCATTGGTGCCATCGGAATACGGACGGTTAATATCGCCCGGTACGGAGAAAACATCCCGTCCCTGTTCTAAAGCCTGGTTTGCCGTAATTAGCGAACCTCCTGCTTCAGGGGATTCGATTACTACTGTACCGGAAGAAAGACCGCTGATAATGCGGTTGCGTACAGGAAAATGTGCCGGGTACGGCGGTGAACCAAAAGGATATTCTGATAAGACCATGCCGTTTTCCGCTGTGCGTTCCATTAGTTCAGCGTGCTCCGGCGGATATACAATATCAAGACCGTTGCCCAGAACGGCGACAACTTTTCCACCGTTATTCAGCGCTGCGGTCATAGCTGCGCCGTCTATGCCGCGCGCCATACCGCTGACAACGGTTGCTCCGGCTCTTGCCAGTCCGCCTGCTATTTCTTTCGCGGCTTCCCTGCCGTATGCGGTCATGTCTCTTGTGCCAACGACGGCAATAGCAAGCTCACGGTTTAAATCCATGCGTTCGCGGCTTTTTACATAAAGAACGTAAGGCGGGTCAAAAATGTTTGCCAAGAGCTGAGGATAATAAGGACTGTCTATGGTCATGATGCGAACACCGCGTTTGCGGCACTGCTCCATTACTGTCTCGGCTGCAGAAAGATTTTTGTTGCACAACTGTCTTTTTTCTGCGTGAGTTAAATGAATGTCGTGAAAGTCCGTTTCCTGTGCGCGGTAAACTTCGAGCGGTGACTCAAACCGTTCCAATAAACCGGTAATTTTGCGTGAATTTTGTTTCATTGAAAGAGTAAGCCAAAGCCAGTATTTTAAATCTGTCATTTTTATCGCACCTTTTTATATTTTTACATATATATAGGAACAATTTTTTTAAAACTTGCTTAATACATCTTAATATACATTACTACAAATTTTTCGTCTTGTAAAGGTTTTTTTCGAAATTATGTATTTTTTTCATAAATTGTTCTTTAATAAAAGAACGAAAAATAAAAAATAATTGACCGCTGAAAAAATTTATTATATAATATTTTCAGATATATTTGATTTATGTAAATTTCATAAAAGCGATAACTATATGATGATATGATGGGAAACTGAAATGAAAGGAGAATGATTATGGAAATGATAAATCTAAAAAAAGGATTGTTTGGTTATACCAAAAACAGTGTGCGGGAATGTTTTGCATCGTTAAATGCGGAATGGCAGAAAAGAAATGAAGAGCTGAGTGATAAATGTGCTCGGATGGAGGAAGAAGCAAAAAAACAGATGGAAGAGAGGGAAACTTTTTTCGGAAAACTTGAAGAGGCAATAGAGGAAAAGAAAGTTTTATCTGAAGAAATTGAAAAGCTCCATGAAGAAGTTGCCGCACTGCAGAAGGAGCTGGAGGAGGCAAAACAGGATAAGACCGATTACAAAAAGGGACAAGATGAGCTTGCTGATGTGATGTTGGAGGCGAAAAGGTTTGCAGGGGAACTGAAGCAACAGGCAGAGGAGGAATATCGCCAAAAGCAAGCGGAGAATGTGTCAAAAATCAATTCGGAAAAGGAAAGGATAGAAAGTTATATCGATAATGTTGACGAATTGTGTTCGGAGTTGCGTAAGCTGTGCAATAGTTTTGGTGCGGAGATAAAAAACAGCAAAGCAAGTTTGAGTTTTATTTTAAAAAATTATGATAGAATGTTGGAAAAAAATACAGAGGACATCAAGCCTGCAACCGGAAAATGAACAGTTAAAGTTGTTAGAAAACTGTTGCGACAAGTGAAAAACTGTGTTCAAAAATGGTGGTCGGTTTTCTGAAATGCGCTATTATAGCATGGGACGTTGCCGATAAAATTTGATATATTTTGGGAGGGCGCAATGTTTGAATCAAAAAATGCACGGGCCAATACTGTGCCGGCCAAAAGCCAGTTGGCGGGTAATGAGCAAGTAAAAATTGTTTGTGAGCCGGGGAGTACGTATAAAGTGCTGTTTGTGGGAAATTCCATTACCAGACATGCGCCGAAGCCGTCTATTGGTTGGCATGGTGACTGGGGGATGGCAGCTTCTTGTGAGAAAAATGATTACGTTCATAGGGTCGTTCAGGGCCTGAGGGAACGGTATGGTGCACTCGATTACTGTATCTCACAAGCGGCGTCGTGGGAACTGGAATACCTTGATACGGAAAGAATATTAGCAGAAAATTATCAGCCTGCGCGTGATTTTGCGGCGGATATTGTTATTATACGTATTGGGGAAAACATTAGACGCGATATGCTGCAGGAGGTGGATGGAAGACCATACTTTGATAAGATGATAAAGTTTTTTGTCTCCAATCCGTCTGCTAAAGTTATTGTGACAGATAATTTTTGGAGAATTGATGCAGTGAATCAAATGATTTATGATGTAATAAAGGATAATGGCTATATTTATTGCAAACTGAGCGACTTGGAACAGAATGAAACAACGATGGCGAAGGGACTCTTTGAACATGAAGGAGTTGCTGCGCACCCGGGCGATTATGGGATGCAGTGCATAGCGGAGAGGATCTTGGCATGTATTGAATAGCAGAATAACAGAACCGCAGGGTTAACCCTGCGGTTCTGTTATATAATTAGGTTTTTTAAAAGTAAGAAAAAGGAAGAAAATTGGCAGTGTATATAAGAAAAAACAAGAAAAATGACGAATAAATTAAAATAATGCTGGTTTTAGCCATTCAAAGGACTTGCATTTATTATAAAATCGTCGTATAATAAACAAGCTGTCTCGAGAGAGGGCGCAGTCAAGCGGTTAAGAAAAGAAAAAGTAAAAAAAGATTAAAAAA
>CAKSBF010000022.1 GCA_934438075.1 uncultured Clostridia bacterium | reverse complement strand
ACCGACTGCCGATCTCCCGTAATATCTGCCGTAACCTCCGCCCCGTCGTATATATGTGTCGTCGTCACGCCGTTCACCGTCTTGCTCTGCCGCAGATTGTTGCCGTCATAAGTATAACCGGCGGTATTTTCACCGTCCTCCACGCTCACCAGGCGGTTAAACGCATCATAACGATAGAAAACCGCGTCCGCATTATCTTGTGTAAGAACCAGTTCCTCCGTCTTGTCCTCTTCTCCCGCTGATGCGCGGATTTCGCTGCGCAGCCGCGCCTCACAGTTGCCGTTCGCATCATAGCAATAATCAAAAATCTCCTGAAAACCGCCGCTTTCCTTCGTCCGGCGCGTCAGGCGGTTGTTCTTGTCATAGCTGAAATACAGCGTGTAGCTCTTCTCTGCGTCTGTAAGGTCGCTGTGCGTTTTGACCGAAATGTTGCCGAAACGGTCATAACTGTATAGATCTGTATATTGCTCTCCGATCCACTCCGCGGTGATTCTGCCCATGCCGTCATAGCTGTAATTTGAAACCAATCCATCCGCGCTCTGTTGGCTAACATTACCGGCTAGGTCGTACGACAGCTTATAGTTTAGCTCTTCGCCCTTGCCCCTTAGCCGTACGCCGCTCTGCCTGCCTGTTCCGTCATAGTCATACTCCTTATATGGAAGAGAATCCGTCCGATCCTTTGACAGCCGTCCCGAATTGTAAAAGTAGGTTGTTTTCGCACCGTTTGCATTTAGCGTACGCAATGCATTGGCATTAATAAATGAATATTCCGCATTCAGCATGGTTGCGGTTCCGTTTTTCAGCAAAAAGCTCGCTCGGTTGCCGCTCTCATCATAAGTATATGTTTTTATTATACTTCCTTTTATTTCCTTTGTCAACTCGCCGAAGCCGTCGTACTCATACTGTGTCGTTCCGCTCAAATCCGTCATTTTGCTGACAAGACCCAAGAGGTTATACTCCCACCGCTCGGTCAGACCGCTGCAGCTCCGGCTCGTCATCCGGCCCATACCGTCATAGGTATATTCCGTCACCTTGCCGCTCCGGTCGGTTTTACGCAAAAGGAATCATAATATTCCCCGCAGTACAGCAATGGGTTCTCCGGCTCCGCATAATTAACTATCCTTGAATGCCGCTTTTACAGCCCTCACTCGTACGGCACCGACATTGCTTGCCGTTTTGTTGCAAGCGTAGTAATGCACTTTTTCATCATTTATAAACGCATTACGGTGATGTTGAGTCCGCCTTGCTTATTCAACCCAATCGATTCCCGTGCATCGCCCGTTGGCGTATCTAGGTAAAACAGTTTGAGAAATATCTTTTTGATAGTCCCAAATCTTAACTGTATATCCATCGTAAAACCATGCACCACTCCAGTATTCCACAATGGCAACATATTTGCTGTCAGGCGACAGGCAAACATACAAAGGGGTGTTGCTATATTTCCATTCTTTTCCCGTTTCCATGTTTCTCACGTGTAATACATCGTTTTTTATATATGCAAGTATTTTGCCATCAGAAGAAATATTTGGAGCTGCGCCATTAATAACAAATGTTTTCTTACCTGTTTCAACCTCATAGGAGTATATGCCCTTCTTGTCAGTGGCATCCAATGAGGTAGCGTAATATAAGAATCTCCCATTGTCACACCAAGAATGAATACCGCTTGCCTCCTCGACCACTACAGTACTCTTACCACTTTGAATGTCAACCAAACAGATGTTTTGAAAATCGGCAATGCTGAAATGGTTGTCGTCAACATAAGCAGTACTAAAGTTTGAAGATTTTGAACCAGTATTATAAACGACTTTTTTATCCTTAGTTTCAATATCAAATAATTCAATATCTCCAAGTTCCTGTTGTATGAGTATTTTTGAAGTCGATCCAAAAAATTTAGCTCGGCTCCCCTGAAATCCAACAGGCGTAACTGTACAATAAAATGGGTCTAATATAACAAAATCAGAACCTGATATTGATTTTCCGTCTGACATTGGCTCTTTGAATAAAATCTTTCCCGATATCATACTGGAATTCATTTCATTTTGGTCATTACTCTCACAACCACTAGTAAATATTACCAAGCATACAAATATCACAATTATTCCTTGTATTCTTCTCATCATCAATATCCTCCTCTCTTATTTGCCTGGTTTAAAAGCCACGCCCAATAGTTGGCATGGTACATCGTTGTATAAGTAAACGAATCGTTTGGCAAGATATGTTTATCGTAAAATTTACCTGATGCCATAACAATTGCGGCAGTTTGATGATCGCAGTTGTTTTTTGCAACATTGTAATTACCTGGATTGGCAAACTTTTCAGCCAATTTTGCTAATCCTTTGCGCCCATTAGCTGCGTCGACAGATAAGTAGAGATTTCCATTAAAGCTCTCCGGTTGAATATATCCTGTACTACCGACATATTCTTGTGTTTTATTGTTATATAATACATCATTCCATTCTGTAGAATTCAAGTATGCTATCCGCATTTCTCCCGGCTCAGTCATTGGTGAACCATCGGGGTAAGGATGGTAGCTTAATAGCACTCCTTGGTCATCGCCGTTCAAAAGTAAGACCGCCGTGTGACCTGCACCAGATGCCCCCGCAGTTTGTACAAGAACCATAACACGATTAACATTGGTAACAGAAAAACCGCGAATATTGGCAGCAGTTGCAGCAATTCTATCCAATGCAGCTCTATCACCACGTGCGTTCGCCGCGTTCCATGCCGCAGTTAATCTACCTGTTCTCCTGTTATTCCCATTCAGAATTAACTGAATTTCATACGGGAGTTTTTCATCCCCAACTGCATACAGTCCCCACGGGTCGATATATGTCAAGGGGTTGTTATTCGCGTACACATACCAATTCGTGCCGCTTTGGGCAGGGTCCTCCGTAATAAATCTTCCGATACTCGGGTCATAATACCGATTTCGCAGGTAAATAAATCCCGATTCGGCATCATAATATTCCCCGCAGTACAGCAACGGGTTCTCCGGCTCCGCATAATTAACTATCCTTGAATGCCGCTTTTACAGCCCTCACTTGTACGGCACCGACATTGCTTGCCGTTTTGTTACAAGTGCGTTAAAAACGCTTTTTTGCTGCCCAACAAATGGGCGGCGAGCTATTGTTATTTGAATGTATTCTGGATTGGGGGATCTATTTTCCAACTTATAAGTTTGATTTTGTACTTTTCCCACATCTCATCAGCAGGTATAATATATGAATTTACTTGTTTTTTCCCAAAATCGCTTGTCCGCCAAGCATTTGGGAAAACTTCATCTATGCTACTATAAATTTCTGTGTCTCCCATATAAAAAGCACCCGCTTCCCGATGATTTATATTAGGAGTGTAAAAAATCTCTATCTCCTCACTCTTAAATAATGTAATTCGTGTATTTCCGCTTACTAAATAAGATTTCCATTGACGATATTTCCCTCTCGCTGCATTTGCGCCAAAGCCATCATACTCACATATCAAAACATCCTCCACTACTTTTGTTTCTCCGTTTATTTCATACACCAATCTAAAAGGAAATTCTCCATGCGTTATTTCTGGTTTCGGTGGGCTTGGAAGAAAGCCACCAAACAAGAACCAAAGACCAAAACCAACTACAATGGCAATGACAAGAAATACCGCAATTACAATTCCTATTATTATATGCACCCTCTTCATCAATATCCAGCCTCCTTCAAAGCATTTTTAACAGCCGACATAAGGTGATTTTGTATACTTCGAAAACGGGAGGTCTGCCATGTTTCATACCATTGTCCACCATATTGTTGAGGTAAATATACTGCCTTGTCTATAGGCGTACTAAACCATCCTTCAAGGTTATTCACAATATCCCCCTTTACAATATATGCCGTCATGCTGGCGGTATAACTTGATGGACTAAGTCCATAAGCACTCAAATTTGATGTGGCAGGATTGAATATCATTGCATTTTTATTCGTTGCAACAGCAGACGATGCCGCTTCTGCACCACCTTTTGAATGACCGACAAAAGTTATCTCTTGGGAATGTGAGCCTACAAAATCTTTACTACGATTGATAGCATCCCACATATCTGCTGACTTAGGAGTTAATAACTGTTCGGCATTGTTTTGCCAATCGCCCAAGTCATACCATGTAGTTCCCTTGAACGCAATAGTATATTCCGAAGGACTTTGCCAATCATCAGTATCCCTTATGTAGATACCCATCTTCATGCCCTCTCGTCCATTCCAAACATCAATCAATCGCCAACCTGAAACTATTCTTTTATCTTTATCGCTATATTGATTCCAGTTATAAATATGATCGGCCATTTCAGCAGCTTCCATAGTAGTAGGTGCCAGCCCGGTTCTATCCGTATACATCACCGGATTATTCCCACAATACGCATACCAATTTAACCCATTCCTTGCAGGGTCCTCCGTAATAAATCTTCCGATACTCGGGTCATAGTACCTGTTTCGCAGGTAAATAAATCCCGATTCGGCATCATAGTATTCCCCGCAGTACAGCAACGGGTTCTCCAACTCCGCGCCGAAGACACGAAAGATCTCCCCGTAGGCGTTATAGAAATATTCCCGTGCATTGCCGTCCGAATCCGCAACCGTGACTACATCGCCGCGCCCGGAAGTGGTATAAGTATACACCTCTCCCGCCGAGTCCTTGCGGTAAAGGATCCCCGTTGTCCCGTAGATATATGAGCTGCTCTCCGCGTCCGTATACTCATACACCATGTTCATACCGTCCCAAACAAAGTGCGTAGATATATCAATTAATATCTATTACTTCCCCCCACGATAGAACTGAAATTTCACATGGCAAATTAAGAACAGATAATTTATTTATATTCGATGGAGTAAATATAAAGTCTGTTTGTGCTTCTTGCGCATTAATAAAGACTCTAATAGAACACTCACTCTTCGGCGGCAAATCCTGCAATATATCTTTATGATCTATAATTTCTTCTAAAAATCCATCAAAAACTTCATTTGGGGGCGTTTCAAACTTATATACTATTTGATGATTCTCTATGGTCGCGATACCCTCACTTTTATCCTGAAAAGAAAAAAAATCTTGCTCCATAACCACATTAGGTCTTTCCCTTTTTTCTCCTTTAAAAAAAATTTGACTTTTAGACGAATCAAACCGCAAAAATTGTTTCCTCATTGCTGCTAACTCACCATAAATCAATAACGCAAAGTTATACGACAAAAAAACAGGCATAACTTCCTTTTTATTCTCCGAAGAAAAATTCTCTTGCACGTCTAACCAACTCCTTCCACTCCAAATGATTGCCCGGTTTCATACCAACACTACGTTTACATTCTTCAATATAATCACCAAATTCTTTTATTAGTACCTTATCAGTAATCCCTACTGACTTGGCCGCCTGCTGCACCATTTTAATATCACTTTTGGTGCCAAGCGCAATTTGCATAGAAAGTTCTGTCATTTCAGGATCTATCTCAAGCTTATAAATGTCATTAAATCTAGGTGTAGTTGCAACCTTCTGATTCTCATATTTTTTTACACTAACAGAAACCGTATTTCCATCTCCTGTCCCTACCTCATTTCTACCACGATATTGATTTCGTATGCCTTCCGCCCTTAGATGCGCACTTTTATCTCCTTGCATATATAATAATGTTAATGCATTAATTTCTTTTTGTTCCTCTAAACTTAAATGCAATATATCCCAAGGAGTCAAAGCCTCTCCCGTTTTATCTATAAACAAGACCGGATTATTTCCGCAATATACATACAAATTACAACTTTGCATAATCGCTGAAATACTCGGCACTTTGCCATTGTCATCCCCATAAATCATATTATCAACATTCCAATAGGGGTCCTCCGTAATAAATCTTCCGATACTCGGCTCATAGTACCGATTTCGCAGGTAAATAAATCCCGATTCGGCATCATAGTATTCGCCGCTGTAGCGGAACGGGTCTGTGCCGGAAGCCTCCGTCTGATTACCAAAGGCGTCATAAGTGTATGTCGGCAGTAACCGGGTTCGGGAATAATAGTATGCCGATACATCGCCGCGGGGATTGGAAATATAATGCATCTTTTCTCCGTTTTCCTCCCGGAACAAAATGCCGTTTAAATCGCGCACATATACCGACTGCCGATCTCCCGTAATATCTGCCGTAACCTCCGCTCCGTCGTATATATGTGTCGTCGTCACGCCGTTCACTGTCTTGCTCTGCCGCAGATTGTTGCCGTCATAAGTATAACCGGCGGTATTTTCACCGTCCTCCACGCTCACCAGGCGGTTAAACGCATCATAACGATAGAAAACCGCGTCCGCATTATCTTGTGTAAGAACCAGTTCCTCCGTCTTGTCCTCTTCTCCCGCTGATGCGCGGATTTCGCTGCGCAGCTGCGCATCGACAGACAAGAGCAATAATTAACGAAGCTAACCCTATTGCTCTGCAAAATAATACCAGCCATCTTCCGTCAAAGGGATATAATCTATAACCTGTTTATTATACTCAAGCCTGAAACCATTTGGATAATACATAAGTCCTCTACCTAAATCTCTTATCCGATATCTATAAAAATACACTCCTCCTTCCAGCTCTGTTCGTATTAAATCATATCCCAATTCACTAATTTTTTTCCCCGCCTCAGTTTGATATACTTTCTCATTGATAATAGCGTCATTTGAAGAAATATATGGGTTATCACTAATACGCAAATCCTGTCCCGGATAACTCAACAAAAACCCGGCAACTTCTCTAAAGTAGTTGCTGTTATCTTTAAATTCTATTCTTACTGTATTCTGTGCTTTCCGAGAACTCACATGAAACCTACCAACCAACACCATAGTACCTATAATTAAAATAAATAACATTATCAGAAGATTTTTCCTCATTAGCCATCTCCTCCCTAAGGCCGTGCCTCCATAGGATGTTTATTATAATACCACTGTATTCCATCACGAATGGATCTCCAATCAGAAAATTCTGCGTTTAAACCCTCATAACTTTTTAAAGTACCACCTGTTCCGGCTGCATATAAAGATCCAGCAAGCAAGGTACCTGTTGGTAAACCTATCGAGCTGCCTGTATAGCCGTAAAATATATTCCCCATTTCTTCTGGTGTGGAAATTTTTCCGTATAGCACAACTTGCGCATTGATTGCACCCGGATAGGACACACCAAGGGTTGTAGTCCACGGTTCCTTTAATTTTATATCCCAATCACCGCCATGATTTACTTTATTATACCATGCGCCGTACCTTTCAGCGATACCCAGTCCTTGTAAATTTTGCTCCGCATCCCACAAGCAATTATTAAATACTTTGCTAATATCAAAATATTGCCTCCTGCCTATAGTAACAATTTCAACACCAGCCGCAATATCTTTGTATGTCCTATATTTCAGACCCAGACTTTTCCATGTGTTTACTCCAACTACACCATCAACATCTAAGCCTCTGTCTCCCTGTAATTTTCTCACTGCCACATCAGTATTTTGGCCAAATAGACCATCTATTTTACCAGAATAATATCCTAAATATTTTAGTTCGTTTTGTAGTACCTCTATTTCAATATTATACGGATCACCTTGCCTGTACATGGTATTATAATCAAACAGCCCCCACGGGTCGATATATATCAAGGGGTTGTTATTCGCGTACACATACCAATTTGTACCGCTTTGAGCAGGGTCCTCCGTAATAAATCTTCCGATACTCGGGTCATAGTACCGGTTTCGCAGGTAAATAAATCCCGATTCGGCATC
>CAKSBF010000021.1 GCA_934438075.1 uncultured Clostridia bacterium | reverse complement strand
TGGTATGTGTACGCGAATAACAACCCCTTGATATATATCGACCCGTGGGGGCTGTATGCAGTTGGGGATGAAAAACTCCCGTATGAAATTCAGTTAATTCTGAATGGGAATAACAGGAGAACAGGTGGATTAACTGCGGCATGGAACGCGGCGAACGCACGTGGTGATGTAAAAGCAATGAAACGTATTGCTGAAGAGGCTGATCAAATAAGAAAATTTAATGTTACTAACATTAATAGGGTTATGCCTTTGTTGCAATCGACAGGTGCTTACGGGGCAGGACATACGGCAACACTATTAATCAATGAAAATGATCAAGGGTTATTGCTTAGTTACTGGTCTGAAAATGGAACTGCGCAAGGGCCGGGAGAAATGAGGATATCAATGCTCTTATCAAGCGAATGGAATGATGCTCTTTACAAAGAGGGGACAGTAAATTTTGTTGCAAGCAACGGTAAAACCTCCCAGGAAAATTATAATGGGAATCTATATTTAACCGTTTCACATGGGAATGGTCGCAATGCACTCAAGAAGGTAGCAGAACTGTTTAATGACCCGGGAAAGTATAATCTCGTCACCAATAACTGTGATTTTAAAACAGCTGCAATAGTTATGGCGGCAGATAAGTTTTATGATAAACGAATGCTTCCTAATGATTCATTTACGTATACGAAAATGTATCATACAAATTATAAGGGTTGGCTGTTAAGTCGGGGAAATTAAGATTGGAGATGTTCGCAATGAAAAAAATACTCATAATGACTTTAATTGTAAACCTATGTTTTAATTTTATAGGTTGTGGTGACCCTACAACGAATATACCAATTGAATTAACAAAAACAATATCAGGTAAAATACTATTTCGGGATCCATTAGTGGAAGGAATGAACAAACCTAATCAAGGTTTAGTATTATTAGATTCGCAATCAACCGCAATAACTCCTATTGGAATTTTTGGAGGAAATGCCCGTTTTATGGGTAATACATCAAAAATTTTGGTTGATACGGGATTAGGAGAAATTGAATTGTATGATATAGATACAAAAAATACTATACAAGTGTATCAAGCTGAAACACCATATATTTCATCAATAGATATATCATATGTTGATGAGAAACATTTTAGTGTAACAGAGGAAAATAAAATGTTTTTAGTTAATATTCAAGACAATTCAAAAAAGAAAATAGTAGAAGAAAAAAATTCAATTGGTACCCATTCATGGTGTAATAACGGTAAGAATGTTTATTATTCCGCTTATACGGTCGCGGAAAATAACCAGGTATTAAATCAGATATTTAAGCTAAACGTTGAAACTGGACAAAGGGAATACTTATATGATGGAATTTATCCGAAAGTTTCAAAAGATGGCAGACTAATTGCATATTTTCCTAATGGAGATAGAACGAAGCTGATTATTAAAGAATTAAATGGAAAAGGTCAATGGGAATATACAGCGCCTATGGTGAAATTTTGTTTTTCACCGGACGGAGAATACATTGCAAGTGTTGAGCGGTGGCGCGGACCATGGTATTACGAAGGCTATACCGTAAAGATAGTAGACTATAAAACGGGAAATGCACAAACAGTAGTACCGAAATATGCAAATGGTCAATGCTACGACATTGACTGGGCAGAATGAGCAGCGTAAGTGCATATTGTCATAATACTTATGGAGGAATGGTAAATGTGTGTGGCCTTACCGCATGTGTAATGAAACGGCAAGCAATGTCGGTGCCGTACGAGTGAGGGCTGTAAAAGCAGTATTAAAGGGTGGTTAATTATGCGGAGCAGGAGAACCCGTTGCTGTACTGTGGGGAGTATGCCGACCGGGAAAGCGGCCTCATCTACCTGAGAAACAGATATTACGATCCCACACAAGGACGCTTCATAACAGAAGATCCCATCCGTGACGGCACGAATTGGTATGTGTACTGTGAGAATAATCCGGTGATGTATACGGATCCGTTGGGGTTGAAAAGAACCAAAGAATTAATTTCAACGGGTGGGGGTTCGTATACTGATGTTGTAATGATACAAGTACGGCTTACGGTTCTTGGCTATACGGATGAAAATGGAAATAAATTAACATTTGATGGCCAGTTTGGTACACATACAAAAGCTGCGGTGAAGAAATTTCAAAGGGCACAAGGTTTAGACGTAGATGGTATTGTTGGTGACATGACATGGGAGGCGCTAGGGTTTGATTTAGATGTTGATACTAGTTCTTGGATTCAAGAATCAAATCTTCCTTTGACAGGCGAACCTAATTCGACAGCCACCAAGTATGGGAACGATGGGGAAGTTGTCCAAAAGAGGACGTATGGTTCAGATGGAAAAGCTAGAGAAGATGAAGATTTCACGGATCATGGAAATTCAAAGAAACATCCTAAAGTGCCACATAAACATAAATGGGGTTGGGATGGAGATAAACCAATGAGAGGGGCTGCGTATGAAATGACACCGGAAGAATTAAGTAGATTTGCTTTTGAATTAAATGTGGCAGTTACTGGTAGCTTATTTAGGGCGTTTATTCCGATTCCGATAGGGTAGGTGTATTTATGATTAGAGGGTTACAATTTAAAATTAATAACGATTGGAATAATTATTTATACTTAATTTTAAAAAGCATAAACATAAAAAAATATGTTTGGAAGATAAGAGAATCAGAGATTATTTGCAAACAGGCAGATGCCTTTCAACCGTTGTTTCAGCAAAATATTATTAAGGGTGAATCATTTTTAAAAAGAATCATGTTGGAAAATTATTATATAGTTAATGCTAATATTCAAGCCTTTTTTAATGATATAGCTCTTGTAGAAGAAATAGAGACTTATGAGGATTTTCTTAAAAGTGATTGCCAATTAATCCTATTTTGTAGTGACTCAATATATGTAGAGATATATTGTAAGAGCGAAGGCATTCTAAGGGCAATGTATCAAACTTGCAGTAATTACCATTTTTCGGGTTTAAGTTTCATTACTGAAGCAAATGATACAAGGAAAAATTTTTATGTACTAGAATAGCGCAGATTGTATGGCGATTCCATATTTAAAGGAAGCAGCTAGAGGGTTAACTATTGAATGCTGATAAGAAAATAGCTAGGTAAGCCGTGCTTACATATACGGCGCGACGGGGATTCTCTACCGCAAGGACTCGGCGGGAGCAATTAGGTTAAATAAATATATAGTTTTATTATAAAGGTCATGACAAATACATTTTGTACTTGTTATGGCCTTTTGCATTATCAAATATAGAATCATATTTCGTCAAATAATAATAAAATATATAATATATTGACAAATATATATGTTGTGATATAATAAAGACAATAAAATATACAATGGCAAAATGATATATTTTAAAATATCTATTTATAAGGGCGGGATTATGATGAAATATGTGAAAAAAGGCCTATTGAGAATTATTTTTGTAGTGCTGCTGTTTGTACTTGGCTCTTTAAAGGTATTTGCACAGCCGTCTGTTGGTGTAACGTGCATGGTGCAAAATAACAGTGAGAGCGTAACGGTGAGCGGCAAGATCAGCAGCGGAGCGAATCAGCAGGTAACGCTTTTGGTAAATGCACCGAACGGCGAGGTGGCATATATTGACCAAATGCTCAGCGGTGCGGACGGGGCGTATCGTTTTAGTTTTAAGCTATCCGCCACCATGCCTGCCGGTACCTATCAGGTGAAAGTAAGCGGCAGGAAAGTGGTTACGCCCGCAACAGCAGAATTTAATTATCAACTATCGGAAGAACCGCAACCGGTAACAGTTACAGCTGCAGCAGAGATAAGCGACGGCAGAATAACAGTGAGCGGCAGGATCAGCAGCGGAGCGAATCAGCAGGTAACGCTTTTGGTAAATGCACCGAACGGCGAGGTGGCATATATTGACCAAATGCTCAGCGGTGCGGACGGGGCGTATCGTTTTAGTTTTAAGCTATCCGCCACCATGCCTGCCGGTACCTATCAGGTGAAAGTAAGCGGCAGGAAAGTGGTTACGCCCGCAACAGCAGAATTTAATTATCAACTATCGGAAGAACCGCAACCGGTAACAGTTACAGCTGCAGCAGAGATAAGCGACGGCAGAATAACAGTGAGCGGCAGGATCAGCAGCGGAGCGAATCAGCAGGTAACGCTTTTGGTAAATGCACCGAACGGCGAGGTGGCATATATTGACCAAATGCTCAGCGGTGCGGACGGGGCGTATCGCTTTAGTTTTAAGCTATCCGACACCATGCCTGCCGGTACCTATCAGGTGAAAGTAAGCGGCAGGAAAGTAGTCACGCCCGCAACTGTTGCATTTACATATGAAGGAGGCGCCGAACCGGCAGAAACAGAATATACTTACAGACTGACCGGGGAAGCAAATGAAGTAGTACGCTTATTTGCGCGGATAAAGGAGAACAGCTCTTTTGAAAATAAAATTTTTAGTCTAGCTTATCGAAGTGAACAAGTAGAGCCTGTCAGCTTTTTTGGAGCATATTCGGATGACTCGATAGGCTGCGGGGTTCGTGGCAATGTAGAAATTACAGCCTTTGAACCCGGTAAAATTAAATTTAAAATCTTGAATACAAAGATTCCCCAGAACAAGGTATGGAGCGGAGTATTGAATATTTTTAAATTTAAGTTTTTGGACGGCTATTCCGGAGAAACGGTATTCACCATTAGCAGATAGGAGGCAGATTTTATGCGAAAAAAAGTTGGCGCTGTCATTGTATTATTCCTGCTGTTGGCAGCAGGAGGTGTGTATGCTTTAAAAAGCGAAATATCAGAAAGCCTGACGATTAGTTGGGAAAAAATAAATGCGGAAACAAATACGGAAAGAATGGTTGGACAGCTGGTGCAAGCGGCCCGTCAGCCGGATTTTGTGTCGCTTTTAGAAAAACAAGGGATGTATCCGGATGAAGTGGCGGCGCTCATGGAAAAATTGCTGCGATTCAGTACCATGTATCAATTTTCCTCAAAAGACATGTTTCAGCTGTATCAATGGGTTCGGAACGGATATGACTTGGACAAGCTTCTTGACGTTTATGACTTTGCGCAGGATACGGATTGTCAGAGAGACTGGGCCTACGCCAAAGCAATTTATGATGAGGCACAGACTATTAAAATTCATGGGAAAAATTGGATTGAAGGGGCATTTAATTCCCTTACGGAGAACAGAGGCGGCGTTTTAAATGAGGGGGATATTACGGCATATATGAATGCCGGTATTACCTTGGAAGAGATTCATTCTGCAAATATTATGAGCCGTAAAGGTACAAAAACAATCCAAGAGATTTTAGATGAAAAAATTTCGGGCAAAGCTTGGAATGAGATTGCACAGGAGGTGTATCAGAAGGAAGGCGTCACAGCGGAATGCTTTCATGCCTCGGCGAGTGTTCAGGAGATTTATGCAGATATTGTAATGGCGGATGTTACGGGTATTGATATTAGAGAGCTTGCAGAAAAGGCACAGCAAGCGCAGCAGAGGCTTTATGCTAAAAATGAGATCATTAAAAGAACAATGGAAAAGCTGAAGCTTTCAGAGAAGGATTCGGAGGAAGTATTGTCCTTTGCAAAAAGCAAGCTTGAGAATGTTTCGAAACAAGATATTAAAGAATTAATAGACAGTGGTTTTAGCATTCGGGAGCTGGAAGAGAATTTGGAAAATGCAAATAAAAAGGGAATGTCCTTAAAAGAATATATGAGATAGGAGAAAGACATGAAAAAATATCTGAAAATATATTTTGCGGCTTGTTTTTTTGTTTTGTTGTGTGTTTTCTCTTCTGCAGCATTTGCAGAGAGCACATCAGATGCCTTGAACCGATATTATGAACTGGAGTCATACTTTGATAAATATAAGCAGGAGCAAAGGGCGCCCAGCGCTGTCTCGGATGCAGGAAATGAAAATGTTATGACTGCAGAGGGGGCGCTGGCTTATAGTGCAACGGATTTAACTCTGCCCGGCAAGGGTGGCTTTGATTTGGTTTTGCAAAGAAGATACAATTCCAACGATGATGATGACCGCTTTGGGGAACAGATGGTTTACAGCGTGTTGGGAGGGGCACGGTTGGATACCGTTAATTCAAGCGATAAATATGTATATCGCTATTACATAAACGGCGACAGTTCATCGGAGCCTGTTTACATTGCGTTTGGAAGTGAAAACGAGCTTCTGCAGAAGGAACAAAACGGTATTATTTACACGGCGGCCGATTATACAAAAAACAAAGTAGGCAATTGGGGTTCTCCCGGGGGCGGCATTGGCAGTGGAAGTGCACAGGAAAAGTATACTTATTATGCGTATGATTTGAAATCGCCGAAAGAAATTGGTTTTTCATTTGGAAAGCCGTTTTATCATGCTCGTGCACTGCCAAAAGGAAATGATGTTGTTTTGGTACGGGATAAAACTACCCGGCCTGATATCATAGAACTGCATGCAATCCACAGCAACATTTACAGCAGTTCTTATTCCTTTGACAGCATGGCAATCGGTGACGGCTGGTCGCTGGCACATCCTGCTGCGCAGGTGTTGTCGCAGGAGCAGACCCGCAGTTCCAGCGCTACAACTGAATATGGAAAATTTACCGATCCGGAGACAGGAATGATGTTGTTTTACCGTGCGAGATATATTGAAGAATCGGATGACAGCTATTTCCGGCCGCTTTATGCACGGGTAATATCTTACGACAGAAAAGAAGAAGTACAAAGCGGTATGTATAGGATTGAAGTTTTGAGAAGCCTGTATGATCCTGTTTATTATGAAGATGAAACGATGGATACGCCGCGCATGATTATTACACGTTATGACGGTGTGAAGTTTTATTTTCGGCCGGCCAAAAACGGAGATATGATGCTGTCCCTGATGAAAAAGGAGGATCGTTTCGGTAATGTTATTACCTATTACGGAGACGATGGCTGTGATACCATTGTTGATACCTATGGCAGAACTGTGACACTGCGGCATGACAAAGGGATCCGTATTTCCGGCATAGACGTTAACGGCACAGCAACTGTCCGTTATGAAATGACCGAGAGCAATGATGATGGCTTGGATCCGAATAACATTTTGAAGGAGGATAATATCCATACTCTCAAAGTGTATACAGCGTTGCCCGGCTTTGCGGAAAGAGCAGTTACCTATTACAGCAGAAACTTTACAGATTTGTGGTACATGGGTGACGAGCTGCCGCAGGGTGCTGTTATCACCGTACCGTGTAAAAAATCACAGTTATACCGGATTGAGCTGCCAAACGGTGCGCAGATAAAATATGAATATGAAACAAAAATGAACAAAACGGGCATTCGCAGCACAAAGCGTGATTATGATGTGGTGACCACGCGGGCAGAATTTTTGCCCGGCTCACAGATAGATATAAATCGCAGGGCCTATAGCTATGATTTTGATACCAGGGAAAGTACGATGAGAGTTTATGGCAAAAATTATACTCATACAGAATGGTTTGACAGTGAAAAAAATGTAATAAAGGAAACACTGACAACCGAAAAGGGAAGCTCCACTATAGAATATACCCAGACACGCCAGGCAGAGGGCAATTATTTGCCGACGCAGATCGTAATTACAAACCGGTGCGACTTTAATTCGTTCATCAAAACAATTACGCGAGCTTATGACAGCCATCAAAAACTGATAAAGGAAGAGGATGGGCTGAACACAAGAGAATATCAGTATAGTACTTACGGACTGTTGGTAAAGACCAAGCAGCTTCGGGAGGAAGGAGTATATATTGGTGAGGAATATAATATAAAAAACGGAACCTACAGCGAAAAATGGAGTTACTATCAAGATGGAGAAAAAGCTTCCATTCGTACTGGTTTTAAGGAGAAATACACTCATAATACAAATGGAGAACTGACAGAAACAAGCATGACAGACGGAAGCAACGGAAACCGATTAACCACGTACAGCTACACCTATCCTGCTTTGACGGCAACTCGGACAGATGGCATAAGTCTGATAAAGACTACCACGGAAAAACAAGTTGAGGCGATTACGGGGGCGTCGGGTGAGTCGCCGGAAGCGCGGGATATTGTGCGTACAGAGACATATGATTTTTGGGGTAATTTAATTCAAGTTACAGAAAACGGGGAGCGTACAACGCTGTACGAATACGATGGTTTGCACCGTCTGACCAAGCAAACGAATCCGGACGGTACATATATCAGCATGGCGTATGATGATATGAATAATATTATCACTGTGACAGACGTGCGCGGCGTGAAACAAAAGATAGAATATGACGCGCTGGGACGCCAGACAAAGTTATATCTGGAAAATGAGTCGGGCGGCTTTGATTTGGTGCGCCAAAATACATATAATGAGCAGAGTGAAGTGGTTAGAGTGCGTTTATACTCATCGCCCGGAACAGAGAAAAGCCGCGCGGAGTATACTTATTTCGGCGATGGTGAAGTGAAAAGCGAAAAGGTTTATGAGGGGAGCAAACTTCTTTCCCAAAAACAATTTGGCGGAAAAACAGCTGCCGCCGGAGAGGTGCAGGAAAGCAGCATAACGATTAAAACGGGTCTCGCCTATGATACGGTTGTAACGCGCGGTATTGATAAATGGGGACGCGTGGTGTCAGAAAAAATTAACGGCATTAAGAACGACCTGCAGAAAAGTCTCAGTGCATCGTATGATTATGATTTGGCGGGCGGTCTTATAAAGCAGACGGATTTTGGCGGAAAAGAAGTAAGCTACACCTATAACTTGTTGTTCAATCGCGTTGCGAGTCGGACGGATTCCCTCGGGACGACAAGCTATCAGTATGACAATTTTGGAAATGTTTCCTCTGTTACCGATCCTGCATCTGATTTAACCTCTTACACCTACAACGCCCGCGGACAGGAGATTTTCAGCAAACGAAGCATTTATTTTAACACAAACCAATATTACGATGCTTACGGCAATCTGACGCAGAAGAAACTTCGCCAATGGTGGGGATCCAAGGATTATCCGGAGGTTTACCAGACAAC
The DNA here is from genome assembly GCA_934438075.1 of uncultured Clostridia bacterium. Lineage (GTDB taxonomy): Bacteria > Bacillota > Clostridia > UBA1381 > UBA9506 > RGIG1666. The sequence goes on along the minus strand of CAKSBF010000021.1, from coordinate 1,275 downwards.
CCGATATCTTTACGATTCTATGAACCGCATGACGGCGGAGATATCCAACGACGGCAGTGCAGAGCATGCCGTGCGCTATGAATATGACGCAGGCGGCAATCTTCTGCGCCGCATTACGGGGTTAGAATCGGCGACAGAGGCATATGACGCACAAAAACATGCGCAGACAAGTTTTGCATATGATAAACAGGGGCGTATGATTCGTCAGACTGACGCGCTGGGTCAGTCGGAAACAATGGAATATGACAATTTGGGGAACCTTTTGCGTAAAACCGACCGGAGCGGCAAGGTGACGGAATATACCTATGACGGTATGGGCCGGATGACGAGCCGGAGCTGCAGCGGTCTGACCGAGCGGTGGGAGTATAACCTCTTGGGTCTTGTCAGCAAAATGACGGATTTGAGCGGAACGACACAGTATGAGTACGACGGCTTCGGCGAGTTGACAAAGGAAATAAAAGGAAGTATAATAAAAACATATACTTATGATGAGAGCGGCAACCGAGCGAGCTTTTTGCTGAAAAACGGAACCGCAACCATGCTGAATGCGGAATATTCATTTATTAATGCCAATGCATTGCGTACGCTAAATGCAAACGGTGCGAAAACAACCTACTTTTACAATTCGGGACGGCTGTCAAAGGATCGGACGGATTCTCTTCCATATAAGGAGTATGACTATGACGGAACAGGCAGGCAGAGCGGCGTACGGCTAAGGGGCAAGGGCGAAGAGCTAAACTATAAGCTGTCGTACGACCTAGCCGGTAATGTTAGCCAACAGAGCGCGGATGGATTGGTTTCAAATTACAGCTATGACGGCATGGGCAGAATCACCGCGGAGTGGATCGGAGAGCAATATACAGATCTATACAGTTATGACCGTTTCGGCAACATTTCGGTCAAAACGCACAGCGACCTTACAGACGCAGAGAAGAGCTACACGCTGTATTTCAGCTATGACAAGAACAACCGCCTGACGCGCCGGACGAAGGAAAGCGGCGGTTTTCAGGAGATTTTTGATTATTGCTATGATGCGAACGGCAACTGTGAGGCGCGGCTGCGCAGCGAAATCCGCGCATCAGCGGGAGAAGAGGACAAGACGGAGGAACTGGTTCTTACACAAGATAATGCGGACGCGGTTTTCTATCGTTATGATGCGTTTAACCGCCTGGTGAGCGTGGAGGACGGTGAAAATACTGCCGGTTATACTTATGACGGCAACAATCTGCGGCAGAGCAAGACGGTGAACGGCGTGACGACGACACATATATACGA
>CAKSBF010000020.1 GCA_934438075.1 uncultured Clostridia bacterium | reverse complement strand
GGAAATCCGTGATGGCTATGCGGAGATTGCGATGGAGGTACATGCTTTGGAGGTCGCTTGTATCGCTGTGGGGGAAATAAATAATATTAGATATTAATTGAAGGAGAGAATGTAATGAAGAATCAGTATGAAAAGACGTTTTGTAATCCGGTTTCTTTTCCTAATTATGCGTATGCGGGAAAAGATTGGGGATTTTTGCAGTGTTTTTTACCGGTAACGGGCAGATGGCAGGAGGGAAATGAAGCAAAATTTCAAGCCCCTGTAAGACCCTACCGTTCGCTTTCGGATCCTGATGTGATGTATTATGATGGGAAGTGGTATTTATATGCAAGTGCCGACTGTTGCTATGTCACGGAGGATATGCTGCACTGGGAGGAACATCCGATATTGCCGCGTCGTTTTGACGCAAGCGGTCAGACTAAAGAGGGCAGAGCACTAACTGATCATGAAAAGAGATTGTATGAAATTGAGGTTGCAGTTACAGCGGTTGCCTTTGGCGGTAAGATTTACATGGTACATTCTTCCACAAACGCGATTTTCTCATCAGATTCGCCGTTTGGTCCGTTTGAGAAGGTCGGCAACTTTGTCCGTCCTAACGGTGAAGAATTGTGGGTGGATGATCCGGCACTTTTTGAGGACAACGGCAGGCTATATCTGTATTTTGGGTGTGGTATTGAAACCGGTATTCAGGGCACTGAGCTTGATCCGAAACAACCAAACCGTTTGCTTTGTGAACCGGTACGTATTGTAGATTTTCGTCCGGAAACGGGCTGGGAATGTTGGGGTGCGCGTTATCAGGAAACGGAGATCGGCTGGATTGAAGGCTGTGATATGTTTAAGCATAACGGCAGATATTATCTGACTTATGCAGCGAACGGCACGACCTATGATACTTACAATCTGGGTGTTTACTGCTCTGATGAGTCTCCTCTTTCCGGTTTTCGTCCGCAGGAGCACGGGCCGTTTTGCGAAAAGAAGGAAGGAATTTGCCGCGGTGCAGGTCATGGCTGTGTTACTGAGGGTCCGAATGGCAGCATTTGGGTATTTTATACCAGTGTTGCAGCAACGACACATATGTTTGAGCGTCGCATCGGCATGGATAAGGTTATTATCAATGAGAAGGGCGAACTGACGGTTCGTACTACCGATTATCCGCAGTGGGCGCCCGGAATTACAGCACCCGATGATCCGAATAATGGTGCGGGAATTCGCGCGTTGAACCATCAGAATCCTGCCTGGGCTACTTCGGCAGCACCGGGAAGGGAACCATTCTATGTGACGGATGAAAGCATGATTACCTGGTGGCAGCCGGACGAGGGCGACAATAAACGCCAAATTGTCGTGGATCTGCGCGGAGAATATATGGTATATGCCTCCAGAATTTTATGGAAGGAAGGCGGCTTTGACGAGGACAAGGGAATTTTGCCGGGTGCGGTACAATATAAAATAGAAATTACCGATGATTATGAAAATGGTAATTGGGAATTGCTGCTTGATATGACCGATAACTCTGAGGACTACTTAAATGATTACCGCAGTTTTGAACCGAAACGCGGCAATGCGGCAAGACTTACCATTACCGGCACACCGGAAAAAGTCGATATTGGTGTAATCAGCTTTATTCTTTTTGGTAAAAAGGAATAGAAAAAACCGCGTAGTTGTGCGCTTTTGAAAGGAAAGTTTAAATTTAAACAACAAAAAACGACAATGCCGCACGTAAAATATCAGATGTTTTAATAATATGACTGATTTACTGTGCGTGCGGTTTTGCTGTATAATAAAATCAAGAAAAGGGGCCAAGGGTTTCAGCAGAGACCTTTTCGATTTTAAAACTAAAGGATGGATGGTTATGAACAGAAATTTGAAAGCTGAAGGAGGGGTGTCAGGAAAGAAGGTCGGGGCCTTTGCAGCTTTCCGCAGGGAACTGTGGGTGAACAGAGTGCTGTATTTGATGGTTCTGCCCGGCATTCTTTACTACATCATTTTTGCGTACATACCAATGTACTATAATCTTATTGCTTTTAAGGATTATAATCCGCTATTGGGGGTGTTCGGCAGTCCGTGGGTCGGCTTTGAACATTTCGAACGGCTATTTGACAGTATTTTCTTCTGGAGAGTTATTAAGAATACGGTTGGCTTGAGCACTTACGCTATTGTTGCTTCCTTCTGGGTGCCGATCGTCTTCGCACTGCTGCTGAATGAACTTCGCTGTAAACGGTTTAAAAAGGTAGTGCAGACGCTCACCTACATTCCGCACTTTATTTCACTGGTTGTTTTGTGCGGTATGATTACAAGCTTTACAATGAAGAACGGACTCATTAATGATATTATTGCTTTTTTTGGCGGAGAGCGCACCAATCTTTTGATGAGACCGGAGCTTTTTAAAACTATTTATGTTGTTTCCGGTATCTGGGAATCCATGGGATGGTCGTCTATTGTTTACGTGGCGGCGCTTTCCGGAATCGATCCGACCTTGTACGAGGCGGCGGAGATAGACGGAGCCAGAAGATTTCGCCAGGCGCTTCACATTACCTTGCCGGGGATTATGCCTACTATCGTCACGGTGCTTTTATTAAACATCGGCACCATTATGAGCGTTGGTTTTGAAAAGGTATTTTTACTTTACAATCCGCTGACATATGAAACCGGTGAAGTTATTTCTACCTATGTATATAATAAGGGTCTTGTGGAAATGAATTTTAGCTTTGCAACAGCAGTGAGCCTTTTCAATTCCGTTATTAATCTGCTTTTGGTTGTGGGATCCAATTATATCAGCCAGAAAGTTACGGAAACAGGACTTTGGTAAAAACAGTTTGAGAAAGTTTTGGGAGGGGTTTATTCATGCAACACAGAAAAAGGAGTATCGGAGATTGGGTTTTTGATACGGCAAATTACATTTTTATGGTTTTTGCGGCGCTCGTTGCGCTATACCCATTTTTACATGTTATTTTTTCTTCGTTTTCCGACTCTACGCTTTTGGTAAAGCACACAGGTTTGATGTTTGGTCCTGCCGGTTTTTCTCTTGCAGGCTACAAGGCGGTTTTGCAAAACAAAGAGGTATATATTGGATACGCAAATACCATTTTTTATGTTGTAGTAGGAACAACATTTTCTACTTTAATTACGGCAATTATGGCTTATCCGCTGTCGCATCCTCGGTTAAAATACAGAAAGTTTTTAATGAAGATGATTGTGGTTACCATGTTTTTTTCTGCCGGTATGATTCCTACCTATATGGTGGTAAGAAATCTGGGCATGCTGAACACACGCTGGTCTGTTATCATTCCCGGTGTGATTAATACCTACAATGTTTTGATTATGCGCTCATCCTTTGCTTCCGTTCCGGCGAGCTTGGAGGAAAGCGCACGATTGGACGGTGCAAATGAGTTTCAATCGTTCATTAAAATTATACTTCCGAACGTGAAAGCAACCGTTGCGGTTATCGTGCTGTATTATGGCGTTGGACTTTGGAATTCGTGGTTTTCAGCACTTTTGTACATTACGGATCGAAATAAATATCCGCTGCAGCTGTTTTTGCGTGAGATTTTAATTAAGTCTTCGTCTCAGGAAATGGGTAACTATGCAGTGACAGCAGACACGGCATTTTTGGAGGAGGTTATTAAGCACGCCACCACGGTGGTTGCGACTGTTCCGATTTTGGCAATTTACCCATTTGTGCAAAAATACTTTATTAAGGGCGCGATGATAGGCGCTGTTAAAGAATAGAAGTAAACATTAATTTAAGAAAGAAAAAAGGAGACGTGTATGATGAACAAAAAATGTTGGTTCGGGAGCAAAAAAATAGTATCTGCCGCTGCGGCACTGCTGATTGCTCTGCCTGCGTCTGTACCGTGCGGTGCTCAAACAGAATTGAAAGTGGATTACAGCGCTGAAAAAGCAAATATAACAGTAACGGTAACCACGGACAAAATGGAAAAAACAGCAGTTCTTTCTGTACTTGCAGACGGTAAATATCGTGTGCTGACGGAAATGCCGAGAACAGCGAAAAATTCCTTTGTTTATACCGCGGCACTGCCGGCGGACCTGACAAGCGGCAAATATACGGCAACAGTTACTGTTGGCGGAGAGGTAGCAAGCAGTGAGTTTGAACATGTTAATCTTGCCGCTGCAGCTAAAGCGATGGAGAAGGTTAATGCTTCTACAGAGAGTACCTTTGCCGGGGTTATTCGTGAAGTTTATCGGGATTTGGCAGTTGATGTAGATGTATTTAATGAGCATGCAGCTCTGATGTCAAAACTCTATTTTCAATACAAACCGGCAGGAAATTTGACAGCGGCTGATTTTTCAGTTTTATACAAGAAGTGTCTGATACTTTGCCAGATGACAAAGCTGACGGCTGATGCGGAGGCAAAGGCATTTTTGGAGGAAAATGCATCTAAAATAGACTTTGATTTTGCTAAATTTAGCGCGCTGTCGGCGGAGGAACAGGAAGAATTACTCGCATGCTTCCGCAAAGGTAATTATACAGAGGCAAGCCTTGAAACACAGTATCAGCATTGGTTCTGTCTTGCGGATATTAATGCAAAAAGGGACGGAAGCGCAAGTTCTTACCGAACGGCGTTGCTGGATACATATGCTTCTTTGTTAAAACTGGATGTAACGGATTTCAATCAGTCTAAGGATCCGACTGAGGTAATTCGTCTGGTTATGGGAAATCGTTATGCATCGGTAAAAGAGTTGCAAACGGCATTTTATCAAGCTGTTTCAGACGTTGGTAAAAAGAGCAGCAGCGGCGGGGGCGGCTCAAGCAGTAAATCTGGCTCATCGAAGGGCTCGCCGATTATTAACTGGGAACCTGTAGACGATGGCACAGACGTTGGAAATATTGATGCATTTTCGGATGTTAAAAGCAATCATTGGTGTGCTGGTCCGATACAGTCTTTGTATGAACTCGGGGTTTTAAACGGTAAGGAAGCAGGAAAATTTTATCCGGAGGCTTCGGTGACACGTGCGGAATTTTCGAAAATGCTGATAAAAGCTCTGTTTGATAATTATCAGGCAACAACAGAAGCAGATTTTTCTGATGTTGCTGCTCAGCACTGGTTCTACAGTGATGTCAATGCTGCGGCAGAACTGGGCATTATTAACGGCAATGGAAATGGCAGCTTCCTACCGGACGAAGTGATTAGCCGTCAGGATATGGCAGTTATGCTGCAAAGAGCGCTGAAAGCGGCGAATGTCAATCTTGCGGCGGGAGAAAGAAGCTTTGGTGATGATGCGCAGATAGCGGCGTATGCAAGGGAAGCAGTTTCCTCACTCGGAAGTGCCGGCATTTTAAATGGTATGGAGAATGGAAACTTTGTACCTAACGGTGCAGTGAGCCGTGCGCAAGCTGCAAAAGCTTTATATGAGGTTATGCGCGCTGCTTCAAAGCTTTAATATAAGAAAGGAAAGTAAGGTTTCACCGATATTGTTTCTTGCGCGAGGATATATCAGAGCGGCGAATGGCGGTGAAACAGTATTGCAGACGCTTAAACTTAAGTTTTGTGCTTATGGCACAGAAAGGAAGGATTATTATATGAAAAAATCTTGGGGCGCCTTGCTCTTAATTTTCGTTATGCTGCTTAGCCTGAATACGGTATGGGCGGCTGAAACAAATGAGGGCGCAATAAAGCTTACTCAGACGGAAAAAGACAAAATTAGTTTGCTTTATCACATGGGAATCGTGGAAAGTGAGGAAGTAACAGAGGAAAATGTAACACGCGGCGAATTTGCATTGTGGATGTCACAGCTTTCCGGGATTGGCACACAAGTATTGACGCCAACGGAACAATTTGAAGATGTATCAGCCTCTCATAAGTATGCAAAAGCCATTGCAACCGTTTCTGCTATTGGCTGCATGAACGGAATCAGCAAAAATGAGTTTGGCGTAAACAGAAATATTTCCCGCCAGGACGCCATGGTAGCGTTGCTGCGTTTGTTGGGATATGAAGGTGCAGCAAAACGTAACGGCGGTTATCCGGATGGTTACAAAAAGTCAGCTACATCTTTGGGACTTTATAAAGGCGTTACATCAGAGGGCGGAACCGATAGGGTGTCCATTATGCTGATGTGTTATAATGCATTGACAGCCTCGTATGTTGACAACGAGGGTGAAGTGGATAAGAACAATATGCTTTTGGAAAGAATCCACAATGTATATAAGACACGCGGTACGGTAACAGCAAATCGTTTTACGGCTTTAGATACGGACAAGGTAAAACTGGATACAGACGAAATTGAAATTGATCATCAGGTTTACACCACCGATGACGTCTCTATGGCAGAATACCTCGGCATGTATGTTACCTGCTACTATTACCAGAACGATAATGATGAGGAACGGTACGTTGTGTATATGAAAGAGGATGCCAACCGCAACACAAAGCTGGTAATAAAGGCAGAGGATATTATTTCTGCAAAAAATAACGTTATCACATATGAAAATGAGAAGGGTGACAACGAGGATGTCACTTTGCGCAGCGGTTTTGATTATGTATTAAATAACAGAGTGGTATTGGAGCACAAGACATCAGATCTTAAGATTGATGATGGAGAATTAATTTTGTTTGATACCAATGCTGATGATGTATATGACTTTGTAAAAGCAAACCGCATTGAAACTATGGTCTATCAGGGCGCTGATAACCTGGAAGATATTATTTACTGTAAAGAGGGAAATATTTATACCAATCCGTTTGACAAGGAATATTATTGTGAAATTATCAGTGTGGATGAGAGAGAAAAGACGGAGAAACAAATCAGCATTGATGAAATGACGGCTGGTGATGTTCTGACGGTTTACCGTTCGGAGGATGGAAGATATCTTAAAATTTATGCATATTCTGCAGGGGTATATGGAATTATTGAAGAAATCGGTGACGATACTCTCGTTATTAACGGCACAAGCTATGATTTGCCGCTGAAAACACCGAAAAGTGAACTTTCTGTGGGCGCCAGCGTTGGCTTTAGTGTAGATATGTTTGGCAGATTGGTCTACCAGGATACAGAAAATGACTTAGAAGGTCCGCAATATGGTTACTTTTTTGCATATGACAAACCAAAGGGATTGGGGAAAGCTCAGGTAAAAATTATAGACGGTGACAAGAAATTGATTTTCCCGATAGCTGATAAGGTTTGTGTGGATGACGGTTCGAAGTATGACGGAGGCAAACTGAGCGAGTGCACGAAACTGTTTACCGGCGGCAAAATTAAACGTCAGCTGATTAAGTACAAATTAAATTCTAAAGGTGAAGTTGTTGATTTGTATACCTCTTCGGGCACTTCGGAAAACAGCATTGTTCAAACACCGGGTGTTGATAAGAACACAGCAATTAAATATTATCAGTGGAAAAAAATATGGGCAGGAAAATATGCTTCAGATGATAATACATTTTTCCTGGTAGTTCCCGACGCGGCGGGCGAAGCGGATGATGATGAACTGTATGGCACAGAGTACAGCTTCGGTCCGGACACCAATGACGTATATTGCGAGATTTACGATGTAGGGGATGACATGAAGGCAGGCGCCATACTTCTGTATTCGAAAGATCCGCTCAAGGGTGTTGTAAAAACGACAAATAATACGGCTGTAGGCATTATTGTAAAGACAACCAAGGGTATTGACGGCGGCATTGTTTATTTGTGGGCAAACGGAGAGACAAAATCCTATGACGTAAATCCGGATAACTTGCCAAGTCTTGACGCCTATGAGTTTGGAGATGTCGTCAGATATGTAATCGGCAAGGATGGAAAAATATCAACTTTGTATACTATGCTTAACGTCGGCAGTACGGGTGAGAACACACCGAAGCCTACATTGGATTCGGATGGATATATTCATTATTATTTTGGCAGAGTATATAAGAAAACAGATGATTATCTGGTAATGGTACCTAATAGGAACAATCCTGATTTCAGTACCGATATGGATAAACGGATTCTTGTTCCGGGTGAGGTCAGAAACTGCGCGGTGGTTGACACCAGAATGCAGCGCGTAGTGAGCGGATCGTTTGATTCTGTTTCGCAGTATTTTGACGGAGACGGCAGCGGAGGTTGCTATGTCTACGCGAGTATATATAAGTGGACGACCTCGTTTGACTTGATTATATATAAATTTTAAGAAGGAGGATGAAGGATGAAACGCATCTTAGCAATATTGTTGAGCGCTGTTCTCCTGCTTGGAGCCGTTCCGTGTGTTATGGCGGATGAGGGCACGGTGGCAGCACTGCTGAATGAGACCTTTGTTGATACTATGACCAATGCAGTGCCAAACTCTGCCGCAACGTTTGGTGACGGAAGTTTGGTGCAGGTTATTAAAAACAACGGCGGAAAAATTTTACGCGTACGTAATCGCTGGGAGAGTGCACTGGTTCATTTTTCGTTCAGCATCGGCGCAAACCTTGAAATTGTAATTGAGAACCGTGTGATGGTAGAGGATAATAATTCAGAGAAGGAACTTTTGCAGTATGCCAACGGTTCCAACCGTTTTACTTTGGTAACGCGTAAGGAAAATGGTGAATTGGTTGATATGGGCGGAAAAAAGATCGGAAAAATGCCGACTAATCAATGGATGGTCTTTTCCGCAGTGCTCAATCTGGAAACCCTGCGTTATGAATTGTATGTAGACGGTGTTTTGAAGTCCCATCGAGGCGTCTTGAGAGACCCGAAGGAAATGACTAAGGTAGGTTTTACTTCAAAAAATAATGCAGAGCAGGAAACCACGATGTACTGCGATTATTTCCGGGTATATGCCGGAACAGAACCGGTTTCTTCTGATCGCTTTGCAGAGGCAGTTTACAATACAGCAGAAAAACAGACACGTGTGGAGCATGCCACCGAACCGAAATATAAGCCTTCTTTAATATTCGAACTGGACTGCGAAACACAGGCGGTTGGACAGGGCATTAACGGTATGCCGGTTTGGAATGGTACGGCGGGTGTTACGCTTGACCCGGATGACGGCAATCAGTTTTTCCGTATGAAATATGAAAGAGGCAGCGGCGCCATGGTTGGTGCTTATTCCATGATTGAAAGCTATCCGTGTATGGTAGTGCAAATGGATGTGCGGGTAAACCGCAAGAGTCGGGTAGAGTGGCAGATTATCTGCCGTGATGCGGCAGCAAACGGACACGACCTGCGCATAATTCGTGTGAATGCGGCGGGTAAGTTCCTTGCGGCAGATGAGTCTACCGTAATATCTGATAAGTCTACCAGGGATGGTTGGGTAAATATTGCAGCGGTAATTGACTTCCGTACCAAGGATATTGATTATTACATAGACGGAGAATTGGCATTGGAAAACTTCTCTTATGCGGATATTACTACTGCATCGGCAAATGAAGTATCCTCAACGATCTGGGAAGTGCGTTGGCAGTCTCCGACAGCAGGCGCGACCGGCGAACATTACCTTGATTTTGACAATGTACTGTTCTACAAGGCAATTGCACCGGTAGACAAGGATACCTTGATGGGCGGCGGAACAGCGATGGAGGAAACCGGCGACGCTATTGATTATGAGTTGGATTCCTCGGCACTGAATCCTGACATGAAAGGTTTTCATGCAGTTTCAGAGGCTATTTCCGTTGAAAAGAATCCCAGTTCTTACCTTACTGATTATTCTAAAACGAAAGAAACCTATAAGGATGCTATCTGCGTTGTTGCGGAAAACTCCAATGTGTGGGTGAAGAATGGCAAATATTCTTCTGATTATAAATTTATATGGGATGGAGCGCACATTTTAGGTCCGGCACCGACACTGGCTGCCTTCTGGAATAAGCAGCTGAGCTATGATGCGGGAAGCAAAACAGCAACCATAGGAAATCTTACCGCAAAAGCCGGAGATAAGTTTATTACGGTAGACGGTAAGGAATATGCTTCGGAAAGCAAGGTGCAGGAGATTGACGGCATCCTGTATATTCCGGTTCGTGAATTTGCGCGTTATGGTATGCACAAATTTTACGGTGAGTCCTCCAAGGGCTTTGGTGTAATTGCACCGGACGAAAGACCTTACCACTTTAACGGAAACCCGGGCGGCGGAGCACTGCTGTATTCCGTTTCCGATTACAGCCATATGATGGCATATCTTATTTTAGATCGCTACAATGCAGATACGATACAACAAAAGTTTGATCAGCATATTAAAAACAAGCCGTATCCGCGTGTACAAACCATTAAAACGGAGGCACCGCAGATTAAGGCGGCAACGGAAACTGACCCAAGAATGAAAGAGTTTTCCGATTTAACCTTGCGTGATGCAAAAGCAATGCTGAATCAGACATTGAATATTCCTGATACTCCGGGTGTACAGATTAACGGTCTTCCGGGAACCTTTGTACCGCAGCAGCTGTGGTATGCATACTACATGACAGGTGACAGAGCTTATATTGATAAAATTAAGGAATTTGCAAATTACCTGATTAACCTGCAGTATTGGAACGGTGAGGTACACATGTTGTCTACCTCATGGATTTGCCTGTATTTAGCATACACTTACGATTTACTTCGTGATGAATTGACACAGGATGAAAAGGACGCAATTGTTTACGCCTGCACGAATAAGGCGATAAAGATTCACAATCAGTATATGTACGGCACCAAATGGAATGACTGGCCGCTCAGAGACTTTAACTGGAATGTTATTTGTAACACCGGTCCGATGCTTGCGGCAATGATATTCCTGGGTGAAGGCTATGATGATGCACTGTTTTTGGATACCATTGAAAAATCGCAGGTTTCTCTTGGCTACTTTATGCAGTACTTTGCACCGGACGGCGGTGGTTGGGAATCTATGGGATACACCAACTATTTGCTGAGTTACATGACTTTGCTGCTTGATGGTGTATGCGTATACTTTGATGAAGATTTGGGCTTGTTAAAATATCCGGGTCTGGATAAAGTCGGAAACTTCCTGGTTAACGCAACGGCAAGAGATCACAGCTGGGCAATTCACAATGATACGGACACTGTTCCGGCTTGTACAGCTCTTTCTATGTGGTTTACCAAGCACTTTAAAGATTATGAAGGTCAGCAGCGCAATATAGACCAGCTGTATAAGAATATGCCTCAGTATAATATAAACGGCTTTACCATGATGAAAAACTATATGCCGAATCCGCCGCAGGTGTCTTATTCGCCTGATTTAGACATTGTTTACCGCGGTTTGGAGCTTGGTGCGAGCCGCGATGCATGGGGAGACGGTCAGCAGACCTTTATGGGCGTTCACGGCGGCTATAACAATGATGCCGGTTCACAGCTTGACTTAGGTAACTTCTTCTTTGAAGCAAACGGAAAAATCTTTGCGGACGATACGGGCCGTGAGGATTATAGTATTCAAGGCAGTAAATATGCAGAGCGTGCCGAAGGCCACAATCTGTGGGTAGTAAATCCGGATGAGAGCGGCGGCCAAAACAAAATTGCACGCGGCGTAGTAAAACTGATTGACAATAAGCCGAAGGGTGTTATTTATAACATTGACTTACTTCCGGCATATTACGGAATGGTAGAAAGTGCAAAACGCGGATACATGCTTTCGGATGACAGAAAGATTTTCACCGTACAGGATGAGATAAAACCGTATGAAGGCATTAATGAATTTTATTGGTTCTGGCACACACCATCCGAGATTGAAATTGATGAAGAAAATAAGATGGTAATGCTTACACAGGACGGCAAAAAATGTGCGGTTTACTTTGATTCTAACGTAGACTTTACCATTACCAAGCAGGATCACCTAGAACCTCTGCCGCGTTCGCCGAAGATTACCGGTCAGCTGCAGCAGCGGCAAGCAAAGAAACAGAAGAAGATTGTCATTAACTTCTTCAGCGAGGGCGAAGCGGTTACCTTCCGTGCAGTTGCAGTTCCTTACGGACAAAAATGGGAACGCACGGAGCTCGTGCCGATGAGTGAGTGGAGTATACCGGACGGATCAACCACCGAAGGATACAACAATGCAGAAGCAATTTACCTGAATGGGGTACCGGTAGAGAATTTCCGTTCAGATGTTTACGACTACACTATGTACTATCCGGCATATTACGGGACACCGGAAGTGAAGGTAGATACGCAAGGTAAAGTTGCTGAGATTATCCAGCCGACCGAGGACAATAACACGTTGGTAATCAGAATAGAGAGTGCGACAGTACCCGGAAACTTCCGAACCTATACGATTACACTTCAGAGTGATGCCTGCGTAGGTCTGCCGGAGGGCGGAGAGCAGATACCGATTGTTAATGTTGAGGCGAGCGACAGCGATGGAAACGTTCCTGCCGGAGCAATTGACGGAGATATGAACACAAGATGGTCCTCCGCAAACGATCAGTGGATCACTTTTGACTTGGGAGAAAGAAAAGAGTTTAATACCTATGCAATGGTACTGTACGGCGGAGATGGCAGAAAGCTTGATTATGAAATCTGGGTATCGGATGACAATGAAAACTTTACTCTGGTGAGAGATAATCTTCTGTCGAGCGGCGCTCTCAGCGGTTGGGAATATACGCAGTTCGGCAAAGTAAAGGCAAGATATATTAAGCTTACTTGCCATGGTTCGACCATAGTTCCGTACAACAGTATCGTGGAAGCGGCAATTTATAATGTTCCGGAAAGATAAATTGTAATTTTGGGCAAAACTGCAGGGGGCGAAAGCCCCCTTGCAGGAAAAATGATGAATCAAGGAGTGTGAATCATGAGAAAAAAGGTTTTAGCGCTCATACTCACGGGTATTTTATCTGTTATGTCAGCAGTCAGTCCGATCGCCGGATTTGCGGCAGAGGTGACAGAATATTATGATGTTAATTTCGATCAGGCGGGCGATACGGATACAGCGTGGAAGAACAGCGCCGGCGATATGTATTTTGGTTATTGCAGCGCAGCGTCAGCGTTGAAGTATGAAACGAAACTGAAAGATGATGCAATGCTTGGGAGCAAGGCAGCAGAATTTAGTGTTCCGCAGGGCAGTGATTACCGGTACTTTCTTGGGCAAATGAGCGGTCCGGGGGACAGCTTTGACAACGCTGTTACCTGGTATGAGCTTTCATTCCGCTTTGAGGGCGGCATGACTTCAATGCTGATGGAGGGCAACGGTTATATTTTCTACTTTACTGATGAAGGAGCCTTATATATTGGCGGAGTAAACGGTCATACGGTAAACAATTATACCTTTGAAGCAGGTAAATGGTACCATTTGGTTGTTGCTGTCAATAATGTCAGCAAGTGGGGCGGCACGGATACTAAATTTTATGCGTGGGCAAACGGCACATTTTTAACTACGCCGGAGACCTCAACAGGCTGCACGGTTTCACGCAGTTCTACAACCCCGATTAGTACAACTGTAATGAACAGATTTTTACTTGCAATTTACCAGAATCCGTCTCTGGATGTCAAGGTATATCTGGACAATCTGAAGGTATATAAGACAGATAATGAGGGAAGCATTTCGGCATATAACTCCAAAGCAGAATCCACGGTCTACGGTGGTTCAGAGCTTTCATCGGACAGTCTGACGATAGAGAATGATGTGATAAAGGTAGCGTCCGGCACGAAACTTTCGGCAGTCAAAGCGGCGCTGAGCAATGGAAGCGGCAATTTTACATTCTGCGATGGAGCGACAGCAATTGCAGACGCAGATCTTGCTTCTGTTGATGCGATTGGCAAAACGGTTTACTCTCATTCAAAGAGCGGACAGGGATATAAAACATATACCATAGAAAGTAACGGAGAAACACCGCCGGCAAGCTCTTCCCCGACGCCAACCCCTGTTCCGGTAAATGTAAGTCACTATTATGATGTTGATTTCGATCAGGCAAGCGATACGGATACAGCGTGGAAGAACAGCGCCGGCGATATGTATTTTGGTTATTGCAGCGCAGCGTCAGCGTTGAAG
>CAKSBF010000019.1 GCA_934438075.1 uncultured Clostridia bacterium | reverse complement strand
CTTGAAATTAAGGCAAAATTCAGGGCAAAACAAGCAAGTTTTTGTGAGATGCAAAATCTCAAAACCTAAGTAAAATCAAGGCTTTCAGTCTATCGAAGTTCTCTTTGATGTATAACCTTTCGAGTCAGCCCCGTTATGACCACTTCGATACCCGTCCTTATATATTTTAGCAGTTTGAAAAAGCTCGTAAAAATGAGGGAACTTTTTGAGGGAACTGCGAAAATAGCAATATTAAATTTTTCTAAAAACCCTTTATTTATGCGGCATTCAGCCGATAAATGTTCTCCGTACACAAACTGATTTCGAGTGCGGACCCTTCAACCACTTGGGTACATCTCCGTATTTAATTGTATCTGCGAAGTGTGTTTCGCAGGTATATAAAAGAATTTTGGAGAGAACTCGCCAAAAATTCATTTTAACAAAGCTTTAAAAACAACATAATATATAGGGGGTTGATGGCTTCTAACTTCTGTTATGACCAAAATTTTTCGAGTCAGCCCCGTTATAATCTCTTTGCTACCTGTCTGCATAGCAATATCATCACAATACTGAAATTATACCATGAAATTTAATATAATGCAAGCATAAATTGCAATAAGCCGGAAAGATTTTGAAAAAATAATAAATTTTAGTTGAAGAATGTTTCTAATTATGTTAAAATATTCATATCAAATTTTTAAACAAGAGAATTTTATTTCCAGTTCATGAAATGTTAATAAAGATAAGATATAATAAAATTATCAGATTAGCGTAAATAGCAATCAAGTAAATATGCTTTGGAGGAAGCGATGAGTAAAAAGAAATTTTTTCTGGCTCTTTTAGCAACGGTATTGACTTTTTGTGCTGTTGCCGGAGGCGTTACGGTCGCCAATATTTTATATGGTTCTAATTTGTCAAGTGAGATAACGCAGCATTTGGACAAGCCGACGGGTGAAAAGGCGAACATTTTGCTGATGGGTTTAGATGAGGATAAAACACGTGCGGATACGATAATGATTGTATCACTTAACCCAAAAGAAAACACCATTCGGTTATTATCCGTGCCTCGTGATACACAAGTTACGGCAAACGGTAAGCTGATTAAGATTAATTCTACCATGGCATATCAGCGCAGAGAGGAATTGATGATAGAGAAATTGCGCGAGATTACAGGTATGCCGATTCATTATTATGCAGAAATAGATTTTGAAGGTTTTAAAAAGGTAATTGATATTCTTGGCGGTGTGGATTATAATGTACCGTATAATATGAACTATGATGATCCGACACAGAATCTGCACATTCATTTGACTGCCGGTATGCAGCATTTAGACGGACAGGCAGCTCATGATTTTGTGCGTTTCAGACACAATAACGGGGGCAGTGCGCCGGGTGAATATGTTATGGGAGATCCGGGGCGCGTCAGTGCTCAGCAAAACTTTTTGAAAGAATTGGTTCGTCAAAAACTTCAGCCACAGTATATTACTAAGGCTCCGGAATTGATGAATGAAATTTATCAATATGTTACCACAAACTTTACAGTGGCAGATGCACTGAAGTATATTGGTATGTTGGAAACGATTGATTCGGATACGCTGCAGACCTTCGTGTTGCCCGGGGCAACAAAGTATGAACATAATCTTTGGTACTATATTTACGATGCTGAGGATACGCGGGAATTGGTTCATACGGAGTTTGGGTATTTAAACGGTGTATCCGTTACTCTTCCGCCGAAACCAACTTCATCGGCATCAGCATCTGCTTCGGCGGAGCCGGCAGGAAACAATTGAAAAATGCAGAATGTGTGATAATGAAACGTGAGGTAACATTATGAGTTTAAAAAAATTTTTTCTTTCCTTGTTCGTCACGCTTTTAGCGCTTGCTGTAGTTTTCGGAGGCATGACGGCAGCAAAGTTCATTTCTGAAGGAAATTTGCCGGAGTCTCTTTCCGGTCTGTTTGACCGTGTTGAAGGAGATGGAAAGGTTAACTTTTTATTAATGGGCTTGGATGACGGCGGTATGCGTGCGGATACGATTATGCTTGCCAGCGTGGACAAAAAAAACAAAAAGGTAAAAATTCTTTCCATTCCTCGTGATACTAGGGTAGAGGTGAACGGAAAACATATTAAAATCAATGCGACGATGGGCTATAAGAGCAGAGAGGAACTGATGATTTCTAAGGTAAAAGAAATTACAGGGCTTCCTGTTCATTATTACGCTGAGGTGGATTTTGACGGCTTTAAGGAAATTATTGATATTTTAGGCGGCGTAGATATTGATGTTCCGTTTGATATGGATTATGATGACCCTGTACAAAATTTGAGTATTCATTTCAAAAAGGGTCCACAACATTTGGATGGGCAAGCGGCGCATGATTATGTGCGTTTTCGCCATAATAATAACGGCAGCGCGCCGGGAGATTATGCGCTGGGGGATCCGGGAAGAATCCATGCACAACAAGAGTTTTTGAAAGAACTGGTTAAGCAAAAGTTAAAGCCGCGGTATCTTTCTAAAGCCTCAAAACTTGCAAAAGCGATTTCCGAACATGTTAAAACAAATTTTTCGGTGGCCGAAGGCTTAAAATATATAAAAATGTTGAAGAAGATGGATGTGGAGACGGTAGAAACTCACATGTTACCCGGCGGCTCAAAAACTATTGGTGGTGCGTCCTATTATATCTATGATGAAACGAAGACAAAACAGCTGATACAAGAGGTTTTTGAAAATACGGAGGAATAAATCTTTGCAGTCTTCCGTCTTGAGATGGGTCTGCAAAATTGAATGTTAACGGCGGAAGGACTGGAGGTCAGTTTTTTCGTCGTTTTTGTATTTAGGTAAACGGTAGAAATAAGGAGGATTTTTATGCAAATATTACTTCCGTATGAAGTCCGGATAATTTTAAATAAGCTGCAGGAAGGCGGATATGCTGCCTATGCCGTTGGCGGTTGTGTACGTGACAGCCTGCTTGGACGGAGTCCAATGGATTGGGATATTACTACAGCGGCAAAACCGGAGGTCATTAAACAGGTTTTTGAAAAAACCATTGATACGGGAATTGCCCATGGAACAATTACAGTTCGGATGAATCACCAGAGCTTTGAGGTGACTACTTATCGCATTGATGGCGAGTATGAAGATAACCGCCATCCAAAGCATGTTACTTTTGCCGATTCGATTTGCGATGATCTTGCGCGGCGCGATTTTACGGTTAACGCCATGGCGTATAATGAGGCAAATGGATTGGTTGATCCGTTTGGAGGGCAAAAGGATTTAAATGATCGTGTGATACGTTGTGTTGGTGAAGCCAATTTGCGATTTTTGGAGGATGCGCTTCGCATTTTGCGGGCAGCCAGGTTTTGCGCACAGCTGGATTTTGATGTTATGCCGGAGGTGCAACAGGCTATGTGCCGACAGGCAGAACGGCTGAACAGTGTCAGTGCTGAGAGGATCCGCGAGGAGTTAACAAAAACTATTTTAGCAGGTCATGCTGACAAAGGGATTCGGCCGCTGTTTGACAGCGGTGTTTTGGATGTCATTTTGCCGGAACTGTCGCGTTGCTTTCGGACAACACAAAATATTAAATACCATTTGTATGATGTTGGTACACATACCATGCATGTACTGATGAATACGCCGCAAAAGACAGGACTGAGATATGCGGCGCTGTTTCATGATTTAGGAAAACCTGCAAAGAAAACAATTGATCCGGATGGAACAACGCATTTTAAGGGACATGCGGAGGTGAGCGTTATGCTTGCCTTGGAAATTATGCATCGCCTGAAGTTTGATAACAAGACTATTGATTGTGTACGGCGTTTAGTGCAGTATCATGATCGGGAAATTGTACCTGAAAAGAAACCGGTAAAGCGCGCTGTTTTGGATGTGGGCGAAGATATATTCTTGGATTTGCTAGATTTAAAACGTGCGGATGCTTTGGGGCAAAATTTAGTTTATACCCGTCCGCGGCTGGCTTTATATGATGAGATTGAGCAGATTTATCATCGCTGCAGGGAGGAACAGGAGGCATTTTGTCTGCGTGATCTTGCGGTAAATGGGCGAGATTTGACGGCACTTGGTTTTCAAGGCAAGGAGATAGGTGCATTATTGAATAATCTTTTGGAGTATGTATTGGAGAGGCCGGAAGAAAATAAAAAAGAAAATTTGTTACAGATTTTGAAAAAATATCAAAATTTGTGGTTGAACGGAATAAAATAAGGGTATAGAAGTAATAAGAGGACAAATAACAATTTACAGGCGCATTAAGTGGACACAAAGTGTTTGCTTGATGAAGAAACATTTTGAGCTTGTTCATCATGCGAGAATAAATTATTATTTGCGGCACAATTACATATTGCTACATTCACTACCAAAGAACATTTCAGGAGACAGATTTTTTTGAGGTTAAAATTTTAAGTTCAAATAAATGGAGGGGTATCTTATGAAGGGTTATCCGGTGTCTAAAATCAGAAATGTGGTGCTTTTAGGTCATGGCAGGGCAGGTAAAACCTCTTTGGCAGAAGCTATGCTGCTTTCCTCGGGAGCTGTTTTGCGTCTTGGAACTGTTGCGGCCGGCAATACGGTAAGCGATTATGATGCGGAAGAAATTAAGCGGCTTTGTTCGATTTCAACTTCGATTCTTCCTATCGAGTGGAACGGGAATAAAATTAATTTTATTGATACACCCGGATATTTTGATTTCGTTGCAGAACAGGAGGAGGGTATCAGTGCAGCGGACAGCGCAGTGCTGGTTGTCAGCGGAAAGTCGGGAGTGTCTGTTGGCGCGGAAAAAGCATGGAAGATTTGCAGTCAAAAAAAATTGCCGTTAATTATTTATATTAATAAGTTGGATGATGAAAAAGCAGACTATACCAAAGTCTTGACACAGCTGAAGGATTCTTTCGGAAAGTGTATTGCACCATTTTTGGTTCCGATTAAGGAAAATGGAAAAATTAACGGTTTTGTGAATGTGGTCGATTTGACGGCACGTCGGTTTGACGGGGAGCAGGTAGTGGAAATTCCGGTACCGGATGGTATGGAAGATGAGATTGCGCCGGTGCGGGATATGATTATGGAAGCGGTTGCTGAGACGGATGACGTCTTGATGGATAAATATTTTTCGGGCGAAGAATTTTCCAGAGAAGAAATACACCACGCGTTGCGTAAGGGCACGGCGCAGCGGTTAATTGTACCTGTGCTATGCGGCAGTGCAGTAAAAAATCAAGGTACACGCTTGCTCTTAGATGCAGTGTGTGAATATTTGCCATCGCCGGATGAGATAGAGAAAACTTTGGTTTCCGATGCGGACGGTGAACTTGCAGAGCTGCAGGCTGACGCATCTCTTCCGCTTGCAGCGCAATGTTTTAAAACCATTGCGGATCCATTTATTGGGCGTCTGTCATATATACGTGTATATCAGGGAACACTGAAAAAAGACAGTGTGGTTTATAATGCAAGCCGCAAAGCAGAAGAACGAATCGGACGAATATTTATTCAATGCGGTAAAAAACAAACAGAAACAGATCAGCTTAGCGCCGGGGATATTGGTGTTATACCGAAGCTTTCAGTAACAGCCACGGGAGATACGCTTTGCGCTGCGGCGAATGTAGTTCTTTTCGAGCCACCGGAGTTTGCAGAACCTATGATGGCTATGGCAATTATGCCAAAAGCAAAGGGTGATGAGGAGAAAATAAGTGCAGGGTTACATAAATTAATGGAGGAAGATCCGACTCTTGAATTGGAGCTGAACACAGAAACGCATGAGCAGATTATCCGTGGTATCGGCGAACAGCACATAGAAGTTGCGGTTAGCAAACTTGGGGCAAAATATGGAGTAAATGTTGAATTGAAGTTACCAAAGGTTCCATATCGTGAAACCATTCGTAAGAATGTAAAAGCAGAGGGTAAGCATAAAAAGCAATCGGGCGGGCATGGACAGTACGGTCACGTTTGGATTAAATTTGAACCGACCGATTCGGAAGAACTGGTTTTTGCAGAAAAAGTATTTGGCGGCGCGGTCCCGAGAAACTTTTTCCCTGCGGTCGAAAAGGGCTTACGTGAAAGTATGGAACATGGTGTTTTGGCAGGTTATCCGGTAGTTGGTCTGAAGGCAACGCTTTACGATGGCTCATATCATAGCGTGGATTCTTCGGAAATGGCTTTTAAAGTCGCAGCAAATCTGGCGTATAAAGCCGGGCTGGCGCAGGCGTCACCTGTGCTTCTGGAACCTGTTGGGAGTTTATCAGTCACTATCCCAAGCGGAGACATGGGCGATATTATGGGTGATATTAACAAGCGGCGCGGACGTGTTTTAGGAAACGAACCATCGGAGGATGGCATGGTGACTATCACGGCAGATGTGCCGATGGCCGAAATGGGCAGATTTGCAACCGATTTGCGTTCTATGACACAGGGACGCGGCAGTTTTCGTTTTACCTTTAAATCGTATGAGCAGGCGCCGGAGCCGGTTGCCAAAAAAGTGATTGAGGCTGCACAAAAGGACGGCTGATTCCGCTGCAGCGGTTATATAAATGAGGCTGCCAACAGCAAAAATATTTAGTCGCTGTTGGCAGCCGTCTGTTTTATGCTACCTATTAAGTTTATCTGTAACATTAAAGCTGCTTTTCTTCGTTAAAACATTTATGTAATTTTCGTAATGCTTTTTTTTCAATTCTTGAGACATAGGAGCGTGAAATGCCCATATTTTTGGCGATTTCGCGTTGCGTTTGAGCTCTGCCGTTTAGACCGTAGCGCAGCAAAATGATTTCCTTTTCCCTGCCATCAAGGGTTTTTTCTATGTATTGATAAAGGTTTTTAATGTCAAGGCTAAGCCCGACAGTATCAGCCACTTCTGCTTCATCGGAAGGAAGAATGTCCATGAAGGTGACTTCGTTTCCGTCAGTGTCATGCCCTAAACAGTCGCTTAATGATACTTCCTGTGCCGTTTTCTTTCCGCTGCGCATGAGCATAAGCACCTCGTTTTCAATGCAGCGTGCGGCATAGGTGGCAAGCCGTGTGTTTTTACTGCCGTCAAAGGAACGAATCGCTTTAATTAATCCGATTGTGCCGATAGAGATTAAATCATCAGGGTCATAATTTCCGTTTGCGCTGTATTTCTTGACGACATGTGCAACCAAACGAAGATTGTGTTCAATCAAAACATTGCGTGCCTCCTCGTTACCTGCATATGACAGCTTCAAATAGTGTTCTTCCTCCTTGGGAGAAAGAGGTTTTGGAAATGTGTTTGTATTAGATACATACGATAGTAGAAATGCACCGCAGCGTATTAGATAGAGAAAGAGCGCAAAAAAAGAAGAAAACATAACAGCACCTCCGTAACAGGATGGTTCTATTATATGCTCCTGCTAAAAGAAAAGTGCAAGTACATAACAAAAAAGGACTGCAGCAAATAAACATTTTTGCAGTCCTTTTAGGTAGCTAAATCTTTTAACGGGGTCACGGCAACAACTGCGACATATACTTGTTTGGCGCCTGATTTCAGTAATTGTTTTGTAATTTCGTCTGCTGTTGTTCCGGTGGTGAAAACGTCATCGACTAACAGAACAGTTTTTCCGCAGATAGCTTCTGTTCTTTCTGCCCGAAAAGTATTTTCTAAGTTTTTTCGCCGTTCACGGTAGGAAAGGGTACTTTGGGCATTTGTATGGCGTATTTTGCGTACGCAGTTCTTGCAAAATGGCAAATTCATCAGCCGTGCCAATTCTTTTCCGATTAGTTCCGCTTGGTTATAACCACGTTCCTTCTGACGCGCATCTGACAGCGGAGCAGCAGCAATCATATCAAAATGCGGCAGCATATCAAAGGATAACAAATGTGCGTAAATTAATCTTGCATAGCCGCGATAGTATTCGGGGTGGTGGTAAAACTTATATTTCAGGATGGAGCGGCGCATTTCCCCTTCGTAAACTGCGGCCGCGAAACAAATGGTAAAGTAATGAGGTGTGACAGCACAGTTGGTGCAGAACAATTGATTTTCATCAATCGGACGGGAACATTTTTTGCATATATGGATATCGCGGCATAGGGTTAGTTTATCGACGCAATGCTCACAAACTGCACCGCCGCTCAATGGCTGACCGCAAAGAATGCAGCGGTCCGGAAAGAAAAATGCGAACAGCTTATGAAACATAATGTTTTACCAATTCTTCCAGCGCGACAACATAACCATCCGGTCCCAAACCGCAGATTTGTTTTTTGCAAACGGGCTCAATGACCGAAAGATGACGAAACTCTTCACGGCTGTGGATATCGGACAGATGTACTTCCATTACCGGTACCATAACAGAGGAAATAGCGTCGCGTATGGCGTAGCTGTAATGTGTATAAGCGCCGGCGTTTAAAATAATACCATCAATACGGTTGTAGCAGCTTTGGATGGCGTCAATCAGCGCTCCTTCGCTGTTGGACTGGACACATTCCAATTCAAAACCTAATTCTTTGGCTTTTGATATAAGATGTTGTTCAATGTCGGCAAGGGTAGTTGTGCCGTAAATTTCCGGTTGGCGAATACCAAGCATATTTAAGTTTGGTCCATTGACGAGCATAAGTTTGTGAAACATATTCTTTCATCCTTCCTTTTTTGGAGATAGCACTTCAATCATTAGTTTTCAATCATAAACCATTCTGGGATATTAAGAAAAAGATTCGATTCTGACGGTGCAATATTACCTTTCAGGGAATCATCGAAAATAACGGAGGCATTGCTGAAGTACAGGCCGGCAATGGGCATTTGCTCGCGAAGAATTTTACACATTTGGACATAAATGGTTTGTATTTCTGCGGCGTTGTTCGATTTATCGGCTTCTTTCATCAAATGATCCAATTCTTCGTTTGCGATTCCGCAAAAGTTATATCCCGTTTCCAATAAAAATTTCAGATCACAGTTGTCGGAAAAATCCAGTTCACAAACTGCCAGGTCAAACTGTTTATGATTTAGCCTGCGGTTATATTCTTGGAATGAGACAGCCTGTAAAGTGATACGTACGCCTATATTTTCAAGCCACTGTTTTATTTGAGAGGCAAGCTTTGTGCGCAGAGTATTTTCCTGATTAACAAGCAGAGTAAGTTCCAATTTCTCAGTACCGTGTTCGGTATTTCGTTCTAAAATCCCGTCGTTGTCAGCATCCGCCCAGCCGTCTGCCGTGAGCATTTGTCTCGCCTGTTCCGGGGCATAGGTAAGGTCCGGCTGATCGTTATCATAGAGCCATGAGGAGGGGTTGATCGGGATGTCGCAGGCTATCGCACGTCCGCTGAGCAGCTCATTTACCATTGTTTCGCGATTCATTGCCATTGCCAGTGCGCTGCGTGTAGAGGCGGTATTTAAGCATGGATTCTGGTTTTGCAATGCGAGGAAGGTGAAACGGTTCGCTGTATAGTCAACCGATGTAGCGCTGCGCTTGGGGGTATATTCCTGCGGGTTGATAACGCCAGAAGAGAGAAAATCAACTCGGGCATTTTCAAACATGGTAATTGCAGTATTTTTATCATTTACCAGGTACATTAAAATATTCCCTATGTGTGTAGCGGTACCGCGATAATAAAGTTCATTTTTGGTTAGAAAAAGTTCTTTATTTTTCTGATAAGACTGGACTTTATACAAACCGGTTCCGTTTGGAATATATTCTGTTTTATTTTGAATCGCCTGCTTTACCGAAGAGGCGGAACGTTCAGATATAATCGGGAAATCGAGCAGCGCAGGGAAATTTGCAACCGGGCGTTTCAATTCTACCACCCATTCGGAAGAACGGGCGCTATGACTTTTAATATCGGAAAGTTTTGCCAAATATGGACTTTCTGATTCGCGCAAAAGACGGAAGGAAAAGTCAACGTCAGCGGCAGACAAACGCGTGCCGTCATGAAATGTTACACCGCTCCGAACTGTAAAACGATATATCAGTCCATCCGGCGAAATAGTGTAAGATTCGCAGAGATTTGGTTCATAACTGAAATCCTGGTTAACGGAAAAGAGACTATCATAAATCAGCGATAATGTTTTTATATTTTCGCTATTTTGAGATACTAAAGGATTGAGTGTATCGGTTTCAAAGAGGCAAAGTTTTAAGGTTCCGCCATCTTTTGGTGTTTCGTTTTGATTTTCATATTTCTTTAGCTGTGCCGGCGATGCTTCCGGTTCTTTTGTAGCAGAACAGGAACAAAGAGTAAGGATATAAAATGCGCTGAATATCAAAGCAGTAATACGGCGAAACATGAGCAGCTTCCTCCTGAGCGGTTAAATTTCAAGTAAAAGAAAGAGGCTTAAAAATGAAACAGGACAAGCGGAAACACTGCTTGTATTATGGCAGATATGCACATATTGTATAAGACAATTGTATGCATATGGCTGCTGCCTGTACATTTTTACAGCCCCTCTGTTATTATTCCGAGTCTACATACCCTTCATACTGCGGCGGATTACATTCGGGACATTGGCGCAGACCAAGAGTTTTTGCAAAATTCCAGTCAACTTTTTGTGCATCCTTACCTGTAATTAACTTACAGTTTTTTAAGTGATAAGTAAGATTATTGCTGTCGTTTACCAGCCAGTAGATTTCTGACGGTGCCTTGTCGTCTGTCACTACTTCTTTATTTGAAGAGGGCGGAACAGGCGTGGAATTTGTTTCGCCGGAAGCGGCGCTGTTGTTTTGCTCAGAACTGTTGACCGTTGCACTTGCAGTTGGTGCGGCGGTGGCAGTGGTTTCTTTTTTTGCTTTGCTTGCACATCCGCCAAATACATTTAATGCAGCAACCAGCAGTAAAATAGCTGCTGTTTTTTTCATGAGATTAATCACCTTTCTATCGGTTTTTTTTCAGAGCTTCGCTGATATAATTACATGCTTTTTCTAAGGCGTCTTCAGAACTGATTTCTAAAATCTCGTCCGAACTGCGGAGTTTATATTCTACAATGTTGCTATCGGCCTTCTTGCCTACTGTAATTCTAACCGGAATGCCGATTAAATCAGCGTCTTTAAACTTAACGCCGACCCGTTCATTGCGGTCATCAATCAAAACCTCTATACCGCGTTCCTGCAGCTTTTGATAAAGTTCCTCGGCAAGCTTAACCTGACTATCCTCCCGCATGCTGACCGGAACTACCAACACTTGATACGGTGCAACACTGACCGGCCAGACAATGCCGTTATCATCACTGAATTGTTCAATAACCGCTGCAATGGTACGGGTCACGCCAATGCCATAGCTACCCATAATCATGGACTGCGGCTTTCCGTTTTCGTCCAGATAGGTACAGCCCAGAGCATCGGTATATTTTGTTCCAAGCTTAAAGATGTGACCTACCTCAACGCCCTGTGTGGTGGCAATCGGTTTGCCGCACATCGGGCATTTATCACCGGCAACGATGGAACGCACGTCAATAACTGCTTCCGGTGTAAAATCGCTCATGTTTACATTTTCAAAATGATAATCCGTTTCATTTGCACCGACAATAAAGTTGGTCATTTCGGCAACTTCCTTGTCGCAAATAACGGGGACAGAAAGACCAATAGGACCGGCAAAGCCAACAGCGGCGCCTGTTACCTCGCAGACAGTATCTGCGCAGGCAAGCTCCAGTTCCTGTTCAGTTACACCCAGATAGTTCATCAGCTTTACTTCATTAATTTCACGATCGCCGCGTACCATCACAGCAACAACTTTTTCGCCGGCCTGGTACAAAATAGTTTTTGCAAAATGTTTGCTGTCAGTGTGCAGAAACTCTACCAACTCTTCAATGGTTCCTGCTTTCGGGGTTTCAATTTTTTGTATCGGCTTGGGTACTTCCTTTTCCATTTCTTCGGGAATGCAGGCAGCCTTTTCTACATTAGCGGCATAACCGCAGTCGGCGCAATATGCAATGGTATCTTCGCCTGTTTCGGATTTTACCATAAATTCCTGTGAGCCGGAACCGCCCATGGCACCGGAGTCAGCATCGACAATAATATAATCAAGATTCATGCGGTCAAAAGTTTTGCAATATGCGCGGTACATTTTCTGATATGCTTTGTCAAGCCCTTCTTTGGTTGTATCAAAGCTATATGCATCTTTCATAATAAATTCGCGTGAGCGGATTACACCGAAGCGCGGGCGGCGCTCATCGCGATATTTGGTCTGGATTTGGTATAAAATCTGTGGAAGCTGGCGGGAGGATTTTACGCAGGCTTTTACGGTGTCAGTAAAAATCTCCTCGTGCGTAGGACCGAGGCAAAAGTCACGATCGTTGCGGTCTTTCAGACGGAACATGTCCGAGCCGAAAACCTCCCATCTGCCGGAGGCCTGGTAAGCTTCGGCAGGCAAAAGAGCAGACATTAATACTTCTTGAGCACCTTCTGCATCCATTTCTTCACGAATAATATTTTCTACTTTTGTAAGCACGCGGTGTCCGAGCGGCAGGAAGGAGTAAACGCCTGCTGCAAGCTTGCGGATAAGACCTGCGCGGAGCATCAGCTGATGACTGGTGGTTTCCGCCTCGGCGGGAACTTCTCTCAGGGTGGACAGTAGCATGTTTGATGTTCTCATTTAATTCTTTCCTTTCAGATTGTATCAATCATTCATTATTTAATATCATATTGATATTGTTGCATAACTCTTCTATTATATGATAAACTTTTGAATCATTTCTGTCAACCGTTTTATAAAATTTTTTAGAAAAAATTGACTAATTTTTCTTCATGCGTTACAATAGTAAACAGGAAGGATGGATGTTATGAAGAAACTGGTTATAAATGCACGCATAATGACTATGGAAGATGTGGATTATGAGAACGGTTATTTGTTGATTGAAAATGATAAAATTGCAGCGTTGGGAGATATGCGGGAGCTGCCGCAGATTGATGCGGAGACGGCAACAGAGGACGCAAAGGGGCTTACGCTGCTGCCGGGCTTTGTGGACGCGCATTGTCACGTTGGTATGTGGGAAGAGGGGCTTGGTTTTGAGGGGGATGACGGCAATGAAGATACTGAGCCGGTCATGCCTCAGCTTCGCGCGATTGATGCGGTCAATCCGTTTGATGAGGCATTTTATAACGCAAGAATGGCGGGTGTTACCACGGTGGTGACGGGCCCGGGCAGCGCCAATGTGTTTGGCGGTCAATTTGCTGCACTGAAAACGGACGGAAACTGTGTGGATCGAATGATTGTCAAGGCGCCGGCGGCGCAGAAGATCGCTTTGGGGGAAAATCCAAAACTGACTTATTCGGAGAAAAAGCAGATGCCGGCGACAAGAATGGCAACGGCGGCGTTGGTGCGTGAGACTTTGCTTAAGGCAAAGGAATATCGGCGTGACTGGGAGGAATATCATGCAGATGAAGAGGAAAATGACCGCCCTGCACTTGATTTTCGAATGGAGAGTTTGTTGCCTGTGCTGCGCGGAGAAATTCCGCTGAAAATTCATTGCCACCGTGCCGATGATATTTGTACAGCGATTCGTATCGGCGAGGAATTTCAGGTGCCTGTTACGCTGGAGCATTGCACAGAGGGGCATTTAATTGCCGGGATTTTGGCGGAAAAGAAACTGCCCCTTATGTTGGGTCCTACTTTTGGTTCCAAATCAAAACCGGAGTTGCGCAATCTTTCCTTTGACATTTACCGCAGGCTGGAAGAATTAGGGTTGGAATATGCCATTATTACCGATCATCCCGAGATACCGATTCAGGAACTCTATCTTTGCGCAGTGCTTGCGGTGCGGCACGGCGCGGACAAAAAAGCAGCTCTGCGTGCTATTACGATTAACGCGGCAAAAAATACGGGAATAGATGACCGTGTGGGCAGTTTGCGAATAGGCAAAGATGCCGATTTTCTGCTGATGTCAGGAGAGGTGATGACCCTTTCGGCAAAAGTAGAAAGTGTAACGATTGGCGGCAGGAAAATATTTTGATGTTTTTAGCATGCTTTTTATTGACAAAATGCGGCATTTAGTTTAAAATATCAGTATTCTATGATAAAGTGGTGAGGATTAAGTGGAAAATAATAAATACTTTGAAGAGACGTTGCGGAAATGGTGTGATATGGTAGAAAGTAACACAGAAATTCTGCCAAAGCAATATAACAATTATAAAGTTAAACGAGGTTTGCGCAACAGCGATGGTACGGGTGTTTTAGCGGGACTAACCAAAGTCGGTGAGGTTCACGGTTACATTTTATATGAAAATGAAAAAATGCCTGATGAGGGCGCTTTGTCCTACCGCGGTATAAACGTCGGCAGCATAATTGATGCTTGTCGTGCAGAGAATCGCTTCGGTTATGAAGAGGTTTGCTATTTGCTGCTGTTTGGTAAATTGCCGAACAAAACGGAGCTGAAGGATTTTAATGATTTAATTTCAGAACTTCGTCCGCTTCCGTATGGATTTCGTGAAGATGTTATTATGAAATGTCCCAGCCCTGATATTATGAACAAACTGTCGAGAAGTGTTCTTACCACTTATTCTTATGATAAAAATCCGGATGCTACCGATTTGCATAACATGCTGAAACAGTCCATTTTGCTTCTGGCGCGGGTGCCTACTATGGTGGCGTATGCCTATCAGGCAAAAGCGCATTATTATGATGGAAAAAGCCTTTATATTCACAATCCTCAGAAGGGAATGTCCTCCGCAGAAAATTTCTTGTATATGATTCGTCCGGATAATAAGTTTACGGAGCTTGAGGCGCGGGTGCTGGATATGGCGTTTATCCTGCATGCGGAACACGGCGGCGGTAACAATTCTGCCTTTACGACCCGGGTACTTTCTTCTTCGGGAACGGATACTTATTCTGCTATCAGTGCGGCAATCGGATCTTTGAAGGGGCCGAAGCACGGCGGCGCTAACCGTAAGGTAATGGGCATGATTGAGGACTTTAAAGCCAATATTTCAGATATCAACGATCGTGATCAGGTGGCTGAGCATATTGAAAGGCTGCTAAATAAAGAAAGCTATGACCATTCCGGTTTGATTTATGGTATGGGTCATGCGATTTACACCCGTTCCGACCCTCGCGCGGTATATTTGAAAAAACAGGCAGAGGAGCTTGCGGAGGCAACGGGCAACCAGAAGGAATATCGGCTTTATGATTTAATAGAGGAACTTACACCCGAATTGTTTGCGAAAGTTCACGGCGACAGTGACAAAACAATTTGTGCCAATGTAGACTTGTATTCCGGTTTTGTATATAAGTGTTTGAATATCCCTGAAGAGCTTTACACGCCGATGTTTGCCATTGCAAGAATGGCGGGTTGGTGTGCCCACAGAATTGAAGAAGCAAAGTATGGCGGCAGAATTATTCGCCCGGCATATAAGAGTGTCTGCAAGCGGATTCCATATGTTCCGATTGATGAAAGAGAGTAGAAGGGAGAGCAAATGCCATGGGAAGTATGAGGGAGAGAATGCATACGGGTGAGTTGTATCTTCCTGGCGATGAGGAGATTGTGGAATGGCAAACCCAATGCCTTGAGCGTCTCTATGAATTTAACATGACTCGTCCAATGGAGGGCAAAAAACGTGAAGCCATGTTGAAAGAGATGTTTGCGGAGATTGGTGAAAATTGTTATATTGAACCGCCTTTCCATTCTAATTTCGGAGGCGCGCATGTTCATTTTGGAAAAAATATTTATGCGAATTTTAATCTGACTTGTGTGGATGATACTCACATTTATGTGGGAGACTATACTATGATAGGTCCGAATGTTATTATTGCAACAGCAGGGCATCCGATCCTGCCGGAGCTGCGTGAAAAGGCATATCAGTATAATGCATCGGTGCACATTGGGAAAAATTGTTGGCTTGGTGCGGGCGTGATTGTTTTACCGGGGATCACCATTGGGGACAATGTGGTTGTCGGCGCAGGCAGTGTGGTGACAAAAGACCTGCCGCCCGATGTTGTAGCTGTCGGGAATCCTTGTAAGGTGCTTCGTGAGGTAAACGAGCATGACAGGGAATATTATTTTAAAGAGAGAAAGATTGACTTGGACAAATTGTAGAGAACATGGAAAACATAAAGGCAAAAACATGCCGTTGTGGAGGTAAAAGTGGTTATGAAAAGAATTTTGTTTCAGGGGGATTCTATTACCGATGCCAGTCGCAGCAGGACGGATGATCGCTGGATGGGAGAAGGTTATTCGACCCTGGTGGATGCAAAGATGGGCTATCAATATCCGAATGAGTATGAATTTATTAATAGGGGTATCAGCGGAAACCGTGTAGTTGATCTGCTTGCGCGTGTAAAATGTGATATTATTAATCTAAAACCGGATTATATGAGCATTTTAATTGGTGTAAATGATGTCTGGCATGAGATAGATATGCAAAACGGAGTCAGTGCGGAGCGTTATGAACAGATTTACAATATGCTGTTGGAAGAAATAAGGGAGAGCCTCCCAAATCTGAAAATAATGATTTTAGAGCCGTTCGTTCTGCCCGGCCCGGCAACAAAAGAGCATTGGGAGGAATTTCATTCCGAAGTGCCGAAAAGAGCAGCAGCTGCACAAAGGATCGCTAATAAATTTCAGCTGCCTTTTATTTCTCTGCAGGATAAATTTGATGAGGCTGCTAAGCTTGCACCGGCAGAATATTGGCTCATAGACGGCGTGCATCCGACACATGCCGGACACGAATTAATTGCACGAGAGTGGATAAAAACCTTTGAGACGATAAAGTAATGCAATTGACTTTAATACATAATGGGGTTACAGCAAATGTGAAAGTATTTTGCTGTAGCCTTTTTGTTATAATAAAGGCATTGACAGATGTTTAGGAAAGTAGTATGATATAACTGAACGTTTGTTCGGAAAATGAGAGGAAATGGAGATAGCAGAATGAATATGGAAAATCGCTTCCAGGTGGTGTCGGAATATCAGCCGACAGGTGATCAGCCGCAGGCAATTCATAAGTTGGCGGAGGGTATTTTGCGCGGCGATCGCGAACAGACGCTTTTGGGTGTTACCGGATCGGGCAAGACCTTTACGATTGCAAATCTGATTCAACAGGTAAATAAGCCGACTTTAGTACTGGCGCATAATAAGATATTGGCGGCACAGCTATGCAGCGAGTTTAAAGAATTTTTTCCGAACAATGCTGTAGAGTTTTTTGTATCCTACTATGATTATTATCAGCCTGAGGCATATATTCCGCATACGGACACCTACATTGAAAAAGATTCTTCTGTCAATGAGGAGATTGATAAGTTGCGGCACAGTGCAACTGCAGCACTGTTTGAACGGCGCGATGTGATTATCGTATCCAGTGTATCTTGTATATATGGTTTGGGGGATCCGATTGATTATAATGAGTTGGTGGTTTCCCTGCGCCCGGGCATGGAAAAAAGCCGTGATGAGATTTTAAAAAAACTGGTAGATATTCAATATGAACGAAATGATTTGAACTTTGTGCGCGGTAAGTTCCGGGTACGAGGCGATGTTTTGGAGATTTTTCCGGTCAGTACTTCGGACAGGGCGATACGTGTGGAATTTTTCGGAGATGAAATTGACCGCATTACGGAGATAGATACTTTAACGGGCGAGGTGACCGGAGTGCGCAAGCATGTTGCCATTTATCCGGCATCCCATTATGTTACCACGCGTGAAAAAATGGAAACGGCTATCGGAACGATACAGGAGGAACTTGCCGAAAGATTGAAATATTTTAAAGAAAATGATAAACTGCTGGAGGCACAGCGTCTGGAGCAGCGAACAACCTATGACATTGAGATGATGCGTGAAATAGGGTTTTGTCAAGGCATTGAAAATTATTCCAGACACATCAGCGGGAGGGCACCCGGATCAGCTCCGTTTACACTTTTAGATTATTTCCCGAAAGATTTTCTTTTGGTGGTGGATGAATCGCATGTTACCATTCCGCAGGTGCGCGCTATGTATAACGGAGACCGTTCGCGCAAAGAAGCACTTGTTGATTATGGCTTTCGCCTGCCATCAGCGTTTGATAACCGTCCGCTTACTTTCAATGAATTTGAAGAGCGGCTGAATCAGGTGGTTTATGTCAGTGCAACGCCGTCTGAATATGAAAGGGAACGTTCTACCCAGATTGTGGAACAGGTAATTCGTCCGACGGGACTTGTTGACCCGGAAATTATAATCCGGCCGATTAAAGGGCAAATTGATGATTTGGTTAGTGAAATTAATTTGCAGGTAGAGAAGGGAGAGCGTACGTTAATTACCACGCTTACTAAAAAAATGGCGGAAGATTTGACGGATTATCTGCGTGAAATGGACATTCAGGTGCGTTATTTGCATTCAGAGATTAAAACGATGGAACGCATGGAAATAGTACATGATTTGCGTGCAGGTTTGTTTGATGTGTTGGTAGGAATTAATTTGCTGCGTGAAGGGCTTGATATTCCTGAAGTTTCGCTTGTGGCGATTTTGGACGCTGATAAGGAAGGTTTTTTGCGCGCGGAGACCTCGTTGGTACAGACCATAGGACGAGCGGCGCGAAATGCAAATGGTCGTGTGATTATGTATGCGGACAATATAACAGGTTCCATGGAGAGAGCCATTTCAGAAACTAACCGCCGGCGTAAAATTCAGATGGCATATAATCAGGAGCACGGCATTACGCCGCAGACGATAATTAAGAATATTCGGGATACGATATCTGCAACAGATGAGGCACCAAGTGAAAGCGTGAAGGGGATTAAACTTACAAAGTCAATGGATATTCATTTGCAGATTGAAATTTTATCGGAACAAATGAAACTGGCAGCGACGGAATTGCGGTTTGAAGAGGCAGCAAAACTTCGTGACAGAATTAAGGAATTACAAAAAAAAATATAAGATAAGGACTGTAAAAATGGGAACGAATCAGCAATGCCATTTTTGCAGTCCTTTTTATCGAAACTATATGACTAAGCCGCCGTTTGGGCTCAGAACTTGTCCTGTGGTAAAACGGCTGCCTTCGGTTGCCAGAAAATAGACTGCTTTTGCAATGTCCTCTGCAGTTCCTATACAGCCAAGCGGTGTTTCCTCACAGAGCAGGGCGATATCTTCATTGCTGAGACCGGCATTCATGTCGGTGTCCACCGCCCCGGGCGCAACACAATTTACACGGATGCCGGAGGGCGCCAGTTCCTTTGCGAGGGCTTTGGTAAAGCCAATGACTGCTGCTTTTGATGCGGAATAATGCACTTCACAGGAGGCACCGGTTAATCCCCACATGGAAGAAAGATTGATAATGTTTCCGCTTTTTTGATGAATCATATGCGGCAGTGCTTGTTTAGTACATAAAAACATACTTTTTACATTAGTTTGAAACATAGCATCCCATTCATCCTCTGTGATATCGGTGAAAAGCTTTTGCTGTGCGATTCCGGCATTGTTTATCAATATGTCAATACCGCCGAAATGAGAATTAATGTTATCAAACAT
This sequence comes from uncultured Clostridia bacterium, assembly GCA_934438075.1. GTDB lineage: Bacteria > Bacillota > Clostridia > UBA1381 > UBA9506 > RGIG1666. The sequence goes on along the minus strand of CAKSBF010000019.1, from coordinate 396 downwards.
GGCGTTTACCTGCTCAGCGTCGGAAACGTCAGCACATATGGGATGTGCTTCGCAATGGTTGTTGCGCAGATAGTGACATAAGTTTTCTGCTTTTTGAAAAGAGTTATGGTAGTTTATTAATACACGGAAACCATTTTGTGCGAACTGGCGGGCACAGGCGGCGCCGATACCGCGGGAAGCGCCGGTAATCAAAACATTTTTCATAATGATATCCTTTCGGTTCAATTTTAAAATATGAGTGGAATAGTAATTATTTCCAGTATATCATACCTTATTTTTTTTCGCAATATGAATAAAGAAAAAAGAGGGAATTGCAGTAGTGAACAGAACCAGTAAAAACGGACAATAGAAAAAAAGAGCCTCCTATGGTATAATGAAAATAACACCATAGGAGGT
>CAKSBF010000018.1 GCA_934438075.1 uncultured Clostridia bacterium | reverse complement strand
TTCAAAGCCATATGCAAGAAAATTCAAGCACGACGATGACAGCAGCGGGAAACTGAGTGCTGTAATTTCTGATTTTGCAATGCAGGACTTCCTTAAAGCACTCCTTTATGATTGCAAAAACATGGATGGAAACTCCCAAATAGACGCTATGTTCGGGCGAGATGAATTTGACTATGCCAAACCAGAAAATCTCATTAAGAGCATACTCGAAGTAGCTACCGATGAGGGCGATTTGGTGATGGACTTCTTTTTGGGGTCAGGTACAACCTGTGCCGTGGCGCACAAAATGAATCGTCACTACATTGGCATTGACCAAATGGATTACATTGAATCATTGGCAGTAACACGCTTGGATAAGGTAATTGCAGGAGAACAAGGGGGCATATCCGCCATTGTCAACTGGCAAGGTGGCGGCTCTTTCGTTTACTGTGAGCTTGCCAAACTGAACCAAAAGTATGTAGATAACATTCAAACAGCGTCCACCGATGCCGAGATTGTTGCCATCTGGCAGGATATGCTGAAAACGGGCTTCATCAGCTGCAAGGTCAATCCGAAGGATATTGATTTGGGTGATGCCGACTTTACGGAACTGTCGCTTTCCGATAAGAAGCGTTTCCTCATGGAAATGCTTGACAAGAACCAGCTGTATGTGAACTATTGCGACATGGAAGATGAAACTTTTGCTATTTCGGAAGAAGACAAGGCGTTTACAAAGAGTTTTTACGGGGAGGTGTAACCGATGCTGTTTCTTTACGAACAGCTTGACACGCTGCGGGAATTCGGCAGTTACACCGAGATTCCGCCGTACATACAGGAGAATGTGAATCAGCGTTTCGAGCTGCGCCCGTATCAGATAGGTGCATTTGAAAACTTCATCACTTACTTTGAAAATGAAAAAATGTGCCGCAAACCGACGCAAACGCTGTTCCACATGGCAACTGGTTCTGGCAAGACGATGATAATGGCTGGATTGATGCTGTACCTTTACAAAAAGGGGTATCGCAACTTCTTGTTCTTTGTAAACCTGTCAAATATCGTCAATAAGACAAGAGAAAATTTCTTGAACGCTCTTTCAAGCAAATATCTGTTTGCCGATGAAATCCGTTTGAATGGCGAGCGTGTCCAGATTAAGGAAGTGAGCAACTTCCAGAATTCAGATGATGATGCAATCAATATCTGCTTTACGACAACGCAAGGGCTGCATTCGGATATGTGGACAGCAAAGGAAAACTCCATATCCTATGATGACTTTGCGGATAAAAAGGTCGTCCTTATTTCGGATGAAGCGCACCATCTGAATGTAGACACAAAGACGCTTGAAAAGAACAAGGATGAACAAGCAAATTATCATAGCTGGGAATATACAGTACGCCGTATCTTTGAAATGAACAAGGATAATGTGCTGCTTGAGTTTACGGCTACCTGCGATATTCACAATCCGCAGATTCGGGCTGAATACGAAAGCAAAATCGTATATGACTATCCGCTTTCAAAATTCAGAGCAGACGGCTACTCCAAAGAAATCAAGACTCTGCGCTCCGATGTGTCAGTTATGGAACGGGCGATTCAAGCGATAATGCTAAGTCAGTACCGTTTGAAAGTGTTTCAAGACAATCGCCTGTCTGTAAAGCCTGTTGTGCTGTTCAAAGCAGCAAAAATTGCGGACAGCAATGCGTTCATGGAAGATTTTATTGACACCGTGAAAAATCTGACGGGTGATGAGCTGCGTCGTGTTTCCGAACTGACGGACAATGAAACGCTGGGTGAAGCATACGCTTATTTTGAGAAGAACGGTATCAGTTTTGAGCAGTTGGCGCAGGAATTGCGGGATGATTTTTCCGCAGAGCATTGTATTTCTGCCAACGATGACAAGGAAGCGGCGGCAAGACAGATTGCGCTAAACTCTCTGGAAGATGCAACAAATCCGTATCGTGCCGTTTTTGAGGTCAAGAAGTTGGATGAGGGTTGGGATGTTCTCAATCTGTTTGATATTGTCCGCTTATATGAAACACGACAGTCAAGCGGTAAAAGAATATCTCCTGCGACAATTTCAGAAGCACAGCTAATCGGTCGTGGCGCACGATATTGTCCGTTCCAGATTGACGATGAGCAGGAAAAATACAAGCGAAAGTACGATACTGATATTGACAATCCGCTGCGTATCTGCGAGGAACTTTATTATCATTGTCAGAATGACAGCCGCTATATCGGTGAACTTAATAATGCGCTGCGTGAAATCGGCGTTGACATTGAGAATCAGACGGTTCGTACCTATGTTTTGAAAGATACCTTTAAGGCAGATTCGTTGTACCGTGAGGGGCTTGTCTTCACCAATGACCGAGTTGAAAAAAGCAGAAATGATGTTGACGGACTGCTTCCGTCTGTCCGAGAACACATCTATGCTGTTAAGCTCTCAACGGGCAGCTCTGGCGAAGATACCATTTTCGGAGCGGGTAAAGCGCTGACGGAAAAGGCTGTTGCAACATACACCTATCGAACAGATATTAAGACGATTGCCGATATGAATTACGCAATCGTCCATAAGGCACTTTGCAAATACAGCGTGTTCAAGTTTAACACGCTGAAAAGCTATTTCCCTAATTTGAAGTCTACCAGAGAGTTTATAACCAGTCCGAACTATCTGGGAGCTATTAAGATTGAAATCACATCAAAGTACGAAACGCCTACGCCGTCCATTCTTTTCTCTGCTTGTGTAAATGTTCTGGGAAAAGTCGCTGAGTCTGTTTCTGATATTGAAATAACCTATGTCGGCACGACAGAATTTAAGCCTACACGCATCAGCAAAATGTTCAAAGACAAAAAGTGCAACTATACCATCGTGCATGACGGCGGTTTAGGCTATTCTCAGAACGATGCATCTGTTCCGAATGGGCGGAAAATTGACTTGTCAAAGGAAGATTGGTTTGCCTTTGAAGACAACTTCGGAACAAGCGAAGAAAAGGCATTTGTCGCTTATTTCAAGTCTTTTATACCCCGCTTGAAAGAGAAATACGATAAAGTGTTCCTTGTCAGAAATGAACGCCAGCTGCACATCTATTCATTTGAGGGTGGTGAACGCTTTGAGCCAGACTATCTGTTATTTCTACATAAACAGAACGATGCGGGCTATGAGCAACTGCAAGTGTTTATTGAGCCAAAGGGAACACACCTCATTGCTGATGATAAGTGGAAAGAAGACTTCTTGCTTGAAATCGAGGACAAGGCAGTCGCAACAAAAATCTTTGTGGATGACAACAAGTACAAAATTTGGGGTTTCCATTTCTTTAACACAGATGTCCGTATGAACGAATTTGCAAAAGATATGGAAAGGCTGTAAATAGATATAGTTGGAGGTAGGTATTATGGCATTGACTAAAAAAGAAAAGGAGATTCTTTCTCAAGTCGCAAAAAAGCCAGCGATATTAAAGACGGCTCCCTCGGATTCTTTGAAGAAAAAACAGTTTATCAAAGAAGCTGTTGCGATGAATCCGAAAGCAATAAAGTATGCAGATAGCGAATTGCTGGGCGATTTTACCTTTTTAGAAAAACTTGTTGCGACAGATGGTATGGTAGCTGCATATGTTCCTGCAAAATATGCACCAGCTCAACTGTTTCTTACTGCACTCGAAAACACTTTTGAGGTAGAGCCGTTTATTCCAAATCGAGTTTATAAAGAAATGTCTGATGGAATGGTCATTGAAACCGAAACTCCATATATAATTTATCGTGATTTATCTGATACCTACAGATATAGATGCCCAGACCTGATAAAGAATAAAAATAACGCAATTTTTATTTCTAAGCACTTCATAACAGGCTTTTTCTATTGTGGTGCAAAAAAGTACAGTGCAGACAGAGATGTTGCTTTAGCTGCTGTTTTAACATCAGCACATAATTATCATTATATAGATGATTCTCTAAAAAATGATGCTGAGATAATAAAATGTGCTTATCGCAACAATCCCGCAGCGTTTGTTAATGATGAATCGCTTGCTCCGTATAGAAGTTCTTTAGTGAATGATAGAGATTTTATCAAGGATTGCTTGAGTTCTTATCATGTTTGCGTTCTCGAACCAGAGTATGCTGATGATAGAGAGATTGCGCTTTTGGCTATTAGAAATGCTATTTCTAATAGAAAATTTGATTTGTGCAAAGGAAACTATTCCATTTTATCTGACCGTCTAAAGATGGATGATGAAATTATCAAAATGGTCTTGAGTTACAACGGTCAAATACTAGATGAAATGCCAGCTTGCATAAGGGATAACGATGGGTATGTGACAATTGCTCTTAAAAATTCTGGATATGCCGTTAATTTTATATCCGAGCGACTTCTCAAAGATAGTGCTTTTGTATGGAGCATATTGAAAGAATTAGATGGCGACAATTTCTTTTATGTTTTGAACAAAATTGAAAGCAGTTTTTTGAATGACCCAAAGTTGCTTGAGTTGGCAGAAAAGAAAGATTATTGCGGTTATAGCTTGTTGTGGAATGAAAGTTCAGATGAATTGTGCGAATTTCTCATGCAATTATTTGAAAATATTACTGAAAATCCAACTCATATGCACCATAAGGATTTACTCGAATACCTCCCAAACTGTTTAAGAAACGACGCTTTAATGGCAACTATGTGCATTCAGAATAATCCTGAAATGTACCTGTATGTAGGTGATGAATTGAAAGACAATGCGGAGTTTGCACTTTCTCTTATGATTGATAATGATATTGATATATCAGAATATTTATCTGATAAGTTAAAATGCGATAAAAATGTGTCCGCTTACTTAAAGAGGCGTGCGTTAAAAGAAAGGCTCGAATTATAATAAATCCCGCAATGAGGAGGTGAGAAAATGAGCTATATGAGTCCATTTGAACAAGACATAGCCAAAATGGACTTCTTGCAACTTTCAGAATGGCTTTTACTGTGTCATTCTATAGTTATAAGAGATAATTATTCTAATGAGGAAGACTTTTTTGCTGCTCTTGATGCGTTCTGCGAAGACTGGGAGTACCACTATGAGCAAAACAAAAAGGTGTATGCAACAAAAAAGTTTAGAATGGCTCGCCTTTTCACCACCTATAAAAACCGTGTTAATCTAAAAGTTGGCTTCGGCAAAGAAAGAAATTCAATAGAAACTATCCCTTTCGACACATACGGCAACATTCATTCAAATGATATTATATTGTGGAAGCCAGAAGCACTTGAAATAATTGAGCATAGCGTATCGTTGGATTATCAAAACATTTTAGAAGTGTTTAAGCCACAAAACAAGAGCTGCTATAAAACGCTGTTGCATGAGGTGGTTTCGGAACAAGCATTTTGCAATATTGATATTAAAATTCGGGCTGAAAAGGATGGCAAGAAATTCAGTGCAATGACTTACCAAGAATTCATGGCTGAATGTTTAAAAAATGATACTTACAAAATCACAGCGGTTGAAAACAAGAAGAAAAGCAATTATAATGCTGCGTTAGATGCCTGTGGAGTGTCTTCGACTACATATCATGAGTTCCACGGTGAGCGAACATCTCAAAAAGAGTTCGACAAAAAGTTTTTCATCAATTTAGGGTTTGCCCTTGCTTTGCCCTATCCATCGATGTCACGGCTGCTCATCTATAATGGTTACACATTCAACAGTGAGGGGCGTGTATTTGACGAAGTGTGCAGGAAAGCATTTCAAATAGGCTTTAGCCGAGAGATGGCAATAGCACTGATTGATAAGAAAAACGCTGAGTTGGCTAAAAGTCCGATGTCCTTTAATCCTGTTCCAAACTTGACGAAAATATCCTCTGGCAAGAGGAAGACAGTATAGTTTCCGCTTAATTTGCAGCAACATATTTTGACGCAAGCTGACGCAATTTTTGACGCAATTATACTGGTGGACTGCAAAGAAATGATGGAATGTAGAGATTGTCCACACCCCCAAATGTAAGTATATAGACCGCAAAACACAGGGATTTACATTAAGTTTTAAGAGTGGGAGTAATAATGTTACGGGACAAACCCATTTTGCAAAAAAAACTTTGCCCCCTACTTTGAAATCTAAAATGACAATAAAACCTTAATTTTATTGTCAAAAATGCCGTGCTTATGAGATTTATTAACTGTGCTATAAAAAAAATTAGACCTCAAAAACTTTCGTTTCTAAGGTCTATTTGGGGTATTAAATTTTTTAAAAATCGTTTCGCCCGGTAACATGTGACATTTTATTTTATAGTTTTTTACAAATCGCCGCAAAACTTGATTTTACAAGGGTTTGCGGTGATTTGTACTTTTGTAAATTCTTGCATTGTAGACAAATTTTTTGTGTGTAATCAAAACTTTACGCTGTGCCCGAACGTTTCTTTTTCGGCATAGGCAGTTCATCATACATTGTCTCAAAAAGTTTGGTCAACAATTCTTTGTCGTCAACCTGCTCCACCAAAAGCATATCCTTTGCTCCGTCATACGGCGCCTCATATACAACTTCCGGTAATAAGTCAAGTGCTGACGGCACCGGTTTTACCAGAAGTCTATTGTCACAAAGATATGCGGCAATTTTTCCGTTATAGTAGATAATATATTCTCCCATCATCTGCCTGGACGTTATCCCATCAAGCCCCGATAACTGCTCTATAATGAACTCTAAATACTCTTTGCTTGTTGCCACTCTACTCTCCCCTTCTAACATTCATTACCCGTTTTCTACACACGTTTCCGACTTATCCTACATCCAGCATAACACAGCGCTTTCGATATTTTGCGAAAATTTTCTTTTTAGTGTCTTACCCTTTTTACAAATCCTGTTTTGTTTTCAGCCATTCATTTTTTGTAATGCAAGTTATATGTTCTGTCCTCAACAAATTTTCAATGGCACAGGGAACTTTTTCCGCCGTATGGTGGTAGTGAAATCCGCACTTTTCCTGAACGCGTTTCGATCGCAGATTTCCGTCAAAGTATCCACACCACAGTTTGTTCAAATTCAGCTCTTCAAAGCCATATTGCATCATTTCGAAAACCGCTTCAGGGATCAGGCCTTGCCCCCAGAACGGAACACCTATCCAATAGCCGATTTCAGCCTCCGTATCAGGAAGTCCAATATTGCTCCGGTTGCCAATCATCAACCCTACACTTCCGACAGGTTCCCCATTTTCTTTCAGCACAACGGCATAGGTCTCCGGTTCCGAAAGAACAGTTTTTATAATCTCACAGCTGTTTTCAACACTTGTGTGAACAGGCCAGCCTGCAATTGGACCAACTAAAGGGTTGTGGGCATATTTATACAAATTCTCTGCATCTGAAAGCTTCCACGGACGTAAAATCAGCCGTTTAGTTTCAAAAATCATTACACTTTCTCCTTGTTGGTCAAATGGATCGCCGACACAAGCGAAATTCAAAATTTTTCTCTTGCCAATCCATCTTTTACACTTCGCTAATAAAGGCGCCATTTTCTATTCATAGTTAAACACGATTCGCTAGCAACATTATAATGCTGCTAGGACCTATTGTCAACGATTTTTAAAAATTGCTTTTAGACGACAATGATTAATACAACAAATCTGTTATGCAGCATTTTTTCGTTATATAACACTATAAATCACTTCAAAATTCACTTAAAAAACATGAAACTATAAACTGCCGACAGATAAAAAAACTACCGCAGCCCGAATTTCGGTATTACGCCAAATTGCTTTCGATATGCTTTATAAAAAGAGGTATAACTGGAAAACCCCGCCTCAACGCAAGCATTGCTAATACTCATTCCCGACTTGTAAAGCTCTTTTGTCTCGGCAATGCGGCGTTTGTTAATATAGCTCACTACCGTGTGTCCCGTCGCTCCCTTAAAAATACGGCACAAATGATATTTAGAAAGATAAAACTGCTCCGCAAGGTCGTCCAAAGTAATTTTATTTTTAAAATTCTTATTAATATAATAAATGATTTGAGAAATGGTGGTGTTATCACTATTATCTTCATACAAAAACTGAATATTATTTAAAATATACAGCATCTCAACCAAAATACAATTTGCAATTGCGGTATCTATTTTTCTGCCATTGTCCGTATAGCGAAGCCAACGCCGTACGGCATCCAAAAAACCTGAGCTTTCCGCCAGCTCTGCTGAAATTTTATTTTTTTTGCCAAGATCATGCTCCTGAAAAACTTTCATATATTCTTCGCAATGATTTTTCACAAAAAAGTCAGGCATAATGTGAAACACAATACGCTCGTAGCGTTTTTGCGTTTTATGATATGCGCGATGCATTTCGTTGCGGTTAATGATAATCACATCATTTGGGCGCAAAAAATAACTGTTCCCTTCCACGACGTAATCTGTATCACCATCCAGGAAAATAAAAATTTCAAAAAATTCATGCATATGAAGCTGGAATGTCTCTCGCACCGGACGACTTGCCACTGAACGTTCGCCCCAAAACAGTCCCTGCACTGTCATCGCCTCCCTTCGCATATCATAACACATATGAGCAATATTTTCAAGTTTTTTCTCAATATTGCACTTGAAACTAGAAAAATAAAGTGATATGATAACAAAAAAATCAGGAGGTGGCACCTGTGGAAAATTTTATTCTCTCAGGCTTTTCCGATGAAATTGACAGCAACATATTGAAACAGTTTGAAGCACTGAAACGACTTGGAATTCATTATTTTGAACCGCGCGGCATTAACGGCAAAAACATTTCTGTTTTAACGGACACAGAAATGACCGAGCTTGCAGCTTGTATGGAGAAGTACGGCATTCTGGCCTCTTCTATTGGTTCACCCATTGGAAAGATTGCAATAACGGATGATTTTGAAGAACATCTCTCCGTCGTACAGCATACTATAAACATTGCAAAAACTTTGGGGACAAAATACATTCGTATTTTCAGTTTTTTTCTGCCGCAAGATCAACCCGCGAAAAAATATCGCAGTGAGGTACTGCGCCGAATGGAAAAAATGACTGCACTTGCTGAAAAAAATAATATCGTTCTGCTACACGAAAACGAAAAAGATATTTACGGAGATATTGCTGAGAGATGTTTGGATATTTTCAAGGAAATTGACTCTCCCAATCTACGCGCCGTATTCGATCCGGCAAACTTTGTTCAGTGCGGTCAGGATACAAAAGAAGCCTTTCAAATGCTGTCTCCTTATGTGAAGTACATGCACATCAAAGACGCCCTGCCAAATGGCGATGTTGTTCCCGCAGGTGCCGGCGCCGGAAATGTAGAATGGTTACTTACTCAGCTGCTCTCGGCAAACTACCGCGGCTTTTTAAGTCTCGAACCGCATTTAGGCAGTTTCGATGGCCTTGCTGCTTTGGAAACTACAGATAAAATGGAAAAATTAGAACATAGCAGTGAGGAAAAATTTATTTTAGCACACAATGCGCTGTTAAAAATTTTGAAAAAGATTAATAAATGATAATTTATAGATGCAGTTTATTTGTGCGTAAACACATAAATAAATTTATGAGTGAGTATGTTTTCGCTCTGCACTGCAAAAGACATGCAGATTCCGGGAAGTTGTCAGAGGGAATCCCCCTCTGACTGAAATCTGTGGAATCCGCGAACATGCGCCGCAGATTCCACACTGCTCGGTGTTCGAAGCGGCGAGCAACACGCGAACGAAGCACGCCGCAAACACTCATCAAGTGAGCGCAAAGCGTTTGATTGATGAAGGAGCATTTTGAGTCTGCTCAAAATGTGATAATAAATTATTCATCTACCTCATCAAATATACTTCTTCATCCTATCCAACGCTCCCTTTTCCAATCTTGATACCTGTGCCTGCGAAATACCAATTTCGTCCGCTACTTCCATTTGTGTTCTTCCGGAAAAAAAGCGCAAATTAATAATATGCTTTTCGCGATCAGTCAATCGTTTCATTGCTTCGCGCAAAGCAATTTCCTCCAACCATGACTCATCCGTATTTTTTGTATCTTTCACCTGATCCATAACAAAAATAGTATCTGTCCCATCATTATAGGCAGGTTCGTACAAAGAAACGGGATCCTGAATCGCCTCCAACGCAAAGACAATATCTTCTTTTGGAATATCAATCAGTTTTGAAAGCTCCTCAACTGTTGGTTCTTTTGAATATGCATTAATATAGTTCTCTTTTGCCTTAAGAGTTTTATAGGCAACATCTCTCATCGAACGACTGACACGTATCGAATTATTATCCCGTAAATACCTTCTTATTTCTCCAATTATCATCGGAACCGCATAGGTTGAAAATTTTACCTGAAACGAAGTATCAAAATGGTCAATCGCCTTAATCAGCCCAATACAACCAATTTGAAATAAATCATCCGGATTCTCTCCCCTGCTTGCAAAACGTTGAATAACGCTAAGCACCAGCCGGAGATTGCCGCTGATAAAAGTTTCACGTGCCTGCATATCTCCTTGTTTTATTCTTTCAAATAATTCTATCTTTTCTTCATTCGACAAAACCGGAAGTTTTGATGTATTTACACCGCATATTTCTACTTTATTTGCCATTTTTTTCACCCTGCCTTTATGGAATGTGAGTTGAATGGTACAAAAAGTATAATTTCCAATTTCAGTAAAAAATATACAATATATGGTTAGGAACATTTTTCTTAAAATATTGCAAAGTTGTAAACTTTTATCGATTTGTCTTTTACAATCGTTAAGGATATGCTATAATAGGTAAAAGAATAGAAATATTGACGTGTATGTCATTGAACAACACGCCATTATTAAAAAAGCTTGAACAAAAAGATTATGTATGATGAATATAAAAGGGTGATATGATAGAATGATGTTATTATGTACACGATGCAAAAAAAACCCAGCGGTTGTTTTTGTCAACAAAGTTGACCCTTCAAGCGGTCAGCAAACAACGGATGGTTATTGCGCCCAATGTGCGCGCGAATTAAATATCGGTCCGGTAGACAACCTTTTAAAACAAATGGGTGTATCTAGCGAAGAATTTGATAAAATGAATGCGGAGATGCAGCAGCTAATGTCTGAAGTGGGCGATATGAGCGAAGAGGATTTTGAAGCGCTGGACTCTGAAGACGGCGAAAACAGCCCTCTCGCCACCATGGGGAATATCGGAAATATGTTGCGCGGCTTTTTAGGAAAAGAAGAAAATGCCTCCTCCCAGCAGGATGCCTCTTCTTCAACGACTAAAACAGCAACAAAAAAGAAAAAAAAGGAAAAACAGCGTCTTTTGGATGGTTTTGGCACCAATTTAACGCGCAGAGCCTCTGAGAAACTGATTGACCGTGTAATTGGCAGAGATAAAGAAATTGAACGCGTCATTCAAATACTCAATCGACGCTCTAAAAACAATCCTGTGTTGTTGGGAGAACCCGGCGTCGGTAAAACGGCTGTAGCGGAAGGGCTTGCTGTACGCATTGCCGAAAAGCGCGTTCCGCCAAAACTTTATAATAAAGAGGTATATCTCCTTGACTTCACAGCAATTGTTGCAGGAACACAATTCCGAGGTCAATTTGAAGCGCGTCTGAAAAAGATTTTGGAAGAGGCCAAAGAACTTGGAAATATTATTTTGGTCATTGACGAACTGCACAACATTGTGGGAGCCGGAGATGCTGAAGGAGCCATGAGTGCTGCAAATATATTAAAACCGGCACTTGCGCGCGGTGATATACAGGTACTCGGCGCAACCACTTTGGATGAATACCGCAAGCACATTGAGAAGGATTCTGCTCTAGAACGGCGTTTTCAGCCTGTTATGATTAACGAGCCAAGCATTGCCGATACGGTAGAAATTTTAAAAGGAATCCGTGAATATTACGAAAAGTTTCATCATGTAAAAATTTCGGACGAAGTAGCGGAGCAAGCAGCCATTATGTCTGAACGTTATATAACCGACCGCTTTTTGCCCGATAAGGCAATTGATATTATCGACGAGGCAGGTTCAAAAGCTAATTTGCATAATGAAGCCTTGATGCATATGACTCAGTTAAAAGACGAGCTTCGTAAAATTCAATTAGAAAAAGAAAATGCTGTCTCGGGAGACTCACCTGAAGATTATCAAAAAGCTGCCGAACTAAAAGCAAAGGAGTGCGCCGTGGTAGAACAAATTAACGCACTCGATGCAAGCGGAATAGACATCGACTTAACCGTTGAGGATGTCGCCTCCGTAATTGAGGATTGGACAAACATTCCCGTCAAGAGCATCACCGAAGCAGAAAGCCAAAAACTTCTAGAATTAGAAAACAGGCTATCTGAGCATGTGATAGGACAAAAACACGCTATTGAACTGGTAGCTCAGGCAATTCGCCGTAACCGCGCGCATTTAACCAAAGACCGTCGGCCCGCTTCTTTTATTTTTGTAGGTCCTACAGGTGTTGGAAAAACAGAGCTTGCCAAAACTCTCGCAGCAGTAATGTTTGACAGCGAGGAAGCAATGATTCGCGTGGATATGTCAGAATATATGGAAAAACACACCGTATCCAAGCTCATCGGAGCACCCCCGGGATATGTCGGCTATGACGAGGCCGGTCAATTGACAGAAAAGGTGCGCAGAAAGCCTTACTCCATCATTTTACTGGATGAAATTGAGAAGGCACATCAGGATGTGTTCAACATTTTGCTGCAAATCTTAGATGACGGTCGCGTGGCAGACAGTCATGGCCGCATGGTTAACTTTGAAAATACTGTTATTATCATGACCTCAAATGCCGGTTCTAACCTGCATACGTCAGGGTATGGTTTTAACAAAACCGAGGAAAGCTCTATTACAAACAACGTGCAGACGGCACTGAAAGAAATCTTCCGACCGGAATTTTTAAATCGAATTGACGATGTAATTATTTTTAACCAGCTGAAACGGGAAGAACTGAAGGAAATTGTTAATCTCATGCTGCGCGAGCTTGCAGAAGAACTATTCCGAAAGAATATGATATTAGACGTCTCCGAGGCAGCAAAAGATTTTGTGATGAAAAAAGGTTATGATGTAAAATTTGGTGCGCGCCCTCTGCGCAGGACGATTGAAAAATATATTCAAAATCCGATTGCCGAGGCAGTAATTCGCGGTGAAGTGAAAAAGCACAGCAAAATTATAATAGATGTACAAAACGGAGAAATAAGTACACAAATCGTATCTATTACAGAATAAAGTTATCCATTTTACAAAAAGGAGAACCATCTCAAATGTTTTTTGTTGAGATGGTTCTTTTAATATGCAAAAATCCCTGCCGCAAATGCGGCAGGGATTTACTTTTTTACAAAAATCTTTTTTAACAGACCGTGCAAATCACACTACGCCATAAGCCTGCATAGAACGAGCTACTTTCATGAATCCGGCAATATTTGCACCTGCAACGAGATTGCCTTCCATACCAAATTCTTTTGCAGCAGCACTGGCATTTTTATAAATATCTGTCATAATTTGTTTCAGTTTTGCATCAACTTCTTCAAACGTCCAGCTGTAACGCATAGAGTTCTGGCTCATCTCCAAAGCAGAAGTTGCAACGCCGCCGGCATTTGCAGCTTTTGCCGGTCCAAACAACAAGCCATTGGACTGGAACACAGCAATCGCTTCCGGCGTAGAAGGCATATTAGCACCTTCTGCAACGGCATAGCAGCCATTTGCAACCAATGCCTTAGCGGACTCCTCATTAATTTCATTTTGTGTTGCACAAGGCAAAGCAATATCGCATTTTACCGTCCAGACACCGGAGCAACCTTCCGTGTAAGTAGCTTCCGGATGATATTTCACGTACTCGGAAATTCTCTTTCTTTCTTCCAGCTTAATTTTCTTAACGACATCCAAATCAACACCGTTTTCATCATAAATATAGCCATTGGAGTCACTCAAGGTAACAACTTTGGCACCCAGCTGTGTTGCCTTTTCTGTTGCAAAGATAGCTACATTACCGGAACCGGAAATCGCAACTGTGGCACCCTTGAAAGATTTGCCTGCCGCTTTAAGCATCTCATCGGTAAAATAACACAGACCATAACCGGTAGCCTCAGTACGTACCAAGCTTCCGCCATAAGTCAAGCCTTTACCGGTCAAAACTCCTGTATATTCGTTGCGCAAACGTTTATACTGACCAAACATATAACCAATTTCACGTGCGCCAACACCAATATCACCGGCAGGAACGTCCGTATCTGCCCCAATATGCTTGGAAAGCTCTGTCATAAAGCTTTGACAAAAACGCATTACCTCCGCATCGGACTTGCCCTTCGGATCAAAGTCACTTCCACCTTTACCGCCGCCGATCGGCAAACCGGTCAAAGAGTTTTTGAAAATCTGCTCAAAACCTAAAAATTTAATAATTCCTTCGTAAACAGAGGGATGGAAACGCAAGCCGCCCTTATACGGACCAATTGCACTATTAAACTGAATACGAAAACCACGGTTAACCTGAACCTTTCCGCTATCGTCAACCCATGGCACACGGAATTTAATAATACGCTCCGGCTCAACCAACATTTCAATAACACCGGATTCGATGAACTCAGGATATTTCTCTACAACCGGCTCCAACGATTCCAGCACCTCGTGGACTGCCTGATGGAACTCCGGTTCTGCAGGATTTCTCTTCTCAACTCTTGCCATAATTTCGGCCAAATACGAATTTTTCAAAGCCATTATTTTCACTCTCCTCAACTTTTTCTCAATATTACGCCTATAATTGTATCACAAAATGAAAGTTTTTTCAATCAAAATTTCATATTGTATTTTTGAAAGCCGTTTTCATGAAAAATATTAATCGCTTCGCGCACAATTCATTCATATTACATGCTCAGAATTCTTGACATATCCAGCAACTCATTTCCGATTTCCTTTTTCATGTTCAGACCTTCTAAAATATCTACATCAATAATTTCATCATGTTTTTTCGCAACAATACGGTTACCAATGCCCTTTGACAAAAGCTCTACTGCACGGATACCCATGCGGCTTGCTACAACTCTGTCTGTGACAGACGGGTTACCGCCACGCTGAATATGACCTAAAATCGTTGCGCGTGTTTCAATGCCTGTTTCCTTTTCAATACGTTTAGCCATCTCTATTGATCCACCGACACCCTCAGCAACAATAATCAAATTTTGCTCCTTGCCGCGCAGCTTTCCGGCCTTAATAGGAGCCAGGATATCTCTCTCAAAATCAAAAGGCTTTTCCGGAACAATAACAGCCTCTGCGCCACAGGCAAGACCAATATAAGCAGCAATATATCCGGCGTCACGTCCCATAACCTCAACCACCGAGCAACGCTCATGTGAACGAGCAGTATCACGAATTTTATCAATCGCATCAAGCGCTGTATTTAAAGCTGTGTCAAATCCTATCGTATAGTCCGTGCATGCAATATCATTATCAATCGTCCCCGGTATACCGACCGTTGGGATGCCCGACAAAGATAAATCGCGTGCGCCGCGGAATGAACCATCTCCGCCGATAACAACCAGACCTTCAATGCTCATTTTTCTGGCTGACTCAACCGCCTTCTTTACACCCTCCGGCGTTTTAAATTCCAAACAGCGTGCTGTCTGCAAAATAGTACCGCCTCGATGCAAAATATCAGAAACACTGCGTGCGTTCATAGTTTCCGCATTGCAATTAATTAAACCGGTATAACCCTTGTGAATTCCGACAACTTCCATCTGATAATAAATACCCGAGCGAACCACTGCACGAATCGCTGCGTTCATACCCGGTGCGTCTCCTCCGCTGGTTAAAACTCCAATTTTCTTCATGCTGTTACCCCTTTCAATCTATGATATTCTGTCCTGCTTACTACAACGCTTTGTCAATAATAATTCCATGCGCTTCATCCAGTTCTGATTCAGGAACCAATATTTCATAACAGCCAAATTTTTCACCTGCGGTCTGATTGACAGCCCGAATCTTCACGAGTACATCGGCAGCTTGAAGCAATCCGCGAATCTTTTCAGCAGCCTCTTTGGTCTGAGCAATATACACTACCATCCACATAACCAAGCACCTCTTATCTCGTTTTATTCCGACTCAATTATTCCATGCTTGCAATAAATCTTTGCCTTACCTTTAATCTTCATTGCAGAAGTCATCTCTGTAAATTCGGCAATATATACTTCACCTTTATCAAGCTTCTCCGTGTGATGAAAGCGAGTATCCTTACCACGCGTAAGTCCTATAATGCTCACACCATCCTCTTCTGCTTTTACTGCTATGAAATCGTTTACCCTATCAAAAACCGAATCAAAATCCATTTTAATTCCTCCTCTATTATCATAGTCCATTCCGGGCAAAAATGCAATATCCGAATCCGACAAAGTTTTATAAAATATTGCAAAATATTTGTTAAATTTTTCACTATTCTTGCGCAAGATAGTTAAACACAGAGGGCCGTTTAATACGACCCTCTCCATTTTTCTTATCTTCTTCTTTCTTCAATTTCGCGCATTAATTCTGCAATAAATTCATCCTTTGCTACGGAGCCTTTATCTCCTTCTTTTCTGGAACGGACCGCTACCGTGTTCTCTTCTACTTCTTTCTCACCGACAATCAACATATATGGTACCTTTTCCATCTGCGCCTGCCTGATTTTATAACCGATTTTCTCATTTCTGGAATCAACCTCAACACGTACGCCCTTCGCAATCAATTCCTTTTCCAAGGCATATGCATAATCAGCATGTGCGTCTGCAATCGGTAAAATCTTCACCTGTATCGGCGCAAGCCATGTCGGGAAAGCCCCTGCATATTTTTCTATTAAAAGAGCCAATGTTCTTTCATAGCAGCCAAGCGATGTACGATGGATGATATATGGCCGTGTCTTGCTTCCGTCCTTATCTACATATTCCATTCCAAACAATTCTGCCAACATCTGGTCAATCTGGATGGTAACTAGCGTATCTTCTTTACCAAATACATTCTTAATCTGGATATCCAGCTTTGGACCATAAAATGCAGCTTCGTCAATACCAATGCTGTATTCAATGCCAAGATGATCCAAAATTTTCTTCATGACACCCTGCGCCTCATCCCACTGCTCCGGTGTACCAATATATTTTTCACGGTTATTCGGATCCCACTGCGAGAAACGGTAGGTAACATCCTCTGCAAGTCCCAAAGTTTCAAGCATAAATTTTGCCAATTCCACACAACCGCGAAACTCTTCTTCCAACTGTTCTGGGCGTAAGATAAGGTGACCTTCAGAAATTGTAAACTGTCGCACACGAATCAAACCATGCATTTCGCCGGACTCTTCATTACGAAATAAAGTGGAAGTCTCTCCCAGGCGCATCGGCAGATCACGGTATGAACGCATTCTGTTTAAAAATACCTGATACTGGAACGGACAGGTCATTGGCCGAAGCGCAAATACCTCTTTGTCTTTTTCTTCATCACCCAGAACAAACATACCTTCTTTATAATGATCCCAATGCTTTGAGATTTTATACAAATCACTTTTTGCCATCAAGGGAGTCTTTGTCAGCTGATAGCCGCGACGCTGCTCCTCATCCTCTACAAAACGCTGAAGTGTCTGAACGATGCGCGCACCCTTCGGCAAAAGAATAGGAAGCCCCTGACCGATAACGTCAACCGTTGTAAACAACTCTAGCTCGCGGCCCAGTTTGTTATGATCTCTTTTTTTCGCTTCCTCAACTTGCGCAAGATATTCCTGCAGATCTGTTTTATTCGTAAACGCTGTACCATAAATACGTTGCAGCATTTTATTTTTTTCACTTCCGCGCCAATATGCACCGGCAACACCGGTCAGCGCAAACGCCTTAACCTTACCGGTTGAGGACACATGAGGACCTGCACATAAATCTGTAAATTCACCCTGCTCATAAAAAGAAATTTCCTCGCCTTCCGGCAAATCTTGAATCAGCTCTACCTTATAGGGTTCCTCTCGCTCTTCAAAATAGCGGATCGCATCCTCTCTTGACTTTGTAAAGCGTTTCACCGGAAAATTTTCTTTCACTATCTTTTTCATTTCTTTTTCCAATTCTTTCAAAATCTCCGGTGTAAAGGAAACATCACAATCAAAATCATAGTAAAACCCATTCGCTATGGCGGGGCCTATCGCAAGCTTTGCCTGCGGATACAGCCGTTTTACCGCCTGCGCCAAAACATGCGATGCGGTATGGCGTAAAACGTCTTTGCCCTTCTGGTCTTCAAATGTTAAAAAGGTAATATGAGAGTCGGTGTCAATTACGGTACCCATCTCACACACCTTTCCGTTTACCTCGGCTGCAAGACTAGTTCGTCCAAGCTCCTCGCTAATATTTTTCGCAATCATGTAAAGCGGAGTCGGTTCACTGTACGTAACTGCACTGTCGTCCTTCAAAATTACCTGAAACATAATACCATTCCTTTCCTTCGACAAAGACTTGCCGTTTTTTATTGTAGAATTATCGGCCGATGCCAAAACCCTATCTTATATATAATATAATTTTCGAGCTGCAAAGTCAAGTAAAATATGACGAATCTTATAAAAAATCTGCCATTTTACCAATTAATTGATGAAACTATTTATCTATCTGACGTGTCACCACAATTCCTCTTTCCCGAATGGATTTTTGGTATTCTCTCGGAGACATACGAACATTTTTCTTAAAAATATAAGAAAAATAATGCGGATTGCAAAAGCCAAGCGCTTCCGAAATTTGTGAAATATTCAGTCTTTCCTCCCGCAACATTTTTTTTGCCGCTTCTATTTTCAGTTTCGTATAATATTCTATAATACTGCAACCGACAGACTGCTTAAAAACTGTACACAAATAACTGCGGCTATAACTCAGCCTTGCACTGATTTGGTCAATTGTCAGATTTTCACTCACATTTTTTTCTAACAATTGTACTGTTGCACGCACCAGATGGCTGTTCATCATATCTTTATCAAGAAAAAACAAATTGCTTTCATCTCCGCGCATCAGTAAAATTAAAAGCTGCTCCAAATATGTACGAATCATTTGTTGTCCGCCTAAAATCGGCTTTTCCTTTAACGCAACAGGGTTAACCTTTTGCGCAGAAAATGTCTTCGAAGTTTCATCCAAAATCATAGCAACCAAATTTCTTTGCTGTGCGTTTAAATGCAAATGCTTGTCATAAAAATATTTCATAGCAGGAGAACGGCAATCAAAGCTCATAATGAATGCATTTGGGGCCACACTCCCACTTGCCCTTAGCTGATGAAACTCATTCGGCTTATGAAAAATAATATCACCTTGATGCAGCAGCACCTCCTTACCGTCTGCCGTTGCAATTAATTCTCCTTTATCTGCATAAACCAATTCCCAAAAATCGTGGCTCTCTCCCTTAAAATAAAAATTACTGCCAAACTCCTGGTAAAAAATAGATGCCACCCAGTTAATGTTGATAATATTTCGCAAACGATATTTCGCATACGGCCATCTTGCAATACGCCCATTCAATTTTGCGGCACCATCGTCAAGCGGTTTCATAACATCACCCATAAAATAAATTTGTGAACAATAATATACTTTTATTTGACAATATGAGATAGAATTTTTTCTGCTCTTATTGTATCATAAAAGCAAGAGAAAGACAAGGACAAACAGAGAAAGGGATGGTGAAAATGAAAAAGGGAATCAGTACATGGGCATTTACCGAAAATGATTATGCATCTCAGTTTACTCTCGCAAAGAAATGTGGTTTTGACGGCGTAGAACTTTCATTGGACGAAGAAGGTGAGGTTTCTCTTTCCTCAACCGAAGCTGATATCTCTAAGATTGCAGCTTCTGCAAAGGAAGAAGGAATAGAACTGTACAGCATTGCCAGCGGGTTATATTGGAGATATGCCTATACGTCTGAAGACAAAGCGCAACGCGAAAAAGCAAAAGACATTACAAAAAAGCAAATAGAGATTGCCGCCCTGGCAGGCTGCGACACCATTTTAGTTGTTCCGGGAGCAACCGGTGTTGACTTTGCTCCGGCACTTGGGGTTGTTGCCTACGACGATGCATACAAACGGGCTCAGGAAGCACTATGCGAATTAGCTCCGTATGCCGAAGCCTGCCATGTATCTATCGGTGTAGAAAATGTGTGGAACAAATTTTTAACCTCCCCTCTTGAAATGAAAACTTTTCTGGAGACAATCAACAGTCCATACGTTGGCTCCTATTTTGATGTTGGCAATGTTTTATTGAACAGTTATCCGGAACACTGGATTCGGATTCTCGGAAAGCATATCAGAAAGGTACATTTTAAAGATTTTAAACGATGCATTAATAGTTTTTGTGATTTGCTCGCCGGTGATGTAAATTACCATGAAGTGATGACGGCTTTGAGCGATATCCATTATGACAACTGGGTAACTGCCGAAGTCAACCCATACCATACCCATAATGAGGTTATGCTGTGTCATACGTCCATGGCAATGGACAAAATATTGCATAGAGACGAAATATAATACCGCCAACATGTTAATAAATTATTCTTACCAAGATGAAAATAACGGTTGCAAATATGTAAGCACTATGGTATACTAAAATGTGGCAATATTTTACATCAAGAAATTAGCAGTTTATGCAGAAAGGTTATTGCAATGAATAAAATATACGGAGTAGCACTTATCGGTTGCGGACAGATGGGCGCAGTACATCTGGAAAATATATATTATAAAGAAAATGTAAATGTCCGCTGTGTCTGCGATATGAATGAAGAAAAAGCCCGAGAATTTATGAAACGCTATAATGCAGACCTCATGGAAACAGATATTGACCGTTGCCTGGATGATGATAAGGTTGATATTGTTATTTGTGCCACCTACCCTTCCACACATCTCTCAATCGTTCAGAAATGTCTGGAAAAAGGAAAGCACGTTATCTGCGAGAAACCAATCAGTACCAATCTGGAGGATGGCAAAAAGTTTATTGCCGCAGTGAAAGCGCACCCGGAATGTAAAGTTCTAATCGGACATATTTTGCGCCACAATCACACATACCAAACGGTTGCAAAGATGATACAGGATGGTGCAATCGGCTCTCCCGTCGTTATGCGCATGGCGCAAAATCATCACACCATGAACTGGCCGAGGTATTTAAAGCTGATACAGGAAACATCACCGATTATCGACTGCGGTGTACACTATATTGATGTAATGCAGTGGTTCACCGGCGAAAAAATTACACACATCAGCGGCATTGGCCAACGTACAGAGGCCGATGTTCCGAAAGATAAGTATAATTACGGTCTGATTACCGTCCGGCTTTCCGGCGGCAGCGTTGGCTATTATGAAGCCGGATGGTCCAATACCATGTCATCTGACAATCTGAAAGAATTTGTTGGTCCGCGCGGCAGTATCCGTATTACATACCGAAAGGATCGCCAGACGCACCAAGAGGAAGGCGATTTAATAGAATATTATAAATATCCGGAGAAAACTTATGAAATCATCAACATTGAAGGAAAACGTAAACCTACGGATGTTCAGTTTGACTATCTGATTCATATGATCGAGGATGGCATTGAGGCAACCCCGAATATAGATGAGATTTTTGAGTGTTTTCAAATCGCTTTGCGCGCTGACGAAATGATCCGTCAGGAGGAAGCGGAGGCAGAGGCAGAGATAAATACAAAATAATATTAAGAAAAAAGGGCTTCGTTGAAATAAATGTTATTTCAGCAAAGCCCTTCTTTATTATAGCCTCAAAAGAAAACACCCGGGCGTGTGAAGTTTTTTCTGTAAATTAGATTTTTCTATGACAAAATATCGGTTTTTAGTGGGCAGGAAGCCGAGT
>CAKSBF010000017.1 GCA_934438075.1 uncultured Clostridia bacterium | reverse complement strand
AATTCTGCTTCCATAAGAAAAATGCACTCTTCTTGTCCTGACACTAACGATGTCCTTGGACCTTGCCCCGGGGGGGCATGCTCTTGACGAATTTCTCCTCCCGATGTCCTTAGCTGCTTTATCTCTATTAATTGCAAGTTATAGCCTCCATTCTGATATATTCTTTCCATCAGCACTACCGGAATCACATTTTTTCTGTTTTTTCATCCTGATGTCACGGAAAAAGATTGCGGCAGCAGTTGCCAGGAACAGAATAATGTGAGTAGAGAGGTTTCCGTAAGCTCCGGCTAAGCTGTCATATATAATCCACAAAGTAGAATTGCTGATATAGATAAGACGGTAATAATTGGTTTTCGTCTGTGCTACGCTGATTACAAACAGCATTGCCGCTGCCAGGGCAAGTATGTCGTACCAAGCGGAAAAGGTGATGAGATTGACCGCAAGAAACACAGCGGCATGTACAATCACCCAAGGCAGGGGCACTTTTTTCCCCTTAGCTGTAAAGGTATAGTTAATCAAAAGCTGTACAGCTGCTGTGCCGCAGATTGCCGCACCGCTGTATCGGCCGATAAAAAGATAGCTTGATCCTACCAGCACATTGCCTAAAAAATTGATTACCAGGACAGTTTTCATTTTTTTGCTGAAAGGTTCAAACAGTCCGAGTATCGTGGATATGGTTGATGCTGTGTATGATAATAATAGTCCCATAGTTATATTGTCCTCCCCGGAAACAAAATAAGTAACAGAGGTGCGGCAAAATGTTTCACCATTCTGTCGCACCTCTCTGCGAAATCCGAAAAACCTAACAACTTTTCAGCTGCAAATTTTCTTTACTCCTGATACAGTTTAACCTCGGTAATGCTGTTCCAGTTCTCACGATTTCCGTCATAACCGGAAGCATTAATTCTGACATATCTTGCTTTTGCCCCAAAAAACCGATGATTTTCAAATCCCTTTGTTCTGATAGAATCTCCATCAAAATACGAAACATAATTTTTGCCGTCCTCTGACAATTCAATTGAAAATTGAGCCGTTCTAATATCACTCTCCAAAAATGCCAGCGATATACTATTTAAATCATAAACCTTTCCTAAATCGTACTCAATCCAACACAAGCCCTGGCATGACCAGCGTGTATTTAAATCACCGTCCATTGTGTTTTCGGGGCTGTTTTCTGCCTGTGGTACTGCACTTGCCTTTACAGATACAGGTTTAATCTGCTGTTTTCCCGACGGCTCGTTTGTATTTGAAGCAATCTCAAAATTTAAAACATAGCTTTTGGTATAGGTTCCGTTTTCCCCTTTCACCGTGATGTAAACGGTCTCTGCGCCAGCCGCCTCGCTTATGGTAAATTGATGATCTGACTGAACCTCAATCGTACGTTCCTGTCCAAGCATGCTTTTATCTTCCACTGAAATGTTATACTCATAAATATCCGGCGAAAAGCCTTCTAAAGCCTTTCCATTTATGCTGATACCATTCACCTTTGCATAAGGTGCAGGGTCATCGCCATCCGGAATTGACCATTGATCCAATGCTACATACTCATAGCTTAGATTATCTTTATCATAATCCGCATCATAATTATTAAATACAACCGCAAAATCAAGGCTTTCACAATCCGTTGCGTGGATAGCCAGCTTATGGAAACCGGCATTCGGATTTTGCCCAACAACCTGCGGGGAACTTGCAAGCGGTTTGGGATCCATAACAGAAAATTCAAGCCCTTCTCCATTAACAATTTCAGCAAGCAATGTTTTTCCATTTATGGTTAAATATGCAGAACGCTTGTCCTCCGAAAGTTGAATGTCCGCTTTCGTATGTGCAAACCACCAGAAATCGGACGGTGCCTTTAAGCGTACCTCATCCTGAACAGTAACAGTCCTGCGGTAATTATCCAGCTTAATGCCCCGTTTCATACTTTTTGCGGAATCAGCATATGCCGCTGTAATATCACTGATTGCAAAAGCTCCCTGCGGTTTTGACTCGTGTCTGTCAATCAAACACGTAGAACGATATACCTGTCCGGGTGTTTCATCCGGGTTAATAACAATGGTATTGTGTCCCTCTGCCCTGCAGCGATAAGCATCCGATTCATATCCTGGCAGGTTATAGCTATCTGCTCCCAATTCCGAGAAGAAGTTTTCTCCCATTGCGTCCATAACAAACACACCCATGTCATAATGTCCGTGATCCGCAAAATTATCGCCGCATTGCATTGCAACATATGTATCATTCCGTGTCCAGCCACTTCTTGCCGCAAAGACTTCAGAATTTTCCAAGTAAGCATCCAGTTCCGTTTGAGCGCTGCTAAGCTTTGCATCTAAGGAAACATCAACTGCCTTACTAAGAGGGGTTAAGTTTTCACCGGATGATAACAGATACATTTTGCTATACACTGCACCACTAACGTCCAATCCCTCTGACGATAGTTCACTGTCTTCCAACGAGGTACGGCAGGCAATTAATTTACCAACCGCATCATACCAGGCACGGATACGCAGGTTATTCCCTTCGTTAAATTCCGGTTTGTAATACAACAAATCTTCTATTTCAATGTCGCCGCCCAAAATCTTTTTAATTCTTGGAGTTGCCGCGGAATAATTACCAAAACGATCTGCAAAAAACATTACCTGAGGTCTGATTAATGACGTTGTATACTCTGCATCTCCATAGTTAAACACACTGGTTGAACCATTCAATGCATATACAAAATCCGTAGTTTTCCTAATACCCGGCACATCTGTATAACCAAAGTCCGACCCGGCTGAACTCATTAGAGATCCGATATGTGTCGTAAAATATTGCATTGCATAACCCCAGTAGCCAAGGCCCTCGGGATAAGCGCCGGCAGGTGCAAACAAACTCAGTGCCGGTCTGATGTCCAACAGGGACTGCGACAAAATTCGTTCACACATGTTTAAGTCTTCGCCCTCGAGTTCATCCGCTATAGCAATCGCACCGATTGCCACACCACCTCCTGCAATAAATCGCCAGTTATTGACGGGATTTCCTCCCCGCCAATTCCATGTGCGCTCACGCGGGTTGTCATCATAATCATCAATTAAGGGTTTAAAGCCGTTCTCTACAATTGCCTCACGTATAATCTTGCGCTGCCCCTCA
This sequence comes from uncultured Clostridia bacterium, assembly GCA_934438075.1. GTDB lineage: Bacteria > Bacillota > Clostridia > UBA1381 > UBA9506 > RGIG1666. The sequence goes on along the minus strand of CAKSBF010000017.1, from coordinate 42,418 downwards.
TCCAGCCAATTATACAGCCAGTCATATCCAAAAGCCAACGCTGCCGTCATTTCACCGGTATCCAGGAAATGATACGGATGCCAGTCTACAAAACATGCAGCATTATACATTTCCAACCAAGCACGTTCTGCATAACGTTCATCCAAAGTCAGTTGATAAGTTACTGCCAATGTCAAGACTTTCTGCCGGATCTCCTGCGACACGTACAAAAGGCGAATACCATCGCGAATTTCATAACCGGTTGCCTTTTGTGTCAGAAACAAATCAGACTGCTGTACGATTCTGTCTAATATCTTTTGATAAACAGGATCCGGATCAGATGACCGAAGATTTTCACGAATGGCCCTAAAGCGCTCATCACTCATCATCATACGCGGGTGTGTATGGTTCGGGTTTTTATTCTGAATCATTCTGACAATTTCAGACCCTTCCACGTCCTCATAGATAAATGCCTCTGCAATTTTTCTCAGCAACGCAATATCATTCTCCCAAGAAAGATCAAACTGTTTTTCTCCGTATAAGATTAATCCGCTTTCATCTGAAAAGCAATATAATCCCAACATGCTGCAAACATCCTTCAACGGAATATAAGTAGAGTCATTACGCATGGTTACCGGTTGTTGCAAAGCTTGCTCTGCCCCGTTCAGCAAAGCATAATTTTCTCCCACCATAAAGCGAAGATGGTTCTCCCCATAGGAAATTTCAGCTGTAAGCGTTGTCTGTTCCCACTCCAATTTTGCGCCCAAACTCTGCGCAAAAAAACGCAAAGGAACCATCGCAACTTCATTTTGCCATACAGGAGTTATCGCTTTATTCTCACTAATATGGCCTTTTTGATTTTTTACCATAACGTTGGTTTTGTTCATATACATCGCCGTTACATCCTGCAAAACCATGTCCTCCGTAAGAGCAGGTCTAACGTCAGTACTTCCGTTAATTTCTTCTGCAGACTTTAACTGCGTACCCGTATAAACACTCAGATTATCTATTCTCATCACACTTTCTCCCCCAACTCTTGTCATGTGAACCCGCATCATGCTTAAATCCGAAAACCCGGTGTCCTCCAACTGTACATCCACCGCTCTCTTTTTACCATTAATATAAATATCCATTGTCTTTGTTTCCGTATTTACCGCAACAGCAATTTGGTAATATTTTTCGGTCGTATAGCCTGTTATTACATTGTTATTAGCATAAGTTATGGTACCGTCGGGGAAAAATCGAACCAAGACTGCTTCCCGACCTGCCGAATCTCTGATCTGGATTTGTTTCATAACATCGCCAAAATCCTCAAAATACAGATCCATTTGTATAATAAACCTGCCCGACACAGCTTCGGAAAGTGTTTTATCCAAATGCATATCGCTGGCAGTATTAACATGCATCATATAGTACTTGTTTCCTGTATCATTCTCCTCGACAACCTTCCACTCATTCCCTTTTGCACCGCCTCCATAACCACTCAAATCGGCAGTCCCAACCGGGTATGATTCAAAACTTTCAGAAAAAATGACCCTTCCTTCGCTCTCCTCTGCTGCATACGAAACAGGCAGCAACAGAGATAAAAGCACAGCTATTAAAATAATACTGCATATTTGCTTAACCTTTAACCGCACCGATAAGCACTCCTTTCACGAAATATTTTTGTAAAAACGGATATACCAACAAAATGGGGACTGTAGAGACCATAATAGATGCATACTTGATAGTCTCCGCAATGGAATTTCTCTCCAAAAGGGTAGAATCTGTCGTCATTGAAGAGGTGTCATTTTGAATCAGTATCTCCTGCATCACCAGCTGAAGCGGATATTTGGAACGGTCTCTTAAAAATACCATGGCATTAAACCATGAATTCCAATGTCCTACAGCATAATATAATACCATGACCGCCATAACAGATTTTGAAAGCGGTACAACTATGCGAACCATAATGTAAAGATGATTCGCGCCGTCCAGCATTGCGGATTCCTCCAGGCTGTCCGGTATGCCGCAAAAAGAAGTTCTCATAATAATCATATTGTAGGCGCTCACTGCGCCGGGCAAAATTAAGGCCCAAAGACTATCATACATCCCCAAATTTTTCACCGTTAAATAAAATGGAATTAAACCGCCGCCAAAATACATGGTGAACACAATAAAAAACATCATTGCATTTTTTCCCGGCAAGCCTTTGCGAGAGAGTACGTATGCCGCAACAGTTGTCATTACCATATTTAAAGATACACCAAAAACCAATATGTACAGCGTATTTTTATACCCGCTCCATATCATTGGGTTTTTAAACACTGCTTCATACGCCGTTGTGTTAAATCCAATGGGAGAGAAAATTAAACCGCTGTACTGCATCAACGCATTGGAATCACTCAGCGATGCAAACACTACATATAAAATAGGATATATCATAATCAGTGCAATAAATATCATAAAAAGCGTATTAAAAATCGTGAAACACCGATATGATACACTGGATTTTATTTTCATACTTTTTCAACCTTTCCAAACATAATTTTTACTGCGTTGCCGCAGCCGCCGACACGTGGCGTCCGAAAACCCAATTACCACAATGACGTATCCGTAAGCTTCCCGGAAAACCAATTAGTGAATACCAGCAAAGCAAAGTTCACAACGGAATTAAATAAGCCAACCGCTGTACTATAGCTCCAATCCATGTCCTGCAAACCCTTTCGGTATACAAACGACGAGATAACATCCGCCGTTTCATAGGTCAAAGGATTATACAAAAGAATAATCTTTTCATATCCCACTCCCAAAACGGAACCAAGACGCAAAATAAAAAGAATGATAATTGTTCCGGCAATTCCCGGCAGTGTTACATGAAGCGTTTGCTGCATGCGATTTGCCCCATCAATGGTTGCTGCCTCGTAAAGTGTCTGGTCAATATTTGACAATGCAGCCAGATAGATAATAGAATCCCAGCCAATGCTCTGCCAAATATCCGAAATGATATATATTGGAACAAATGCCGCCGGATTGTTCAAAAGCGAGCTCTGTTCCACCAGCCCAAAGCTTGATAACAGCTTGGTAATAATGCCGTTATCCGCTGTGAAAGTCCGAATCATTCCGCAGATAACAACCATGGAAATAAAATGAGGAATATAAGAAACCGTTTGGATACTCCGCTTAAATGCACTGTTTTTAATTTCATTCAGCAAAAGCGCAAAGATAATCGGCATCGGAAAACCGAATATAATCGAGCATATGCTGATTACCAATGTGTTTTTCAGCAAACGAAAAAAATAGTAATTGCTAAAAAAATCAATAAAATTTTGAAGTCCTACCCATTGACTGTTCAAAAAGCCATACATCGGGTTATAATCCTGAAAGGCAATAATAACACCGAACATTGGCACATAACAAAATATGATGAAATAAAGTGCAACCGGTATGAACATCAAATACAGCATACCATAATTTTTTATAATTTTTTGCAAGGAACGCTTGGGTGTTCCTGCAGTTTTCTTTAATGTCACAGCTTTCATTTTTGCTACCTCATATCTAGAAAATTTATAAAATACCGAACGAACCTCATGACAAATTTCGTTCCTTTGAAAAACTCTTATACTGACTTGGCAAAATGCCCAACACTTTTTTGAACGCACGTGCCAGTGCCTTTGAATCTAAGTAACCAACCTCCCTCGCAACCTCCACTAAACTCTTATCTGTCTGATCTATCAGTTGTTTTGCCCGCTCAACTCTCAGACGCATAATATAATTTCCGAGCACTTCGCCATATTCATTTTTAAAGACCCTAGAAATATAGGTCGGTGTAAAACCAAAATGCTCACCAATTGCATTTACATTAAAATCAATTTGAGTGTAATTGTGCAAAACATATTGCTTTATTTTTCCTCCCATGCTTTCTGTGCTGCCGTTCTTTTTGGAAAATCCGCAAATAAAATCAATTACTGCTGACATCTGCTCCTTCATTTCCGCTGTCGTAGTACAGCGAATCAGTTTCTGCATACACGCAGTACACCACTGTTTGCCGGAAAGATCCATCTGCTCAGCCAACTCATTGCAGACAGTGCTTGCTAAATGATAAAGAAAGCCACATAAAATCTTTTGATTTAATTCACTGTCCTCCTGGCTTGCTGCAAACCAATGTTCCAATACTGTTTTTGCGCCATCACTGTCTCCCACCCGGATGAGATTAATCATCTCCTCCTCTCTCTGCATCTGCTCACGCCAATTAGAAAAGTAACTGCTGCCGTTATCAGAATAACACTGAACTCCATACGTATCAGAAACCATCATTTGAATGATCGTGTCATTTGCCTCATAATAGCAGGCAGAAAGCTTTTCCGGCGAACAATGAACATTACTGACGGCAACGCGAAGAGAAATTGAAAAATATTCCTCGATAAAACCAATAGCTTGTTCCATCGCCTCTGCAATCGCTGAAGAAACATTATCATTTCCATCGCCTCTTAGATTAATCAAAGCAACCATAAACAGATCCTTTTCAAAAACACAGCAGTTGTAACTATGGTTTAAAATTTCCTCCACTACGTTGGTAACAATCAGTTTATAAAGTTCATGTCTTTTTTCATCTGATAAATCTGTTTCCTCAAAAAAAAGCTTTTTATAATCATCCAAATAAATCAGCACAACTACAAATTGATCCGAACAAAATGAGACATCAAGTTTTTTCAGAGATTGTTTTATTTTTTCCAAATCTCTCGCCTGCCCGCTCAAGAGCAATCCAAAAAGCTGTGCGCGGAATTCTTTGCGTTGATGCTCAAACAGCTTTTCAAACTTATCCTGTTCCATTTTGTTTTCTTCCAACACTTTAAAGATATAAGAGTATTCGTTTTTTTCATCAAATTCACGCAGCTGACGTCCTCTCGTCAGAGCGCCCATAATTCTTTCAATCGGCGTGTAATTAACCTTGGTAAACTTACGGCTCAGTAAAATACCAATAGCAATCGTTATCAGCAAACATACAAAAACCATAATGCGGATATACATAATCTGGCGGCGCAGAACCTTTTTATTAATTGAGAGTACATATTTCCACGGCGTTATGTTAGAGTCCTGCGCGGCGAAAAAGACATCTCCGTAAACCCCGAACTGATTTTCCACGTTAATCTTATTAAAGTCATACTCCGTACTTCCTAAAATATCATGGTTATTGCTATCTAAAACAGCAATATTTATGTCATTATTCTTCTTAACCTGATCTGCAATTTTTTCAATCTTATCAATCTGCACCGCAACAGCGATCACAGCAGATTTTTTAAAGCGGTTTTTCAGCGGCAGTGTGTGTAAAACCGTAACTGTTCTCCCTTTTTTACCCGCGCCGAGATAGTTATCTAAAACATAAAACGGTTCATTTAAATCTCCCAAAACAAACTGCCGCCATTTTTCATACCCCTCTTCACCCCAATCATAATACATATGATAGAGTGTCTCGCCGTTTGTAACTGCAGAGGAGGTAATGGCCAAATCCTGATTGCAGAAATATACATACATGCTGTCGACATTTGTATTTGACAATATCAGGCTCTGTAATTCTGACTGAATTTGCTGTTCCAACTCCCAACGAGCCTTATGATCCAGCTCTGCACTCAGCATCCGGTTAACATTATTGCTGAAAATCAGTTTAATGCAATCATTTTTCTGCGCCTCAAACAGCTTATCCAGCTCAGCTCTCAGCATAGACAGCACCAACTGGTTGGAATTGATCACTTCATCTTCAAAAACCTTTTCGATGTAAAAATAACTGCCAATCATTGCAACAACCGGAATCATAAGAATCAACAAATACGACACCAGCATTTTAACTGCAACACTTTTATTTTTCAGCAAAACCAAGCCACCTCCGACATTTTACAAAACTCCCGGACTCCCAACCGGAATACGTCTTTATGCGTAAGGTCTGAACATGTACTTATACTTTTCCTTTACCAATATCTGTTCCAATCCGGCTTAAGCAACCGCACCAACGCCTCCATAAAGAAGTAATCTCCGTAAATCAGACCGACATTTACCGCACCCCGTCCGTCCATGGTAAACCACTGTGTGCCGTGGCGCAGCAATGCCGAAGAATCAGGATTGCTGTCATTTTTGATTAAGTGATGCTCTCCCAATGCCCGAAGCATATCATGAGCCTTTTCATTCCACATCTCTGACTGCGCATCCCCGTTCGAGTGTTTATTAAATTCAAGAATGCCGCAGGAGGCTATTGCCGAGGCGGATGTGTCTTTTAAAGTATAAATGTCCGTAAAAATCATATCCCATGCCGGCACATTATCTTCCGGAAGAAGCTCGATAAATTTATCCGTTACCATTTTAATGCTCTTAAGCAACGATTCGTCCTTTGTGTAGGAATATGCTAAGGTTAAACCATATATCGCCCACGCTTGTCCTCTCGACCAAACAGAATTATCATTATAACCCTGGTCAGTTTTTGGACATATGGGATTTCCTTCACGTAAATCCATCATATAAGTATGATGTGTAGTGCCGTCTGCACGAATCAGCAAACGTGCCGAAAGTTTCAAATGATTTTCCGCAACTTCACGATAGCGTTCATTGCCCGTTTCCTCATACGCCCAGAACAGCAGAGGAAGATTCATCAGACAATCTATGATAATCCTGTTCTCCACCGGATCAGACATTTCTCCCCAGGCTTTAATATAGCCGCCGTTATCCAAATAACGTGAGCACAGGCAATCTGCCGCCATCACAGCTGCCTCCCTTGCCTTTTCATCTCCCCAAAGCTTATACGCCGCCACACAGGACGGTGAATATACAAACCCCATATCGTGATGTCGAACATCAAAGCGAACCTTAATCCGATCATAAAAGCTATCTATCTGCTTCTCTACCATGCTGCGGTATTTCGGCTCACTGCTTGCTTCATACGAAAGCATCAGCAGACCTGTCCAAAATCCGGATAGCCAGCTCCCGTTAAAATGTGGAACATACACTCCGTCTATAGCAATATCCTGCGTATAGATCGTACTTCCAAGCCGCGCCATACCCTTATCAATTTGCTTCAGACACGCCTCTGTATATTCAGTTATTTCCTTCTTTGTCAGTAACATTTTTTCACGCCTTTCCCATTTTATGCTATTGATAGATTATTAAAGTTCTGCCATCCCCATAACGTTCGTAAATAAATAACTTTGAAGCATCAACACCATTGGTGTTTTTAAAACCAATCAGAGAATCTGTTGTGCCAATGCTGACCTCATCACGTTCGCTGTCATAAAGATAAATCGCATAATTCCCCAAATTTTTTATTTCCACATTTGCCAAACCATTTGTGCTGTTTAAATGTGATTTATCCGGTTTGCTTGTTGTCGTTTGTACAAAGTCATTGTTCTTATAGTAGGCATAAGCAATCTGAACACGAAAGCCCGCGAAAATATTCACCGGATTGGGATTTGCATTTCCCTTCAGGCTATCATTTTTCAAAGAATAAATTGGGTCAACCGCATGCAGTTCCCCAAACTGATTAGCAGCCAGGCGAACAACGTCACCGGTTTGCGGGAAAAATTTCTTTCCGTTCAGCGTTAAGTTATCAAGCACCGCATCGTTCTGCGTCATATAAGAAACCGCTCTTCCATCCGTATAACCGGTCAGTTTATAACAAACATCACCATTGCTGTTTATGGCCTTTGTCACTTTGTCCACAACGGATACTGTGTAGTCTGTTGCTATCTTATATGCTTGCGTTGTGTCTCTGTAAGTTACAATCACATCTACGGCAATATTACTTAATCTTCTTTTATAAGCACGTATATTTTCTTTCCCGTCATTATCCAGGCTGCCAATATCATAAACCCAAAAGTCAACCTCATCACCCCTTGCGCTCTCCTTTGGCACATCAAAACGCAGGGTATTCGGTTTTAAAGCCACCTGTTCTCCGCTGCCGCTGACATTGGTAAATATTTTCGCCTCCTGCCTGTAATGCAGACGTTTTGAGGCAATTGCCGCATTATTCCTGTCATACCCATCATGAATACACACGAGCGTATTATTGGGGTCCTCATTCGCGCCTATGCCTGTCATTGCACCGCTATCATCCAGGTAATATGCCGTGTCAATATAAACGGCTTCATTTTTTTCATCCAACCTATATAATATTACTTGTGAACCGAGAGTCGCAAGCCTATTTTTGTCAGAATCATTTGTCAGCGTCAGTTTATCGCCGTCAAGCGTGAGTTTCTCTGCCAGAGGATAAACTTGCTGTTTTCCCGCAGTATCCATCAGTTTAATTTTCCCGTTACTTTTCAGCCCCTTTGGAAAATCAACACCAATTAAATAACCATACATCTCCTCTTTTGTTGCCATATTGACACACGCGATTCTCCCCTCCAGATCAAAATAAAACATCGCTCTTTGACCTATCACAGCTTCCTGAAACTGATATTTCGTAAAAGTTTTTGATAATTTATATTCTGAGCCGTCAATCTCAATCAGTGCATTTGTCTGGTCGGAAAGTGCCGTCACTGTCCCCTCTATAACATCGGGAATGTAAATAACCGTGACAAAATCATTATTTTTACTTCTTGCAACAGCCAAAACATCCCACTCCGCAAGCTCACGAATGCTCATAGGCTGTTTGTCTCTGGAAAAAAAGTTTACGTCATCCAGATCATCAAACCTCAGTTCAGATTGATCATATTTGCAGTAAATAATATTCTTGGCATAGTTCACCGCATCCACCAGACAGGTTTCATATTTCCAAATCTTCACGACATCCCAGGTTCCGTCATGATTATTGTCTATAAGTTCAATGCTGCCGCTGTCAATTTTAAAATCATCTGCCGCGGGCGCAAGACAAAGCTTGCCATTATAGATAACGTCCATATCAGAGAGACGTACGTGCTCCGTTTCCGTCTGCTCATTTTCCTTTTTATAGTAAAAAGTATCATTTGCAAACCCTACAACATCCTCTGCCTTAACACTAAGAATATCATTATTGTCAGCATATCCAAACAAAAGCTGTGCCTTTTCCCCATTTGGCTGATAATAATATGCCACTGCCCGGCACCCAAGCAACGCAGAGAGTGTCTGATCTTTATCCTCCATCTCCAAGGAGTCCAGCATAACAAATCCTTTGCCCAGCTTTCCCTCCTCATTTAGATATGTTTGAGCATTGGCAGTAACGAGGCCTTCTGCTTTATAAATATCACGGCATATGTTAAATACAGTATCTCCCCTTTTGGAGAATTTTGCTTCATCAGCTGATATGCCGCTCCATTGCAGCATTTTTACATCTCCGGTACGCACTAAGAGTTCCGCAGCTTCACTCACTGTTATCGTTGGGTGATCGCTCAGCTGAACCGGACGCGAAATTTTTGCGTCCACTGCTGCCCGTTCTATACTCATGCCGGAATCAACCATCGTACCATAGCCGGCAAGATAAACTAGCATCTTTAATGCTTGTGCATAAGTTGCATTTTCATCGGGGCGAAAAGTATCGTCACCAAACCCGTTGACAAGTCCCATTTCTCGTGCAAGGCTTATCTCGCGATAATATATATGCTTTGGCTCTACATCCGTAAAGTAAGTCTTTCCCTCACCATTCACGCCGGAAAGGCGTACCACCGCAGCGGTAAGCTCACCCCTCGTAATCTTTTCTTCTTTTCTTTGTAATGCGGACGACTCCAGCAATTGTAAAGCAACGGACAATTCCGTATATTGTACTGCCGCGCGCACTTCCGCTGCACTCGCCTGTCCAAAACAACATATCTGAAAGCAAAGCAGACTGCAAAGTATAGCAGCAACTATCTTCTTCATTGTCATAATCCTTTCCCTCCGCTCACCGTTTTTTCCCACGCCTGCCGTGAGCTAAAGCAAGCACGTTCCCTAGTTTTTCTCTGTTTTGTCAAATTCCTCGTATCCGAGAAATAAGACCGTAAATTACCTTTGCCGCCTGTGCTCTGGTTACAGCCTGTCCGGGCACAAATTGATTGTCGCCCATACCGTCCATCAACCCGGCCGATCTTACGCGGCGAACCGACTCGCGGGCAAAATCACTGATATCAGCAAAATCATTAAATTCCTCTGCCTGCGACAAAGACGTTTGAGAACCTACGAACTCCAGTGCTCTGTCCAGCATAACTGCCATTTGTTCTCTTGTAATCTCTTCGCCAACCCCAAAATTAACCTCACTCAGACCACTGATAATGCCAACCCGTTGCGCACTTGCCACATATGTAAAATACCACGCATCACCCGGAACATCCTCAAAATCAGTCACGGCATTCTTATCAAATACACCCAGCGCCATGACTATCATTTTGGTAAACTCTTCACGGTTTACATAAGCTCCCGGCTCAAATTTGCCGTTTTCTCTCCCATTCACAATACCAAGTTTTTGCAGTGCCTCAATGGACTCCTTCGCCCATTGATAATTTGCAAGATCAGAAAAAACCACCGACTCTTCATTTTGTTCTCCATTACCAGTATTGTTTCCATTTGGCAGTGCTGCCGAATAGGAGCCGGAATTGCGTCCCGAAGAACCGCTCCCTCCGCCGGAGTTGCCCGACCCTTTTCCTTTCTGACGCTGAGATATACTTTTTATCGCATCTGCAAGCTGTTGAACATTCTCATACATAACCATATTTTCATTGATTGCACTGCATACATTCAACTTTTTGTCGGTATCCAGCGCACGAAAATCGGATAAATCATATTTTGCAAGCACATCTGATTTTTCTATAATATTTTTAATCAATTGTCTGCCGGCACTTTTGTAACAAGCAACCAGTACCGTTTGCTCTGTAAAATAATCCGAAAAGGTGCTTGCATCCGTTACTCTCCCTGCCCAATTTCGCAGTTTTTCATGCAAATTGCTTCTCTGACTCTGCGTCAAATAATTTTCTGTTGAAAAATCCCCGCTTTTCATATAAATGTTATACGAATTTGACTTCTGAATATTATACTGTTCAAACAAGCTCAATGCCTGCTGCATATTGTCATCATCCGCATATTGAACATTACTCAGACGCACCAAACTGCCTATGCTGTCAATAATCTCTCCTATTCCCGTAAATCCCGTACCGTTTTTTTCTCTCTGTGTTTCTTTATACTCAAAAAGCCTGTTCCAAAAAATACTCCGCGCCTCTTCATTGATAAACAGTGTCAAATCTGAAGCTGTTTCAGTATGTAAAAATTCATTTTTTTCAATAGCGTCTTTCAATTCTGCCGCGCTTTGTGTTTCATTAATTAAATCAAGATCTTTATGACTATAGTAAAAAAAGGCATCATTTAGTAACACCCGTATTTCGGGTTCACTGATACCGCTATAGCCGTTGATCGTCAATTGATACTTGTTATTGATGTTGTAAGAAGTAATCTGATCAAAATAAACCAAATAATCCATTATTTTGTCATAATCTTCTAACGCATCAACCTCCTCCCAGGTTTTTCCTTCCTTTAGAACTTCAATCGTCAAAGGTAAACCGGGTATGCCTGTTCCGGATACGGTAACCACACCACCCCGATACATTACACTGTCAACCGGCAAGCCGTCAGCGTGTGCAGAAAGTCCCGTTCCAAACAACATAGATAATACTATGAAAATAAAAACATGTTTTTTCATGACTTTAACCATCCTTTAAATACGCGGTAGCGCTGCTTCGGCAAAATGGCCGGCATTTTACCGAAGCAACTTTATCTATCGTAATCCGCCGGTTTATTTTATCAGCGGTACTGCATATGGTTTCATGGTGCCAAATCCACTCCACACAAATACTTTTAATAATTTTCCTTCTATGTCTCCCAGCGCCGTGATGTCTGCTGATACGATTTCCCCGTTTCGGCTGGTAACCACTTTTTTGTTCGTGACTGTTTTTTCCAAAGTTGTTCCGTTTGCACTATAAAGTGCTGCTATTAAAATAACTTCACTGCCGTTACTATAGTAAGAAGAAACTTCCGATGAAACGGTTGTGCCGCTGAGTGTTGGAGTCGTTGCCACAACACTTTGAGCAGATGTAGTAAAACTCAAAACGGTCGAATCTGCAGAGTTGCCGTATAAATCCTCCACACCGGCTAGCTGCACAGCATATTCAGTTGCCCTTTGCAGCGACTTAAAGGCCACCATTACCTGATTGTCCTGTACGGTAAGTGTATAAGTACTGCTGTCTGCCACTTCGCCGTTCACATGGACAACCGCCGATGACAAGCTGCTCTCTTTTACGCTGCGATTGAAATGAAAAATTGCTGTTTCGTCCAAATTTGCCGTGCCCACCTGACCGCTTTTCACGGTTGTGTCAACTGTTTTGAACTGCTCCATAACTTGCCATTCAAAATCATCCACATACATGACAGACTCCGCAGATGTATCGACACCTGCAAAACAAAAATCAACCGTTTTCAGCAATGCCCCATTTGTTGCATATTCTGCTGTAAAACGTTTTCCGGCGCCATTTGTAATCGCCATAAATAACTTGCGGGCACCGGCATTATAAATTAATTCACAATCATATAACTTTCCTGCTTCAACACCGCCAAATTCGGCCGAAATATCAATATCCTGATTTGCAAGCTTAACAACATTATTTCCCAGTATAGTAAAGGGGAACCAATCACCGCCGCCATAGCCTTCGATATAAACTCGCTTGTATGCCGATGTATCTGTGGATACTCCCAACTTAAACTTAATATCATGCACTACATCCGGACTGTTGCCCTCAGTAAACGGTCTTTTAAACACACCCGGATTTCCGCTCGTCCTGCGGGCGGTCATTACCTTACCATCATATCCGGCAAGCGTTTCATTAGAAACACTTACACCACCCGAATTTTCAATACCCCATCCGCCATAGAAAAGATTGGAGCCGTCCGGAATGATGGAATCCGCGCTATGTACCTGATAGTTTCCGTCCCTTTCAAAATCATCATTGTATGAATCCAGTTTTATAGAGTCATCATCGGCTATGTTCTGATAATAATTATCAAACCAAAACTCTTCATTCTCAGTTCCGCCCCAATATCCAAATTCAATGCGCTGCGTACCGTTGCTCAATACAGAAGAGGAATCAAAGACATCATAATACTTCCACGAAGTCTCACTGTGTTTCTTTATTCCCATTCGGGCATATCCTTTTTGGATATTTACCATGAGTTCAGTATCATACCATGTACCCACTTCATAAGTGCAAATCTCCCTACCTAGCAGGCATATCTTTCCTGCAGCATAAAGTATAATGGCAGGCTCATTATCATCATACCGGAAATGAAGATAAAACGGCGCAGTGTCGGTATTATTATTTTTAAACGAATATTTCATTAAAATAGATGATGTAATCGGATTTTCAGGTTCAAAATAAAAGAGCGAAGCCACATTACTGCCGACTCGTTTTATCCTCAGGCCATTGCCAAGTTCTGCATCACCCGTGTCTGCAATCTCCACCGAACTGTTTGACGTAGCATTGACTATATATGCATAGTCTCCGGCTGCTGTGCTTTCATCAAAGGTATAAGTAACATCCGCAAGCTTGTTATAACTGCCGCCGTCAGCAAATGCAAAGGGACACGCCAGGATGATTAAAGAAAAGCAAAACAAAACCGTCAACAATTTTTTTGTTGTTTTTGTCATCATTCTTCTTCCTTTCATTTCATATTACATTATCATCTTTATCTTGCCTGATACCGCTCTAAAGCAGTCTGGTAAATAGATATCGCCTTATCCACATGAAAATTTTGCAACTGTGTCAAATATTCATCCCACTTATCCAACGACTCTACGCCGACCATAAATTTCATAATCATCTCAGTCGCATAAGTTCCTGCTTCGGACATAATGTTGCTAATCTCCTTGTTTTCATCGGCTGTCAAAGAAACCAGGGGCATTTTATGCTTTTCCATATCCGTTGCACTCCATGTATAAACAGCTTCTCTCTGATTCTTCGGGTCGGACTGCATTGCTTCGACAATACGAGTATCCTGAATAAACGGACCGCTGTAAGTACCCATTGCATAGGTCATTAGCGCAGTGGAAAACGAAAGTTTATCCGGATTATTGGTAATCAGCTCTGTCAGGACAGGTTCTCCGTTTTCCATGTTATAACTTACCCCTTCAATACCAAAGTTGTAAAGCATTTTGCCCTTTTCTCCATAACCATAATCTAAAAATCTCGCTGCCAATTCCTGATTTTTACATTTTGTAGTAATGGCAAAGCTGCTGGACGGTAGATAATCCCAATCCATAACGCCAAACTGCGGCTTATCTCCTTTGTTTAACACCGGATAAGGTGCGCCAACCAATTCAAAACTTGGATTCTGATCTTTTTTAGCAAGCATCCATTTCCCTATACCGCCTCCGGCAGTTCCCGCAGTTGCTCCCAAGGTCTCATTCAGTACATTGGCGTCAACAGCTTTATCATCCACATTAGCAATATTTTTATCCAGCAATCCTTCCTGATACCATTGATTCATTTTTTTCAAATAGTCATAATATCCTGTTTGCATCGGACCATATTGCACTTTTCCGGCATCGTCAATATAAAAGTCTGTTGTCACTCCGTAAGCACCGGAAAATACACCCGAAGTCATAAAATAACTGATACACGAGAATGGAATCGGTACATTTAATTTTGTTTTAAAAGCTCTAAGCATATTTTCCCACTCGTCTATCGTTTCCGGCACCTGCAAATTCAGCTGATCCAACCAGTCCTTACGAATAACCGGCCCTGAATAAACCCTGTCAATTTTGCTGCCGCGGAAAAACGGGTATACATAATAGTTCCCCTCATCCGTTTTAATCATAGTATCTAAATCAGAACGTTCTGCCAGCAACGCTGTCAGATTCGGTGACCATTTTTGCATTATCTCATTTAAACTAACAATATATCCGGTATTAATTGCCTGCTGTGCTCCAAAGGTATACCAGTTCCACTGAACAATGTCAGTCAACTCGTTAGATGCAACCATGAGATTAAACTGTTCTGATTCCTGACCCTGTGCCGGGTGCGAATACTTCACTTTTACGCCGGTTTCCTTCTCCAATTCTTTTGCCAACTCGGTTTCGCCAAATTCTGTTACCACCGTAGACAGCTCAGAATTTAATGCCATCCACACAGTTAGCGTGTCACCGCACTCTACCGGGTAGATACCCTCCGCCGCCAGTTTTACTTCCTTTCCTGTACCTGACTTTGTTTTTTCCCCACAGCCAATGCAGGAAAATAACAATGAGACAGATAATAATCCCGCCAGCAATTTACTGACTTTCTTCCAATGACTCATAACAAACCTCCTTCAAATTTAACGTGAATTTCATCTGTACGCCCATTCGTATTCCAACGTCATACTGTAATTGTAGCAACAAATCGCGGCTGTTTCAAGAACCAAAAACTGACATCCATGACCATTTTGCGAACAACAGGCTGCGTAGCAGAAAATGGACATTCCGAAGGAGATTTCGTAAAACACAACCGTTGGCACACCTATGCCGACGAACCGTTTGCCGTACTTCACACGAATCCTATAGACCATCTGCAAAACAATATGCCGACAGTCCATTTTCAGTACATCATACCAACCCTTACGGGGAGTAAAAAAAGTTTGAATTTCCCGGTTTTAAGTCATAAAATAACATATAATACAAAAAGTGCCCGGCAAAAGGAACCTGACCCTATACCGAGCAATTTTGCAGTTTACCATTAATTACCAATTCAAAATAATTGTAATAGCGATCTCTCACACAAAATCCATCATTTGCGTTCTATCATTAAATTTTCATTTTCCCTGAAATAAACGGGCAATGATTTTACGAAGCTCATTGATATCCACCGGTTTGGATATATGTTCATCCATGCCTGCCTTCAGCGCCGCCTGCCTATCTTCTTCAAAGGCATTGGCCGTTACTGCAATAATAGGTATTTTTGCAAGAACCGGATCCGACAAAGCACGAATTTGCCGCGTTGCTTCATATCCATCCATATGCGGCATCTGAATATCCATTAAAACCAAATCATAGCAGCCCGGCTGAGACTTACGAAGCTTTTCCACCGCAACATCGCCGTCCTCTGCCACATCCACCGAAAAGTCGCTGCTTTCCAGCATCTCTCGGGAAATTTCCCGATTCAGCGCATTATCTTCCACCAGCAGTACATGTTTTCTGCCGATCTCTAACGGTTTCATATCATCAGACTGCTCCTGTTCCAAATCTTCCTCTGTACCGATTCGGAAAGTAAATATACAAACAAATTCCGAGCCCTTACCTTCTTCACTGGTGCAGGTAATACTGCCGCCCATTTCTTCAACAAGGCTCTTAACAATTGCAAGACCTAAGCCGGCGCCTTCAATTTTCAAAACATTTCTGCTGTTTTCGCGTTCAAAAGCATTAAAAACACGCTTTTGAAAGTCCTCGCTCATGCCGATACCATTATCTTTAACCGAGCAGCGATAAGTGGCGTAACCATCCTTTGAACCGATTTGGCATACAGAATAAGTAATCTTTCCTCCCACAGGTGTATATTTAATTGCATTTCCTATCAGATTAAGTTCAATCTGGTTCATTTTTAAAATATCCAAGAATACAATTCTATCCTGAATATCACATATTAACTCAAAATTCAAAGACTTATTTTGAAAATCCGACTGGAAAATATACTCCACATTTTTCAGAGTTGATAACATATCATAAGCCTTCATATTCAATTCTATCTTGCCATTTTCAATGCGTGCCAGATCCAGCACATTATTAATGAGGCGGAGCAAATGTTCCCCGGAAACATTAATTTTTTTCAGACAGTCAGTCACTTTTTCCGGATTGTCCGCATATTTTTCAGCCAAAGATGAGAATCCCATAATAGCATTCATCGGCGTACGAATATCATGCGACATACTAAAAAAAACGCACTTTTCGCCTTGTTTGCGCTTTCGGCAGCTTCTTTAGCCCGCTGCAATTCAGCAGTCAGATGCACCTCATCATCAATCCAGCGGGTCATAGATACACAGAAAATATCACCCGTAACATTTTTCATCAAAATATTTCGCGTCTCCATCCAATGCATTTCCCCATCATCGCCAAGCTGACGTACCCGCACATGCAAAAGCCGTTCCCCGCGTTCATAAGCCGCCAATTGCGCATCACGGTTCATTTTAGTATAGAGTTTTTCATAGTCTTCCGAAATCCGTACGGTTCGTTTCAGCTTTTCCATTAATTCATCCATACTAAGATGCTCAACCAATCCCTTATTTACGATTCCCTGATTATAAACAGTGTGAACCTCGTTTTGTGTTAAATTTTCCTCTATAATAAACGGGTAAACCGTACTGGCTGCCGACACGATCAAATCCATACTGGTCTGCGCCTTAATCTGTGCCGCAACCTGACGGTCGGGTTTACTGCCGCGACATTCTTGATGGGCACTTGCTGCACGCTGACGTTGCCCACCGTCTTACCCGTTACAAGGGGCCACGAGTTATCCAAACAACTCCGGAACGCATAGCCTTCTTTCAGCAGGTCGCCGACGGTCAGACCATCAACATTGACTATCAGATTTTCGGCGATCTTGCCCGTTCCCTCGGAGGAATCCTTGAGCGTGATTTTGCTGTTCACGGTCAGCGAATGGATGGTGTAGCCGTTCAGATCGAGGGTGAACAATTTATCGATGTTCACCGCAACGTCAACCACAGACGCCATCAGCTTCACCGTGCCGCCATCCGCAGCGCGGAAGGCTTCCTGCAAGTCCGTGTAAAGGGTCATCGTGTCGCCCGTCGTCACGCCGGCAACGAAAGTCTTCTGCCCACAGGGGCACTTCCACACCCACGCGCCATTCTCGTTTGGAACGTAGACAATCTCACTGTCGTCGTGGCTGCATTTTGCGACGGTGACGTTTGTAAGCTCGGTCAGGGCGGTTCCGTCCGCATCATACAGCGCGGCAGCCTTGCCGCTCGTGCTGTCCGCGAAGTAGTAGCCGCTCACCAGCAGGAAGGCCAGCGGCTTGCCCTCCGGCACCGTAATCTTGCCGAAGCTGCCGCCGGCGAGTTCGGCGGCGGTGCCATTCCCGAATTTGACCGTTTCGATCGTCAGGTTGTTGTCCGTATCCGGGATGATCAGCTTCACTGTGCCGGTATAGTCGACATTGACCGTGCCAAGCACTTTCCCGGGCGTGTCGGACGTGTTCCGGAACTTCATCTTCTCGCTGCAGGCTTTATTATTATCGCCGATCAGCTTGAGCATGTGACCCGCCAGATCGATGGTAAGGCCATCGTCGGCGATCTTCCGCCATTCCACGCTACAGGCGGATTCCGTGTCCTCCAACAGCGTGATAATCGGGCGTCTGCCTTTGTGGACGTGCAGAATTTCGTTCATCGCGTCGTCGAGGCCGGTATAGTACCACGGGCCGATATTTTTATTGTTCGCCAGATTTGTGGTGCGGATAAAGATGAGCAGCCCGCAGGCGGTGCAGGTGTTTGAGCCGTCAGTGGTGATCTCGTCGTGCGGGCAGAGATTGCCGCAGGTCTTGCAGCGCTTGGCAAGAGCGCCATATTTCGTCTCTGCGTCCACAAACAGCGTGTATTTGCCGTCAGCGTCCTTGTGGTCGCACGCCTTGCACTGAACATTTTCCAGCACTTTCGTGTTGGAGTTGTCAGAAGTACCGAGATACATACCGGCGTCGAGCCTGCTGCCCGCACTGTCAACCATATAGCAGCCCGCGCCCAGCATATCTCCAAGGCGTTTGCTCCATGTGCCGTTAGAATCATTTTCTACTCCGCGTATTTTTGTGAAGCTGCCGCCGCCAAGGAAGGTGGGGATGTAATTAGGGTTGCTGACAAAGGCGGAGGCGAGAGCCAGATTGCCCTTGACATTCACATTCTCCAGCGTTGTTGCGCCGCTGGAGAGCCGGAGCGCCGTGCCGTTTTCAGCGGTGTTTTCGATCGTGCCGTTTTGGATGATGACGCGCTGCACACCATAGTCATAATCTACCTCAGACACCGGGCTGTCGCTCAGTTTACCGGAGATCGTGTGACCATTGAGGTCAAGGGTGGCATAAGTAAAGCATTGTTTGATGCAGAAGGGCGTGTCCGTTGTCACATCCGAGAGAAATTCCACATATACAGTTTCATAGTTGCTGCTCCACTCGCCTGCAGCGGACAAATGATAAGCAATTTTATCCAACGTTTTGAGGTGCCAAGTATAATGCAATATCGTTACGTGCGCAATGCAGCCGCCCTTCTCGCCCTTCTCGCTCTCCTCACACGTCATCGCGTCGCACGCGATACACTTGCCGTCCATAAAGGTGTGGATGTTGTGCTCTAGTACCTTCACGTTTTCCAGCGTTGTCTTCCCGCTGTCCTGCAACACGGTATACTCGCCGCTTGCATCCTTGCCGTAGAACGCATACCCGTCCGCCAGCAGGGACATGACCGGAATGTTGGTGCTGGCGTTCTTGTTTGTAATTTCGCGGAACGTGCCGCCGCTGATGGTCACGCTGCCGCTGTTTCCGTTACAGGTAAGGTACCCAGAATTGCCCTCAGTTGAGGAGAGGTCTGTTCCGATCACACCGCCCTGAATATCCAGCGTTCCTTTTACGAAATTGAGATCGATAATTTTGCCCAGAGTGCTCCCATTGCACACGACGGTCAGGTTGCCGTCGGTGGATTCAAGGATTCCGCCCTCCTCGTCAGGAACCACCTCGCCCACCTCGAGATAATCGATCGTCTTGCCGTTCAAGTCGAGCGTGATCTTTGTCTTGACGACGGCCAAGGTGGAATACTCACCCGCTTCGACGTCGCTCCAATTCGTCGTATGGTCTGCCAGCAGCTTGACGGTGTCGCCGTCTCCGCCGCCTTGCTTAGTGCTTCCGTGAGAGAGGTAAATGTGCCTCCGTCCGTGCCGTCAGATTTTATCACCGAAGCGGCATCTTCACCGGCCGCAAACTCTGCGATATACTTGCCGCCCCCTTCCGTCGTGCCGCCGGAGGGCACAAGGACTCCGCCGCCTTCGCTGCTTTCGCCAATCGAACTACCTGAGATGATGTTTCCCTCTCCGCCCTCGGCAAAAGCCGCCGTGGGCAGCAGCGTCAGGCAGAGTGTGAACACCATCAACAGGCTTAAAACTCTTTTTCTCATATTGTGTTTTTCCTCCCGAAAAAAATATTTATATCGCAATAAATTATATTTGCCGAACTGCAATGATCGGCTTTTTGCTCTTTCATAAGCAACACGCTCCCAACATAGATTTAGCTTGAATGATTGCATCAAACCTTGTTTTCTGAAAATAAGATTCAAAAAGGTACAGCTTATTTACTCTTTTAAGAGATGTAAAGTGCACCTTTGATATGTTTATTACCTTTTGTAGATATGACAGCCCCATACCGTATGTCTGTATGTATCGATTTTACGCCAAACAACATAGCCTGCCAAGTCCCTTCTCAAATAATTTTACATATAATTATTTTTGATTATATCACGCATTTTGGCTTTTGTCATCATCCCAAAGTATGATTTTACAATCTTCAACCTGCGTTTCAAATGAGGAAGCAGTAATTCCTTCAGCTCGGATACTGTTGATATCCTCAAGCAATTGTTCTGCTTTGGATTTTTTCATACCATAGTGCAGAGCGTCGCAAATTTCATTCCAGATAATGCTACGCGTATATGTAGAGAAAGTCCGCAATCACTGTAAGCGGCCTTGCATAAACCAACGCAGCCGATTTGAAACAGATCGTCATAAGAATAAAAGTTTGGAGTATCCAAGCCGTGAATTTTATCGCTTATAACTTTACCGACAAGTCCCATATTTTCTTCGACCTTCCTTTGCATTTCTTCCGTTAATGTCATGATGCCGGTGCGCTCCTTTCAAAATTTTTTCTTTCACGCTTTTTTCTTAAATAGCGTGCACATTCTTTTTTGCTTTCCTCAATGACAATATTACAATAATACTCACTCAAATATTCGATATGAGTTTCTCTCCGGGGTGCGCCAAGCAAGACGGCCAGCTACTGATACGCCTCCTGTTTGGTCATATAATCATCTCGGATCAGCTTTGAAAAATGTTTGTGTGCCTCGTTTCTGAGCTGCCGCAGCTTTCGAGCCGCCATTGTTCCTGTATGAACACGCACATATGCGTCACATTCCGGGTAATGCGAACACACATAGAGCAGGTAACACTGCTGATGCAAGCCAGTATAAGCAATGTTAATGTTAATTTGTTTATTATATTTCTCATAATATTTCATTTATAAGATCATCTATCATTTTCGGAGTAATTTGATGCATATAATACTGATTTATAGCGAACAACAGTGGCATATGCACGAGTTGCAGGAGCTTCTTTTTCAATGAACTCATTATATACCTCTTTAAAAGTGATCTTTTTATTTTCAACAAAATCACCCGTCATATTATAATGGTAAATAACTTCGTTCATTGCTTTCGTAGCTTCACTTTTTGTTTTGAATCCGCTGCGCTCAACTTGATTGCGTTTTCCGGCTACCATACCCAATTCAATACGATAAGACCAAGTGGCCCCTTTTTTACGAACACTACCTTGCATAACTTAATCCTCCTTTTTATTTCTTATAAATATTTTATCAAATCAGAAGCAGGAATCTTAAGTTTTGGGGCAAAAATTTTTTCCCACGAATTTCCCACGTAAGAATTAAGTACAAATAAATACAGAAAAACACGATTAACGCAAATTGGTTAATCGTGTTTCAAGACCAAGTAGCTAAAAAGCATTATTTTAAGCCATTTGTGGGCTTAGTTAAAGTATCTCTTCAAAAGTCCCTCAAAACCTTTTCCGTGTCTTGCCTCGTCTTTTGCCATTTCATGAACAGTATCATGGATCGCATCATAGCCAAGCTCTTTTGCTCTCTTTGCCAGTTCAAATTTTCCGGCAGTTGCACCACATTCAGCTTCACTTCTGAGCTGAAGATTTTTCTTGGTATCTGCATAAACCACTTCACCCAAAAGTTCCGCAAATTTTGCAGCGTGCTCTGCTTCTTCCAATGCTGCTCTCATATAAAATTCGCCAACTTCCGGATATCCTTCCCGAATCGCCTGACGACTCATTGCGATATACATACCTACCTCTGTACATTCTCCTTCAAAATTTGCTTTCAAACCTTCATACACATTAGACTCAACTTTGTCCTTCGCGCCTACGCCGATCACATGTTCGCAAACAAAGTTTAAACTTCCTTCTTCCATTACTGTAAATTTTGAACCCGGAACGCCGCACTGCGGACATTTTTCCGGTGCACTCTCTCCTTCATGAACATATCCGCAAACGGGACAAACAAATTTCTTCATAACAAAAACCTCCATAATTTAATTTTTTAATTGTTTTACTGCGCTTTGACAGCGCGGACATATACCATATATATAAAGCTTATGATGCTTTATCGTATAACCCTTACCCAAAATACTCTGAACAGGCTGCTGTATATCAATGCCGTCAAAGATATCTGTCACTCCCTGACAATTTTCACAGATGAAATGCGCATGATTTTCTACATTTGCATCATAGCGATCCTCACTTTCGCCTGTGTCAAGCCGCTGCACTTTTTCCAAATCGCATAAAAGATTCAGATTACGATACACCGTAGCCAGGCTGAGAGACGGACTTTTCTGCTTGAGCTCAGAATATATTTGTTCTGCTGTTGGGTGATTTTTATTGTCTAATAAATATTGTAAAATCATTTCTCTCTGTTTTGAAAACTTCCGCATACCTTCAGCTCCATTAATAATAGTAATGATTATTATTATCAACTACAATTACATTATACATAAAGTGTCGAAGTTTGTCAAGCGATTTTTTTAAAATTTTTTAATTTTTCTATTGAAATCCTTTCCAAATGTGCTATACTTATGAAAGACAAGTTATTCTAATGAAAGCAGGATATAATTATGAAACAACCATTGGTCGCCGTTGCAGCGGCAAGTGCCATTTTTCTTTCTTCTTTCGGCGTATTGGCAGCAGAGGATATCCCATCTTCTAGCGTTGATACTACGATTACGCTGGATGGCACCTTATCTGACGACATTACAGAGGATAATAATGCAAAAAAAGATTTTTCCGATTCTGAAATTGCATCTGATGGCACAGATATCATCGGCGCTAATGAGGATAGCACAAAACCGGAAACAGGTAACACCATTACCGATGTACCTAAAAATATTTCATTTGACATCGAATTTACCGGCGGAGCCGACCGCGTGACAATTGATGACACTCTTTGGACGGAAGTCACGTTTCATAACTACGGTGATAACTTTACGGCCACCGCACGCTGGTTGCTAAACGGTCAGCCAATAGAAGGGTTTACGAATGAAAATTTTTCTGTTTATAACGGCAAAACTTCCGCATATCCCAAGCTGATAACCGATGATTTCTGGGGCTGGGGAGATATTTCGGTCGGATTTGAAATTTTGATAAACGGTGAATCCTTCTATAAAGCAGAGCGGCGAGTTCAGATATGCAACGTTCCCTATCCTCAGGAAAAAATAGATGAGGTGTTCGCAAAGGTACAACCGGTAAAAGTGGAGGCATGGTTGAATAAAAATGCAACATTGTATACCTCTGTTTCTTGTTCCGCAAAAAAAGGGACCGTCTCTGCCGGAACAAAAGTTACATGTCTTGCCTCCAAAACAAACTTTTCTAATTACATAAAATTACCAAACGGTTCCACCGGCTGGGTGCGCGTACAGGATTTAAATGTTTCCTCCAAAAATTATACGCAAAAAACCGATTTATCCAATTGGGAAAAAAATATTTTTGTCAATGCTAAGGGATATAGCAGTGATACCGAATATTTGGTTTGGGTAAACCTCGCCCACCAAAAAGTTAACGTATTTAAAGGCAAGCGCGGAAAATGGAGCATTGAAGGCAGTTTTTCCTGCGCCACGGGCGAAAATCGAACTCCCACCGTTACCGGCGAATTTAAATATTACGCAAGGGATTCTAAATGGACATATCCCGGCTATTATGTCGGCCCCTGCCTGATTTTTTCAGGTAACTACGCACTTCACTCCGTTCTGCTTTCTGACAAGGGCGGCGTATATGACGGAACCTTAGGACGGCCGGCTTCGCATGGATGTGTTCGCCTGGCAAAGCATCACATAGACTGGTTGGATGAAAATCTACCGCTAGGTTCCACTGTGGTTGTATATTAAAATACACAAAAACCATGCAGACATTGCAAAATTGTCAATGCCTGCATGGTTTTTTATTATAGCCAATAATTAATTTATCACAACAACAAACAGCTACTCCTCTTCCTCTTCCAACACGGATGTGCAGTGCGGACATCTGCTTGCTTCAATCGCAATCTCGCTGCAACAATAGGGGCACTTCTTTGTAGTGGCTGCCTCTTCTTGCTTTTCTTCTTTTCTCACGGCTTTTCTTCCCAAATCCGCCAAGCGGTTCATTCCTTTAACCAAAAGAAAAATTAAAAATGCCATAATAATAAAGTTGATTACCGCCGACACAAACGCACCATAACGCACTTCGACCCCCAAAATAGTGACAGAAAGGTCTTTAAAATCCGAGCGAATAAATAAGCCAACTAATGGCATTAAAATGTCATCTGTCAACGATTTTACAATTGCCTGAAATGCACCGCCAATAATAACACCGACTGCCAAATCCATTACATTACCGCGAAGAGCAAACACCTTAAATTCTTCAAGAAACTTTCTCATATGCTTATACCGCCTTCATCATATTTCGACATCTTTCGTCACAAAAATTATATCTGGTTTTTCAGTTTCTGTCAAGCATCCGGACATAAAAAATCCCCTGTGCGAAGAGCACAGGGGAAAATTGTAACAAAACTTATTTCGCTACAGAGGAAACAACGCCGGAACCAACGGTTCTGCCGCCTTCACGAATAGCGAAACGCAGACCTTCTTCGATAGCGATAGGAGTGATCAATTCAACTTCCATAGATACGTTATCGCCAGGCATGCACATTTCAACGCCTTCCGGCAGTTTAACTACGCCGGTAACGTCAGTTGTTCTGAAATAGAACTGCGGTCTGTAGTTGTTAAAGAACGGAGTATGACGGCCGCCTTCATCCTTGGTCAGAACGTAAACTTCGCCCTTAAATTCAGTATGCGGATGAATGGAACCCGGCTTAGCCAAAACCTGTCCTCTTTCAATTTCGTTCTTCTGAATACCACGAAGCAGAGCACCGATGTTATCGCCAGCTTCAGCCTGATCCAGCAATTTACGGAACATTTCGATACCGGTAACAACAACTTTTCTAGCCTCGTCTGCCAGACCAACGATTTCAACTTCATCGTTCATGTTCAAGGTACCTCTTTCAACTCTACCAGTTGCAACAGTACCACGACCGGTGATGGAGAATACATCCTCTACCGGCATCAAGAACGGCAGGTCAGTCTTTCTTTCCGGAGTCGGGATATAGCTGTCAACAGCATCCATCAACTTCAGGATGGACTCATATTCCGGAGCGTTCGGATCTGTAGAATCAGATTCCAAAACCTGCAAAGCAGAACCAACAATAATCGGGGTGTCATCACCCGGGAACTCATATTCGTTCAGAAGCTCACGAACTTCCATTTCAACGAGGTCTAACAGTTCCGGATCGTCAACCTGGTCAGCTTTGTTCAGATAAACAACGATATACGGTACACCAACCTGTCTTGCGAGCAGGATGTGCTCACGAGTCTGCGGCATCGGACCATCAGCAGCAGATACAACCAAGATAGCACCATCCATCTGAGCAGCACCGGTGATCATGTTCTTAACATAGTCAGCGTGTCCCGGGCAGTCAACGTGTGCGTAGTGTCTGGTTTCAGTCTCATACTCAACGTGAGCAGTAGAAATAGTAATACCTCTTTCTCTTTCTTCCGGCGCACCGTCGATCTGATCGTATGCTCTGTAATCTGCTCTGCCCATCAATCCCAAAACCTTGGTGATTGCTGCGGTCAAAGTGGTCTTACCGTGGTCAACGTGACCAATGGTACCAATGTTAACGTGCGGTTTGGTTCTCTCATATTTAGCCTTTGCCATTTGTTTTTCCTCCCTGTTTTTTTAATTTAAAAAAATTTAGTAATATAATTGTAACTCTTTTTTGCAAAAAAAGCAATAGTTTCCTATCAGTCTTTCTTCGCTCTTGCAGAAATAATCTGTTCCTGAATGCTCTTCGGAACTTCCTCGTAGTGACTCGGCTGCATAGTATACTGACCGCGTCCCTGTGTTCTGGAACGCAACTCTGTCGCGTATCCAAACATCTCAGATAACGGAACAAATGCATGAATCGCCTGTGCTCCCGAACGAGCTTCCATACCTTGAATCTGTCCGCGTCGGGAATTTAAGTCGCCCATAACGTCGCCCATATATTCCTCCGGAACAATAACGTCAACCTGCATAACAGGCTCTTTGAGTACCGGATCAGCCTTTTTGGAACCTTCCTTAAAGGCCATAGAACCGGCAATCTTAAACGCCATTTCAGAAGAGTCAACTTCATGGTAAGATCCATCATAAAGTGTAACACGAACATCAACAACAGGATAACCTGCCAAGACACCGTTTTGCATTGCGCCCTGAATACCCGCATCAACAGCCGGAATGTATTCCTTCGGAATAGCACCGCCGACAATTTTGTTGACAAACTCGTATCCGGAACCCGGCTCTAACGGCTCTAAGGTTAACAGTACGTGACCGTACTGACCCTTACCACCGGACTGTCTTGCATATTTATGCTCAATATTAACCTGTTTACGAATGGTTTCTTTGTAAGCAACCTGCGGCTTACCAACATTTGCCTCTACTTTAAATTCACGCATGAGACGGTCAACAATGATTTCAAGGTGAAGCTCACCCATTCCGGCAATAATAGTCTGACCGGTTTCCTCATCAGTGTAGGTCTTAAAGGTCGGGTCTTCTTCTGCCAACTTGGACAGACCGATGCCCATCTTTTCCTGACCTTCTTTTGTTTTCGGCTCAATTGCGACACGAATAACCGGATCCGGAAATTCCATAGACTCCAGAATAATCGGATGGTCAGGGTCACACAAAGTATCACCGGTCGTGGTGTTCTTCAAACCAACAGCAGCAGCGATATCACCTGCGTATACCTTATCAATATCCTTACGGTCATTTGCGTGCATCTGCAGGATACGGCCAATACGTTCTTTATTATCCTTGGTGGAGTTTAATACGTGAGAGCCTGCATCCAGCGTACCGGAGTATACCCGGAAGAAGCAGAGCTTACCAACAAACGGGTCAGTCATAATTTTAAATGCCAATGCAGCAAACGGAGCGTCATCAGATGACGGACTTTCTACCTCATTGCCATCCATGTCGATACCCTTAATATGCGGAACATCAAGCGGAGACGGCATGTAGTCAACAATAGCGTCCAAAAGCTTCTGAACACCTTTGTTACGGTAAGAAGTACCGCACAATACCGGAACCATATCATTTGCAATGGTAGCTTTACGGATTGCTTTTTTAATCTCATCAACCGTCAGCTCGCCGCCATCCAAATATTTTTCCATCAGAGCTTCATCAGTCTCAGCAACAGACTCCAAGAGTGCCATACGATACTCTTCTGCCTGTTCCTTCATATCCTCAGGAATTTCCTCCTCCCGGATATCTTTGCCCAAATCATCATAGTATACAAATGCTTTGTTCAAAACAAGGTCAATCAAGCCCTTGTAGGTGTCCTCCGAACCAATCGGAAGCTGAATCGGAACCGCGTTGCACTGCAGTCTCTCCTTCATCATGTTGACAACATTATAAAAGTCGGCACCCATGATATCCATTTTGTTAACATACGCCATACGCGGAACGCCATAGGTATCCGCCTGACGCCAAACAGTTTCTGACTGCGGCTCAACACCGCCCTTTGCGCAAAATACTGTAACGCTGCCGTCCAGTACGCGCAGGGAACGTTCTACCTCAACGGTGAAGTCAACGTGTCCCGGTGTATCAATAATATTGATTCTATGGTTCAGCCAATGGCAGGTTGTTGCAGCAGAGGTAATCGTGATACCACGCTCCTGCTCCTGTGCCATCCAGTCCATTGTAGCCGCACCTTCGTGCGTTTCACCGATTTTGTGTACACGACCGGTATAAAACAGAATACGCTCTGTAGTGGTCGTCTTACCAGCATCGATGTGAGCCATAATACCAATGTTTCTGGTCTTCTGTAAAGAATATTCTCTTGCCACCAATAGTCCTCCTTTCTTCGGTTATGCACATAGCTGTGCGAAATCTATACGGCAAAAACTACCAACGGTAGTGTGCAAACGCTTTGTTTGCCTCTGCCATTTTATGCGTATCTTCTCTTTTCTTAACAGATGCGCCTGTTTCATTCATCGCATCCATAATCTCAGCAGCCAAACGCTCTTTCATCGTCTTTTCGCTTCTTGCACGGCTGTAAGTGGTTAACCATCTGAGTCCCAAAGTCTGGCGTCTTTCTGGACGAACTTCAATCGGAACCTGATAGGTAGCACCACCGACACGTCTTGCTTTAACCTCTAAAACCGGCATGATATTATCCATTGCCTGCTGGAATGCTTCAATCGGATCTTTCCCGGTCTTTTCCTTTACGATATCAAATGCACCGTAAACGATCTTCTGTGCAGTTCCCTTCTTACCATCCAGCATAATATTGTTAATCAAACGAGTAACAACAGTGCTGTTGTAAAGCGGGTCAGCCAATACTTCTCTTTTTGCAACAAAACCTCTTCTTGGCACTGAACTTCCCTCCTTCATTATTAATTTAAAATGAAATCACAGGTACTCGGCTTAAAAGCCGCTAGCAGCCAGTACAAAAATATGTTAAGACAATCTATCCTACAAACCCGTACCAGCATCTATTATGTGATTTTTGCGCTAAAATTATTTTTTCTTCGGTCTCTTAGCGCCATATTTCGAACGAGCCTGGTTACGGTTTGCAACACCCGAGGTATCCAAAGAACCACGGATAATATGATATCTTACACCAGGAAGGTCCTTAACTCTTCCGCCGCGGATCAACACAACACTATGTTCCTGAAGGTTGTGACCAATACCGGGAATGTATGCGGAAACCTCAATACCGTTGGTCAGTCTTACTCTGGCAAGTTTTCTGAGTGCCGAGTTAGGCTTTTTCGGCGTCATGGTTTTAACAGACGTGCATACGCCCCTCTTTTGCGGAGATTTTGCATCGGTAGTCTTCTTTTTCAGCGTATTCAGGTTCTTTAAAAGAGCCGGAGCCGTTGATTTCTTAATTGAAGTTTCTCTACCTTTTCTCACAAGCTGGTTAAAGGTTGGCATGAATAGTGTCCTCCTCTCTTAAAATAATTTCTATATATTAAGATAGCTTAATATAAGCAAGATAAATGATAGGCAGCGCTTACTTCAGCACCACTGCACATGCTGCGCCAACGCTGATGCCGCATGCTCTGCCAAGCTGCAGTTTAGTGGGCACCGATATAATCGGTACCTGTTTTTCCCTGCAAAGCTCTCGAAAGGGAGCAAGTACATGTTCATCCGCATCTTCGGCAATATATGCCTTGACGGCAAAACCGTTTGCTACTGCCGCAGCAGACTGTTTTACACCAACATAATGCCGCAGAGTTTTCAATTCACCCGGCATGTTTTCACTTCCTATTCTAAAGCACACCTAATTATTTTAGCATAACAAAACGATTGTGTCAATACTTTTTCAATACCGTCAAACCGTTTTTATGACTTGCTGTCAACAGAAGGTTCATCCGGGATAACATTGGAACCGATGTAGTCCATATTTTCCGCAACAAAATCCTCATACATATCATCCGGACTCTCTTGTGACTGACTGCCCACTTCAGCAACTGTCGTATTCTGATATTTCGGCATACCGGTTCCGGCAGGAATCAGCTTACCGATAATAACATTTTCCTTCAAGCCGACCAGCGGATCAATCTTGCCTTTCGTTGCCGCTTCTGTAAGTACTCTGGTGGTCTCCTGGAAGGAAGCGGCGGAAAGGAACGAATCAGTAGTAAGAGATGCCTTCGTAATACCCAAGATAATCCTTGTGCAGGTTGCCGGCACCTTACCTTCTTCCTCCATCTGCTTATTAACTGCTTCAAATTCATTAATATCAACCAATGAACCTGCAAGGAAGTTCGTATCACCGGACTCTTCGATGCGAACTCTGCGCAGCATTTGACGAACGATTACCTCTATATGGCGGTCGTCAATGTCAACGCCCTGCAAACGGTAAACTCTCTGAACCTCCTGAATCAGATACTGCTGAACCGCGGACAGATTTTTAATTCTCAAGATATCATGCGGATTTACGCTACCCTCCGTCAGCTCATCACCTTTTTCAATAACCTGGCCCTCTGTAACCTTCAAACGGGAACCGTAAGGAATCAGATACGGTTTTGCATCCTTTTCTTCATCATTACGAATCACAATTTCACGCTTTGTTTTGTTTTCTATAATATTAACTGTACCGCCGTTTTCCGCGATAATCGCAAGGCCCTTCGGCTTACGCGCCTCAAACAATTCCTCAACACGCGGAAGACCCTGTGTAATATCATCACCGGCAACACCGCCTGTGTGGAATGTTCTCATTGTCAGCTGTGTACCCGGCTCACCAATGGACTGTGCCGCAATAATACCAACAGCTTCACCAATCGGCACCGGATCACCCGACGCAAGGTTAGAACCATAGCACTTCGCACAGATACCCACTCTGGACTGACAAGTGAGTACAGAGCGAATCTTCGCACGCGTAACTCCCGCATCTACCACTTTCTTTGCCAGTTTTTCCGTAATCAGTTCGTTACGTGATACCAGAAGCTCACCCGTTTCCGGATGGAGGATATCTTCAGCTGCATAACGCCCGTTCAAGCGATCAAACAAGCCCTCGATTAATTCTTTACCATCTTTAATGTCAAATACTTCTATACTCTGCGTTGTACCGCAGTCATCCTCACGAATAATAACATCCTGGCTGACATCAACCAATCTTCTGGTCAGATAACCGGAGTCAGCTGTACGCAGCGCCGTATCGGCAAGACCCTTTCTTGCACCGTGAGAAGATACGAAATATTCCAAAACATCAAGACCTTCACGGAAGTTTGCACGAATCGGAACCTCAACCGTCTTACCGGAGGTATCTGCCATCAATCCGCGCATACCTGCGAGCTGACGAATCTGGTTCTGAGAACCACGGGCTCCGGAGTGTGCCATCATATATATCGGGTTGAACTTATCCAGATTATCCATCAGTGCCTTCGTAACCTTATCTATCGTCTCTGTCCAAATGGCGATAACTTGATTGTAACGCTCCTCTTCAGACAGCAAACCGCGCATAAACTGCTTGGTAACTTTATCAACCGCTTCTTCCGCATCCGCCAACAGTTGCTTTTTGGCTTCCGGCACCTTCATGTCAGAAATACTAACTGTAATAGCGCCGCGTGTAGAATACTTAAAGCCGAGCGCCTTGATACGGTCCAAAACTTCTGCTGCCTGTGTCAGGCCATGTACCCGTATGCACTTATCAACAATTTTACCAAGTTCTTTCTTTGTGCAAAGGAAGTCAACCTCCAGACGAAATTCATTTTCCGGAAGACTTCTGTCAACAAATCCCAAATCCTGCGGTATTGCCTCATTGAAGATAAGGCGTCCGACCGTTACATCAACCAAAGCCGATTTTTGTTCGCCATTCTCCGTTTTACTCATACGAACCTTAATCGGTGCATGAATTCCCACAACACCGTTAACATACGCCAAAAGTGCTTCATTGGTATCAAAGAATACTTTACCCGCACCCGGCTCTTCTTCATTATCAATCGTCAGATAATACGCACCCAAAACCATATCCTGCGTCGGAACGGTTACCGGGCGTCCATCCTGCGGCTTTAAGAGGTTATTTGCAGAAAGCATCAGGAAACGAGCCTCTGACTGAGCCTCCGGCGAAAGCGGAAGGTGAATAGCCATCTGGTCGCCGTCAAAGTCTGCATTGTATGCGGTACATACGAGCGGATGTAACTTCAAAGCACGTCCCTCTACCAAAATCGGCTCAAATGCCTGGATACCCAATCTGTGCAGCGTAGGAGCACGATTCAAAAGTACAGGGTGATCTTTAATAACATCCTCCAGGACATCCCAAACTTCCGGTTTTACACGTTCCACCATACGTTTTGCACTCTTAATGTTATGCGCAAGACCATCATTTACCAGCTTTTTCATAACAAAAGGCTTGAACAACTCTATAGCCATTTCCTTCGGCAAACCGCATTGATATATCTTCAGCTCCGGACCAACGACAATAACCGAACGTCCGGAATAGTCAACACGTTTTCCGAGCAGGTTTTGACGGAAACGGCCTTGCTTACCCTTCAGCATATCCGATAAGGACTTGAGCGGTCTGTTTCCCGGTCCCGTAACCGGTCTGCCGCGGCGACCGTTATCAATCAGAGCGTCTACCGCTTCTTGAAGCATTCTTTTCTCATTGCGCACAATAATTTCCGGTGCGCCAAGATCCAACAATCTCTTCAAACGATTATTTCTGTTAATTACACGACGATACAAATCATTCAAGTCGCTCGTTGCAAAACGTCCGCCATCCAGCTGTACCATCGGCCGTAAATCCGGCGGAATTACCGGCACGACATTTAATATCATCCATTCCGGCTTATTACCTGACAAGCGGAATGACTCTACTACCTCAAGGCGCTTAATTAAACGAACTTTCTTCTGCCCGGTTGCCGTTTCAAGCTCCAGTTTCAGTTCTTTGGAAAGCTCCTCCAGATCAATCTCCGCCAAAAGCTCCTGAATCGCCTCCGCACCCATACCGGCACGGAAACGGTTTCCATACTTTTCGACATACTCACGATACTCTTTCTCGGAAAGAATCTGCTTTTTTTCCAACTCTGTACGTTCACCCGGATCAATAACCACGTAAGATGCAAAATAGAGCACCTTTTCTAACGTACGCGGTGTCATTTCGAGCAATAATCCCATACGGGAAGGTATTCCCTTAAAATACCATATGTGCGATACCGGAGCCGCCAGTTCGATATGACCCATGCGCTCACGGCGAACTCTCGCACGCGTTACCTCAACGCCGCAGCGGTCGCAGACAATGCCTTTATGACGGATTCTTTTATACTTTCCGCAATGACACTCCCAGTCCTTGGTTGGCCCGAAAATGCGCTCGCAAAACAGACCGTCCCGCTCCGGCTTTAAGGTTCTGTAGTTAATGGTTTCCGGCTTCTTTACCTCACCCCGTGACCATTCCCGAATCATTTCCGGTGACGCAAGACCGATTTTTATCGCTTCAAAACTATTCTCTGACAATCGTTTCATCTCCATTTCTGAATTTGATGGGCGTCCAACCCGGAATTATAATAAATCCAAATCGTCTATAAAGTCTTCCTCTTCACCCAAATCTTCATCAAATTCATCCGAATCCTCATCCTCGGGCTCTTCGGAATCCTCCTCACTGTCTTCTATATCCAAATCGCTGTCAATATCCAAATCAGAGTCATCGCCGACATCCTCTGAATCATCCTCATCATCCAACGCAAGATCCAGCAAAGCAACTTCTTCGCGCATCGCCATTGCCATGTTAGCGTCCTCCTCTTCAGAGGAATCACGCAGCGTAACTTCCTCCATGTTCTCGTCAAGGACACGCATATCCAGGCACAAGCTCTGCAATTCCTTAATTAATACTTTAAAGGATTCCGGAATACCCGGTTTCGGAACGCTTTCGCCTTTTACAATGGACTCATAGGTTTTCACACGACCGACAATATCATCCGATTTTACAGTCAAAATTTCCTGCAAAGTATAAGCTGCGCCATATGCTTCCAGCGCCCAAACTTCCATCTCTCCGAATCTCTGACCGCCGAACTGCGCTTTACCGCCCAAAGGCTGCTGTGTAACCAGCGAATACGGTCCTGTGGAACGAGCATGAATTTTATCGTCAACCAAGTGCGCCAGTTTCAGAATATACATGATACCGACCGTTACACGGTTATCAAACGGCTCTCCGGTTCGTCCGTCATACAAAACAGTTTTACCGTCGCGGTCAAGCCCCGCCTGCTCCAGCGCGTCCATGATGTTTTCCTCGTTCGCACCGTCAAATACCGGCGTTGCCACCTTCCATCCAAGCTCGCGAGCCGCGCGACCCAAATGAACCTCAAGTACCTGTCCGATATTCATACGCGACGGCACGCCCAATGGGTTTAGCACAATCTCAAGCGGAGTTCCATCCGGCAGGAACGGCATATCCTCTTCAGGCAGAATACGCGAAATAACACCCTTGTTTCCGTGGCGACCTGCCATTTTGTCTCCGACGGAAATCTTTCTCTTCTGAGCGATATAGCAACGCACCAGTCTGTTCACACCCGGTGGCAGCTCATCGCCTTTTTCCCTGTCAAACACGATGACGTCAACAATAATACCATATTCTCCATGCGGAACACGAAGCGAAGTGTCGCGCACCTCACGTGCCTTCTCGCCGAATATGGCACGCAACAGACGTTCTTCAGCCGTCAGCTCAGTCTCTCCCTTCGGAGTAACTTTACCTACCAGAATATCTCCCGAACGCACCTCTGCGCCGACGCGGATAATACCGCGCTCATCCAAATCTTTCAGCGCATCCTCGCCGACATTCGGAATATCACGGGTAATTTCCTCTGAGCCCAGCTTTGTATCGCGGGCTTCACACTCATATTCTTCTATATGAATAGATGTTAAAACATCATCACGAACCAGTTTTTCACTGATCAGCATAGCATCCTCGTAGTTATAACCTTCCCACGTCATAAAGCCGATCAGAATATTTCTTCCCAAGGCGATCTCGCCCTTATCAGTAGAAGGGCCATCCGCAATAATATCGCCCTTTTTCACAACCTCGCCCTCTTTTACAATCGGGCGCTGATTGATACAAGTTCCCTGGTTGGAACGGGTAAATTTAATCAATTTATAAGTATGGATTGATCCATCCGTTGCCTTAATGACAATCTCATCTGCACTGACCTTGCTTACGATACCATCTTCCTTCGCCAAAACAACAACGCCGGAATCCTTTGCTGCTTTATATTCCATGCCTGTGCCGATAATCGGCGAATCAGGGCACAGCAGTGGAACGGCCTGTCTCTGCATGTTTGATCCCATCAGCGCACGGTTTGCGTCATCGTTTTCAAGGAAAGGAATCATTGCCGTCGCAACCGAAACAACCTGTTTCGGCGAAACGTCCATATAATCAACCTTAGAGGTTTCAACCTCCAAAATTTCATCTCTGTAACGAACTTTAACCTTTTTATGAATAAACCGGCCATTTTCATCCAACGGCTCGTTTGCCTGCGCAACAACGAACTCATCCTCACGATCTGCCGTCATATATTCAATCTCATCTGTAACAATGCCTGTTGCTTTATCTACACGTCGATACGGCGCCTCGATAAAACCATGCTCACTGATGCGCGCATAAGTTGCCAAAGAAGAAATCAGACCTATGTTTGGTCCTTCAGGAGACTCAATCGGACACATTCTCGAATAGTGCGAATGGTGAACGTCACGAACCTCAAATCCCGCACGGTCACGGGACAAGCCGCCCGGTCCGAGAGCGGACAGTCTTCTTTTATGCGTCAGCTCCGACAACGGGTTCAGCTGATCCATGAACTGAGACAACTGAGAAGAACCAAAAAATTCTTTAATCGTTGCAACCACCGGGCGGATATTAATCAAAGCCTGCGGTGTTACAATATCTAAATCCTGAATGGTCATACGCTCACGAACCACACGTTCCATACGCGACAGGCCGATACGGAACTGATTCTGCAAGAGCTCACCCACACAGCGCAAACGACGGTTCCCCAGATGGTCAATATCGTCCGTTGTGCCCACGCCGTACATCAAGCCTATTTGATAGTTAATGGATGCCATAATGTCTTCCTTCACGATATGTTTCGGAATCAATTCATCCATACGGCGTTTCAGTTGATCTTTAATTTCTTCCTCATCATCGGTTTCATCCAAAATCTCCATCAAAACATCAAACTTAACTTTTTCAGAAATCTCTAAATCAGAAATATCAAAATCAATAAATTCCTTAATGTCGACCATATTATTAGAAAATACCTTGATCGTTTTTCCATTTGCATCGACAAAGACTTCGTTTACGCCGGCACGGCCAATTTGCTCTGCCAGTTCAAGAGTCAAGTAAGTACCTGCTTTGGCTATCACCTCGCCCGTTCTCGGGTCAGCAATGGCATTTACGGTAACAAAACCGGTAATACGCGGAGCAAGCGCCAGCTTTTGATTATATTTATAGCGTCCCACTTTTGCCAGGTCATAGCGTTTCGGATCAAACAAAAGACCCATCAGCAAGGTTTTTGCACTGTCTACTGTAGGCGGTTCGCCCGGACGCAGTTTCTTATAAATTTCAATCAGCGCCTCGTCCTGCGTCTGAATTGCCGCACTCTTTTCCAAGGTGATCAGCAGCGGCTCCGTCTCTCCGAACAACTCAATAATCTCATCGTCGCGTTCTACACCCAACGCACGGATAAACACCGTAATCGGCAGTTTTCTGGTACGGTCTATACGTACTGAAAGAACATCATTTACATCGTTTTCATATTCCAGCCAGGCGCCGCGGTACGGAATAACCGTAGAGCTGAATAACTCCTTACCGGTTTTATCATGCGTCATTGCATAATACACACCCGGCGAACGAACCAACTGACTGACAATGACACGCTCGGCTCCATTGATGATAAATGTTCCCTGTTCGGTCATCAGCGGAAAATCTCCCATAAAGATTTCCTGCTCCTTTACCTCACCGGTTTCCTTGTTTATCAGACGAACCCTTGCCTTCAGAGGTGACGCATAATTTGTATCCCGCTCCTTACATTCTTCAACAGAATACTTTACCTTGTCCTCCAGTCTGTAGTCAATAAATTCGAGAACAAGATTGCCCGTATAGTCGGTAATCGGAGAAATGTCGCGGAAAACTTCCTTCAATCCCTCTTCCAAAAACCAGTTATACGAGTTTTTCTGTACCTCAATAAGATTCGGCATGTCCACGACTTCTTCAATCTTGGCGTAGCTCATTCTTACATTTTTACCCAATTGAATTGGATGTACCATAAACTCAATCACCCCATTAATATTTGATGGCCGTTCTCAGCCTGCAGCCGTAAAAGCGAAAGAAAAAATAATTTATGAAAGATGCAGTTGCATTTTCAGCAATATTAATAAACATTAGACAAAAAAACAACACTTTTCTTGTCAATACCACAAAATTTGCATTTGATTTTTACGCATAAAACACCTATTTTGAGTATATAATGCAATTTATAATATTACCATATGTATTTCAAGATGTCAAGCCCATTTCTTAAAAAATTTTGCATAAAATTTAGCCGGCTGTTACGCCATAAAATATGGTAAATCTTTCTACATATAAAAATTATATGGTGCTGTCCACAAACCGGAACAGGACACTAAATTATCATTTACCCGTTTATTTGCATAAAATTTCTAAATTTATCCATACTAACCAAAGACCATATGCATTATTACAAACTTACTCACATATGAAAGGAAGACATTTATGCAAGCAATCATTCTGGCCGGCGGCGAAGGCACACGGCTGCGCCCCCTAACCAACACTATCCCAAAGCCAATGCTCCCTATCATGAATCAGCCCATGCTGTCCTATACAATTGAATGGCTGAAAAGATACGGAATCACCGAGATTGGCATAACTTTGCACTATCGCCCCGAAGCAATTTATGAATATTTCGGCGACGGCAGCCGTTTTGGCGTGCACATCACCTACTTTACCGAAAAAGAGCCTTTAGGAACAGCCGGCAGCGTTAAACTTGCCGAATCATTTTTGGATGAGACCTTTTTCGTTGTCAGCGGTGATGCCATCACGGACATCAACTTGTCCGATGCCCTAAAGTTTCATCAGCAAAAGCGGTCCGATGCAACTTTAGTGGTAAATTCTTCCGAAAATCCGCCCGAGTTTGGTTCTGTTATCGCAGCATCCGATGGCAGTGTACTTCATTTCATGGAAAAACCGGATTGGGATGAGGTTTGTACAGACATGGTAAATACCGGCATCTATATTTTTGAAAAATCTATTTTTTCCGCGATTCCGAGCAATCGTTTTTATGATTTTTCCCGTGACGTATTCCCCGGGCTTCTTCGCCATGGCAAACGAGTATTTGCCTGCCATTTGGAGGGGTATTGGCGCGACGTTGGAAATATTTCCGCATACCAGCGCTGCCATAAGGACATTTTCGACCGAAAAATATCTCTCGGCATTAATGAGGAAATCCTCGAAAGCGGAATACTCCTCGGGAGCAACTGCAAAATTGACAGTTCAGCTCTGCTCTCGCCCTATTGTGTTCTGGGCGATAATGTTGTGATTGCGGAGGGTACTTCCATTAAAGACTGCATTATATGGAGTAACGCTAAAATAGAAAAAAATGCCCGTTTATATCAAACCGTAGTCTGTTCCGGCCGCTCTGTCGCACCAACTCACCTACAGGGCTCCGAAAAATTATCACATAATAAAATAAGCGGCATTATGCACAGCGACATTACGGCAGAATTTGCCGTACGTCTTTCTTCTGCTTTTGCAAGCGTCCTTGGAAAGGGCTCAAAAATTGTTTTAAGCTTTCCGGATTATCCAAATTATATGGGATTAAAATTTGCCATGTTATCCGGTCTGATCTATTCCGGCGCAAAGGTCTATAATCTCTGCGGCGTTAACGAACGCGGCGCAGCAAAATATGCCGTACGGCATTTACACGCAGATGGTGCGCTAATCATATCCGTTGAAAAGGAACAAGCTTTGATAGAACTGTTGGGCGCAAACTCGGCACCTGCATCAAAAACAATACTCAGAAGTGTAAGATATGCCATGGATAGCGGCGTGACTGCAAAAATTCCTCCAGACGAGACCTTAGCGCCCGTAAATGTAAAAGATATTTCCGATTATTATTTGAAAGATGTGCTTTCCTATACACATTATAAAAGGCTTAACTTTACCGTAGGCATCTGCAGCAATTCACAGGCTCTGCGCGATACATTGAAAAGACTTGGCAGCATGCTCGGTATCGTCTTTCTGTTTACCAACGAACCTTCTCATTTGCCGGAGTTAACACAGAGCCACAACCTGGATTTTGCCTTAGAAATTTCCGATGACGGACAATGCCGGCTGACAGATGATACCGGCCGTTCTCTGAGCAATGACCAATATTGGGGACTGGTTACTCTTATCACGCTCTCTGCTGTACACGGTTCCGGAGTTTACGTTCCCACAGAGGCTTCAGAAATTGTCAACATTGTTGCACGAAGTCTCGGCGGAAGTGTAATACGCGTAAACCGCCGTGAATTGGAATCGCAGCTGCTTACGCAAAACACACCCGTCTCCCATTTGCAATATGCTCTTTGTTTTGACGCCATCCGTGCCGCAGTACGAATTTGTGAATTTCTGTATCTTAATAACTGTACTCTTTCCGAGGTGCTTCGCCTAATGCCGGTAATGCATAAGATCAGCAGGAGCATCGAATGTCCGTCCGCACAAAAAGGACAGGTCATGCGCCAACTCATTGAAACCTCCGATTCCGCAGAAATCGAAACCAATGGCGGCGTATTTGTCCGCAGCGGCAGCAGCCGCATTTATATTGCTCCGGATGAAAAAGAAGAGAAAATTCATATTATAGCCGAAAGTAAAAATGCCGATTATGCTCTGGAAGCCGCTGACGATTTTTGCGGCGCCTTGGAAAAATTTCTGCACTAACGGCTATCAAACAAAAGGTCTGTTGCCTAAGCAACAGACCTTTTGTCTATCAAAAATCTACATTTTGATAAAGCCCGATACGAAAACCACCTTTAAAACTGAACAAGTTTACGCTCGCCGTATTCAGACTCGCCCTGGTTTTCTCTATTCAGCATATCCAGAAACTCTTCAAAGCTGTCTGCCACATAAGTTGTCGTTGGCTCAAAATCGCCCGATTCCTCATGAAGCCACAGACATACGCTTGGATTTTCTTTATCAACACGGTAATCCAGACAAACAAAATCGCCGGCAAATGCCACGGCAATCGGCAACAACTCCCATCCTCTTGCGTTTGGATTCTCAATTAGACGTGTTCCGATTTGCGATAATGTAACGTCAATGTCACAGCAGTTAATCCCCCCATAATCATCCAAATCAAAAGGGTCAATTAATGCTAAAAATCGGTCAAGAGCAAAAAACTCTTCGCAAAAGCTAAGGTATCTATTCGGAAACAGACCGTTGTACTTTTTCAAAAAATCCTTATAGGACTGCGGCAAAACCACATGCCACGCACGTTCGCGATCCTTCAGCCACACATCATTCGGTAAAGGCTTAACGATGTAGCCTTCTAAAACGTTCATTGTTTTTCCTCCTTTATTTCTTTTTATTTTTAGTAATATGAGCCCACATACCGGCAGTTCTTCCGCCGTTGTGAGGGTAAACATGATGTATCCCACTCGGGACCAGTTCCATCTTCCCGGGAATTTCTGTATGGTGCCATGTATATCCCAAAAGAGTTCCGCCCCTTTGCTTGTCCAGCCAGTCAAACTGTCTGCCGTTAGACCATTGCCACATTTTCTGCGGCAAATATGCCGTTTCCCTTACCAGTCCGGCCGCCTTAAAATCTGCCAGCCCATACCGCAGTCCGTCAGTTTTTTTCACCTGCACTTTCGGAATGTATTTCTTTTTAATGGCATATTGTTTAATGCTTCTCATTTGAGGGTCTGTCAAACGTCCGGAGACAGGTATGGAATTATTCCACGACCATACCCGATCGGAGTTTACTCGCTTTGCGTAAACCTTTGCATATTCATTCTGCATCTGGTCAAAACTTTTAAACCCCTTTCCAAAGTCATCAAACTTTCCTAAATATCGTCTTGCCGAGCCTTTATGAAAGGCCAACGTATCAACTAACTCGCTCTCAAATTCATTTCCGCTAAACTTTACCGCACCGGACTTTTTATACACACCAAAATCTACCTTACCGGTTGCTCCATACGCTCCGAAAACGGTTCCTGCGGCATTAAAGCTGTCAATCAAATGCTGCAGTGAAAATCTTTCTTCCGGAAGTGCCGCTCCTTTTATCGGTTCCGGCAAGCCCATTGTAAGGTAATTGCTGATGTTGTATAACGACGGTCTCTCTTGCATAGCCTCCGAACGCTGCTGCATACCGTGCCAAAAAGAACTCGGAATCCCTAAAAGCAGCCAATCCAGAAGCTTGAGCGGATTGCCGTCTGCCTCATAAAAACGATTGTTTTGCGCAGTCATGTAGTTTCTAAACATTTGCAGTGCGTCAGACGGAATCCGCAAAATGGGGGTATACCATTGAGAAGCATTTTTCTGCACTTTCTTTTTCTCCGTATGCTTCCGCTCACGCGAACTACTTGATACACGCCGCAATTCTTCTGCGTTGCAAACAACAAAAGCAACTGCCCCATTACTATCCAAAACCGCAGTTGCACAATCGCAGTTTGGATGCATGGGCGCCAGATTTTTACCGGCATCGCCTTCGCCCATCTTAAAAATTTTTCCGTTTAAATCCTGACAGATTTCACAATTTTCACCGAACGAAACAAACCGATAATAGTGGCACCCCAAATCATTGTAATCCCATAATATCATATTCCGCAGGATTTGCTCGGCGGAAGACTGAAGTTGTATTCCAAACGCCGCCTCCCGCTTTTCCATAACCGCTCGCAGATTGTCCGCCGTGCGGCTCAATGCATTGCCTGAAGCGCTGTCTAACAACAACGCCTGTTCCACCTCTTTTTGGGTTGTTGCTTCTGTCCGTTTCAAACTTTCCAAAAGTTGCTGCTTTAAAATCTCTGCCCTTTCTCCATAGCCTGCTAGAATTTCTTCCGTTTCCGCCCCAAATCGCAGTCCGGAGTAAAACTCATGCACAATCTCTCTCACCTGTGATTTTACCAGCTGCTCCAAATGCAGTTTGTCCTTTTGCAATCCTGAGGAACAAAATCCATAAGCTGCGCCAATGCCTCCCAACAGCCGATTCGTAAATTCCTCCCAGTTGCACCGTACAAACCCATCATTCATACCATTTCCCCTTTCTCAAAGTTATTCTCTCTCAATCCCCCGCTCCGCAATTTCTGTACATAATAAATCACTGCGCCAGCCGCATATACTTTTACAGTTAAATTAACGAACGCCTCACATAAACAGAACAAATGTTCTGTTTATTATATCATACTTATTAATAAAAATCAAGTAAAAAATATATAGTTTGATTTTTGTCCTATAAATCAAACCTTTTGTCTCTTGTCTTTCCTAAAAACTGCCTTATAATAGAAATTAGCAGGTATATTTCTTGTTCTTCAAAAAGCAGTTGCTACAATAAACAAAATTATAATAATAAAGAAAGGAATTGATATTATGAAAACAATTAAAAATAAGCAGCTTCTCGTCGGCGCCGATTTTGCAGGCTATCCTCT
>CAKSBF010000016.1 GCA_934438075.1 uncultured Clostridia bacterium | reverse complement strand
TAGCGTCCGGCACGAAACTTTCGGCAGTCAAAGCGGCGCTGAGCAATGGAAGCGGCAATTTTACATTCTGCGATGGAACGACAGCGATTGCAGACGCAGATCTTGCTTCTGTTGATGCGATTGGTAAAACAATTTATTCCCATTCAAAGAGCGGACAGGGATATAAAAAATATACCATAGAGAGTAACGGAGCAACACCGCCGTCTTCAAGCCCGAGCCCGAGTCCAAGTCCGAGCGGCAAGCCAAAGCCAGCCGTGGTGAAAAGCTACTATGATGTAGACTTTGACCAACCGGGGGAAACGGACAGCGGCTGCAAGAATAAAGCTGACAGCGGCATGTCTTTGAATTACTGCAGTGCTGCATCGGCGCAGAATTTTGAAAAGAGACTGGTAGAGGATAAAGCAAAAGGAAATAAGGCAGAAAAAATTATTATTCCAAAGGGAAGCGGCTACCAGTATTATCTGGGTCAGATGAGTGCACCGGCAGACAGCTTTGACAATTGTATAACATGGTATGAAATATCTTTTAAATATGAGGGAGCTAATGTGCACCTGCTTTTAGAAGGCGCCGGCTATCCGCTGAATCTTACACCGGAGGGTGTTATGTATATCGGTGGAGTAAACGGCAATACAGTGAATAACTTTACACCGAAGACAGGCGAATGGTACCATCTGGTGATTGCGGCGGATAACATTAATAAATATAGGGGTTCAGACACCATGTTTTATGCATGGGTTAACGGCACGTTCTTGACAACAGCTGAAACGCCTATGACAAAGTGCACCATTTCGAGAGCAGCAAACGGTACAGTGCCGACTACTAAAATGAATCGCTTTTTATTTAATATTCGCCAAAACACATCTTCAGACGCAGTACTTTGGTTGGATGATGTCAAGATGTATACGACGACGGAGCCGATTAAAGACAGTGAAGGAAACTTCTGCTTTGATCCCAACAGCATTTTTGACGGAGCAGAGCTGATGTCAGAGGTTTTTAAAGTGGATGAC
Source organism: uncultured Clostridia bacterium (assembly GCA_934438075.1). Lineage (GTDB taxonomy): Bacteria > Bacillota > Clostridia > UBA1381 > UBA9506 > RGIG1666. The sequence goes on along the minus strand of CAKSBF010000016.1, from coordinate 45,595 downwards.
GACGTTGTTTATGCGCCTGCCGATGAGACCTTGGGTGAGCTTTTAGCTCATCTGAATGCAGGAAAGAATGGTATGTGCTTCTATGATGGAGAAAGTGCAGTAGCCGAGGATGAACTTACGATGACAGCGGCAAAGGGAAAAATCATTTATGCACGTTCTGACGAAGGAATCGGCTCGAAAAAATACACAATCTCAGACGGCAATCGTCTCTATGATGCTGAAAGAGAGAATGCTGAATGGAAAAAGGCAGACGGTACCCCGGTAACAGCTGTGTCTGCGCTTGCGGCAGGAGACGCGATAACACTGACGCTTGATTTTATAAATAATACAAAAACCGCACAGGAAGGCGTATTAGTTTTAGCGGCATATAATAACGGTGTGTTGAGCGGATACCAATTTACTGATATTTCCGTGCCGATCGGGAGAAAAACGATTACCTCGGAGGCTCTTACGATTGATAATACCTCCGGGTTGGAGATTCGGGCATTTATCTGGAAGGGAAATAATGATTTTACTCCGGAAATGACCGGACTGGTGCTAAAGTAAAAGAATAAACGAAATTTAAGAAAAAAAGAAAAACTTTTACTGTTTTTGGTGCATTGGAGAAGGAAACTTGCAAAAAATATATGGGGTATGTTATAATTTAAATAAGGGATAACATGAGTCCGTCTCCTTTACCATGCACCAAAAACGGCGCGTAAAGAATATTAAAATTTTGATAAAGGAGAATGGATATGAAAAAATCTGTTAGAATTTTGTCCGGCGTTTTGGCAATATTGACGGCGGCAAGCCTTACCGCATGCAATAAAGACAAAACAAACGGAGATATGGGTTCCGATAAGGTTACTTGGTGGATTGCCAACAGCGCTTCTCAGGTGGTAAAGTCGTATGACGATGTTGCGGCAATGCAGGAGCTGCAGAAAAAATTTGATCTTGATATTGAGTTTGTACACCCGTCTCCGGAGCAGGAAACGGAACAGTTTAATATTATGGCTGCATCAGGTGATTTTAAAGACATTGTATCCTTTAACTGGAATGGTTATACAGGCGGACCGGTAAAGGCGGCAAAGGACGGCGCTATTTTGATTTTGGATGATTATCTTGAAGCAAATATGCCGAATCTGCTTTCATTGATGAATTCGGAAGCGGATATGAACTATCTCGCACGCTGCTATGATGGTTCGGTATGTGTACTGCCGGGATGTACGGATAATATTGAAACGGGTGCTGTGTTTGGTCCGCAGATCAGAAAGGATTGGCTGGATAAGCTCAATTTGGAAGTGCCGACTTCTATGGATGACTGGTACAATGTGCTGACTGCCTTTAAAACACAGGATCCGAATGGCAATGGCGAAGCAGACGAGATTCCTTTTGTTGCGGACGGAAATGCAACTTTTCTTCGCCTGTCCCATGCATATAACGGCGTTGATGAGGGATTTTATATTAAGCCGGATGGAAAAATCGGTTTTGGTTTTATTGAGCCGGACTATAAGGAATTTTTGATTACCATTAATAAATGGTATAAAGAAGGATTAATCGAGCCGGAGTATGCGGCATCAGATGCTTCTTCGATTGACACAAAAATGATTTCTGATATCGGCGGTGCGTATATTGGTTATTCCGGAAGTGCTATGAGTAAATATCTTGCGGCATCGCGTGCGAGCAATCCGGATTATACGTTGGTTGCTGCTCAGTGGCCGACTGCCAACGGCGGAAAGCCTTACGGCGGATATACCTATCAGGTAAGCCGTGGAACACCGGGTCGTGGTATGGCGATTTCTGCTAAGAATAAAAACGTGGAAAAAACACTTCAGATGATTGATTATATGTATGGCGAAGAGGGTTCTACTCTCCTGAACTGGGGTATCTTGGGAGAATCCTATGAAAAGACTGACGAAGGTTACAAATTTACGGAAAAAATTACGAAAAATCCGGATGGAAAATCGCCGATTGAAGCAGTTACTCCATATGCTCTGACACAGTATCCGTGTGTTATGATGCGCTCGGATGCGTATATTGAACTGAATACGGCATTTCCGGAGCAGAAGGCGGCTATGGAGCTTTGGAATCAAGCTGATTTATCGAGAATTATGCCGACTTTGACAATTTCTCCGGAGGAGCAGAGTGAGATCACTAAGGTTATGGACGACATCTATACTTACCGTCAGGAATGGGTTAATAAGCTTGTTATGGGTGTTGAGCCAATATCCAAATGGGATGAGGTAGCGGATAAAATCCGCGGCATGGGCATTGATAAGGCAATTGCTGTTTATCAGACTGCTTATGATAGATATGTAAATCTGGAACGTAAATAACAAATGCAGAAACAGAGGCGCCGCACGAACAAAAGGTGCGGCGCCATATTAAAAAATATTCCCATATGGTTTGGAGGGAACTTGTTTGATTCGCTTTAATACAACGCCCGAGCGCTATGAAGTAAAACGCTGGGGTCTTTGGAGAGATAATGAACAGATTACGGAGGCGCAGCAGCTGTCAGCCGGAGACAGTGTAAAAATGAATGTGGCGTTTACCAATTTGATGATAGATAAGGAATGTGTACTTCTGATTCGTGCGTATTCGGAGGGCAGATTGACGGCGATGACGGCTCAGGAGGTCACAATTTATCCTGATGTACTGCCTTTTGATTTAACGAGCGACGCTCTTGTCATTTCGGAGAAACCGGACAGAATAGAATTGGCACTTTATCGGGATTTTGCAACGGTGACGCAGGAGGAAGAGGATCAATTTTTGCTGGGAAAACACATTCATGGAGTTGTTCCGGCACAATTGGATGCGAGAACGGACAGCTTTGTCAGAGTCGATGAAACCACGTCAGAGCATCCGAGTCCGTATTTAGGTGATTATGAGCCGTGCCGAAAGCTGTTTCATGGTGCAGTGTGCTTCGCGCAGGACAGCGATGCACTTTGGATTTATGACGCGAAATATCGTGCAGAGGAAACAGTAATCAGGAAAGAGAAAAAGCTTTGGGTTCCGCTGAAAACAGCCGAGAACTTGTTTGGCAGAAAGTTTGAAGGCGAAGGCTCCTATATTGAACTGTCAAAGCTTGCTGAAAGTTTGGGGGCTTATAGCTACACTAACCGTTTTGGACTTGGTGTGATTTCGGACCTGCCGTATGATTATGCGGAGACGAAGTATCAAAAACAGGGACAGTTTATGATGCGGCTTTTAGAGTTTGACCGTCCTAAGGCGGCAGAGTTTAAAAAGCGGTTTCGCAAGCGGGTTCGTCCTCGCTGTCTAGGTACACAGGCAGAGGTGGAGCGTGCTTTGCAGCTGGCAAAAACAGACAAGGAGGCAAAGTGGCTCTCCGATAAATTGGTAGAGCGTGCCGACGGCGTGATGAAAAAACCGGTGCAGTATAAGCTGGATCGTGACAGGACACAGTCTTGCTTTGTAACGGCAATTGTAGACTACGATGAGATTATGGCGCTTTACTGGGCATATCGGGTAAAAAATGACCGCAGTTATCTGGAGCGCTTAAAGGAACATGTTTTAGCCATGGCTGGATTGGAAAACTGGTGTGGTGATCATTTCTTTTTGATGACCTCACGTGCTTTAATCAGCCTGGGTCTTGCTTATGATTTTTTATATGATGAATTTACGCCGCAGGAGCGGGAAATCATGGCGTACGCCATGGTAGAAAAAGGTTTTCAGCCTGCGCTTGATTTGTATTACGGACATGGTGATGAAGCCCTCTGGCCTTGGGTTATTCGCCGTACCAATTGGAATTCTATTCCAAACAGCGGCATTATATTTGCTGCATGTGTTCTTTTTGGAGAATATGAGACGGATATTTGTGCCGATGTATTGGAAAAGGCTGCTCAGAGTTTGGAATATGCCTTACTGTATTTGGCCCCGGATGGGGAATTGTTTGAAGGTTTGGGATATGCGGCTTATTCATGGAATTATCTGGTATTTGGCTTTCAGGCACTGGAGAGCACTTTTGGGACGGCTTTCCGTTTGGATACGGCTGCCGGTTCACAACACAGCTATCAGATTCCTTTTACCTTGATGACAAGTGTGGGAACCTTTTCGCAGGGTGACGTGCCGACCAGTTTGCGGCTGAATACGGCCTATACTTTGTGGTGGGCAAGAAGGTTTCAGGATCATGGCATTCAATGTATGCGCCACATGCAGATTGCCTCGAAGGATAAAAGTGATCCGACCTTTACAGATATGCTTTGGTATGACGACAAGGCGAGCGATACGGCAGATTTTGACTTAGATTATTTATATGAGAGCACACAGTCTGCCATTTCGCGCGGAGGCTGGGGAAAAGAAGATGCAGTTCTGTCCGTTCATGCCGGAGATAATACATTAGAACACAGTCATGCAGATTTGGGCAGCTTTGAATATGAATTGTTAGGCTTTCGCTTTGCCAAAGAAATGGGACTTGATGACAAGATTTATTGTGCGCCCGGCAGTCAGTATCAGCTTCGCGGACATGACGACTATTATGTCGCACGTGCAGAGGGACACAATGTGTATGTTATCAACCCGGACAGAAGCCTGGGACAGCAATCCATCGGGCAGGCAAAGGTAGAAGTTTTGAAACTGGAAAAGGAGCAGGTTTTGTATCGGGTCAATATGGAGTCGGCGTATCGGGGACAGGTAAAAGATGCGAAACGGTATTATGAATTAAAAGAAAACCGCAGCGTATTTACTGTTCAGGATGAAATCGTGCCAATGCATAGCGGCGATAAAGTTTATTGGTTTTGGCACACCTTTGCGGATATTGGGCTGACGGACCCGAGAGCTGTGGAAATGGCTGATAATACGGTTATTTTAACAGCACCGGGAGATAGAAAACTGCATATTCAGTTTGATGCAAACATCCCATTTGTGCTGCGCAAGGGCATGTCTTTACCTCTGGAAACTTCACCTGCACCATTTGATCAATTGCAGGGAGGCATTATTTCCAATCTGCTGACCGTTTATTTTGAAACGGGAGATCAGCCCATTTTGCTGCGTGCAACGGCGTGGGAAGAGGGGAGAGACTACATAACGGAAAGCCTCAAACCTTATGAGGTTTCAAAGTATTAAATTGTAGAGAAACGGAGAAGATGGCGTGAAACATTTTATTTTTAAGAACCGAATCGTTATTAATTATGTTTCGGCTTTGCTGTTGATTTTAATGGTGCCGTTTATTGTAAGCGTGTGCCTTCTTCAGTATGCCGTTCGCTTCTCCGTTTCGCAAAATGAAGAGAGCAGTTTTCTGCAGCTGAAGCAAACACAGGAGCTGGTAGACCGTAATCTGCTTTTTCTGCGTCGGACCGCAATGAGGATTGCCCAAAACCGTTCCCTGTTGGAGCTGGAATCGTATGATTCCTCTTCTTCGGAGGACATATACCGTACGACTGTCTTGGCAGCTGAATTGGCGAAGGAGGTCGGCACACACGATTTTTGTGAAGGATTTTACGTATATGCGCGTTCTGCCGATCTCATTTTCTTTAAGGGATATCGCTATTCTCCGCAGGATTTTTTCCGCACGTACGTCAAACAGGGGCAGTATGAAACGTGGAAACGCAAATTAGGTGAGGATTGCTTTGATTATTACTATACAGCGGTTGGTGAATTCAGCGGGCTGACAGAGAACGGTATTGTCGAATACCGCCAGTCTTATCCGTTGGGAGGAAATGGAAAGGGAACGATTTCGTTTATTTTGGATAAAGGTATTTTCGTTCAGCAAAATCTGGAGAAACAATATAGGACGAATGCGGTTAAATTATTTATTTTTAATAAAAATAATGAACTTATCTATCAAACCAGTGAAGAGCATGAGAATGTTCTGCAAAAATATTTAAGCTTGGCCGATGGTTATTCGCATGAGGGCGGTGCTTTGGTTTGCAGAACTACTTCCGACACGGGAAATTTGCGTTATATTCTGGTGGATAACGGCAGTCATGCCTCTCAGACAGCAAACAAAATTTTCCTGTTTTCCAGCATTTATGCTGCTGCTGTGCTTTTGGGGGGCGGAATTTATATTTATTCTGCTTCTCGGAAAATGGCGCGCAGGAGTGAAACGATATATGAGTTCTTAGACGAAAAAAACCGTTCGGGAAAAGTGTTTGACTGGAATTCGCTGTTGGATGGTTTGAAGGCAATGTCCCGCAAAAACAGCCGTATGGATTTGTTGGTTTCGGTAAAGAACGATATGGATAGAAACCGTTTGTTTATTAATCTTTTGCATGATCGCTCGGAATATGTGGAACGATCAAAGACAGCTCTGCAGGAGATGGGCGTTGACTTAAATGCTGCGGATTTCATGGTTGTGCTGGGAACCTTTAACATTGCGCCGGATGAAAAACCTGAGCTGGTCAAATATGCGATTCAGAATATCTTGGGTGATTTGGTGGATACGGCAAATTGGTATTTTATTGACTATAACTGGAACCGTGTTATGTTTCTTTTTACAGGAAACTTTGGGGCAAATTTTAAGGAAGAGGCAACTAATATCTGCGATGTTTTGGCAGAATTTATACGTTCTATTTTGGACATTGAAACAGAATTTGATGTGGGGGATATTTGTCACAGTGTAGAGGGTATTCGTGTATCGGTGCATAAACTTTTAAATCGCTATGACTACAAGTCACTGCTCAGACTCTCACAAAATGACAGAGGAGAAACAGAAGGCCTGCGTTACGGATATTTACAGGAACAGGAAAATGAATTAATGAGTATGGTAATGTCCGGAGCAGCAGACGCTGCGGAAGAATTTGTGGGAAGGCTGATTACGGCACATAAGCGTGCTAGTTCCGTATTACTGCGAATTTTAGTGTTCAATTTGCTCGGTACATTGTTTAAATGTGCTGACAGAATGAATATTAGCGGCATTTTGGAAAATGCAGAACTTGACACAGTTTTTTATTCGCAAGATATGGATGAGATAGAAAAGACGGTGAAGCATATGTTCCGGCAGGTGTGTGAGAATGCAGTTGGTACGGAGGAAAATCGTCACTTGAAAGCGTTGGGCTTAAAGCTGATGAACTACGTAGATGCAAATTATCAGGAAACAGACTTGTCGCTGAAAACACTTTCATCAGTATATGGGATAACTGTTTCTTATGTCAGCAAAATTTTTAAAGAGCAAATTGGCTGCAATTTCAGCGATTATTTGACGACGAAGCGTATGGAGCGGGCGAAACAGCTTTTGGAGGAATCGGAGCTGAGTATTAGCGAGATTGCACAGCGTACCGGTTATGTGGACAGTTCGACCTTTATTAAGAATTTTAAACGGACCACGAAAATGACACCGGGTGCATATCGGGATACGCATAAGAGAAATTAACGATTAAGGGAAAGGAATTATAAAATGGCTTATATATTGGCAGAGCATTATCAAAATTTAAAACCGGAGCTGGAGCGGGCGATTGAAACTGCTGCCAAAACGGTAAAACGTAATTTGAAAAAGTTTGGCAGCGGGGATTTATATCCTTGTTGTTATCAAGACGGTCACTATCAGGCTGTTCCGCAGGCGGATGTACGCAACTGCTTTTGGGAAGAGGGTTTTTTCCCCGGACAGCTTTGGCTTTCTTATGAGGCAACGGGTGATGAAGAATATCGAATCGTTGCAGATAAATATGTGGATGATTTTTACAAACGTGTGGTAGAAAATAATAATATTGACTGGCATCACGATACCGGATTTTTATATACTCCCTCCTGTGTGGCAGGCTACATATTAACAGGAAATCCCACTGCTAAAAAAGCGGCTGAGCTGGCAGCATATTCTTTGTCCAGACGTTTCCGCTACAAAGGAAACTTTATTCAAAGTATGCTTTCGGAGATTGATGAAGATAAGAACTTTTATCGCTTCATTGTAGATACAATGTTAAATCTTCCGCTTCTGTTTTGGGCAGCAGAAGAAACGGGTGATGAGAGTTACCGCAAGAAGGCGGAGGCGCATATTCAAACGACACTGCGCTATGCAATGCGCGAAAACGGTACCACTTATCATCATGTGCTGATGGATAATCATACCGGCGAAATGATTCGCGGGTTGACCTGGCAGGGAGCCGGGGATGACTCCTGCTGGAGTCGTGGACAGGCATGGGTTGTGTATGGCTTGGCGCTGGCGTATGGCTATACAAAAGATGAATCTCTTTTAGAGCCTTTTTACAAGGTGACGGATTATTTTGTGGAGCACCTGCCGGCTGACTATATTCCTTATTGGGATTTTATTTACAATCAAGGCGATGAGGAACCGCGAGACAGCTCAGCGGCGGCGATTGCGGTCTGCGGTATTTTGGAGATGGCAAAGCATTTACCGGAGGACAACGTCCATATGCAGCGTTATTTGGAAGATGCAGCAAATATGCTTCATGCCATGGTTTCCGATTGTGCAGTGCCGTATGAGGCTGAAGAAGAAGGCCTGCTGGCACACAGCACGGGGGCAAAACCGCAGGGTGAGGATATTGATACTTGTATCAGCTACGGTGATTATTACTATTTAGAGAGCTTAATTCGTGCGACCAGAGATTGGAAAAGCTACTGGTAAAATTTGTTGCTTTAATATGAAAAGTGTGATGAAGTGCGCTGTCATTTTGTCGCACTTTTTCTATTATTTTTAGGAGTTTCAAGCGGCAAAATATGGTCGGCTACTTGACAGCATGCGGATTTTACGCTATATTGTAGCTATGGAAAGTTTTCTGTAAATTTTGCAAACATTTATTCTGGAGGGATTTTTCTGAAGAAGATAATATGTATGTTTGTGTCCGTCTGCATTTTCGTTTCTTCCGCATGTTGCGTTTTTGCAGAGGATTCTGATGTTAGACGGCAGATAGAAAAGACAGCGGCATATCTGATGCAAACCGTTTCTGAGCCAACAGTTTCCGGCATGGGGGGAGAATGGACGGTATTGGGACTCGCACGCGGCGGCGCGGCGGAAAGTGAATATTTTGAAAAATATTATGAAAATGTATGTAATACGGTGGTGCAAAATGCCGGCATACTTCATCGGAAAAAATATACGGAATATTCCCGTGTGATACTCGCGTTGTCAGCCATTGGAAAGAATCCGCAAAATGTATGCGGATATAATTTACTTGTTCCGCTCGGCGATTATCGGAAAACAATACAACAGGGCACAAACGGGGCAATATATGCGCTTCTTGCTCTGGACTGCAAAAGTTATGAGATTCCCGTTTGTGAGGGTGCGGAGGAGCAGGCGACACGTCAAAAATATGTAGACTTTATTCTTTCGCGTCAACATACAGACGGTGGGTTTTCGTTGGCAGCAGATGGCGAATCAGATGTGGATCTTACTGCAATGGCTCTCACGGCCTTGGCAAAATATCGTACAGATGAAAAGGTGGCAGCTGCTGCCGGACGGGCTTTGGACTATCTGTCTGCAAATCAAAAGGTAAACGGCAGTTTTGGCAATGAGAGTTCGGAGAGCTGCGCCCAGGTTTTGACTGCGCTTGCCGCGATGAATGTCAACATTCGGGAACGATTGGTGCAAAACGGAATTTCAGCGCTGGATGCCCTGTTGTCTTTCGCTCTGGAAAACGGCGGTTTTTCACACTTGAAAAACGGGGATGCGGATTTGATGGCAACGGAACAGGCATTATATGCTTTGTGCGCATATCAAAGACAACAGCAAGGACAAAACAGCCTGTATGACATGACAGACGTAGTAGCGCAGGAGGAAAGTGTTTTTAATGATATTGTAAATAACCGTTATCGGAAAGAGATAGAAAAATTATATCAACTCGGCGTTGTAAACGGAAAAAAAGATAATCAATTTGATCCAACGGCGGCAGTAACACGTGCGGAATTTGCCGCAATGGTTGTAAGAGCTTTGGGTTTGAGATCTCAGCCGCAGATATGCTTTGTTGACGTTCCGGAAAATCACTGGAGTTTTGCCTACGTGACAGCGGCATATCAGAATGGAATTGTAACAGGCGTGTCGGAGGGAATATTTTTTCCGGACGGATTGATTACGCGTGAGGAGGCAGCGGTGATGCTGGCACGTTCGGCGCAACTGTATCGGGAAACGAATTCAGATGTGACAAATGATGAATTATTAGCACGCTTTTCGGACGGCGAAGAAATTTCGGCGTGGGCAAGGTCAGCAATGGCATTTTGTGTTCAAAACAACATTTTATCTTCGGAAAACAATCATGTGTTGCCAAAGACTATTGCAAATAGAGACGAGCTTGCCGCCATGGTTTACAATTTAATGGTTTTCGCAGGAGTGGAAGGAATATGAAACGATATGGGAAATGGGTTGCACTTGCCGCGGTTGTTTTGTGTGTATTGACTTTCGCATTTCAATCGGGCGGTTCACCACAAAAATATGCGGAGAGCACAGTCCGGCCAACGGCAGCACAGCAGACCTCTGTACCGACTGCAACAGCATACACAATTGAAAAAACGGAGACAAGAGAAGAGCAGCCGAAGGAAGAAGTTGTTTTGGAGGAAAAGGCGCAAGATATGGCGCAGCAAACAACGGAACAGCCATCAAAACAGGAGCCGGCAACACCTTATCCGGAGCAGACGGAGACGACAAAAAAGCAGGACAGCTGTACGTTATCCGTCAGCTGTAAGACTCTTCTGACCCATATGGATTCTTTAGAAGATGCGAAAAAGGGTCTTGTTCCGAAAAACGGCATTATTCTCGCGCCTGTTGAGGTGACCTTTCATGAGGGAGAAAGTGTTTTTGACGTTTTGCAGAGAACCTTGCGCAATGCAGGAATACAAATGGAATTTGTTAATACACCGGCCTATCACAGCAGTTATATTGAGGGCATTGCAAATCTTTATGAATATGATTGCGGTGAACTTTCCGGTTGGGTATATTCGGTCAATGGTATTTTTCCGCAAGTGGGCTGTTCCAATTATATTTTAAAGAGCGGCGACCGTGTGGAGTGGTTTTACAGCTGCGACTTGGGCAGAGATGTTGGTAATGAGGCGGTGGGGTGAGATGAGAGCATTTCGAGAATATCATCCGGCGGTTAATTTTATATATTTTGCGTTTGTTATTGGATTTGCAATGTTTATGATGCATCCCTTTTTTCTTGGGATTACGCTGGCATTCAGCCTTGGTTATGCGTTACAGGTAAAGAGAGACCGTATGTTTCGCTTTCAGTTCGCGGTACTTCTGTTAGCTTTTATACTTGCGGCTTTGATAAATGCCTTATTTAATCATGCAGGAACAACGGTGCTTGCTTATTTTCCAAACGGAAACCCATTGACGGCAGAAGCTCTGTTATACGGCGCAGCGGCAGGGGTCATGCTTGTCAGCGTCATTTGTTGGTTTTCGTGTTTTAATGAAATTATGACAAGTGATAAAATTATCTATTTGTTTGGTAGGCTGGCGCCATCGCTTTCCCTTGTTTTTTCCATGACCTTGCGGTTTGTACCGCGATTTCGGCATCAACTGACTGTAATTTCCGTATCGCAAAGGGCGATTGGATGCAATGGGTCGGGAAAAGGGTGTATGGGACGCGTACGAAACGGAATTAAAATTTTTTCCATTATGCTTACTTGGGCGCTGGAAAATGCAGTGGAGACAGCTGACAGTATGAAAGGTCGGGGTTATGGTCTTGTGGGGCGGACGGCATTTTCTATCTATCGTTTTCAGAAACGAGATGTCTTAGCTATGATATATTTGTTTTTATTATCGGTTTATGTTTTGTGCTGCTGTTTGGCAGGCGCAGCGAAATTCTCTTATTTTCCAAGCATGGGGTATATTAATTTTAATCTTTGGGGGATAAGTTTATTTTTTAGCTATTTCTTATTATGTGCCATGCCGCTGGGACTGGAGCTTTGGGAGGCGAAAAAGTGGAGACTGTAAAAGTTTTAAATGTTTCATTCACGTATCCGAATGAGAAAAAACCGGCGCTCCGGGATGTTTCTTTTTCGATAAACCAAGGTGAATTTGTAACCATTTGCGGCAAGTCGGGTTGTGGAAAGACTACGCTTTTGCGCAGTCTAAAACCGGCGCTTGCGCATAACGGCACGAAACATGGAGAGGTTTATATCGCAGGGAAACTGCAGGAGGAATTAACTTTCCGGGAGCAGAGCGAAAAAATTGGTTTTGTTCTGCAAAATCCCGAAAACCAAACGGTAACGGATAAGGTGTGGCACGAACTTGCTTTTGGATTGGAAAGTTTGGGGTTTTCCACGGAAGAAATCCGTGCAAGAGTGGCAGAAATGTCCGCTTTTTTTGGAATACAAGATTGGTTTTATAAAAGTGTTACGGAACTGTCGGGCGGGCAAAAACAGATGCTTAATCTTGCTTCTGTGATGGTGATGCAGCCGTCGCTGCTGCTTTTGGATGAACCGACTGCGCAGCTTGACCCGATTGCGGCACAGAAGTTTTTAGATGTCTTATATAAAATAAATCGTGAGCTTGGTGTGACGGTTATGTTATCGGAGCATCGTCTGGAAGAGGCATTTGCTATTTCGGACAGAGTACTCGTAATGGATGATGGCAGATTAATAGCAGACAGTGAGCCAAACCGTGTGGGAGAAATTTTAAAGAGTTGCGAACACGATATGTTTACAGCGATGCCGACTGCTATTCGAGTGCATGCTGCGGTTCCGAACGATTTCTCCTGCCCCGTTACGGTGCGTGACGGAAGAAAATGGCTGGAAAAGATTGTGCAAACAAGACCTTGCAATGAGAAAACTTGCACGCAGAGGGAACGGAAAAGAGACTTGGGAGTACCGGCAATAGAACTTCGAGATGTTTGGTATCGCTATGAGAAAAATCTGTCGGATGTGTTGCGCGGGTTGTCGTTAAAGGTACATTTTGGTGAATTATATGCTTTGGTTGGCGGCAATGCGGCAGGAAAAACAACCGCTTTATCGGTATTGTGCGGATTGCTTGCGCCGCAGCGAGGAAAAGTTTTGGCAGAGAGAAAGAATCTATCGGAAGTGAAAGCCTGTTGCGGTGAAGCCATAGTTATGCTGCCGCAAAATCCGCAGACCATCTTTGTGAGGAATACTGTAGAATTGGATTTATATGAGATGCTGGAGGAAAAAGAACTTTCCCGGGAAGAGCAGGAGAGGCGCGTTCGGCGTGTAATTTCTCTTTGCGGTTTGGAGGAATGTTGTCAGCGGCATCCATATGACCTGTCCGGCGGCGAACAGCAAAAGGCGGCGCTTGCAAAAGTGCTTTTGGCTGAGCCAAAAATCTTATTGCTTGATGAACCGACCAAAGGTTTGGATGCACATTTTAAAGCTGATTTTGCGGACATCTTGTGTTGTTTGTGCCGGAGCGGGACAGCAATACTCATGGTGTCACACGACATAGAATTTTGTGCTCAATATGCCGACCGATGCGGCATGCTTTTTGATGGCCATATTGTCAGTGAGGGTTCGGCACGGGATTTTTTTGCAGGAAAAAGCTTTTATACTACGGCGGCGAACCGCATGGCACGTGAAATTTTTCCAAAGGCAGTATTGGCAGAAGATATTATTCGCGCATGCGGCGGTGAAATATTGGAACAGCCGAGGAAATGTGACACAGAAATGCCGGATTTTCACCATGGCGAGAAAAAACAGATTCAGAAGGAATTGACGGAGAAATCAATGGTCAGAAAGCTGCAAAATATGCTCATTGGTATCTTATTAATAGTACTTTTTTGCGGAATGGCGATTTATAGCCACAATCGTTTTAATGGCGTTTGGTTGTATTTGTCTCAGTTGGGGCAAATGCTGTTGCTCGGTGTGGGAATTTGCTTTTTGATGCCGCAAAATAAGAAAAAAGTGAAAAAGTTACCCAAACGTAATATGGAAAAACATCGTTTGAGCAAGCGGACGATTGCCGGAGCAGCTGCAGCGCTGGCGGTGATACCGTTAACGCTGTTTGCAGGGATCTATTTTTGGGGAGAAAGAAAGTATTATTTTATCAGCTTGCTGATCATTATAGAAGCTTTCCTGCCGTCTGGTATTTTATTGGAGGGGCGCAGACCGCAGGCGCGTGAATTGGTTTTAATCAGTGTGCTGTGTGCTATTGCCGTTGCGGGAAGGGCTGCCTTTTTTATGGTTCCGCATTTTAAGCCTGTGGCCGCGGTGGTCATTTTGGCAGGCATTTGTTTCGGGGGTGAAGCCGGTTTTCTGACCGGAGCGGTGACAGCTTTTGTGTCTAATTTTTTCTTCGGCCAAGGTCCGTGGACGCCGTGGCAGATGTTCTGTTATGGCATATTGGGCTTTCTGGCAGGAATATTGTATCAAAAGGGTATCCTGCGTCAGACACGCGTATCTTTGTGCACTTTTGGCGCGCTCTCGGTTTTGCTGATATATGGCGGCATTATGAATACTGCTTCTGTAATTATGATGCAGCTGCCCTTGAGCTGGTCCGGGGTTTTGTCAGCTTGCTTAGCCGGCTTTCCGCTGGATGCGATTCATGCGGCTTCAACAGTATTTTTCTTGTGGATTGCATCAGAAAGTATGCTGGAAAAACTGGAGCGGATTAAAATGAAGTATGGCATTGAGTGCTGATCATATATTGCAGAAAGAGCAAGATGGAATTTTATAAACTTTTGTTTGACTTTTTACGGAAAAAATGCTAAAATAATAGTAACCGCGTGGCGAAAAGCGTAAATCCAGGAATGGATTTACGCTTTTTTTGTTTGCCGGAAAAGAAAGGAATAGGTGATCAGATGCAGCAAAAACAAGCAATAGAATCCGTAAATAAGATGGCAAAGACCCCTGTAAAAAAACTCATGCTTTCCATGAGTATTCCTATGGTTTTATCCATGGCATTGCAGGCAATGTACAATATTGTAGATAGCGCTTTTGTTTCCAATATGGCGGAACATGGCGAGGAGGCTCTTAATGCGCTGACCTTAGCGTTTCCTGTACAAATGCTAATGGTTGCGGTCTCTATCGGGACAGGAGTGGGAGCCAATGCGCTGCTTGCAAAAAGCTTAGGACAGGAAAACAGAAAAAAGGCTTCCTATGCGGCAGGCAATGCTATTTTTTTGGCAGGCATTATATTTGCAGTATTTTTCTTATTCGGGTTTGTCGGCGTGAGAAGTTATATTGGTTCGCAGACAAATAACACACTTATATTTGATATGGCAGTCAGTTACTTAAAAATCTGTTGTGTTGTATCATTTGGTATTATATTTTTTTCGGTTTTTGAAAAGCTTTTGCAGGCAACGGGACGTTCGCTTTATTCTACCATTGCGCAGGTGACGGGCGCTGTGGTGAATATTGTTTTAGATCCGATTATGATTTACGGATTGCTGGGAGTTCCGAAAATGGGCACGGCGGGCGCGGCGCTTGCAACGGTGATTGGACAGATTGCATCGTGCGTACTTGCATTGATATTTTATTTTAAAAGTTGCCGTGAGGTAGAGAAGAATATGCGGTACATATTTCCAAAAATTAATATTATCGGGGAAATTTATAAGATAGGTCTGCCTGCTATTATCGCGCAGGCGTTGATGTCTGTAATGACATATTCGCTTAATATTATCTTTGTAAAGATTGACGAAGGTGTTGTCACTGCTTACGGTCTTTATTACAAAATACAACAGTTTGTATTGTTTGCTGCTTTCGGTTTGCGCGATGCGATTACACCAATTGTGGCTTATGCCCACGGAATGAAGAGTAAAGAACGGATTCGTGATGGAATCCGGTATGGTATGCTGTTTATGCTCATTATCATGGCGGTGGGACTTGCTGTTATTGAAGGATTAGCCCGTCCCCTGACCGGCTTGTTCGGACTGAGCGGATTAACGGAGGGTTTCTGCATAGATGCAATGCGTCTTGTTTCGCTCAGCTTCCTTTTTGCAGGAATAAATATTGCATATCAAGGCGTGTTTCAGGCACTTGACAGCGGTGTGGAATCTTTAATCATTTCTGCTTGCCGGCAATTGATTTTCATTATTCCGCTTGCCTGGCTGCTGGCCCATTTTGCAGCAGATAATGTTTCGTTGACCTGGCTTGTGTGGCTGACATTTCCGATTGCAGAGGCAATCACGGCATTAATAGCATTTTTATTAATGAAACGGATTAAGCGGCAGAAGGTAGAATTATGAGTTAAATAAAATTGTGAGTTTGTGAAATAAATGTCAATCTTGTTTATTTTGTACAAAAAGAATCATCGACTTTTGTATATCTTTATGGATTGCGCGAATTGTAAAAAGTCGAAAAAGGTGGTATTATATACACATACCACAACTAACACAATAAACAAACTTTTTTCATTTTCCCTCCTTTTGAATAAGGAAAGAAAACATTCGGTTTTCCCGACCGGATGACGAAAGAGCCGAAAGCGATAAGCTTTCGGCTCTTTCATTTTTATGCATAGTCTAATTTTATTTTCCGTAATATGCCAAACGATATAATTCTTTAATCTCCGAGACCAACGGGTAGCGTGGGTTAGCAGTCGTGCACTGGTCTTCGAAGGCCCGCTCGGCAAGAGAATCGAGACCGGAAAGAAACTCTTTTTCAGGCAAACCTAATTCCTTTAAAGTCATCGGATAATCCATAATTTTCATTAGTTTCCGAATGGCTTCAATCAGGTTCGCAACACCTTCTTCCGTTGTTTTTGCATCTAACCCCATGTGTCGTGCAATTTGTGCATATTTTTCATCGGCAATAAATTTTCCGTATTTTGGAAATGAGGCAAATTTTGTGGGCTTTTGCGCATTATATGCAATCACATAGGGCAGCAAAACAGCATTTGCTTTGCCGTGCGCTACGTGATATTCACCACCTAGTTTGTGCGCCATGGAATGGTTTAAGCCCAAAAAGGCATTGGTAAAGGCCATGCCCGCAATGGCGGAGGCGTTGTGCATTTTCTCTCTTGCTTCACGGTCGTTTCCGTTTTGATAAGCGCGGGGCAGGTTGGCAAAAACCAGTTCAATTGCTTTTAGTGCCAAACCATCCGTATAATCGGAAGCCAATACGGAGACATAGGCCTCCAATGCGTGGGTTAGCACATCCATTCCCGTATCTGCCGTTACACCTTTTGGCAGTGAGTAGACAAACTGCGGATCTATAATAGCAACATCCGGCGTTAATTCATAATCGGCAAGCGGATATTTAATATTACCATTTGCCTTGTCTGTAATGACGGAAAAGGACGTCACTTCCGAGCCGGTTCCGGAGGTAGTTGGTATACAGACCATTTGTGCCCTTTTACCTAATTTTGGGAACTGAAAGGCACGTTTTCGGATGTCTAAAAATTTCAGGCGCAAACCGTCAAAACTGGTCTCAGGATGTTCATAAAAGAGCCACATTCCCTTTGCGGCATCCATGGCAGAACCGCCTCCGATGGCAATGATGACATCGGGTGCAAAACGGTTCATGGCCTCTACACCGCGCATAATGGTTTCTACGGACGGATCGGGTTCGACATCGGCGTAGATTTCGCTGTGACAATATTCCTGGCGTTTGCGTAGGTTATAAAGCACACGGTCAACGTATCCCAGCTTTACCATCATCGGGTCGGTGACGATAAAGGCGCGGGAAATGTCGGGCATTTTTCGTAGATATTGAACGGAATCTTCTTCGAAATATATCTTCGGCGGAACCTTAAACCACTGCATATTAACCTTCCTTATTGCCATTCGTTTTTTATTGATTAAATTCACACTGGACACATTTGATGTAGTGGAGTTGCGCCCAAAGGAGCCGCAGCCGAGTGTAAGAGAAGGTGTGTTCGTGTTATAGATATCGCCGATTGCGCCCTGTGATGACGGAGAGTTTACAATGACTCGTCCAACCTTCATTTCTGTACCGTATTGCTTTGCCAAATCCGTATTTTCGGTATGAATTACTGCGGAGTGTCCCAAACCGCCAAAATCAAGCATTTGTTTTGCAATGGAAAAACCTTCTTTTGAATCATTTACTACGTAATATGCAAGTACGGGAGATAATTTTTCGCGTGAGAGCGGGTAGTTTTCGCCCACGCCTTCGAGGCGTGCTATCAAAATTTTTGTTTTTTCCGGAACACTGACACCTGCATTTTTTGCAATTTCATATGCCGGCATTCCTACCACCTGAGGGTTGACGGACTGTTTTTCTTTTGAAATAACGTAATCGGATACTTTAGAAATTTCGTCCGGTTTTAAGAAATAACAGCCATATTTTTGCATACATTCCTCAAAAAATGTTTGTATTTCCTTATCTACAATGACTGCCTGTTCGGAGGCACAAATCATACCGTTATCAAAGCTTTTGGAAAGTATGATATCGGTGCAGGCGCGGGCAACATCAGCTGTTTTTTCAATATAGCAAGGCACATTTCCGGGACCAACACCCAAGGCTGGTTTGCCGGCGCTGTAAGCGGCGCGGACCATGGCGGAACCGCCGGTTGCAAGAATGAGGGAGATACCCGGATGATTCATTAATGCATTGGTTGCCTCTATGGAAGGCACCTCAATCCATTGGATGGCATATTTGGGTGCTCCGGCTGCTATTGCTGCTTCTAACATGGTTCTTGCGGCGAGAACGGAACAGTGCTGCGATGCGGGATGGAAGGCGAAAATGATGGGATTGCGTGTCTTGGCCGCAATCAGTGATTTGAACATGGTTGTGGAGGTCGGATTTGTTACGGGTGTAACACCTGCAATAATCCCCACCGGTTCCGCTATGTCCACATACCCCTCTTGTTCGTTTTCATCAATAATGCCTACGGTTTTTTCATATTTAATGGAATGCCAGATATACTCTGTTGCAAACAGATTTTTTATGACCTTATCCTCCAGAACCCCGCGTTTGGTTTCATCGATAGCCGCTTTTGCAATTTCCATGTGACGGTCAATGCCTGCCAGCGCCATTTCGTGTACGATGTGGTCAACCTGTTCCTGAGAAAGTGTCATGTATTTCTGCAGAGCTTTCTCAGCATTTTGCACCAGAATATCTATCATTTCGGAAATATTGGTTTCATTTTTTGTTTCAGCCACTTTTGCCATATCATCACTCCTGTGCAATTTTTAATATGGTTAGTTTTTCCGAAATCAGTTAAAAAATACATGTTATTAGGAATTTATTACAGTAAGTGCTACATTGCGGAAAGTTCCTGATCCATCTCGTCGATTAATTGCCGAATGGAATATAGCTCTTTTTTTAGCCGCCCTTTTTCGGCACTTTCTTTTTGCACTCGGCAAAGGTAGAGATTGAGCATGGATATTTTTCGATATAAAAGCTCGGTTGTGTGTGAAATTTTTTCAAAATTTGTTGCAGTTTGCATGTTTGTTTCCCCCTTTACATAACCTCATTGATACGCGCACAGAGCACCGTCATGTCATCGCAGGCTTTGCCGTCTGACAAACGGATTGCCCCCAATAATATCTGATCCGCTAAGCTTTGAGCAGAGTTTCCGTTGTAATCGTTTAGAATCGTATTTATGGTTTCTTCGCCGTTTCTTTCTAAAATCTCTGTCACACCATCGGTTGCCAAGATAACAAAATCACCGTTTTTGGCATAATGCAGCTCGCAGTCCGGTTCTGTTTTTTCTACAATTCCTGATGGGAGGGAAGTGGATATAACACGTGATATGGAATCAGCACTTTTAATGTAAGAATATGCCGCACCGGTTTTAATAAATTCGAGTGCGCCGGTGTAAAGATTAATGAGACACATATCAACAGTAGCAAAGCTTTCTTCGGTTCCGGCGAGCAGAACGCTGTTAATAAGCTTTAGCGAGGTTTCCTTATCAAAGCCCGCGCCGAGAAGCCGTTTAATTAGTTCAATGGCAACGTTACTCTGTACGCTTGCTTTTGTGCCGCTGCCCATGCCATCGGACAATGCAAGCACATATTTTCCGTCGGCTAACAGGCGAAAGGTGTAGTTATCACCGGAACAATCTGTTTTGTCGCGCGCCAGCTGTGCCAGCCCGACATCAGCGCAAAAACGTTCTTGCTCGCGGAAACGGAGTTTGCAAATCTGTTCTCCGCAGTTTCGTTCTGTACGAAGCATTGGTACGCCGAGAACTTCGCTTACTGCTGCCGCGGTAACGGTGGAGCAGAGATGATTGCCGCCGCATGCGGCTGCCGTCATGGTAACCTCGTAACCATCGGCGTTTGTCACGCAGATTCGGTCAGCAGTAATGCCTTTGCGATCCAGTGCAGCGGCAATTTTATTTTCCAGACGCATATCCTCGCTGATGTCTGAGCGGAGACGGGAACGAATATTTTCCAAAATAGCGGCAATGTTACGGAATTGTTCAGCAACCAGAGTGCGGCTTTCTGATACCTTGCCCGACCACATTAAGTTTACCTTATATATTTCATAATTTCGGTTCAGTGCATTTATAAAATCCGGAAAACGCAGACAATCGGACTGAAAGCTTTTGGGAAAGTCAATATCAGCCGCCTGACCCCGTTCCTGCATGAAGGGCAGTAATCCCTCTAGCATGGTCAGGGTGCTGTGATAGTTTTTTTGCCAGCAGTAACGACTCATGCTGCAGTTTTTGCATACCTTTTCTGCTGTCTTTTCAAATAGCCGGCCGGTATCGCGTGCTTCGGTGTTTGTCTTCTCGGAGATAACCTCTTTAAAAATATCGGAAAGATTGCAAAAGGAATCAGCCGCTTCTTCGAGTCTGCCATTTAATATCTCTTTTGTTCTTGTTACCGGGTCATCTCCGGCATGAATACCCGGAGTGCGGGCAACTGCACCGAACAGAGATAAAAACTGTGTTGGCAGAAGAAATAATATTACTGACGCTGCAAGAATATAATAGTATGTAATAAAGGTAACAAGCGAAGAGTTAAAATAAAGCATAACTGCGGCGTTTGTTAACAGAAAGCCGATACATACGCCCCACTTTCCATATTTGCGCAGTAAGCCGGACGTCATGGCGCAGATAGCATAAACACCAACGACCTGGGCGGGCAGAATGTCTGCGGCGCTGATAACCAAACCCAACAGTGTACCTGCCATGGTGGAAACTGCAGCACCGCCGGTGAGTGACAGAATCATAACGGTAAGTACTGCCAGTGTGTGCGCAACGGCAGTTCCGTATGGAAAAGCAGAAATGCTCAAAATAACAGCGGCGGCAAGAAGGACAAGGGAGAGAGTCTCTTCATTTTCCAGCACCTTTCGTTTGCTCAGGGTGCGTAGCATTGCCGCCGCGCGGTAAAAAGCAAAGTAACATAAAAATATGGCGGAGCTTTCCAGGATGAGCTTTAGAACATCATAAACCAGCAATCCGTCAAAAAGAACATAAATTATTCCGTTGGCAGCATTTGCCAGAGCGGCAATCAGGGCATAAAGCCATGGTTTTCGGGATAGTTCATCGCGCAGCAGTAGAGAAAATGCTGAAATGATAGCGATGGTTCCCAGATATTTCAGGGAAAGCACACCAAAATTGCCCAGCAAAATTCCCAAGCAAGCAAAAACAATGCCGTAAACCTTTTTTTGTTTGGGGAAAGTTGCAGCGAAAAAAGCAATGGCAAAGGGACTGATTGTGCCGAAAAGTGTGGCACGGCTGAGCAGCAGTAAAATGGCATATTCTGCAAGCTCATGGATATCAACGCGCCCCAGGCGGCGCAGAAGACTTTCGTTTTTGGGTGAAAATGTGTTTCGTTGATATGCTCCTATTTCGTTGTTTGTCATTGGTATACCCCCTGTGAGATTTTTGCTGTAAACGATAAAATCGCCTTGTTCTGCTATTATAGCGTATTTCTGGCAAAAATGCTGTCGATTTCTGCGGGAGAAAGCAAAAAAAAATCGCCGCTTTTTGACTGAAAGTGACAGACTTTTGCAATTTTCGGCAGCTTCAAGTAAATTTTTATGTTAGTTGCTGATGAAAAAGAAAGATTTAAGCCGAAAACCGGCGAACGATTTTAGGAATATTTTGCAAATGAACGGTAATAAAAAAATAATTTTATAACAGGAAAAAGGTTTTCTTCCGAGGAAAAATGTGGTATAATATTCATGGAAAATCTTGCTGCGCAGGCTGTAAAAGGCATGTAGATTGCGAGAAAAACTATAAACATTATTGGCGAGGTGGAAAGATGCCAATTCCAAGGAATATGATACGTAAATTGGCAAGCAGCAACACGGTATACACGCAAGGAATGCAATATCTGTCAGGAGCTGCTGTAAAGGAAATTGAAATAAAGGAGTCTGATTTTATCGGGCTTTATTACGTCAGTGCGTCTGTTACTGCGGGTAGTCATTGTTATCATCCCAGTGTGGAAATTGATGATGGCGCACAAACAATAAACCGCTTTCAGTGTGATTGCCCGGACTCGGAAAAAGAAGGAGCCTGCCGGCACGTGGCAGGTCTTTTGCTGGCTGTGGAAAATCGTTTTTTTAATCAGAATGTCAGCCGCAGACAGCCGGCAGAGGAACCCGACTCAAAAGAACAAAAAAGATATAGTGCGGCCAAGGAACTGATTCATACGTACGCTTCGAAAATTGTGCGTAAAACATTGGCGGAGCAGGATCATGGTGATGTGGTTTTGCTTCCTGTTTTAGATGTTTCCCGTTCCTTTTCGCCGCAGCTGTCTTTTCGTTTCGGGCGGGAAAGAATGTATGTTATTAAGGACCTATCTGCCTTTCGTGAGGATATTCGCGAGGGAAATGTGAAGGAATATGGCAAGTATTTTTCTTTTTTGCACGATGAGGCAAATTTTAGTGAGGAATCAAAACCTTTTTTGCATTTCTTTATGGCACATTATGACGGGGGTTCGGGTCACAGTGCCTTGGGCGGAGAGGTGAAGCAGATGCATTTAACGCCGCATCTGCTGGATGAACTGATAGCGCTTCACGGTGATATGCCGCTGACAACGCCGGACAGCAAATTAACCATTGTGCGCCGCAATCCGGAATTTCAGCTTTATCTGAAAAAATCTGCCGATGCTTACATTATGAAACTTTCAAGCGGAGAGTTTCAAATATTAAAGGGTTTGCGTCAGATTTATATTTTGCGGGATGAACAACTGTTTGTCTGTGATGAAAGATATACGTCAGCATGTTTTGACATTCTTTCTGTTTTGCGGCAGAAGGGGCAGATTAGCGTGAAGGAGGACGATATGCAGGCATTTTATAATAATGTGCTGACGCATGTTTCCGAGTTTATCAGTATACGTTCTGCGGAAGATTTAGAACAATTTGTTCCCGAGCCGCTCAGCTCGCAGGTTTATTTCGACTTGGGGCGGGATGGAGTGATTTACGCAGAGCTAAAGTTTGTTTATGGTGATAAGGTTTATAATGCTTATGACTTGGAACGGGACTTGAGAACGGTTGGCAATCTGCGCGAGGAACTTTTGATGAAAACTGTGCTGGAACGTTATATGCAGGGCGTAGATACCATTAACAGACGAGCATTCATTGACCATGATGATGAAAAAACATATGTGTTGCTTTCTAAGGGAATGGCAGCGCTTCGAAATTATGCGGAGATTTTTGCGACAGATCGATTCCGAAGTGTGCGTATTCGTACCAATCCGGGAATTGGAGTAGGAGTGCGGTTGGAGTCTGATTTGCTGAAACTGGATATTTCCATGCAGGGTATTGAGCGTCAGGAACTTGCGGCAGTGTTAGAGTCATATCGTCAGCGTAAGAAATATCATCGTTTAAAAGATGGTTCTTTCCTGAATTTACAGGAGGGTACGCTTTCTGAGTTTGCCGTGCTGGCAGAGGGATTGCACATTGGGCCGAAGGAGCTTTCGCAGGAGCAGATTAGTGTTCCGAAATATCGTGCGCTATATTTGGATAACGCTTTAAAAGGGAGTGCGCATTTGCAATATGAGCGCGGTGCACAGTTTAAAGAAATGGTAATGAGCATTCGTGAATTTTCAGATACGCAATACAGTGTGCCACAGCAGTTAAAACCCATTTTGCGTAATTACCAGAAAAATGGTTATCGTTGGCTGAAAACTTTGCTTCATTATGGATTCTGCGGCATTTTGGCAGATGATATGGGCTTGGGTAAAACTTTGGAGGTATTGTCGCTTTTAATTTCGGAAAAAGAACGAATCGGCAGTATGAAGGCACTGGTTGTTTGTCCCTCCTCGTTGGTGCTGAATTGGGAAAATGAGGCAAAGAAGTTTGCGCCGTCCCTTTCAACGCTTGCGGTTATCGGTTCTGCTGAGGAGAGAGCGGAAAAGATTGCCCGGCTGGGATCTTATGATGTTACGATTACTTCTTATGATCTCTTAAAGCGCGACCTGGAGGCGTATGGTGACACGGTTTTTGATTTTGAGATCGTGGATGAAGCACAATACATTAAAAATTTCCGTACGCAAAATGCGAAGGCGGTTAAGGCGATTACAGCAAAGAGTCGTCTTGCTTTGACCGGTACGCCCATTGAAAACAGTTTGGCGGAGCTTTGGTCTATCTTTGATTTCTTAATGCCGGACTTTTTGTTTTCTTATTCACATTTTAAAAAGTTTTATGAGACGCCCGTAGTGAAAGAAAAGGAGCAAGGTGCATTAGAAGAGCTGCGGAAAATGGTCTCGCCGTTTATTTTGCGCAGGCTGAAACGTGATGTGCTGAAGGAGCTGCCGGAAAAAACAGAGACAGTTATTTATTCTCATTTTGAAGAAGAGCAGGAAAAACTATATACTGCTAATGTTGCCGAGATGAGAGATGAATTGGAGCATAATATGCAGGAGGGCGACATTTCCAAAAACCATTTTCATATTTTGGCAATGCTCACACGCCTGCGGCAAATTTGCTGTCATCCCGAGCTGGTTTATGATAATTACCATGGCAGCAGCGCAAAGTGTGAAACCTGTATGGAACTGATAGAAAATTCTATGGAATCCGGTCATAAAATGCTGGTATTCTCTCAGTTTACCTCTATGTTGGAGATCTTGCAAAGGGAATTGACGGCGCGGAAGATTCCTTTCTATCTTTTAGAAGGCGCAACAAAACAGGAGGAACGCCTGCGGCAGGTAGAGCAGTTTAACACCGACAGTACACCGGTATTTTTAATTTCTCTGAAGGCCGGAGGGACGGGTTTAAACCTGACCGGAGCGGATGTTGTAATTCATTACGACCCGTGGTGGAACTTGAGTGTGCAAAATCAAGCTTCTGACCGTGCTTATCGCATTGGACAGAAAAATAACGTTCAGGTGTTTAAACTGATTACCAAGCACAGCATTGAGGAGAAAATTTTACAGTTGCAGGAGCGTAAGGCCGAGCTCGCAGACCGGATTATTAAAGAAGGGGAGCAATTGCTTTCCGGTATGAACAAGGAAGAGATTTTGCAGTTGTTTGAATAACATGTAAAATAGGCGTTTTTTTGTTACCTTAATCTTGACAGGTAATAAAATGTATGTTATGATTTAAAAAAATAATGATTCTGCCACCGGGTAGAGATGCGAAAGCATTTGTTTACACATCGTTAGGTCTTTGAAGATGTGTATGCAAATGCTTCTTTTTTTGGAGGTTGTTGTTTATGAAAAGTTTGAAAAAGCATTTAAACTATTTTTCTAAAGGCGAGTATGCGCTATGGTTTTGTTCTGTACTGTCGGTAATTTGTGCCTTTCTTCTGTTTGACAGAGGAAATACCTTGACGCTGATTGCATCTGTAACAGGGGTGACTTCACTTATTTTTAATGCAAAGGGAAATCCGTTTGGACAGGCTTTGATGATTGTGTTTAGTCTGCTTTATGGGGTAATCTCATTCTCCTTTGCTTACTATGGCGAAATGATGACCTATCTGGGGATGAGTATGCCGATGGCAATCTTTGCGCTGATTTCATGGCTGAGACATCCGTATAAGGAAAATAGGTCAGAAGTTGCGGTAAACCATATTTCAGCAAAAGAAGTGGTTTGTATGTGGATATTGGCGGCAGCCGTAACGGTGTTATTTTATTTTATATTAAAAGGATTTCATACGACTAATTTACTTCCAAGTACCCTTTCTGTGACCACCAGCTTTACCGCGGTATATCTTACGTGGAAAAGAAGTCCTTATTATGCTCTGTGCTATGCGGCCAATGATGTTGTGCTGATTATCCTGTGGCTTTTGGCGAGCCTTTGTGATGTATCCTATTTATCGGTAACTATATGCTTTATGGCATTTTTTGTAAACGATATTTACGGTTTTGTAAGCTGGAAAAGAATGGCTATACGACAGAAGGAGGGTGAAAGGTAAATATTTTGTCTATTTTTCGCATTAATTTTCATAAATTATGTCAAGTTGTGACGAAAAATGTTGGATTTTCAACCCGGGCGGTTGACAAAAAATATTTTGAGTGTTACAATTAAAAGAGCATTTATGTGATTTGTATTCATATTTTGAGCTGTTTTTGCGATTGATAAGCAGTTTATACTGAATATTTTAAAGATGAAATATAGAAGGTAAGCAGCAATTTACAACTTCTGTATGATGGAAAGGTTTGTATTTCAACATTTACGGCTGTTGTATTCGTACCAATAAAATACAATTAAGGCGAGGAAATAGTAATGAGAAAAATAAGGAATAGGTATATTTTTATAACGGACATTTTTCTTTGTGTATTTGCTTATGTTCTTACAGCGGTCGTTGTATATCCGATATCATCAATAAAAGCTCATATCTTTTCTGCGATGCCCCTGATATCTTTAACGGCTATGTCTTATGCCGTTATTCTTATTTTGTTCGGTATTTACTATATTGATTGGGTATACGCAAGCGCAAGTGAATATTTGCGGTTGATTGGTGCGTCGGTTATATCTGCCGCTGTTAGTGTTGCTTTTGGTTTGTTTGCGTATGCAGATGTTTTTTTCCCGAAGATTAATATTACAGCCAATATTGCGATTATGATTATGCTTTGCGGTATTCGCTTTGCTGTTCGGCTGCTTTATAAGTTGAATGCCATGAGGGGAGGAACAAAAGGCCCTCGGACATTGGTGATAGGAGCAGGGCGTTTGGCGGTTATGCTGCTGCGTGACATATCCGACAATGAAAATTTGAATTATGATGTAATCGGTTTGATTGATGATGATCCGAATAAGATGAGAACTCATATTTACAATACCCATGTAATAGGAACGAGAGATGATATTGCGCGAATCTGTGCTGAGAAGCAGATAGAACAGATTATTTTTGCAATACATAGTGCTGACTCTGAACAAAAGGGCGAACTGCTTGATATTTGCAGTAAGACAGGTGTAAATGTCAGTATAATACCGGGTGTAGAGGCGGCGCTGTCAGGTCAGCTGCGGATTGGGCAGATACGCAAAATAGAAATCGAAGACTTGTTGGAAAGAGAGCCGATAAAGCTCGATAATATGCTGATTGCAGAGGAAATATGCGGGCGGACAGTTATGGTTACCGGCGGAGGAGGCTCGATAGGTTCGGAATTGTGCAGACAAATATTGAAATTTAAACCGGCATGTTTAATTATTCTTGATATTTACGAAAATACAACCTATGAACTGCAAAACGAGTTGGAAGATAGCTATCCGAACCAGAAACTGGAAATTTTAATTGCCTCTGTGAGAGATAAAAGCCGTTTGGATTCTATTTTTGCAAAATATAAACCGGATATCGTATTTCATGCTGCGGCGCATAAGCATGTTCCTTTAATGGAGTTTTCGCCGTGTGAGGCAATTAAAAACAATGTTTTTGGAACTTATAATACAGCAATGTGCGCTATTGAGCATGGTGTAAAAAGGTTTGTGCTGATTTCTACAGATAAAGCGGTGAATCCCACCAATGTTATGGGTGCGAGTAAAAGAATGTGTGAAATGATTGTGCAAACTTTGCAGAAGTATGGAAAAACAGAGTTTGCAGCAGTTAGATTTGGTAATGTTCTGGGATCCAACGGTTCTGTCATCCCCAGATTTAAACGGCAAATTGCGGCTGGGGGTCCTGTTACCGTGACGCATCCTGAAATTA
Source organism: uncultured Clostridia bacterium (assembly GCA_934438075.1). Classification (GTDB taxonomy): domain Bacteria; phylum Bacillota; class Clostridia; order UBA1381; family UBA9506; genus RGIG1666. The sequence goes on along the minus strand of CAKSBF010000016.1, from coordinate 17,826 downwards.
CGCGCTTTTTTATGACGATTCCTGAGGCGGCGCAACTGGTATTGCAAGCGACGGCTTATGCGAAGGGCGGCGAGATCTTTGTGCTGGATATGGGTAAGCCTGTGAAAATATATGATCTTGCGCAGAAAATGATTTATTTATCCGGGTTGAAGCTGGGGGAAGATATTGAGATTACGTTTACGGGTTTGCGGCCTGGGGAGAAGTTGTATGAGGAATTATTGATGGATGAAGAGGGATTGAAAAAAACCGCACATAGTAAAATATTTGTAGGTTGTCCATTGAACGTGACTATCAGTGAACTTGCCTCAAAAATGGAAATGCTGAAACAAGCAATACCGCAGGATGAGGAGCAAATTAAAAAAATAATCTCGGAGGTTGTACCGACCTATCAATATGTTCCCAAAGAACAAAATGATTCAGTCAAATGTGTTCCCGATGCTGTTTAAGATATTTTTTACCTATTAGGACAAAAGGGGTTTGCAGAAAAAGTTGTATTATTCTGCAAAGCCCTTTATTTTTTATGAACTGTCAGAAAGACGTATTCGCATTGTTTGCAAAATTTTCTTTTCAATTCGCGAGACTTGCACCTGCGAGATACCGAGCTGTGCGGCAGTCTGGCTTTGTGTTTTATCTTTAAAATAGCGCAATAGGATAAGCTTTTGTTCCCGTTCCGGTAACTGTTTCATCAGACTGAGCAGGGCGATGTGATTAATGGAATTTATTTCATGACTTTTTCCACCGCTTAGTTTGTCAATTAATAAAAGCTTTTCGTTGTCTCCGCAAGCAGCGTAAATTGATTCTGGGGAGGCGGTGGCTTCCATGGCTGTCACTAAATCCTCAACAGCTTCTCCGAGTTCGGCAGCTATTTCTCCAATGGTTGGTTCACGATTCAGATTGTATGCCAGCTTCTCTTTGGCCGCATATGCTTTGGCTGACAATGTTTTTAAGCTGCGGCTGACCTTAAGAGGTCCATCGTCGCGCAGAAAACGTTTCATTTCCCCCATAATCATTGGTACGGCATAGGTTGAAAATTTAACATCATAGGTAGTATCAAATTTGTTAATTGCTTTTAAAAGGCCTATAGAACCAAGTTGTATTAAATCCTCAAGCTCCGCTCCTCGGTTTGAGAGCTTGTGTGCAATGGAGTACACCAGACCCATATTGTTTTGCGTCAATTGATCCAGAGCTTCTTTATCTCCGTTTTGCGCAAGTGTTATCAAACGATAGGTTTCGCAATTGGTGTGCTGCAATGTTATCCCTCCCTTGCTCCAATTGCTGTTTATTCGTTTGATTTACCGATTGTTTTTTGCATGCGGACGGTTGTGCCGACGCCGACTATGGATTCGGCCTCCAGACTGTCCATAAAGGTTTCCATTACGGTAAAGCCCATTCCGGAGCGCTCCAAATCGGGAGAGCCGGTGTAGAGCGGCTGCATGGCTTGTGTAAGGTTTTCGATGCCGCGCCCGCGGTCGATAACCGACACGGAAAATGTGTTGCCGTTAATTTCACAATCAATATGTACTGTGCCCGCGCTTGTGCCATAACCATGAATAATGGCGTTGGTGACCGCCTCGGACACCGCGGTTTTTATGTCTGCAAGTTCTTCTAGGGTGGGATCAAGCTGTGCTGCGAAAGCAGCAACGGCTGCCCGCGCAAAACTTTCGTTGGTAGATTTGCTTAAAAATTCTAATGTCATTTTATTATCCGGCATCTTTTGTTCCATTTTACTTTCCTCCTTGCATATAGCTTTCTGCTTCACCTATGGTTTGGAAAACTTCCATTAAGCGTGTCAGGCCAGATAGAGTGATGAGGCGGCAAATTGTTTTTTCGCGGCATATAATGCATACCTTACCGCCGATAGCAGACAGCAGTTTGTAGCGTCCGATGATAACCCCGATACCGGAACTATCCATAAAGTTTAGATTTGTAAAATCGAAAATTAAATTTTGAATGGACTTTTGTTCAATGGCAGTCTCCAATATCTCTTTTACATTTTTGGCGCTATGGTGGTCAAGTTCGCCAAACAGAGATGCAATAAGAGTTCGTCCTTTCTTTTGTAATTTTATTTGCAAAGTAAACCCTCCTTATGATTTACAATATTTTCCATATATAATTTATACGGCATTAATACTCCTTTTTCCTTCGGAGAAAAAAGAAAGCTTTTGTCGAAAAACGAACATTTTTCGACAAAAGCTAAAATAGTTTTATTATATGTTGATGAGAGGTTCTAATATTGTTTACATTAAAGGGGAAAGCAGACGAAAAATAGATTCCTTCATTTTGCTTCGGTGGGAACGCTTAGAGAAGGTTTCCAGATCCAGTTCCCGGCAGGACTTCATATCATTTGTAAACATTTTGCTGCATTGTGCTGCAAAATCAGCATCATAAATGAAAGCATTTACTTCAAAAGCAAGCTGAAAACCGCGGATGTCCATGTTTGTTGTGCCCAGTGTGGCGATAGAGCTGTCGGCAACCATCATTTTACTGTGCAGAAAACCATCATATGCATACACTCGCACTCCTGCCTGCAAAAGCTCTTCAACGTAAGAGAGCGTGGCATAATAGACAAATTTTTTATCAGGGATTCCCGGTATCATAACGCGCACATCTACGCCGGAATTTACGGCTATTTTCAAACTGTCAGCAATCGTATCGTCAGGAATCAGATACGGCGTTTGCAAATATAAAGTTTTGCGTGCGCCGGCCATCATTTTTACAAAACCATATTTTATCTGCTGGGCAGGGCTGTCGGGACCGCTGGATACAATTTGCAGTGCGCTGTTCCCGGCATCGGAGCGGACAGAGAAATATTTTTTGGCGGCCTCCTTTTCTTCCATCTTCTCATCTTTTAAATATTGCCAATCCTGCAGGAAACGAAGCTGAAGGGAAGCGACGCTGCTGCCGACAATGCGTAAATGGGTATCGCGCCACGGTGTTTTGGTTTTATCCAGCCCTAAATATTCGTCACCAATATTAATGCCGCCAAGGTAGCCGATTTCGCCGTCAATCACTACGATTTTACGGTGATTTCGATAGTTTACACGCAACAAATTGAGCAGAGGATGAGGTAAAAATTTAATGACCTGGCCGCCTGCTTTCGTCAGCCGTTGAAATGTTTTTGCAGGTGTTTTTAAGTTACCGAAACTATCATAAATTAGGCGAACCTCTACGCCTTCTTTTGCCTTTTCGGTCAGCAAATCAATCAGACGGTTGCCAATGTTGTCGTTGCGAAAAATATAATACATAACATGTACTGATTTTTTTGCGGCACGAATATCAGCAAACATCAGGCTATATTTTTCCTGTGCAGAGGGGAGAAGCGTGAGAGCGTTGTCATCGGAGTAGAGACTGTTAGCGGTTTTTGTATGCATCGTAATCATATCCAAATACGGAGACGATTGCTCATCACAAAAAGCAGAATCCTGCTGCAGGTGTTCCAGCTGCGAGCGGATTATTTGGTGGTATTCTTTGTCCAGTAACAGTTTTTTGCCAAATTTACGTTTTACATTTACATAGCGGGCGGTTCCCAAAAAAATGTAAAGCAATACCCCCAGAACAGGCAGAAACAGTAAAGTAAATACCCAAGAAATGGTACTGACCGGACGTTTGCGCTCGCGGAATAATACAATTACGAGTGTAATAACATGCAACAATATAATATAGGCAGGCATGTGGTGCCAAAGTTCTATCAATTAAGTTCGTCCTTTCAAATAATTTAATAATGCTTCCGAAGATTGTTCAGCAAGTTCGACTACACATTCCGTCTCGTAGATATCCCACAGATAATGTGCATCTGATGCAGTAATGGATTGATATTGCGCAAGATGAGGAAAGCGGGAAAGTGCATCGGCGGCAGTCATTTGCCGTGAAATTTCTACCGTGTGAAAGTCTAAATCGGGCGGTACAAAGCCAAGATTGGAAATGACACTGTAGGAATTTCGGTCAACGTGCGCAGGGTAAATCACACCGCCCAAGTGCTTGACAAGAGGCGCAGCGGCATAAACAGAACAGGAGGTGGCGCTGACCAAAAGCCGTGGCTCATAGCCTATTATTTCATCATCTGCGTTCATAATTGCCTGCTCACCAAAAATATCAGGGCGATTTTTGACCGGCAAAAAATATTTTTTAATCTGCTCATAAAAATCCTGTGCCATTTTTAGGTTGGGGAAAAGGCAAATAAAGTGAGCCTCCTCCGAAGTTTCAAGTTCCATACCGGCAATCACTGTCAACGGAGTACCCTCTGCACATTTTATAGTGGCTTCAATGTTTGCAATGGCGTTGTGGTCAGTGATGGCAATGATATTCAAGCCTTTCAGCAGAGCCATATTTACAATGTTGTTCGGAGTCATATCCATGTCACCGCAGGGAGAAAGGGCAGTATGAATATGCAGGTCGCAGTACAGTTTCACAGTAGTTTGGAGAGCGCGCAGGCAAGCTCATAACTTGTTTGTGCGCTTTGGAAAAGCGGTATGTCCTGTTCTGCTGCTTTGGCAATGGTTTCTTCGGGAATATCCATACCCTCAGTAACGATAATGCAGGAGATTTCCGTCAGTACCGCAACGGCAATAATGTTTACATTGGTTTGCACAGTCAGCCAGACTTCTCCCTCTTGCGCACGGCTCATGACCAGGCTGAGCAAATCTCCGATGTAGCAGCCTTGAATTTCGGCTTCGCTGTTCCCTTTGATCAATGGTGTAAGCTCTAACTTTTCGGTAAGTTCAAAGACCTTCATAAATATCCTACCTTTCTTTTACATCCTGTTGAAAAGAACCGGGCATTTGTTCCTCCAATTCGATCATCTGCTTTGCAAGGTCGCGCACTTTTTCACGGAGCTTGTATATACAATCTGATTCGCCGGCAAAGCCTCGTACGATATCCTCTGCCAGAGCCTTGCAACTGGGAGCACCGCAGGAACCGCAGTCAAGCTGCGGCAACTGGAGGGCCAATTCTTCCATAATCTGCATTTTCTGTAAGGCTATGGTTAGATTTTCATCCAAGTTTAATACATTGCGGTAAACAACAGGCGATTCCCATTTCAGTTCCCCGTCAGACAGTGCAACAGGGGGCGATGAGCTTTCCTTTTTCTTTAAGTCACTTGCAAGCTTTTTGATTTTTGTTTTTGCAACAAAGGTATTTTCTACGTTCAGCGGGCCGCCTACGCAGCCGCCTATGCATGAGAGCGCTTCAATAAAGTCAAGATCGAGAGTTTCGTCATCTTCAATTTCCTCTAAAAGCTTAACAACGTTATGTATCCCGTCTACGGCAACATATTTTTCGTTTTGCAGGGCGCTTGCTTCACCGCCGCTTTGCGCCCAGTTTACTCCGGCAAATGCGCAGGTGCTTAAGGTTTCTACCTTTTCCAGCTTGCTTAAAACGGGCAGGAGTTTTAGGTAAATTTCTTTTATGGAAATCACACCGCTTACCGGAGAGACAGCAATTCCGATAGGGTTGCGTACTGCCGTTGCCTTTGCGGCACAGGGAGAAAGAAAGAATACGCCGATTTCCTCCGGAGACAAACCGGTTTTTGCTTCTGCATCCTTACGGGCGGCTTTGGCGGCGGCCTCCATGGGTGATATAAGCGGCAAAATGTGCGGGATTAAACCGGGAAAGCGTACACAGATCAAACGGGTGACGGTTGGGCAGGCAGAACTGATAATCGGTCTGCACAGTGTTCCGTCGGCAAGAAGTTTTTTGGTGCAGTTGGTGATTGCTTCTGTTGCCTTTGCAACCTCATACACATCGTCAAAACCCAGTTTTTTCAGCCCGGTCAGCACCAGATTAATATCCTTCAAATGGTTAAACTGTCCATAGAGAGTTGGTGCGGGCAGAGCAACATTATAACGGTATTGCGCAAGATTTGCAAGCGAATCGGTAACTGCACTTTTTGCCTTATGGGGACATACGCGAATACATTCGCCGCAGTCAATGCAGCGTTCTTTAATTATTTTTGCCTTGCCGTCACGTACACGGATTGCTTCGGTGGGGCAATGCTTAATACAGTTGGTGCATCCTTTGCATTTGCTGCGGTCCAGCGTAACGGAATGAAAATATTGTTTTAATGTTTCTGTCGTAATACCCACCTCCGAAAATGAATATTAAGAAAAATGAGGACGGTAAAAGCGAGGGAGAATAAATGAGAAGCCTTAGTACTCAATGGTAGATGCCAATCCTAAAAGCATGAGCCGTCCTGCAATATTTTTCTGACCACTGTATATCTTGTTTACTTTTTGTAAGCTTTTACGGAATAAAAATTGTTATGGTTACGGTGGTTCCCTTGCCGATAACGGACTCTACTTCCAGTGTGTCAGCATATTTTTTCATATTTGGCAGACCCATTCCTGCGCCAAAGCCAAGTTCGCGCGCTTCGGCATCAGCTGTAGAAAATCCCTCCTGCATTGCTTTGTCAATGTCAGCGATGCCGGGACCGTGATCGGTAAAGATAATGCGTATTTGTTTTGGAGAAAGAAATACGTTGCATTCACCGCCTTTGCCATGAATGACAGTGTTGATTTCTCCCTCGTACATGGCAATCGCTGCACGGCGAATGATAGTCGGATCAATGCCGAGTTGTTTAAGTACCTTTTTTATGTTGCTGGAGGCTTGCCCGGCAATGGTAAAATTTGAACCGTCTATGTCATAATGGAGTTGCATTTCCTTGCCGTCCATAGCTACTCCTTTCTTGCGTTGCCCGGCAGTCCCTGCTCATACAGAAGTCCGCAGGCTGTGTAGAGCGGATGTGAGGTTGTCATTAAAACCATGTCCATGCCTTCCGCTAAATCCAGAATATCCTGTCCCGGTACTTTGCCGCGCACAAAGACAATAACGCGAATATCCATCATTTCGGCGGTGCGGATAACCTGCGGATTGACCAAGCCTGTCAACAAAAGCCCCTGATCCTTTACAAAGGCCAGGACATCGCTCATTAAATCGCAGCCGCATGCGGAATGAACTTCAAGCTCTTCCCAGGGAAAGGTTGTAAGCACGGAGGCATTTAGTGTTTTTTGTACTTGTTTTAAATTCATAATCTCACCCTTTCGTTCCTTGATAGTTTATGTAATCATATCATATTTTACGAAAGAAAACAAGAGAAGGATTTCGGCAGAAAACTTTTTTTGAAGAAACGGTTCACAATATTGGCGGTAAAAAAATTTATCAGAAAAAATCTACTCTTAGAATTTGCAAAAATTTTACAGTTCTTCGGTTGATAAGGAAGCAGTCATGTTTTGAAAATTTCTTGCCCGTTTGAGCAGAGTGGCAGAGGAGATAGGCGATACAAAGATTTTGCTTTTGTGATCAATTTCCGTTAATACGTACGACTTCGGTAAATCCTCTGATACGTTGACGACAAACCCCTCTTCTTCAGCGACGGCAAGAAACTCCCGTGTGATTTTTGAGGTACTGGTTACATCTAAGTCCATAATGGCAATGACGTCTTTTAAATTAACAACTGTATCTCCGCCAAGATGTAAAAACATGCTAATCTTCCTTTCGGTTTCGGTATTATAACGGTATAATTTCACCATTGTGAATGTGCAGGGTTTTTGTTTTGCTGCCGCATAGGTTTTCCTCAATGTCCGTGCAGGTAATAACGACCTGCTTATCCAGAATTTTTTTTGCAAGATAGGCTCTGCGTCCGGCATCAAGTTCGGACATAATATCGTCCAACAGTAAAATGGGATATTCTCCTGTCTCTTCATATAAAAGATCGGCCTGCGCAAGCTTTAATGACAAAACAATGGTTCGCTGCTGTCCTTGAGAGGCAAAGCTTTTTGCATCACGCTGATTAACTGTGAGCAGAATATCATCCCGATGCGGACCGTAGAGTGTATAGCCCTGTTCTGCTTCTCCGGCAATGTTGGAATTTAATTTTTCCAGAAATTCTTCCTTTGTCCCGATTCTGGTGCGATATTCCAGACCAAGCGTTTCGCCGGATATTTCAGCGTGCACTTTTTGAGCATATTTTTCCAGATTTTGCAGAAACTCTCTGCGATAAGCTGCAATTTGCACACCATATGCTGCGAGTTTTTCATTCCAGACAAACATAGTATCTGCTAATGATGCGGCCTTTTCATATTTCATCTTACGGAGCAAATTGTTGCGCTGTTCCAAAACTTTGTGGTAAAGCCCCAGAGTATGGTAATAGTTTGGACGCAATTGGCTCAGAGCGATATCCACGAAACGGCGGCGGACGTTTGGTCCTTCTTTTACAAGCCCGAGCTCTTCGGGACAAAACAAGACGACGTTCAGCCGTCCGACAAGCTCGCTGAGCTTGTGGATGACAACGCCGTTGATTTTTATTTGCTTTTTGCGGTCGCGCCGCAAGATAATTTCAATTTTTTGCTGACGCTTGGAATCTGAAAAAATGAGCTCTGCACGCGCTAAATCCTCGCCAAAACGGATTAGTTCCCTGTCTTGCGGCGTGCGGAATGATTTTCCAATGGAAAAAAGATACAACGCCTCCAGTGCGTTGGTTTTACCCTGCGCATTTTTCCCGTAAAGCAGATTTGTTTGCGGAATAAACGAAAATTCTTCAGCAGAGTAGTTGCGAAAATTTTTCAGACTCAAGTGTTCGATGTGCATAGCTTATTCCACCGTCAGTTCAATATATTCATCGCCGAGCGTAAGGAGGGCAGTATCCCCGGGACGCATTTTTTTGCCGCGCATGGTGCAAACCTCACCGTTTACACACACAACGCCGCTTAAAATCAGTTCTTTCGCATCTGCTCCGGACAAAGAGATTCCTGCATATTTCAGCAATTGATCCAGTTTAATAAATTCCGTTGAAATTTTTACGTTCATAGTTTCCTCCGTGCAATCTCAATCTCTGTTTTCGAGATTTTTTACCAACTCGTCAATAATTTTCTTTGTGTCCTCGTCTTTCTGCATGCTGGTTTTAATGTTGTTAATACCGTTTAATATCGTTGCATGATTTCTGCCGCCCAGTTCCTGACCGATTTTCGGCAGAGAAAGGTTGGTAAACTCACGGATCAGATACATTGCGATATGCCGTGCGTAAGAAATTTCCTGTGTCCTTTTGGAAGATAGAATTTCGTCCGATGTAATATTAAAATAATTTGCCACAATTGACAAAATATATTCCGTGTTAATGTGAGGGTCATCATTTTTATTTAAAAATTCTTTTATTGCCTCATCTGCCAGCGTCATGGTGATTGGTCTGCCCATTAATACATTGTATGCAGTCAGTCGCTTTAATACACCCTCCAGATTACGAATGTTTGATTTTAGGTTTTCTGCAATGTAAAATAAAATGTTATCGGGCACTTCAAAATTTTCTTCGTTTGCTTTCTTTTTTAAAATAGCAACGCGTGTTTCCAAATCCGGCGGCTTAATGTCTACAATCAGGCCCCACTCAAAACGCGTGCGCATCCGTTCCTCCAGCTCTTTGATTTCTTTCGGCGGGCGGTCGGAGGTCATGATAATCTGTTTGTTTGCTTCGTGCAGTGCGTTAAAGGTATGAAAAAACTCCACCTGTGTTTGATCTTTATTGGACAAAAATTGGATATCATCAATAATCAAGACATCGCAGGTGCGGTATTTATTGCGGAAGTCAATCGTGTTCTTCTTTGTTACCATCAGATTAATAAACTCATTCATGAACTTTTCGCTTGTCACATATAAAATGTTTGCGGAGGGGTTATCCTCCATAATTTTGTTGCCGATTGCCTGTACAAGGTGTGTTTTTCCGAGACCGGCGCCGCCATATAAAAACAGAGGGTTAAAGGCATCGGCAGGACGTTCGGAAACTGCCTTGGAGGCAGCATGTGCCAAACGGTTGGAATCACCGACTACAAAGGAATCGAATGTATAGCGTGGATTCAGCGTAGTAGCATTGTCGCCGGAGCGGTCAAATGCAACCGTATATTCCAATTCCGGCGGTGTTTCCTCATTGTAATCTAATATTGTTACATTATAAAAATGTTCCGATGCAAGATTGATAGCTTGTTTAATTGCCTCCAGATGAAGTGTTTTAACAATTTCGTAATGCACTTCGGTCGGAACTTTTAAATAAATGGTATCTTCCGACATTCCTACCGGAATTAACGGTTCAATCCAGTGGTCGTAAGCAGAGGGGCTGACGTCTTTATTTTCCTTTAACAGCCTCAGAGCTTCAAACCAAATTGATGATAACTGTGCTTTCATTCCTTCAAAATCCCCTTACATATTTACTGCGTAATCTCTATTGTATCATATAATTTTTTTAAAATCAAGGAGAGCGGAAGGAATTTTGTGATATTTTATCGGAAAATGTTAAAGGCGGTTTTTGCAGTAAGGTTTTGCGTAAATATATTATTTCTGCATAAAATATTTATGCCGTTAAAGAGTTGGATATGGCAGGATGAAGTTGGTCAGCATGGGTAAAACTGCATTGGCATTGGTGTTGACAAAAAAAGAAAGTTATGTTATAATTTTGGGGGATTTTATAAAAACAATTGATAAATAAAGGGGTGTTTCAATGGACAGCGGCGATAGTTGCAAGCGTTGCGGTGTTGGGAAATCGGACAACCGGACAGCCGATTCGTGTGCGTCCTTGCGGCGCCTGCGTTATGGGCTTGTTTTTCTTGTGTCAATGTAGTGCATAAGGGTTCGTGGTTTGCCATCACCGGAAAAGGATGGCTTTTTTTATTGTCTGAATTTTGGAAAGGGAGGGCAAAACATGAACGAAAATAAAATGGTAGCGGAAATTAAGCAAATTATAGCGGAAAGCACTTCAAACGAGCAACTGTGTCGAATGCTGGAGGGCTATCACGATAATGACATTGCCAAAACGGTGGAAACACTGGAGCCGGAAGAAAGGCAACGTCTGTATCTTGCGTTGGATTCGCAGCGGTTGGCTGATATTTTTGCATATTTAGACAGTGCAGCAGAATATTTTGATGAATTAGGTGCGGAAAAAGCCGCGGATATTTTGGAATTGATGGATGCCGATGATGCGGTTGACATCCTGGAGGATGTTTCGGAGGAAGAGAGAGAAGATCTGATTTCCCGGATGGAGGATGAGGCGGAAAAGGATGTCCGCTTGATTTATTCTTATGACGAGGACGAAATCGGAAGCCGAATGACCACCAACTTTATTTCCGTGCAGCGCGGCAGCACGATTAAGCAGGCAATGCGTACGCTGATTGCCGAGGCAGAAGAAAATGATAATATTAACACCATTTATGTAGAAGAAAAGGATGGAGGCTATTACGGCGCGATTGATTTAAAAGACTTGATTGTGTCGCGCGACTATATTGATCTGGAAGATATCATCAGTACCTCATATCCATATCTGATGGCGACAGAGAAGGTTGCGGATTGTATTGAGCGGCTGAAGGATTATGAAGAAGACTCTATTCCTGTTTTAGATGATAAAAATAAGATTATCGGTGTTATTACATCAGCGGATATTGTCGAAGCGGTCGATGACGAAATGTCGGATGACTACGCAAAACTGGCCGGCTTGACTGCAGAGGAAGATTTAAATGAGAGTCTGCCGGAGAGTATGAAAAAAAGAATGCCATGGTTAATTCTTTTACTGTTTCTTGGCTTGGGTGTTTCATCGGTGGTCGGTGCCTTTGAACATGTGGTGTCAGAGATCGCGCTCTTGGTGTGCTTTCAGTCTTTGATTTTGGATATGGCGGGAAATGTTGGGACACAGTCTTTGGCTGTTACGATCCGTGTTTTGATGGATGAAAATATATCGGCAAGACAAAAAATAAAATTTGTACTGAAAGAAATGCGCGTCAGCTTAACCAATGGCATTATTTTGGGGCTCTTCTCCTTTGCTTGTATCGGGATTTATGTTATTGTGGCAAAAAAGGCATCTATTTTCTATGCCTTTGCAGTTTCGGGATGCGTAGGTATTTCCCTTGCGGTTGCTATGCTGATTTCCGGAATGGTTGGAACGTTGGTGCCGATGCTGTTCCATAAATTAAAGGTTGACCCGGCGGTCGCCTCCGGACCGTTAATAACTACGATTAATGATTTGGTTGCGGTGGTTACCTATTACGGAATTTCAGGCTTGGTATTAATTAAAATATTGGGCTTCTGATTATTGATTTTCATTATTTAAACAATAAACCCCTGCTGTGGATATTTTTTGAGTATCTGCAGCAGGGGTTTTATCTTTTAATTATCTCTTAATACAATTTTTCGCCGTTTTTCTTTTTCATAGTTGCACGAACCTTAATCGGCAGACCAAACAAGTTAATGAAACCTTCGGAATCTTTCTGGTTATATACCTCATCCTCTGAGAAGGTTGCGATGTCTTCATCATAGAGTGAGTATGGTGATTTGCAGCCGGCGGGAATAACGTTGCCTTTATACAGCTTCAGTTTCACTGTACCGGTAACGGTGTCCTGTGTTTCTGTGATAAATGCGGAGAGCGACTCCCGTAATTTGGTAAACCATTTGCCGTTGTAAACCAGTTCGGCAAATTTGTTGGAAATCAGTTCTTTATAATGCATGGTATCGCTGTCTAAGGTAAGATATTCTAACTCCTTGTGTGCAGCATAAAGCAGAGTGCCGCCCGGGGTTTCATACACACCGCGGGACTTCATGCCAACCAAACGATTTTCTACCATGTCGGCAATACCGACACCATTTTCGCCGGCGAGGCGGTTTAATTCGGTAATTAATGCGACAGGAGCGTATTCTTTGCCGTTAATTTTGGTCGGAATACCTTTTACAAATTCAATCTCTACATAGGTTGGCTTGTCAGGAGCCTTTTCCGGGGTAGTCATCAATTTCAGAATTTTGTCATACTGCGGTTCGTTCCAAGGATCTTCCAAATCCATACCTTCATGAGACAGATGCCATAAGTTGCGGTCCATAGAATAGTTATCTTCTTTGGTAACCGGTACGGGAATGCCGCGTGCGACAGCGTAATCAATCTCTTCTTCCCTGGATTTAATATCCCAGATACGCCAAGGTGCAATAATTTTCATCTGAGGTGCAAGAGCTTTAATGCCCAATTCAAAACGAACCTGGTCATTTCCTTTGCCCGTACAGCCGTGGCAGATGGCAACAGCCCCTTCCTTTTCAGCAATCTCTACCAGTCTTTTCGCAATCGGTGCGCGTGCCAATGAAGTGCCGAGCAAATATTTTCCTTCATATACGGCGTGTGCCTGTACAGCCGGGTAAATATAATCGGTAACAAATTCTTCGGTTAAATCCTCAATATACAGCTTGCTCGCGCCGGTTTTCAGTGCTTTTTCTTCAAGACCGTCCAGTTCCTTGCCCTGTCCTACGTCAGCTGCAACGGCAATAACCTCATAATCATAATTTTCTTTCAGCCACGGGATAATAATAGATGTGTCCAGTCCGCCGGAATAGGCGAGAACAACTTTTTCTTTTGCCATTTGCAATTCCTCCTAAAACGTGATAAAATATACTTATAATTTTTTATACAAAAATATGTTGAACATGAGATGAATAAAAATTCATTGTTCGATTATTCATTATACTGTATAAAATGAAAAAAATCAAGCCTTTTTTCAGAAAATAATGAAAAAATATGCATAAATTATGCAATATTTTTGGAAATGTTTTGTATATTTATACATTCGCTTTGCGGAAAGGAAGGAAAAAATGATTATTTTGGGCATAGACCCCGGTATTGCCATTGTAGGTTATGGTGTGGTAGAATATACGGGGAACCGTTTTCACGTTATCAGTTATGGCGCAGTAACGACAGAGGCGGGTATGAAGCTTTCCGACCGCCTGCGTGATATTTATGAAAGTATACATATATTAATAGAACGTTTTCATCCGGATGCGTTTGCGGTGGAGGAACTGTTTTTTAATACAAATGTGAAAACCGCAATCAGCGTTGCGCATGGCAGAGGGGTTTGCGTACTTGCAGCATCCGTTCAAAATGTTCCGATTTTTGAATATACACCGCTGCAAGTGAAACAGGCAGTCTGCGGATATGGCAGGGCGGACAAGGCGCAGGTGCAGCGCATGGTGACGCAGCTTTTAAATCTGGAGTCTGTGCCGAAACCGGATGATGTGGCAGATGCGTTGGCGGTGGCTATCTGCCATGCACATAATGCGCGCTATCAAAAGCTGGTGCGCGAAGAAAGTGTTTGATAAGGAACGGGGAGGAAACTTTTATGATAGCAATGGTAAGAGGATTGGTAGAATATATTGATGAAAACTCTGCTGTGGTTGATACGGGAGGGATCGGTTTTCGGGTTTATATGTCACCGGCTAATTTAGGAAAGATTTCTGCAGGTCAGCAGGTGAAAATTCATACTTTTCTGCGCGTTGCGGAGGGAGTTATGGACTTATACGGCTTTTTAAGCCGTGAAGAACTTTCGACTTTTAAAATGATTCTTTCAGTTTCCGGTGCGGGTCCAAAAGCGGGGCTTGCTGTGCTGTCTGCCATGTCTCCGGCACAACTTGCGCTTGCGGTAGTGACGGATGATTATAAGTCTATCACCAAGGCGCAGGGAGTGGGGCCGAAGTTGGCGCAAAAAATTGTGCTGGAACTGAAGGACAAAATGAAAAATACAGATTTGCTGGAAAATGGCGGTGCGGCAGGCGGAGGCTTTGATTATTCTGCGGTATCCTCCGGCGGCAGTGAGGCATTGGAGGCTCTGATAGTTCTCGGATATTCGCAGGGTGAGGCAATGCGTGCCGTCGCAGCGGCGGGCGAAGGACTTTCGACAGAGGAAACCATTAAAAAAGCTTTGCTGCTGCTTGCAAAACAATAAAATTTTTATGAAGTAACTAAGATAAAGAAGGTGCGGAAATGGCAATTGAAGAAAATTTTACCTCCGAAGAGCGGATTGTTTCCTCGCGGACATTGGGAGAGGATTCGGAGATTGAATATAGTCTGCGACCGAAAAAACTGTCAGAATATATTGGGCAGGAGAAAGTTAAGGAGAATATGCGCATTTTTATCGGTGCGGCGAAGGGCAGAGGCGAACCGCTTGACCATGTATTACTTTACGGTCCTCCGGGACTTGGCAAGACGACCCTGGCTGGAATTATAGCTAACGAGATGGGTGTAAATATTCGGGTGACCTCCGGTCCTGCCATTGAAAAAGCAGGCGATTTGGCAGCGCTTTTAACCAGTTTATCTCCGAATGATATCCTTTTTATTGATGAAATTCATCGGCTGAGTCGCAGTGTGGAGGAAATTTTATATCCTGCTATGGAGGATTATTCCTTGGATATTATTTTGGGAAAAGGCCCCGGTGCCCATTCGGTGCGGTTGGATTTACCAAAGTTCACTTTGATCGGCGCGACAACAAGGACAGGACTTTTAACTGCGCCGTTGCGCGACCGATTTGGTGTGATTAACCGATTGGAATTGTATACGCCGCAGGAGTTGGATATGATTGTGTCGCGGTCTGCGGACATTTTAGGGACTACAATCGAGCCGGATGGTTCCATGGAGGTGGCGCGCCGTTCGCGTGGAACACCGCGTATTGCAAACCGTTTGCTGAAACGTGTGCGGGACTTTGCGCAGGTAAAAGGCAACGGTGTGGTAACACGTGAGATGGCAGATTTGGCGCTTTCTATGATGGAAATTGACCCGATAGGCTTAGATATGATTGACCGAAAGATGATGCTGTTTATTATTCAGAATTTCGGCGGTGGACCGGTTGGCTTGGATACCTTGGCGGCATCTATAGGTGAGGATCCCAATACTATTGAAGATGTTTATGAGCCTTATCTTTTACAGTTGGGTTTTTTAAACCGCACGCCGCGCGGAAGAATGGCAACGGCAAAAGCATATGAGCATTTCGGTATTGCCTTTTCAGGGGAGCAGCTCAGTATTTGATTTGGAATATCCATTTTTTTACAAAAAAGTTATTCAAAAGCGGAAAAAAGGGTTGACTTCTCATCTTAACTGTGTTAGAGTATATCTAGCGCGAAGAATGGATTCGGCGCGCTTGTCGAAACTTGTCGCGTATAAAGTATTATTTTTAGGAGGCATTTTTTTCATGCAAACAGGAAAAGTAAAATGGTTCAACGCAGAAAAGGGATTTGGTTTTATCGAATCCAGCGACGGAACAGATGTATTTGTACATTTTTCCGCAATTAACATGGACGGCTACAAGACTCTGGACGAGGGTATGGAAGTTCAGTTTGAAGTTGTTGAGGGAGCAAAAGGCCCGCAGGCAGCTAATGTAGAAAGAGTGTAAGATTTATATTAGCTGATAATATATAGCTTGCAATGATGTTTGATTGATGAACAGAGCAAAACCCTATGTGCCGTCCGGCGGATAGGGTTTTTTGCAGTTTTACGGGCCTGTATCAAATGCATATGGACTTAAAATATAGGAAAGGAAAAGAAAAATGGGAAAAATAATTCGTGCAATAGATGAATGGGGAGCGGTGCGTGTTACGTTTGTGGACGCAACGGATATTGTATGTGAGGCGCAGAAGATTCACCATACTACGCCTACGGCAACGGCCGCATTAGGCAGGGTGCTTGCAATGGCGGCGATTATGGGGTGTCAGCTGAAGGAACCGGATAACAGTGTAACGCTTATGATAAAAGGTGACGGTCTGTTGGGAACGATTTTGGCGGTGGCAGACGGTGCAGGTATGGTAAAAGGTTATGTACAAAACCCAACGGCTCATTTACCGAAAAAATCAAACGGTAAGCTGGATGTTGCCGGAGCCGTTGGAAAAGGGATGCTGAGTGTGTCAAAGGATTTGGGAATGAAGGAACCTTATGTAGGGCAAGTTCCTTTGGTTACGGGTGAAATAGCGGAGGATTTTACCTATTATTTTGCAAAGTCGGAGCAAACACCAACGGCAGTAGGACTCGGTGTTTTGGTTGACCGTGATTACAGTGCAAAATGTGCCGGCGGATTTATGATTCAAATGATGCCTGCCGCAATGGAGGAAGATATACAGCGCATGGAAAAAAATGTCGCCGCATTGGAGTCGGTGACCTATATGATGGACAACGGCATGAGTGCGGAAGATATTGTGAGAAAAATAATGGACGGTTTTACTGTGCAGTTTTTGGATGGAGCAGAGTATGAGTATCGTTGTGATTGCAATATGGATAAAATTAAACGCGCACTGATCAGTTTGGGGCGGGATGAGTTGCAAAACATTATTGATACAGATGGCAAGGCTGAATTGACTTGCCAGTTTTGTCCGAAGATATATTCCTTAGATAAAAAGGAATTGGAACAATTGCTGAAGGAGAGCAGCAACAAATAAACAGCAGAGACATTTAAAAAATATTTTTTGATTTTTTTCTATTTTTTGGTTCTCAATACTATGTGACGGTGAAAAAAATAAAAAATGAAGTTGCCGATAAACCGCATGGTTGACACATTCTTTTGAAAATGAAAGGAAAAAATGAAAAAAATTCAAAAAAAATGAAAAAAATCCTTGACAATGAGGGGGGATTCGTGTATAATACTATTTGTCGCTGAACGACAGGTGATCAAGAGGGGCGCATAGCTCAGCTGGGAGAGCATCTGCCTTACAAGCAGAGGGTCACAGGTTCGAGCCCTGTTGTGCCCACCACCTTATCACCTTAACAAGTAATTGGCCCGGTAGTTCAGTTGGTTAGAATGCCAGCCTGTCACGCTGGAGGTCGACGGTTCGAGCCCGTTCCGGGTCGCCAATTTGCCTCTGTAGCTCAGTCGGTAGAGCAGGGGACTGAAAATCCCCGTGTCGGTGGTTCGATTCCGCCCGGAGGCACCAATTCTTTGGATTTGGTGCAAGGCTGTAGAATCACACACGGTGTACGTCGGCATATATAGTAGTTAATTTGCGGGAGTGGCTCAGTGGTAGAGCGTCACCTTGCCAAGGTGAACGTCGCGAGTTCGAATCTCGTCTTCCGCT
>CAKSBF010000015.1 GCA_934438075.1 uncultured Clostridia bacterium | reverse complement strand
TAAAAATTCCTCCTATGATATTATTTATATTCTACCATAGAAGGAATCAAATTTACAGACTTTTTTTCACACTCTCAAACACCCTTTAGGTTTCAACAGTATTTTCTTTCTCCTTGTCCAAAAACGGTTTCATGCTATAAACACAAATACCAAGCGTAGAAATATTATGCATCAAAGCTGAGGTAACCGGTGAAATGATACCTCCAACCCCAAGGAGAATCAGCGCACTGTTAAAAGCAGAAATAAAACGATAATTTTTTCTGATTCTTTCAAACAGACTTACACTCAAATCCCGCAAAACGCACAGTCTGTCAAGGTCAGAAGACAAAAGTGTAACATCCGCGACCTCTCTTGCAATATCCGAAGCATCTTTCATTGCAACCGAAACATCTGCTGCCGCAAGTGCCGGTGAGTCATTAATCCCGTCGCCCACCATCACAACCATATGATTTTCTGTCTTGAGGCGATTGACAATATTCAGCTTATCCTCCGGCAAAACGCGCGCATAAAATTTCTCAATTCCCAAACGCCGGCAGACATTTTCCGCTGTTGATTCTCCATCACCGGTAATCATCAGTATGTGCGTAATTCCCTTTTCCTTTAATTTATTTATTACACACGCAGCATTTTCCCGAATCGGATCTTCAATGCACAAAATACCGCAAAGTTTACCGCCTATAGCAAGATATACCAAAGAATATAATTTTCCTAAACTTTGTATTATCTTCTTTTGTTCTTGGGAAATCTCAATTTTTTCATCGTCAAAAACAAAGTGCGCACTACCAATTAACACACGCTGACCACACAATTTTGAGGAAATACCATGAGCCACGATGTATTCTACCTCAGCATGTTCTTCCAAATGCTCCAGGTTTTGCTGTTCCGCCGCGTGAACTATTGCTTTTGCAACACTATGCGGAAAATGTTCCTCTAAACATGCAGCAATTTTTAAAATCTCACTTTCTTCATATCCTTCAAAAGCAACAACCTTTGTCAAATTCGGGCATGACACCGTTAAGGTTCCCGTCTTATCGAAAACGACCGTATCTGCATGCGCATAATTTTCCAAAAAGCGGCCGCCCTTAACCATGATGTTATAATCCGTTGCCTCTCGCATTGCAGAAATAATGCAAATCGGGGTAGATAGTTTAATCGCACAGGAATAATCCACCATCAACACGGACAAAGCTTTCGTAATATTTCCCGTAAAGAAATAAGTGACTGCACATGTTAACAGACTAAAAGGTACCAAACTATCAGCAAAACTTTCTGCTTTCGTCTGGACGCCCGACTTCAAATTTTCAGAATTTTCAATTAATTCGACAACCTGGTTAATTCTGCTGTTATCGGGGAATTGTGTTACCTTGATATCCAGTGTACCCTCTTCCAGCACAGTACCGGCGTAAACGCTTGCACCGGAACTTTTATGGCGTGCCTCCGCCTCACCGGTCATAGCAGACTCATTAACTCCCGCCTCACCGTCAACAACCGTACCGTCAACAGGAATCATGCTGCCTTGCTGCACGCGCACTATATCACCGGGTATAATCTGCTTTAACGGCACCTGTTGTATGCCGTCTCCGCATATTTTCCACACCTTGTCAATATTTAAGGCCAGACTGTCAGAAAGTGCCGTCTTAGTTTTTTTACGGGTATATCCCTCCAATAATGAGGAAATATTTAATAATGTCATAACAGAAGATGCCGTTGACATAGAGCCGCTTAGAACAGAAGCTGTTATAGAAACCGCATCTAAAACCGCCACATTAACTTTTCCTTGCGTCAGCGCCGCCGCCCCTGCTTTTACAAACGGTATGGCACGATATACGGTTAATGGTGCAGCGATAAAGGATGGCAAAAAAAGTTTTGTTACAATTCTCTTAAAAATAATCCTGCAAAAATCTCTTTTAAACTCATCATCAATCTGCTGCATAGCAGAAAGTTCTGCCGCCGGCAACGTCTTTGCATTAATTTTATCTATGGCAACGAGCAATTTCTCCCGGACATTGCCATGATATTCCGCCAGAATACCGCCGTTAATATTCGAAACCTTAACAGAAGCAACACCCGGTATGCACAGCAATTGTTCCGTAATTGCTTGTTCCTGTAGCCTTGAAAACACATCGGCACCGCAGCGGACGCGAAGCCTGCCCGGAACATCATATATGATTTTATACCTCACAGGTATCCCTTCCTTGATATTAATCTATATTTGCCTCTTGCTTTGCATCATAGCAAATGTCCTCTGCCTCATCTTTCATGTTTTGCAAAGTAACACGTGCATCCTTTTGCAGTTTCAAGCATTTTGCCAAGCCCTTAACACAGGTCTTACGGGTTTTATCACTCTTCAGCACCTTCACGCCATAGGTTGCAGCAACAACGCCACCCACAAAACAAAGAAGCTTTTCATTTTTTAAACAATCCCATACTTTCATTTGTAACTCATCCTTTCACAAATAATTTATGTTATTACAATGCCTGAATGTAGTGTCAAAAGAATGACACCATTCCCAATGTGACACCATTCGACATTACAGATTCAGTTTAGCACGACTAACTGAAATTGTCAAGTCCTTCGTTAAATTTTGTGATCAATCTACTTCTTATTCCAAAAAAAAATCCGATCCGCTGCAACAACAGCGAATCGGATAATATCTGACATAAAATCAAATATCAAACAAGTTACTTTAAGGTAACCTTTGCGCCAACTTCTTCGAGCTTAGCCTTAATAGCTTCTGCATCGTCCTTGCTTGCGCCTTCCTTCAGGTTCTTCGGAGCACCCTCAACCAGGTCTTTTGCTTCCTTCAGACCCAATCCGGTGATTTCACGAACAGCCTTAATAACCTTAATCTTCTCAGAACCAACTTCTGTCAATTCAACATCAAAATCGGTCTTTTCAGCAGCAGCATCTCCGCCAGCAGCCGGAGCAGCAGCAACAGCTACCGGTGCAGCAGCACTTACGCCGAATTCTTCTTCCATCATCTTTACCAGCTCTGCAACTTCGAGCAATTTTAATTCCTTGATTGAATCAAGAATCGCATTCAAATCTGCCATTTTATTTTCCTCCTAAAATTTGTTAATTTCAAAAAATTTACTTCATTCATGATAAGCCAATGCTTATTCAGCAGCCGGAGCCTCTTCAGAAGCTTCCTCTGCCGTTGCTTCAGCTACCGGAGCTTCTTCCGCCGGAGCTTCTTCCGCCGGAGCATCCGCTGCCTTTTTTGCAATAAGATCAGAGATTTCTACGCCACCATCAACAATAGTAGACAGCAATCTTGCAAGACCGCTGATCGGTGACTGCATACTTCCCATCATCTTCGAAATCAATGTCTCGAAGTTTGGTGTAGCTGCTAGAGTTTTCAGTTCATCAATGGAAACAACTTTACCTTCCACGAAACCTGCCTTTAACTCTAAGTTCTCGTTCTTCTTTGCAAATTCCACCAAAACTTTTGCCGGAGCAACCACATCCGTATAGCTCAAAGCCAGAGCCGTAGGACCGTTTAATACCTCGTCAAACTCGGTGTAACCAATCTGGTTGGATGCAAAACGTGTCAGCGTATTTTTTACAACTGCATATTCTACCTCTGCTTTACGCAGTTCGTTTCTCAGCTTGGTATCCTCCTCAACCGTAAGACCGCGGTAGTCAACCATAACGCCGGCAACAGCTTTTTGCATTTTATCTGCCAAATCACTGACAATTTGCTTCTTCTGTTCTAATATTTTTTCACTTGGCATCTTTTTCACCTCGCTAACCAAAAATAGTAAAGGCTTTTCTCCGCATACAGAGAAAAGCCTAAATATAATCAACTTATATGAAAGCTTCCTCGGTTGGCAAAATTATGTCTTACGACACCAACTGTCTGCGGAAATCAATCCACAACATATTATAGCATAATACCCTGTGAAAGTCAAGCCATTTTTTACAAAATCCTAAAGATTAATCAGAAAGCTTTGCCTGGTTAATCTTGATGCCGGGGCCCATGGTAGAAGAAATAACACAGCTCTTCATGTACTGTCCCTTTGCAGCAGACGGCTTAGCCTTGATGATAGCATCCATCAAAGTCTTAAAGTTATCGCGCAACTTGTCCGCACCAAAAGACACTTTACCAATCGGGCAGTGAATAATGTTGGTTTTGTCCAAACGATATTCAATCTTACCGGATTTAATTTCAGAAACTGCCTTCGCTACATCCATGGTTACTGTTCCAGCCTTCGGACTCGGCATGAGACCCTTAGGACCAAGAACCTTACCCAGACGACCTACAACGCCCATCATATCAGGAGTTGCTACAACGACGTCATAATCGAACCAGTTCTCATTTTGAATTCTCGGAATTAATTCCTCTGCACCGACAAAATCAGCACCAGCCTGCTCCGCCTCCGTTGCTTTATCGCCCTTTGCAAAAACAAGCACGCGAGCAGTTTTACCAGTACCATGCGGCAAAACAATCGCACCTCTGACCTGCTGATCAGCGTGACGAGAGTCAACGCCAAGCTTTACATGAACCTCAACGGTTTCATCAAACTTAGCCTTAGCGGTCTTAACGACCAAATCCATAGCGTCCTTCGGGTCGTAGAACATTGTCTTATCAACCAGTTTGGCGCTTTCGGTATATTTTTTACCTCTAAACATTTCGTTTCCTCCTTCTGTGGTCTGACAAGCTGATAGCTCTCCCACTTATTTCACGCAGCTCGGGATTAGTCTTCTACAACAATACCCATGCTTCTTGCCGTTCCTGCAATCATGCTCATTGCAGCTTCGATAGATGCGGCATTCAAATCCGGCATCTTGGTTTCTGCAATCTGGCGAATTGCATCCTTCGAAACGGTAGCAACCTTCGTCTTGTTCGGAACTCCGGAACCGCTTTCGATTTTAGCAGCCTTTTTCAGCAATACAGCTGCCGGCGGAGTCTTCGTAATGAAAGAGAAAGATCTGTCTGCATACACAGTGATAACAACCGGGATAATCAAACCTGCATCCTTAGCTGTTTTCTCATTAAACTCCTTTGTGAACTGAACGATGTTCACGCCGTGCTGACCCAGTGCGGGACCTACCGGCGGAGCAGGTGTTGCCTTTCCTGCCGGAATCTGTAATTTAATGTAACCTGAAATTTTCTGAGCCATTAGGGGCACCTCCTTATTCAAAAATGTGGTAATGGCGAACGGACCCTCCGTCCTCCCACACGCAGCATCGCTGCGCTCTGCCATATATACAAAACAAAAACTTACACTTGTCCGCTTTTCTTTGCATATATGCTTATAACAATTCTGCCAAAACAGAAGCTGTTATCTTAATGTAAAACCTCAACCTGCGAAAATTCAAGCTCAACCGGTGTTTCGCGGCCAAACATAGATACTACAACCTTAACCAGTTGCTTTTCCATATCAATTTCACTGACTACGCCGACAAAGTCCGCAAGCGGACCTTCGCACACACGAACGCTTGAACCCACCTCAAACTGAACAGAAACAGTTTTTCGCTCAATTCCCATGGAATATACTTCATCATCGGTGAGCGCAACCGGCTTTGAACCCGGTCCGACAAAGCCGGTTACACCGCGTGTATTGCGGATAACATACCAACTTTCGTCCGTCATATGCATTTTGACCATGACATAGCCCGGAAATACCTTACGCATAACAGATTTCTGTTCATTTCCCTTGGCCTCAATCACTTCCTCCATCGGAACTCTGATGTCAAGAATTTGATCTTCTAAACCACGGTTTTCCACAGATTTTTCAATATCTGTCTGCACTTTTTTCTCGTAACCTGAAAAGGTATGAATTACATACCATTTTGCTTCATCAGCCATATCAAATCAAAGAAGCAAAAGCCTCTCCTGCCTCCTTCTTGCAAAATATTCCGCGCCTGACTGCTACTTCAGCAGCGCGTTTACTAAAAACTGGAAGCCGAAGTCCAGTATTGCGACGATAACTCCGACCAAAATCAGTGCGGTAATAACAACACCTGTGTTATTTCTTACCTGACTCCATGTAGGCCAAACGACCTTTTTCAATTCGGACTTCATCTCGCGGAAATAATTTACAATCTTTCCTGGCGCACGCTTAACGGTGCCTGCCTTTTTTTCTTCAGACGCCATATTTACACATCCTTATTACATATTTGGCTTACGGGAAATTACTTCGTTTCCTTATGCAAAGTGTGTTTTTTGCAGAATCTGCAATATTTACTCATTTCGATTCTGTCCGGATCATTTTTCTTGTTTTTCATTGTGTTGTAATTTCTTTGCTTACATTCGGAACACGCGAGAGTGATTCTGGTTCTCATGAAAAGCACCTCCTTATGTTTATCATAACTGTATTTACATAATAATAGGTTCTTCAGAGAGCCGTTTTTCAAGCAAAACGCGCACAAAAAAAAAGAACCTCACCGTACAGGTACACTTTAATATACCATATTTTTTCTGTTACGTCAAGTATTTTTCCGAAAAAATATTGGTTTTTTATAATGATATATCATAATTATAAAAAAACTCACCATTATTATTATGTTTTCGGCGGCCGACAACCCTTTCTGTTTGCAGCCGCCGAACAAAGAGCTATATTAAAAATCACCTATTTTCTTAACTTCGCAATGCAGCTCTACGCCATATTTCTGCATAACGGTCTCTTTTATCTTGTCAATCAAAGCGCACACATCCGCAGCCGTTGCCTCTCCGGTCTTATTAATCACAAACCCCGCGTGTTTTTCCGAAACACACGCCCCGCCGACACAGACTCCCTTCAACCCCGCATCCTCGATTAATTTTGCAGCAAAATATCCCTCCGGACGTCTAAAGGTGCTGCCCGCACTCGGATAGGAAAGCGGTTGTTTTTCTTTTCTTTTTTGGTTCAAGGTGAGCATTTGCAAGCGAATCTTTTCCGGATCCTCAGGAGTCAGTTTCAGTTCTGTTGCAACAATATATTTGCCACCGTTTGCAAAAATACTGTTGCGGTAGGCAAAACCGTGCTCTTCGTTCTCCACAAATCCTTTTGTACCATTATCATCATAATAATAGGTTTTTTGCACAACATCTTTCATTTCACCGCCGTAAGCTCCTGCATTCATATACAGCGCACCGCCGACCATACCCGGGATACCGCTTGCAAATTCCAATCCGGATAGCCCCTCTTTTGCCGCAAAACCGGCAAGTTTTGCAAGCGTTACCCCGCTGCCGGCAGTAATATATTCTCCGCTGCGCTTTAAAAAATCAAAACATTTACCGGTCTTGATGACCACACCACGAAAGCCTCTGTCACCAACCAGAAGATTAGAACCGGCGCCAATAACAACAAATGGAATATTGTCCTTTTTCAACAACACAAGCAAATTCCCGAAAACCTCTTCCGAATCCGGTTCAACAAAGAGTTCCGCCGGACCGCCGATACGGAAAGAGGTATGGTTTTTCATCGGTTCCTCCAACCTGATGTTCCCCTTTTGCAGCTGTAATATTTGTTCCTTCTGTTTTTGTGTCAGCATCCGGCATCTCTCCCATTTCTCTAAACGATTGACAATAATTCTGTTGGTATCTTATGTTCAAAAGCAGCTCTGTCCAAACCCTTTCGTTGACACAGATAGGACAGAAATTTTTCTGCAGTGGTATTCATAATTAACTCTTCTTTAATTTCGGCTTCCTTTGCGAGCTTCTGTGCCGCTTCGGTATGCCCGATTTCATACATACTGTGCGCATCCGTGCTGAGAACAACCTTAACGCCCAATTCCGCACAGCGTTTTGCTATTTTGAAGCAGTTTGCCGCACTTGCTTTCCGCACCGCAAAAGTGTGACTGTTTAACTCTATAATTTTATCCTGTCTTTTCGCTTCCTCTAATACAGCATCAATATCAAAGCTGTAGTCCGGCGAACCGCAGTGTCCAATAATATCCACATACGGATTCTGCAACACCTTCAGGTATGTATTGGTATGCTGCTCAACAGTCCCCGGAGCAAGACATGGAGAATGGATGCTGGTGATAACTAAATCCAGTTTTTTTAGAGTTGTTTCTGCCAAATCCAAACCGCCCTCCATATCAATTATATTCGCTTCCGTTCCTCCCAATACGTAAATATCGCCTATTTTGTGCGACAATGCCTTTAAATTTTCAAAATGCCATTCATGCGGCGCGTCAGGTATCGCCGGCGCATGATCCGTAATGGCAATCAATTCCATGCCGCGCCGTGCCGCTTCATCAACCATTTCCTGAACGGAATGATATGCATGTGAGCAGGCGTTGGTATGGGTATGTGTTTCTGCTAAAATTTTCATCTGTATTAACACCTTTCTAGCTAACTTATACAATCGGTTATATAAATGAACTATTCTTCCATCTGATCCATCAGTCGTTTATTCAATTCCTCTGCTGCATTGTATCCCATGCGCCGCTGTCTTTGGTTCATTGCGGCAACTTCAACGATAATGGCAAGATTTCGTCCCGGTTTTACCGGAATCGTCAAAGAAGGAATTTCAAGTCCCAAAATATCGGTAGAATGGTTGTCCAGCCCAAGCCTGTCATAGTGCTTACCGCTCTGCCAA
Source organism: uncultured Clostridia bacterium (assembly GCA_934438075.1). GTDB lineage: Bacteria > Bacillota > Clostridia > UBA1381 > UBA9506 > RGIG1666. Next base: position 43,051 of record CAKSBF010000015.1, on the reverse strand, counting down.
GCCTCCAGGTTAATCACAAGGTCAATATTTTCCGTATCTTTAACAGCACCCATACCGAATATTCTTTTTACATCTATGATGCCAATACCTCGCAGTTCAATAAAATGGCGAATAATTTCCGGCGAACTGCCCACCAATGTTTTTGCGCTGACACGCTTTATCTCAACCGCATCATCTGCCACTAAGCGGTGTCCGCGTTTTACAAGTTCCATAGCCGTTTCACTTTTTCCTACACCGCTTTCGCCAAGCAGCAAAATACCTTCTCCATAAACTTCAACCAAGACGCCGTGCATGGTAGTCATCGGTGCAAGCCAAACGTTAAGCGCCAAAATCAGTCCGCTCATGAAGCGTGAACTTGCCATATCCGTGCGCAGAAGAGGACGGTTGTATTTTTGAGCACACTCTAAAAGTTCGGGGAAAATATCCATATCCCTTGTCACGATTAGTGCAGGAATCGGCTGCATGAAAAGCTTTTCGAGCTTCTGAACTCTGTCCTCCGCACTCATTTTTTCCAGATAAGTATGTTCAACCTTTCCCAAAATCTGAATGCGTGCCGGATCAAAATAATCAAAAAAGCCGGCTATCTGAAGGCTCGGGCGGTTTACCTCCGCAACTGTGATCGGAATATCCTCGTAACCTTCCGGCGCATAAATAATTTCCAGATTATGTTCCGTAATAATCGTGCCCAGTTTTACAAAAACATTCATGCTTGTGCACATCCTTTACCACAAATTTCTTTCTCAGCGCACGTTAATAAAAACTCCTGCGCCATGTATGAATACTACCATAATATAACTGTTATTATTATACTACAAATCTCAAAATATTTAAAGACTAAAATTTGTTAAATTTTAGACTAGCTTTTCCGTTCTTTTTGGTGTAGAATAACTGTAATAATTAAATAAGAAACATAATAAAGAATATTTGGAGGATAAATGTCTATGAAAGCTGTCATAACTGTAGTCGGAAAAGATAAAGTCGGCATCATCGCCGAGGTGAGCCGGGTGCTTGCAGAAAACAAAGTAAATATTTTAGATATTTCTCAGACCATTATGCAGGATATGTTTACAATGATTATGTTGGCAGATGTTTCTCAATCGAAAGTCGTTTTTTCGGCACTTGCTGATACCCTTTCCGCTTTGGGTGATACCTTAGGACTATCTATTCGGATCCAGCATGAAGATCTTTTCAATTCCATGCATAGAATATAGGAGGGTAACAGATGATAAACAGATCGGAAATTATGGAAACAGTGAAAATGATCAGCGAAGAACATCTGGACGTACGCACGGTCACAATGGGCATCTCCCTTCTTTCCTGTGCTTCAGATAGTTTAGACGCGGTCTGCACTGCCATTTACGACAAAATTACCAAACAGGCAGAACATCTGGTTGAAACAGCAAGAGATATTGAAACGCAATTTGGCATTCCAATTATTAATAAACGCATTTCTGTCACTCCGGCAGCAATTGTTTGCGAGGGTATCCGAGATGCAGACTCCTTTGTAAAGGTTGCTCAAACATTAGACAAAGCTGCAAAAACAACCGGCGTTGATTTCATTGGCGGTTTCTCCGCTTTGGTACACAAAGGTGCTACACGCGGCGACCGCCTGCTAATCGATTCTATTCCGGAGGCTTTGGCAACTACCGACAAGCTGTGTTCCAGCGTTAATGTCGGCACCACCAAAGCAGGGCTAAACATGGATGCAGTGCGCAAAATGGGTCAGATTATCAAGCAAACTGCCACGCTCACAGCGGACAGCGACGGTTTTGGTTGCGCAAAGCTGGTGGTATTTTGCAACGCTGTAGAAGATAATCCGTTTATGGCAGGAGCTTTTCATGGTGTTGGCGAACCGGATGCCGTAATCAATGTTGGTGTATCCGGCCCCGGTGTTGTCAAGTGCGCCTTGGAAAAAGTGCGCGGCGCTGATTTTGGCACAGTTGCCGACACCATAAAAAATACCGCATTTAAAATAACACGCATGGGTCAGCTTGTGGCACAGGAGGCTTCCCGCCGGCTGAACGTTCCGTTCGGTATCGTAGACTTATCTCTTGCACCAACTCCTGCCGTTGGTGATTCTGTTGCATATATTTTGGAAGAAATGGGACTTGAGCAATGCGGTACCCACGGCACAACCGCTGCACTCGCCTTGCTGAATGATGCCGTAAAAAAAGGCGGTGTTATGGCAACCTCATATGTCGGCGGTTTATCCGGTGCCTTCATTCCGGTCAGCGAAGATGCCGGTATGATTGCCGCTGCAAAATCCGGCACGCTATGTCTGGAAAAGCTGGAAGCGATGACATGCGTGTGCTCCGTAGGTTTGGATATGATCTGTATTCCGGGTGAAACCAGTGCCGAAACCATTTCTGCCATCATTGCAGATGAGGCGGCAATCGGTATGATTAACAACAAGACCACCGCTGTTCGTTTGATTCCCGCTCCCGGCAAAAAAGTTGGTGATACGGTAGAATTCGGCGGTCTATTGGGCACCGGCCCCGTTATGGCAATCAATCCGTGCTCCAGCTATGACTTCATCGCACGCGGCGGACGAATCCCCGCGCCGATTCACAGTTTAAGAAATTAAAAAGCTTCTATATATAAAAGGGTGATGTTTTTATGAACGATATAATAAACCAAATTATAGCCATCGAACAAAAAGCGCAGGAAATGCTCGCCGACGCAGAAAAACAAAAAAGCGAGATTTTAAACGCCGTAAAAACAGACTGCGAAAAAAAAGCTTTTGATATTGATGAACGCCGTAAAAGGCGTATAAGAATATTGTCAGAAACCGAGCAAAACGCCGCCGTTCAAAAGATGGAGGCTGTTAAAGAAGACTGCAAGCAAAAAATCGAGGCTTTGGACGCTTGTTATGCTGCAATGAAGAATGAATGGGTAAACGAAATTTATCACAATATAATCGGGCGGTGATCTCTATGTTGTCCGGATTAACAAATTACGGCGCCATCTCAGCAAAAATCAGCGTGATGAAACGAAGGCTCCTGTCACAAAATGATTATTTGGAATTAATTCAAAAAACAACCGTAGCCGAGGCGGCACAATATTTAAAGAACGAAACCGCATACAGCAGTGTATTGTCGGAAGTAAAAGAAAACACTCTGCACCGCGGTGATTTGGAACTTCTGCTGCGCAAGTCCTATGCTGAAGATGTCGCACGGCTCTATAAGTTTGATAATGGTGAAAATCGTCAGTTGTATAGTTATGTGATTATGAAAGCCGAAATCGAACTAATGAAAAATATACTCCGCCGATTGAATAATAATGATGAGAACGAAGATATATATAATTATCCTTCTTTCTTCACCCGCCATTTTACGATTCAGCCGCAGCAGTTAATACAATCGAAAAATATCGGCGAATTTTTGGAAAATCTATCCGGTTCGCGTTACTACGAGGTCGTTTCTCCATTGCTCTCTCTGGCTGAGCATAGAAACTTTTTTGGCGTAGAGACAACTTTGGATACCTACTATCGTGACGAGGTCAGTAAGTTGATTGCATCTATGCCAGACAAAGAAAACCGTAAGGTTATCGGAATGACAAACGGCAGCGAGGTAGATGCACGCAATCTTCTGTGTATTTATCGTTGTAAAGAGTATTTTGGCATACCGCCGGAGTTAATCTATTCCATTCTGTTGCCTAACCGCTATAAGCTTTCTAAAGCAGATATTATTGCTTACACAGAAGCTAAAACAACAGAAGAATTTTTAACAATGGCACGCAATTCTGCCTACCGTTCACTTTTTACACCGCGTGCAGATGGATTTTACGACCGAAACTATGCATCATTTGTATACTCGCTGCACAAAAAGGCTGCAAAACAGTATCCATACACAATTGAAGCCGCTGTATCCTACCTGCACTTTAAGGAAACAGAATTACAAAATATTACCTCTGTGATTGAAGGAATCCGCTACGGCTTACCAACAGAGGAAATAACCTCATATATCACCGGCTTTCACTTTGATTCTGCAAACCGGCAATATGAAAAATAACGGATTTTTCGGGAGTTGAGAAAATTGTCGATACAAAAAATGAAACTGGTCAGCGTCGTCGGTCCGATTACCGATTTTGACCGTGTTGTTTCCAACTATCTTTTAAATTTTGATATGCATATCGAAAATGCTGCTTCTCTGCTCAGCAATGTGCATGGTCTATATCCTTTTTCAGACGAAAATAGTTTCAGCGAGCCCCTTGCGAAACTGGAAGAATATCTCCGCCTGGCAGATATTACGCCAAGCCCCTGTGCATCCGAAAAACATATACCTTTTAACGATGCACAAAGAGAGTTACTTTTAAAAATAGAAGACGAGCTCGGCGCAGCACAAAAAGAGCAGGAAGAGTTACGTACCAGGCTGGAAAATAATTCTCAGATTTTAAAGCAACTGGAACATATGAAAGCGTTAAATCTAAACTTGGACGAAATTTTCCGCTTTCAATTTATTAAATTTCGCTTTGGCCGTCTTCCGAAGGCAGGCTACAAAAAATTAATCAGCTATCTGCAAAACATTGATGCTTTTTTCATTGAAGGAGAAATCGACCGCGATTACGTTTATGGCATTTACTTTATGCCGGCAGAGGTAGAAGAAAAAATTGACGGAATATTCTCCTCCCTCTACTTTGAACGTATCCTAATTTCTGCAGAATCACACGGATCGCCGGCAGAAGCCTTTGCTCATTTTCAGCAGGAACAGGAAAATATTAATTTACAGCTTGAGGAGCTTACAGGACAGAGTGCCTCAATTATTAAAAAATATGAATCAGAACTCGTGCAGATACACCATTCCCTGTCCTTCGCTTCCAAAGCCTCATTCATCCGTAAATTTGCCGCACACACGCGCGAATCATTTTACGTTGTTGGTTGGGTATCGGAAAAAGAGGCAAAAAACATTGAAAAAAGGCTTGCCGATGAACCAAATATTCTTTTAGTAGAAGAAGAGCCGGATATCATCAAAAATGCAACACCGCCGATTCAATTGAAAAACCCTAAAATATTTCGCCCATTTGAAATGTTTGTCAAAATGTACGGTCTCCCCTCTTATACCGAGATTGATCCGACCTCTCTGCTCGCCGTAACATATGTTCTGATGTTCGGCATTATGTTCGGAGATTTTGGTCATGGTCTCATTCTCGCAGTTGGCGGATTTTTACTTTACAAATTGAAAAAAATGGACTTAGGCGGTATCGTATCGCTGGCAGGTGTCAGTTCTATGGTGTTTGGATTGCTTTACGGCAGTGTTTTCGGCAACGAAGAAATTTTTCGAAATTGTTCTTTAACAGCACCTTTTGCCATAATCAACCCCATGAAAGAAATTAACACCATCTTAATTGCAACTGTTGCTCTTGGCGCTGTCATTATCTTAATCGCCATGCTGGTAAACATTATTAACGCATTGAAGAATCGGCAATGGGGACGGCTTTTGTTTGACCAAAACGGCATTGCAGGTATGATATTTTACATTTCTGTCATTGCGACAGCAGTAAATATGTTTTATCCTCTTCACTTACAGATGCCGCTCATTGCTATAATAGGAATCGTCCTGCCGCTGCTCCTGATTTTCTTAAAGGAACCGCTTTCAGGGCTTGTGGAAGGCAAACCGAATTGGAAGCCTGCTAAAATAGGGGAATTCATTTTAGAATCGTTCTTTGAGCTGTTCGAAATTGTTTTGTCCTTTGCGACAAATACCATTTCATTTGTCCGTTTGGGAGCCTTTGCACTCGGACACGGCAGTATGATGAGCGTGGTGTTCATTCTTGCCGGTATGACTTCCGGCATCGGCAGTGTTATCATTACTATCTTAGGCAATGCTCTGGTTATCGCCCTTGAAGGGTTGGTAGTAGGAATACAGGCGCTCCGTCTGGAATTTTACGAAATGTTTTCCCGTTACTACACAGGTGACGGCAGAGAATTTATCAGCATAAAGTTACAAGACCGCATGCTGTCAAAATAAATTTATTAACATACTTTTGGAGGAATGAATTATGGCAGTAAAACTAACCGCAACAATATTGGCTTTAAGCATTATAGTTCCTTTCGGAATTTATTTCACGGGAAAGAGAAACCGTAAACGTGGCAAGGCGATGCTGATTACTAATATAGCAAGCTTTTTCACCACCTTGGGCATATCAACCTTTGTACTGTTTGCAAATGGCGTCTCTGCAGCAGGCGAGGCAGCGCAAGCAGGCTCTGTCGGCATCGGCAGCGGTCTGGGTTATCTTGCAGCAGCTCTTGTTACCGGTCTTTCTACTATTGGCGCCGGTATCGCCGTTGCAGCAGCAAGCTCCACCGCTTTGGGCGCAATCAGTGAAGATCCAAAACTCATGGGTAAATCCTTGATTTTTGTTGCGTTGGCAGAAGGTATTGCTCTTTACGGCCTGTTGGTATCGTTCAGCATTTTGGCTAAACTGTAATAACGCCGAGGAGTGATGCAATATGAAAATGTATTTACTCAGCGACAACATTGATACGCAGCGCGGCATGCGTCTGGCAGGGGTCGAAGGTACGGTTGTGCATACACGCGAAGAAGTAAAGAATGCACTTAACAAAGTCCTTGACAACCGCGACATCGGCATCCTGTTGATTGCTGAAAAGCTTTCCGTGCAATTTCCAGACCTATTCCGCGAAATCAAAATGACAAATCAGACCCCATTGGTTGTGGAAATTCCCGACCGACACGGTTCTGACACGCTTTCCGCCGCAATCTCCGAATATGTTCGCGAGGCAGTGGGTATTAAGCTATAAACTTGGAGGTATCTACTATGCTGACAGCAGAAGAAAAAATTCAGCATTTTTCTAAACAGGTTTTCGCGAAAGCTCAGGCTCAATGCAACGATTTACTGCACCGGGCAAAACAAGAGGCACAAGCGCAGCTGGAGGATTATGAAAACTCGTGCCTTGAGAAAACCTACGGACAAATACAAAAACAAATTGCACAAATTCAAAGACAGGCCGGCGAGTCTGTTTCCAAACTCCAGCTTGATTGTAAAAAAACATTGCTCGCAAAGCGCAAAGACATTATGAAACAGGTTTTTGACGAGGTTATCGAAAAAATCTCCGTTTTCCATAGCTCAGACGAATATCTTTCCTACCTGGAAAATGTGATTCGTACCTCTGCGGACGTTTTAGGAGAAGGCGCAAAAACCGTATTTCTGGACGCAAGTGATGCAAACCTCGTTCCTGCTTTGTCTAAAAAATTTTCCGATATGACGTTTTCGGTTTTGGAAGCAAACGATTCTGTTTTGGGCGGCGCCCGTGTACTTAACAACGACACGCATCAGCTTGCGGATAATACAATTGCCGCGCGCATAGAGGAAGAAAAGCACCGTTTTCTCGAAAGCAGCGGACTGACTCTATAAGGAAAGGCAGATTTTCATGAAAACAGCGAAAGGATATATTTACGGCATTAACGGGCCGGTTGTCTATGTAAAGGGCAGTGAAGATTTTGCCATGCTGCAAATGGTAAAGGTCGGCAAGGAAGGACTAATCGGCGAGGTCATTGGTGTGGACAGCAACCGCACCATTGTACAGGTTTACGAAAGTACCACCGGCTTGCGTCCGAACGAGCCGGTAGAATCACTCGGAATCCCAATGTCCGTTACACTGGGTCCCGGTATTATCGGCAATATTTTTGACGGAATCGAACGGCCGCTAAAGACATTGGAAAGCAAAAGCGGCGCCTTCTTAGACCGTGGTGTTAACACCTCTGCCGTTGACCTGGATAAAGAATGGGAGATAACCATTTTAGCCAAAGTCGGCGATACTGTCTGCGGAGGCGATATTATTGCTGAAACACAAGAAACACCTTTGATTAAGCATAAAATAATGATCCCGCCCACACTCAGTGGTACGATAATAGAATGCAGTGAAAGCGGCATGCATAAACCGGAAGACATTTTGCTGAAATTGCAATCATCGGATGGCAGCGTTCAGGAAATTACTATGCTGCAAAAATGGCCGATTCGTACTCCCCGTCCGTCACGCATGCGCAAACCGATTTCACGTCCGCTGATTACCGGACAGCGCATTATTGATACCATGCTCCCTATCGCAAAGGGCGGCACAGCCGCTGTGCCGGGAGGTTTTGGAACCGGCAAGACCATGACGCAGCATCAGTTGGCAAAATGGTGTGACGCCGATTTAATTGTTTACATTGGCTGCGGCGAGCGCGGTAATGAAATGACACAAGTATTGGAAGATTTCTCCAAGCTTATTGACCCGAAATCCGGCCGTCCGCTGATGGAACGCACGGTATTAATCGCCAATACTTCAAACATGCCGGTTGCAGCGCGTGAAGCATCTATTTATACCGGCATTGCCCTTGCAGAATATTACCGCGATATGAGCTACCACGTAGCCATTATGGCCGACTCTACTTCACGCTGGGCGGAGGCACTGCGTGAAATTTCCGGTCGTTTGGAAGAAATGCCCGCTGAAGAAGGTTTCCCGGCATATCTCTCGTCACGTCTTGCAGCTTTTTACGAGCGCGCCGGATATGTAGAGAATTTAAATGGAACGGAAGGTTCGGTCACTATTATCGGTGCGGTTTCACCACAAGGCGGAGATTTTTCCGAGCCCGTCACACAAAATACCAAACGTTTTGTGCGCTGTTTTTGGGCTCTTGACCGCCAGCTTGCTTATGCACGCCATTATCCTGCCATTAACTGGCTGACCAGCTACAGCGAATATTTAGATGACCTAACGTCGTGGTATGATGAGAACTTAGGCGAAAACTTTTTAAATTACCGCTCTGAAATATCAAATATTTTGCAAGAAGAAAGCCGTCTGACTGAAATCGTTAAGCTGATCGGTTCTGATGTGCTGCACGATGAACAGAAACTGGTTTTGGATATTGCAAAAATTATACGTCAGGGATTTCTACAGCAAAATGCATATCATAAAAGCGATACCTATGTTCCTCTGGAAAAGCAGATGAAAATGATGGAAATTATTTTATATCTGCAAGAAAAGGCAAAGGAAATTATCATGCGCAAAATACCGATTTCACAGCTTCATAAAACCAATATTATAGAAGATACCATTAAGCTGAAGTATGAAATCGAAAATGACCAGCTGCAAAAATTTGACGAATTTAAAAAGAAAATTGACAACTTGTGCGAACAAATTATACAAAACCAGCAATAAAAATTGCTCCTTGCGAAAGGAATGGATGAATATGGCAATTGAATATTTGGGGCTGCGCGAAATAAACGGCCCTCTCGTAATATTGGACGGCGTGAAAAACGCTTCATTTGATGAAGTTGTCACCATGAAAGCGGGCAACCAACAAAAAACAGGAAAAATTGTTGAAATAAACGGAGAAACCGTCGTGGTACAGGTTTTTGAAAATACCAACGAGATGTCTCTGACCAACACCAAAACCACTTTAACCGGGAAACCAATGACCCTCCCTCTTTCTAAGGAAATTTTAGGGCGTACCTTTAACGGCAGCGGTCGACCGATTGATGGTCTCGGTGAAATTTTTCCGGAAAAATCGGAAGATATTAACGGTAAACCGATTAACCCTGTGTCACGCGAATACCCGCGTGATTTTATTCAGACCGGGATTTCCTCCATTGATTGCTTGACTACTCTAATTCGCGGTCAAAAATTGCCCATATTTTCAGGCAATGGTTTGCCCCAGGATCAGCTTGCAGTGCAGATCGTGCGTCAGGCACAGCTTGTTAATGGTGAAGATACACAATTTGCTGTTGTTTTTGCAGCTATGGGCGTTAAAAATGATGTTGCAGATTTTTTCCGCCGTTCCTTTGAAGAAAGCGGTGTTTCCGACCGTGTAACAATGTTTTTAAATCTGTCAAACGATCCGGTTGCAGAGCGCATTATTACCCCGCGTGCAGCCCTGACGGCGGCAGAATATCTTGCCTACGAACATAACATGCACATTTTGGTTATATTAACCGATATGACAGCATATGCCGAAGCCTTACGTGAAATATCATCATCCAAGGGCGAAATTCCATCCAGAAAGGGTTTCCCCGGATATCTGTACAGTGATCTCGCATCCCTTTTTGAACGGGCAGGTATGATAAAAGGTGCCAAAGGTTCAGTAACGCAGATTCCCATTTTGTCTATGCCAAATGATGATATTACGCACCCAATCCCCGACCTGACAGGATATATTACGGAAGGTCAAATCGTTTTGGATCGCACCCTAAATCACAAGGGAATATATCCTCCTGTGGCGGTTTTACCTTCTCTTTCCCGTTTGATGAAAGACGGCATCGGCGATGGTTTTACCCGTGAAGACCATCCCGATTTAGCGAATCAGCTATTTGCCTCTTATGCTAAAGTACAGGATGTACGCTCACTCGCTTCCGTTATCGGCGAGGATGAACTCTCCGATTTAGACCGTACGTATTTGGAATTTGGAAAACAATTTGAAAACACGTTTCTTAATCAAGGAAAGAATGAAAACCGTTCTATTGGCACCACACTTACAATGGGTTGGAGATTACTTTCTCTCCTGCCGCGCGAAGAGCTTGACAGGGTTGACGCAAAACTGTTGGAACAGTATTATAACCCGTCACAGACATTGGCGGAGGCGATATCATGACAGATTCTTTATTTCCTACCAAAGGGAATTTAATGTTAGCCAAAAATACCCTTGCCTTAAGCAGACAAGGGTACGAATTGCTTGATAAAAAAAGAAATATTTTGATAAATGAAATGATGGGGCTCATTGATGAGGCAAAGGAGATTCAGTCAACAATAAACAGCACCTTTTCAGACGCCTATCACGCTCTTCAAACTGCAAATATAACCATGGGAATTCATACCGTAGAGCAGATTGGCCACAGCATACCGATTGAAAACAGCATACGCATTCGCTTTCGCAGCGTTATGGGCGTAGAACTGCCGGTTGTAAAATATGATCCTTTGTCCCCCACCGCACCATATGGTTTTTCTCAAACATACAGTGCTCTGGATGAGGCGTATGTAAAGTTTTTACACGTAAAGGAGCTCACCTTAAAACTTGCAGAAATACAAACTTCTGTTTATCGCCTCGCGATAAATATCAGTAAGACACAAAAACGTGCTAACTCGCTGAAAAATGTAATGATTCCACGGTATGAAAGCATTGTAAAAAACATTCAGGACATATTGGATGAAAAGGAACGCGAAGAATTTACACGTCTGAAAGTAATAAAAAAACAAAAAGAGGCAAAAGCACAACAACAGGTAAAATAAATACACATTTTGAGTTTTTTTCTACAAAAGTGTATTTTTTTCTTGCGTTTTCACACAATATGTGTTATCCTTAGTTTATCTTAAGGGCAAGGATTGATATAGATGCTAGGTGACAAATTACGACTTTTACGAGGAAATAACATGACACAGCGCGAGCTTGCAAAGCGTCTCGGCATATCTGCCAGTGCTGTGGGAATGTATGAACAAAACAGGCGTGAACCGGATTTGGAAACGTTGGGCGAAATTGCCCAGTTATTCGGCGTCACTTTAGACAGCCTTTTAGATCAAAATACAGACTCCATTAAACCCGGAAACGTGATTCTCCCTGAAACCATGTCCATGATTCCGGTTGTCGGTCGCGTCTGTGCCGGTAACGGTGTTCTTGCCGCTGAGGATATTATCGGTTATGAGCCGGCTGACAGCAAATATAATACTAAGGACTATTTTTGGCTGAAAGTAAGCGGTGATAGTATGTCCCCTCGCATTGATGACGGAGACTATCTTCTCATTCGTAAGCAAACTACATTGGACAGCGGTGATGTTGGTGTCTTTGTGGTAGACGGACAGGAAGGCGTTGTAAAAAAGGTCGTTTACGATGCCGACAATATTGAGTTGATTTCCTTCAATCCCTACTATCCCCCTATGAAATTTTCCGGTCTTAATGTGCTCCGCGTCCGTGTATGCGGAAAAGTAATTGAAAGCAAACGCAAATGGTAACTTTTCTGCATAAAATACTCTTCTCCGAATCAAACTAAGAAAAAAGGAGATGAGTCCTATGCCGAAAAAAAGACCTATACCAAAATCGCCGGCAGAAAATGCTGAAGAAATGCAGTTGAGCTGCGCCGCATCTTCCACCGACTGTACCGGCCTGATACCAAACCTGCCGGAAGACGAGGAGGCCGCTGAAGCTTACAAGGATATCTACGACTTTGGTCCTCCGGATCCTGCCGATTATGCATTGCCAAATAAAGAATCAGAGAATAAATAGGTAATTATAAAAGCCTGCAAAACAAATTGTTTTTGCAGGCTTTTTCTATCTTTGGAAAAATAACTTTACTCAGCGATAACCTTTATGAAATTTTTTCCTTAATTCCCTTTTTTTGCCGCCTCAAACTCAGCAACAATTTTTTCATCCGGTTTCTTAGTACACAAACTTACGAGAATAATGACGGCTATGCTTACGATAAATGCAGGCAAAAGCTCGTAAACACCAAATATGCCTCCAATAGGTTTAATGAGATATTTCCATACAAATACCATAATTCCGCCAGCGGCCATGCCCGAAATAGCTCCCGGCAGTGTAGTACGTTTCCAAAACAAAGAACATATCACAACAGGACCGAAGCTTGCACCAAAGCCTGCCCACGCAAAAGACACTATGCCAAAGACCGAACTTTCCGGATTTCTTGCTATGACTATTCCGAGAACCGCAATTGCAATGACCGTAATTCTTGCCGCAAGCATGCTCTTTCCCGGTGACAGTTTCAATTTCATCTTTTCCTGCAAAAGGTTCTGCGATACACTCGAGGCGGCTGCTAGCAACTGTGAATCGGCAGTTGACATTGTGCTAGCCAATATTCCCGAAAGCACCAGCCCTGCAATGAGAGCAGGAAATATGCCGTATTCTGAAAGCAAATGCGCAATTCGGATAATAACTGTCTCTGTATCCGCATTTGCCAGAGTCTCAATAACACCAACCTCGCTCAATGCCCTTCCGGCAACACCGATACAAACAGCAACTGCCATTGCAATAACAACCCATATAGAGGCCACACGTCTTGACAATTTTAAATTTTTCTCATCATTAATTGCCATAAATCTAAGCAAAATATGAGGCATACCAAAATAACCCAATCCCCACGAAACTGTTGTGATAATATGCAATAAGTTATAAGGTGTACTCATCTTGCTGTCAGGCACATAAGAACTGGTCAGCGATAAAAAGCCCGGCATTGCCTTTACATTTTCTGCTACTGCATTGACACCACCTGCCGTAGCCGTCGCAAAAATCAAAATTGCAAAAATTGCTGCAGTCATGATAATACTTTGAATAAAGTCAGTAATCGAAGCCGCAAGGAATCCACCCATTGCTGTATAACCTACAATAACAATGGCCGATACAATCATAGCACCCACATAATTAATACCGAACAACGAAGAAAACAGCTTACCGCAAGCAGCAAAGCCGGAAGCAGTATATGGTATAAAGAACACGATAATAATAACCGCTGCAATGGCAGATAAAATATTTTTCTTATCATGAAAACGCTTTGAGAAAAACTCCGGCAATGTAATCGCATCTACAATCTGAGTATAACGACGAAGCCTTCTTGATGTTAAGAGCCAGTTTAAATATGTACCCGCCGCAAGACCAATAATCGTCCAGCCTACATCTGCAATACCGGACAAGTACGCCAGTCCCGGAAGCCCCATCAACAAGTATCCCGACATATCAGACGCCTCTGCGCTCATTGCTGTAACAAGCGGGCCAAGTGTTCTTCCTCCTAAATAAAAATCCGATGTTGAATTGTTTTTCTTCGTAAAATACACGCCGACCAGCAGCATACCGACCAGATATACCACAATAGTCAGCATAATGCATATCGTTGACATATGAAACATTGTAATAATCCTCCCTTGTATCCATGATGTAAAATAATTTCAAATGCTTTCTTTTTATATAACAAATAAATCTCACAGCCACGCTGTGGGATTCTTTGCCAAAATAAAAATTATCTCTTTTAGAATTCCCTGCTTCACGAAAAGCTTTATTTTATGGGGGCTCTATTTCTTTGTTACTTGTATATTATCTGTGCAGAACCATTCAATGCATCACTACTTGTATTTGAGGGCGAAGATATTGAAAATATCTCTGCACACTTAGGACACGCAAGTGTTGAAACGACATCTAAAGTATATGCTCATATGTATGCTGAAGTCAAAACAAGAATGGCAAAGACGGTGTCTGGCATTACATAGTGACTAGATGCATTTTAATTTGTGGCAAATTTGTAGCACAGACGAAAAAAAGAAACCCCACAATCGTTGTGGTTGTGGGGTTTTGCAGATAAAATAATTATCTCTTTGAGAACTGCGGAGCACGACGAGCGGCTTTCAAGCCGTACTTCTTTCTTTCCTTCATTCTCGGGTCACGCGTTAAGTAACCAGCTTTCTTCAAAATCGGACGATAGTTTTCCGAATCCGCTTCCAGCAAAGCTCTTGCAATACCGTGACGAATTGCACCGGCCTGACCGGTGAAACCGCCGCCGACAACAGAAACGATTACATCAAACTTACCTTCTGTCTGGGTTGCTACCAAAGGCTGCTTTACGATAACCTTAAGTGTCTCCAGACCGAAATAGTCATCCATTGATCTTTTGTTTATTGTGATATCACCTTTGCCCGGCACAAGACGGACTCTGGCGACAGAATGTTTTCTTCTTCCTGTTCCGTAGAAAAATTCACTTGCCATTTCGTTCACTCCTCCTTATTTAATCTCCAGTGCCCAAACTTCCGGCTTCTGAGCTGCATTGTTATGCTCTGCTCCAGCATATACGCGAAGTCTGGTCAACGATTTTGCACCAACAGTATTATGCGGCAACATGCCTTTTACTGCCTTCATCATAGCAAACTCCGGCTTTTCAGCCATCAGCTTGTTATATTTCACTTCTTTCAAGCCGCCAACATACCCGGTGTGTCTGTAGTAAATCTTCTTCTCCAGCTTCTTGCCGGTCAAAACAGCTTTTGCAGCATTAATAATAATAACATGATCGCCACAGTCACAGTGCGGAGTAAACTCCGGTTTGTGCTTTCCTCTTAAAATGGCAGCAGCCTGAGCCGCTATTCTGCCGAGCGGTTTGCCGTCAGCATCTATGATATACCATTTTCTGTCCAATTCATGGGCTTTCGCCATAAATGTACTCATAAATCTTAACCTCCTGTTATATCTTACCTGTTATGTTAAACAAATGCAATTCCAAAAGGGGCACAAAAAAATAATACCTCTTTCGGCAACAAGAGATATTATAAAACAGTTTTTGTGTTTTGTCAAGTACTTTTTTG
This sequence comes from uncultured Clostridia bacterium, assembly GCA_934438075.1. GTDB lineage: Bacteria > Bacillota > Clostridia > UBA1381 > UBA9506 > RGIG1666. Next base: position 27,768 of record CAKSBF010000015.1, on the reverse strand, counting down.
AAGTTTTTAAAATAACTTTTTTGAAGTTTCGTTTTCTCCGTTTTTCTCCGTTTTCCTTTTGTTTTCTCAAAAGTCATTTTCATTTTTCAGAACAGAATATATTTCCTCATGTATCTCTTCTATGGAACGAATGATTTTATTTTGCACACAAGACAGCACCCGCCAATCGCAAAGCCTTGCTATCTCCATAGCATTTTGATACGCATGATCCAAATATTCGGCGTTGCTCTCATGAATATCCTTCTTTGCTTCACCCGTAAACTTATTTGCACGGTTTTTCATTAACTCTCTCGCATATTGCGGCGGCATATCCAAAAACAGTACCACATCAGGAACCGGCAGCTCCAATTTGCCGTATTCCAAATCAGAGAGCCAATGGATAAATTCTGTTTTATCACCCTCAATTTTTGAAGCCTGGTGTACCAGATTACTTGTCACATAACGATCAGCAATCACGATACCCCCATTTTGGTAAAAATCACCCCATGTGCGTTTAAAGCTTGCATAACGATCAACCGCATAAAAGACAGACGCCGCATATGCGCTGACATCAGAAGGATTTTTCCCCAAGTCGCCTGCCAAATAGCGTTTAACCGGTACAGAAAAATCACTTTCATAATCCGGGAAAGAAACCAGCCGAACCTTTTTGCCTTCTTTTAACAATCGCTCATATAAAAGCTTTGCCTGCGTTGCCTTACCGCTGGAATCCACTCCTTCAATTACAATCAGCTTACCCATTGTTTTCACCGCCCAGAAATTTTTCACAAACCTCTTTTATCTTACCGCAGCACATTTTCCCCTCAGGGCATGTACCGTGCAGGCACCCCGGTCCTGCAAGGCGAAACAGTGTCGGTGCTTCCGCTTTTACCAATTTGAGCATTTTTTCTGCCAGTTCCCGTATCTCCCATTGCGCTCTGTTACAGCAACGCAAGCGAAAAAAATTCATCAGGCTGCGCGCATTCATAGTCATCACCATTTTAGTCTCACACGCATTCGGCAAAACAAACCTTGCATCTTCTATTGCTTTTTTCTCAGCCGATGTCTTAGCCTTTTTCTCCGGCATACCTTCTGCTAAAAACATTTCATAATGTTTCTTCATCAGTATTTCAGTTAATTCATCATACGCACGCTGGTCCTCCTCCATCGACTCTAAAAATCGTCTTTTGGCCTCCGGAATTGCCTCAATCTCTGGCGGCAGAATAAATGTAAACTGACCCTCACGTACATAACGCTGCGACTTTACTGAAAAGCTGGCAATCCTATGACGGGTAATCTGCGCCAGCAGGCTGCGACTGACCCCTTCTATCGCAAAGGTAAAAGAGGCATGCTCAATCGGACTTTCATGCCCGAAATCAGTCAGCATTTTCAAAAAACGATCGGTATGTTCCCGATCTAGCCCCTCCAGAATGTCCTCCACTCCCGCTGCGGAGTAGCACAGCTTTGCCGCTGCAGAAATCACCTTTTCCGGTTCACCGGTACACTGAATCAGTTTTACATTTATCATTACTTTGCTCCCTTTCCAAAAAGGAGCTGTAAAAAATGTGCGGAACATCGTCCATATATGAACATACATATAAAGTGAGGTTTCTCAAACCGTTGCAGCAACACAAACAATACCGCACCGGTCTCTCCCGATCCCTTCCCCTTTGTTCCGGCCTTCTTTACAGCCCCGCTCATTGGTTAAATTTTTCTGTATTACGCTTCCATCCTGGTCTCCACATCCGCTTGCAATTGTTGTTTCAAAGCGTCAAGACCTTCAAATTCTTCCACATCTCTTATCTTTGTTAAAAATTCCACCTCTAAGATCTGCCCGTATAAATCACCTTCAAAACCTATAATATAGGTCTCTATCCGTTCCGGTTCGTTTTCACCAACCGTAAGTGCTGAACCTACATTTGTAATAGAGGGATATCTTTTCCCGCCCGCCAGCGTATTAGTGCCATACACGCCGCACTTGGGAAGTAAAAGACCTTTGTCCGGAATCATATTAGCGGTCGGAAAGCCCAGCTTTCTGCCCAACATTTTATCTTTCACCACAACATTTGAGATCTTAAACGGGTGACCGAGCATTTCGTTTGCCTTTTCAATTTCACCCTCCGCAATCAATTTTCTAATATTAGAACTGGAACAAATAGTATCACCGAGATAAAGAGGTTCTATCATGTAGACTGCAAATCCTAATTCCTGACCCAATTCACGCAAAAGTTTAACGTCACCTTTTGAATCCTTGCCATAATGATTATGTCTGCCCACCACGGCAATTTTCATATTCAGTTTACCGACTAAAATATTACGAACAAAATCCTCAGCTGACAAGTCCTTAACACTTTCAAAATCTTCAAAAAACAATGTGTCTGCTTTGCAGTTTGCAAGCAAATCCTGCTTATACTTGTTATCTGCAATCAGTTTCAGAGTGTTGTCACCTTTCAGCACGTTCACCGGGTGCTTTGCGAACGTATAGATGACAGAAGGTAAGTTGTTTTCCGCTGCAACCTTAGCAAGCATATCCATCAGCTTGCGATGGCCTGAATGAAGCCCATCAAAATTTCCAATCGCGATTGCAGTGCCGTTTTCCGTTTCCACCTTTGAATAATCGTTCCAAACAGTGTTCATTCCTTCTACCTCCCTAAAATATGTTTTTATATGAATATGTCCTTTGTCAGCTAAAAAAGGTCTTCTCTATTTTAATTACATTTTTTCCGTTGCCGTCACGCAGTACGGAAGCCAGACAAAAAAGACCTGTACGGTCATACAAACGCACATAAGCCCCCGGTTCGGCACAAAGCCCGATTTGCTCCGTACGCAACCGCAAGCCGTTGCGTATCTTCAATGCATTTTCCTCCGACACCGTATGTTTTGCAAAACGTGTCAGTACGTCGTCAACCGAAAGCAATAATGTTTGTATCTCATTTGCGCGCATCCGTTGCTCAATTTCCTCCAAAGTATATGCATTCTCTAAGGTAAACTGACCCGTGCGTGTCCGCAGCAAACTTTCCATACACGCACCGCAGCCAAGTCTCTGTCCGATATCATGGCAAAGTGTTCGAATATAGGTCCCCTTGGAACAATCAATATCTAGAGAAAAAGACGTATTATCCTTCGCAAAATTATAAGCCGTCAGCCTGTTTATAGTAATATTTCTTGCCCGGCGTTCTACCTCTAAGCCTTGCCGAGCCAGCTGATACAATTTTTTCCCGTTTATTTTAATTGCCGAATACATCGGTGGAATCTGCAACTGTTCTCCGATAAAATCCTTCAAGAGTGCCTGAACATCTGTTTGCGACACATTGACCGTTCTGCTTTCTAATATCTTGCCGCTTATATCATAAGTATCAGTTGCCACACCCAGGCGCACTCGCGCCGTATAAGATTTTTCCTCGGCAGTCAACAAATCGGAAAGCTTCGTTGCATTGCCTAAAAGAATCGGCAAAACTCCTTCCGCGTCCGGATCAAGCGTTCCCGTGTGACCAATACGGCGCATACCAAAAGTACGCCTTGCAAACGAAACTACGTCGTGCGACGTCATTCCTTTCGGTTTATTTACAATTAAAATTCCCTGCACGAAAACACCCCTGTATGTTTTGTTCTGATCTTTATTTTCAGTATATCATATTTTTTCAGGAAAAGAAATAGTAAACTATAATTTTCTTCGAAATATGGTCGCCTTTTCCTTCCATTCTTCACTGACGCGGTAAGAATCGCGAATTTTCTGCACTGCTTTGTTTAAAATCTCCGGTCCCAAACAGCAATCCTTTAAATATTGATAAGTCTGCTCCGGATATTTTGTATAACATTCGGCAAGCAGCCATGCATGTGCCATTTGAACATAATAATGTTCGCAAACGGACTCCTGCGCCCAAACAAGAAGTTGGTCAACATATTCCTCCGTCATATAGTGCGCACGCAAAAGCACTAACGCAACCCGTCTTTCCCAAGGATTTTCCGATATGAGATATGCCTGTATTTTCGGTAAAAAACCCTTACGAAATTTTTTCACTCTTTTCAATCCGCAGCAAAAAAAATCACACGCAGCCCAGTTTTTTATCAACGGAATATAAGCATCGCACAAGGTACATAATTCGTCAAAATTAACAGGCGCAAGACCTATCACTATTCCCTGCAAAACGATCTCTTCAAAGGTATCATTTCGGCAAAATGTAAGATATTCCCTCCAGTTTCCCTGTGAAATCTGCTTGCCGACCATCCGCAAAAACGGCTTCTTCACTCCCAGGATCGGCTCACTTTCCGGTATCAGCTTTTCACTGAACTGCCGATATCCCTCTTCTGCATTTCTTCGCAGAAAACTCATTAAGCTTTTATAGTCTCTTTCTGTCCAGCAATCCAGAGTGTAGCCATCCTGCCTCATATAGTTTCCTTTCTTTTCAACGTACCATTTCGCTGCTCTGACCTGATACATGCGCATCAATAACTCTCTTAATATCGTTAAAATCACAGGCCGTCATATCACCCGGTATTGTGTTTTTCAAAGCTGCCATCGCATTACCAAAGCGCACTGCCTCATCAATTCCGCCATACTTTAAAAGACCAAACAAAGCCCCCGCAACGTAAGCATCACCGCTGCCTATTCTGTCTACTACTTCGATATCACGATAGGGTTCCTCACTGAAAAATTCTTTTTTAGTGCAATCATACACCAAAGAAGTAAAGGTATGGCGTGTCGGCGACGTTGCCTGGCGCATTGTACTGAGAATCACCTTCAGATTTGGATGAAGTTCTGCAAAATTACGATGAATCTCTTCCAAAGTTCCTGTCTGACGAAACATTCTCCGCAAGGTTTCTTCTGAAATAAACAGAATATCAATATACGGTAAAATTTCAGAAATAGTTTCCCGTGCAGTATCTTCGTCCCACAAAGTTGCGCGGTAGTTAACGTCAAATGAAATACAGGCGCCTGCCTTTTTAAAACGCTGCATCATCTCAATGGCTTCCTTCCGTATTTGCTCGGAAAGAGCCAAGGTAATACCGCTTACATGAAAAATATCCGTTTCAGTATAAACATTTTCCGGCAATTCCTGTGCTCGAAAATGAGTAAAAGATGAATTGCCCCGGTCATAAACCACAGTCGGCACACGCGGATAAGCACCGCTTTCATAATAATATACGCCCAAACGCTTGTCATCTTTCTGATCATATACGATATAATCATCACTGATGCCGCTGTAACGAATTTTATTTTTAATAAACTTTCCGATTTCATTGTCCGGCAGTTTAGTGATTATGCCGGTTCTCAATCCAAGCTGAGAAATTCCCGCTACAACATTCAGCTCCGAACCGCCTGATTTTTTTTCAAAAGTCTCGCTTTGTGAAATTCTCTCTTTGCCAACCGGAGACAAACGAAGCATAACCTCACCAAACCCCAGTACTTTAAATGGTTTTTTCCCTTGATGAAACATAGTCATATAAAATTCCCTCCCGTATAAAAATAAATATACAAAACAGCCGTTTTTCGCTTTATGGTAGCTGCCCCACAAAGCAAGCCGTGTTATATAATCTCACCGATAAATAATTGTAAAGCAGTGTCAACCGCGACGACCGTTTCTGTCCCGCGGGAGCTAAAGTGTTTACTTCTATTTTTCCCCAAACATCCACGCCAACACATATTGAATATATTCATCCCAAAATTCCCAGCTGTGCGTGCCGGCAGATTCACAATATGTAAAATCATAATCCAGGCCTTGAAACGCCTCTCTTAACTTGCAATTGCCCTCATATAAGGAATCCTCCGTCCCCACAGCCATAAAAATGCGCGGTTTTAACGGATGTCCGTTTTTTGCTTCTGCCAGTTTAAATAAATTCTCACTGTCCGGTATCTCCAAATTTTCTCCGAAAATCGGATAAAATGCCTCTCGAAACAGCTGTGAGCTACCCTCTATGTCCGCAACAGATGAAAGACCTGCCGCAGCACAAAAATGCTCACAATTTTTCAGACCTATTTTTAATGCCCCATAACCACCCATGGACAGGCCGGCAACATAATTATCTTCCCGTCTATCCGATAAATGGAAAAATTCATGCATCAGTTTTGGAAGTTCTTCAGCAATATAAGTATAATATTTTTCACCATATTTCATGTCCGTATAAAAACTTTTAGCAGCAAAAGGCATTACAACGCAAATGCCATATTCCTGCGCATACCGCTCGATTGATGTCCGTCTCAGCCATATACTGCCGTCATCACTCAACCCATGAAGCAAATAAAGGCATTTATAATGTTTTCCCCCTTTGCTCTCTGACACACCGATTTCTCCGCTTGTACTATTTTGCGGAATTACGACGTTCACCGTTGTCTGCATTCCCAACGCTTCACTAAATAAATGCATTGTACACAAAGCCATCGTAATCACCTATACCTTTCCCCAACAAATTCTTTTCCATACTCGCCGCTACCGGCAGACCTGTACGGCAAATTTTTCTCTGTGCATGCTCTATACAAAAAATGCTTATAAGACCATTTTTTGTGAAACTGTCCCCACTCCGTTGACCGCACGCATAAAATAGCAACCTCAAAGACCTCGCAGCATAGCTTTCTGTGGGTATTATATCACAATCTATAAAAAAGTCAACAAAGCCATACCACAACTCAAGCGATAATTAATATATACTAACCGCCTTTTTATACGCCATAACAAAATATATAATTTCTGCCACTGCTGTGATTGTCCATGAAAAGGCATACAAAAGATAAAGCGAAAAAATTGTTTGAAAGTAGGCAAACACTGTATATATCCACGCTACGCGGAATATGCATGAGCCAATGACAACAATAACAGTCGGCACAAGCGTTTTTCCCAACCCTCGTGAAGCAGCAATCGTGCAATCCATAAAAGCCGAAATTACATAAGAAAATCCCATGATTTCAAGACGAATCATACCTTCGTTTATGACTTGCTGCTCATTGGTAAAAAGCGACAAAAACTGATGCCCAAAAACGACCATCAGAAAGCCGAGCACCGCGCCGGCTCCGGCAGAGTATGCCAATGATATGTAATAACTTTTGATAACCCGTTTTTTGTTACCGGCGCCATGATTTTGACTCATAAAACTGGAACACGCCATGTAAAATGCCGCCATTACATCATAAATAAGCGGATCAGCATTTGCAGCCGCGGCATTTCCTTCAACAACCACAGCGTCAAAACTGTTTACACCGGTCTGTATGAACAAATTAGCAATTGCAAAAATTGCATTTTGAAATCCCGATGGCAAGCCCAGTTTTAAAATATCGGCAGCATACTTTTTATTTAACTTGAGCGATTTTGTTTCAATTCCGTAAACCAGCTTATGTTTTACAAGAAATGACACAATCAACACCGCTGAAATATACTGCGAAATAACGCTCGCCGCCGCAACTCCATCAACGCTCCTTTTAAAAACAACAACAAAAAGAAGATTCAGCACAACATTGATTATTCCTGCTGTGGCTAAATAATAAAGCGGCCTTTTTGTATCGCCGGCAGCACTCAAAACGGCATTTCCAAAATTGTATACAGCAAGAGCCGGCATTCCCCAAAAATAAATTTTCAAATAGAGTTTTGCGCCGCCTATAAGCTCTTGCTTCGTATTCAGTACGTGAAGCAACTTTCCGGAAAAAATAAGCCCAAGAACAAGGAGCAGCAATCCTGATATAAAACAAATAATCACGGATGAATGGACTGCCTCCCTAACCGCCTTATCATCCTTTCGCCCAAGATATCTTGCAACTAGCACATTCACACCGTTTCCCATCCCGATAAGAAAACCGGTGAACAACGTAACCAAAATGGTTGTCGAACCAACAGCTCCGAGGGCTTCCGGCCCGGAAAACTTACCCACAACCGCAATATCAGACATATTAAAGCATATCTGCAGTAGATTTGATAGAATAAGAGGTATGCTGAAACAAAGAATTTGCTTACTCAGCGACCCCGACGTCATGTTCATATTGTCACACCTTTTTATACCTTTGTATTTTTATCGCACGCACAGCACGGCGGGCTTAGTTTCTGTTAAAATCCTTCAGCAATTGATTTACTTCATCACGCTTCGGCATGGATTGCAGTGCACCTTTTCTCGTCGTTACAATCGCCGCGGCAGCATTTGCAAACCGAACCATATCCGCAATCTCCCTATCTGTCAAATTGCAAAGCTCCTTTTGAGCAACAAGTGCAAGGCAACAACCCATAAAGGTATCGCCCGCACCGGTTGTATCAATTGTCCTGACCTCAGGCGAAGCGCAGGTACCGCTGCGCTCTCCGCATCTCCAAAGACATCCGTCTTTTCCCATAGTTACAAACGCAAGATGGATGTTCGGATAGCGTGCAAGCAATTTGTCAATAGCCAATTGATTATCCGCAACCCCTGTCGCTAATTTTAACTCATCATCAGAAATTTTCAAAATATCACACCTTGCAAAGCCCCATTCCATTGTCTCCTTTGCCCGATCAATATTCTCCCACAAAAGCGGTCTGATATTAGGATCAAATGAAATGATCGCACCGCTGTTTTTAGCCAGCAACACCGCCTCCTGCGTTGCAGTTTTCGCAGGTTCATCCGTCATGGAAAGTGTCCCTATGTGAAATATCTTTGCATTCTGTATAATATCTCTCCGAAGCTCGTCCGCACGCAGACAAGTATCCGCACCCGGCTTGCGGCAAAAGCTGAAACTGCGATCTCCCGATTGGTCTAGATGCACAAAAGCAAGAGTAGTAAAAACCTTCTCGTCTAAGACCATTCCGTTCGTGCAAATTCCGGCATTTTCCGCCGCTTGCTTTAGCATTTTACCAAAGCTGTCCGCTCCAACCTTACCGATGAAAGCTGTTTTTGCCCCAAGCTTTGCAGCCATGGCCAACATGTTGCAGGGCGCACCGCCCGGATTTGCTTCCAACAGCTCATGACCCTGCTCACTTTTTCCGCATGGTGTAAAATCAATTAACATTTCACCAAGAGCCACAATATCAAATATTTTTTCCATGCCCTTTTTCTCTCCGTTTCTTTTGACTTATTTTTTATTATAACCTACATAGATTCAAAAATCAAGCGGATTTCCGTTCTCATAAACCGTAAAATCATGTGTTTTCAAATCGGCGCTGAGTTCTGCCTCCGAAGCTCCGTTAATTCGTCTTATCGTCAGCATACTGCCCTGAGCCTGCAAAGAAATTTCGCCCGAAAAAGCTGCACAGCGGTTGCGAAATCTCATAAGAGAAAGCAATGCCCGCACCACCGGCCGCTGCACTTCTTCCTTAACCTCCTCCATACTATAATAATGACGATTAATATTTCTTCCTTCCTTTGTCTCTTCAAGCAGTGCAATGTCATTTTTACCCGCAAGCATTCCCACATAATATACCTGCGGAATCCCCGGTGCAAAAAACTGAATGGCACGTGCTAAAAGATACGCCTTATCGTCATTTCCCAACGCAGAATAATACGTACAGTTAACCTGATAAACATCCAGATTATTGTACTGTTCCGTATTATAGATTCGTTTTACATTAGCACCTTTTGAAAAAAGCCATTCCTTTGTCTCATCTATTTCCTCCTGCGTCAATAAATCAACCGCATCCACCACACCAATGCCATCATGAGTATCCAAGGTAGTAAACTGCCGCCGGGGACAGATGGTCAGCCAGTGCACGAGACGATCTGTTCTGCCTGTATAAAGAGCATGCAAGAGCAGCAACGGCAAAGCAAAATCATATGTCCAATATCCGTGCTCTGCGAGTTTTAAGGCAATACTGTAGTGTTCGTGCACCTCCGGCAAAATCTCAACTCCATATGGCTGTGTAATGCCCTGAATCCATGAAAGCAGCTCCCATATCTCCGGTTCTGCAAAAAAACAGCTGCTTCCCCTCTTTTTCACAGCATAGGCAAAAGCGTCCAGGCGGATTATTTTTGCACCGCGCCTGCACATGTCTTCCAGTGTTTTACAAATAAATTGTTTTGTAACTTCACTGCTCACATTAATATCAATCTGTTCTTCGCTGAATGTACACCATAACTTTTCACTGTTTCCGTCCGCAAATTGCACTTCTATATATGGTGCGCGCGGATTTCTCCGATAAATCTTGGAAAGCTCTTCCTCACTCGGCTCCCCTCCCCAAAATTGCTGATAATTAATAAAAAAATCCCGATAAGGGGATTGCTCCCCATGAAGCAAAAAATCTTTAAAATACAATGAATGTTTAGAAATATGATTAACCATAAAGTCAAACATTAAATCATATTCATCCGCCAACCGACGAACATCATCAAAATTTCCGAATCGCTCGTCAACCTCGTCATAACAAATTGGTGCAAAGCCGCGGTCTGCCGACGAAGGAAAAAACGGCAAAATATGCACCGCTCCGACGGCGCCGTAAAAATATTGTTTCAATACTTTTTCTAACTCGGAAAGATTGTTGCCCAGGCTGTCTGCATAAGTAATCAGCATAATTTCATTTTTCATGATTTTCCTCCAAGCATTTTACATATATTTTCAAAACACGGAAATACTACCCTTGAAAGAAGGGATATAAATTATGATGATAGCTTTTGTCAGAACAATAATATTATACATATTGGTCGTTGCCGCTCTGCGAATTATGGGCAAGCGGCAAATCGGTCAATTGCAGCCTTCAGAATTAGTTGTAGCAATGATGATTTCAGAGCTTGCTTCCATACCGATGGAAAATGTCGGTACTCCCTTAGTAAACGGGGTAGTTCCAATCTTAACTTTAGTGATTGCGGAAGCCACTTTTTCATTTTTAACGCTGAAAAGCAGACACGTAAGAAAAATTATATCCGGCTCCCCGACCGTATTGATTGAAAAAGGCAGGGTATTAGAAAAAGAAATGGAACGTCTGCGTTTTAATATCGACGATTTAATGGAAGAGCTGCGCACAAACGGTTATGCCAATTTAATGGATGTAGAATATGCGATCATTGAAACGAACGGCATGCTCAGCATCATTCCAAAATCAAACAAAAGACCTCTTACGCCGGCAGACTTAAACCTCAGCATTGAATATGAAGGACTGCCGTTTTTGCTCATAGCCGACGGCATGATTAACCGTGCCGCACTAAAAAGTGCCAACCTGACGGAAGAATGGCTGCTGGAAAGACTAAAAGCATTTCAGGTTGAAAAAGTTCAGGATGTTTTTATTGCATATCTTGATACCGCAGGTAATTTATATGTACAAAAAAAGTTTAAAAAATCAGATTCAAAGGAGGGTCTGCTTTGAAAAGTTTTGCCGGTGCTGTGGCCGCCTTTTTTATTATTATGATAGGCATACAGCTCTACACCTCAATACTCGGGCGTTGCGTAGACAACATGGAAAGCTACATTGAAGACATTATTATTGCCGCCGACCACAAGGACTGGCAGTCCTGCCGCACGAATCTAAACGGTTTTCTTGAGCATTGGGACGGTGCCAAAAAATGGTTCGCCGTGTTTATCCATCACGAGGAGATGGACTTCATCAATCAAGCGCTTTATGAAATAGAAATGTATATACGATATGAAAAACAAGCTGAAACTGCCGCAAAAGCAAATGTACTGAAAATTTTATTGGAGCACATTCCCGAAAATGAACGGCTAACTCTTGAAAACCTCTTATAAGACTGCACCTTTTAAAATATTTTGAATATAATGTATTATACCGGCTTTCGGCATGCCGCGGCCGTTCATATAGATGCGGAGGGAACCGGTGTGCAGCATAATTTTGCTTTGCAGCACCGGATCCCGATGCCGGTATATTTTACAAATCCCTTGTTCGGAGGATTTTTATGACCAATATTAACTGTTCCAAAAATTGTATTTACCAACAGGACGGAAAGTGCGGCTATGACCATGTACTGCCGCAAAAACTACAAATCAGCAATTTTTGTGACACCGACTGTGCCTACTGCGTAACAAAAAATCCAGCTTCCGGAACCGCCGAACATTCTTGTAAAACATCTTAGAACAACCCTTGCAAACAATACCGCAACCTATTAAATTCGCACCGCAGCGCAGACAAATCTGTGTTTCTGCGGTGTTTTGATACCCGCAAAGTTCACATTTCATTTTATGACCCCCAAAAGACATAATGTTGCAGCTAAAACTGAGCCAATACCGAACGCAAGTAAAAAACCTGCCAGCCAAATCATAATTGCTTCGCCATGGCTGCGTTCTTTGAAAATCATCATTACTGACGCAATGCAAGGAACAAAAAGAGTTAAAGTTACCATGGCAACCAAACTCTGCGCTGCATTCAGCGACAAAGAATAAATCTGCGCCGCGCCAAAATCACGTCGAAGCAACCCCATAATAAAAGCTTCGGTCGCTTTCTCCGGCAAATGTAAACCATAAATGACCAACGGGGAGAGAAACCGAATAAAATAATTTAAAATTCCGCTGACAGAGAAAATAGCCAATGCAAGCGCGCCCAGTACAAAAACAGGAAATGCATCAGACAAAAACTGACCGGTTTTAAAAAACACCTTGCGTAAGACATTCTTTAACTGTGGAATCCTCATTTCCGGCAAATCTATCAATAGGTTTGCCGACTCACCACTCAGCCGTCTATTTAAAAATTGCCCAACGCCAAGAAATACTCCAAAAATAATTACAACATACACCATTGTATAAAGAGCTCCCAGCCTGCTAACACTTCCAAGCAAAATGCCAAGCTGCGCCGAACAAGGGATTGTAAGCCCCAAAAGTGCTGTAGCAATTATCCTTTCTCTGCGGGTCTCTAAAATTCTGGTACTGACAGTCGCTGCTGTTACACACCCAAAACCTAAAATAAGCGGTATGACAGCCCTGCCGTTTAATCCAATTTTCCCCAGTAGCTTGTCCAATAAAACAGCAATTCGCGGCAAATATCCGGAATCCTCCAAAACAGAGAGCACAAAATAAAAACCGACAACCAAAGGAAGAATGAGACCAAAAAGATAAGTTGGAACCATAGTTAATAATCCATAATTGCCAACCAGAAGTTCCCCCAATACGCTCGCCGGATCGCACCACCTGCATACGATTGACACAAGCCACGGCTCCACTATTTGTTTCATCACAACCCCTTCCGTAAACCCCACAGTATATTGCGCCGTAATAACGCCAAGAAATAAAAAAACAATAGCCAAAACCGCGGTCAAAATTAACGTGCCGCTGACAGGGTGCAAAAGAATTGCTGAAAGCTTCTCCGCAAAAAATGATTCCTTTCTTATGCAAGTTATGACCTCTTTTACAATACATTCTACCCTTTTTCGCCGCTCCAGGTAGCTTTCATCACGTCTTCCACAAGGTTTGCACTGATATTTTAAGCGCATAAAGTCATCATCTTCTAAGAGCAGAACTGCTTCTGCAAAGTTACCGCAAACCGGCAAAAATTTTTCTGCCATAGCGCCGATTTTCTGTGTCTGTTTACCCCTTTTGGCTTGCGAAAGTCTCTGTGCAAGCAAATCCAAATTTTCCCCCTTTGCCGCAGCCGTTTCAACAACCGGAACACCCAACAACTCTTCCATCCTCCGGATATTCACTTGAATACCGTGTTTTTTTGCCTCGTCCATCATATTCAGACAAACGATCATTTTTTTCCCCATATCCAAAAGCTGCAAAGTTAAAAATAAATCTCTCCCCAGATGAACTACATCAATCACATTAACAATAACGTCAGCCGAAAGAATCATATTGCGCGCAATTCTCTCTTCCTCGCTGAATGAAGAAATCCCATATATCCCCGGCGTATCACACACCACATAGTTCTTATATTTTCCCCGGCTAATATCAACCGTAGTTCCGGGAAAATTGGAAACTTCCGTATATCTCCCTGTAAAATATTGAAAAAGTACAGATTTACCAACATTAGGATTACCTGCCAGCACTAAAGTTTCCACTGCATACCCTTCCCTTCTGTAAAAAAATAGAAATGTTTTGTATTTTAATCTTGCGCAAGCTCCACTATTATTTTTTCTGACAGTCTTCTGCCTATGGCCGTTGTGTTATATGCTCCCTGCAAAACAACAGGTCCCCCCGATATTTTTTCATTGCAAACGAACCGTGCTCCCTCATAAATACCCAAACGAATTGCCTGTTGTCTCACCTTTGTGTCATTAATTTGTAAAATTGTTACCGCCTCACCTTTGCAAACTTTGTCTAACGTCATTATTCCCACCCCGCAAAAGTTTTTTGCAACTTGTCCCATTCATATATATGAAAACCCTCTCCGCATTTATACCGAAATTTGCATAAAAAAACAGCATTAACCTGCCTAAAACAGATTAACGCTGTTTAAATTACCGCTTAATATCTCTTATTGTTATATCGATTTGTTCGCGTCGTTGATACGTTTTTTTCAAAACTATGAGTAATAACCGAAACCAGTTCCTCATTATTTTTGGTACGAAGCAAACTGTTAATTAACTGCTCTGTAACTTCCTGCGCATTTTGAGACGAAAGTTCGCGCCGAATCGTCCATACAGCTTCCAGTTCTTTTTGACTTTGCAAAAGTTCTTCCTTGCGCGTACCGGATTTAACAATATCAATTGCCGGAAAAATTCTTTTTTCCGATAGCTTACGGTCAAGATGAAGCTCCATGTTGCCCGTTCCTTTAAATTCCTCAAAAATTACATCATCCATGCGGCTTCCCGTTTCCACTAAAGCCGTTGCTAAAATAGTAAGACTGCCGCCATTTTCAATGTTACGCGCCGCACCAAAAAACTTTTTGGGCTTATGCAGAGCACCCGGATCAAGACCTCCGGACAAGGTTCTTCCTGAGGACGGTACCGTGAGATTATACGCACGCGCCAAGCGGGTAATAGAATCAAGCAGCACCACAACATCCTTGTTTTGTTCCACTAGCCGCTGAGCCCTTTCCAGCACAATTTCCGCCACCTTTGCATGATGTTCGGGGAGCTGATCAAAAGTGGAATAAACCACATCTCCTTTGATGGAACGTTTCATATCTGTAACTTCTTCCGGCCGTTCATCAATCAGCAACACAATTAAAACGGTCTCCGGATGATTGGCCTCAATGCTGTTTGCAATGTTTTTCAGTAAAGTAGTTTTTCCTGCCTTAGGAGGCGCTACAATCAAACCACGCTGTCCCTTTCCGATGGGGGCAATTAAATCCACCAAACGCATAGCAAAATCAGACGATGAAGTCTCTAAAATAATGCGTTCCTCCGGAAAAATTGGCACCAGATATTCAAAGGGCTTTCTGCGAATTGCTTTATCAGGCGTATCATCATTGACATATTGAACAAAAATCAATGCAGGAAATTTTTCTCCCTCTTTTGGGCGGCGGCTGATCCCCGTCACCTTATCACCTGTTTTTAAATTAAACCGACGAATTTGAGTCGGAGATACATATACATCTTTAGGCGTGGAGAGATAATTTTCTCCGCGCAGAAAGCCGTAGCCCTCCTCCAGCACCTCTAAAATTCCTCCAACAATATCGTCATCACCCTGCAGCATGAGTCCGGATTTGTGTTGAACCGTCTTGGACGTTTCTACTGCTGTTTCCGGCTTAACCACGATAGATTGTTGCGCAGACTCACCTTTTTCGACATTTTCAAAGTCATCTTTTCTTGGCGCATGTCTCCGCCCCGATGTAACCTCTGTTGCCGTCACATGGCTGTCTCTCTCTTTATGTTCAACATTGCTCTTTTCTGTAATCATTGCAATTAAATCAGCTTTTTTATACTTAGTAACAGACTTTAGGCCCATTGTTTTTGCAATTTCTCTTAACTCATCAATTTTTTTGGACTGTAAATCCACGAAAGCACCTCCAAACAAAATCCATATTTTACCATTTATCGTTTTAAAGCTACAACAAAAAAACACAAACTTGCTTTTGATAGTGCATAAAAACGAAATAATAAACAAAATAGGAGATATTCCTGAAAAAATTTAAATAAACCGTTCAAGGAAAAAATATTTTACTGACAAAAAGTTATCGAAAAAAATTTCTGTCAACAACTAAAAATCCTTATATGATTAGTATAACATAAATATCCTGTGCTACACAATGTGAAAAATTACCAAAAATTTATAAAAACTTTCGACATATTGAAAAGGATACGACAAAACAGAACTCGATTTGCCGTATCCTTTTATGACACATTTTTCTGGCTGGTTACAAATGCATATTTTATAAATTGTAAAACGCTCCATATGCACGATACGCCATATAAACATCAAGCTTAGAGGCTATTTCAAACGGTGCATGCATAGAGAGCAGTGCCACGCCGCAGTCTAAAACATCAACATCAAGATTTGCCACATACTGCGCAATAGTACCGCCGCCGCCTGCATCCACCTTACCCAACTCAGCACTTTGCCACACCACATCATTGTCGTTAAACAACCTGCGAATTTGGGAAACAAATTCTGCGTTTGCATCCGAAGTGCCCGACTTTCCGCGCGCACCGGTATACTTGGTAATCACGATACCCCTACCCAAAAATGCCGCATTTCTCTTTTCATTTACCTCCGGATAACTGGGATCAACTGCTGCGCTGACATCAGAAGACAAGCACTGCGAATTGCGGAACGTGCGCTTAAGCATCAGCTCATTATAGCTGCCGGCTATTTTTTCTATCAAGCTGGCTGTAGCATATTCAAAAAATGCCGAACGCATACCCGTATTGCCCATGCTACCGATTTCCTCTTTATCAACCAATACGCATACTGCGGTTTTTTTGCACTTTTCTAAGCGCAAAATAGCCTCCAATGCCGTGTAAGCACATACGCGATCATCCTGTCCGTAACCGCCGACCATGCTGCGGTCAAAACCTACATCGCAAGCCGGAGCAGCCGGAAAAGCTTCCAACTCCGCACTGACAAAATCTTCTTCCTCAATGCCAAACTTTTCATGAAACAACTTTAACATTGCGTTCTTAAATTCCTCTTTTTCACTGTCAGCATTAGGCATGGAGCCAATTAATATGTTCAGACTTTCGCCCTCTATAATTTGTGTAGCCTTTTTCTGCATTTGTGCATCAGCCAAATGCGGTAACAAATCAGTAATGCAAAATACGGGATCACCTGGTTTATCTCCGATTCTCACTTCTACCTTCCGTCCGTCACGGGTATAGATAACGCCGGCCAGTGCAAGCGGCAATGCTGTCCACTGATATTTTTTAATTCCCCCATAATAGTGAGTTTTCAACAATGTCATATCACTATCTTCATACAGCGGATTCTGCTTTAAGTCCATTCGAGGTGAATCGATATGCGCAATGACAAAACGAATTCCGTTTTGAATATCCTCTTCACCAATTACTGCAAGATAAACACTCTTATCACGATTCACAAAATATACCTTATCGCCCGGCTTTAAACTGTTTTTTTCATCAATGCTGCAAAAGCCTGCCGCTTCAGCACGACGCACCGCCTCAGCACATGCCAAGCGTTCTGTTTTCCCTTCATTTAAAAAACGGATGTAGTCCTCTGAAAACTGAAAAATATCTTTTTTTTGGGCTTCATCTGTGCTCTTCCAACCGTTTTTTGTCTCGTAGCCATAATCACTCACAGGCAGTCAACTCCTTTTGTCTTTAGTATATGCCTTTCCAATCTGTTTTAACCGTTTCCCTTCAGATTGCGCATCTTTTCAAAAAAACTTTTTTGCTTGGCATGGTTTGTCCCCTTATCCAAACTTTCAAATTCTTTCAATATAGATTTCTGCTTTGCACTTAAATGTTTCGGAACCTCTACGTTAACTTTAACATACTGATCCCCTCGTCCGCTTCTTTGCAAGACCGGAATACCTTTACCCTTCAGTCGGAACACCGTACCGGATTGTGTTCCTTCCGGAATGGTATATTTCACCTTACCGTCTAAGGTCGGAACCTCCAACTCTGCACCAAGTGCCGCCTGTACAAAAGTAACCGGCACCTCGCACTGCACATCAAAACGGCTGCGCTTAAAGATTTCATGAGGTTTTACCGTTACAGTAACATACAAATCTCCGTTTGGTGCGCCCTTATCGCCTACATCACCCTGACCCTGCAAAGAAATACTCTGACCATTGTCAATACCGGCAGGAATCTTTACTTTAATCTTGCGGCCCTTCTTTATCTTTCCTTTACCGGCACACTTCGCACAGGGTTCCTTAACAATTTTACCTTTACCGCCACACGCTGAACAGGTTGTCACAGTCTGCATACTGCCCAAAATCGTTCTCTGTGTCGAACGAACCTGACCGCTGCCTCCGCAAGTCGGACAGGTGATAACCTCACTGCCCTTCTTCGCACCGCTACCATCACAGTCCGGACAATATTCAGTACGATATAAGCTGATTTCCTTTTCACAGCCAAATGCCGCTTCTTCAAAGCTAACTGATACCTCCGTGCCAATATCGCGACCGCGTCTTGGTGCATTTCTGCGTCCCGATGTCCTGCCGCCAAAACCGCCGCCTCCAAAAATATCTCCAAAAATATCTCCAAAATCAAAGCCGCCGCTAAAACCGCCAAAACCGCCGCCGGCACCTGCCCCAAAATTGGGATCTACACCTGCATGACCAAACTGGTCATAATTGCGGCGTTTTTCTTTATCGGAAAGCACTTGAAATGCTTCATTTACCTCTTTAAATTTTGCTTCCGCTTCTTTATTGTCTGGATTTAAGTCAGGATGGTATTTTTTTGCCAGCTTTCGGTATGCCTTTTTAATTTCATCATCCGAGGCACTCTTGCTGACACCCAACACTTCATAATAATCTCTCTTGTCTGCCATTTACATCACCCTTAAGCCGGACAAAACCATCGCTGTGTCCGGTATTCATTTTTTCCCAAGCAGTACGCAAACCCACCGCGTTCCTGCGCGATGGGTTTGACTGCATTGTCACGCGGGAATCCCGCATTATTTCTAATTAATCAACAACCTCATAATCTGTGTCAACCACATTATCATCACCGTTGTTTGTGCCGGCATTATTCTGCGGCTCAGCGCCCGGAGCTGCCTGCGGCTCACCCTGCGGTGCTGCCTGCTGATATACCTTAGCACTTACCTCATAAAATTTCTTGGACAGTTCTTCTGTCGCCGCCTTAATTGCCGCATTATCAGTACCCTTTAATGCTTCTTTAACTTTAGCAATTTCCGCTTCCACAGCCGCTTTGTCGGCAGCATCAACCTTATCTCCCAAATCAGTCAGAGATTTCTCACTCTGGTATACCAGAGTATCCGCATTGTTACGAATCTCAACCTCTTCTTTCTTCTTCTTGTCCTCTTCCGCAAATTTCTCTGCTTCTTTTACTGCCTTGTCTATCTCTTCATCAGACAAATTAGTATTTGCAGTAATCGTAATCTTTTGTTCATTGCCGGTTCCTAAATCCTTAGCAGACACGTGAACGATACCGTTTGCATCAATATCAAAGGTAACTTCAATCTGCGGAACACCGCGCGGAGCAGACGGGATACCATCCAAATGGAATTTGCCCAAAGTTTTGTTATACGCAGCCATTTCACGCTCGCCCTGCAAAACATGGATTTCAACACTCGTCTGACCATCTGCAGCGGTTGAGAATATCTGAGATTTCTTTGCCGGAATGGTAGTGTTTCTGTCAATCAATTTAGTAAATACACCGCCCAGTGTTTCCAAACCTAAAGATAACGGTGTAACGTCAAGCAATACAATACCACTGACATCACCTGTAAGAACACCTGCCTGAATTGCTGCACCAATTGCAACACATTCATCCGGGTTGATCCCTTTATGCGGCTCCTTGCCGGTAATCTTTTTAACTGCTTCCTGAACAGCCGGGATTCTGGAAGAGCCACCAACTAAAAGAACCTTATCAATATCACTCGGCGACAGATTTGCATCGGCCAAAGCTTTTCTGGTAGGCTCCATAGTAGCCTCTACCAAATCGTGTGTCAGCTCGTCAAATTTTGCACGGGTGAGCGTCATATCCAAGTGTTTCGGGCCGGAAGCATCCGCAGTGATAAACGGCAGGTTAATATTGCTGGTAGTAACACCGGAAAGCTCTATTTTAGCTTTCTCCGCCGCTTCTTTTAAACGCTGCAGCGCCATTTTGTCCGCCTTCAAATCAATACCATTTTCCTTTTTAAATTCTTCGGCAAGATAGTTAATAATTCTTTCATCAAAGTCATCGCCGCCCAAACGGTTGTTACCGCAGGTTGCCAAAACTTCAAAAATGCCGTCTCCCAACTCCAGAATAGATACATCAAAGGTACCGCCGCCCAAGTCATATACCATAATCTTCTGGTCGCTGTCCTTATCCATACCGTACGCAAGCGATGCTGCTGTCGGCTCGTTAATAATTCTCTGTACTTCAAGTCCGGCAATCTTACCGGCATCCTTAGTTGCCTGACGCTGTGAGTCATTAAAGTACGCCGGAACAGTGATGACCGCGTGTGTTACCGGCTCACCGAGATATGCTTCCGCGTCCATTTTCAGTTTCTGCAAAATCATTGCAGAAATTTCCTGCGGCGAAAATTCCTTGCCGCCTGCCGTAACTTTTTTATCGGAACCCATCAAGCGCTTGATGGAAGTGATCGTATTATCAGGATTGGTAATCGCCTGACGTTTTGCGACCTGTCCTACCAGACGCTCTCCGTCTTTGGTAAACGCTACAACCGAAGGAGTTGTACGTCCGCCTTCCGCATTAGGAATAACGGTAGCTTCTCCGCCTTCCATAACTGCTACGCACGAATTTGTTGTACCTAAGTCAATACCAATTGTTTTAGCCATAAAGCATTCCTCCTAAATATATAAACCAAAATTTACAAATTATAATATATTATATATCAAATGGCTCCGGTCAATTTGCAACCTTAACCATTGAATGTCTGATAACTTTTTCCTTATATTTATAGCCTTTCTGAAATTCCTCCACAACTGTGTTGGCCCCCACGTTTTCATCTTCCACATGCATAACGGCATTGTGAAGTTTTGGATCAAACTCGCCGCCTACCGCTTCTATCGCTGCAACATCCATCTTTTCCAGCGTATCCGCAAACTGCTTTAATACCATTTTCACGCCATCCGCAAGCGGTGATTTCTCTTCCGCTGCATCAACTGCACGCTCCAGATTATCCAAAACGGGAAGTAACTTCTCTAAAGTATCTGCCACTGCATAAGAATACAGTTCATCCTTTTCCTTTGCCGTTCTCTTCTTAAAATTATCATATTCGGCAAGGGTTCTTAAATATTTATCATAAAGTTCATCATATTTCTTTTTCCATTCACCTGCATTTTCCTGCACCGCATCTTCTGCCTTTACTTCGTTTTCCTGCGGCTGATTATTGGCGGTTTCCTCACTATTTGCTGCCTCGGAAGCCTGTTTTTCGGGAACCTTCTTTTCGTCTTGATTCACAGCCTGTTCACTCCTTATCATTGTCATCATAATACAGTTCATTTAAAATGCCGTTAAGGTATTTAGAAATCCTGTCAATTTTTGCAACCGCACGCGAATAATCCATCCGTGTCGGTCCGATAATCCCAAGCTTGCCCATCACCTTGTCACCAACATAATAATTTGCGGTAACCATACTGGAAGAATTCATCACATCAAGTCCGTTTTCTTTGCCTATTGTAATACGTACCCGACCTTTATTCTTCGATGTTTCCGTTTTTTCCTCCGATGGCTTTTTCGGTTCGACCAAAGCCTTTGTTACCGACTGCTTGTCGTCCAGAAACTCCAAAAACCTGCGGGCTTTTTGCAAATCTGCATATTCCGGATAATCAAAAATATTGGTCGTGCCGCTGACATATACATCCGATTCACGCCGCACATCATCAATGATTGCCGAAATAAAATCCAAAACAGGAAACAACATTTCAAAGTTAGTCTGCATTGCCGATTTAATCTCTTGAATTTTACGCACATCAATCTCTTCCAGAGTTAAGCCCGAAAGCTTTTCGCGCAAAAGATCAGAAAAGCTTTGAATAAACTCCTTAGAAATGTTAGGCGGTATCATCACCCGTTTATTCTTCATCACACCTTCGTTTGTTACTAAAATAATCAACATAGATGAAGAATCAATCGGTACCAGCTCAATTGTCTTAATGGCGCCCTGTTTCATTTCAGGTGTTGTTGCAAAAGCAGTATAATGTGTAAACTGTGAAAGGAAATCTGCTGCACTCTTCATCACCTTGTCCAGCTGGCCGATTTGAAATTGCATCATACCCCGCAGCATATTCAGTTCTTTTACATTCAGCTGATAATCTCCCATCAGTTCATTGACATAAAAGCGATAGCCCTTATCGGACGGAATCCGTCCTGCGGAGGTATGCGGCTGCTCTAAGTAACCCATCTCCTCTAAATCAGCCATCTCATTACGAATGGTTGCACTGGATAGTCCCAGTCCCAAATTCTTCGCAATATGCCTTGAACCAACCGGCTCCGCACTTGCAATGTATTCATTGATGATAGAATGTAGGATTTGCCTTTTTCTGTCGCCCATATCCATTTTGCTCACCTCATTGTTAGCACTCTATCTCCCCGAGTGCTAATATAATGATATACCCTTTTTTGTTAAATGTCAAGGGGAAAATTATGAACTTTTTATGAAAAATAATAAAGAAATATAAATGACAATTTACTTCATCTACCGCACATCCGCAAAAAACAAAAATACAGTGTAACCTTTCCGGTTATACTGTATTTTTCAGTCACAATTTTTCAACTTACATCTGCCATATCCAGATACAAATGCCCATACTGTGCGATGAAATCTTTTCTCGCCTGTAAATTATCTCCCAAAAGCATATCAAACATTCGATACGTTTCCTGGGCATTCTCCGCTTTTACCTGAATCAGGCGGCGCGTTTCCGGATTCATCGTAGTTTGCCACATCATTTCCGGCTCATTTTCACCCAGACCCTTTGAACGCTGTATAGAATATTTTTTATCCCCGAGTTTTTCCACAATCTCTTGTTTTTCCTTTTCATTGTATGCAAAAAATGTCTCTTTTCCGCAGGTAATCTCAAACAACGGAGATTCCGCAATAAACATTTTACCGGCTTCAATTAAGGTCGGCATCAGCACATAAACCATGGTGAGGATCAGCGTCCGTATCTGAAAACCGTCTACATCTGCATCCGTACAGATAATAACTTTATTCCAACGAAGGTTGTCCAAATCAAAGGTGTTTAAATCTTTACTGTTTTTATGCTTTACCTCAATACCGCAGCCAAGCACTCTTATCAAATCCACAATAATATCATTTTTAAAAATTTTATCAAAGTCAGCCTTTAAACAATTTAATATTTTTCCCCTTACCGGGATAATTGCCTGAAACTCCGAGTCGCGGCCTGTTTTGCAAGAACCAAGCGCCGAATCACCCTCCACAATGTAAATCTCCCGACGGCTGACATCCTTGGTACGGCAGTCGACAAACTTGTTAATACGGTTTGTCATATCAGTATTTCCGGAAAGCTTTTTCTTCACATTGACGCGCGCCTTCTCTGCGCTCTCACGGCTGCGCTTATTAATTAAAACCTGCTCGGCAATCTTGTCCGCCTCCTGTTTATTTTCAATAAAATAAACCTCCAGCTGCTGGCGAAGAACTTCTGTCATTGCCTCTTGAATGAATTTATTAGTAATCGCCTTTTTCGTCTGATTTTCATAACTGGTAGCAGTTGAAAATGAGTTCGTAACTAAAATAAGGCTGTCTGCAATATCAACAAAATTAATTTTACTTTCATTTTTATTATATTTTCCGCTGTTTTTCAAATATTTGTCTATCTCATAAACAAAGGCATTTCGCACTGCCTTATCCGGCGAACCGCCGTGTTCCAGAAAACTGGAATTATGATAATATTGAATCATATTAATTTCATTATTAAAGCAAAAACACATTTGCATTTTTACCTTATATTCCGGTTTGTCCTCACGGTCTTTTCCTTTGCGCTCCGCCTCAAAATAACGCACAGATGTAATTTCTTTTCCCGCTGAGATTTCCTTTACATAGTCGGTGATACCGTTTTCATAAATATATTCATACATATCCCAGCCGTCAGCAGTTTGATTGTATAAAATAAATTTTAGTCCTGCGTTAACAACCGCCTGTTTTTTTAAAGTATCCTGGTAAAATTCGAGAGGAATATTAATGTCAGTAAATACATCCATATCCGGCCGCCAGCGAATGGTAGAACCCGTTTGCTTAGAACGTGTCTGCTCTACAAGCAGCTCGCCTTTCGGCTCACCCTTTTCAAAGTTCATCACATATTTTTTACCATCGCGTATTACGGTTGCTTCCATAAAAGAAGAGCTATATTGTGTTGCACAAGTACCCAACCCGTTCAATCCGAGACTGTACTCATAATTGTCGCCGCCGGTATTATTATATTTGCCGCCTGCATAAAGCTCACAGAAAACCAGCTCCCAGTTATAACGCTGTTCCTTTTCATTATAATCCATCGGGATGCCGCGCCCATGGTCTTTAACCTCTATAGATTTATCCATAAAACGTGTAATTTCAATTTCCGTGCCGTAGCCTTCGCGCGCTTCATCAATAGAATTTGACAGAATCTCAAAAAAAGAATGCTCACATCCTTCTATGCCATCCGAACCAAAAATAACTCCCGGTCGCAGACGCACTCTGTCCGCACCCTTTAAAGAGGATATACTCTCATTACCGTATTCTTTCTTTTTCATCTGTTCTGTTTCCCGCCTTCCTGATACTAACACATAAAATAAGTATACCAAAGTTTTAAAATAAAATCAAGAATTTTGTTTTGTGAGTTTAGCAGTACAAACCGTTTTACAGACAATATACATTAAATTTCTTTGGCAAATTTATAAAAAAAGCTTGACAAATGAAAATGTGCGTGTTATACTAGATAAGTAATCTATAGCGCGGAGTGGAGCAGTCCGGTAGCTCGTCGGGCTCATAACCCGAAGGTCGTTGGTTCAAATCCAGCCTCCGCAACCATACCGAGAGTTTTTATAGGA
This sequence comes from uncultured Clostridia bacterium, assembly GCA_934438075.1. GTDB lineage: Bacteria > Bacillota > Clostridia > UBA1381 > UBA9506 > RGIG1666. Next base: position 2,889 of record CAKSBF010000015.1, on the reverse strand, counting down.
TTTGAGATGTTCTATAAACGCTCTCGGTTTTTTATTGCCTTTAATCAGTATGCGGATAGTTTTCACAGCTCTCCGTCCATACTGATTATTTTTTATTATTTCTTTTTGCAGTATTCAAAATATCCTGTGCTACAAGTATGTTCCGTGAAAGACTGCTTAAAGTTGGCAATTTTCCTTTATTCTTTTCAAGAACATTTCCGACGTTTTTGAAAATACTGCATATCGTTTCCACACCAACGCATAATGTATCTCAAGCGGCGGTTCAAGCGGTCGAAAACAAACGCTTTCTTCCAAAACTTCAGGCAATAAATCCTTTGTTGTTACATAGCATCCAAACCCGCTTTTTACAAAATTACACGGTGAACCGTTGATAACATTATATGTTGCGGCAATTTTCAGATTATCTGTTTCTGTCTGTGCCCAATGTGAAATAAGATTTTGCAATCCTGACCGCCTATGAAGAATCAATGGCACGGATAATATATCTTCTTTTTGCACACTTTCTCTTTCAGCAATGCGAGAATTTTTTGGTACAAGCAATCCCCATCTTGAAGAATCCGGCAAGGAAATATAATCATATTTTACTGCATCGACAGGTTCCAAAAGCACGGCAAAATCAAGCGTGCCGTGTTCCAGCCGTTCTGCAACATCAATAGCATCGCTGCTGTAAAAGTTAAAACTTATATCGGGATAATTCTCTCGTATATTTGCAGCAGTATTTAATATTGTTATCGTCGGGCTGCCTCCGACAGAAACAATACCGCTTATTTTTCTGCCGTCAACAGTCATCTCACGTTCTGTTTTTTCAAATAAGGTTACGATTTCGTCTGCGCGCTTTCGGAGAAGAACTCCGTCCTCTGTCAGCGTTACCTTTCGTTTTCCCCTTATAAGCAGCATTTTCCCAAGCTCTCTTTCCAAATCCATAAGCTGCTTTGATAATGACGGCTGCGAAATATGCAGGCTTTGTGCTGCACGGGTTATGTTTTCCTCTCTTGCAACCGACAAAAAATATTGAAGCACTCTAATATCCACTTATTTCACCCCTTTTTTTATTATACTAAATTTTACCATTCGCGTCAACTATGATAAACCATTCAATATAAGTATTTACTATTGTTGTAAATCGGCGATATAATGTTATTTATAAAACAACGAAAGAAGATATGTATAATGAATATTAAAGCAAAGAGCGGCGGACAGGATATGCTGCACGGTTCACTTTGGAACAAGCTGTTGATGTTTGCACTGCCAGTCGCCGCAACAGCTATTTTGGAACAACTTTTTAACGCGTCTGATATTGCAGTTGTAGGCAACTTCACAGGTGAAGGCAAAACGGTTGCCGTTGCGGCGGTCAGTGCAAACAGCGCAGTAATTGCACTGATTGTAAATCTGTTTGTCGGAATTGCTTTGGGTGCAAATGTAGTCATAGCAAACGCTATCGGCAATAGCAACAATGAAACGGTAAAAAAAGCCGTACATACTTCAGTCTTAATATCGCTCATCTGCAGTACCGCAGTTACAATTATAGGTGAGTTTGCTGCAAGTATGCTACTCTGTTCACTTAATGTGCCGAATGATGTTCTGCCGTCTGCACTTTTGTATCTGCGCATATACCTTTTGGGAATGCCGGTTATTCTTCTGTATAACTTTGAGTCGACGATTTTCCGAAGTGTCGGTGACACCAAAACGCCGCTCATCGCCTTAATGGTTTCGGGTGTGCTTAATGTCATTCTAAATCTTATATTTGTCATAGTATTTCATATGACCGTTAACGGAGTAGCTATTGCAACAGTAATATCAAACGCAATCAGCTCTGCTCTGCTTTTCAGACGACTGTGTACGACAAGCCTCCCGATTCATATTGACATAAAATCTCTGCATATTGATTCAAAAACACTCACCCGTATTATGCGGATTGGCGTACCGGCAGGAGTTCAGAGCGCTGTTTTTGCTATATCAAACATTGTCATTCAATCCGCAATCAACAGCCTCGGCACGGTTGTTATGGCAGCGTCAGGCGCAGCATACAATATTGAAATATTTAATTATTATATTCTAAACGCTTTTTCACAGGCTTGCACCACCTTTGTCGGACAAAATTTTGGTGCCGGCAACTTACGCCGATGCCGAAAAACATTTGTGCTGTGCCTTGCAGAAGGTTTTATTGCTCTTGCATCGGCACTGACGTTAATTTTGTTTTTCGGCAAAAATCTGCTTGCCGTTTTCAATAACGAGCAGGAAGTTGTTTCTTTCGGTTATACAAGGCTGATGTTTGTAATGATTTCACACTCATTCAGCTTCTTTTACGAGGTTATAAGCGGGTATCTGCGGGGCTTTGGTATTTCTCTGGTTCCGGCAATCTTAACAACTGTCGGAGTGTGCGGCGTTCGTATTGCGTGGATAAAATTTGTGTTCCCGCATAACGAAACCTTTCGTACAATTATGACTGCTTTTCCCGTCAGTCTGTCCGCAACCGCTCTGATGATATTTATCGCGTTGCTTTGTTATCACCCGTCAAGGCGTTTTAATAAAGAAGGCGACGGTAATGAATGACTTTGAAAAGCGTTGTTTAAGTGATTCGGGAATGCCGAATGATATGATGTGTGAGTGTGATATGTACTCGAAAAACGGTCAATATGACAAGGCGAAAATGCTTATTAAAAAGTGGCGTTCGGAACTTCTTGAACAACTCCATATATGTCTGCATCAAATTGATTGCTTGGACTACCTTTTCCAAAATAAAAATCAAAGGAAGGATCTTTATAATAAAAAATGATTTTCTTTTGAATAGTGGAAGCGTGGTCGCCGCTGTCGAGAGTGTGAAAAAAAGTCTGTAAATTTGATTCCTTCTATGGTAGAATATAAATAATATCATAGGAGGAATTTTTA
>CAKSBF010000014.1 GCA_934438075.1 uncultured Clostridia bacterium | reverse complement strand
TTGTCCGTCGCTCGAAAAACCTTGATTTTCCAGTGTTTTCAAAAGTATCGTTATCTAACGTCAGCTTTTGAAAGACCCGGGTTCAAAAAAATGATTGATGATGCGCTAAGCGGCAAAATTAATTGTATTATAACAAAAGATCTTTCTCGGTTAGGTAGAAATTATGTTCAGGCGGGGTACTATACAGATGAATTCTTCCCTGAAAATGACATTCGATATATTGCTATTAACGATAGTATAGACACTATCAGTAATGATAATGATATGACAGCATTTCACCATGTTCTGAACGAAATATATCCAAAGCAAGTATCAAAAAAGGTGCGGCAGGTAAAAAAGAAAAATGCTGAGCAAGGAAAGTTTATGGGTAGTCAAGCTCCGTATGGATATAAAAAATCACCCGAAGATAAACATATCCTGATTGTTGATGATGAAGCAGCATTGATTATCAAAAGACTGTTCAACGAATTTGCGGCGGGTGAATCGGCGAGACAAATTGCAGAACGCCTGAATACAGAGAAAATCGACAGCCCAAGATTTTATCACTACTCAAAAATGGGGCGCATTAATCCTCTTACATCCGAGAAAAATGTATGGGGTAGTTCGACAGTATTGCAATTATTGCGAAACCAAGTTTATATCGGAAATATGGTTCAAGGCAAGCGTAAGACAGTTTCGTTTAAGACCAAAAAAATGAGAACCGTTTCACCCGAAAATTGGATAGTGGTTGAAAACACTCATGAACCCATTATAGAGCGTGAATTATGGGACAGGGTACATACTCTTATGGATAAAAAGTCAAGAGTCGCAAGAACAAAGAAAAAGACCGTGGGGTTGTTTGCGGGTATGTTAAAGTGTGCTGATTGCGGTTCTCCGCTTGCATATATGGTAAAAAAGCAAGCGCACGGCGATAAAGGTATATATCGTTGCAGCCGTTATAACAACAACGGTTCCGGAGCTTGCAGTACACATTATATTGAAGAAAATGATCTTTGCGAAATTGTTTTGAATGACATAAGAAACTATGCAATTATTGCCGAAGCAGACAAAGAGACCATTACAAAAAAACTTATGGCGCTTAAAATCAAACATATTAAGGCAGAAACAAAGGTTATAAGGTCTCAGATTGACAGTGCCGAAAAACGTCTGGTTGTCATTAAAACTGCTATAAAAAATCTTTATATCGACAAGTGCAGCGGAAACCTTCCCGAGGAGGTATTCAAGTCAATGATGGAAGATTTTTTGACAGAGCAGGAGGACATCGAAAATCGAATTCCTCAATTAAAAAGGGATTACGAGGAAAAGAGCAACGCAACAGATGAGGTTAATGAGTGGATAAGACTTATCGGGCAATTCTCTAATGCAGATAGACTCGATAGAAATATCATAACACAACTCATAGACAGTATTACAGTTTCGGAGCGCAAGCAGGTTGACGGCAGGTGGGAACAGTCTATTGATATAGAATATCGTTTTATAGGAAACATGTTAAACGAATCGGAAAACGAAGTAAAAAAAGAGAACATTGCTTAGTTCATAACCTAAACAATGTTCTCAAACCTAATTGTTCAATATCACGCTCTCGTAAAGTAGGATATTGAATGATTGGCGGAGAAGGAGGGATTTGAACCCTCGCGCCAGTTTCCCGACCTACACCCTTAGCAGGGGCGCCTCTTCGGCCAACTTGAGTACTTCTCCGTGTCGAATTAATAAATAATATTATAAAATTTTGGCGGAGAGGGTGAGATTCGAACTCACGGTGCTCTCGCATCACTGGTTTTCAAGACCAGCTCCTTAAACCGCTCGGACACCTCTCCTAACAGAACGTATTTAAGTATAACAAGAATTTATTAATTTGTCAAGACTTTTTTACAAATTTCACTTTATTTTCTCAAACCATGCTATGTAGCTGTTTGTTGGCTTAGCAGGTTTGTCTTACAAGGTACAATGAAATTTGTTCTTAAAGCGAGAAAGGCACCGTATTGTTCTGCTTTAAAATTTTTAAGATTTTTCTTGACAAAAAGAGTAAAAAGTATTATAATGAGTTTAAAGAGCAGAGATGAGACGAGTTTGAGATGAGATATCATGAGATGAGTTATAAATTTAATATGTTTTTTCACTCTGCTTTTATAAAAATTTGAGGCAGGGTATTTTTATACCCAAAAGCAGAAAGGATGGAAAAATATGGGAAACATACCGTACAAAATTTATCTTACCGAAGAGGAAATGCCGAAATGTTGGTTTAATGTTCGGGCGGCAATGAAAGAACTGCCGGATCCGTTTATTAATCCCGTTACGTTCGAGCCGTGTACGGCTGATGATTTGCGTCCTGTTTTTTGCGATGATTTAATTGCGCAGGAGTTAAATGTAACCGATCGGTATATTGATATTCCGGGAGAGATACTTGATTTTTATAAAATGTATCGTCCGTCGCCATTGGTACGTGCATACAACTTGGAAAAGGCGTTAGGCACACCGGCGCATATTTACTACAAATTTGAGGGAAATAACACATCCGGCTCCCATAAATTAAATTCGGCGGCAGCTCAGGTCTATTATGCAAAAAAGCAAGGGTTAAAACACCTCACAACTGAAACGGGTGCCGGTCAATGGGGCACAGCGCTTGCTATGGCATGTGCTTTTTACGGCATTGATCTGACGGTATTTATGGTTAAAGTTTCGGCTGAACAAAAACCGCAGCGTAAGGCGTTGATTCAAACTTACGGTGGGAAAGTAATCCCGTCTCCATCCGATACCACAGAGGTGGGACGTAAAATTTTGGCTGAAAACCCCGGAACCGGCGGTTCGCTTGGTTGCGCCATCTCTGAGGCAATGGAGGTTGCATTAACCAGCGACAGTTGTCGTTATGTTTTGGGAAGCGTGCTTAATCATGTCGTATTACATCAAAGTGTAATTGGTATGGAGACAAAAACGGCGTTGGAGAAATATGATATTCAGCCGGATATTATTATTGGTTGTGCCGGTGGCGGATCTAACCTTGGCGGATTAATTTCACCGTTTATGGCAGATAAGATTGAAGGAAAAAATAACATCGAATTCATTGCTGTAGAGCCTGCGTCCTGCCCATCGCTCACACGTGGGAAATATGCGTTTGATTTTGGCGATACGGGCAGAATGACACCGTTGATGCGGATGTATACTCTGGGAAGCGGTTTTATGCCGTCGCCGAATCATGCAGGCGGTTTACGTTATCATGGTATGTCCCCGATTGTTTCAAAATTGTATCATGATGGCTATTTAACAGCTCGCTCCGTAGAACAGACCAAAGTATTTGAAGCAGCAACCATATTTGCGCGCGCCGAAGGAACACTTCCTGCTCCGGAATCTTCACATGCAATTCGTGTTGCTATAGATGAAGCGCTGAAGTGCAAAGAAACCGGAGAGGCGAAAAATATTGTATTTGGCTGCACGGGTACCGGATATTTTGATATGACTGCATATTCCGCTTATAATAACGGAACCATGTCGGATTATATTCCGAGTGATGAGGATTTGGAAAAGGGATTTGCATCACTTCCTAAGGTTAATAAATAAATACACACCGAGAAATAATTTTATCTATAAAAAGAGGCAGAAGTATTTGAAAATAAATACTTCTGTCTCTTTTTTTCATATAATTATGCCACCGCCGAATACGATGTCGCCGTCATAAAGGACAACGGACTGACCCTTGGTAATAGCTCGCTGCGGTTCGTCAAAAACGACTGTCAGCGTATTATCATTATTTTGTGTAACGGTTGCCGGTTCCTCTTGGTGGCGATAGCGTATTTTCGCCATTAGACGCACAGGTCTTTTCAATTCTTCAACGGCTATTAAATTAATGTTTCCCGCAGTTAATGTTTTGGTATACAATTCACGTTCGGGTGCAAGTGTCACTGTGTTTTCAACGGGGTTAACAGCTGCCACATAGAGCGGTTCATTGCTTGCAATTCCAAGCCCTTTGCGCTGACCGACAGTGTAGCGGATAATACCTTTGTGTGTTCCTAACACGTCACCATTTTTATTAATAAAATTTCCGGGTGGATAAGTCTTTCCGGTATAATGTTCTATAAAATCTGCGTAATTCCCGTTTTGCACAAAGCAAATATCCTGGCTTTCGTGTTTCTTTGCATTTTTAAAATCATGCTGTTCCGCAATGGCGCGTACCTGCGTTTTGTGCAATGCTCCCAAAGGGAAGAGAGTGTGCGCCAGCTGTTCCTGTGTCATGGAATAGAGTACATAACTTTGATCTTTGGAAGAATCTGCTGCCTTTTTTAAAAGATAACGCCCGGTCTTTGCGTAATATTCAATTTTGGCATAGTGTCCGGTTACAACATAATCATATTGCAGTTCTTTTGCGCGCTGAAACAGCTTTTGAAACTTTAAAAAACGGTTACAGTCAATGCATGGATTTGGTGTTGTTCCATTTTCATATGCATGGATAAACGGTAATATGACATCGTTTTTAAACCGAGCGGTAAAATTGAATACACGATATGGGATATTCAGAGAAAAGGCTACGCTGCGTGCATCCTCCACGTCAGCTAAACTGCAGCAGGAATTCTCACGTACAACGCCAATGTCCTCGTTGTAAAAAAGACGCATCGTAACGCCCATACATTCATATCCGTTCTCTTTTGTTAAAAGAGCGGCAACAGCGGAATCTACACCGCCGCTCATTGCAATTATAGCTTTTTTATTCATGCCATTCAACTCTTTCTTTATATTTGGTGGTATACTAAATAGAATAAAACATATTAATATGATAGGTATTATAACATAAAGATGCAGATCGGTCAATTAATTTTTTTGTATTGCTTGTTTTCTAAAAGATTTTGTGATAAAAAATTTTTATGGAAGGTATTGACAAATAAAAAAATGAATGTTATAATATAACCCATAAAACAAATAGGTATTTAGGGTATTTATGGAGGTTGCTATGAAAATATATTACTACAAACGATGTTGCAGCACACTTTAATATTTGCAGCATATTTATAATTATCATTTTTATAAAAGAAAAGGAGAGTTTATTATGAAAATATATAAAAAAATAACCGATTTAATTGGCAATACACCGCTTTTGGAGCTGAGTAATTATGAAAAAGAAAAAAAACTATCTGCTACAATTTTAGCAAAAGTGGAATATTTTAATCCGGCCGGAAGTGTGAAAGACAGAATAGCAAAAGCAATGCTTGATGAGGCTGAGAAAAAGGGAGTTTTAAAACCGGGTGCTGTCATCATTGAGCCTACAAGCGGCAATACGGGTATTGGTCTTGCGGCGGTTGCGGCGTCGAGAGGCTATAAAATTATTTTAACCATGCCGGAAACTATGAGTGTAGAGCGTCGCAATCTGCTGAAAGCGTATGGAGCAGAGCTTGTTTTGACAGATGGGGCAAAGGGAATGAAGGGGGCAATCGCCAAAGCCCAGGAGTTGGCGGAACAGACACCGGGGAGCTTTATACCGAGCCAGTTTACTAATATGGCGAACCCAACGGCGCACCGTAATACAACCGGGCCGGAGATATGGGAAGATACAGACGGAAAGGTTGATATTTTTGTTGCAGGAGTTGGCACCGGTGGTACTGTGACCGGAGTAGGAGAATATTTGAAATCGCAGAATCCAAATGTTAAAATTGTTGCTGTGGAACCGGCAGGATCTCCGGTTTTATCAAAAGGTACGCCGGGACCGCACAAAATTCAGGGAATTGGAGCCGGTTTCGTTCCGGAGACTTTGAACACCAAGATTTATGACGAGATTATAGCAGTGGAGAATGAGGATGCATTTGAAACAGGCAGAACGCTGGCCAGAAGAGAGGGCATCTTAGTGGGCATTTCCTCCGGTGCGGCTGTGTTTGCGGCAACGGAACTGGCAAAACGTCCGGAAAATAAGGGAAAGATTATTGTTGCGCTTTTGCCGGATACGGGGGATCGATATCTGTCAACACCTATGTTTACAGAGTAAAAAAATTTAAGAGCCTGCATAAAAAGAATGCACTTTGACAAAGTTCACGCTTAGCGTGCGGAATTGTCAAAGTGCACTTTTTAGTTTCGCACTGTTTTGGTTTTTGTTGATATCTTTTCTGCGCGGTTTATAATAATGATTCTGCGTATCGTACCGTTTCCATTGCATCGCGTGCATATTTGTCCGCGCCAATCATATCGGCATATTCTTGGGTGAGTACAGCGCCGCCAACCACAATTTTACATTTTGGATATTCTCGGCGCAAAAGCCGAATTGTTTCTTCCATGGCAGGAACAGTGGTTGTCATGAGTGCGCTAAGCCCGACAAGCGGTGTTTGTTCGGCTTGTGCAGTTGCTGCAATTAATTCGGGGGCAACGTCTTTGCCTAAATCCAATACGTCAAAATCGTAATTTTCGAGCAGTACTTTTACAATGTTTTTTCCAATGTCATGAATATCTCCTTTTACGGTGGCGAGAATAATTTTAAATTTTTTCTTCCGCGCTTTTCCGCTTGAAGCTAATTTTGCTTTTATCACATCAAAGGCAGCTTTTGCGGCTTCGGCGCTCATTAAGAGCTGCGGTAAAAAGGCTTTTTTAAGCTCAAATGCTTCACCAATTTCGTCTAGTGCAGGAATAATGGCTTCACTGATTACAGTAAGCGGTTCTGTCTTTTCCAGCATTTTTTCGGCAAAGGAGGCAGCGTCCTCTTTTAAACCCTTTAAAATGCAGCGGCGGAGGGCAATATCGACAGCAACTTTCTCCGCTTCTGCCTGCTTTGCGGGCGCTGACGCTGTATTTTTCGAGGTATATTCAATATAATTAGCACACATGGGGTCGAGGTTTGACAATGTACAAAAGCTGTAGTACGCATCCATCATTTCTTTTGTGTGTGGATTCATAATAGCAGCGTTTAATCCGCAGCGCAAAGCCATTGTAAAAAATGTCTGGTTAATAATATTTCTTTGCGGCAGACCAAAGGATACATTGGAAACGCCCAGACTGGTTTTAATGCCCATTTTAGAGAAAGCCTCCAGACATTCCAGTGTAACAAGCGCAGATGAAGAGTCGGAACTTACAGTCAGTGCGAGCGGATCGACAATAATATCTTTTTGAGCGATACCATAGTTTGCCGCAGTGTCAATTATTTTCTTTGCGATGGAGATTCTGCCTTCTGCTGTTTCGGGAATCCCTTCCTCGTCCAGTGTTAAGGCAATGATAACGCCACCGTATTTTGCTGCGAGCGGAAAAATTTCTTCCATAACTTCCTTTTTACCGTTAACGGAGTTAATCAGCGGTTTTCCGTTATAAATCCGCAGCGCAGACTCCATGGCTTTAGCGTCTGATGTATCAAGCTGCAAGGGCAAGTCGCTTACGGTTTGCAGAAGTGTAACGGCATGCGTTAATATTTCTTTTTCGTCAATTTCGGGCAATCCGACATTTACATCAAGCACGTGGGCACCGGCTTCTTGCTGCGAGACCCCTTCGCGGAGAATGTAATCATAATTTTTTTCGCGTAAGGCTGCTTTAAATAAGGATTTTCCGGTCGGATTAATACGCTCGCCGATTAAAACGGGTTTTTGGGAGAACTCCACAGCATGTGTATAGGAGGATATTATGGTGCGGTTTTTTGGTAAAAGCGGTTCAAACGAAATATTTTCTGTTTTCTTTCGCAGGGCCTGAATGTGTGCGGGAGTTGTTCCGCAGCAACCGCCAAGTATTGACGCGCCCTTCGCTGCAATTTTTGTCATAACGTCTGCAAAATCTTCCGGCGTTACCTCATATTCGGTATGCCCGTTGCGAAAAACAGGCAGTCCGGCATTGGGGTTGACGATAATCGGTGTGGAAGAATATTTTACAAGCTCTTCAACTATAGGAAGCATCTTATCAGGTCCGAGACCGCAGTTAATGCCCAGCGCATCTACTCGCAAAGATTCCAGCATTGCGACCATGGCAGACGGGGAGGCACCGGTCATTAACTTCTTGTTTTCATCATAAGTGTTGGTTACAAACACAGGCAGAGAAGTGCTTTCTTTTGCGGCAAGCACTGCCGCTTTGGTTTCGTAGCAGTCGTTCATAGTCTCAATAACAATCAAATCAACGCCATATTTTGCACCTAAATTTGCAATTTCGGAAAATGCTTTTACGGCATCTTCAAAATCTAAATCTCCTAATGGTTTCAGCAGTCTCCCGGTCGGCCCAATGTCCAAAGCGATGTATTTGTCTTTGCTGCAAAAACTTTGACGCGCTTTTTTTGCATTGCACACTGCGGCGGAAATGATTTCCTCTAAACAAGCAGTGCCGTTTTTTCCGTCAAATTTAAAGCTGTTTGCACCAAAGGTGTTTGTTGTAATCACATCGCAGCCGGCTTTCAGGTAATTAAGATGCAGCTGAGTTACGGTTTCGGGACGGGTAAGGTTCCAAAGCTCCGGAAATTCGCCCGGCTTCAGACCATGCGCCTGAAAACTGGTGCCATAGCCACCGTCAAAGTACAATCTGCCGGATTTTATTTTTTGCAATATATTCATTAATAGCTCCTTCTGAATTCACATTCGGTATTTTCGCATATTTCACAGCCGTTTGGAGTACAATGTATATCTTTTTTGCTGACCCCTATAAGTGCAGAGACGGATTTGCTTGGAGACATGAGCAGACTTTCGTTCAGGCTGACGCCGATTTTTCGTGAGCAGTCGAGAACACGAAAGATATGCTTTTGTACTTCTAACGGGAAATCTCCGTAACCGGGACTAAACCGGGGGCGCAGATAATTGTCTTTTTGTTGTTCCTCCTGCGCAAAGCGGCGGCAAAGCATATCACACCACTCCTCAATGGCAGCGGCGCCGATTGCTTGTGCAGTTACGGCACAAACGGGCGACAACATGGAATATTTCTGAATAATGCGGTCAATATCAAAGCCGATGGTTGCGGTGAATAAAATAATTTCGTGACAGCTGTTTAAATTTTTTCTCAAGGCACGAGACTGTGTAGTAGTAAAACCAAGATCAATATTGTTTTTGTCAAAGCGGACGGAAAAGTGTTCATAGCATGCGCGACAGGACAATTTCGGCTGTATTTCTGTTATACAGGTCTCCACAATGTTTGCGGTGTCAGTATTGACGATATTTTTCCCGTAGCCTAAATAACGATAAACCTCTTTCCTGCTGATGCGAATTTCGTTTGCTGATGCACAAACTGTTCGGATCATAAGGCGTCATCCTTTTTGGGAACGATTTCCGATAAATTTTTCTGTATCTGCGCAGCAACCTCCGGCTTGTTCATGGAGTAGACATGGATGGCATTTACGCCGTTTGCAAGTAAATCAATAATCTGCTCGGTTGCATAGGCAATACCTGCCTGTTTCATGGCCGCCGGGTTATCGCCGAAACGGTCTACGATGGATTTAAAACGCTGTGGAAGGTAGGTGCCGGAAAGTTCGCAGATTCTTTTTATTTGTTTTCCGTTTGTAACCGGCATAATTCCCGCTACTACAGGGACAGTGATACCGGCTTCCCGAATGTTGTAGAGAAAACGGTATAATATATTATTATCAAAAAACATTTGGGTTGTAAGAAAATCGCAGCCCGTGTCCACTTTTTCCTTTAAATATTTAATGTCGTCTGCAGAATTGGACGATTCTACATGACATTCCGGATAGCAGGCAGCGCCGATACAGAAATCTCCGTTTGCACGGATGTCACGTATTAACTGAGAGGCATACTGATATTCGGAGCCGGTGTGTTTTTCGCCTTTTGGGATGTCTCCGCGCAGGGCTAAAATATTTTCAATTCCATTTGCTTTTAGTTCATCAAGCAGTTGCATAATGGAATGTTTTGTAGAAGAAACGCAAGTAAGGTGCGCAAGCGGTGTAACACCGTATGTTTTTAATATGTTTGCAGCTATTGATACAGTATATTTACTGGTGCCGCCTCCGGCGCCGTAAGTTACGCTCATATAATCAGGAGTGAGTGCCGCTATATGCTCGGTGGCATATTTCACACTGTCATAAGCATCGCTTGTTTTGGGCGGAAACACTTCAAAAGACAGAGTGGGCTTTTTTTGTGCAAATAATTCAGATAGCTTCATGGCGGACACTCCTTTTACAATATAGCTTTTCTAAGTATTAAAAATTATATACCTGTTTTAAAACCCTGTCAATACGAATTGTCTAATAAAAAATTTTTATGAAAAAAAGTATTGACAATTGACATTTTCTGTGTTATTATTTATAACATACTAATCATATAGGTTTTGTTTGGGAGGGAGACGGAATGATTATGAATATTGTTTTACATAACGCCATGTGTATGATGTGCGGCTCGAATCGTTGCATTATTTCTTCTTCATCTGCTTTCTCCTGTGATGATGTTTTGGAGTAAGTGGCAGGCAGATAGGATATGTAACGATTATGAGGGCTCGCATAAGCGATTGCTCTCATTTTTTTATATCTGATATTCTTATGCGCAATGTAGAACGGAGGGCTACTATGGTAAAAGGCTTAGTGATACGCTTCCTTTGCCGGGGACGGAGCAGAGAACGAATGTGACTGCTTGAGAAGTTTTGCAACAATTGTAATAAAAAAATTATAGAAAAGAGGAAATGATTATGGCTAATATAAAAGATACTTCTAAATGGGGTTTTGAGACAAAACAGTTACATATCGGGCAGGAAGAACCGGATCCGGCGAGTGATGCCAGGGCCGTACCGATTTATCAAACAACTTCCTATGTGTTTAAAAATTCAGCTCATGCGGCGGCAAGGTTTGGACTTGCGGATGCAGGAAATATTTACGGCAGGCTCACAAATTCCACGCAGGATGTTTTTGAGCGCAGAATAGCGGCGCTGGAGGGTGGAGTTGCGGCGCTGGCGGTTGCCTCCGGAGCAGCTGCAATTGCCTATACCATTGAAAATCTTGCCGAGGGCGGCGGACATATTGTTGCTCAAAAAACAATTTACGGCGGTACCTACAATTTGCTTGCGCATACGCTCACAAAATATGGAATACACACTACATTTGTGGATATTCATAATTTAGAAGAGGTAAAAGAGGCCATTTTACCGGACACGAAAGCTATTTTTACAGAGGCTTTGGGAAACCCGAACAGCGATATTCCAAACGTTGAAGAGCTGGCTAAAATTGCGCATGCTGTAAAAGTTCCGTTGGTGATAGATTCTACCTTCGCAACACCGTATCTCTTCCGGCCGATTGAACACGGGGCAGATATTGTGGTACATTCCGCAACAAAATTCATTGGCGGTCATGGTACAACGCTTGGCGGAGTTATTGTTGACAGCGGAAAATTTGATTGGGAGGCAAGCGGTAAATTTGCTTCGCTGACGGAACCCAATCCAAGTTATCATAGGGTATCCTTTACCAAAGCGGTTGATGCGGCAGCATTTGTAACAAAAATTCGGGCGATTCTTCTTCGGGATACAGGTGCGGCGATTTCTCCGTTTAATGCTTTTTTGCTTCTGCAGGGTTTAGAAACCTTGTCTTTGCGTGTGGAGCGTCATGCTGAAAATACTAAAAAAGTATTGGATTATCTGACGCATCATCCGTTGGTGGAGAAAGTGAACCACCCGGCCCTTCCGGATCACCCTGACCACGCATTATACGAAAAGTATTATCCGAACGGCGGCGGTTCCATTTTTACCTTTGAGATTAAGGGCGGGGCCGAAGAGGCGCAAAAGTTTATTGATCGGCTTCAGATTTTCTCTCTGCTCGCTAATGTTGCAGATGTAAAATCGCTTGTTATTCATCCGGCGAGTACAACGCATTCGCAGTTGTCGGAGGAGGAACTTCTGGATCAGGGCATTAAACCGAATACCATTCGTCTTTCTATCGGGACAGAGACAGCGAGTGATATTATTGCCGATTTGGAGCAGGCATTTTTAGGTTAATAGTGAATTATGAAGCAGCAATCTTTCTTTTTCAGCTGATTACGCAAAGGGAGGGATTGCTGTTTTTTATAAATATTATACTTAAAGGAAATGTTTACAAAATTTTTAAATTCTTTTTCTTGTGTCATTTCATGAAATCTAGTATAATATATATGGGTATATCGGGTTTATCAATTATGATATATCCGGATGGGTTGAAGAAGAGAATATTGTGAAGGGTGGCGGTTTTGGTAAATGCATAAGGAAAACCTTGCGAAAAATCGTATGGCAATAGCAGAAAAGGTAAAGGAGGCAGCCGGGTCTGTTTTGCCGATTGTTTTGCTCGTGATATTGTTATGTTTTAGCATCGTACCGATTCAGACGGATTTGATGTTGAATTTTTTAATCGGAACCGTTATGGTCATTTTGGGTATTAGTTTTTTTTCTTTAGGTGCGGAAGCGTCTATGACTCCTATTGGCAATAAAATAGGAACCGCGCTCACAGGTACGAAAAAACTTTTCCGGATATTACTTGTCAGTTTTGCACTTGGTTTTGCCGTTACGGTGGCAGAACCGGATTTGCAAGTGCTGGCGGAAACCGTTCCGCATATTAATAATATGGTTTTGCTGATAACAGTTGGCGTCGGCGTTGGATTCTTTTTATCGGTATGTATGCTGCGTATTTTTACGGGTTTTCGTCTTCGATGGCTTTTGATTATTTTTTATGCGATTATTTTCATTCTTGCGGCGTTTACGGATGCTGACTTTTTGGGAATAGCTTTTGATTCCGGGGGTGTTACAACCGGACCGATGACGGTTCCGTTTATTTTGGCGTTTGGTGTCGGTGTATCCAATATTCGAAGTGATAAGAAAGCGGAAGCAGATAGTTTTGGCTTGGTTGCTTTATGTTCGATAGGACCTATTTTAGCAGTGTTGCTTCTCGGTTTTTTCTATTCCAATGCGGAAACGGTTACCGAGGTCAGTTACAGTACTTTTGCAACAACGGCGGAAATCGGCAGAGTGTATCTGCGGGCGTTGCCGCGTTATATGGCAGAAATGGCGGTTTCTTTGCTTCCGATTGTAGTCATATTCTTTCTTTTTCAGCTGTTTTCGCTGAAAATGTCAAAATTTAGCCTTACTAAAATTTGCTTTGGTATTTTTTATACATACATTGGACTTGTGCTGTTTTTAACAGGCGTTAATGTTGGTTTTTCGTCTTTGGGTACTGTGTTGGGAGAGGGATTGGCAAGTGGTTGGACAAAAGCAATCATGATTCCGCTTTCAATGCTGTTTGGTTGGTTTATTATTTCGGCAGAGCCTGCGGTGGCAGTGCTGGAAAAACAAATTGAAGAGGTCAGTGCAGGAGCGATACCGGGTAAGTCCATCAGCATCAGTTTATCGGCTGCGATTGCGGTTGCGATGGGGATTTCCATGCTGCGTGTTATAACAGGTATTTCGATTCTGTGGTTTTTGATTCCGGGTTATGCGGTTGCGTTAATTTTGTCTTTTTTTGTACCGGATATATATACGGCAATTGCGTTCGACTCCGGCGGCGTGGCCTCGGGTCCTATGACGGCAACCTTTATGCTGCAATTTGTCATTGGTGCAAGCATGGCACTCGGCGGTAATGTTTTAAGTGATGCGTTTGGTATCGTTGCGATGGTTGCGATGATGCCGCTAATTTCCATTCAGACGGTTGGTTTGATTTATAAACGCAGAGACAAGGAAGAAACGGAAAAGATTGCGGCAGAATATGGCGATTATGATATTGTAGAACTTTGGGAGGAAAATGCGGCATGAATTATGTGATTTCAATCTGCGATCCAAAATCGCTGGATACCTTAACGGGCATTTGTGAAGAACTGACGCTGCCGCTGAATATTATACTTCGCGGAAAGGGAACTGCTGTTCGCAGTATGCTGAATGTTCTTGGAATTGAGAGCAATGAAAAAAGAGTAGTTATGACGATATGTAACGCCGAAAAAACCCGAAAATTGATACAGGAGCAGAAAAGAAGAATGTTTATCGGTGTGCCGGGACACGGTATTACGGTGGCGGTTCCCATTAAAAGCATAGGAGGAGGAAAGACTGTGGAATATTTAAGTGAAAACCAGCGTAATGCAAAATATATACCGGAACTGAATTATTCGTACGAACTGATTGTGGTGGTTGCTAACGAAGGCAGGACTGACTTGGTAATGAATGCGGCACGCGCTGCGGGTGCAACCGGCGGAACGGTTTTGCATGGAAAAGGCACAGGCAGAGAAAATGAGGAAATGTTTTTTCATGTTTCTATTGCGAGAGAAAAAGAGTTAATTTTTATTGTTGCCAAAACAGCACAGAAAAAAGCGATTATGCAGTCAATTTTAAAGAATGCCGGACCAAATACGGAGGCTGAGGCTTTGGTTTTTTCTTTACCGGTCAGCGAAGTAGCGGGTTTTGGAATGTTTGAAGAAAATTAATCAAAAGAACAATTGAAAGGACTTTCCCGAAATAGCAGTGCAGTTTTTGTGCTGCCTTTCGGGAAATTTTTTTCTGTTTTTTGCAAACTTAATGTAAAATTGAAAAAAGATATTGACAAAAGGAAAAGATAAGTTTTATAATAACATTAGAGTATAGAGTGGCTCCGTTAGGGAGCCATAAAAAATGCATAAAGGTTAGATACGACTAACCTTGTGCGAAAAGTTAGTTTAAATAGTTTGTTGGTTATTTTTCTATATATGAGATTTAATTTTCGGCCAAGGTTAGTAGCTTCTAACTTGTGGCTGAATGGGTAAGAGAAGATTATAATATCTTTTGAGCAAGTGGAAAAGGAGGAGAACAGTATGGGAACTGCAATTATTGTTGTTATTTTAATTATAGTCGCTGTTATAGCGGTAAAAAGTTACGCGAAAAAGCTAACTTCGGGTTGTTGCGGGACCGGCTCGAATAAGGAAATGAAGGTTGATGTTGCAGACAAAGATCCGGGGCATTATCCTTATTTCGTAAAATTGCAAATTGAAGGGATGACGTGTAATCACTGTAAACTGCGTGTGGAAAATGCGCTAAACCGTATGGAAAATGTATGGGCGGAGGTGCATTTGCAGGAGGGATGTGCGGTGGTACGTATGAAGCAAAAAATATCGGAGTTTGAACTTCGGCGTGCTGTCGACGGTGCAGGATACCTTGTGACAAATGTGCAATATGAAGACAAAACGTGAATCAGAGCAGGGCATATGCCCTGCTCTGATTCATATAAAAATGTTTGGTTATGATAAGTGTTTTAAATATTCATAACCGGCTGATATTTCTTTTTTCACGCACGATGGCGCTGTACCGCCAATCAGGTTTCTACCGTCAACGCAGGTCTGCATGGAGATTGCATCATAGATGTCCTCTTCGATCAGCGGAGAGCAGGTGTGAAATTCTTCCAAGGTAAATTCATCCAAAGACTTACCGAGTTTGATTGCCATAGCAACCATCTTGCCGACGACTGCATGAGATTCGCGAAAGGGTACACCCTTTTTTACAAGATAGTCGGCAACATCCGTTGCGTTGGTGAATCCGCCCTTAGCGCCGGAGAGCAAGTTTTCTTCGCGGACGGTCATGGTTCGCAGCATGTTGGTAAATACGGGCAGGCAGAGCTTAACAGTATCTACAGCATCAAACACAGCTTCTTTATCCTCCTGCATATCCTTGTTGTAGGCGAGCGGCAAAGATTTCATTACTGTGAGAATTGTGGTAAGCGAACCGTATACCCGACCGGTTTTGCCGCGAATAAGCTCGGCCACATCTGGATTTTTCTTTTGCGGCATTATGGAAGAACCGGTAGAATAGGCATCGTCCATTTCGACAAAAGAAAATTCATTGCTTGACCATAAAATAAGCTCTTCACAGAAACGCGAAAGATGCATCATTAAAATGGAAAGGCAGGAAATTAATTCGATCACAAAATCGCGGTCGCTGACAGAGTCCATAGAGTTATGCGTTGCGCTGTCAAACCCAAGCTTTTTGGCAACAAATTCTCTGTCGAGCGGATAAGTTGTTCCTGCAAGCGCGCCGGCACCAAGCGGCATTACGTTGATTCGCTTTCTGCAATCGTGCAGGCGTTCACAGTCGCGTTTCATCATTTCAAAATATGCCAGCATGTGGTGTCCGAAGGTAACTGGTTGAGCTTTCTGCAGGTGCGTGTAGCCCGGCATAATGGCGTTGTGGTGTTTTTCTGCCAAACCAAGGATTGTTTTCATGGTATCAGAAAGCATGGTAAGCAGCGAGTCAATTTCATCACGCAGATACATGCGAATGTCAAGTGCAACCTGGTCATTTCTGCTTCGGCCGGTGTGAAGACGTTTGCCGACATCACCAATTCTTTCAATTAATATTGTTTCAATATTCATATGAATATCTTCGGCATCAATCTTAAATTCTACCAAGCCGTTTTCGATGTCGTCTAATATTTCCAAGAGAGTTTTGCAGATTAATGCTGAGTCCTCCTTTGAAATTACACCGCAGCGGCCCAGCATCTCTGCATGTGCCTCCGAGCCTAAAATGTCTTGTTTGTACATGCGCGCATCGAAACGGATAGAGGAATTAAAATCATCTACCAATGCGTCAGTTGCTTTGCCGAAGCGTCCGCCCCATAATTTCATTTCAGCACTTCCTTTGTGTATTTACTAAATTTTTTATACTATTTTTCCGCCGGTTGTGTTCGGCAGATGGTTACTCAATAACGCCTAAACCACTGTTGCGGATAATATCTTTTCCAAAGTCGCTTTGCATCAGTTCAACAAATTTTGCAACCTTCGGATTTTCCTCATCACGGATGACAGCATAATAATTGGTAGTGTAGGGATAGGCACCGTTTGCTATGTTTTCCTCCGTGGGCTCAACTCCGTTGATTTTCATTAATTTTAAATCAAAAGGACCGAGCACGTTTTGGTTGGCAACATAGTAATAATATAAAGTATAACCCATAGCATATTTGCCCGGATTTTCCCTGTTAAAGTCGTCAACATCGGTTAGGATACTTGACATCACCCAAGAGGTTCGTTCTTTGCTGATGGAATCATTAATTTCCTTGCCGTTTAAAATAAATTTTTCCATCTGTGCATGACTGCCGCTGTCATTATTTCTGCAGTAGGCAACCAGTTCAGTGTTGTTTCCGCCAAGTTCCTGCCAGTTTTTGATGTTGTTGTTTACATAGATGTTGTAAAGCTGTTCCGTAGTAACAGAATCAGTTTCATTTTTATCCGAAGTAAAGAAAACGAGCGCTTCATTTGCAATCGGAATATATTTCAGTGTTACACCTTTTTCCTCCGCATAACGTGTGATTTCTTCACTTGGGTCGGGTACAAATATCATTTCGACCTCACCGTCGATCAGCCGTCTGTAGGAATTAGAGGTTTTGGAGTGAGCCTTTGGAAAATCAGGGTGGTTGGTATGGTTCTTGTAATATTGCCAATATATATTTTGTGTGATATCATAAGTAGAGGTCGAGCCATCTAATATGGGAATTTCCGCGTCCGGCGCAGTATCGCGTTTAATGGCAGGCGCATTGTTGCGGAAAAAGCTGCGGATATTATCGTACAGAAATGCAGCACAGCCATAGCGCAGTACACTTTTTTGCGGGCGCAGCATGTGACGATCATCGGCCAGATCCATGGGGTCGTAGTCCAGCCAATCATTCAGTACAGTATAGCCGTTGGCAAGCAGCTGACGATAGGCATTTTTTGCATATTCGGAAACCTGTTCAAAGTCTGGATAAGCAGCAAAATCGAACTCTTTGTCAGAAGAGATGCAGTTCATATCCGAAAGCATCCGATATGTCATTGCAGTCAACTGTTCGTGCGTTACGGGGTCATTTGGATGAAATAATACATCTTTTTTTAATACGCCCTTATTGACTAATGCCATAATATAACCGCTGCACCAACTGTTTGTTGCCACATCGGAGAAACAGGACTCGGCAGAATCCGGCGCTATGCGGAACATTCTGGCAAAAATCACAGCCATTTCCGCACGGGATAAAGCATTAAAAGGACGGAAACTGCCATCCTCATAACCGGTGATAACACCGCGGGCAGAAAGCTCATTTACAGCAGAATCATTTTTAAGGTCAATATCATTAAATGCTGTTGGCTGTATCTTTTTTAAGGCAATATTGCTGTTGCCGGGTAAGTATGCGTAAGTATACTCATCTAACGGTCCTATGGAAAGCGGAATAATTTCACCGGTAGCGCTGTCGGCAGCAACATAAATAAAATCTGCACCGTACTGATACCCTTCATCAGCCTTTAAGTACTTCACATCGCTGGCTTCCAGAGCAGAAACCGGAATGGACAGCAGTCCTGCAAAGATAAGTAAGATGGTGAACATTTTTTTCATAAAAATACCGTCCTTTCGTTTGGTGTTGAGTGTACATCATTGAACCGGAGAATAAAAGCAATGCAAAATACGGTGCTTTTTGTTATGTCAACGATATCTCCGGACAAATGAAAAGGTTGGTTTGTAACCCCATTATAGCATATGCATTTATTTTTTTCAACATATTTCCTTTAAGGCAGCATATTTCAAAGAGAAAAAGAAAATTTTATTCCAAAAAGCACTGATTGACCTGTTGGACTGCTTAAAATGTTACAAGTATAATAAATTTTGCATTTTGCTCTTCCTTTTTTAAAAAAACTGTGCTATAATAATTACGAGTTTAACTTAGAAGCGCGTGATTGGGAAGGGAAGTGATAGTCAGAAGATGAAACAGGCAAAGAAAAACCGAAAAAAAACGGTGCTTATTGTTGTTTTGATTATTATGTTTGTACTTGCGGCAATAGCAACCACCGGATATTTTGCTGTTGATAAGGCATTTTCTGTATTAACAGACTCTCTTTATCAATCGTCCTCCGTACAAGAGGAAACTTCTTTGGAAGAAAACCGTTCAGCGGAACAATTGCCTCAAACGAATGACGATGGACAAACCTCGCAGGAACAAAATGAAGGGAAGAAGGCTGATGGCGAGGAAGAAAAGCCGAAAGACATTCTTAGCGCGGCGCAGGAAAAGCATGGAATAAAGGGAAATATGAGGTTTTCTGCGGATCAGGTCAAAAAACTGGAACAGTCTGTTTCTTTGGGTGATAAACTTGCAGTCATGGCAATTATCAGCCGTTCGCTCTCTGCTTCCGATTATCAGACATTGCTGGCAATGACCAGCGGAGGTATTACCAGGGAGGAGATTGGAAGAGCGTATTCTATACTTAGTCGCAGTTTATCTGCGGAAGATAAAAATAAAATATATGGGTATTATTCCAAATATGCCTATTTATTAGAAAATTAATTTACATCATTAAAGGGGAGTGTAGTAAATGAGGAAAAAAATTATTAGTCTGGTTTTAGCACTTGCTATGCTTGCGGTCTCCGTATGCACGGCATTTGCGGCAACTGTTGATGTTTCCGGCTCGGACGTTAAGAAACTGGTGAGTTTCTTTTCGGACAACACACCGGCAACTATGGAAAGACGGTTGGAGATTCTTGAGTACATACGCATGTATATGGGTGGTACCGACAGAGATATGGAGACTTTGATTAATGCTCTGAAAAACAAAGACTTTGATTCTCTGAGTTCCGGATCAACGGATTTAAAGAGCATTTTTGACAAAGTAACCGGTGATGACGAGATTTATTCTTCTGCATTGTTTGTATTGGAAATGATTCGTGCTATTCCGGCAAAAAGCAGAGAGACAGCAATCGATGGCTTTGGTGTAAAGAAGGATGATGCGCGTGTAAGCTACACGATTCAGGATACAGACAGAGCGGACGAAATCAATACCGCTTTGCTGGCTTTGTATAATGACGATGAAGTTTATCCGGCAAAGCTCCGTAACGCACTGGAAGAGCATGTGGCTTTTGATTCTGCTGTTGCTCCGTATGTTGTATTAAATCTGTTTACAGCATGGAAAGATACCATTCAGCTGACGGACGATACAGATGGTACGGGCTTTGCGGCATATCAGGTAGATTCAGCGTATGCAAAACGTTTGATGGACTATATGGATGATTATACCTTAAACGGTAAAAAGATCGGAAATGCTATGGATATTGCTGAAATGTTGGCGGATGTTATTAACAGCAGTTACAGCAAGGAACAGATCGCTAATATGAAAAAGGTTCTGGATGACTCCGGACTGAATATTTATGTATCAACAGACAGCATGTTCGAAATGGGCAGCATTTTGGTTAACGGAAAGAGCGTAGATTTGTCTTTGGAACAGAACAAGCCGACTAAGGTTAAAGTAAGCACGTCTTCCTTTACTGTAGAGGGTACTACGAAAACTGCCGGCGCTAAGATTGAATATGCGTATGTTGACAGCGGCAAGGCTTCTTCTGAGTGGAGATGGTTTGACGACATGGAGGATGAAAACATTCGTGTCGGCGATAACAAAAAGGTGGCAGTTCGCATTACCAGCAAGGACGGCACCAACAGTGAGATTTACTTTGTAACGATAAGCCGTCCGTCAAGTGACAGCAGTAGCAGCAGCGGCAATCGTCGTCCAAGCTCGGATGTGGTAACGAAACCGGATAACACCATTCCGGCACCACCGGTATCGGATGTTCTCTTTGCTGATACAGCAAATCACTGGGCTAAGGATTATATTAACGCTATGGTAAATAGAGGCCTGTTTAAGGGATATGAAGACGGCACATTCCAGCCTGAATGGGGTGTAACCAGACAGGAGATGGCTGTTGTTCTGGTTCGTTTGCTGAATCTTGAAGGCGAGCTTGGCAGCGTAACAACTACAGAATATACGGACGATCAAGGTATTGCGGCATGGGCACATGATTCTGTTGCTCTTCTCTCCGCAAAGGGGATTTATCTTGGATATGACGACGGCGAATTTAAGCCGGAGCGTGTTTTAAGCAGAGAAGAAATTGTAGCGCTTGCAATGAGACTGTATGGATATTCTTCTGCTGATACTACGGCTGATTACAGTGACGTAGAAAGAATTGGCGAATGGGCACGCAAGGCTGTTGGCCAGGCAACCAATCTGGGTATTATCAGCGGCCGCGGTGACGGACTGTTTGCACCGGCAGCAAGCGTAACGCGTGCGGAAGCAGCGAAAATCTTGTACAATTATATGAATGTAAAAGGAATTTATTAATTTCATTTTTTTGAAGTGACAACACAGCGGCTTCCTGCTATGGCAGGAAGCCGCTGTGATATATTCCCGTCGGTTAAAATAAAGAGTAATTTCTTTGTTTCAACCAATGGGAATAGCAATATTTTGGTATAGACTATTAAGGAGGAAGAATATGAAAAAAAGGTTTGCTTTATTGTTAGCGGTATTTATGACATTTTTTTGCACACTATCGACATCGGCTTTGGATAGGTCACTGCTTGATTCTATGATTACACGTGCTGCCGGATACACAACAGGAGAACGCAATGCGCTGATTCAAAATGTGGCAGTTTTTTCCGGCGCTGAAGAAAATTTGGAAATTGTCTGTCGACAGATTGACGAACAAAACGGCATGGTTTACAGCATATTAAAACCGACCATTGACCAGCTTGGTGCGGACTGTGTAAAGGCTATGCTGCGCAGCATTGTCAGTTTCGGTTGTGAAAATGTGCAAAATGTGCTGTATGCTTATGCAGATGCAAAAACAAAGCCGGAGCCGATGGAAGTTTCAGCCGTTGTAAAAAGGGCAATGAATGTACTAAAAGCGGCATTTTCACAGGCAAATGAGAGATTAGCAACTATGTTGGAAGAAGATGGTATTAATGAATCTGTTATGGCATATATGACAAAAACGTTATTTAAAAATGTAAAAAATGCAGAGTTGTTCAGTTATAACAGAAATCAGGGAAACTTTTCGGTATATTCTTTTTCGGATACTTTTGCTGCCAGTCTGAATAAAACATGGGAAAATGTGGATTTGGGCGGTGAAAAGGTAGAGGCAGAGAAACTGATTAATTCTTTAGCGGTTCTCTTTAATACATATACCGGCAGCGAAGAGGGTTATCAATTGGCGCAAGGCTTGTCAGAACTAGGACTTTGCAAAATTGTTGCTAAAGAAAGCGGTAATGGCGGTAACAACGGCGGAGGTAAAGTGCCGGGAGGCACAGTAAATAACGGTGAGATAACGCCGCCTGATTCCTCCGAAAAAATTATTTATGAAAAAGCAGATTCGTTTGATGGGCTGACCGACGAACTCCGTGATAACGGTATTTTAATTAGGGTAGGCATAAAAACGGACAGCGGCATTGATACCGAAAAAACGTTTGAGCATCAAACACTGCTTCGTTTTACGTTGAGCGGGGAGAATCTTATGCTGTACCGTTTTGAAAACGCACAGCTTATACCGGTAAAATATACAGCAATGACAGAAACAGGATTTGCAGCATTGCTGACTCGCGGCGGCGAATATGTTGTCAAGGATGCGCCGTACAGTTTTGATGATGTTTCGGGATGGTCAAAACAATATGTAGAGGGATTAAAACTGCGCGGTGTCATTGACGGAAAGGCCGAGGGAATGTTTTTGCCAAACGCAAGTATTACCCGTGAGGAATTTGTTAAGCTGGTGGTGGAATTGTTTGGCATGAATGATACGGGTGCTGTTTGCAATTTTGAGGATGTTGCAGAGAACAGCTGGTATTACAGCTATGTAGCAAACGCTGCTGCCAAAGGCTTAATTAACGGTGTTGGAGAAGGAAAGTTTGGTGTCGGTCAGAAAATTAAGCGTCAGGATATGGCGAAAATAATTTGCAGCGTATTGGCAAAACAAGGCATTGAAGCAGACGGGCAAACAGAAAAGTTTGCAGATAATGACAAAATAGCGGAATATGCGAGAGAATCGGTACTGGCGATGCGTGAACTAAACATTATCTCGGGCGACAATAACGGTAATTTTAATCCGGAACAGTTTGCATCTCGACAGGAAGCGGCTAAAATGATTTCTCAGATGCTGAGCGTTTATATTCAGCGGACAGGAAAGTAAAGACGGCAAAGGAGATAATATGGATTTTATTGCACAGCAATTAAAAGAAGAATTTCATTTAAAAGATTTTCAGATTGCGAACACTATTGAATTGATTGATGCGGGAAACACTATCCCGTTTATAGCACGGTATCGTAAAGAAAAGACCGGAGAGCTTGATGATCAAACCTTGCGTAAGCTTGCAGATCGTCTTGCCTATCTGCGGAACATGGAGGAACGAAAAGCAGAGATTATCCGTCTTATTTCCGAGCAGGAAAACTTGACAGATGAGCTAGAACAGCAAATTCTCAAGGCGCAGACATTACAGGAATTGGAAGATATTTACCGACCGTTTCGTCCAAAACGCAGAACGCGTGCAACTGTGGCAAAAGAAAAGGGACTGGAACCTTTGGCGGAGATTATTTTGAGACAGGATATTTATGACGGGAGCTTTTTGGAGCTAGCGGCGCAATATGTTGATAAAGAAAAAAATGTTGAGTCAACAGAAGAGGCAATTGCCGGTGCAATGGATATTATTGCCGAAGGTATTTCGGATAATGCGCAATATCGCAAGCAGATTCGTGCAATGACTTACCGTAAGGGGATTTTGGTATCTAAGGCTGCAAAGGAAGAGGACAGTGTATATCGTTTGTATTATGACTTTGCAGAGCCGCTCTCTAAGATAGCAAACCATCGTGTGCTTGCTATTAACCGCGGCGAAAAAGAGGGTTTTCTGAAAGTGTCGGTTTCCATGGAGGAAGAGGCTGCTTTTGATTATCTGCGCGGACAGCTGTTGAAAAAGCCTTTATCGGTGACAAGCGAGTATGTAGAGAGTGCGGCACAGGATGCTTATAAGAGACTGATTGCACCATCCATTGAGAACGAATTGCGTGCAGAACTGACGGAAAATGCCAGCGAAGAGGCGATTAAACTATTTTCGGCAAACCTCCACAGTCTGTTATTGCAACCCCCGATAAAAGGGATGGTGGTTCTTGGGTTGGATCCTGCATATCGTACAGGCTGTAAAATAGCGGTTGTGGATGAAACAGGCAAGGTGTTGGCAACAACAGTTATTTATTGTACCTTAGAACATCATAATAAGGCGCAGGCAAAGGATGTTCTGAAGAAGCTAATTGAAAAATATCAGGTTAATTTAATATCTATCGGAAATGGAACGGCTTCAAAGGAATCAGAAATATTCGTAGCGGATGTTATTTCAGAACTTGACAGAGAGGTCAAATATGTTGTGGTCAATGAGTCGGGCGCATCGGTATATTCTGCATCGGAGCTTGGTGCTGCAGAATTTCCCGATTACGATGTTGCACTGCGCAGTGCAGTGTCCATTGCGCGCCGTTTGCAGGATCCGCTTGCGGAGTTGGTTAAAATTGACCCGAAATCTATCGGCGTTGGGCAATACCAGCACGATATGAATCAGAAACGGCTTTCTATGGCTTTGGATGGAGTTGTAGAAGATTGCGTGAACAGCGTAGGCGTTGATTTGAACACTGCCTCGCCGTCACTCCTTTCACATATTGCGGGAATTAATTCCGCAATAGCGAAAAATATTGTGACTTACCGTGAAGAGAACGGGAAATTTGAGGACAGAAAACAGCTGTTGAAGGTCGCAAAGCTTGGGAAAAAAGCCTTTGAACAATGCGCAGGCTTTTTGCGGATTCCAAACGGGAAAAATCCGTTGGACAATACATCGGTACATCCGGAATCCTATGATGCGGCAAAAATGCTTGCACAGAGGGAAGGATTTACATTGGAAAGCATTGGCAATCAAAAACAAGATTTTTTAGCAAAATTAAAACAAGAAAGTTTTTCGGCATTGGCACAGGAGATTGGAGTGGGTGTTCCAACGCTGCGTGATATTGCTGATGCGATAGTGAAGCCGGGAAGGGATCCGCGTGATGAGCTGCCGAAACCAACATTGCGTTCTGATTTGCTTTCTATCGAAAATCTAAGTGAAGGCATGATATTGACGGGGACAGTAAGAAATGTGATAGATTTTGGCGCGTTTGTTGATATTGGCGTGCATCAGGACGGCTTGGTGCATGTATCGCAAATTAGTAATAAATACATTAAACACCCGATGGAAGCTTTGTCGGTAGGAGATGTTGTTAAGGTTAAAATTATTGGCCTTGATATCGCAAAAAAAAGAATTTCTCTTAGCATAAAAGATGCTCAATAGAGCCTGTTGAGGCACTAAAAATCTTTTTTGTGCATGGTTACTAAATAAATTTTTAAAATTTTGGTGAAAAAGAGACTAACATTTTAAGGACAATTGTGGTATCATATGTATTGTAAATGATTAGTCAGGTATGAGGAGGTACACACAATGGCAAGTCTAAATTTGAAGGGTATCTATAAAAGATATGCCGGCGGCGTTACAGCTGTAAGTGATTTCAATTTGGATATCGAAGATAAAGAATTTGTTGTTTTGGTCGGTCCTTCCGGTTGTGGTAAATCCACCACGCTGAGAATGATTGCCGGCTTGGAAGAAATTTCTGAAGGTGAGCTTTATATCGGTGACAAGCTTGTAAACGATGTGGCACCGAAAGACAGAGATATCGCTATGGTATTCCAGAACTATGCACTGTATCCGCATATGACAGTGTTTGACAACATGGCGTTCGGTTTGAAACTGAGAAAAATGCCGAAAGCTGACATTAAAAAGAGAGTTACTGAGGCTGCAAGAATTTTGGATATTGAGCATTTGCTTGACAGAAAGCCGAAGGCGTTGTCCGGTGGACAGAGACAGCGTGTTGCTTTGGGTCGTGCTATCGTTCGTGAACCAAAGGTATTCTTGATGGATGAGCCGCTGTCCAACTTGGATGCAAAGCTCAGAGGTCAGATGAGAACAGAAATCAGTAAGCTTCATAAGAGATTGCAGACAACATTTATTTATGTTACACATGACCAGACAGAAGCTATGACTATGGGTACCCGAATCGTTGTTATGAAGGATGGATTCATTCAGCAGATCGATAGCCCGCAGGTGTTATATGATAATCCGGTTAATGTATTTGTTGCAGGTTTTATCGGAAGCCCTCCGATGAATTTTGTAGATGCATTGCTTGAGAAAAAGGACGATGGTATTTACTTGACCTTTGGTAAATCTTCTGTTAAAATTCCGGATGGAAAAGCACAGAAGTTGGAAGGTTCCGAGTATATCGGCAAGCAGGTTATTATGGGTATTCGTCCGGAGAATATGCATGATGAAGAAGCTATTCTTTCCACTACTCCGGAATGTGTTGTAGAAGCTAAAGTTGAAGTTACAGAGCTTATGGGTGCGACCACTCATTTGTACTTGAACATTGAAGGTTCTAACTTCACGGCAATTGTTAACCCGAGAACAACCGCTCAGCCGGGTGATACGATTAAAATCGCTTTGGAAGGTAATAAGATTCATCTCTTTGATAAGGACACTGAAAAAGCAATTTTAAACTAATAACAAAAATTGAAAGCCTGTATGGAATATTTTCCATACAGGCTTTTTTATATGCTTATGATCCAGCATATTTCCTCAATAGTGAAGTAAAAACGCAGAGCTTAATAAGCCCTGCGTAAATTTGTTTTTGGTTATGTTACATTTTTTATAATGTTCCGAATAAACGGTCGCCGGCATCTCCAAGACCGGGGACAATATATCCGCTGTCGTTCAGCTTTTCATCCAGAGCAGCAACATATATGTCAACATCAGGATGTGCTTCCTGCACAGCTTTTACGCCTTCCGGAGCGCCAATAATGCACATCAGCTTAATCTTTTTCGCACCACGTTTTTTAATAAAATCAATTGCTGCGGTTGCGCTCCCGCCCGTTGCAAGCATTGGGTCAAGAACAAGTACCTGACGACTCTCGATATCGGTTGGCAGTTTGCAGTAATATTCTACCGGCTGAAGGGTTTCGTGATCGCGGTACAAACCAATGTGTCCCACCTTTGCAGCAGGGATTAAGCTCATCAGAGCATCTACCATACCAAGGCCGGCTCGTAGAATCGGAACCAGAGCGACTTGTTTCTCGATAAATCCGCCGACTGTTTCCGCAATTGGTGTTTCTACAGTTGCCTCGGTCAGTTTTAAATCTTTAGTTGCTTCATAGCCCATCAACAGAGCAATTTCATTAATTAACTCACGAAAATCCTTTACTGAAGTTGTTTTGTTTCTCAGCATAGAAACTTTGTGTACAACCAATGGGTGATCCATAACAAATAATTTACTCATGTTTTCACTCTTTTCTTAAATATTCAAGTCTTAAAGTTTAAAATCAACGCCCTTTTCCGAAGAATCTCCGGTATCGGCGACAAACTCAAAATCTTTTCCCGGTAAAATAGCATTTAACAAAATACCAAGCACAGCAGCAATTGCGAGACCTGTTAAAGTAATCGGTGTGCCACATACGGTAAAGGAAAGCCCACCGATGGAGTTAAAGCCTAACGCAGTAACCAAAATGGTAGCGGTTATAATAATATTTCGGCTCTTGGATAAATCAACACGGTTTTCAACCAGGTTTCTGGTACCAATTGCAGAAATCATACCGTACAGAATCAGCGAAACACCGCCGATAACAGGCGTGGGAATCAGACTAATACATGCAGCAACCTTCGGCGAGAAGGACAAAATAACAGCAAATATGGCTGCAATGCGAATGACACGAGGATCATAAACCTTTGTCAAAGCCAGAACGCCGGTATTTTCACCATATGTAGTGTTTGCCGGACCACCAAAAATAGCTGATAAGGAAGTAGCAAGACCATCACCAAGCAGTGTTCTGTGTAAACCCGGGTCGGCAATAAAGTTTTTACCAACAGTGGAACTAATTGCGGAAATATCACCGATATGCTCCATCATAGCAGCGATTGAAATCGGTACAATTGCAATAATGGCGGTCAGTGCCTTTGACCAATCGCGAATTGCAAATACAGTCATATCCATGCGAATTGGAAATCCTAACCAAGCGGCATCAGAGAGAGCCTGCAATTTGTCTGCACTGAATATTTCAAATCCGCACAAATGCAAGATGATAGAAAATACACAAGAAACAAAAATACCAATCAGAATAGGAATAATTTTAATCATGCCTTTGCCCCAGATGTTACAGATTACAATAGCGGCAAATGCAACAATGGCAATTAACCAGTTTGACTGGCAATTGCTAATAGCGGATGGTGCCAAAATAAGACCGATTGCAATAATAATGGGTCCCGTAACAATGGGAGGGAAGAACTTCATAACTTTTTTAGCATCACACAGTTTGAATAAAAGAGCAAGAATCAAATAGATAAGACCTGCAAAGACGACGCCTAATGAAGCGTAAGGCAGCATCTCAATATTTGGCTGGCCGTCAATCAGCGGAGCAATTGCTGCATAGCCTCCTAGAAATGCAAAGGAGGAACCTAAGAAAGCGGGCACCTTCATTTTTGTTAAGAAGTGAAATAAAAGGGTTCCGCAGCCGGCCATTAACAGCGTTGTGGAGACATCCAAACCTGTCAGAAGAGGAACCAGCACTGTCGCGCCGAACATGGCAAACATGTGCTGTAATCCCAGTACATAATCTTTTCCTGTTAGTTTTTTCAAAAAACAACTCACCTTTCTGTATTATTTTTGGGCAAAATTTTTTTGCCCGCATGCAGGCAAAAAAATTTTTAGAAAATCGTTACCACTTATTATATAACAAATCCTTCCGTTTGTCTATGAAATTTTAAAAAATTATTAAAATTTGTCAAAAAATGAAAATAAAAAGATGTTACAACAATGCAAAAGGTAGATTGCTGTAACATCACTTAGTTTTATATTGCGGGCATTACATTTCCGCCGCATACAGGAAGATAAACGCCGGAGATGAAAGAAGCAAGGTCAGATGCTAAAAAAATGAGAGCGTTGGCAATGTCGTCGTCTGTGCCGCGATGGCCGAGCGGGACGGATGAAGCATAGTTGTTGTTAATATCCTTACTGCCATTTTCGCGTTCGTAGTCAGAAAATGTCCAGCCGGGGGCTATTTGATTTACTGTAATGCCGCATTTGCCAATTTCTCTGGCAAGTACCCGGTAAATGGCATCCATGCCGCGTTTTCCGGCAGCATATGCACTTTGTGTCGGCGTACATTGCATGGCACATTCGGTATTAATTCCGATAACGCGTCCCCATCCCTTTTTCTGCATATGAGGGACAAAAGCTTTTATCATAGCTACGTTATGCAGGACGGTGGTTTCAAACTGATCTTGATAATCTTCTATCGGTTGTTCCAAAATAGAGACCCACTGATATTGGCTGACGGCGCAATTTACAATAATATCAGGCAGGGCAAATTCTTTTTCCAGTTTATCACGCATTTGACAGATAGACTGATAATCA
The DNA here is from genome assembly GCA_934438075.1 of uncultured Clostridia bacterium. Taxonomy (GTDB): domain Bacteria; phylum Bacillota; class Clostridia; order UBA1381; family UBA9506; genus RGIG1666. Next base: position 24,253 of record CAKSBF010000014.1, on the reverse strand, counting down.
CGAATGTTTGCCTGAACTGGAAAAGTGCGCACACCGCACTCAGCGGAAAGTGTCTCAGAGAGTTCCATAGCTTTCTTTTCATTGCTATGATAGCAAAGTATAACATCTGCACCGCTTTGAGCAAGTCTTTTGGAAAGCGTTCTGCCAAGCTGCCCGGTGGCGCCGGTAACAAGAGCTGTTTTTCCGGATAAGTCTATTGTAATCATAAAAGTGCTCCTTTTTAATTTTTTAATAATTATATAATACATTTCTTTGTAACACAATTTCAATTGGTTCACAAAAGATGTAAAATAGTACACAAAATGAGCAAAAACTAAAATAAAGAGCAAATAGCGTCAAGGTTTTTTATTGTATCGCGATAGCCTTTTTCGTACAGAATATTCAGCTTGTCCAGGTCGCGTTCAAAGCGTGATGTAAAGCCGATTGCATCGGGACGGAGCAAGACAGCATTTCCTGTTTGAACCTGAGCTTCGCAAAAACATATACTGCTGTTGTAGCGTTCGTGACGCTCCGTCAGTGTTCGCTTTAATGCCGGATATTTGAGTCCTGTCAGACCGGGAATAAAATGAGAAGGTTTCTTTTGATATCCCTTCGGTTGAGTTAGGACAATCAGGTTTTTTGTGCAGCCATCTTCAATTGCTTTGCGGATCGGAATCGGGTCGGCAAGTCCGCCGTCAAAGTATTTTCCCCCATGGTAGTAGATTACAGGAAAAAATAATGGAATGGCACAAGTGGCACGTAGGAGGGTGAAGTCGGTATCGTCATAGTCGGGCTCAAAATATTCTATTTTACCGGTTTCTGCGTTTGTGACACCTGCCAAAATTTTACCGCTGTAGTTTTGGAAGGCGGTTAGATCAAACGGGACAAGTGATCGCGGTATCTCACCGAAGACAAAGTCCATGCCGAAAATACTTCTGTTTTTTAAGTAGTTTGCAAAACCAAAATAGCGTTTGTCGTTAATATATTTACGAATAATTTCTACATTGCGTCCGCTTTGGGCGGAGGCGTAAGAATAACCGTTGGATATTCCGGCGGAAACGCCGATAATATAGTCGAAATGAATATTATTGTCAAGCAAGGCATCCAGTACACCATCGGTATACAGACCGCGAAAAGCACCGCCCTCCAAAACAAGACCTGTCATGTTTACACTTCCTTTATCGGTAGAGCAGACTGACTGCGTGAGCGGCAATTCCTTCGCCGCGGCCGCAGAAACCAAGTTGCTCTGTGGTAGTAGCTTTAATGTTAATTCTGTCGCTGCTTATACCGGAGATTTCGGCAATGGTACTGCACATTTGCGGAAGATAGGGCGCAAGTTTGGGCCTTTGCGCGATGACGGTGGCATCAATGTTGCCGATAGAAAAACCATTTTCGTGCAAAAGTGCAACTACATGTTCATATAGTTTCAGCGAACTGATGCCGCTGTATTTTGCATCGGTATCAGGAAAATGTTTGCCAATGTCACCGAGCGTTGCTGCACCAAGAAGAGAATCCATAATAGCGTGCAGAAGAACATCAGCGTCGGAATGTCCCAAAAGCCCCAGATGATAAGGAATGGTGACTCCGCCCAAAACCAATGTGCGTCCCTCGGTCAGTTTGTGTACGTCATAGCCGTGACCGATTCGAAAATCTGTCATATTTATTTCTCCTCCCGATTGCTTAATATTTGAATTGCCAGCAATAAATCATCATAGGTTGTGATTTTTAGGTTATCGCTGCTGCCGCTTATCATTTTTACCTGAAATCCAAGCTGTTCAGCCAGATAGCAGTCATCTGTGCCGCTAATATTGTTTTCGCCGGCATATTGATACATTTGTTTTGAATTTTCTGTTGTAAATCCTTGCGGCGTCTGAATTTCATACAAATATTCACGTTCTACCGTGCGGAGAATGAAGCCGTTCTCGTCAATCTCTTTAATCGTATTTTTACATGGCGAGCCTACGGCTGCACCGCCATAGGCAAGCGTATTTTCAATGACTTCGGAAATAACCGTTTTTGTAACAAGAGGGCGCGCCGCATCGTGAATTAAGATTGCCTCTGTTTGTACGGAGATTTCCTTCATACCATTCATTACGGATTCCTGCCGGCTTTTCCCACCGCGTGTAATGGTTTTTAATTTGCTGATGTGAAATTCTTCTGCAATATCCATGCAGCCCGGAATATCACATTCGCGTGCAACCAAAATGATTTCACTGATATCAGGATGATTTTCAAAAGCAAGCAGCGTATGCGCCAAAACAGGAATGTCACAAAGTTCCAAAAATATTTTGTTGACCTCTGCGCCCATGCGGGAACCGCTGCCACCGGCGGCAACAATGCAGCTGATATAAGGCTTATGCTTTTTCATGTTGATTCTCCTTGTCAAAATCTGTTCTGTCTTGTACCACATTTTATGCAGAACAAACCACACAAATGTACTATTTTTGTTCCAAATATTTTTTCAGATATTGACCTGTATATGATTTTTTGCATTTTGTGATTTCCTCCGGTGTGCCGCAGGCAACAATTTGTCCGCCGCGGTCGCCGCCCTCAGGTCCTAAATCAATAATATAATCAGCAGTTTTAATTACATCAAGATTGTGCTCAATGACTAGAACGGTATTTCCGTTATCTACCAGACGCTGGAGCACCTCCAAAAGTTTGTGCACGTCAGCAGTGTGCAAACCTGTGGTGGGTTCATCCAAAATATAAATGGTTTTGCCGGTTGGCCGGCGTGAAAGCTCAGTTGCAAGTTTCACTCGCTGAGCCTCGCCTCCGGAGAGTTGCGTGGAAGGCTGACCTATTTTTACATAAGACAAGCCAACATCATAGAGTGTTTGCAATTTGCGTGCAATTTTGGGGATTGGTGCAAAAAATTCCAAACCTTCTTCTACGGTCATATCCAAAACTTCAAAAATATTTTTTCCTTTATAGCGAACCTCTAGCGTTTCGCGGTTATAGCGTTTGCCTTTGCAAACCTCGCAGGGGACATATACATCAGGCAAAAAATGCATTTCAATCTTAATAATTCCGTCGCCGCTGCATGCTTCACAGCGTCCGCCCTTGACATTAAAACTAAAGCGTCCCGATTTATAGCCGCGGATCTTTGCTTCGGCTGTTTGTGCAAAAACTTCACGAATATCACTGAAAACACCTGTATAAGTTGCAGGGTTGGAGCGAGGTGTTCGGCCGATTGGTGACTGGTCGATGTCAATCACTTTATCTAAAAATTCCAGACCTTCAATGCGGGTCATCTTCCCGGGAACTGTGTAGGCACGGTTTAATTCACGAGCCAGATATTTATACAATACCTCATTTACCAAAGAGGATTTACCTGAACCGGATACGCCTGTAACCGCACAAAAAGTACCGAGCGGAATGGAAACATCGACATTTTTTAAATTATTTTCTTTTGCACCGATAACTTTCAGAAAATTACCGTTTCCTTTTCGGCGTTCCTTTGGAACCGGTATTTTTTTTGCGCCTGATAAATATTGCCCTGTAATGGAGTTCGGATTTGCCTTAATTTCTTCAACATTGCCTTGGGCAACTACTTCGCCGCCATGTACACCGGCGCCGGGACCAATATCAATAATATGGTCGGCAGCGTACATGGTGTCTTCATCATGTTCTACCACAATCAGCGTGTTTCCGAGATCGCGCAGACGCTTCAGAGTAGCCAGCAGACGGTCGTTGTCGCGTTGGTGCAAACCGATGGAGGGCTCGTCCAAAATATACAGTACCCCCATCAAACTGGATCCAATTTGTGTTGCAAGACGAATTCGCTGTGCTTCGCCGCCGGAGAGGGTTCCTGAGGAACGAGAGAGCGTAAGATAGTCCAACCCCACGTCTACCAAAAAGCCAAGACGTTCGTTAATCTCACGCAAGACCAGACGGGCAATGGTCATTTCCCGTTCTGTGAGCTTTAGATTAGCAAAAAAGTCTTTTGCTTTGGTAATCGGCATGCGGGTTACTTCGTCAATATTTAAGCCGCCGACGGTAACTGCCAAGGATTCTTTGCGCAGACGTTTGCCTCCACATTCGGAACACGGCTCTATAGACATCAGTTTTTCATACTCCGCTTTCATGTATTCGCTGGAGGTTTCCTGATAACGCCGCTCAAGGTTAGGAATAAGACCCTCAAACGCTGCTTTGTAGCTTGCTGTGCCATAGGAGCGTTCATAAGAGAGATCAAGTTTTTCACCGTGCGTTCCATAAAGAAGAATGTCAACAATCTCATCAGGCAAATCACAGACCGGCGTATCAAGACTGAAATGATATTTTTCTGCTAAAGCGGTGTAATAGGTGTATGCAACGGATTCTGTATTATCGGCATGTCCCCAGCCGTTTGCCAGTACGGCGCCGCCGTTGATTGATTTGCGGCGGTCAAGCACCAGCTCGGGATTAATTTTCATCAACGACCCGAGTCCCATGCAGTGCGGGCAGGCGCCAAAAGGATTATTAAAGGAAAACATACGAGGAGCAAGCTCCTCCATATTGATACCGCAGTCATCGCAGGCATAGTTTTGACTGAACAGAAGTTCTTCGCCGTTAATAATGTCAATCATCACCAAACCGTTTGCCTGTGAAAGGGCAGTTTCAATGGAATCGGTCAGCCGTTGCTCCATACCTTCCTTCACAACCAGACGGTCTACGACAATTTCAATGTTATGTTTTTTGTTTTTTTCCAGTGGGATACTTTCTGATAAGTCATAAATAATACCGTCAACACGAACGCGGATGTAGCCGCTTTTTTTTGCGTTTTCAAACAGCTTTTGATGCTCGCCTTTTTTGCCGCGGATGACAGGGGCGAGCACCTGAAATTTGGTACCCTGCGGCATTTCCAAAATGCGATCCACAATCTGGTCAACTGTTTGTTTTTTTATTTCTTTACCGCATTTCGGACAATGCGGAATGCCGATATTTGCGTATAATAAACGCAAATAGTCATAAATTTCCGTAACAGTACCGACCGTAGAACGTGGGTTTTTGCTGGTGGTTTTCTGGTCAATGCTGATGGCAGGGGAGAGACCGTCAATTAATTCCACATCCGGTTTTTCCATTTGCCCCAAAAACTGGCGCGCATAGGAGGACAGTGACTCTACATAGCGCCGTTGTCCCTCTGCGTAGATTGTATCAAAGGCAAGTGAAGACTTGCCGGAACCGGAAAGACCGGTTAACACTACCAGCTTATCACGAGGGATTGTTACGTCAATATTTTTTAAATTGTGCTCTTTGGCACCCTTAATATAAATTTCATTTTTTGCCATGAATTTGCTCCTTTGAGACGAATATTACAAACAAATGTTCTGTAAAAATTATAACTCAATCCGAAAAAATTGTCAATAGCTATTTCCCGCAAAGCCAATCAATCTGTTCCTGTGTTAAGCTAATCTTTCCTGCTCCCATTGTGTCGTCCAATTGTTCCTTGGTACGGCAGCGGAAGATGGCGCTGACAGGCAGCGCGTTGCAGGTGAGATAGGCGAGCGCGAGTGCGCCGGGAGAAACATCGAGACGGGCACTAAGTATTTTGACGCGCGCAAGCCGTTCCATGTTCCGCTCGGTCATAAATCGGCTTTTAATTTTAGGAGTAGGAGCATCACCCTTGCCAAGTTTGGCAAAAAACCCTTTTGCTTGCGCAGAAAATGCCATAACGGGAAATTGATGTGCAAGGTACCATTGATATTCCGCATCGGTCATTGCTACCAGTGTGTCATCTTCCAAAAGTTCGGGTGAAGTTTGCGCTAATGAGAAATTTACCTGGCTGACCGAGACCGGAATAAGTTTCTCTTTTTGAGCAATGCGGTTTGCCTCAGCAATGTGTGCGCTTTTCCAATTGGAAACACCGATAAAATGTACTTTGTTTTGCCGTACAAATTCGTTCAGTGTGTCCATTATCTCTTCTGCGGAAAGGGATGCATGGTCGCGGTGCGGCAGATATAAGTCGAAATAATCGAAACCGAAAGCCTCGAGACTTTGGTTTAGATCCTCTGTTAAGTTCTTGCGGTCAAGACGGCAGCCGTGTCGGTCATCATCGGGCGGAAAGCCGCCTTTGGTGGACACAAATACGTCGCAGCGGTCAATCCTGCGGTCACGCAGCCATTGACCAAGTATCCTTTCGCTCATGCCATTTCCGTAGGAACGCGCAGTATCGAAGCTTCGGCCGCCATATTGATAGTAAAAGGTGTCCAAAAGTGTATAATATTCTTCTTTTTTTGCCGGATCAATCAGCTCTCCTGCACCAAAGGTTAAGCGCGGGAGTAGTGCACGGTGCAAGTGGTTTTCCAATATAATTGTATTCAAAATAGCACCTCTTTTTTGTTGTAATCAATTTAAAATTAAATGTCATGATATGGCATTTAGCTGCCCATATAACCGCTGTTGTCCTTATCCGTATAATCAGCTTGACGGAATTAGAAATGATACGGTGCAGTGACAACGGTGAAGACAGATGGCATTGTCAATCTTATTTTATCACAATATAAAATTATTTTCATCTTTTTTCCGAAAAAACTTTTTTTTATACGGAAAATAATGTATAATAGGAGAAAAGGAATGAAAGGGGAATCCATATGAAGAAAGTTTTTTGTTTTATTCCTGCGATTTTGTATTTGATTTTTATAGTTTGGTTTCTTGGTATGGGTGTTGGAGCTGGGTCGTTGGAACCGATTGCTTACTCTATTTTTATTTTATTCGTTGTAAGCGGTGTGCTTCTGTCTTGCAGAAAATGGTGGGGCGCGTTGATCGGTGTATTGCCCGGTATTTATTTTATTTATACAAGTATGTTTTGGCATGGGCAAATAATAAATGAATTACCGGTCGGAATCGCAATTATTCTATTTTATTTGCTGGCAGCCGTGTTACAATGCAGAGGGAAAAGCAGTAATTAATTTCGGAAGGATGAAAATGGCTTGAAAAAAATTCGTTTAATCATGGCGCTTTGTGCATGCAAGCTTGCTATTTGGGGCAGCAGGCTGTTGGGGAAAAAGGGTTCTTCCGCGCCGGGTCAGCTGGCGCTTCGCATCTGTCCTGACATATTGGAGCAGCTGGCTTCTCAGGTGAGGAAAGAAATCATCGTTGTCTGCGGTACAAACGGAAAAACTACGACTAACAATCTGTTATATTCTTTTTTGACATCTTGCGGTTATCGCGTTGTGTGCAACCGCGTCGGGGCGAATATGCTTTATGGGGTGTGCTGTGCTTTTGCGGCAGAGACTTCGGTTTTTGGCGGACTAAATGCGGATTATGCCTGTATTGAGGTGGATGAGGCATCTGCAGTAAAGGTTTTTGCACACATGAAGCCGGACAAAATGGTGATTACAAATTTATTTCGTGACCAGCTTGACCGTTACGGAGAGATTGATATTACTGTAGATTATTTAAAACGTGCGCTTGCACTGTCGCCGAGAACGGAATTGATTTTAAATGGTGATGACCCGTTGGTGGCACAGTTTGGTGAAGGCACAGAGCGTAAATGTTATTATATGGGTGTCGACGAGGATGCGCACATCAGTTTAAATGAAACAAAAGAAGGTCGTTTCTGCGTGATGTGCGGTGCAAAATTGGAATATGAGTTTTATCATTACAGCCAGCTGGGAAAGTTTCATTGTCCGAGCTGTGGCTTTTCACGGCATGAGCTTGACTTTCGGGTGCATAATGTCGACTTGAAGGACGGTTTGCGCTTTTCGCTGGATTATGCGGGAACGCGTGTGCCCTTTGATGTGAACTATCGTGGCTTTTATAATATTTATAATATAGTATTGTCTTATGCAGCAGCGGTGCTTGCGGTCGGAAAAATACCGGATTATGCAGAAGTTTTGTCACAATATCAGCCGCAGATTGGGCGTATGGAGGAATTTTATATCGGCAAAAAGGTTGTCTTAAATCTTTCTAAAAATCCTGCCGGATTTAATCAGGCAATCTCGGTCGTGGAGAAGGATGAAACGCCAAAGGACATGTTGATTGTAATTAATGACAATGCACAGGATGGCAAGGATATTTCATGGATTTGGGATGTTGATTTTGAGCGTCTGTGTCATGTTGGTGTGCGTAATTTTATTTTATCGGGAATCCGTGTGGATGATTTGGCGGTGCGTATGAAATATGCAGGGATTGAGGAGACGCGTATGACGAAGCTGCGAGATTTAAAAGAAGCAGCACAGGCCTTAATTGCAGGCAGTGGTGAAATTTGCTATGCTTTGGTGAACTATACTGCCGTGTTTCGCATGCAGGATATTTTGAAGGAACTGGAGAAGGAGGCAGAGGCGCATGAGTGAAAATTATTCCGTAACCATAGGGCATTTGTTTCCTGATTTGTTGAATCTTTACGGCGACCGCGGCAATATTGCAGCTCTCACTTGCCGTATGCGTTGGAGGGGATTGCAGGCAGAGGTAGTCGAGGTACAGAAGGATGACAGTGTCGATCTCGGTAAGTTTGATATTGTATTTTTAGGAGGCGGGTCTGACCGGGAGCAATTGCTTGTTTGCGAAAAACTGCGCATGATGAAACAAGAATTCCATCAGTATGTGGAATCGGATGGCGTTTTAGTTGCGGTATGCGGAGGTTATCAACTTTTGGGAAATTATTATAAACTGGAGGAGGAAACCATCCGCGGATTGGAAATTCTGGATATATATACCGAAACGGGCAAGGGCAGATTGATTGGCAATGTTGTTCTGGAGTCGGATTTTACAGGAAAAGAAGGCATGGTTGTTGGATTTGAAAATCATGGGGGCAGAACTTGCATCGGTGCACACAAACCTTTTGGAAAAGTGCTGTACGGTTATGGAAATAATGACAGTGACAAAGCGGAGGGGGTTGTTTATAAAAATGTATTGGGTACCTATTTACACGGACCGCTGCTGCCGAAAAATCCTGCAATTGCAGACGAACTGCTGAGGCGTGCGCTAAAAAGAAAGTATGGCCGCGATATTGTGCTGACACCGTTGGAGGATGTGCTTGAACTTGAAGCGCATGATTACATTGTGTCACGTTTTACTGATAAATAGGGTATTGCTTAGAAAGGAAAATTTACTATGCCAAATGAGGTTTTAATTATTTTTAGTCTGCTTGTCATTTATTTTTCGGTGATTATCTGGTATAAATTATTCGGAAAATATGGATTAATCGGTTTTTCCGTGTTTGCAACCGTTGCGGCAAATATTGAGGTACTGATTGTTGTGGAAGCATTTGGAATGGAGCAGACCTTGGGAAATGTACTGTTTGCGTCTACGTTTTTAATTACCGATATTTTGAGCGAGACGGAAGGTAAAAAAGAGTCACAGAAGGCTGTGAACATTGGCATTGCCGCCTCTGTCAGCTTTGCGCTGTTATCGCAGCTGTGGCTGCTTTATACGCCGGCACCGTCCGATCAGGTGTTTTCAGCGGTGCAAACTGTTTTTTCGGGGATTCCTCGCGTGATTTTTGTCAGTCTTGCCGTTTATGCCATTACACAGAAATTTGATGTTTGGGTATATCACAAATGGTGGGATTTTACGACGAAGAAGTTTGGAGACAGAAGAAAATATTTATGGCTGAGAAATAATGGTTCTACTTTGTTGTCGCAGCTTTTAAACACGGTGTTGTTTACTTTCGGTGCTTTTCTGGGAACCTATGAATTTACTACTGTGCTTTCTATAGCGGCATCAAGTTATGTAATTTATATCTTTACCTCTCTTTTGGATACGCCGTTCGTATATTTAGCAAGGCGTATTTACGAGAAAAATAGTGCGCAGAAAGAAAACAGAGCTATAGCAAAATAATTTCATTTTGCTATAGCTCCTCAGACTTTCTATATTATGACCATGCTCAAACCGCTGATGTTCAGCGGTTTCTTTCTTTTAAGGCTCTGTCAATGCTGCGTTTTGCTTCACGCTGGGCCATATCGTTTCGTTTATCATAATTTTTCTTGCCTCGTGCAAGCCCGATTTCCATTTTTACCTTACTGCCCTTAAAGTATAAGGAAAGTGGTATCACGGAGATTCCCTGTTGTTTTACGATGCCGATCAGGCGGTTAATTTCACGGCGGTGCAGCAACAGCTTGCGGTCACGCATAGGATCCCTATTGAAAATATTTCCCTGTTCATAAGGACTGATATGCATTCCTTTGACAAAAGCTTCGCCTGTGCGTAAAGAGATATAGCTGTCCTTTAAATTGACAGAACCTTTGCGTAAAGATTTTACCTCGGTTCCTGCCAATTCGATTCCTGCTTCTATAGTTTCATCAATGAAATAATCGTGGCGTGCTTTTTTATTAACGGTTATATTTTTTATGAGCTGCTTTTCCACACTATCTGCCGCCTTTCTGTCATGCTATTGACTATTATATCCAAAAAATAAATAATTGTCAATGATATAGCTTTTAACGGAACGGCATTTTCTATACAAAATTATAAATAAAAATCGTGGTTGGCAATGGTTTTATGATAAGTTCTGTTTTTAACAATCCATGAATTGGTAGCTGTTTTTGGATTTAAAAAATACAGGCAGTTTTTGGCTTCTGTTTCGCCTGACAATGCACGCTTTGCGGCGGCAACACTGTCTCCGAGGGGCGTTTGATAAATGGAACCGTCCAACACGGGTGAAAATTGTACGCCATGGTTTGTATCAAAAATAACCTCATAAATAGAATCGGGAAATTCGTTACTGCTCACACGGTTTAAAACAACATTTCCAACGGCAATTTTGCCCTGTATTGGTTCACCGCGGCTTTCGGCATGAATAATTTTTGAGAGCCAGTAGATTTCATTATCACTGTAGCCGCGGTTGCCTGCTAAGTGTTCGGGAACGGTAATGCCGTCTTTGCTGATTCTAACGGTATAAGTGCTTTCGTCCCAATTAACATCAAATCCCAGTGCCTCCGCTGCAAAGCGGACGGGAATGTAGGTTCGGTCGGAGATTAATTTAACCCCCTGTGGGAGGGAACTTTTTTTGCCGTTGACGTAGGCGTAAGTTTTACCAATGGGGAGCTTGATCTCCGTGTTTTCCGAAGAAATCAGAGCACAGCGGTTTTTTGCATCCCAACCAACGGTTGCTCCCAGAGCTTCGCCGATAAAACGAATAGGTACAAAAGTACTGCCTGCATGCAAAAACGGAGTGGTGTCCATGGCGAGATAGGTATTGTTTACAGTCAGGCAAATGGGCGTATTCAGGTTTATTTGTTCTGCTGCTTTGACAGGAGTAAGGTTTAGCGAAATGGCAGAGAAAAGTCCCAGCAGCAAAAATCGTATTTTATACATGTGATGACCTCCTGTTTTTTGTTGAGTATAACACGGAGGGGCAAAAGAGTTCAATGACAAATTTTTGGAAAACAATAAAATGGCCTTTTACCATAAAAACCGTTATAATTTTAAAACTGAGAAAGTTCGCATGGTTATGCGGTTTTTATATATATAACTATATATAAAATCAGATATTTCATAGAATATGTAATTTATGGAAGTTTAAATTTGGAATTGAGCTTGCGCCCATAATGTGATAAAATAGTAAAAAATTAGGTATGTTTGGGTATATAATGCCTGAAAGGAGCTTTATATGAAGATATATACGAGGTGCGGGGATAGGGGAGAAACTTCGTTAGCAGACGGAACACGGGTTTCAAAGTCGGATGAACGTATAGAACTTTTGGGGACACTGGATGAGTTAAGCAGTTTTATCGGCATGGCAAAACCGCTGTGCGGAGATGAGTTAAAAGCTAAGCTTTCGCAAATACAGAAAGAACTGATGCAGATTATGGCGGCAATTGCCAATGTGGGAACAACGGCATTGGCGGTTAAGGAGCAACAAATTGAAGCTTTGGAACAGGAAATTGATCGTTTGGGGGGATTATATACATCTCCGATAAATTTTGTTTTATACGGTGGCAGCGAATTGTCAGCCCGTCTGGATGTTGCACGCAGCGTTGCACGCCGTGCGGAACGTATTTTTTGTAAAACTATGCCGCATATTTCTCTTGACTTATTGTTTCTGCGGTATCTGAATCGTTTGTCTGACTATCTTTATGCAGCAGCGCGATATTCTGACAGCTTGGCAGAAGTGTAATGTTATAAAATTATTTCTGCCTGCTCTATCTGTTTTTTGTCATAATGCTTGTTTCTGTTGAATAGAAATGATATTGAGGAACAGTGAAGCAGATGAAAAGGAGAGTAGGCACATGAAAGTACAGCAGACAAGCTTAGGATTGTCCGAGGAAGAGGTGCGTTTTTCCCGGATGGAGTATGGAGATAATGCGTTGAAATCAGAACGCGGCAAGACGTTTTTTCGGGAATTGTTGGCGAGCTTTGCCGACCCGATTATTAAAATATTGTTAATTGCGCTTGCCATTAATGTTATTTTTTTATTTCAGACGGTAGATTGGTTTGAAACTCTTGGTATTGCAGCTGCGATTTTAATTGCAACCTTTGTTTCAGCTCTGTCGGAACACGGAAGTGAGATGGCGTTTCGGCAAATGCAGGAGGAGGCGGCACAGATTCAGTGTCGTGTGCGGCGCGGCGGTAAGACAGTTACGGTTGCCTTGCCTGATATCGTGGTAGGCGATTTGGTATTGCTGCAGCCGGGAGAGAAAATTCCGGCAGACGGAGTTTTAATCGACGGAACCTTGGCAGTGGATCAGTCAGCGTTAAATGGTGAAAGCAAGGAAAAGCAAAAATATGCAAGCGAAAGTCTTGAGCGGGCAGACGATCTTTCAGACAGCGGTTCTCTTTTTCGAGGAAGTGTGGTTTGCTCCGGGGAGGGGATTCTGCGTGTAACAGCGGTGGGCGAAAATACTTTTTATGGGTCTATGGCGCATGAGGTTCAGACGGAAACACGCGAAAGTCCGTTGAAAATTCGGCTTGGGAATCTTGCATCTGTTATCAGCCGTTTTGGTTATATTGGTGCGGCAGTTGTTGCGGCGGCGTATTTAATCAATACCTTTGTAATTGACACAGGTGCCAATATGGCGCTTATTATGGAGCGGGTGACCAATGTTCCCTTTTTGCTTTCACAAATTATGAATGCCTTGACTATGGCTGTGACTATTGTGGTGGTTGCGGTTCCGGAAGGCTTACCCATGATGATTACGGTGGCGCTTTCTGCAAATATGAAAAAAATGTTGCGTGATCATGTTCTGGTACGTAAAATGGTTGGGATTGAAACTGCCGGTAGCTTAAACCTTTTGTTTACGGATAAAACCGGAACGCTGACACGTGGCGAGCTTACCGTTACGAAATTTATATCGGGGGATGGGACAGAGTATCAAACTTCGGAAAGCCTGAAAAAAGATAAAGGACTCTATCATTTGTATGAAATTTCTGCAAAATACAATACAGCCTCAGAGTTTTCTGACGGGCGTGTGCTCGGCGGTAATGCAACAGACCGCGCGTTGCTTAGCAGCATTTTACCGTTTAAAACGGATTTAGAAAAGTGCAAAATCTTACAAAATATTGCATTTGACAGCAGGTTTAAATTTTCCGCAGTTCGTGTTGAAGGTGCACAAAATATGACCTTAATTAAGGGGGCGCCGGAAAAAATATTGCCATCGGTTACGGGATATTATGATGCGGAAGGAAGGGTTAGGACGCTGGCAGACCAAAGCCGATTGAGAGAGCAATGGACAAAGATGACAAAAGCAGCAATGCGTGTCATTGCAATTGCGGCGAGTGCAGCTCCTGTAGAAGAGGGAAAACCATTTCCGCAGCTGACTTTAATCGGTTTGGTCGGAATTAAGGACGAAATTAGGCCAGAGGCAAAAGAGGCAGTGCAAAATGTACGCGGTGCAGGTGTACAGGTAATTATGATTACAGGGGACAATGCAGAGACTGCAGCTGCTATTGCAAAGGAATGTGGGATATTGATGTCGGGTGATAATGGTGGAGTGCTGAGCGGTCAGGAGTTGGCGGCGATGTGTGATGATGAAGTGAAAGCCGTACTTAAAAATATTCGGGTGATTGCACGAGCATTGCCGAGCGATAAGAGCAGATTGGTACGCCTTGCGCAAGAGTGCGGGTTGGTCTGCGGTATGACAGGTGATGGGATCAATGATGCGCCGGCACTGAAAGCAGCAGATGTTGGCTTTGCGATGGGGAGCGGTACAGAGGTTGCGAAAGAGGCAGGGGACATTGTTATTTTGGATAATAATATTTCTTCGATTGCAAAAGCAATTCTTTATGGCAGAACAATTTTTAAGAGTATTCGCAAGTTTATTATTTTTCAGTTAACTATGAATCTTTGTGCTGTTGGTGTATCAATAATCGGACCTCTGGTAGGTATTGACGCACCGATTACGGTAATGCAAATGCTTTGGGTTAATATTATTATGGATACATTGGGCGGACTTGCATTTTCGGGAGAGGCTCCGCAGTCAGAATATATGCATGAGGCACCAAAGCAGAGAAATGAATCTATTGTTAACGGGTATATGATAAATCAGATTTTTTTACTGGGAAGTTTTACTCTGGTAATGTTTGTAATATTTTTGCAGTCAACAGCATGCCGCAGTTTATTTCGATACGAAAATAATCCGATTTATTTTATGACAGCTTTTTTTGCTTTGTTTATCTTTGCGGGAATATTTAACTGCTTCAGCGCTAGAACGCATCGGTTAAAGCTGACGGCGCATTTAAAGGAAAACCGCGCTTTTTTATTGATCATGGGACTTATTGCTGTAGTGCAGACGATATTCATTTATTTTGGAGGAACGTTATTTCGCACTTTGCCGCTTTTACCGCAGGAGCTGCTTCGGGTCATTTTGATTGCGTCAATGGTGATTCCTGCCGATCTGCTGCGCAAGGTAATATTGCGTATGCTTGGCAAAAAGGGTGGGGTGTAAAAGCAAAAACCGCAGCAAAATAAAAACATTTTGCTGCGGTTTTTATAATTAGTTTACACGTTAAAGCGGAAGAGAACGATGTCGCCGTCTTCCATAATATATTCCTTTCCTTCGGAGCGAACCAAACCTTTTTCCTTCGCGGCGTTATAGCTTCCGCATTCAATTAAATCGTGGTATGCCACAACTTCGGCGCGGATAAAACCTTTTTCAAAATCGGTGTGAATTTTTCCGGCTGCTTGCGGTGCTTTTGTACCGCGGGTAATTGTCCACGCACGTACTTCCGGTTCTCCGGCGGTTAGGTAGCTGATCAGACCAAGCAGTTTATAACTTTTTTTCACTAAACGGTCGAGTCCTGATTCGTTAATGCCGAGAGTTTCCAGATATTCTGTTTTTTCCTCGGGAGGTAACACAGAAATATCCTCCTCAATTTTTGCAGAAATGGGCATTACTTCTGAGCCCTCTTTTTCGGCCAATGCTTCCAATTCAGCAACCATAGGATTATCCTCTATGCCGTTTGCAAAGTCGTCTTCAGAAACGTTAGCCGCATATAGCACGGGTTTAAAGGTCAGCAATGGTAAATCTTTAAGCATTTCCAACTCATCTGCGCTATACTCTCTGGCTCGCGCCGGTTTGCCATCTTCCAGAAGCTTTTTTATTTCTTCCAGCAGCACCATTTCTGTTTGATATTTTTTGTCACCTGTTTTCATCAGTTTGCGCGTTTTATCAATGCGTTTGTCAAGCATTTCAATGTCGGCAAAAATTAATTCAAGATTAATGGTTTCCACATCGCGCAGCGGTCCGATAGAGCCTTCTACGTGGATAATATTGCTGTCTTCGAAACAACGGACAACGTGGACGATGGCGTCGACCTCTCGAATGTGAGATAAAAATTTATTGCCGAGACCTTCGCCGCGGCTTGCACCTTTTACAAGGCCTGCAATGTCTACAAATTCGATGGTGGCATGTGTTACCTTTTGTGGGTGGTACATTTCGGCCAAAACATTCAAACGTTCATCCGGAACGGCAACAATGCCGACATTTGGCTCAATGGTACAAAAAGGGTAATTGGCGGATTCGGCGCCCGCCTGAGTGATTGCGTTAAACAAAGTGGATTTTCCTACGTTAGGAAGTCCGACTATTCCAAGCTTCATGCTGTGTTTCCTCCTATGTGATGTTGTTAAGCTTTATTTTTTGTTTTGTTTTTCTGCGCCCGGCAGCTTGCGCCACCAGTCCTGAGAGGCTAGTGTACTGATGTCTTTCAAATGCTCGTTATCGCCTTCCGAGCGAACAGTAAAGTGTCCGTTTTCATATTCTACGGTTGTAATAGAGGCATTATCGCACCAAGGAACATTATTTAAATGTTCTAGCGTCCAACCGCTAAAATAGCAAAGCAGTACACGTATGGCAGTACCGTGTGTGGCAATGCAAACGGTTTGGGAAGGATGTTTTTCTGCTGCGTCAACAGATGCAGTAATCAGCCGCGAAGAGAAGTCAGCCATACTTTCGCCGCCCGGCATTTGCAGTTTATATGGTTCATATAGCCAGTCGTGATAGCTTTCAGAAAATTTGACTGGTAAATCATCCCAGGGTACATCCTCCCATTCGCCGCCGTTGATTTCACGGAAACGTTCATCAATCTGAATGGGAATATTGCGGCCCTCAGCGATAGCTTGTGCTGTTTCATAGGCGCGCGAGAGATCGCTGGAATATATTGCATCAATGTGTGTCTGAGAAAGACGCACCGCAGCACGTTTAATTTGTTCGCGTCCGTTTGACGTAAGTGAAGAATTATAAAATCCGTGAAAATTTCGGTTTACATTTCCTTCCGCCTCTCCATGGCGGACATAAATCAGAGTTGTCATTTACGCCTCCTTTTTAACCTACCATTATTTTTCCCTCCGGGTATTTGATTGGGGAGCCTCCGGAATTTCTGCGGGCTAAGATCGCCAATGCAGTGGAGAGCACACCGATTCTTCCGGCATACATAATACACATTAAAACGCATTTGGATGCTGCAGATAATTCTGTGGTAATACCGAGTGTAAGCCCGACGGTACCAAATGCGGAAATTACTTCAAAGACAATAGACAGAAAGTCAAAGTCTTCAAAGACTAATAAAACCATTGTACCGGTAACGACAATAATAAAAGCGATTACGACAATAACCAGAGCCTTCATTACCGTGTAGCGCGGTAAGCGTCTTTCGTAAAGATTAACTGATTCGGAACCGCGAATTAGTGCAAATGCACTTAAAAGAATTACGCCCAAAGTGGTTGTTTTAATTCCGCCGGCAGTAGATCCGGGAGAGCCGCCCACAAACATTAAAAGTATCAGCACAAACAATGATGCCTGCGTCATGTCAGCTAAACGTAAAGAGTTATAGCCGGCAGTGCGGGCAGAAACCGACTGAAACAGCGGTGTCAAAATGCGTTCGGAAATTGTCGCGTGCTGGAGGGTTTTTGGATTATTATTTTCAAAAATAAAAAACAGTGCTGCACCGGATACGATTAGTATTGCGCTGATAATTAACACCAGCTTGCTGTGTGGGCTAAGTTTTGACCAACGACGGTTCATCAGTACATCATCCCAAACAACGAAACCAAGACCGCCGATAATAATGAGCATCATAATCGTAAGGTTAGCAATCCAATTACCGGCGTAAAGGGTCATACTGGAAAATGGGGTTCGGCTGCCCATTAAATCAAAACCGGCATTGCAGAAAGAGGATATTGACTGAAAAATGCCACGGCCGATACCACTGGCAATCCCAAAGTCGGGAATGAAGCACAGCGAGAGAATAACGGCACCAATTCCTTCAATCATAAAGGTACCTGCCAGCAGATGTTTTGCCAGGCGGACAATACCTTGCATTTGTTCATAATTTAATGCTTCTGCAATTAAAAGGCGTTCTTTTAAAGTGATGGTTCGGCGCAACACTAAGGAAAATAGGGTTGCAAGTGTCATGAAACCGAGACCGCCTATTTGGATCAGCAGCAAAATTACGCATTTGCCAAAAATGGTCCACTGTGTTGCCGTGTCAGCGACAATCAATCCTGTTACACAGGTTGCGCTTGTAGCGGTAAACATAGCGTTGATAAAACCAATTGATCTGCCGTTTTGCGAGGCGAACGGCAGGTTCAGAAGCAGTGTACCGAATAAAATTAACAGCCCAAAGCCCAAAAAGATAACCTGTATGGGACGAATATGAATCCTATAATGCAGTAAATACTTCATTTTTTTCATCATAATACTGACACGCTTTCCAAAATTTAAGAGTTTTATGAAAAGAAGGGCTTTTTACTAATAGTAGCAAAAAACCCTTTTCTGTCTTATTTTGCAAGAAAATCCTACAGATTTTCTTTTGCTTTTTCAACCAATGCTGCAAATGCTTCTTTGTCGCTTACTGCAATCTCTGCAAGCATTTTGCGATTCATTTCAATGCCAGCTTTTTTAAGACCGTTCATAAAACGGGAATAGTTAATACCATTCATTTTAGCCTGTGCGGAAATACGGGCAATCCACAACTGACGGAAGTTTCTCTTCTTTTGCTTTCTGCCAATATATGCATAGGACAGCGATTTCATAACCGCTTCTTTTGCCGTACGGAACAATTTACTCTTTGCACCGCGATAACCTTTTGCCAGTTTTAATACTCTTTTATGTCTTTTTCTTGTATTCAAAGCACCTTTTACTCTTGCCATTTCTGTTACCTCCTAAAATCTGTTTTATCAGCCTGTTTCGTAATATTATTTGTAAGGAATCAATTTTTTGATAACCTTAGCATTTGCGCTTCCTGCGAAGCTTGCCTTACGAAGCAAACGTTTTCTTTTAGTGGATTTCTTAGTCAGAATATGGCTTCTGTAGGCGTGGTTCATTTTAATCTTGCCGTTTTTAGAAACGGAAAATCTTTTAGCGGATGCTCTATGTGTCTTAATCTTAGGCATAACTCTGCTCCTTCCAAATGTATAATAATAAAATTTAAAAACTATGTTATTTCGGTGAAACAACCATGCTCATGTTTTTCCCTTCCAGCTTCGGCGGTTTTTCTGCCGTGCCGTACTCATCCAAAGAATCACGAAAACGTTCCAATAATTGGAGTCCAAGATTGCTGTGGTGTACTTCGCGCCCGCGGAAACGAACCGTGATCTTCACCTTGTCACCGTTTTTTAAAAACTTGATGGTGTGATTTACCTTCGTATCAAAATCATGATTATCAATCGACGGAGAAACACGGATTTCTTTTAAGGTCATGGTTTTTTGATTTTTGCGCGCTTCTTTGTCTCTTTTTGCCAATTCAAACTTATACTTGCCGTAGTCCATGGTTTTACATACCGGCGGCTGCGCCTTCGGTGAAATCATAACAAGGTCAAGGTTTTTGTTGTAGGCAATTTCGAGCGCCTCTTTCGAGGACATAATACCCAGCTGCTCGCCGCTGTCGCTGACCAGGCGTACCTGAGCCGCACGAATTTCTTCATTAATCATTAATTCCTGTTTACTGATGGTAAAAGCACCTCCAATTTATTTTTTCAAGTTTTTATTATTGTTCAAATGACATAAAAAAAGCGGATAGAAATCCTATCCGCAAATATACAAACAAAATAGCTGCATATTGACCATATCGGCTTTGCCTGATGGTGAGAAACGAATAGGTTTCTGCTTATTAACAATAATAGTATAACATAAGTGCACTTGCTTGTCAAGCATTATTTTAAAAAAGCATTATATTAATTCAATGGCTGCACACATTCTGCCGGTATTTCCTTTATCGGCGCGATGGGAGTAAAAGGAATCGTGGTTACAGAAGGTACAAATATCACAACGCGATATGTTTTCTTTAAGCAATCCCTCGGCAAGAAGCTGAGCAATGTTTAGACGGTCAGTATCCACATAATATTTTTCACCGATTTTCCGGCTTCCGTACATATTGCGTGCACCGAAAGACTGACAGAATTCTGTAAAAACCTCACTGCCTATTTCAAAGTGACACTGTTTAATGGAAGGTCCAAATGCGGCGAGAATATTTTCGGGCAGACAGCCAAAATCGCGCTGCATAATTTGGACAGTTTTGCGGCCGATTCGCGCAAGTGTACCGCGCCAGCCGGAATGAACGGCGGCTATAACCTTTTTAACCGGGTCGAGCAGCAGAAGGGGAGTACAGTCGGCGTAGAATACGGCGATGGGAAGCCCGATTTCTGCAGTAATCAGTGCGTCAAAATCCCCTAAATCTGATTCACGCATAAGCCCCTTGCCGGCGTCACGCTGTGTAACGGTTTTTACCACTGAACTGTGCACTTGATGCGGTAACACCAGTTTTTCTTTTTTTACCCCGATTGTATCACAAAAAATACTATAATTTTTGAAAACATTTTCCCGGCTGTCCTTTGTATGCAATCCTAAATTTAAGGAAGCGAGAGGGCCGCTACTTACACCGCCCAAACGGGTGCTGAAACCATGGTGTACACAGCCGGAAGCCTCTAAAGAAGGACAGACCAAAGCAACAGGTGTTCTGTCGTTTGGTCTGCTGTAGTAAGCTCTATCCTTCATAATGATAACCTAATTCAATTGCCTGAACATTTTTTTCTAAAAGTGCCGCTTTGCTTGCAGGAACACTTTTTTCCAGACCCTTTTTAATTTCTTCCAGTGTATAAAGTCCGGTTTCTTTTAATACTTTACCAACAACAACCATATTTGCAAGACTTTCGAGACCGGCTTCCAACGCCAGTTGAGTTGCCGGAATCGGGAATACATGTACATCTGTGCGTTCAGTTTTTCTGTCAATCAATGAACTGTCATATATAATATATCCGTCCTTTTCTACCAGATTTTCAAACTTATCCAATGACGGACGATTCATCGCTATTAAAATGTCGGGATTTGGGATAATGGGCGAACCGACAGGAGTATCTGAAATAACCACATGGCAGTTTGCAGTGCCGCCGCGCATTTCCGGGCCGTAAGAAGGAAGCCACGAAACTTCACGTTCAGCCTTTAATCCCGAATATGCAAGCACCTTACCGGCAAACAAAATCCCCTGACCGCCAAATCCGGCTAAAATAATCTTTCCACTTTTCATAACCAAGTCTCCTCGCAAATGTAAATTTTCTAATCTATCACACGGTGTATATCTGCACCGAGAGCCTTAAACTTTTCTTCCATTTTTTCATAACCGCGGTCTATATGCTGCAATTCATAGATTTCAGTTGTACCTTTTGCCATAAGCCCTGCGATAACCATACCTGCTCCTCCGCGCAAATCTGTTGCGCTTACTGCCGCACCTTCCAAATGAGGTACGCCGTTTATAACAGCAGTCTTACCATCAACACGAATGTCCGCTCCCATGCGGCGCAGCTCATCTACATATTGAAAACGGGAATCCCATACACTTTCTGTAACAATACTCGTACCTTCCGCAACGGAAAGCAGCGACACAATCTGAGGCTGCATATCAGTCGGAAAACCCGGGTATGGCAAGGTTTTCACGTTCGCATTTTTAATTTTTCCCGTTCCGCGTACCCGGATCGCATCATCTAATTCGGTAACTTCGGCACCAATTTCAATTAGTTTTGCAGAAACGGACTCCATATGTTTCGGGATAATGTTTTTTACTAAAATATCACCATCGGTTGCTGCTGCGGCAATCATAAATGTCCCGGCTTCAATCTGATCGGGAATGATAGAATAAGTACCGCCTTTTAATTTATCAACGCCGCGAATTTTAATTACATCTGTACCGGCACCCTTAATATCTGCGCCCATGGCATTTAAAAAGTTTGCCACATCAACAATATGCGGTTCTTTTGCAACGTTTTCAATTGTTGTAAGTCCTTTGGCAAGAACAGCCGCCAGCATAACGTTAATCGTTGCACCGACGCTGACAATGTCCAGATAAATGGAGGTTCCGGTCAGCTCATCCGCAGCAGCCTTTACAACACCTTCGCAAAACACTTCTGCACCGAGCGCCTTAAAGCCCTTGATGTGCTGGTCAATTGGACGTGAACCAAAATTGCAACCGCCCGGCATAGCAACTTCGGCGCGGCGAAACCGCCCGAGCAGAGCCCCCAGCAAATAATAGGACGCACGCATTTTCCGGACCATCTCCTGTGGCGCCGTTTGCTTATCCATACAGGAACAATCAATACGCAAGGTATATTTATCCAAAAACTCTATTTTAGCACCCATGTGCTCCATAATGCCAACAATTACATGTACGTCACGAATGTTGGGAACATTTTCTATAACGCACACTCCGTTTACTAAAATTGCAGCCGGTATAATGGCAACAGCTGCGTTTTTCGCTCCGCTGATTAAGACTTCGCCATGAAGTCTTTTTCCCCCCGAAACTACTATTTTCTCCAATTGTTACACCGCCTCAAAATAAATTCCCCTCTATAATAATGTATAAATAAAACATTTTTATTATATCTATTATACCATTTTCAAGGAAAAAATCAATATTTTTTATATAGTTTTTTTCTTTTGTGAGAAATATTTTAAAAAAATTGCAAGAAACCTTTTACTTTCTTTATATTTTGTAGTATAATAAATAATATGTATTTCAATAATGTAGGAGGATCATCATGCAGGAACAACCAAAGACACAGGCACCGGAAACCGATTTGAATGAAATTTTGCGGGTACGGCGTGAAAAATTGTCTGAACTTCAAAACGGCGGAAAGGACCCGTTTTGCGAGGTGAAATATGACAGAACACATTTTGCTGCGCAGATAAAATCTGATTATGATAAATTTGAAGGAAATGTTGTCAGTATTGCGGGCCGTTTGATGTCCAAACGCGGAATGGGCAAAGTTATGTTTTGCGATCTGGCTGATGTGAGCGGAAGGATTCAGCTGTTTGTAAAAAAAGATATGCTAAACGATGAGTATGATGCATTTAAAAAGCTGGATATCGGTGATATTATCGGCGTGAAAGGTGAGGTATTTAAAACCAAAACCGAAGAAATATCCGTTCGCGTAACCGAATATATACTGCTTTCCAAGTCCCTTCAGCCTTTGCCGGAAAAATTTCATGGTTTGACCGATACGGATTTGCGTTATCGCCAGCGTTATATTGATTTGATTATGAATACAGAGGTTCGGGATACTTTCGTGAAGCGCTCCAAAATCATTGCAAGCATTCGTAGCTATTTAAATGCGCAAGGATTTTTAGAGGTGGAAACGCCGATGCTGGTTGCGAATGCAGGTGGTGCGGCTGCGAGACCTTTCGAAACACATTTTAATGCCTTAAATGAGGATTTTAAACTGCGCATTTCCCTGGAATTATACTTGAAGCGTTTGATTGTCGGAGGTCTTGAGCGTGTCTATGAAATCGGCCGTGTGTTCCGTAATGAAGGACTTGATACGCGTCATAATCCGGAATTTACCTTAATGGAATTGTATCAAGCATACACCGATTATCACGGGATGATGGATTTGACGGAGAATCTGTACCGCCATGTAGCACAGGAGGTTTTGGGAAGCACAAAAATTGTATACAACGGCATTGAAATGGACTTGGGAAAGCCGTTTGAACGCATTACAATGGTGGATGCGGTGAAGAAGTATGCCGGTGTGGACTTTAATACAATTCACACTCTGGAGGAAGCACGCGCTGTCGCCGAAGAACATCACGTGCAATACGAGGAGCGTCATAAAAAAGGTGATATTTTGAGCTTGTTCTTTGAAGAATTCGCAGAAGAACATTTGTTACAGCCAACTTTTGTTATGGATCACCCGATTGAGATTTCGCCATTGACCAAGAAGAAACCGGAAAATCCCGAGTATGTAGAACGTTTTGAATTTTTCATGAATGGTTGGGAAATGGCAAATGCCTATTCGGAATTGAATGACCCGATTGATCAGAGAGAACGTTTCCGCACGCAGGAAGAGTTGTTGGCGCAGGGGGATGAGGAAGCAAATACCACCGATGAGGATTTTATGAATGCGCTCGAAATTGGTATGCCCCCGACCGGAGGCATTGGCTTCGGCATTGATCGTATGTGCATGCTGCTGACAAATGCTGCCGCTATCCGTGATGTGTTGCTGTTCCCGACAATGAAGCCGTTGGAGAATAAGTAATCAAAGAAATGTAGTGTTTATGCGGGTTTGCGGGTTTTGAGCAATCAAAAAACTACGCCACACTACGCCAATACTACGCCAATTTGTGCAGGAATTTGTACATTGAAAGGTAACAACGCCTATTTAGAGCTGCAAATGTGATGTTTGCGGCTCTTTTTGTATATCTATGATTTTTGAACGCTTTATTTTAACATAGAGCGTTCTTTTTTTATACGCAAAATTGCAAAGAAAGGAGTGTTTAATTATGTCAATACAATTTGAATATTTTTACGGAAGTCAAGCGGAACAGTTTTCATTCTATCGTATTCCGAAAATTCTATTTACCGATGAAACGCTTTCCGGAATTTCTGTTGAAGCAAAGGTGCTGTATAGCTTTATGCTTGACCGTATGAG
>CAKSBF010000013.1 GCA_934438075.1 uncultured Clostridia bacterium | reverse complement strand
GTCGCACTCCTGCGTTGCCGTATCCTGCCGTACGGAAAAAGCCAATTATATTATTAACAATTGTTTAGAAGATTATTCTATTTACACGGTTTGCGCAACACTCCCGCGATAATTGACAGATTGGTACACCATTGTGAAATCATCAAAATTGCAGGACGCTCTTACGCGTTAAAGATAGGAAGATTTTTGATGATGAACCGGAAAATGTACCACAAATTTTAAGTTATTAAAGGCACATACATCACTCCCGACGAAATTGTACATTTTGACTTGACATTTACAGTTTCTAAAATCTCTTCAACTTGTTTGTCTGTAGCATAATAATACTTCCTATCTTTCATTAAAATAAATGATCTTTTCATTTCCTTTTTTCATCGGTATCGTCACTATGCCGTTCTGCTCATCGCAGTCAGCGTCAGTACGGAAATTTGCCGTGCGTTCATTTAGTTTTAATCTGAAAATACCGTCACTAAAAGCCTTAATTCTTACCTGTTTTGCCTTGCCATGTTCCCAAATGATATCTATTTCAAAATTACCTCTCGCCCTGAGTCCCGAAACCTCTCCCTTTTGCCATTTGTCCGGCAATGCCGGTAAAAGCTCCGTTATTCTTTTGCCGATTTCACCCAAATGACTTTGCAGCAGCATTTCCGCTATTCCGGAAATTGCTCCGAAGTTGCCGTCAATCTGAAACGGAGGATGCATATCAAACAAATTATAAGCCGTTGATTTCATCATTAATGCCTGCAAATGCTCAAGCGCTGCGTTTCCATCCTTTAGTCGAGCGTAGAAATTGATAATCCACGCTCTTGACCAGCCGGTAGCGCCTCCGCCGTGAGACAGTCTTCTTTGAATTGTCTTTTTAGCAGCCTCAAATATTTCAGAAGTATTTTCGTTAATTTGGTCACCGGGAAAAAGACCGAATAAGTGGGAAATATGTCTGTGTCCGGGTTCAACCTCTTCATAATCCTTAATCCATTCACAAATTGTTCCGTATCTATCGCTGATTCTGATCGGCGGTAGTTTTTTTAAAACGTTCTCAACAGTCTGTGCAAACTCTTCATCTGTTTTTAAATATCTGCATGCATACAGCATCCTCACAAATACACAGGATATTATTTGAAAATCCATTGTCGCACCATATGTAAACATACTTTTTTTCTTCTCACCGTTTTTATCAGTATAATAAAACGCATTCTCCGGCGAATTTGAAGGGTTGGTTACCAAATATCCCTCCGGAGATTCGACAAGAAAATCGATTGCGAATTCACACGCACTCTTTAAAACAGGGTATATCTCTTCCAATGCGGCCCTATCATCCGTAAATTCATACTATTCCCAAAGATTGAGACAAAGCCACAACGCCG
The DNA here is from genome assembly GCA_934438075.1 of uncultured Clostridia bacterium. Lineage (GTDB taxonomy): Bacteria > Bacillota > Clostridia > UBA1381 > UBA9506 > RGIG1666. The sequence goes on along the minus strand of CAKSBF010000013.1, from coordinate 56,430 downwards.
CCAGCGGAAATGTTCCCCATGCGGCACCGTCATGAATGCCCGTCCTGCCGAAAATATCGGTATTGTGATGAACAACCCAGCCGTTTGCGCCATACAGTTCTTTTGCCGTGCTTTTACCGTACTGACTAAGCCTGCTGACAAAATCGATATACGGCGTCATCGTCTCAGCCATATTAAGCGGCAGCGCTGGCCAATAATTCATCTGAAGATTTATATTGGTGTGATAATCACTGCCCCACGGCGGCGTAAAGCCATGACACCATTTCCCCTGCAGATTGGCAGGCAGTGTTGCACTTTTGCCCGAGCTGCACATAAGAAGGTATCTGCTGAAATTGAAGTATAGGACGAAAAAGCTGTCATCCCATTCTCCCGACTTGATTGCCTCAAGGCGCACATCTGTCGGCATATAATTTTTTTCTGAATCATTTATGCTCAGGGATACCTTTTCATACTGCATTTTATGCACGTTTATATGCTCATTTTTAATATTGTCATAACCGTCCTCAAGCGTAGAGCAAATTGATTTATCAACTATGGTTTCATAATTAATTTCTTCATCCACATCAAATTTTTCGATGTTATAGTTTGTGGCAATTGCTGCATAGATAACAAAGCTTGTTGCATTTTCTATATGTATTTCCTTTTTTTTCTGCCTTGCATTTTCCGTCTGTAACCACACAAAGTTTAGCCGCAAAACGCATCCCCTCTCCGCCTTCACCGTACTGCTCTGCTGTACGGTAGGTTATTCTGCCATTCATAATCAGGGTTTTATCATCTAATGTTGCAGTGTACGCATCTTGTTCTCTGCCGACAGTAACGCTGCATGAAAAAGGAGCTCCGTCAGAAGCTTGCATTTTATACACAAATACATTAGCTTTCATAAAATCAGAGCCTTGGAGGATTGGCCAAAAATGTTTCGTTTGCCAGCTTCACTGCCTCTTCGTTGCGTTCGGCAAACAAAAACTTTCTTACCTCGTCTAAAGTTTCTTTCAAGACAGTATTTTCTTCTTTTATCCGTCTTCCGCTCCAAAGAGATTCCTCATTTATTTCTATTTTTTCCGTATCGGGATTCCCGTAAACCATTGCGGCATTGCGGCAACTTTTCCGTTTCCCAAAGGCAGCGCATTCATCCAATCCTCCGATACCTTGTTATACCATAGCGAATGATTCATTTCATACCTCTTTTCTCTTATTTTTAAAAGCAAAATTTCTGTCCTCGCGGCTTGCAGTAGCAATATAAACTCTTTTTGAAATTTACAATTTCACACCTAAACCGGCAGGGGCGTGTCAACTATTTTAAAGTCAACCATCTTAGCGTCTCCTATTTTCTTCTATGTTTTTTATTATTTCCCGTGTTTTTACATGGAAAGATGTGACAGCATATACTCCTTGTCGGGTCTTTCCTTATCAAAGATGATTTGCACAGTTGCAGGCGCATTGGGGCCTGAGGTGATTTTAATACCGTTGCCGTTGCCGTAATAGAGCTTTAAACGCAAATCAATATTTAAAAGCCCCACATGGTCGCTGTTGGGAATAATAATTTCACCGCTTTTTTCGTTATGGGTGAGCTTTTTTGTCAAAACAGCCAGGATATCTGACGAAAAACCCTTGCCGGTGTCACTGATTTCAATAATTGCTTTTTTATCATCGGGGATGGAAGAAATAGTTACCGTACCGGTTTCATCATAACGAAAAGCGTGCTTTAAAATATTTTCCATAACCGGTTGATAAAGCATTTTCAGGCAAGGTATATAATACAGTTCAGGATCAATTTCGTATTGTATGGTTAATTGTTTATAGCGGCGGCTGTTAATAATATTGAAATAGTCGACCGCACAATCCAAATCTTGCTTAATGGTGGAAAAGGGGCTATTGTTGGAAAAATAACGAAACACCTTTGCCATGGAAACGGTCATTTGCGCAATTTCCTGGGAACGGTTTTGCATAGCAAGCCCTTGAATGTGTGCCATTGAGTTATATAAAAAGTGAGGGGAAACCTGACCGCTTAAATAAATGAGCTGTGTTTCTTTCTGTAAAAGCTCAGCGTGGTGAAGTTTTTCAGCCGTTTCATACTTCTCCTGGTTTAAGTCATAGATTTTATCCAGACTCAAATTTATCATTTGGGCAATTTCTAAAAATTCATCGCAATAAGGATAATCAACACGATATTCAGTGCTGTTGTGCGGAATTTTTTTAACCGCACTGCTTAAATGCGAAATCCGTTTTATAATAATGCCGCTTAACAGCTTTAACATGGTGAAAAGAATGATAACGTTAGTGGCCACCATGAAGAGAATAAACAAGAGGGAAATATCAGTAAAGCCTTTGGCGCTGCTGAGGGGCGTAAAAATGGTTACATTCCAGTCCACAGATGACAAAGGCATGGTTTTCGAAAATATGTTTCGTGCTTTGGTGTTCGTATGGTTTGTTTTGCCGTGAAGTGCCGGATCTGCTGAAAGCAATATGCGATCTTGTGCATCCGTGATTTGCAAGGAAATGGTACTGTTGTCAATAAACTTATAGGGAGTATAGCTGATGGTATTCATTTCATAAAGACAGACAATATAATTTTTTTTGTGTTCCGATGTGTAATATGTAACATCAATAGGAAAAACCGGTGTAATGCAACTGAACAAGGTTCGGTTGTTATCATCGATAAAGGAAGGGGGATAGATGGGACTTGAATCCCGCGGATCAATATCCATTGCCTGCAGCATACTTCTGACTTGACTGTATAAAGCCATTGTTTCGCTGGACATTAAAAGATCATTTTCTTTAATAATTCCTAAATAAACAATATTATGATTACGGGCTAAATAATCGTCTAACAGTTCCTGTGTTTTTTTCATGTATTTAACAAATTCACTGTGATTATATTTATAGAGAGAGTTCTGTACATAAGAATGTGTAGAAAGCCGTGCCGAAAGGTCTGCAATTTCTTCATTCAGTGTGTCGATTTGCGAAACTGTATTTTGAGCAATAGATTCAAAAACAGCAGAAATGTTTTTGTTGTTCCGACAGCGCAGAATGGAATAGAGCACAATCTGAAGTGCAAGAGTTATACCTAAGGTTAAAACCAAATAAAAAATAATTTGCGTCCGAATTTTCTTTTTATACATGTTAATGGCTTACCTCCTGGTGTTTCTTACGAAAGGCAAGGGGAGTTAGCCCCACTTGCTTTTTAAACAGCTTGTTAAAATAAAAATTATCTTTAAAGCCCACAGCCTCCCCAATTTCTAAAATAGAAAGGGAGGTTTGCAGCAACAACTCTTGCGCCTTTTTAATGCGATATAGAGTGAGGTATTTAACAAAGGTTGTTTTTGTGTATTGTTTAATGGTATTATAAAGGGTGGCAGGAGAAATGTAAAGCTCATTTGCCACTGTTGGCGCTGTAATTTTTTTGTGGTAGTTCTGCTCTAAATACAAAGAAATTTTGAGCCATTGCTCCTTGTTAACCTGCGAATTGGCAACATCTGCGACAGAGGAAAGAGCCTTTTGGCTGGCAAGCAAATCTGCACACAGGGCAGAGAAGCTATCAAAATGCATTTGTATATCATCCTCCGTCATTTGGGAATAGGGTACAATGCTTTGGTTATATAGCATCATGCGATTTAAAAAGGAACGATACAAAAGCAATACGTGAAAAATCGTGTAGCCTTCATCTACAAAAAGAGCAGGCAGTTCGGCAAACAACGCCTCTAACTTTTCGGCTGAACGCAAATCCAAGGCAGTATTGATGCGATCCAATAAAAGCCGAAAGGAAACGGCATCTGTTTCGGCCGGCTGTATCAGACCGCCGGATTGAGTGATAAAGTATTGATAGGAAAGCGTATTAGCTTCGCGAAAACACGCAAACACACGGTCTGTATTTTCAAACGGGGTACTGATACCGAGAGTCAGGTCTTGCGTTTGAGCCATTTTTTCAAGCGCTTGCAGAAGTGCCTTATCAGTGCATGAATTGCAGAGTAAAAACAAATATTTATTTGTACCGATTTTATATTCATTCAAAAGAGCTGTCCCAAGCAGTGTTGTAATATTTTGTTCAGAGGGATTATTTAATTCCCCAATTAAAAAGCGATATGTACCGCTGTTGTTTTCAAGAATTTTAGAAAAAAAGCTTTCAAAATCCTTTTGAGAAGTCAAATGATTTAAAATGTCATCATCTGCAATATTCAGCTTTTTCTTAATTTTTTCTACTACAACTAAAATATCAGATGGGTCTATGGGTTTTAAAAGATAATATAATGCCCCTAAATTAACAGCGCTGTGCGCATAGTGAAAATCGTTGTGACCGCTGATGATAATAAAGAGAGCCTGCGAGCCTTCTTCATGACATTCGGCCAAAATATCAAGGCCGGATTTGCCGTCTAATTCAATGTCAATAAACACAATGTCCGGCTTTTCTTTTATAATTCGTTCTGTCAGCCCATCGGAGGTATAAATTTTTTCGATTTGATTCACTTTTAATTCTTCCCAGGGAATTTGCATACAGGTGGTATCCACAACGAAGGGATCATCGTCAATAATGAATGCGTGAAACATAACGTCCTCCTAAGAACTGAATGTATATTGTTTCTAACTTAGTATTACATTACAGTATTATTATACACTAATAATTTAGGAAAATTCAACGTTACTCAAACATTTTTATAGAATATTGCAGAAAATTTATAGAATTTTACATTTACTTTTACTAAATTTGATAATACAATTAAATAAACAATGGGAAAAGTGCACATAAATCCTGTAAAATTATTGTTAGAAGATTCTGAAATATGAGGTGTAGTCGATGAAAGCAGCAATAGAAAAACAAGCTCGTACTAAAAAGTCTGTGCTAAAGCGATGTGGTCGAGATATTGTCCGGAGCAGGTATTTATATTTATTAATGCTTCCGGCCATGCTTTATCTGGCCATGATTGATTATAAGGCAATGTATGGAATTTTGCTTGCCTTTAAGGATTATAATGCCAGGCTGGGCATTATGGGCAGTCCCTGGGTAGGGCTTCAGCATTTTCGGGACATGTTTTCTGATTCCTATTTTTTATATGTTCTCTCAAACACTGTTAAAATCAGCTTTGGGCGCATTCTTGTTACCTTTGCTTTTCCGATTTTAATTGCTCTTGGTTTTAATGAACTGCGGCAAAGGCATTTAAAGAAAACCCTGCAAACCATTTATACCTTCCCTCACTTTCTATCTTGGGTTGTGGTTTCCGGCGTCATTTTAAACTTTTTGGATTATACGGGTCCCGCTAATGCGGTATTAAGCACGTTTGGCTATGAGCGTAAGGTTTTTTTGGGAGATAAAAAGCTGATTATTCCGATTTTATATATAACGGATATATGGAAGGAAGCCGGCTGGGGCAGTATTATTTACCTGGCTGCCATTACAGGTATCAGCGCTGATTTATATGAGGCGGCTGATTTAGACGGGGCATCCCAGTTAACTAAAATCTGGCATATCACCTTGCCCAGCATTCGCGGTACGATTTTGGTTATGCTGGTGTTAAAGGTAGGTACCATATTAAATACAGGCTTTGATCAGATATTCAACATGTCTAATACCGTGGTGCAGCAAACCATTGACATTTTAGATACATACATTTACCGCATCACCTTCCAGCAGGCGGCAGACTTTTCTTACAGTACTGCTGTTGGCATGTTTAAGTCGGTTGTGGGCTTTGCCATGGTTATGCTTGTGAATCAGCTTTCCCGCAAATGGGAGGGCACGGGAATTTTAGAATAGGAGGCACAAACAGTGAAGAAAAAGATTACCGTTGGCGATGTGATTTTAAACATTGTGATGATAGCATGGGGATTGCTGATTTTTTACCCCGTTTATAACTCTATTTTGGTATCCTTTATGACCCATGCAGAATATATGAGAAAGCCCTTTGCCCTCATTATAGAGCAACCGAGTCTGGCGGCATATAAGGAAATTTTTTCAGATAACAAATTCTTTTTAGGGTATAAATCCACCTTGACCATTTTAGTTATTAAACTGCCGCTATCTGTTCTCATTACAAGTTCAATGGCCTATGCCCTTTCAAGAAAACGTTTTTTCTTAAGTAAGGCCATCAACAATTTAACTGTATTCACTATGTATTTTGGCGGTGGTATTATTCCGTTATATTTGACAATTAAGGGCTATGGCTTAATGGGCAGTCTATGGAGTGTGATTATTTTAGGGATTTTCAGCGTTTATAATATGATTCTTATTAAAAACTTTTTCTATAGTATTCCGGATAGCTTAGAAGAGTCGGCAAAGCTTGATGGTGCCAATGATATTCGGGTGTTCTGGCAGGTCTTTTTGCCTCTGGCCAAGCCGATTGTTGCTACCGTAGCCCTCTTCACTGCGGTAGCCATTTGGAATGAATGGTATAACGCCATGATTTTTATTTCTGACAGCAGAAAGTGGCCGTTGCAGCTGGTCCTTCGTGAAATTATTAACAATGCAACCGCGGTCATTAAAGAGGATATGACAGCAGAAGACATGGGCATTACGGAAACCTTTGCTCTGAATATGCAAATGGCATCGGTTGTGGTCATCATGCTTCCGATTATGCTGGTGTATCCTTTTCTGCAAAAATATTTTATGGGCGGTATTATGCTGGGTGCCGTTAAGGGTTAACGGATTGTAAACAACAGCCGGGTAGACTGAAAAATAAATTAAGAAAATAAAAAATGGAGGGATTTATATGAACAAAAAAAGAATAATCAGCACGATTGCTGCACTTGCGATTTTTGTAGGCGTAATGGCAGGCTGCGGCCCTAAAGAAACAAAAACAACCGGCAACGAAGAAAAAATGACTATTTCCGTAGGCTTTACTAAGGCAGATGAAACATGGAGGAATGATGATTATTATAAACTTATCACAGACAAGCTGAATATTGATATTGACTTCAGAACACTTTCTGCCGATTCAATCGGTGAAAAATCAAGAATCTGGATTTCTTCAGGCGACATGCCGGATATGACCTATTCTGCCTTTTTGCTGGACGAGTATTTAAAATACGGTGAGCAGGGCATGGTGGCCACGCTGCCTGAGGGCTGGGAGGAAACATACCCCAACGTAGGCTTTTCTATGGCTATGACCGGCGCCTATAAAGCCTTGAAAGAAGCCGGAGACGGTAACTTCTATGGCCTTTTGGTGCCCATGGATCACTATTCACAATATTTAGATGAGTTTCGGGCAGCCTATGCAGAGGGCAAGGATTTAAAAGAGGTTATGGATGATAATAAATATAAGTATATCGACAAATATGGCTTTGCCTACAGAAAAGACTGGGCAGAGAAGCTTGGCATTAAAACCGACCTGATTATGGAGTATGACGATTTTATTGACATGGTACATAAATTTAAAGAGGCTGATTTGGGCGGCGTGGGCACCGATAATGTCGTGGGTATTGCTGTTGACTATACAGAGGCACCTAATATTTTTATCACCGCCTTTAACTCCAGCTACAAATATTTTCACTTAGACGAAAGCGGTAAATATGTATGCGGTCTGTTGGATGATGCTACAACAGAAGGTGTTAAGGCCTATGCCGAAGCCTATCGCACAGGCGTACTTTCACCGGGCTTTTATACACAAAAGTCACAGGATCTGAATTCCTTGTTCTGCTCACAGCGTTCGGGTATTATCTTCCCGAGGGCAGAGGTGAGCACTCTGCGTACCTTAAGAAGCGATTTTGAAAAATCAAACCCGGGTAAAACGGCAGAGGAATGTATTTCTGTTTGCTGGCTGCGTTCACCTGATGGTACGGTTTCAGGCCGTGAAGCAGGTAACTACCACATGGCTTGGTATTTCAGTCCTAAGCTTTCTGATGAAAAGTTTGACAGAATTTTGAAGCTGGCTGATTATGTATCCAGCCCGGACGGCGGCCCCCAGGTTCGTTTAGGCGTACCCGATGTAGATTATAAAAAAGAAGAAAACGGCGAATACACCATTTTGCGTGAGAAGGATGAAAACGGCACCTATCCCAACCTGAATACCAAATATCCCTCTTATGACTTTTTCCGCTATTTCCTAAATCCTCAATTCACAGTCACAACAATCCCGGATCCTTATATGGAAAATCTGATGAGAAGTCTGGCAACTGAGAAATTAGCAAACGAAACTAAGCTTCTTGACTGGGATTTACAGAGAGATTTTTATGCAGCAGATGATTATGCAAAATTTAATGCTGCCTATGATATGAACAATTTGTTTGCAGAGCTGGTTGTCTCTGAAGGTGATATTGAAGAAAACTGGAACAAGAAAAAAGCAGAATTTGAAGCAGAGGCTAAAAAGGTAGCCGATAACATGAACAAGGCCATTTTTGGTGAATAGGCTTTTCTAAAAAAACAAAAAGGAGAATATGCATATGAAATCAAAGTGGATCGCATTGGTTTTGGCAGCGGTTCTTTGTATTGGCTCTGTGCCGGTTCTGGCAGAAGAGACTGAAGAATTTGCCGATGAGACCAAAATTAATTTTTCTGACGTTAGTGAAGAGGATGAAGCATACGATGCCGTCATGTACTTGGCAGAGCAGGAAATTATAACCGGAAAAAGCGAGACGGAATTTTACCCCCAAGACAGCATAAAACGTGAAGAAGCTGCAAAAATTTTTGTGAACGCTTTCGGGCTTTCTGCAAAAGATGACGCACCTATTTTCTATGATGTACCCGCAAACATATGGTACGCCTCCTATGTATCAGTTGTAGCTGCGCATGGGTTTATGCAGGGCGTTTCAGAAACAGAATTTGGAATTGGAAACATCCTTGCTCGTCAGGATTTAGCGGTGATTCTAAAAAGATTTTTAGATGAAGGAAATGTTGACTTAACGGGGGGGACATCAGTCATTTATGCCGACAGCACCGAAGTTTCGGATTATGCTAAAAATGCTGTTGAAACGCTATGTGCCAAAGGGATAATTGACGGTAGAGAAGATAATCTTTGGTGCCCTCGCGAGGAGGCGACCCGCGCAGAAACAGCTATAGCGATTTACCGGGCATTAATGTTCAAAAAAGAATATAACGACTCTTTGGGACGCATGGCGCCCATGAGCCAATATGACGGTCCTTACGACGTTCCCACGGACGATAGACTTTCGGAACTCAGACCGGCTCCGTTTGACGCTTCCGCATTGCCGCAAATGGAGCTGGCTTATGAAGATTTTGAGGATAGTGATTATGGCGTTTTAACGGCATCGGGATTCGGCACTGTTGCGGTTTTTGATAGTGAAAACGGCTATGAGAGTAAAGGGTGCATTAAGGTTACGGGTTCTTCTCATGCACAAATGAGATATAAGGCGGCACCAGGTGAGTTTCAGCCGGGGGAATGGTTAGTTTTTACAGCTATGGTAAAAGGTGAGGGTATCAGCGGCAGCGGGGATTACCGTAATTTGATTTCTGTTTATGACGATAACGGAAAATGGGTTACGGAGGCGGGCGTTAAAATTAAAAAGGATACAGAATGGACAGAGTGTCAGCAATTGGTTATGGTAAAAGAAGTGGTAAATGCATTAACCGAGACAGAGTACTACACCATTGGGTTGGGTGCGTACATGAATAACCTTACGGGGACGTGCTATTTTGATAATTTCAAGCTCAGTAAGGTTGTTTTGCCGCCGATGGACACTGTGCTTATGACCCCAAACTATAAAGGTATTGTCAAAGGTGACGATGGTGTCGGGGATATTGCATTAAGGGCATACATCAATGATGGAAATGGCTATTATGATTTTAACAATTTAAAATTGACTGCTCAAATTGCAGATCAGGATCATAATGTGCTTTTAAAATCAGAAAGCGATACAATAACAAACGTTATGGACATTTACTTTTCGTCAAAAACGCTTCCTATGGGCGGAGACTACTACCTGGAAACCATTTTAAGCGATAAAGACAGCGGAGAAGAGCTGCAAAAAAGAGACTGGGCGCTACATAAACGGGAAGCGGATTTTGAAACCACTATTGGTTACGACGAGTACGGACGCATAACAAAAAACGGCGAGCCGGTATTCCCTGTTGCGAGCTACTGTGCTGCTCCGTATGCCCCTTATGTAAAGGATTTCTCTGAGTCCGGCGTTGTTGACGGCGCTTCGCATTCTGGCGTGGGATGGTATTATAAATATGGAACCAGCGAGGAATACCGAGGTTATATTAACAAACTGGCAGAAAACGGAGTCGATATGTGGTTGAACACCGGGGATATGTGGCTAAACGGGAGTACGGGAGAAATCTCGAGCAGAGTAAAAAATTATGATGATATTCGTGGCTTGCTTACAAAAATCGTAAACAATTTTAAGGATTTACCAAATCTGTTTTCCTATTATATTTGGGATGAACGAAATCCGGTACGCCAAGGGGATGAGCTTACATGGATAAATAGAATTATTGACTCGCTTGATTTAAATCATCCTACTACATGTGCCGTTGACACCGATCAAGAAACCAGACCGGGCGTATATTCCCGGACGGCCGACTTTTTGGGATATGACCCGTATCCGTTTACAGGTAAGGAGGATCAGGATCTTTCTTTGATCTACGACCGTTTAATGGTAGCAAAACAGACAAATCCCAATCGCCCGATATATCTGATTCCGCAGGGATTCTGGTATAATAAGCGCGGCGATCTCCGGGGCCCCAACTTGGATGAACTCAGGTGCATGGTTTTCCAGGGTTTGTGCGCCGACATCTGCATGATTTGTACATATAGATATGGCCAAACGCCGAGCCCGGGCAGAACGCCGGAAGAAGAATGGGAGATTCAAAAAAGCTTATACGGGGAAATCCAGTACCTGGAGCCTATCATCCTTTCGGTGCTTCCGGCACCCTATTACGAGGTAAAGGGTGGCGGAGAGTGGTTAAACACTATAGCGAAACGTTATGATGGAAAATCTTATCTGTTCACTGTTAATAACGAAAATGAAAGTAAGTATGCAAGAATTTATCTAGACGGTGTGAATAAAATTCAAGGCATGTACAGCAAAAAGACTTACACCGCCGATGCTGACGGGTGGTTTACACTTGAATTTGACGGCTATGCAACGGAAATTTTTGAATACGAACAAGCGGATTACAAATCTTCACACGCCGAACTGACGCGGTTTGGGCTTTCTGATTGTATGCTTGCCGACAGTGAAAGCGATGCTTATTTCCTCATTCCCGAAGATATGAAAGAAGCTGAGTACAATTGTGCTATCAGCGATCAAGCGGCGCTTTATATTAATGGAAATAAGGCAGAGAAAAGCGGAAAAATTGATTTGGCAGGGCTTTCAGAAATAAAGGTAAAGGTTGTGTCAGAGGATGGCCGAAGCATGACGGAAAAAACTTTTCCGATACAACGGATTCGAAGGGGGAATTAAATCGGTATGAAGAGCAGAATTTTTGCACTGTGTCTTTCAGCGGCTATGATTTGCACAGGTATGACGGTTTGGGGAGAAGAAAAGCAAAATAATATTACAGCTGTTGACGGTAACGTTACTGTATCTTGTTTGACGGACGCGGCGAAAGACACACCGGTATCTATCATTATCCTTCCTGCTATTTTAGACGGTGAAAGAGATGTGACGGCCGAAAGAGTTGCGTCGGGTTGTACGGCTGAAGAATTGAAAGCGCTTCATGTAGAATATGCGACTATTGTTAAGGCAGGCGAAAATGGTGCTGTAACCCATAGCTGTAAGATGAAAGACACGCTCTCAACCGGGATCTGTCATGTTGTACTCGGTTTTTTGGGGTCTGACGGCTGGTATTCGGCCGGAACATTTGAGCATGTGGGCAAGAACGATATCGCAGCACTCGTAGAGGCATTTAATTGTAGCGATGCAGACGGCTATGAAGAGATTATTGAGGAAGATAGGAACGGTATCAATGATCAGCCCGCTAAAAATATTTTAGAAAAGTCATCTGCCGATATTGCATATTATTCCACTTTAGAGAATAAGGCTGAATTTCATACGGTACTTTATGGCTTTAAACCTGCGACAGGCTTTGATATTTTTTCTTTGGTTTCCAAGTTTAACGAAACCGGCGCGTGGATACGTCTGCGAACAAATGATGATATTTTCACTGTTTTAAATACTTATAACGGTGAGGGTGACGGGAAATATTGGAACATAGAAATTGGCCGGGACACAGATTATGATAATCTGGCGGAAACCGAAAAAACGGCGTTGCTTAAAGCTATTAAAGAAGCAAAGTATGTAGATAGGGAAAAGCTGGAAACAGATTTTAAAGAAAATGTTATTTTGGCCATGTTCCGCGGCGTGCATACAAGAGAAGAACTGGGGGGCCTTATTGCGGAAGAGAGTCAATACGCTTCCTATTTTGAAAAGGTTCGTAAAATCGTATCTGATGCCGATTTAAATGAGTATGAGACAGCCGAGCTTTATAATAATGTTTTGGATGCAAACTCCTCCTGCAAAACCTTTGATGAGGTTGAAACATTGTTTAAGGCTTCTATTCCGCAAAAAGAAACCAGCAGCGCTGGAAGCACCATGGGTGCAAAAGGCGGCTATAGTGGGAGCAACCGAAATTCAGGCAAGAATTCAACTTCCTCTGCTGGTTCTAACAACCAGACAGGCAATGTAGAAGACTCAACATTTTGTTTTCGTGATGTAAGCAGTGACCACTGGGCCAATGAATTTATTACTGAACTTTATTTAAAGGGTGCAATCAATGGAGTGGATAGTGTTAATTTTGCACCGCAGGATCTGGTCTCAAGGCAGGACTTTGTAAAAATTTTGGTTAATGCGTTGGACATAGAGCTTACAGATACGAAAACGGTATTTAATGATGTAGAAAGCGGAGCATACTATGAGGCATATGTTATGTCCGCTTTTGAGAAGGGGCTGGTTTCCGGCATTGAGGCAAATTGCTTCGGTGTTGGACAAAACATACGCAGAGAAGATGCAGCGGTAATTATGTCCCGCGTGCTTGATTCGTATGCTGTACAAGGCACAGGTAAACAGATAGAGTTTGGTGATGGTGAAAGCGTTGCGGATTATGCAAAAGACGCTGTTGCAAAAGTTTCAGCGGCAGAGGTTTTTGGCGGCGACGATATGGGGAACTTTAATCCCAAAGCAAATTTGACGCGAGCGGAGGCTTGCGCAATAATATGCAGATTGGCAGACAGGATAAAGGGGGTATAGTTGGTGTTTAAACGAATTTGTGCTTTTTGTTTGCTTTTTGTTTTATCCCTGACAGTTATCGGTATCATGCCGGTATCAGCTGCATCGTACAGTGAGGTACAACTGTTGGCTGACTTAGGAATTATTGATATATCTGAACCGACAGGTCTCATTCCAAAAGGATATACCCGCGGCGATTTTGCAGTAGCTCTAAATAAAATTGACAAGAGTACACCTGTTGGCTTTGAAACAGAGAGCGACGAGACTGCGTATGCGGCAGATATTGCGGGAAATAAAAATTATAATTATATCGCGGCTGTCATAGCGGCTGGTTATATGGAAACCGACAGTGAGAAAAATTTTAAACCAAACGCTCCTATTACTGAAAAGGATGCCGTTAAGGCGCTTGTCCGCGCTCTCGGATACGATGCCGTTGTAAAACAAGAAGGCGGGACGGATACAAATTACATTACGCTGGGGAATAAATTAGGGCTTTTAAAGGGCGTCAACATCGCAGACCCTGAAAAGCTTACAGCGCTGGAAATGGCAGAGATTTTGGCCAATTCCATGAGCATCCGATTTTTCTCCGGGGGTTCGGTAGATTTTGGTGATGCGTGTTTTTATGATAAGTGGGATTTACGGAAATTTAATGGACGGATTTACGCAAATTCAAAGTTTGGCTTAGCCGTTGGCAAAGCACCCTATAAAAGAGTCAATATAGGCGGTAAGCTTTACTATACGGAACTGCTTATTGCTGATGAGCTTGTCGGAAGCGATGTTGAATACTACGTGACAAACGGTGATTTTGGCGAACAGGTAGTCAGCATATGCAGATTGAAATCCAATGATAATGTAACATTTGAAGCTGGGGATATTACAGGGATATCAGACAAAGATGACAGTATTCAAATTTTTTACAACGAAGATGATAAAATATCCATTGAGAAAAGAGGTTATGCCATAGTAAACGGCAAAACCTTAAGCCCTACAAAGGAATTGTTTGACGCATTTAAAAGCGGCACTGTGACTTTTGTTGACTCTGACCGTGACGGCAGTTATGATGTTGTGCATATGACGCTGCTCGTGCAGAGTGTTCTTGAGGGTATAAATGCTGACGATGAGGTTGCTGTAATAAGATTTGATGATCAACGAATGGAATTGAAGGCTTTAGATCACTATGAGATTTATTTAAACAATAAGGCGGTTTCGTTGTCACAAATTAAACCGGGGATGGTTATCGGTATTGCCTGCGACACCTTTACAATTTCGTCCGGTGCGGTTACATATGATTATTCTAAGGCCGAATTAATTACGCTGTATGCTTCCGACAAGTTGGCGGAAGGCATGGTTGAAGAAATTAGCGATGAGAACGTTTTGGTTGATGAAATAAAGCGCCCGTTGGGCGCGGGCTATTACCGTTTGGTTTCAGGGGGCTACATCAATAAACTGGAGCCCGCAGACTATGTAACCCTTTACTTGGATATGTTCGGCAAAGTTGTGTATTATGAAATTGACAGTGCGAAAAGCGCCTTAAACTATGGTTATTTAATTGCCGCAGGTTTATCATCGTCTAATGCATTCGGTGACGAGCTGCAGGTACGCATTATGGATACAAAGGGCGCAATAAACACGTATGCTACCAACAAAAAATTTATTTTGGACGGCGTAAGGGTTGATGCAAACAGCACAACTTACAGTGTCGGTTCGGAAACCGTTGATTTGAAACGGCGCCAGGTTGTAAAGTTTAGAGCCATAGATGGAATCTTGCGTGAACTTGACACGCAAACCGTTCGCACAGAGAATGGGATAGAAAGCAAGGAGAACAGCCTTTCCTGCGACCTTTCCTTCGATCCGTATGCAGAAGGAGGGAAAAAGCGAAAAATCATTCGTAATGTGATTGATTTCCGCTATGCTTTAAAAAGTGATTGTATCGTCTTTTGCGACGAAGCGCCCCTCTATGAGACAAACCCATCGGATAATAATTTCTCTGTGATTGGAGTGCAGAACCTTGGCGAAAGGTATATTGCAGGATATGACGCCGATGACAATAGTTTAATTGGTGTTCTGTGCGTGTGGATGTCCTATGGTGTGACCGGAGGGAGCGTTTCCCAAAAGGCATTAAAAGGAGATGTCCATGGAATGGTCGTTGAAAAAATTACAAAATCGGTTAATAAAGACGGCGAAAACGGCTATCATCTTTATCTTGCCGGCGGCGACGCAAAAGCGACTTATTTTGCCAGAGAAGATGGCTTTAAGCTTTATGAAACTCGGTCGGATGGCGACTGGGGCGGCCAGAGCGACGACTTTACTGTCCATTCTGTGGATAGCACCAAACTGACCGAAACCGTAAAATCGGGTGATGTTGTCAGGATAGAGTTAAATTTAGCCGGGGAGATTACATACATAGAAAAAATCTTTGATTTTGCCACGTGGAAGGATACGTATAAGGAGGTTCCCTTTACTACAGGAGGGCAGGTTTACGGATTTACCAAGCTGGAAAAGGTTACGGATAAATATTTGATATACAGCTTGGGGAATCCCGACGATTATCAAAGATATATAGCGGCTAAAAATCCATTCTTGAAAACTGTTGCAGTTTACTACGTAAACAGGAACAAAACGAAGATTGTAGCGCCGGAAGCCCTTCCGACTGCTTCAAACGGTAGTAACGTCAAGCTATTTATGAGATATTACCATTACGGTTGGATTAGAGATACGATTGCTTACGTCTTTGATTAATTAAAAAGGGAGGTATGTCCTATGCGCAAATTAAACAAAACTGTTGCCTGCTTGATTTGTCTGACAGTGCTGTGTGCGTCAATTATTTTTCCCATCCGCAAGGTATCGGCAGAAGAGATGCGAATAACAGAGGACTTTAACGACTTGACGCCGGATGAAAGCGCAGCATATTCTAATCTGTTCTCAACCCTTGAAGGAAGAAACTTTAATAAAATATTTCAGGCAACAACGTCGGCCAGTGCACATAATCTATACAAGATCGTATCCGATACCGGAGCAGACGGTCAGCAAAGCTCAATGCTTGAAATTGCCTGCGGCGCAGGCGACTATTTCTCCCTGCCCGGTAAACATCCGTTGAGCAGTGGTCAAATTGCCAGATTTTACTATGATATTAATTTTAAGGAGTGGAAGGACAGTAACCTAGAGGACAGCGCCGTGCCGAATCTGCAGCTGGCCTACGGGAATGCATGTGGGATGAGTGTGAAAGGTTTGGATGCAGGTGCGGGTGATGCCTATTTTAATAAGTATAAAGCAAACCCGGCCGTTACTTACCCAATGGAGCTGGACAAATGGTACACGGTAGTTTCTGAAATTCGTTACAAAGATGATACCAGCTGGAAAATGAAGACTCTAATACTGGATTCTGCTACGGGAGAGGTGCTTTTTTCAGGCGACGAGGGTACAAACTGGGAGACGATGATTAGCATTTCAATTGGAAAGACAAGTGCCGTCGGCGACGTGAGATTCCGTATGGATAATGTGACGCTGTATATTGGTACAGCCGCAGATGCGCCTGTGGTGAGAAAGGCAAGCGTGAATAACGGTGACTCTGAGACAGCAAGAAATTTACCTCTCGTGTTTGACTTTGCCCTTCCCGTTACGGGTGAAGTGCGCCTGTTAAATGGCGATGAGCCTGTTGCGGGGGCAGTATCCCGGAGCGTAGGTTATAACAGGATTAGCATAAGCTATAACGGGCTTTTGAGCAAAAACACTTCATACAGGCTTTCCTTTGCAGATGTTAAAAACAGCGATGGGATTGCGTGCGCCCAGGAGGATATCGTCTTTACTACGGAGGATTTGCATCTGTGGAAGGATATTGAGGTTATTGAAGCTTCTGCAAACGGCGAGAATACGGATATAGCTTTTAAAATGTGTGATGATTTTGATTATCCGGTTTTTTCGGGCGCAATAGTGGCCGCTTGGTATCGTGACGGCGTTATGCTCGGCATTGATCTGGTAAAAAAAGATAATTTTGCAGTCGGCACGGTAATAACGGAGAGCTTCTCGCTTGGAGGAATCCCCGCTGCGGGAGACTTTGTGCAGCTAATGCAGTTTGACACCACGGGCAGCCCTGTACCTCTTTCGTGCGGCATGTTGGCAATTCAATAAACGAAAAGAGAGAACCGTGGCTGTAAAAGGCATTATGGTATTTGTATTCAGCAAAAATTTACATAAAAAACTTCCATAAAATGAAAGGAGATTTTAAAATGATCAAAAAAATGTATGCGCTTTTTATCAGTGTAATTCTTTTGTTTGCGCTGTGCCCCGGCGAAACGTTTGCTGAAGGGACGCCAACGCTTGCAGATCAAGCATTGGTTTTTGATGAGACGGGGGGAGTTACAACCGAAGGCTCTTTGCTTGATGATTTTAACGACTTGACGCCGGATGAAAGCGCAGCATATTCTAATCTGTTCTCAACCCTTGAAGGAAGAAACTTTAATAAAATATTTCAGGCAACAACGTCGGCCAGTGCACATAATCTATACAAGATCGTATCCGATACCGGAGCAGACGGTCAGCAAAGCTCAATGCTTGAAATTGCCTGCGGCGCAGGCGACTATTTCTCCCTGCCCGGTAAACATCCGTTGAGCAGTGGTCAAATTGCCAGATTTTACTATGATATTAATTTTAAGGAGTGGAAGGACAGTAACCTAGAGGACAGCGCCGTGCCGAATCTGCAGCTGGCCTACGGGAATGCATGTGGGATGAGTGTGAAAGGTTTGGATGCAGGTGCGGGTGATGCCTATTTTAATAAGTATAAAGCAAACCCGGCCGTTACTTACCCAATGGAGCTGGACAAATGGTACACGGTAGTTTCTGAAATTCGTTACAAAGATGATACCAGCTGGAAAATGAAGACTCTAATACTGGATTCTGCTACGGGAGAGGTGCTTTTTTCAGGCGACGAGGGTACAAACTGGGAGACGATGATTAGCATTTCAATTGGAAAGACAAGTGCCGTCGGCGACGTGAGATTCCGTATGGACAACGTCGGCTTTGAGGCGTATACGCCTGCAAACTTTACACCTGTCATGAAAAAGTGTTCCGTTCAGGCGGGCGCTACAAACGTTCCGCTCGGCGAGGCAATTTCCGTAAGCTTTGACCAGCCGATTCAAACGATGGCAGCAACCCTTACGCCCGCAAACGGCGGGACAGCGGTTGGTTGTACCATGGTTCAGGATACAAAATACATCAATACATATACTGTTAGTTGGAACGGTTCTCTGGAAGAAGAAACGTCATATACCTTAGATTTATCCGGCTGCCAAAACAGCGGTGGGCAGGCTCTTTCCGGGACAAGTACGGTCAGCTTTACAACCGGCTCCCTTCCGATTCAGGAAACGGTTCTCCGCGACAGCTTTGAGGATACAACCTTTTTTACGGTGACGAATGAATACGGATATTATGATAAGGGTAAAACAACGAAACCGTTTGTCTGCTCCGGCTTGGATATTAATGGCTGTGCTTTCTTATCTAGCACCGGTTACACCGGAAATGCAGTTGAGATTAGGTACAAAGATGATGCAACAACTTCTTCTCGTGCAACCTTCTACAGTGCTTCCGCATACTCTGTAGGCGAAAATGATGCTTTAGTGCTGGATTACCGCATGAAAATTTCAAATGCTTCGGTTAGTCAAAACGAGGACGGCACCTTTGCAGGCGGCAACAAGATGAGCATCGGTGTGTCGACAGCGGCTTCTGCTACGCCGGTTCATAGCGCAACGGTAGCCGTAATTGATTTAGATGCGTGGACAGGTCAGCACTATATTGGACAATATGCAAACGAGTATGGAGGCGAGGCAACTAAGGGAAGAAAAGGTTTTTACTACGACCCGGCCACGTGGTATAATGCCAGGCTTGTGGTTACAAAATCAGACCTGTTCTTCAGTTTAACAGACGCCGCAACAGGTGAGATTCTTTGGGAGAACAAGCTGGCGAAAGACCTGACAGGCACATCATTCTATCTAACGCCTGTTTCTCTTGTAAAGCGAGATAATGGAGAAAATTATGCAGGCGCGAGCATGACGATTGATGACATTGGTCTGTGGAAGGTGAAAACAGACAGGGTTACCCATAAGCTGCAGACCCTACAGACTCCAACTGCTGCAGGAGACGGGGCAGTGACTCTGAATTTTAATCAGCCGACTATGGCCAAACCCTCCATGCTTACTTTGTATAAGGGTACGGATAAGAATACACCGGTTGATTTCCTGCCTGCTGTAAAGTATAATGATTTTTGCACAAATGTTGTTACTTTCCCGGGAATTGAGCCGGGTGAAACATATACTCTGGACTACTCGGGTGTGATTAGCTCAGGCGGCGTTGGTTTTGCTGAAACAGAACTGGCGACACAGCTTATTACATTCAAGGTAGACGATCCGACTGAAACGGCAGTTACGGCTATTTCATGCAGCGGGACGAAACTCGGCGATACGATTAGTCTGAATTTCTGGGCCACAGAGAGCGCTACACGTTCTTTTGTTGCGGCTTTCTATGATGGTGAGAACGACAAGCAACTGGTGGGCGTAGAAATTGTGGAACAGCCCGTGAACGTAGGTAAAAACCCAATTACAATAACCCTTACAAAAGATTTAAGTCAAGCGAATGCCGCTGCAGTATATGTATGGAATAATCGTTCAGAATTGAAGCCAATTACGAGTGTGGTTCCTTTGACTTGCGGAGATACAAAGAGAATACTGTTGATCGGTAATAGCCTGTCAGAGGACACGCAGAGATATTTAAATAATGTTGCTCAATTGGGTGGGGCAGACCTGGATGTCACTGCTACTATCATAGGAGGTTCAACACTTGCGAACCATCGGGCGAACCTTGAGGCCGAAATTGGCGGAAGAACGGTGGAACAGGCACAACAGGAGCAGGCCGGCACGGAAGAGAATTTGCGGTTGCTTTATACGGTTTATAAAAATTCTAATGTGCAAACAGGGAAACACAGGCTGCTGGATGCTTTGCAGGATGGGCAGTATGACGTTATTTCTATTCAACCGTATTCTCATGCGGCATTTTATGCGCGATATTATGATGAAGAAACATTTGCCGGCGACTTTTTGTATCTTGCTGAACAGATTCGAGCCCTGCAGCCTAAGGCAGAGATTGTACTGTATCAGATTTGGACTCCGTATGTTAGCGAAGTTACCGGCCAGCGTAGCTTGTATTTTAATAGCTTGATCAAGCCTGCTACCAAACAACTTGCGGCGTTAGCCCCCAACAGGGTTGCGGGTTTAACAACCAATAACAGACCTATGACCATTATTCCTGTGGGGCGTGCTTTTCATATTGCTGACGAGAACTATGCATACTTTGGTTCGGCGCCTGGTACCTCGGTTTCAACAGAGGCCAATTTTGCAAGAGTAACCGGCTTATGGAGAGACGTTGACCATGCGAGCTACTATGGATGCTATTTGGCAGATGTAGTATGGTATGAAATGCTGACTGGCCGAAAGGCGGAGACAGGCACAGAGCAAAATCCTGCAGTTCCTGCACCTGATGGAATAACCGGCAGCGAGCATTTTGAAAGACTTCGTCTGCTGAGCGATATAGGTCACACTGCTGTTTTAGCGGAAAAAGCAAATTACTAAGCTGATTGATTGCGTATGTCAAAGATAACCTTGCTTCGACATAATCCGGTTGTCTCTATAGGATTGCGAGTAGAGATTGAATATTAACAGCAACCGAAATAATTCTGTTATTACACTAGAATTTACTGAGGTATGCTGAGAGGTGAATGAAGCTTTCAGCATACCTCACTTAATTATGACGGCATTTGCGGATATTCCACAAAAATTTGTGCATTTTTAATTGGTTACATAAACAGCGAGAAGGGTGTTGTCTATGCAAAAAAAAGCAACGACTTTATGTATTATATTTGCAATACTTCTTATGGCGATTCCTGTGTCAGCACTGAATTACCAATGGCCTTTTGAGCCGATTGACGGAGGTAGGGCGGCAGAAAATATGCCGGAGCCTTTTTCGGTTGAAACCACAGCGGGATATCAGCTCATAGCTGAAGATAATTTTAACGATAATGAAGGTGGCTCAGACACGCTGACCATGGAAACTAACCTCAAAGAAGGTGAAATTTCTTTTTCGGATGGTTCAATGGAACTCGTTAAGCTTCAAGCGGATTCTGCCATGTCTTTTGTTATGAGATACGATGGTTCCCTGCTCGAGGGCGAATATTATGCTTTTCGCTGCCGTATCAAAACGGTGGAACTGTCCGGCACTTCGCCCAAAAATATTTTGCAAGCCTATAGCTCGAATGCGTGGTTAAAAGAAGCAGGGCGATATGGTATGTATAAATCCATTACCGGCACGAATGATTGGTATGAAATGACGCAATTGATACAGATTCCTGAGGGAACAGCCAAGCTGAAACTGTGCGGTTATCTGCCCAAGGATACTTTGGGAACTGTTTATTTTGACGATTTTGAACTTTATCATGTGGCCATAGACCCTTTGGAGATGGTGTTAAAAAGTCCTAACTATAAAGGGTTAATTTATGGCGATGGCAAAGCAGATATTGATTTGGATGTTTTACTTGAGGAAAGGGAAGGTTTTTTTTCGTTTGCGGATATGGTTCTATCCGTCCGATTGGTGGATGCAAACGATGCTGTTTATAGGCAGGCGGAAGCTGATATTTTAAGTCATCGACTTAATTTTGTCTTTTCCTCAGCTGGGCTTCCGGTTGGAGATTATTACTTGCAGACTATCCTCTGTTACAAAAATAACAATGAGGTTATTGCTAAAAAAGAGCAAACGATTCGAAAGAGAGAGCATGATTGGCGTCCGGAAATATATCTGGATAAAAACGGACGTATTATTCATAGAGAGCGTGGAGAAAAAACGCTGTTAAAGAAAATTTATAATTCCGGCGGGGACTATTTGGAGGTGGCGCAAAACACCAATCCCTGCGGCGTAAAAAGTATAGGACATTATGGGCTTTGGTGGGCGGTAAATTCACAAGAAACCGCATTAAATTACATGCGTGAAAACGGTATGACGGCTCACATTAACTTGGGAGATTTTCGGTACAGTGCACGAGTCTTTGATGAGGGAAAGGACTTAATTCGTACGCAGAGCGACACCTTGCCGTTTTATTATCTGGTTGCAGAAGATCATATGGATGATCCTGTGTTAGATGGATATTATCTGTTTGATGAACCCGATCCGATTATTGAGGGTGAGGAACTGCGTTGGTCAAACGAAATTATGGCTCAGGCAGATATCAATCATCCTACCTATGGTGCAGCGGATGCCTACTGGGATCGTTATGGATTGTATACGAAAACGGTAGATATATTATCAATTGATCCTTATCCTGTTAAAGGTAATGATAATGACGATATTGGGAAAATTGGCAGAAGTGTAAGGCAGATAAAGGATAATTTCCCGAACCGTCCGGTATGTATTGTTTTGCAGGGTTTTCATTGGGAGAAACGCGGTGATGTACGCGGACCAAATCAAACGGAACTGCTGAACATGGCCTGGCAAGCCATTTGTGAAGGCTCTGAGGGACTTGATTGGTATTCGTACAACGCAATGAAAACGGATGACGTAAAGGATATGGACACATGGCTTGCAGATCTTGAAGCCGTGTACCGCAGCGTTATGAGTTATGAGGAGGTTATTCTTTCGGATGAACCGGCTCCTCTCTATAGTGTGTCAAATGGCGGGGCGTGGCTTAATATTACGCTGAGGCGTTATGGCGGAAAGACATATCTGTTTGCTGTAAATAATACTAAGCAAGCACAAAATGCTATTATTGACATTAACGGAGCAGGGCGTCGCAGCCTGCAATTCGGCCCGCTTGAGGTCATTATACAGGAAATCGTTCAGAAAGACTTTTTATCCCCTGAGGCAGAGCTTAAAAGTATGGGTTTTGGCAACGGTAATCATGTATTTGCAGTATCTGTCGGTGAGGAAAACGTCCTTTATGTCCCGGAGGATAGTGGAGTTATAAATTATTGTGCTGATATCAGCGACAAAGCGAAGCTTTACATTGGGAACAAGGAAATGCCTTTAAGCGGTAAAATTACCGTACGGCTTGCGGATAGCTTTACAGTCAGAGTGGTTGCAGAAGACGGCATAACAGAAACAGCAAAGAAATATCACGTAATAAAAGGATAAAACTTTATAAAATTAACATCTCTTATCATTCCTTGACCGGCATATAAGAGAAACTTAATTATTATTTATATCGACATAGGAGATAGGATTAGATATATATGTTTAAAATGATAATTGGCAGCGACTTAGTGCCGACGGAAACGAATTATGATCTATTTGCAAAGGGAGATGTACATACGCTTGCAGGCGATGCACTACTTGCCGAGCTTGCGGCGGCAGACTTTTGAATCTTTAATCTGGAAACGCCGCTGACGGATACGGAGGCACCTATCGCAAAGTGCGGCCCGAATTTGATTACGCCCACAAGAGCGCTGCCCGGTATCAAGGCATTTGAGCCTTCCCTATTGGCGCTGGCAAACAACCACATTCTTGATGAGGGAGCACAGGGACTGTATTCTACCATGCGGCTTTTGGATGAATGGAAAATTCCCTATGTCGGAGCGGGCGAGAGCCTGTCCGAAGCGCAAAGACCGTATATTATAGAGGCAGACGGCAAAAAAATCGGCATCTATAATTGTGCTGAGCATGAATTTACAATCGCAGAGGAGAATCGACCCGGCGCAAACCCTTTTGATTTGCTCGATAGTCCTGACCACATTACAGCGCTGAAAGCAAAATGTGATTTTGTGGTGGTTCTGTACCACGGCGGTAAGGAGCACTATCGCTATCCTTCGCCGTATCTGCAAAGAGTATGCCGTAAGATAGCGGATAAGGGTGCGGATTTGGTGGTTTGTCAGCACAGCCATTGTATAGGCTGCATGGAGGAATATAACGGTTCTGTGATTGTGTATGGTCAGGGCAACTTCTTGTTTGACCACTCCGAAAGTGAATTTTGGCAGACCAGCTTATTGGTCAAGGCGTTTTTTGGCGATGAACTGAATGTGTCATTTGTACCGTTGTGTAAGCGTGGCAACGCTGTACGCATGGCTGTCGGTGCAGAGGCGGAAAATATTTTGTCCGGCTTTGCAGAACGCTCTCGTGAGATTTTGCAGCCGGGCAGAATTGCAAAGCAGTATCGGGAATTTTGCATGGCAAATAAAGATGGGTATCTGTACACGATGGCAGGCAGGGAGGACAATCTCGGCGTTTCGCGTGAGGATTTTAAACCAAATTATGATAAAGATAGCTTACTGGCGATGATAAATTACCTTACCTGTGAGCCGCACCATGAGCTGCTTACAACCGTTGTGACGGAGCTGGCGGCAGAAAAATAACAGAAAAAGGAGTAGGAGAGAAAAAATGAATCGCGATCAAGACCCTGTAAAACACACGTTAGAGGAAATAAAGAAGGTTGAGCCTTGCATGCGCTACCACGGCGGAAGTTTTGGCGAGTGGCAGCAGCAAGCGCGTACTAAGCTTGTGGAGCTTTTGGGCTTGCCGTTTGTGCGCTGTGAGGATTTATTTCAGGTAGAATATGATGAGGAGAGAGAAGGCTTTCGGGAAATCCGCTTTACGTTTCAGAGCGAGGAGGGTTATTTTGTTCCCTGCCATTTAATGATTCCCAAGGGTGCAGATAAGCCGTTGCCTGTGGTTTTGTGCTTGCAGGGACATTCTAAGGGCATGCACATTTCCATGGGTAAGCCCAAGTTTGAGGGCGATGAAGCAACCATTGCAGGCGGCGACCGTGATTTTGCAGTGGGTGCGCTGAAAAAAGGTTTTTGTGCACTGGCTATTGAACAAAGAGGCATGGGCGAGTGCGGCGGCGACAAAGACAGCAAGCCGGCCTGTTATGTGCATACCATGGCCAATTTGTTAATCGGCAGAACCACCATCGGTGAGCGGGTGTGGGACATCAGCCGGGCTATTGATGTGCTGGAAACATATTTTGCCGATGCAGTGGATAAGGAAAACATTATTTGCTTAGGCAATTCCGGCGGCGGTACGGCAACCTTTTATGCTGCCTGCATGGAGGAACGTATTAAAACCGCCATTCCAAGCTGTTGCTTTGCAAGCTATGATGATTCCATTGCGGCGATGTATCATTGCAGCTGTAATTTTATTCCCAATATCCGTACTTATTTTGATATGGGTGATTTGGGCGGCTTGATTGCGCCGAGAACCTTGATTTTGGTTTCGGGACAGGAGGACAGGATTTTTCCTATTGAATCGGCAAAAAAATGCTTTGAAGTTACGCAGTCGCTTTACCGAAACACGAACGGTATTTGCCGCCATGTGATTGGACCGGAGGGACATCGATTCTATTATGACTTGGCGTGGAGCGTTTACGATGAAATTCAGGGGCAGCTTCGGAGATAAAAGGAGAATACTATGCGCAAGGAAGTACATCAAATTTTATTTCCTGATAAGGCCTTTTGGAGTTGAATGCTCAGATTCAGCATACCGGTTGCGCTGCAAAATCTGTCGATAGGCCTGCTGGCGATTGTGGATGTGGCGCTGCTGTCCGGTATGGGTGAAAATGTGGTGGCGGCAGTGTCTCTTGCCAATCAGGTGACCTACACAACAGGATTGATTGCGTTTGGCATCGGCAGCGGTGCATCTATCTTTTTGTCGCGCGGCTTCGGCGCGGAAAATCGGGAAGAGGTAAAGAAAAATTTTGCACTGATGCTGTTTTGCAGTGTTTTAATCAACCTTATGGTTGCGGTTGTTTCTTTGATTACTCCGAGCGGTGTGCTGTCGCTTTATACGAACAAGGAGAAATTGATTGAGCTGGGCATGCAATATCTAATGATTGTTGCGCCGGGCTTTGTACTATATGGCATATCCAATGCCGTGACTTCTTTTTTTCGTTCGGCAGATAAACCAGCAATGCCAATGCTGGTATCGCTGGTGACGATTTTAACCAAGATGGGGCTGAATTTTTTGCTGATATACGGCTGCGGTCCAATTCCTGCACTGGGAATCGTTGGTGCGGCTGTGGCGACCTTGCTATCGCGGATTGTGGAGCTGATTGTGAATCTTATCTGTTTGCTCCGGTTCGAGAAAAAGGACTATATTTTTCGGTTTCGTGATTGCCGATACATCAACGGGAAAAATTTAAAGAGATTTCTTACGGACACTTGTCCGGTCATTTTAAACGAAAGCCTGTGGGGCGTGGGACTGTCGGCATTCAGCGCAATTTTCGGAAGAATGGGTGCTTCGGAACTTTCGGCACTCAGCGTAGCACAGCAGCCGGAAAATCTTTGCAATTCCTTCTTTTACGGAATCGGCGTCGCTGCGTGTGTGACCATTGGTTATACAATAGGGGAAAAGGATGATGCCAGAGCAAAGCTTTTGGCGCGGCAATATGCGGTTTCCGGCTTTTACGTGGGCGTTTGCATTATGCTTTTAATGCTCGGAGCGGATGCGTTTTATGTAAACTCCTTCTTTTCGGGTTTGATGGAGGAAACAAGGCGAACAGCCATGCTTTTGATTGCTGTTTATGCGGTATATATGCCGTTCCGCAGCCTTGCAAGCTCAATGATAATGGGTTCGTTGCGTGCGGGCGGCGACAGCAAACGGGCAATGTGCTATGATGTGCTTCCGGTTTACCTCTGGTCGCTGCCAATAGGTTTTTTGACAGGACTCGTGCTGCACTGGAATGTTGCCGCTGTACTGCTTGCAATGCAGTTTAAGCGCGTCATTAAGAGCGGATTTGCCCTGCGGTGGCTGCTCTCCGATAAATGGCAGCACGTGCAGCAGGCGAAGTAAAATTATGGATTCCGCAAATATCAATCCCGGTGTTCTTCTGTTGCCGACAGTAAGTTTGTCTGCAGTAATTTTTGAAGCGTGCGGAGAGTCCAAACAACAATCTTAAATTCTGCCTGCTGAATAGGGTATGAAAGAGAAAGGTACATAATGAAAAAGCAACTGAAAGATTTTATGATGATGAACATCGGCGTTATTCTTTTAACGCTGGGAGTATATTTCTTTAAAATACCGAACGGATTTTCCATGGGGGGTGTCAGCGGAGCAGGAACAATTTTAGGAAAAATTACGCCGCTTACGCCGGGCGTGTGGATTGCAATTATCAATATGCTTCTTTTGCTCCTCGGGTTTCTTGTTCTGGGAAGGTCTACGGGCATCAAAACGGTGTATTGCAGTATTATGTTCTCCTTACTGACGTATTTATTGGAGCGTTTTGTTAACCTGACCGCACCGATTACGGCACAGCCGTTTTTGGAACTGGTATATGCGATTATACTGACGGCGAGTGGCTCTGCGCTGATGTTTCATTGCCATGCGTCCTCGGGCGGCACGGATATTTTGGCACTGATTTTAAAACGCTACACCCGCATGAAGGTAGGAAAAGCCTTGCTGTGCGCAGATTGTGTGATAGCATCATGCTCCTTTGCGGTATTTGACGTTCAGACGGGCTTGTTTTCTCTGCTGGGACTTGTCATGAAAGCGTTTGTAGTCGATTCTGTAATTGACAGTTTAAGCAGCTGCAAATATTTTGTTGTGATTACCTCGCAGGGAGAGAACATAGCACAATATATTATGGAGACTTTGCACCGCGGCGTGACCGTCAGTGATGCGCACGGCGGTTATACCGGCAGCAGCTTGAGCATGATTCATACAGTATGCAGCAGACTGGAGGCAATGAGGCTTCGTACTCATATCAAAGAGATGGATACACATGCTTTTGTAATTATTACGACCAGCAGTGAAATTCTTGGAAGAGGATTCAGGAGCGTTTAAGCGGAACGAAGATATTAGTCGGTAACTGTTGCATAAAGACCTTTGTTGGGACCATCCGTGAGATTAATTTGCACAGAGGTCCGGAGAATTTTTTAAAGAATACCCCGCATCGGGAGCGGTCGGCTCTGCGTAAAATGTTGTGTAAGCAATATCTGACAACCTTCGACTAGGTGAAAATTACAGGTATATCCGTGTTTTCAAGGAACTGCGTTGCCCGTTCCACCCAAAGACGGTCAAAATATTGCATAGGAGCACAACTGAAGGCAGAAGAAAATTTTCGGATGAAGCACGATGCCTCAAGGTGCACAATTTCAGCAAGAGCCGATATTGACACAGGCAATGAGAGAAGAAGTCCATATTAAACTCTGTAATTGTTAGACATATGATATAAATCCGAACCCGCCTAAAAATGTTGATGTATTTCTAAAACTATCATGAGCAAATTTTGTGCCCAAAGACAACACCTACGTGGAGTGAAGATAAATTTTATATTTGTTATACTTAACCTGAAAATTTATATTTTAAGGAGGAACTAAATATGAAAATTGGTATTATTGGATGCGGAACAATAGCAAATAATGCGCACATTCCGTCATACTTAGCAAATGAGAAAGCAGAAATTAAATATTTTTGTGATATTATTCCTGAACGTGCACAGGCTGCTGTTGAAAAATTTGGCTGTGGCATTGCTGTTACAGATTATCACGAAGTAATTAATGACCCTGAAATCGTAGCAATTTCTGTATGCACACCAAATAAAATGCACTCTACAATCGCAATAGCTGCACTTAAAGCAGGTAAAAATGTGTTGTGTGAAAAACCTGCTGCACGTGTTTATTCTGAAGCGCTGGAAATGCAGAAGGCACAGCATGAAACAGGCAAAATTCTAAACATTGGTGTTGTAAATCGTTTTAATACGGGTGTTAATAAAATAAAAGAATTAATTGATCAAGGGGAACTTGGTGAGGTTTATCAGGTCTATGTAAGCTTCAGAGCACACAGAAGTATTCCCGGTCTTGGCGGTGATTTCACTACAAAAGAAGTTGCGGGTGGCGGTGTTATGATTGATTGGGGTGTACATTTCTTTGATATAGTTATGTATGTTTGTGGTGACCCAACACCTTTAACAGCTACAGGCGAAACTTTCTCTAAGCTTGGCAAACCTATCGATGACTATGTTTATAAAGATATGTGGGCAGGACCTCATATTTCAAACGGCACTTATGATGTTGAAGAAGGCGTAACAGGTATGGTAAGAACATCAGGACCTATTATTACTTTTAATGGTGCATGGGCTCAGAATATCGGTGAAAATGAAATGTTTATCGATTTCATAGGGACTAAGGGTGGTATTCGTTTGCAATATGGTGAAGATTTTACATTCTATTCAACTAAAAACGGAATGCTCACAAAAACTACTTTTGATTTTAATATGCCAAAGATGTTCCAGAACGAGATAGACGCTTTTGTGGATTGTATTGAAAGCGGTGAAAAATTACCATCTCATATTGATATTAATATTATAACATCTAAGATGATGGATGCAATTTATCGTTCTGCTGAAGAACACAAGGAGGTTACCTTATGAAAAAAGTAGGATTTATCGACTATTATCTTGATGAATGGCATGCAAATAACTATCCTGAAAAGATACATAATGCCTCAAACGGACGTTTTGAGGTTGCTTATGCTTATGGTATGATCGATAGCCCTAAGGGCGGCTTAACAAGCAAGGAATGGGCAGAAAAATATAATGTTCAGCTTTTAGATACTATTGAAGAAGTAATCGAAAAAAGTGATGTTCTTATTGTTCTTTCTCCTGATAATCCTGAAATGCATGAGGAACTTGCAGATTTACCTTTACAATCGGGTAAGCTTGTCTATATAGATAAAACCTTTGCTCCTGATAAGGAAACAGCAATCCGCATTTTTGAAAAGGCAGATAAGCATGGTACGAAATGCTTTTCCTCATCAGCCCTGCGTTATGCGTCTGAACTGAAGAATATAGATAAGTCAAAAATCAGTAGATTATATAGTGAGGGTCCTGAGAATTTTGATGTATACGCAATTCATCAGCTTGAAATGATTGTTATGCTTATGGAAAGCCGGCCTTTAAGGGTTATGGGCTTAGGCGATATGGTTCATCCCTCTATTATAATTGAGTTTGAGGACGGAAGATTTGCTCAAATGTATCAGTGCATGGAAAAGAAATTCAGACTTACTTTGGCAGATGAAAAAAATATGGAAACAGAATGTCATATTAAATCATCATATTTTGATTTGTTTATGGAAGCTTTGGTAGAATTCTTTGATACAGGCATACTACCGTTGGAGCATGAGCAGACAATAGACGTTATTGCAATACGTGCAGCAGGTATAAAGGCACTTGAAACACCTTTTACATGGGTTGAGGTATGAAAGAGGTTTTGTTGTGAAGAAGTATAATATAGCACTAGTAGGATGCGGCAGTATGGGTGCGGCACATCTTGATGATATATTCAGAAGAGATAATGTGAAAATTAAATGCGTATGCGACCTAAACGAAGAGCGTGCGTTAAATTTTTTGCATAAATATAATGCTGAGTGCTATAAAACAGATTACAAAGAGGTTGTGAAAATGGAGGATGTTGATATAGTTATTATATCAACATACCCTTCTTCACATCTTGAGATTTTAAAGGAAAGCCTCGAACATGGCAAGCATGTAGTATGCGAAAAGCCAATTGCCAATAATATCGAAAACGGCAAGGTAATCATTGAACTTATAAAAAGCCATCCCGAGTGCAAGGTGTTGGTAGGCTATATTCTCCGCCATAATAAAACATACCAAAAGGTAGCTGAGATGATAAAAAGCGGAGCTATAGGTTTCCCTATAGTTATGCGTATGGCGCAGAATCACCACACAATGAATTGGCATAAATATCTTAACCTTATTTGCGATACTTCCCCGATTTTGGATTGCGGTGTGCATTATATTGACGTGATGCGCTGGTTTACAGGCGCTGAGGTTACGGAGGTTTCAGGTATTGGTATGCGCACAGAGCATGATGTACCTATGGGTAAGTATAATTACGGTCTTATGACTGCCAAGCTTTCAGATGGCTCTGTCGCTTATTATGAGGCAGGATGGGGCAACACAATAGCAGCAGATAATTTAAAAGAATTTGTTGGCCCGAAGGGAAGAATTAAAATAGTATATCAGATGTTCCGTCCCTCTAATCAGGAGGAAGGAGATTTGATTGAGTACTACACATACCCTGAAAAGAAATATGAAACAATAAACGTTTTGTGCAACCGCAAGCCAACCGGCGACCAGCTTGAACACCTTATTGATATGATAGAGGGTAAAAGGGAGGCTAATCCGTCTATAGAAGATGTGTGGGAAAGCTTTAAATGGGCTGTAAGGGCTGACGAGATCATAAAAAGTAAATTATAAGAGTAGGAGAGAATCATATGTATAAATTTCCTATTGGTGTTATGCTTGATTCTTTTCGCTTAGATGCGAAAAGTGCAATTATCAAAGCAAGTGAAATGGGCGCTAAAGGTTTGCAGATGTATGCAACCACGGGTGAATTTGCACCCGAAAATATGAACACTGAAAAAACAAAGGAACTTTTGGATATGGTCAAATCAAACGGCTTGGTGTTTTCTGCACTTTGCGGCGATCTGGGCATGGGATTTGGAAATCGTGAGCTAAATCCAAAGCTTATAGAAAAATCAAAACGTATTCTTGATTTGGCAAAGAAATTGGAAACCAACGTTGTAACAACTCATATAGGCGTTGTTCCTGCTGATAAACACCATGAGCGTTATAAAATCATGCAGGATGCATGCTTTGAACTTTCACGCTACGCAGATGAAATGAATGCACATTTTGCAATAGAAACAGGACCTGAAATTGCAGCCACTTTAAAAGGATTTCTTGATGATTTAGGTTCAAAAGGCGTGGCGGTTAATTTTGACCCTGCAAACTTTGTAATGGTAACAGGTGATGACCCTGTTAAGGGTGTTTATACACTTAAAGATTACATCGTACATACTCACGCAAAGGATGGAAAAAAACTGAGAGATGTTAACCCCGAAGTGATTTACAGAATTATTGACGAAGAATCCAATCAGGGGGATGCCTATATTGAACTTCCTTTAGGCGAGGGCGATGTAGATTTTGATCATTATCTTAAAGCATTGGACGAAATAGGCTACAAAGGATTTTTGACCATTGAACGTGAGGTTGGAGAAAATCCTGCTGAAGATATTGGTAAAGCCATGAATTATCTTATAAATAAAATGTAGTCAAAACAATTCATGAAAAATCAATATTTTAATTTGTTTATGTAAAAACGAAAAAGTAACTTTGCGGTGGACGGGTTCAGTCAAAACGGACAATAGAAAAAGAGCTTCCTATGGCAGAATAACAGAAACTGCCATAGGAGGAATTTTTATGCAATAAAGTTACGGATATTTCATGCATATACACAAAGCAAGGTGTTTTATATCTTTCAGTGATTAGAGACTTACACGGCAACATCATACAAGAGCGGAACGGAGGAACTCATCGCTAACATTATTCGTGTTGACTTAGCGTTAAGAATATGGTATAAAGAATAATAGGTGTATAAATATGTATTTTTAAAGGAGAAATCACCAATGAAATATTCTGAACGTGTTTTTGAATTTAATAATATTTTTGAGAAAGAACTGCTTGAATTGGATGTTGGCAATATATATCAGGTTGCGGAATTATCTGTTATTCGAGGTGGTCAGATAACGCAGCATATGCAGCGATGCGATGAAATTACATATGTGGTTTCAGGTAACGCAGAAATAATCTCTAATGACAACAAATCAGAGATTAGTCAGGGTCAAATTCATTATATAAAAAACGGATGCACCCATCAAATTCAGGCTGCCCCGGATAATAATTTTCGGTATGTATGTATTGGTTTTTTCCCCAATCTTAAAAATTCTTCTGTTAAATCCTTTTATGAAAAATGCGATGGCAGGGATTCTTTTATTGCTGATGATAACGGCGTGGTCAAGAATATCGCCGAATTTTTAATACGTGAGTTTTACAATTATGATGAACACAGCAACAGAATGATTGATCAATATATCGCAGATGTTAACGGCCTTAACAAGGATACTTTCAGGTAACGATTATGTATATAATATAAATCATGGCAAGGAATCAGGCAACTACACCATGTATAGAATGTTAAAATATATAGATAGGGAGTATATGCAAATACAGAGCGTTAGGGATATTGCCTCTCAACTTTCTTACAGTGAATACTATCTCTCCCATCTTTTCAAGGAAAAAATGGGCATTACCATTAAAGAATATATTAACAAAAAGAAAATAATGTATGCTGCAGAGCTACTTGTTACCAGTAATTCGACTGTTGAACAGTTGTCAGAGCAGTTTGGCTTTTCGCGATCTTTTACCTTTCGCAGAGCATTTAAACAATATATAGGAATGACACCTTCAGAATATAGAAATAGAACAAATCTTGTGCCTAAAGACAGCACTGACATGGATTGAAGATGATTTTTTTGTTTGATATACTCTTATCGCATGAAAATATTAATATTGGCGTTCAGCGGCAGGCAACAAGCAATATAGATAAATACATACTTTAGTTTGAGGTGTTGTGGGATATGGTAACTAATAAAGGAACGGTATTAAAACTAACTGCAGGTGCACCGAAAGATGGTGTTAGTGCGGTTATACTTTCTAACACAAACATTGTTTCTTTAAATTATGAAATTGTTGATGAAAAGGGAGCAATTGTTTTTAAGGAAGATGTATGCGTAATAGGCAACACTGCCGAAACAAATTCTGTTTTTGACGGAACATATTGGACTGTCGAAAAGCCGGTACTTTATACATACCGTGCCTTAGTTAAATATGAGAACGGTGACCAAGAGAATCTTTGTGATAGGTTTGGTTTTCGCATACTTTCAGCCGACGAAAAATATTTGTATCTAAATGGTTATCCTTTTTATATGCGTGCATATATCCGTGGTGCGGCGGCACATGAGCATCAGAACAACTGCGGACTTTCGAATTATGAATTTTACAAAAAGAATATACTTATGGCAAAAAGCTATGGCTTTAATACTATTCGCTTTCATTCGGTTATACCTCCTGAGGAATGCTTTCGTGCTGCTGATGAATTGGGAATTATGATTCATATTGAAATGCGTGCGGAAAATCTTGAGTATGATAATTTACATGAAATGCTCTATGGCAAAGATGATTTTATAACCAATGATGATTTGTTGAATGTTATTCACTCTCTTTATAATCACCCATCATTTATGGTGTATTGTGTAGGCAATGAAATACGTGAGCCGGGCAAAAAGCCACGCATACGTGAAATTCGCGATTTTATTAAAAAACATGATCCAACAAGGTTCTTTATTGATACCTGTGCTCATGGTGAGTATGACCGTGACGGGGTGGATTTTGATGTTCAGCACATGGGCTATTTCTTTCCCTATGCAAAGCACGGTGATATGTTTGAAAATACTGACAATTTACTCTGCTTTGGAACAGTCAATAACAAAGATATGGTTATTGACACTGAAAGTTCAAAAATCCGCAGAAAAATCAGTTTTAAAAGACCTTTAATAGCACATGAGGTTTGTCATTATACAGCTTGGCGTGATTTTTATTCTTTAAAAGAAAAATTCACAAAGTATGGTATTGACAAGCCATGGTGGATAGACGAAGAAATTAAAATGATTGAAGCCAAGGGATATAACAAGGATTTTGAACAAACAGTTCAGATTACAAAGAATTTTCAGTTCCGTTGCTGGAAAACTGCTATAGAGGGTATCCGTGCAAGTAATTTGCTTTCAGGGTTTCATATGCTGCAGTTTGCCGATACGGACAAGTACGAGAATTCAAATGGTATTGTTGACTGCTTTGATGACCCTCAGGGAATATCTGCAGAAGAATTTTGCAAATTCAATGCAGATACAGTTTTGCTTGCAAGACTTTCAAAGCAGATATATGAATCGGGTGAAAGTGTAAAAATTCCCGTTCTTTTCTCCTGCTATGCAATCAATCCGTCAAAATCTGCTGAGTTCTCTTTTAATCTAACTGATGACAAGAAAGTAATTGCAAATGGAACATTAAATGATGTTGATACTTCAGAATCCGGATTGTATGAAATTTGCAGTATTGAGGTTAAAATGCCCGAGGTAGATAAAAGCAATAAACTTATGCTTTTCTGCAGACTGGATTTTGATAACGGAACGCATATTGAAAACAGCTGGGAACTTTGGGTATTTCCAAAAGTTGATAAAATTGCTCTCAACTTATCATCAGATATGCAGGGAAAATATTTGGATAGCATATGTGAGTTTACTGAAAATCCTGATGCTTTCATTACAGATAAATTAGATGATAGTCTGTTTGAAAAGTTGGATGCAGGCAAAGATATAGTGCTGTTGTATCGCACAGATTGGACACGTCATCTGCTTGATAAAAAACAGAAGGCACCTAAATATGCATTCCGCGGCGTGTGGGAACGTTATAAGGGCGTTATATGGGACAGAGGCACAATCAATGGCGGAAGAGATAACAAAGAACTTTTAAATAAATATGGCTTTGTAACCGATGGGGAAATTAATTATCAGTATTATCCTTTAATTGAAGATAGTGATAAAATCAATTTAGACGATTTCCCTGTAGAGGTTAATTCCGTTGTAAGTGGCTTGGATAAAAGCAACCGTGACCGTTTTGACCCTGGTAAATTCAATTTACCCGAGCTTATGTATGACAGAACTATGCGTCATTTCTCATACGCTTTTGCATTAAAGGCCGGCAATGGAAGATTGCTTGTGACAGGCTTTAATTTTACTGGTGTTGAAGATAAAGATCCTGCAGCATGTGCTATGCTTAATGCATTATGCAAGTCATTCATATCGGGTGATTTAACAACGGAAAACAGTATTTCAATTTATGAACTGAAGAATTATCTTGCAAAAGTTGCCCGTTCAGGACCTAATAAAGAAGGCATGATGACTCAGTATTGGCAGCTTGATGCTGAGCCTGTTGAATCCATGCAATATTGGGTAGAAGCAGAAGAATACTTGAGAAAAGATTATTAAAATAAAAAAGGGAATCTATAAGGAGAATCTGTATGGATAATCGCTTAGATATTTTAACTTCAATTTCGGGAATGAAAATTACAAACATAGACGATTGGGAAAAATTTCGAAGACCTGAAATTATGATTCTTTTAGAGAATTTTGTTTATGGTGTGCGTCCGTATGAAATTCCTGAAAATTTGGAATTTGTGCAGAAACGATATGAAAATGCATATCTTGGTCATGACATTCGATATAAAGAGATTGAAATTCGTATCAATCATGTGCCCTTTGATTTACATTTGTTTTTACCGCAAAGCCAATTGCCTGTGCCTGTATTTCTGTTTATAGAAAACGAATATTATATGAAGCAGGTTAATTTTGCAGAGCAAATTGATTATGATTTTTTGCCGATTTTTGATATTGTTTCCCGTGGCTATGGTGTGGCAGTTATGCCTGTTGGGCATGTTTCTCCGGATTGGCCTCATCATTCTGAGTTTAAAAAAGGAGTATTTGCTGCAATGCAGCCAAATGTGCATCAGAGGACAAAACGGTCTTGGGCGACTATCTCAGGATGAGCTTTTGGTGCAAGCCGTGTGATGGATTATTTAGAGCGCGATATTGACATTGAACATTCAAAGGTCGCTATAATAGGACATTCCCGTTGCGGTAAAACCGCATTGTGGGCAGGCGCAACCGATCCTCGTTTTGCATTGGTGATTGCTAACAGTTCAGGCTGTATGGGGGCAGCCTATACCCGTGGTAAAAAAGGAGAACATATTAAAGATATTAATATAAGCGATTGGTTTTGTGATAATTATCATCTCTATAATGACAGGGAAGAAATGCTTCCTCTTGACCAACATATGCTGTTGTCATTAATTGCACCGCGGCCGCTATATATAAAGAGCGACGTTTTGGATGAATGGGCAGACCCCGATGCAGAACTTTTGAGTGCAAAGCTGGCAAGCCCTGTATATGAATTGTATGGGAAAAAAGGTGTGGTCATAACTGATGAAGTGGTTCTGGATAAAAAGTATCACGAAGGTACAATTGCTTATCATCGTACACATCATCGTACACATCATGATCATGATCTTACCAGATTTGATTGGCAATGTTACATGGATTTTGCAGAATTATATTTGAAATAAAAAGGGAGGGGCGCCATGAAAATGACGTTCCGCTGGTACGGTGAGGATGATCCTGTAACATTGGCATATTGCCGGTTAATGATGGGTTTTCGGCATATAGCGGTGTGTGAGATGCAAATAATATAAATCTTTAATAAATATAGAAATGTAAGGATAATACGAAAATGAGAAAAGCTGATAAATGGAATTTACTTTTAGTTAACTATGAAAATCCAATGCCCAAAGGCTATATCTATAATTTGGTTTCTTTAAAAAATGGTGAGTGTGTGGACAAAAGAGTATATAAACACCTTATCAATATGATAAAACATGCAGAAAAAGATAATGTTTTTATGTCTGTTACATGGGGGTATCGTTCTGAAACTGTTCAAACCTATCTTTTTAAATTGGACCTTTTAGAAAAAGAAGGGAATGGCTTGACTCCTGAAGAAGCGATGACGGAAACAAAAAAGTATGTTGCATCACCTACTGAGAGTGAACATCACAGTGGACTTGCTGTAGATATTGACCCTATTGAAGGGCGTTCAACTCTTGATGAGGTTTATGATTGGCTCTCTGAAAATGCTTATAAATTTGGGTTTGTTCTGCGTTACCCCGAAGATAAAACTGATATAACAAAAATTTGCTTTGAACCTTGGCATTACAGATTTGTAGGAAAAAAAGAAGCGAAAGAAATGCATCAAAGAAAGATATGTTTAGAGGAATATTTGGCAGAGTAAAAAATTCATACTTGTCTCTATAAATCAAAAATTATACTTGCTTTTTGAACGGACCCGGCAAAAAACGGACAATAGAAAAAATGGCCTCCTACGGTAGAATATAATAAACCGCCTTTTTGTAATATATGTATAAATCGTGGCAGTTTATGTTAAATATGTCTTTTATTTATTTTTCTTTATATATTTATATTTTTGGTTTGATTATATACACAATATTTTTTGTGTACTTGATATAATCAGATTATAACTGATAACCGAATTGATTGGAGACAGATACAATGAAGTTTTCTGTAGGGTATCAAATAAGCGAAAACCAGTATTTTATAGATGAGATTATAAATAATAAAGAGCATATTTACGAGGTGTATTTTTCTTGGGGGGATATGGCTAACGGGCGTAATAATCAGCTTAATAACAGTATGCTTTTACCCTGGGAAGCACATCAAAAGCAAATTGCAGATTTGAAAAAGCTCGCAGAGAAAGGACTTTCTTTTAATCTGCTGATAAACGGGAATTGCTATGGCAAAGATAGTCAATCAAGAGCATTTTTCAATGAAATTGGCAATACTGTTGACTACATATTATCCGAATTCGGATTAAACTCAATTACAACCACATCTCCACTGGTTGCAAAATTTATAAAATCTAATTTTGAGGATATAGATGTTCGTGCATCGGTCAATATGAAAATCGGCACAGTTGAAGGAATAGAATATTTATCCGGCTATTTTGACAGCTTTTATATGCAACGTGAGTTTAACCGTGATTTTAATAGAATTAAGGAACTTAAAAATTGGTGTGACAAGCACGGCAAAAAAATGTTTATGCTCGCAAACAGTGGTTGCCTCAACAATTGCTCGGCGCAAACCTTCCATGATAATCTTGTATCGCATGAAACAGAAATATCCAAAATGGATAATGCGTACCAGTTTGTTGGTATATGCCGCGATTTTTTGAAAAAGGAAGAAAATTATAAATACCTTATTGAACGCACTAATTTTGTGCGTCCCGAGGATATGCATCTGTATGATGAGTATTTCGTGGCGGCAAAGCTTGCTACAAGAGTAAGCAGAAGCCCTGCAAGTATTTTAAAAAGCTATATTAATCAAAAATATGTAGGCAATATTCTAGAAATTTTAGAGCCTGCTCACAGCATATATCCATATGTTTTGGAAAACGGCAATCCACTTAAAATAATAAAAATAAACACAGATATACCCATGTATCAATATGAAGAAGATAAATAAGCTTTATATGAATATACCTATTATTCGCATGGTATTTCAGCCCATCTTCGAAAATACAATGAAGCACGGTCTAAGAGGTGTGGATGATGGATATATTAATGTTAACGCCTGGAATAGGGATGATATAATATATATAAGTATTACGGATAACGGCAAGGGTATGGAACAAGATGCTCTTGAGGAACTGCAAGGCATGCTTGATTCAGGCGCAGACATTGACAACCAGAGGAAAGCCATTGGCTTGCTGAACGTAAATAGAAGGCTTAAGCTATACTACGGAAAGGATTTCGGCATAAGTGTAAGTACACCGAAAAACGGTGGATTTTGTACTACAGTTCGCATCAAGGAATCGCCTGATAAAATGTGAGAGTTAGACTTTTTCTGTAAATTTCATTTTACAATCAAAAAAAATATAAAAGAGGGTAGAGAACAATGAATTTAATGAATTCTAAAACTAAAATAGGAACAAACGGATTAGAATTGCCATATCGTATTTTTGTGCCGAAAGGAGAAAAAATTAAAAAACCATATTCACTTTTACTTTTTTTACACGGAGCAGGGGAAAGAGGCAACGACAATAAAAAACATATAAACATACATAATGATTTAATTAAACGAATCATGAATGATGATATATTTAAAAATGAATGTATTATTATTGCACCTCAATGTCCTGAAGGCATGCAGTGGGTTGACACCCCTTGGAGTAACGGAAACTATTCTTTTGACAATATATCAATCAGTAAGCCTATGCAAGTTGTCGAGGAAATTTTAAGCGATGTACGTGAAAAATATGACATAGACGAAAACAGGATATATATTTCAGGCATCTCAATGGGCGGATTTGGAACATGGTATATGATGATGCGTCATCCTGATTACTTTGCTGCAGCTGTTCCGATATGTGGCGGGGCGGATCCGTCCAAAGCAGTGGATATTAAGCATATTCCTATCCGTACATATCATAATGCAGATGATTCTACAGTTCCTGTAAGCGGGACGCGTGAAATGGTATCTGCACTTAAAAATGTAGGCGGTGACGTGTTATATACAGAGCATCCATTTGGAGAGCACAACAGTTGGGAGGCTGCTTTCAACGAGCCCGATATTTTGGAATGGATATTTGCTAAGCACAAATAATGCCTGGCTTTAAGATATGATAGATTTAAGATAGATGTCATACATTAATGAATTTCTGTGTTTAATTAATGACTGCTGAAGGCAAGGAATTGATATTGCAAAAGCAAATGGAAAATTCAAAGGCAGAAAGCGTATTGACCGTGAAAATTTTGCTGAGGTATATTCCAAGCTCATAAAAACATTTGAACAAAAAATACGGAGCTACCGAATAGTGGCTCCGTGTTTTACTATTTACGAGTAGGTTTTACATTTACATCTGGGTTTATATCGCCGTCAATCGAGCCATGTTCTTCTTCAAACTTTTTGATGTTTTCACGAATCAGAACTAATACGTGACTGTTAACGCTACGGCCTTCATAGTCAGCTACATAACTGATTTTATCGAGCATTTCTTCCTCAATTCTTATAGATACACTTTTGATAGCCATAAAATCACCTCAAAATGAATATATTATATATTTATTTTATAGTTTTTATGTGATATAATGTTATAAATAGATATACGGTATATCTATAAAATGAGGTGATAGTTTTGGAATCAAAAGAACACACCTGTTGTTTCTTTGGACACAGGAAGATAGATGTTACAGATGATTTGGTTAATCGTCTGAAAGAAATTGTTGAGGGCTTAATTACAGAGAAAAAAGTTGACACTTTTTTATTTGGCAGCAAGAGTCAGTTTGATAAGTTGGCTCTGTCGGTCGTTACGGAGCTTAAAAAGAAATACCCACACATCAGACGAATCTATGTGAGGGCGGAGTTTCCTTATATTGACGAAGATTATACGGCATATCTTTTGAAAAGGTACGACCATACATATTATCCGGAACGGATGATTAATGCGGGCAAGGCGGCATATGTTGAACGTAATTGCAAGATGATTGATAATAGCAGCTACTGTGTTATTTATTATGATGAAAACTATAGGCCTCCCAGACGGAAGAATAGCAGACGGGATTTATTTGATTATCAACCAAAAAGCGGAACTGCAGTTGCATATGACTATGCGATTAAAAAAAGAAAAAATATAATAAATCTATGTTCGAATACGTTAATATAATCATTTATAAGAATGATACGAAAAATTTTTGCGGATAGCCGCAATAATTTTTCGTGCGAATACTGATTTTTTATTTTTTTTTGTGAATTATATTTAAAACTTGACAAAGTACACCTATAGAGGTATAACTTGATTGAGGACGAAGATAAAAATAATGATTAATCAGCTTCTTGCTGATCGTACAAGAACTATTGTGGTTGTATAAATGTTAAAATGAAAATGTACAAAATCGCCGACTCAAAATGTACAATTCTGGCAAGTCACTTTTGAATAGAGTATACTCTATTCGGGAGTGATGAAAATGAATTACAGAAAAGACATTTATGAGAAGGTGAAATTTATGCTTAAAGACAATTCCAATGTAAATATTAACTGTTCAAAACTTGCTCGTCAGTATGGTTGTGACCGCAGAACAGTTTCAAAAGCTATTAATGCTGTAAAAAATAATCTCCCGCCACCAAAAGTAAGCAAACCAAGAAAAACCGATGGTTTTGAATTGATAATAGAAGAAAAATTAAAAACCGGTGCTCCTGCTATTGCTATCTGTAACTACCTCATAAAGCATCACGGATATACTGGTTCATATACCACGATAAAAGACTTTGTTCGTAATCTTAACCTCGAAAAACAAAAGCAAGCAGTTATCCGTTTTGAAACAAATCCCGGTATTCAGGCTCAGGTGGATTGGAAAGAATCAATGAAATTCAAAACCAAAGACGGGGATACAATAAAATTCAATGTATTTTTGCTAATCCTCGGATTTTCAAGAACAAAATTTCTTTGTGTCACAGAAACAAGAGATTTGCAAACTGTAGAAGAATGTCTTGTACCGTACTCAATCAGAGCTAAAAATTCGATTTTTTATGTAATTTATGAAATTAGAATCTTGTCAAGCTTGTACGGCCAGCCTTCAAACCCTTGCTATTACTGGGTTTTCAAATTCTGGTCTTATTATAACATGAGCACAAATATTTGACCGATTCAGCGGCTTGCCTGTTCTTGTTTGGAACACGCTGCCGCTTTTTATATTATTTTCTTTGATATACATTAAAAGAACTCTGCAAAGCTCTCCCGAAAGCCAAATCATTCTCACTTTACCCTTACAGTTTATTCTGGCTTGTCTGCTTTTTACAGCTTCTACAGTAATAAACTTGAGTTCATACGATGTTTGTCAAGGGGGGGTGTGAGATTTTTTCAAAAACTTTTCAACATCGCAGTAAACCGAGCTTTTGCAATTGCTTTTGATGTTCTATGCCGCTTTCCATTGTATAGATACGGGTAGTATTTACAGAGGAATGACCGAGAATATCGGCAAGTCTTACTATATCCTTCTGCAAGGAATAAAATGTCCGAGCGAAAAGATGTCGGAGGTTATGTGGGAATACCTTATCCTTTGATACATTGGCACTTTCGCATAAGCCTTTCAGCATCTTCCAAACTGTGCTACGGTCAAGAGGTTTACCGCTTTTCGTTATAAACACCGAACCGCTTTTTATAAGCTGTTGTTTTATATATGCTTTTAACATTTTGCATAGCTGTTTCGGTAAAAACGCTTGCCGTATTTTGCCCTTGCAATTTATTATTGCTTGCCCTGTGTTTACAGCTTCACAAGTTACATATTTTAATTCCGAAATTCGGAGGCCCGTACTGCCTATGGTCTGCATCAGATAATATAATCGTTCATTTTTCTTGTTTTTAGCTGCTGTCAATAGCCTTTCGTATTCGGCTTTTGTCAGCTCTTTTTCTTTATCGGCAAATATCCGGCGTTGTATTTTTAAGGTCTTAACTTTTAAATCGTACCAATTCATATACATAAACAAAGCATTTAATGATGATAAAATAGAATTTACGCTCGCAGGCAGATACTTCTCGCAAAGCTCCTTTTTATACGCAAGCACTACGGATTTATTAACAGATTTACCGCCGAGCCACTCACGAAAAAATCGAATATCACGCATATATTTCTCTATGGTGTTGTCGCTCTTTTCTTCCTCATACAGATATAATTCAAATCTTTTTACAATTTCATTTGTAATATTTTTCATTGCAAAACTTCCTTTCAAGGTTTTTATATTATTATTATAACCGCAATTCCAACTTGAATGAAAATCTTGCAAAAATAAATCAAGGGCATACCGCTCATTTTAGCGATATGCCCTCTGTAGTTATGAATATATAAAGTATAATTTTCTTCTATAAAACAGTCGAATTAATATATAATGAGAAATGAGAAATTAATTGTTTGTAATGTGGAGTGTTAAGAGTGAAGTAGGGGCGGATATTATCCGCCCGTTTCCCACCTTATTTTCTTTATAACTTAAGCATACCACAGATTACCGAGATTTACAACCTTTTTCTCGTCAAATTTTCACATCAGTAAAAGCCTATGTTTTGGTGTCGCTTTTATCCACGCTGTTGTGCACTTCTTAATATTATATTTTGCAATATTCAATCCACTCAATAAATTTCCACACTGTCAATTATTCCGAGATCCCAGTAAAGACGTGATAAAACGTATTTATCCCTTATATCCTTTGAAGTTTTGAAAGTCATCTGACATGTTTCTTTATCAATCTCTATTTCATCACAACTTTTCGGTGCTCCTATAGAGTCCAGAATTTTTTCTATTTCCTTGCCTGACGGAACTTCCTCATTTATGATTTCTATAATTTCATTCCAACTTTCAATGATTTTTTTTAGTCGATCCTTATGCTTGTCAATACTATACTTCTGCTTTTTTCTCAAGCGCTATCATAGCATCGACACCTTTACCGACAAACTCTGCAAGCGTCTCATTCCATTTTTCTGCGTCAAAACTTTTCACATATGCAAGAGCAACTTTCCTATCCGGCTTATACTTCGTTAGCTATTCGTAGATGGGTGTAGCAACAAGGGTTACTATGGCACATTGTATTCCATGTAAATCCGTTTTTGTGCCGAATTCAAGTCCCCTCATGTCCCAAACATGAGAAATATAGTGTTCCACACCGGACGCCGGCCTTGAAATCCCAGCATACTCCATAGCCCTTCCGCCTATAATCAATCCGTCGAACACTGCCTTAACAAGCTTCCGGTTCTCTTTTTAAAACCCCATAGGCATTTTCAACGCATTTTTTCAGTGCCGATCTCACCAGATCGGCGACATATTCACAATAGTACTCACCTATAAGCAAATGTGCTATTCTCCACTCGCAAATACTTACGTGCTTTGCAAGCATATCCCCAATTCCGGCTTGAAGCATTCTGATAGGTG
This sequence comes from uncultured Clostridia bacterium, assembly GCA_934438075.1. Classification (GTDB taxonomy): domain Bacteria; phylum Bacillota; class Clostridia; order UBA1381; family UBA9506; genus RGIG1666. The sequence continues at coordinate 11,842 of CAKSBF010000013.1, read as the reverse complement.
CGTTCTTCAAAACATCTGTATCTCCGATTATTACATCAGGACATTTGGTGGGTAAAGAAATTTTAAGCCCATCCATAGCCATAGATGATGTTGCTGAAGCATATCCATCCATAGACGGAGCGGTCGCAACAATAATATGGGAAGTTTTGGTAAGTTTGCTTAGAAACTTTCCTATATCGTTTATAACTCCGGGGCCTACCGCAATGATCAAATCACATTTCGTATCATAGTGCATCACTGCCGAACCTACACTCTTTTCGTCAGGCTCAATTTCACCGTTATCAAATACATATTTAGAGTAACTTATCCCGTGTTTATCTAAAATTCTTACTACCTTTTCACCTGCCGCTTTATATGTGTTTACATCCGCAATAACAAACGGTTTCGTCGCCCCCGATTTTCCACGATTTCAGATATCTTTTCAATTGCACGGGGTTCTGAAATAACCTTTTTTACGGAAGTTTTATGTGCTTTCCCGCAGACACAACTTTCTCTCATATCAATCATTCTCTATTATAATTTTCAAAACTTGTCCTTACTGCAACATATTCACAATAATTTTACTAACAAACACAACATCACCGCCTTTTCGAAAAGGCAATTTTACAATCGCCTATTATCTTGTATTATCAATCGTACATTTATTCTGAAATTGCCTAATTATATTTTCCTCAATAACGTTTCCCGGCATTTCGCAAAAAAACGTATAATCATATAAACCGTCCGAATGTCTTGACACGGAAACCCCGTTGACCTTGACCTGCATTGTGCTTAACAGCTCGGTTGTCCGCTGCTGAAAATCGGGTTTTTCTATTCCGTATATTTTTATGTATTTACTCTTATGCGACACCATAAATTTACCGCTGCTGTGCAGTATCAGCTGTGTTGCCAAAATGATAAGCGTTGCCGAAAATCCTATCACATACATTCCGCCGCCTATCGCCATTCCTATTCCGCACGTTGCCCAAAGTCCTGCAGCCGTTGTAAGACCTCGTATATTGCTTCTTTGAACATATATTGTTCCTGAGCCCAAAAAGCCTACTCCCGTCACAATGCCCTGTGCCATTCGCGACGGATCAAGCCTTACATCCGCTGAAGTATATGCTTGTATCAAGTCCTCAAAGCCGTATTTTGATATTATCATCATCATTGCCGAGGCGCAAGCCACAATGCAGTGAGTTCTGATACCTGCCTCCTTTGCGCGGTTTTTTCTTTCAAAGCCAATCGCCATACCGCACAGACAGCTTACCAGCATTCTGAATATCATATTGATATGATATTCAGTAAGCACATTATACATTTTTAATATCTCGCCTTCTTTCTCATAATTCTGTTATTGTCCCGTTTCCGTTTTCTATTTTAACACTGTGTTTCTTGACCGTTGCCGTAACGATTTATCTATACGCCGAAACAGTAATTAGTTTTTAACTCCATAGCTGAATTTTGCGGCAAGTCGCTCTTCAAACAAATCATTGACATATGCTCCCATTCTTACCACGGAAACAGTTTTTGATTTTCGGTCTAAAACATAGAAGTTAATCGCATCCTCCGATATTGTATCGGGAATCCTCGGCAAATCGGAAATCTCGTCTCCTATATTATGATACCCCTCCGGGAAACAACCCGAACAGGTCATACCCAACGAAAGCTGATTGGGATAAGAGGGCAGATAACCGATATAGTCGCCATGTCTATGACCGTTCATCCAACATATGAATTCCGATTTTTTTGTAAATTCACATTCAATTTTAACTTTATTTCCGCTCTTTTCCCATACATATTCCCTTTTAAGCACCTTTCCGTTTTGAAATGCATCTACCAAATCCGCCGCAATATTACAACAGTTGTTTGGCATCGGCACCCCCCACGGGTGAGGCTCGGCCCGCTGACAAAATCCCTTACCGTTACTTCCCGGAATAACTGCTTCATCCGCTTCATGCGCTGCAATTATAACGCCAAGTTCCTTTTCCTCGCAGTCTTTCAACACCTTTGCCAACCAACTGCATTGTTCCTGCATAAGCTCATATGTTCTGTCATTATACCTTTCAACCGCATCGTTTTCATAATCATTCAGCACAATAAGACGTATTTTTTGTTCCGTAAAATCAGTGTAATAATATCCTTTCCCTGTTGTATTGATATTTTTAAGCGGTTTTATGTATCGGTCATGCAGATACTCATTTTTCAGAACCTCTTCTCCTCTAAATGTATCATGATTACCCAGACAATTGTACACGGGAATATCACATTCATTTATCCGATTAAAAAACTCCTCCCACTCATCGTTGGAGTCCCAACAGACAAGGTCACCGGTATGTATTGCAAAATCCGGCTTGAAATACTCAATCATGGTAAGAATATTCTCAAACCTTTTCCAGTCTCCGTGCAAATCAGAAAAATGACATATAACCGTTTTGGAATGCGACTCTGACAGTATTCCGTTTTCCTCAATAAAGTTTTTCTTAGCTGCACACAAATATTGTTCTGCGCGGCTGTTTCTTAAAATAACATCTTTCTTCTCCATATATAAATATCATCTCCTATATTTATTCAATTTAACCTTATAATATTAATCCGTAATAAATTTCACAACTACGCCTGGTTCGGATGTATCACCCTCAGGCTGTGCCATCGTTCCGATTCTGTGAATGAGCTGTCCCGGAATAATGATTTTCTCATTCTCAAATATTGTGTCATCTGTGATGTCATACGCCGTTTCATCTGCTAAATCCTGCATAAAAACTGCTTTGATATTATTTAAGTCAGTTTTAATTATAAGCTTCTCGTATTCACCGAAAACACCTATAATATCAGCACCTTCCGCATTAATCGTAACATCGCATTCAGGGATTTCATAAACTCGTCCCAATGTTCTTCCCAATGTCAAAACAGAAAATGCACCGTTAGGATTCTTTGATGTTACAACATATGGGACATTTCCGTTTTTATCGGGTATGACTTCTGCCATTTTACATCTTCGCGCAATCTGTTTTGTTGCAGAGATAGTAATTACATCATTGTTCACATATGGATTAAATTCAGGCAAATCAAGCTCAAGCCACCATGATTCAATCTCTGCATTTTTGTTTTCAATTTCCCAGTAATCTGTGAGAACGCTCTCATCAATATTAACATTCCCGTCTACACCAAAAGCAGGGGCAATCCTATGCCAACGAACTGAGCGAACCACTTCATACATCTTAGTTTTCAAATTTCTATGAACTGTCGGGAAAGACATATCCTCCCTGCCATCGATAAATGCACCGCTGTACGGATGACGCATAATTCCCATTGTAAAACCGCCCGCTGCTGCTATATATACCTCATCTTCACAGTTAATCAGTCCCATAGCTGTTTCTGCAATCTGCCTATCGGCTAAAATTTCGTGCAGTTTTTTCATAGTCATAGGTATAGACATTATTGCCGGAACGTCATATGTGCGGAACACATCCCCATTAGGAATTATCTCACTAACCTTTGCGTGTTCAATTATTAGCTTGGGTGCAAACTTTTTTCCTGTTTCAGTTAACATTCTACGGAAATTAACATCATTTATTTTTTCGCCCCAATCAACTTTCCAATAAGATATTCCTGCTTCATGTGCTTCCTGTATTGCTTTTTTCCAATATTCCTCAGACGTTATATTTTTCGAAAACTTCTTTTCCGATTCCTGAGCACATACCCAAAGGCCAAACCCTTTCCAGCCCAATTCTTTTATCCTCTCGGTTATATTCTTTAAAGCCTCGGCATTTGTTTTTGCTCCCTTTGTCGCTTCGGGAAACTTTTCTTTATTTAGCAAAAGGCTGCCGTAATACGCTCTGTCACCATCCATAGGAACATCCCAGCCATCGTCTGCAACAATAAACAAGTCACGACGTGATTGCTCATAGAAATCAGCCCATCCATATGGTTTTTCTTTGCCAAACAGTCCCTTTTCACTCACTATTTCTCTTTGTTTTGCGGGTTTACCGTCACAAGTTGTATACAACTGCGTCTGCCATGTGCAGTAATAGTCCGGTGACATATTCACCGTATCCGGTATTAAATTCATATCAATCTTTTTCATTCAGTCCTACCTTATTTCCTATTCTCGGTTACAACAATATTACTTCCGAAAACATCGGCAATAACAATATTGCCTATATGAACCGGCAGTGTTACAACACCTTTGTTTATTATATTCATACATTCGTAAATATTTGCTTTCGGTATCGGAGTTTTTGTTTTCACCGGAATAACCGTTCCGTCCGAACAGCGCATCGTTGATGTGACTGTACGCATGGGGTTTGTACATTCGTTTTCGGCGTACTCCGCACCACGTTTGCAGGTGTTGCCCGTCACTCCCAAAACCTTGCCATTTTCGTCAAGCTCCACTTTTAATGCACAGCCCTTAGGGCATATAATACAGGTTAATTCTCTTTTTGCCATATCAAAGAACCTCCAGTCCGATGTTTAATTTTTCCGCATTTTCAAGTTGCTGTGCCTTCAGTGTTATGCACTGCATTTCACCCGGTGCGACCTTAGGCTTTCTTGTTTTAAATATTACCTCATCGCCGCTATATACCTTTATCTCTGCATTTTCATATACGTTTGCAACTCTGAAAAATACCTTTGTGTCCTTTTTCTCGGTTATTCTCTGTGGTACTGTATATCTGACTTTTCCATCCGGTTCAATCGGAATATCAACTTCGTTTTGAAGTTCACCATTTATGTAAAGAGCCGCATTCTTTCCGGCAATTTCCGCCTCCTCCGAAACATAGTCCACAAGGTCATGAACGTGCAGAACGTTTCCGCAGGCAAAAACTCCGGGTATCGATGTTTCTCTGCTTTGGGTTACGCTTGCACCGTTTGTTATTCTGTTAATGTCAATGCCGGCTGACTTTGTAAGCTCATTTTCCGGGATAAGACCTACCGACAAAAGCAATGTATCACATTCAATAAACTGCATTGTTTCTTTAATCGGCTTACCCTTTTCATCAACCTTTGCAATCGTTACGCCCTCGACACGTTTTTTGCCGTGTATCTTTACAACCGTATGGCTTAAAAGCAGAGGGATATTAAAATCATTCAGACACTGCTCAATGTTTCTCGCAAGACCGCCCGAATACGGCATAAGCTCACACACCGCTTTTACTTCCGCACCCTCAAGAGACATTCTTCTCGCCATTATTAGACCTATATCACCGGAGCCTAATATAACTACTTTTTTACCGGGCATAAAGCCTTTCATGTTTACAAGCTTTTGAGCCGTTCCGGCGCTGTATACACCTGCCGGACGAGTTCCGGCAATATTTAAAGCACCTCTCGAACGCTCACGACAGCCCATTGCAAGAATTACCGCCTTTGCCTCTATCGTAAATATTCCGTCTGTCGGATTTGTTGCCGTAATCACTTTATCCTCTGTAATATCAAGTACCATAGTATTAAGCTTAAACGGAATACCCAATTCCCGTACACGCTCCTCATATCTCCATGCGTATTCAGGGCCTGTAAGCTCCTCGCCGAAACGGTGAAGTCCGAAACCGTTATGTATACACTGCTGTAATATTCCGCCCAAGCGTTCATCTCTTTCAAGAATCAATATATCCCTTATACCGTTTTCATAGGCTGCAAGAGCAGCGCTCATTCCCGCCGGACCTCCGCCTATTATTACAAGGTCTGTCATATCTCACAATCCTCCTTTGTCTTTCCTGTCATAAGCTTTGAACTGCCGCTGTTTTTTGTTATGCTATCATATGGAACACCCAATTCCTCCGAAAGGATTTCCGTTATGTACGGCATACAAAAACCGCCCTGACATCTGCCCATCTGTGCTCTTGTTCTACGCTTTACGCCGTCAAGGTCACGTGCGGGAGGATTTGTTCTTATTGCCTCTCGTATTTCGCCCTCGGAAACACCTTCACAGCGGCATATGATTCTGCCGTATGCTCGGTTCTCAACTATCATTCTGTTCTTCTCGGAAACAGACGCTTCTCTGAAATAGTGGGCAGGCTTTCTTATAGGATTGAAGTTTTCGTTTTTTATAAGCTCCAGTCCCATATCTTTTAGCATTTCCGTTATATACTCCGCTATAGCCGGTGATGCACTCAGTCCCGGTGATTCGATACCTGCGGCATTTATGAAATGCTCACACGTTGAATTTATTATAAAATCACCTGTATTGCCTACCGCTCTTAAGCCGCAGAACGATGTTATCGTATCTCTTAAATTAATTCCCGTTGTCGTTTCCGTACAGCGTGTCAGCACTGTTGAAAGTCCGTCGGCGGTTGTTGCGGTGTCGTTCTTGTCCTCTCTGTCCTCCGCCGTAGGTCCGAGCAGAAGATTTCCGTCAACTGTAGGTGTTACAAGTATACCCTTACCCATAGCCGACGGTGTTCTGAATATCGTATGCGAAACAACTCCGCTGCTTGTCTTGTCAAGCAGTACATATTCACCGCGTCTTGGGTGTATCTCTATATCTGTTTGTCCTGCCATAGCTGCAACGGCATCGGCATTAATTCCGGCGGCATTTACAACGTATGCCGCATTTACCTTATCTCCGTTTGATGAAATAATTTCAAATTCGTCTTCGATTTTATTTATTTTAGAAACCTCAAAATTAACCTTTAAATCAGCACCGTTATCCATAGCGTTGCCTATTGCCGCTATCGTAAGCTCATACGGACATACTATTGCGCCTATAGGTGCGTTTAACGCACAAACGGCATCGGGAGAAATATTCGGCTCAATCTCATGCAGTTCTTCACTGCCAAGAATCGAAAGCTCTCTCACTCCGTTTTGCACACCTCTGTCATGCAATTCCTCAATCTTCTTTTTGTCATCATCGCTAAAGCCCACAACAAGAGAACCGTTTCTCTTATATTTTACACCGAGTTCCTTTGCTGTCCGCTCCATCATCTCCGAGCCTTTGACGTTCAGCTTTGCTTTAAGCGTTCCCGGCTCAGCATCAAAGCCGGCATGAACAATCGCCGAATTTGCCTTGCTTGCTCCCATTGCCACATCGTTTTCTTTTTCAAGAATACAAATTTTCAGTTTATAAGACGAAAGCGTTCTTGCAAGCATACCGCCCACAACTCCGCCGCCTATTATTGCCACATCATACATCATTACAACTGTTACTCCTTACATGAAGTATATATTTTAGAAAATCGTATTGTAGATTATTCCAATATGTTACTTGTTATATAGTCAACACCACATTCGACAAGCTTTTCTCCATCCTCTGAATCATTGCACGTCCAACAATTTACTTCAATATTATTTTCTTTCAAGATTTGAAGTATGTCGTTGTTGATATTGTGATATTCTATATCAAGGTCAAGCTTATACTTTTTAAGATTTTCAAGTATTTCATTTGAAAACTCTTCTGTGAGATACTGAGCTTTCTGATTTGGACAAATTTTCCTTAAAGAAATAAGATTGTTAATATCAAATGATATGAATGTAGTGTCATAAAGATATTCATATGATTCGATTGTTTTAACAATTTCTTTTATGTCCTCATATGCAAAACTGTTTTTCAGCTCAAGAACTGCGTGCTTATTATACTTTTTGCATATGCTGATATAATCGCCCAATAACGGAATAATCAAATCTCTTCTTCCTTGCTTTCCGTTAGTATCATTAAGGGTCAATTCGCACAGTTCTTTATAAGTTACCTCTTCAACAACCAGGTCTTTATTTGTCATTCTGCCGGTGCTGTCATCATGAAAGATCACATAAGCACCGTCAGCTGTTTTATGCACATCAGTTTCAATTCCCCAATAACTTCTGTTTCCGGCAGCAACAAAGGCTGAGTTTGTGTTTTCGGTTTCAATTCCGCTTAAGCCTCTGTGGGCAATTACCTTTACATCTTTTTTGCTAAATTTTACAGTATCCATTTTATCTTATTCCTTTCATAAAAGAATTATATAACTAACCGCTATCGAGATTTATCGTTCCGCATCTCCGTTTGATGAAATAATTTCAAATTCGTCTTCGATTTTATTTATTTTAGAAACCTCAAAATTAACCTTTAAATCAGCACCGTTATCCATAGCGTTGCCTATTGCCGCTATCGTAAGCTCATACGGACATACTATTGCGCCTATAGGTGCGTTTAACGCACAAACGGCATCGGGAGAAATATTCGGCTCAATCTCATGCAGTTCTTCACTGCCAAGAATCGAAAGCTCTCTCACTCCGTTTTGCACACCTCTGTCATGCAATTCCTCAATCTTCTTTTTGTCATCATCGCTAAAGCCCACAACAAGAGAACCGTTTCTCTTATATTTTACACCGAGTTCCTTTGCTGTCCGCTCCATCATCTCCGAGCCTTTGACGTTCAGCTTTGCTTTAAGCGTTCCCGGCTCAGCATCAAAGCCGGCATGAACAATCGCCGAATTTGCCTTGCTTGCTCCCATTGCCACATCGTTTTCTTTTTCAAGAATACAAATTTTCAGTTTATAAGACGAAAGCGTTCTTGCAAGCATACCGCCCACAACTCCGCCGCCTATTATTGCCACATCATACATCATTACAACTGTTACTCCTTACATGAAGTATATATTTTAGAAAATCGTATTGTAGATTATTCCAATATGTTACTTGTTATATAGTCAACACCACATTCGACAAGCTTTTCTCCATCCTCTGAATCATTGCACGTCCAACAATTTACTTCAATATTATTTTCTTTCAAGATTTGAAGTATGTCGTTGTTGATATTGTGATATTCTATATCAAGGTCAAGCTTATACTTTTTAAGATTTTCAAGTATTTCATTTGAAAACTCTTCTGTGAGATACTGAGCTTTCTGATTTGGACAAATTTTCCTTAAAGAAATAAGATTGTTAATATCAAATGATATGAATGTAGTGTCATAAAGATATTCATATGATTCGATTGTTTTAACAATTTCTTTTATGTCCTCATATGCAAAACTGTTTTTCAGCTCAAGAACTGCGTGCTTATTATACTTTTTGCATATGCTGATATAATCGCCCAATAACGGAATAATCAAATCTCTTCTTCCTTGCTTTCCGTTAGTATCATTAAGGGTCAATTCGCACAGTTCTTTATAAGTTACCTCTTCAACAACCAGGTCTTTATTTGTCATTCTGCCGGTGCTGTCATCATGAAAGATCACATAAGCACCGTCAGCTGTTTTATGCACATCAGTTTCAATTCCCCAATAACTTCTGTTTCCGGCAGCAACAAAGGCTGAGTTTGTGTTTTCGGTTTCAATTCCGCTTAAGCCTCTGTGGGCAATTACCTTTACATCTTTTTTGCTAAATTTTACAGTATCCATTTTATCTTATTCCTTTCATAAAAGAATTATATAACTAACCGCTATCGAGATTTATCGTTCCGCATATCTCGAAAGAAATTATTTAATTTACTTTTAATAATTCTGCTTCAATTTTTTCAAAATCACTTGTATGAGGATACTCCGCCATATCAGGATGATGCCTGAATGCTTCTTTTGCGTTATCCTCATCCAAGGATATAGCGGCAAGCATACACCCGCCGCTTCTTATCTCCTCTATATTCTCATCCGAAAAATCTCCGGTATATACATAGCATTTTGCCGGATAATCCTTAACTGTTTTCAAAGCTTCTTTTGTATAATTTTGCTTTGTATCAATAAATCTTGCCTGTGGATCTATTGAAAGAATTAAATTAATAGCCTCCGCACCGGCACCGTTTGTTGCATAAACACATCGCCCGCGCATACCCATTCCGACAACTAACTTCGCTATCTCTTCGGCATTTTTTTATACCTTCCTTCAAGTCAATATTTATACACATTCCTCTGAAATACGCAAGATGCAGAGCCTCCTTAAGCGTAGGAATTCTATTTTCCTCAACCCTTTCCCTAAGCAAGCTTATACTCCTTATAACGGAATAATCGGTTTCTGAAATCATAAATTTGACTTCATTGCCGGATTCATCATAACCTTTGACAGCTTCATCATGGTTTACGATTAAAACTCCGTCCTTTGTCATTCTTGCGTCTGTTTCTATCATATCGGCTCCCTTTTTGGCTGCCAATTCATACGCCGCCAATGTGTTTGAATGTAGATTTTCCTCCACAAAGCCTTGATGTGCAGAAGTTATCCATGTCTTTTTACGCTTTATCATAATGTTAAATCTCCTCCTTGAGTTTATTGCACAGTTCGCGAATATCGCTGAATATATAATTCGGATAAATCTTATATTCCTCAATATCTTTTTTTGTTCCTTCGCCACTCAGCACAAATATCGTGCTTATCCCTGCGTTAACACCACAGGCTATATCGGTATATAGTCTGTCGCCCATAACGGCTGTTTCTGATTTGTCAAACCCCGTCATTTTCATTGCAAGCTCCGCCATTGTCGGTTCGGGCTTACCGATAAATTTCGGTTTCTTTCCTGTTGCTCTCGCAAGCATTTCACTTATTGAACCGCAGTCCGGCGCATAGCCGTAGCGTGTGGGACATACCCAATCGGGATTTGTCGCAATATACGCAATATCCTCATTTAAAAGTATGCACGCATCTTCAAGCTTTTTATATGTAAGCTCTGTATCATATCCCATACACAGGCAGTCAATCCCCTCTGACACCTCATCCGTTATGTTAAGTCCCGACATTACAAGCTGTTCTTTAAAGGACTTCGTTCCGAGCGCATATATCTTTTTAAAATTACATTTTCTAAGATACTCAATAGTTGCGTCGGTTGATGTGAGAAAATCATTTTTATCCGCCGCTATTCCCATTCCGTTAAGTTTTTCTATGTATTTATCCACACTTTTTGAGGAATTGTTTGTAAGGAAAATATATCTGCCTCCGATGCTCTTAACATATTCAAGAAAATCAATTGTTCCATCAAACAAATTATTATCAAGATATATTGTTCCGTCCATATCAAGCAAATAGAGCTTTATCTGTTTTAGCTTATCCATTAGCATTTAACCTCACATTCCGGTTTTATAAAACAGGCAATAGTACATCCAAAGCACCGAATACCTATCCTTTAAATCCTTTGCATACCATTTCGCATTTTCAAGCTTTTTTGCACCGTACATTTTTTCAAAATCGGAAATATCAAGTCCGACACTTTGAAGATATGCCGTGATTTCATCCGCAGACGGAGCATCCTCCAATATGCTTCGTATCTCACTCCACTTCTTCTTGTATACGGATATTTTATCCTCACCATATACTCCCGCCTTATTCTGAAGCTCAATCACTCCCTGTGCGGCAGTGCCGTAAACAGAGCATATTTTACTTTCCCATTCCGCACGGTCAAACTCCTGTGCCTGTTCGGGTACATCAAGCTTTAATATCTCCTCACGCATACGACAGGTATAAACCGTTGAAAAAGCAACGTCCGTGCCGTGCATAAAATACGGCTCATTATTCATAATTCCCACTATTTCAAAAAAATGTGATAGATGATGCTCGCTGCCCGATGCCGGTCTTGAATTTCCCACATATGCCATAGCAACACCCACACCGATAAGCGCCTCTGTAAGCCTTTTGACAGCATTTACATCTCGTTTTTGCAGCAGTTCACCGTCATTTTTAATACTGTCTGTCATCTGCATTGTAAGGTCATATACATATTGACAGAAGTATTCATTATTTACTGCAGCCGCAAGACGCCAGTCATTAAGGCATGACAGCTTTCCTATTATATCACCGTAACCCGACTGTATCATTTCCATCGGTGCATTCTTTAAAATATCAACATCGGCTATTATTGCCTGCAGCACATGAGCGTTATACGTTACTTTCATATTTCCCATAATCATAGCCGCACCTGTTGATGCGTATCCGTCCATAGACGGTGCTGTTGCCGCAATATAATACGGCAGCCC
>CAKSBF010000012.1 GCA_934438075.1 uncultured Clostridia bacterium | reverse complement strand
CGTCGGAGCCTTGAAGACACTGCGTTTTCAAGGCTCTTTTACTTTTTCTGACAAAGTTTATTTCAGGTTGTTTTCCAATCATGCGGCCGCAAACAGGCACATGTATGTTAACCGTAAAAAAATCAAAAGAAAAAAGTACTAAAGAAATGCACAGGAATTAAAAAGCCAAAGCTTCCTTAAAATTAAAGAAAATTTCCCTCGGCGATTGTGTGCATGAAGACGGTAGAAAAAACTTCAGAGAAAATCTAAAACAAGGAAACAGATCATATTTTTATATGGTCTGTTTTTTTTGTTAAAAACTTGAGGAGGAAAAAGTATATGTCTTTTCAATATTTTTGCAGCCGTGAGGCTGCAAGCATGTTTTCAAGGTGCTTAACTACACCTTGAAAACACCGAAAGACCGCTGCATACTAGTTAGAGTTGATTTTCGATTTTATGGCGTTATAAAGTGTGATTCCACCCATATCAAAAGGATTGCATTTTGACATATCGGGTTTTCCGTGCCTTAGTGGATACTTGGCTCAGGCAACAAAACTCGGTATATTAAAAAATATTAATATTAATGCAAGGGATAAAGCCATCAGAGGAAATATATTTGCTTTGGCATATAACGCTATGAATGCTCCTCTTTTGACTAATGCAGGAAATGATATATATGAAATTGATAAAAACACAATGCTTATGACCGAACGTCTTGATCGACTTGATAGTTATTGGATGACCGGGGTTGTATCAGCTTTTGAAAGACGATATGTTGAAAAACACATACAGTTTATAATCCTGTATATTCGGATGAGGCGAATCATTGTGATAATAGATATCAACTCCTGCATCAATACGAGCAATTTCATAATTCCTCGTCTTTAGAATAATAGGAAAAAACTGTTATATATAAAAACATCTATGTATTATACTTTTTTGGAAAAAAATGATAAAATATATTATAAAGAAAGGGTGTAGGAAGTGAGATAGTAATGATTTTAATTGATGGAGCGGCTATATTGCTGGGAGGATTTTTGGGGGGATTGTTGAATAATAAGGTTAAGAAGATAAATTTAAGAGTATTAGGGATCAGCATTATGTTAATCAGTGTAATTGGTGTTATTCAAAATATGTGTTACATTGTTGGCGATGCAATACAAAGCCAAAATCTAATGATTGTTGTTCTTGCCCTTTTAATAGGCTGCGTGATTGGAGAAAACAGCAGACTGGAACAGCGGATTGATTTTATTAACAGAAAAAGGAATAGCACTTTTCATTCAGTTATAATGGGAACAATCTTTTTTGCTGTTGGCGGTTTGCAGATTTCAGGACCGATTGCTTATATGGTTGATGGCGATAGTAGTGTTTTGTTGCTTAAAAGTATGATTGATTTTCCTTTTGCTTTAACATTTGGAGCGGCATATGGTGTGGGGATAGGGATTTCCGGTGTTTTTGTGGTGCTGTTGCAACTGTTAATTGGAGGTTGCGCATATGTGTCGCGTGGATTTTTTTCAGAATGTGTAATTTCTCAACTTTGTGCAATAGGATATATTATTTTATTTTTCTCCGGGTCTAATGCTTTTTTTGACAGAAAATATAAAGTAAATACCATAAACCTATTGCCTGCGGTTTTGGTTGTACTTATTTATAATATCATTATTTATCAGGCGAAAGGTATATTATAATTTGAGGGTGAAGGAAAAATGACGATTCAGCAATGCAGATATGTAATAGAGGTAGAAAGAAAGGGTTCCTTTAATGAAGCAGCGAAATCAATGTTTGTTGCGCAAACCAGCATTTCGAGTGCAATTGCTGCTTTAGAGCAGGAACTGGGAATTAAAATTTTTGAGCGTACCAAAAAAGGAGTCATTCTCACTGCAGAAGGGGCGGAGTTTATTAAATATGCACGGAGTATAGAGTCCCAGGCAGAATTTGTACGTGAACGATATGCCGTTAAAACTGATATGAAAAAACTATATGTTTCTTCTCAACACTATGATTTTATTACAGAGCTTTTTGGGAAATTTTTACAACAAAATAGTGGGGATTGCTTTTATTTTTCGATGATTGAGACAAAGACGCATCGTGTCATTGAGGATGTCAGGAGGAATTACAGTGATGTTGGGATTATTGCTGTAAAAAAAGATAACAGCCTCATTTTGAGATATTTAAGAAAAAATGAGTTAACCTTTGTTCCGTTTATCAAAGCATATCCGCATGTCTTTATCCGGAAAAACCACCCTCTTTCTGACAGAAAAACGCTTAGTTATCGGGATTTGAAGGAGTATCCATATATTTTTTATGAGCAGGACGATAACAAATCGGTTTTATTCTCCGAAGAATTATCCGATATTACAGATTCGCTGAAAAGCGTAGAAATTTCCGATCGGGCGACCTTGATGAATTTTTTAATTTTAACGGATGGTTATACCATCGGGACAGGGATTATGAATTCAAAACTGAATAACGGAAATATTATATCCGTACCACTCCTGGACGGAGAAGAATATATTATCGGTTATCTGACTAAAAATAATAAAAGGAATTCTGATTATTTACAGAGATTTCTTAATCTTTTGGAAAAATTCGGGGCAGATTTTGAAACTAATATTGAATAACATTGAAAGAGGAAAAGTAGTGAGCAAAACAGAAAACATAAATGGTTTGGATGTAGAGTAGTATTGGAAAATAGTGATGAGATAAGTGAAATTGGTGTAGAGTTTCTTTAAGAAGGCGGTTTCAGGTTGTTTTGCAGGAAAAAGCTAAGTGTTAATGGAAAAAATGTGAAAACTTAAAATTGGACTATAAAAATCAAATATGAACGATTGACGAAATGTCCCCCTTCTGGCTATAATAGATTTGATGTGTTAAGGGCAATCAAAACAATCTAAACATAACGGAGGCGGCATATGATAGCGAGAGGAAATAAGGAGATAGCATGGTTTGAAAATGCCAAGCTGGGACTGTTTATGCATTGGGGCATATACTCGGCAACAGAGGGGTTTTATCATGGAAAAGAGACTAAGGGTATCGTAGAATGGATTCAGTCGCGCGAGCAGATTCCTAACGAGGAATATGAACAATTTGCGGAAAAACTTAGTGTTGACGGATTTGACGCAGAGCAAATCGCCGCACTTGCGGAGCGCATGGGCGCACGGTACATGGTGTTTACGACCAAGCACCATGAAGGTTTTGCAATGTATCCGACCGACTACGACGATTTTAGTATCAACGGACGTACAGGGACAAAACGTGATATTTTTCTTGAGCTTACGACATCACTGCGAAACCATGGCATCGTTCCATGCGCATACTACAGTCAGGGTGTGGACTTTCATGAAAAAAATGCAATGGGCAACACATGGGACTTTAAAACGCCGGAGGATGAACGCGATTTTGACAGCTATTTCCGGGGTAAATGTCAACAGCAAATCAGGGAACTGCTGACTCGCTACGGCGATATCGGTATGATGTGGTTTGACGTTCCGTGGGGAATAACGGCAGAGCGTGCAAAAGAACTGCGCCGGTTGGTCAAGGAACTCCAGCCCGGTTGTTTGATTAATGGACGGCTAGGCGGCGCTGCTGAAGATTCTGATTTCCTGTGTATGGGTGACAATGAAGCTCCTTACGGCAGGGTTACTGTGTGTGCGGAAACCTGTGCTACAACGAATGATTCATGGGGATATAAGCGCTGTGACAAAAACTTTAAAGCGCCAAAAACGGTGATAGAGCTTTTGTGTGCGGTATGTTCCAAGGGGGCTAATCTTTTACTGAATATCGGTCCGAAGCCGGACGGAAGCATTCCGCAAGAGGCGGTACATATTGCGGAAGCGTTGGGTGATTGGATGAGTCAAAACAGTGAAGCAATTTACGATACGGAAGCTTCGCCGTTCGCCGCTGATTTTTCCTTTGGTTGGGCAACACAGAAAGGGAATAACCTTTATCTGCTGATGAAGGAACCGCGGAAATATATTGAGATTTTTGGTATCATCAACAAGGTTTTATGTGCGGAGACTGTAACAGGCGAATCGATAGCTATGCATCAGGAACAAGATAAGCTCTGTCTTGACCTGGCAAATGTTTCTTTCAATGACACAGTTACGGTCATTAAGTTGATTTTGGAGAGCAAACCGAAGGTCGATGATGGCCTGTTTCAGCAGGAGAACGGCATCATCAGTCTGCCGTGTTGTGCATGCAAAATCAAAAAGGGTGAACACGGGACAGAACTTCCTATCTTCGCATCTGCAATGGACAGAGTGATAGGAGAATATTGGGGAAATCCGAGTACGGAAATCAAGGTAAATATTAATGGCAGCGTGGAATACTGGAAATCAGAACAGGATTCAATTTTCTGGGATTTTGAGGTAATTGAATCCGGTCAATATGAGGTTGTTCTCTATACTGCAACATCAAAATATCAGCCGTGGACAGGCGGTCACAAGGTGCGAGTACGCTGCAAAGACAATAATATTACAGCAACGCTGCATGAGGATGTATTGCCGCATGGTGTAAACCGAAGATATTTTTCGGAAACGGGAAGTATGCTGGGAAAGATTACATTGGAGAGCGGAAACTGCACGCTGTCTCTTTCGGCAGAGAAAATTAATCCTAAAGATCCTGCCGGACTTTATGTGACGCAGATGGTATTAAAAAGAGTAAAATAAAAGTTATAAATGATATGCACTCTAAAAGTTAGGAGCTTTTAGAGTGCACGTTTTTATGTTTTTTTGATAAATAGTTCACTTAACACTTGAATTTCTACCGTTGTGCATGGCGAAAAAATCGCGTCAAGTAAACCGGTCGCCGTGCGTAATTGGCAGGGAACTGTTAGTGTGCTATTTTATACAATTATACTTTTCCTGTATTCTCTCGGAGACTTTCCAAATTTTTCTTTAAACCGCCTTGAAAAATAAAATTGATCTGAAAAGCCGAGTTCTTCGCTTATCGAAAGAATGGGTAAGTTTCCTGTTAGCAAGAGTTGAGATGCTTTTGACATGACAGCGTCAAATATATAATGATTAACGGATAGAGAAAGTTCCTTTTTAAAATTCTTTGTAAGGGTACTTGGGGACACAAACACCTGCTCAGCTATCTCGGAAATCGTGAGTTTCATAGATAAGTTTTGTTGTATATACTGGACAGCCTTAATGACACAAGGAGAAAATTCATTACTTTTAATAGGAATATTATACTTTTCTAAAATAGAAAACAGAACATCGTAAATAATATGACGAAGTTTAAGCCCGTTTGCAATATTATCGCTGCGCACGTATTTTGTTAGACTATCAATTTCCAAATTACCTTTCATACTAAGCGGAAATGGGCATTCGCGAAGTAAGTCCGCTCCGCCAAGATCACAAAGTTTTAGATGAAAAAATATATGTTCCATCCTTTTTTCACAAGCATAATAAAATGAGCAGTCGGCAGGTAAGAGATACCATTTGCCCGAACTAAGTAAAATGGGAGTATTATTTACGGTTATGTAGGAAGAGCCGCTCTTGATATAATATAAACGGGAGTACATAGGAGAAATACTTTCCCCAGCCCATTCCGTACCGACCGATGCTTCTCCGCATAGCAATAATATAAGCTGTATATGGTTTATTTTTTCGCATAAAGTAGCAAATAAATTAGTTTTTTGCATATAAAATCTCCATATTTTTTACTCATTATTCACTTGTTTTATGGTGATGATTTGATTATTATATAGTTATATTGTACAATATGAAAAAAAATTTTGCAAGAGCTTTTAGGAGGAAAAAAATGTTATTACGTGATAAATTTTGGCTTTGGGGACATCCGGGAGGAAGTTATAATAACAAATACGGTAATAATAGGATTTCCCGTATGACGCCGATGGAGGGCTGTTTGTATCTTGGTGTAAAAAATACATTTATGATACCGGCGGGTCCGGATGATGTAAACAGACGCCAGTACAACAAATCATTTAAAACACTGAAAGAGGTCGGTTGGGAGTGCTATAGCGCAGGAAAGGATCCGGAGCTTATAGAGCCTCTTATTTCTGATGCAAAGGACTTCCCTAATATCGGGCGCGTGGTATTTGATGATTTTCAACGGGATGGAGAGTATAAAAATATACCGATTGAAAATTTATGGAAAGTAAGAAAGCGTTTGCATGAGAATGAGGTTCGTTCACTTGGTATGTGGATGGTGCTTTATACGCATGAATTTGGTCTTGATGCTGAAAAAGATGCAGATTTCGAGCGATACATACAGCCATTTGACGGAGTCATCATGTGGACATGGAAAGAAAAAGATGTGCCGCTTATTCCGGAAAAATTTGAAATTTTTAAAAATCTGACTCCGAATAACAGACGTATGTTTGGATGCTATCTGTATAATTTCGGCGAGAACAAGCAGGCAACCGGCAAAGCTGTAACATGGCAGCTTGATTGGTATCGGGATAAACTTCTTAAGGGAGAGGCAGAGGGCATTGTTCTTCATACCAATACAATGGCAGATCTCGATTATGAAGCCTATGATGCGGCAAATGAATGGATGGAAGCTCACGGGGATGAGATTGTTCCGGATTAGGACCATGTCATATGTCTTTTTGCACAGACCCGGGTTTTGAAGAGATGCGGGTATATATGATAGTTAGAGCAACAGGCGCATGAAAGAGGGAGCACACAATGGCTTTGCATAAGCTTTGTGTGCTCCCCTTTGGTGACTTTAGATATAAAAATACCCCCAGTACTACTGGGGGAAAAGAAAATGCTTTAGAATGTGCCGAATAATGTGGGACTGTTTACACGGTTGTATTGTTTTTCCGGTAAGTTCCCGGCGTGATACCGGTATATTTCTTAAAGATTTTAATCAGTACTGTTGCATTTGCATATCCGACATCATTTGCGATGCGGCTGATGGATAGCGAAGTGGAGCGCAACAGTTCGGCTGCCTTCTGAACACGCAGTTCCGAAATATACTCCACAAAGCTGGCACCCAGATAGTCTTTAAAAAAATGAGACACATAGGTGTAATTGAGTGCAAATGCATCTGCAACCATGCTCATCGACATATTTGGATTGCCGTAATTTTCGTTCATATAATTTGTAATATCATCAATAAGTTTTTCTTCGCGTATTGCGTGATGATTATTGATTTCCTGACAAACCTTTTCAAAAATGACATAAATGGTTTCTGTTAGCTGTGTTATTGTTTTACAATTCATTAATAGCCCGAGAGGAGAATCTCCGTTGTCAAAGACAGAACTGCTGTCAATGGTTTTGCCTGACATAATTTTTAGCGCGGTTGCTGTCAAATCAAAGAATAAACAGCGGCTCATGTCCAGGGAAAGCTGAGAGTTTTCCTCTACAATATGGTTGAGCAGTTGTTTTGACTGCTCAATATCTCCGTTCATTACCGCAGTGTACAGCTTATTTTCTTCCTCCAGTGAATAGTGGTAGTAGTCATTGTGTTCTTTAATCTCTTCGTAAGGAATGATGTCCTGCGCACCTGTCAGAGTGCAAAATTCAGCAGCCTCCCTTGCATTACTGCAGGAGAGGGCAATGTTTTCGATTCCTCTATAAATGCGACCGACGCCAATGCTGATTAAAATGGAAAATTGTTTTGCAAAAAAGGTTTGCAAAAAGTTGAGTTGAGTCAGAAATTTTTCCTTAATTTGTTTTGTATTTTCGGAAAGGTTTAATATCCCGAACAAAGAAAACAATTCGGAATCATTTGTTACTACTTGACCAATGGGTTCAAAAATCTCGGTTAAAACATTGGAAATAGCATATTTAATAATCGGTATATCCGATTGGTCTACCTCGGTAAGCGAAAAATAAAACACCACAAAAAAGTCATGAGCAAAGGTAATGTTTGCAGTGCGGCAAACATTGGTCAGTGCGCCGGCGGAGGTAAAGTTGCCTCGCAATATATCGGAAATGATGTTCTTTTGCAAAGTGTTTTCGCTTGCTTCCAATATCGGTTCCATGCGCATTTTTTCGTTCAGCAGATGCTGAATGGAAAGCTGGATGTTATCCAAGTCATCTCCCTGATAGGGCGTATCCAGGGAGGTATTCAGCAAAAGCGATAAATCTCGTATCGGTTTGGCATTTTTGCGTGCGGAGGAAAAGATGATAATACAGCCTAAAATGAGCGTTATAACCATATAAAGATAGATAACAATCCGTATTGGCGCGATGGCAGATTGTATGGAATGGTCACTTTCTACAAGAATGTAACGAAAGTTGCCAAAATCTGATTTTTGGGTGCAGTATATTACTTTTTCGCCATTTCGTTTATCATTGTAGTAGCCGTCATTTTGTTCCATGTGTTCCGCGATTGTATAGCTTTCGTTTCCCTTTGAAAAAAGAATTTGTCCATTTTTGTCAAGCGTGTAAAAGCAGATACTTTCGTCTGAAAAATTATCAGCAAAGGGTGCAATGAACTTGTTTAGGTCAATCAGCATGAAAACACTGCCTTTGTACGCACCGGTAATCGGAAAGGAGTGCGTATAGATCAGCGCAGGTACGGTGTCGCCATCCACGTATGCGGTTTTTGTTGTGGAAATGCGTCTTACCTGACCGGCGGTGAGATATTGTGTCTTAAATTCTTCTGCGGAAATATCCTTTAAACCTTTTAAATCATAAAATTTTTCAAATGATGAATAAGAATTTCCGTATATTACATAGTCAAACTTGTCCAGGTATATATAGGTTCCCATAATAAAATCATTCATAGAGGCAGATTTTGGAATTAAATTGGCGCGGGAAACCTCGTATGCTAAATCCGCAGTGTCCGTAATGGAATATAAATTAATAAGTTCTTGATTAAAAGTAATGTCGTATGTAATCCTTTCAAGTTTTGAAAACTCGGAGTCAAGTATTTTCTGAATATGTACCAGTGATTGGTAGTTTTTGCTTTTAATTTGCGAAAGAGTGGAAGCTACTGCGAGTCTTGAAACCAAAAAGCCAAAAATGACAGGAATACACAACAGCAAAACAAGCATGGATACATATCGGAAAAGAAAACTTTTTTTATTGAAGATTTGTTTCATAATATAAATCCCTCCGCCTGTTTTTGCCTACAATGCTTCTTTATTATAATAAAAACTGCCAGGCTTTGTCAATAGATATTTCTGGCAGAGGTATCGCCTGTTTTTGAAAACCGTTTTTGCCGACAGGAATATACAAAGCTCCGAATAGCGGGCAATGTCAGGGAAAGCGGAAGTTGCCGCATTCTCGGAAATGGACTATTTATATCAAAAATGGGCGATTGACGGTGAATGGCCTAAGCGTTTATAATAAAAACTGTAAAATACATTGCACGGAATGTGAGGAGGAGCATATGAGGAACGAAGCAACAATTCAGCCAAAAGCAAAGCTGAAAAGACGGAATGGCTTTTGGGGGGAATTAAAAAAGTACAAGGGTGTTTATTTGATGGCGATACCCGGAATTTTATTTTATATGATCTTTTTATATGGACCGATGTTCGGAGTGGTTATTGCATTTCAGGATTACTCTCCGGCACTTGGGTTTCTAAAAAGCAGCTGGGTTGGTCTGAAACATTTTCAAGACTTTTGCTCCAGCGCTCATTTTGTACGTACGGTGCGCAACACACTTGTCATCAGCTTGCTGGATTTGGTGCTGGGCTTTCCGGCTCCGATTATTCTTGCCCTGCTTTTAAATGAACTGAAGGCACAGAGGTTTAAAAAGGTTGTTCAGACGATTACATATATTCCGCATTTTATTTCCTTGGTTGTTATTTGCGGTATTATTTCTGCCTTTTCTATGAAAGACGGTGTTTTTAATATTGTATTGAGCCTTTTTGGCATGGAACGCAGAAATCTTTTGCAGGAACCGGCGGCTTTTAAATGGATTTATGTTTTTTCCGGTATATGGCAGAGTATCGGCTGGAATTCCATTATTTATCTTGCAGCATTATCAAACATTGACCAGTGCCTTTATGAGGCGGCATCCATTGACGGGGCGGGTAAATTGCGGCAGGTATTTGCCGTGACGCTGCCGGCTATTATACCTACCATTGTAACGTTGTTCATTATGAGAATGGGCACAGCCTTTACAGTTGGATATGAAAAAATATTGCTTTTGTATAATTCAACCATATATGAAACAGCGGACGTCATTTCCACGTTGGTATACAGAAAGGGTTTGCGCGAGATGAATTACAGCTACAGTACAGCAGTAGGATTGTTTAATTCTGTGGTAAATCTTGTAATGCTGCTTGCGGCGAACTACATTTCAAAGAAAGCAACAGAAACCAGCTTATGGTAAGGAAGCTGAACGAATTTGTTTCGGCCTTACAGCTTGCGTTTTTTGATACGGAAAGGAATGGTTATAAGAATGAAAATTAAAGTAAGTTTATCAGAACGTGTTTTCAATGTGTTTAACATTCTCCTGTTGTCCGGGCTGACGCTTATCACATTGTATCCGTTTTTATATGTATTGTTCGGCTCCTTTAGCGAACCGGCGGAACTGATGAAAACAGGCGGCTTGCTGATAAAGCCTGCCGGATTTTCCCTCAAGGGTTATATAACGGTGCTGGCAAACGAGGAGATTCTTTCGGGCTATTTAAACACTATTTATTATGTTGTTATCGGCACGGTCTGCAGCGTTTTAACTTCCGCACTGCTTGCGTATACGCTGTCGAGACCATATCTGAGATATAAAAGTATCATTATGGTTATGATGATAATTACTATGTTTTTTAACGGCGGTTTGATCCCGACCTTTTTGGTGGTGAAAGGGGTGGGACTTTACAACTCCCGCTGGGCGCTGATCTTGCCGACACTGCTTTCCACTTACAATGTTATTGTACTAAAGAGTGCTTTTGAGGGGATACCCGGCAGCATTGAAGAGTCGGCAAGAGTAGACGGGGCAAACAGCATGACAATTTTATTCCGCTTAATTATTCCGCTGTCAAAAGCGGCAATAGCGGTGCAGGTTTTGTTTTACGGAGTTGGGATCTGGAACGCATGGTTTAATGCGATGATTTATTTAAAAGACAGAAACCTTTATCCGGTTCAGTTGATTTTGCGTGAGATACTCTTAGAGTCATCCGGGGGAGATATGACAACCGGTGCACAGGTGATTGATAAGGTAGGGCTTTCGGATGTCATTAAATATGCAACTGTTATCATCACGACGGTGCCTATTTTATGTATTTACCCATTTTTGCAGAAATATTTTGTTAAGGGAGTTATGATAGGCGCAGTTAAGGGTTGATGCTTTATAAAAAGCTGCCGAGGCAGGTGAAAACTTTGCTGCAGCCCGGCAGTTAAAATAAAAAGAAGAGAAGAAGGAGATGGAAAGGCATGAGGAAAAAACGTCATATCAAAGCGGTGTGTGCTGTTCTGGCAGTTACGCTTGCGCTGACAGGAGCACTCAGTGGATGTCAGGGCAATAAAAAGGGCACAGAGGAAGGCAGTGCAAAGCTGACTTACTGGCTGGGAAATAACCTTGGCGAGTACATTAAAAATTTCGGAACGGCGGAGTCGCTGCAGAAAATTCAGGAGGCAACCGGTGTTGAGGTAGAATTTATTCATCCGTCCTCCGCGGCATGGGAAGAACAGTTTAACATTATGATTGCTTCGGGAGACTATACCGACATCATGCAGACAAACTGGGACAATGGCGGTTACATAGGCGGTACGGATAAGGCGATAAAGGATGGCGTCATTATTCCGCTTGACGAGCATATGGATAAGCTGCCGAACTATAAAAAGGCGCTGGCTGCGTATCCGGATGTGGATAAGCTGATAAAAACCAACGACGGCAAGCATGCAACGTTTCCGGTTTGGAGTGACAGCATGCTGCCCAATGCTCATTATGGAATGTTTATTCGCCAGGATTGGCTGGACAAACTGAACCTTGAGATGCCAAAGACCATAGATGACTGGTATAATGTGCTGACTGCTTTTAAGACAAAGGATCCAAACGGCAACGGACAGGCAGACGAGGTTCCGCTTGCTTCCTATAAGGCAGCCTCATTTTCTGCGTTTGCAGCAGCATATGGCACGCTGTATGGTGATTTTATTTTGAAAGACGGGAAAATGCTGTATGGCAGTATTCAACCCGAGTATAAAGAATTTTTGACAGAAATGAACAAATGGTATAAGGAAGGACTAATTGACTCCGAATTTGCAGCCTTGGAAAAATCTACTATGGATTCTAACATGACAAACGATATTTCCGGTGCGGGAGTAGGTTATGTGGGCGGTCAGCTTGGCGCATATCTTGCGGCAAGACAAAACGATCCGTCTTATAAGCTTGTAGCGGCGCCGTGGCCTTCTAAGACAGCAGGTTCACCGAATTATGTAGGCTGGCAGATTACCAGACTTTATTCTAACGGGGCGGCGGCAGCGATCAGCACAAAATGTAAAAATGTTGATGCAGCACTCAAGTTTTTAGATTATTGCTATTCGCCGGAGGGCAGCGATTTGCTGAACTGGGGCATTGAGGGCAAAACCTATACCAAAGAAAACGGTAAATATCAGTTTACTGATTTTGTCATCAACAACCCGGATGGAAAATCTCCGGTAGAGGCCATTACACCGATTACATTTACAGCGTTTGGTGTTGTACCGAGAATAACATCGGGAGAGGCTTATGCCGGTGTGCAGTATAACCTGCCTGCGCAGAAAGACGCTTCGAAAGTTTGGGGCGAGGGAGACACATCGCTTCTCACTCAGGTATATCCGATGTCCTCAGAGGAGAAGTCGGAGTACAGCACCATTCTGGGGGAAATAAAAGCATATGAAGCTGAAATGTTTACCAAATTTGTTATGGGCAGAGAATCGCTTGACAACTTTGACAGCTATGTAGAGCGCATGAAGAGCTACGGTGTAGATAAAGCTGAGGCACTGCAGCAAGCTGCCTACGACAGATATATGGCACAGTAGGATTGAAAAAGGCGGCGCTGCAAGCATTTAATGTAATGTTTGCGCGGACGCTCAATAAAATGAAAGGCAACTGAAGGAGGAAACAATATGAAAAATAGCTTAAGGGCAATCGGTTCTCTGTTACTTGGCGCGATGCTTGTGGCTGCACCGGTTTCTGCTCCGGTTATGGCGGCTGATGTGCAGGATGTAAAGCTGACAAAGAGTTTTCAAGAAATTGAAGTTAATACAAGGTTGGATACTTTAGAGTCAAATTATTTGGAAGGATTGGTTCAAAAGACTGACTTGTACAGTGGGGATAAGGTTCTGGCAGATCCGGATATTGCTAACCCGACGAATCACGTGTACCAAATGGACGGCTCCGGAAAGACGATCAGTTTGGATACAGGCGCACAATATGCCACAACGGATTTTTCCTTTAGGGTTTATCTGCCGGACACAAGCAATAAAGAGCTTTCTTTTGCTGCGTATTGTAATTGGAGGGATGCTGTTACAGGTAAGATTGGCGACAATTTAGTATTCAGTAGTATATCGGGCCTGAGCGGCTCATTTGCGGCGAAGAATAATAAAATTAACGGCGCTGCTTATACAGCCAATACCTGGCATACGATTCGTTATGTTTCGGAAACAACACAGGAAGGATCCTGCATTTATAAGTATTTTGACAATGAATTAGTTGCTTGTGTGAAAAATCCGTATAAGTGGGATGCGATGGATCGAAAAGCAACGGGATTAAATAACGTTTTTCTGCCGGGCAAAAGTGCGGCCGCTGATTTGCGCTATGATGACATTTCACTTACGATGCTTGCAAATCAGCCGCAGGTGGCGCTTAGCATAGAAGGGGAAAAGGCATCCGGCGAGTATAATGTCGCGGATATTGTTGCTGCTATTACAGCCAAAGCGACTGTTACTAACAGCACAACAGCAACTGATGTGGTCTTTAAGGACGGAAACGGCAATGTGCTTGGCACAGCAGCTATTAATGAAAACGGCGAAGCGAGCATCGGCATTTTGCCGGGGCAGACGGTTTCTGCCGAAGCGATTGTAAAGGATAAAAGCGGAAACAGCCACACCATAGCGGCAAGCGCTGCCAAGACTGTGAAGGGTTTTGCCATTTCACAGCAGTACTATTTTTATAACAGCTATGACGCTGCCACGATGGCTCAATGGAACGAAAACAACCCAATTTATTATGACTATTATGGTAGCGACGGCGTGCCGGAAACCAGATGGTCAACTTTAAATTACTATGCAAGTCAGCCGGCCTATAACAGCAAGGCCTGCGTGGTGAACCAAGAAGGCATGTATATGCACAATGCGAATGTAGATGCAGCTACAGTCACCGCTACGGGCGTAAATTTGTCCGGAGACACGCAGGGGCATACCATAGCGGTTAAGATGACGAGCGTACAATCCGAAAGCGGCGGTACAAATCCAAAATTTAAACCTTGGATTGGATTTGGTAAAAATCCGAATGGGCAGAATACAAACAACAAAACGTCAGATAAAGGCTGGGATAAATTTTACGGTATGTCTCCCACTCAATACCAGGCTGCAGGCGGTACGGCAGACAACTATGCGGAAAAGATGAAGTCCGTTTACGTTGTAATGGAACAGTACTATAAATTTGATGACTTTGCTGTTGGCAGAAATCTGCTGAAACCGAACTGGTTTACCACTACGGGGGCTCACAGCTGGTGGGAGCGCTACGGCGGTGTATCGGTGGCAGCGAGCGATGGGGACAGCGCCGCTTTGAAAGACTGCAACGGAACAGTGCTGGCAACTGTAAAGACAAACCAATGGTATCGCCTTACTTGTGTTTATGATATTAAAAACGGTGATTACGCAGTCCTTGTTGATGGCGAATATAAGGGCAAGAGTGACTTTACCGGCGGCGGGGCGCTAAAGGATCCTGTCTGCATGAGCGACATTATAGAGTGGTATGACGGAACGAAGACGGCGGACAATAAGACCTCTGTCATGTATATGGACGATTTTAAAATCTTTATGACAAGCCTCGAAAATAACATTTCTGACCCGGCAGAGGATGGAAGCGTTATTATTAAAAATGATGGCATGGCAAAGGATATCAGTATCATTACAGCGGCATATGCCGATGCGGAATGTACACAGTTGGCAGGCGTGGTGGTTGATACAGCAACGTTTGCAACAGGCGATTTGCAGAAGACCGTAAAACTGAGCTGGGATGAGCTGCCGAGCGGCGCCGCAGCACAAAAAACATTTTTTATCAATAATATCGGCACTGCAATGAAGCCTTTGAGAGCTGCTTATACGAAATAATACAAAACGGGCACTTTCCGCCGTATGGCTTGTGCTGTGCGGCGGAAACGGTGCGGTTTGCAAATGTCCGGGGGGACGGGATAAAAAAGAATTAAAGCAGTAGGACAGGGAGAGAACGGAATGAGAATTTTAACAGATGGCTACACACAGTTTTCCAAGGAAAAAATATTGCTTTCGGGTGCAAGTATGGGAGGTCCGAAGGCTGCGGCGGATATCGTGGCAAGGCTGGGCGGCGGAGAGGCAAAGGTGAGTTTTTCTGCCATTAACCAAGCGGCTGTCGAAAGAGTACAGAAAAATTTCGGCGAGGTTTACAGAGAGAATGGCGAAGGTTATATCATTTGTATTGATGATAATATTACGGTTTATGCCGATACGCCGTTGGCCATGATTTATGCAGCAAATTCGATTCTCGGCCATTATGATAACGGCATTGAGAAGGGAATTATTTACAATTATCCTATGTGCGAACATCGTTCGGCGAGGGTATTTCTTCCGCCAAAGTCAGAATTGCCCTATTTTAAAAAGTTTATTGACATGCTGCTATATCTGGGATATAACACCCTGATTCTTGAAGTAGGCGGCTGTATGGAATATAAGCGGCATCCCGAAATTAACGAATATTGGCTGAAATACAGTGCGGAGATGGCGGAATTTAACGGGAAAACCTATTATAATCAGATCTCAAAAAGAGTCAGAAATTCTATTCATACTTATAATGCGGGCGGTAAGGTGTATACGCAGGAAGAGCTGCGCGATTTGGTTGCTTATTGCAGCGAACGCTGTATGGAGATTATACCGGAAATACCTTCGCTTACACATAGTGAGTATATTTTGGGAGCGCATCCGGAGCTGGCAGAATGTGGTGATGAATATCTGCCGGATACTTGCTGTCCTCAAAATGAGAAGCTGTATGAGCTGGTTTTTGATTTATATGATGAGGCGATTGAGGTTTTCCGCCCCAAAACGCTGCATATCGGACATGATGAATGGTGGGTAATGTGTGTTTGTGATAAATGCCGCGGCAAGGATCCCGCCAAACTTTATGCCGACAATGTGAATCGCTGCTGTGAATATCTTGCATCAAAAGGCGTAGGGACTATGATATGGGGAGATAAGCTGGCCAGTCTGCATGAAAAAACAGGCGAGGCGCAGGCAGGGGCATATAAAAAAATTTATTCCATCGACAGAGGCAGACGTGTGACTTTGTTTGGAAAGGAATGTGTTGTTTACGACAAGGAGTGGTTTAATCCGCCGGAAAACATTGAGGAAATCGGCGGTATTCCGCACGAAATTTATGAAACAGCAGATTGTGTGGACTTGCTTGATCCGCGCGTGAAGGTCATGGACTGGTCATGGCAGTGTGAGGAAGATTATGTCACCGAGCAGCTGAAAAAAGGAATCTGGACTATTTACGGTAACTTAGAGCCGTCTACTCTCATTGACTGGAAGGGAAGAATGGAAGCAGGGATACGCGGTATCAGTGTTTCGTGCTGGTGTCAGACGGATGAGATCCATATGCAGAAATATCCGACTTTGTTTGAAATTGGCTATGGCTCGCTGTTTGTCTGGAACAGGGAGTTTGATGAAGATAAATTTGCAGATTATGTATTTTTAACTGCGCATGATATGTACCGCTGTCGTAACAGAGAGATATTGCTTGCGCCGCATATTGAAATTATGCATACGTCAGATGTTGTATTGGAGAAACGGCACTATCCTTATCCGGCGGCATATGTTGAGGCGGAAGATATTCAAATGGGAGAATATGCGATTCGTTACGATGACGGAAGCGAAGAACGTGTTCCGGTGCTGTTTGGGTCAAATATCGGTCTTGCCGGCGTAAGCTTGGCGCGTACGGAAAACAAGCGCTTCTACGTGCTGGATACTGATTCGCAGCTGCGGTTTCCCGTAGCCGTCTGTGATTATATCAAAGAAGGCGATACAATGTGGTATAAAATTGTACTGCCGGTAAAGAAAAAGGTGAAAGATGTAACATTTGTGCCCGGCGAGGGACAAAATTTTAATGTACGTGTGAAGGAAATACAACGCATCGGGTGCTGACAGGAAAAGAATAACCAGGAAACGAATTAATGGAGGGAAGCAAATGTACAGTATGTTAATTGGCAGCGATTTAGTGCCGACGGAGACAAATTATGACCTATTTGCAGCGGGTGATGTGCGGCAATTGGCAGGGGAGGCGCTTTTATCGGAACTGCAATCAGTTGATTTTCGGATATTTAATTTAGAAACGCCGCTGACTGATACGGAGAGTCCGATTGCAAAATGTGGACCTAATCTGATAACGCCAACACGGACAATGCCAGGAATTAAGGCGTTCGCACCATCTTTGCTGGCGCTTGCCAACAATCACATTCTGGATGAGGGAGCACAGGGATTGGATTCGACCATGCATCTTTTGAGAGAAAACGACATTCCGTTTATCGGTGCAGGAAATAATCTCAGTGAGGCGCGGCGACCGTACATTATTGAGGCAGACGGAAAGAAAATCGGTGTATACAACTGTGCAGAACACGAATTTTCCATTGCGGAAGAGGATAAGCCGGGCGCTAATCCTTTTGATTTGCTTGAGAGCCCGGATCACATTGCAGCACTGAAAGAGCAATGCGATTTTGTAGTGGTGCTGTATCATGGCGGTAAGGAACATTATCGTTATCCCTCACCGTATCTGCAAAGAGTGTGCCGCAAGATTGCGGATAAAGGTGCGGATTTGGTGGTTTGTCAGCATAGCCATTGCGTAGGCTGTATGGAGCACTACAACAATTCTGTGCTGGTATATGGCCAGGGTAATTTTCTGTTTGACCATTCAAAAAGTGAATTTTGGCAGACAAGTTTATTGGTTAAGGCAAATTTTGAGTCAAAAATGGAGGTTTCATTTTTGCCGCTGTGTAAGCGGGACAATATGGTTCGGCTTGCCGAGGGTGGAGAAGCTGAGCAAATATTGTCGGGATTTGAAAATCGTTCCCGGGAGATTGTACAGCCGGGCAGGATTGCGAAGCTCTACCGGGAATTTTGTATGGAGCTTAAAAATTGGTATCTGTATGCAATGGCAGGCAGTTGGGAAAATCTTGGCGTTCCGTTTGCGGATTTTAAACCGCATTATGATAAAGACGGATTGCTCATGATGATAAATTACCTTACCTGCGAACCGCACCGCGAGTTGATTACAAACGTAGTGACAGAACTTGCGGCAGAAAAACAATAATAAGTTGAAATAGGAGAGAAAACCATGAATCGTAATCAGGATCCGGTCAAGCATACTTTAGAAGAAATGAAAAAGATTGAGCCATGCATGCGTTACCGCAGCGGAGATTTTGCTGAATGGCAAAAGAAATTGCGTATGAAGCTTGCAGAACTTTTGGGTTTGCCTTTTGTCCGCTGTGAGGATTGTTTTCAGGTAGAAAGTGATGTTGAATATGCCGAACACAGAGAAATCCGTTTTACCTTTCAAAGTGAAGAGGGGTATTTCGTTCCCTGTCATTTGCTGATTCCATCCGGAGCAGATAAGCCGCTTCCGGTGGTCATTTGTTTGCAGGGTCATTCTACGGGAATGCATATTTCCCTCGGCAGACCCAAGTTTGACGGCGATGAGGAAACAATTTCAGGCGGTGACCGCGATTTTGCAGTCGGTGCGCTGAAAAAGGGCTTTTGTGCGCTAACGGTGGAACAGCGCGGCATGGGTGAGTGCGGCGGCACGCCGGACGGGCCTGCCTGTCACGTACATACAATGGCAAATTTGCTGATAGGCAGAACGACCATCGGTGAGCGTGTGTGGGATATCAGCCGTGCAATTGATATGCTGGAAAAACACTTTTCGCGGGAAGTGGATAAGGATAACATTATCTGTCTGGGTAATTCCGGAGGAGGTACGACAACATTTTATGCGGCATGTATGGATGAGCGAATCCGTACGGCAATCCCAAGCTGCTGTTATGCAAGCTATGATGATTCCATCGCAGCGATGTTTCACTGTACCTGTAATTTTATTCCGCAAATCCGCAAATATTTTGATATGGGTGATTTGGGCGGTCTCATTGCGCCGCGTACCCTTATTTTGGTTTCGGGACAGAAGGATGTTATTTTCCCTGTTAGCTCGGCGAAAAAATGTTTTGCAATAACAAAATCGCTCTATGAACATACGGATGGCATTTGCCGCCACGTCATCGGGCCGGAGGGACACCGTTTTTACTATGATTTGGCATGGGGTGTTTATGATGAATTGCAGGGAGAGCATTAAAGGGAATGGAGCAAAGTATTTATGTTGATGACAATTAGCAATTTTGCCGATTAATGCAAATATGACTGCCATTATTAGTTAATAAGGCTGAACCGAAGGAGAAAAAGGATGGATATTCAACAATTTATAAAGCGACCGGGGGAAAAACCATTAGACAACTTGGTGTCCAACGGTGGATTTTGCGGAATTTTTAGAAAAATAGCTTGTGTGGGTGACAGCCTATCTTCCGGAGAATTTGAGTCAATGCAAAACGGGGAAAAGGGCTGGCATGATTATTTTGATTATTCATGGGGACAGTATTTGGCGAGGGATGCCGGCTGTACGGTATACAATTTTTCGCGCGGAGGTATGACGGCGAAGGAATACTGTGAGAGCTTTGCCCGGGACATGGATTTTTGGAATGTTGAGCGGCGTTGCCAGGCATATATTTTGGCACTCGGAGTTAACGATGTTTCACGGATGTTGGAAGGGAACATTCAATTTGGAGAAATAGATGATGTTGATACGGCGAACTTTCAAAATAATGCAAAGACTTTTTCAGGTTATTATGCACAAATTATACAGCGTTATCAGTCAATGCAGCCAAAGGCAAAATTTTTTCTGATGACAATTCCGAAAGCAACGGGTATTGAGCCAAAACGGGCGGAACTATATGATCGTCATGCAACCTTGATGTATCAACTGGCAGAGATCTTGCCGAATTGTTATATCCTTGATTTTCGCCGGTATGCACCGTTATATGATGAAGTTTTTAAGAAAAACTTTTATCTGGGAGGACACTTAAGCGCAACGGGATATCGTCTGACAGCACTGATGGTGGAGTCTTATATAGATTATACGATTCGTCAGCGGGCAGAAGAGTTTAAACAGGCAGGGTTTATCGGTACGCCGTTTTATAATGAGACAGAAGTGTGGTAGACTTGTCTTAATAAATAAATTGTTAGATTTTAATATGACTTGTCCGGATGATGATTTGCAGGAAAAAGCTAATCACAGAAATAGAAATGAATAAAGGAAGAGCACAATGCGAAGAGAATTACGACAGGTTTTGTTTCCGGATAAAAATTTTTGGGCCAGAATGCTTAGTTTTAGCATACCGATAGCGCTGCAAAATCTTTCTATTGGCTTGCTGGCGGTGGTCGATGTGGCGTTGCTGTCCGGAATGGGTGAGAATGCAGTAGCGGCAGTATCGCTTGCAAATCAGGTGACATATGTGACAGGTCTGATAGCGTTTGGTATCAGCAGCGGTGCAGCTATTTTTTTGTCACGCGGTTTTGGTGCGGAGGATAGTAGAACAGTTAAAAAGAATTTTATATTAATGCTTTTTTGCAGTTTTTTGATTAATCTGATGGTTGCAGTTATCTCCTTTTTTGCGCCGCAACGTGTGCTGGCGTTATATACGAATAAGGAACAGTTAATTGTTCTTGGCAGTCAATATTTAGTTATCGTTGCACCGAGCTTTGTATTGTATGGTATATCAAACGCCATGACCTCTTTTTTTCGGTCAGGCAATCAGCCGGCAAAACCGATGATTGTATCATTGGTTATGATTTTAACGAAAACCGGTTTCAATTTTTTGTTGATATATGGTTGCGGACCGGTCCCGGCGCTTGGGATTATCGGCGCTGCCGTGGCAACGCTGATATCTAGAATTGTGGAACTGATGATAAATGTTATTATGTTGCTTCGGTTTGAGAAAAAGGAATATGTGTTTCAACTTTGTGATTTTCAGTACATAAATGGAAAAAATTTAAAGTACTTTCTAAAAAATACCTGCCCAGTTATTTTAAATGAAAGCTTATGGGGGATAGGTTTGTCAGCGTTCAGCGCAATTTTTGGAAGAATGGGAGCAATGGAGCTTTCAGCGCTCAGCGTTGCGCAGCAATTGGAAAATCTTTGCAACTCTTTCTTCTACGGAATAGGGGTCGGGGCGTGCGTGACAATCGGCTATATGATAGGGGAAAAGGATTATGACAGAGCGAAATTGGCAGCGCGGCAATATGCGGTCTCCGGCTTTTACGTAGGTGCAGGGATTATGGTTTTAATGCTTGGCCTGGATATGTTTTACGTTAATGGCTTTTTTTCGGGGCTGATGGAAGAAACCCGTCGGACAGCCATGATTTTAATTGGTATTTATGCAATATATATGCCTTTCCGCAGTTTTGCAAGCTCCATGATTATGGGTTCCTTGCGAGCGGGAGGTGACAGCCGAAGGGCGATGTGTTACGATGTCTTGCCTGTTTATCTCTGGTCACTGCCGATTGGTTTTTTAACAGGAAGTGTATTTCACTGGAACATTGCCATGGTTTTGCTGGCGATGCAGTTTAAGCGTGTGATTAAAAGCGGGTTTGCGTTACGGCGATTGCTTTCCGACCGTTGGCTGAGTACAGAGCCGATAGAGTGAATAGCGTAATTTGCGCTTGTATGCAGCGGAATAAAATATAAGTCCGGAAATGGCATGAGTATGGAGGTGAATGTGGTATGATAAAACTTAGTTTTATCGGGGAAACGGAAAAGGTTTCGCAGGGAATAAAAATTATGCGGAAACGGCTGCATTATGAGATTGCGGAAGATGGATATACCGTGTGGGTGCAGAACAACAGCAACGGCCTTTCTGTCGGAACGGAAAATGGGGATTTTTTTATTCGTTATCAGCATAAAGTTGAGTTTTTTCGCGGATTGGCTATTTTGCTTGAAAAGTTGAAGAAGCAGGAAACAAAGTTTCTTATCAGGGAAATACCAAAATTTAATCAATGTGGTACAATGATTGATGTATCCCGAAATGCTGTTTTAACGGTGGAGACGGTAAAGGATTTCACGGAGCGGATAGCATTGATGGGATTAAATATGTTTATGCTTTACACTGAGGATATTTATGAGATCGAAAAATATCCTTGGTTTGGTTATATGCGGGGAGCATACAGCAAGAAAGAGCTGCAGGAAATAGATAACTACTGCCAAATTTTTGGCATTGAGCTGATTCCTTGTATACAAACTCTGGCACACTTGGGAAGCACTCTGCGCTGGCCCTATGCGAGAGAATTTAAGGATATGCCGGGTATCTTGCTTGTGGATGAACCAAAAACTTATGAATTTATTGAGGAAATGTTTCGTACATGCCGGGAGTGTTTCAGCAGCAGACAAATACATATAGGGCTTGATGAAGCAGTCGGTGTGGGGCTTGGAAATTATTTAAAACATAATAGCTATACTCCGATATATGATTTGATGATACGCCATATCCAAAAAGTGACTGCAATTGCAGAGCGCTACGGTTTTACTCCGATGATGTGGAGCGATATGTTTTTCAGAATGGGTGCAGTGCAAAGTGATTATTCACCGGAGGCGGTTGTTCCGGCAGATGCGGCGAAGAAACTGCCGAAGAACATTTCTATGGTGTATTGGGATTATGACACCGTTGATGAGAATAAATTGGATTGCCTGCTGGAAAAACATAAAGAGCTGGATCGCGAAGTAATATTTGCCGGGGGTATTTGGACATGGAATAGAATCACTCCAAATATGGAAAAAAGTTTAAAAACTGCGAAGGCACAGCTTGGCATCTGTAAGAAGAAAGGTGTCGAAACGGTAGTTGCCACCGTTTGGGAAAATGGTTCCATGGGCGGTTGCAATTTATATACAATCCTACCCGGACTGCAGATGTATGCTGAGCAGAATTACTATGATGAGGTAGACGAAGAACATCTTGCAAACATGTTCCATACTTGTACGGGATACGACTTAGATACCTTTTTGGCGCTATATATTGATGATTTTACGGACGAAGAAAAAGCAAAACATGCAGATCCGGCGTCATATTGCGTTAATCCGGCATTTCAACAGCTGTTTAATGATGTTTTGCTGGGGCTTTTGGACAAAAACATCAGTCAATATGACTTTAAATCGCGCTATCAAAGTTATATTAATAAATTAGAGCAACTGAGAATACCAAAGGATTTGCAATGGGTATTTGATTATCATAAAAAAATGGCAGAGGTTTTAAAGGAAAAGTGTGACATAGGCTTGCGTCTGACGCAAAACTATCGAGAGAAAAATTTAAGCGGACTTAGAGAAATATTGGCTGAGCTTTGCAGGCTGCTTGTAAGTTATGAAGAATTTCATGTAATGTTGGGAGATGCGTGGCACAGAACCAATAAACCTTTTGGTTGGGATGCGCTTGATATGCATCTGGGTGCGGCAGAAACAAGAGTGAAATGGGCAATTCATCGGCTTGAACAGTATTTAGACGGAAAGCTTAGATGTCTGGAGGAACTTGAAGTTGAACGCCTTCCTTATGCCGAACTGCAACAGCCTTTGATTGAAACCGCTGTTCCCGGTAGTATTATGACTGTCTCTGCGATACATCCGAAATGATATGAAAAAATATTAAATAATAATTGAAAAAGGTGATGAAATGTTAAGAAAATTTTCTGCAGTATTATGTATTTCGGTGCTTTTGTCCATGCTATGCATTGTGCCGGCAACTGCTGATGAGGGACAATATGCTCCGACGATTGCCGTTTCGGCAGCAAATCCGGATGTAATAAATATTTCGGGTGCTGCTCCCGAAAATGCCGGTGTTACGCTTACAATTTTAAATCCCGGTAAAACGCTTTCTTCTTTGAAGTATGACGATGGCTCGTTCGATGAGGCTATCGCTTACACCGATGCAGCAATAGCAACAAACGGTACATATAAGTTTAATGCGGTTTTGCTGCAAAACAGAACAGATGCCGGAGCTATTGGCGGTAAATTTACAATTATAGTAAATATTTCCGGTTTAGAACAGGTGTATACTTCAGAATTTGAATTTTATTATCGCGCTGCAAAGTTTAATGTGATTGCGGAGTTTAATCAGAAGCCGGAAAGTGAGGTTTTAGAAAAGTGCATTCAGTTATACAGCCTGCAGGAAAATCAGCGCTGGAAAAACGGAGAACCGCAAAGGGTGTTGACAGCACTAAAGGACATTAAAGCGTCGCTTAGCGGACAAAAATTTTCTGAAACGGGCAACGATGCGCCCGTACTTTTTGCCGGGTATTTGCAGCAAGCACTTTTGACAGCTGCCGTTAACAGCGGCAAGGCGGAACTGGTGTCCGATGCAGGCGGTATTCATTCTGAACTTTTGGACTATTTTGATAAAAGCGCAGTGGATGATTATCGCCAGGCAATCACCGATGCAGGCAGACAAAAGGTATTGACCTCCCTTTTAACTGAAGATTATAAACTGATAAAGGATGTAGCTGACAGCTTTTCACGTGCGGTTGCCTTCAGTGTGATTGCATCTAATGTTAAGCAGGGCTACGGCCATATAGACACTTATCTTACGTCATATAAAAATATTTATCAAAGCGCGGGTTTTGATTTGGAAACATACAACAGCCTTTCAAAAGACAAAAGCAATAAGAACAAATTTCTTTCTGTATTTATCCAGGGAAACTTTTCGGATTTGGATGAGATGAAAGAGGTGTTTAACAAAACATTAAAAACCTATAACAAGGAAAGCGGCGGCAAAGAGAATGGCGGTAAGGGTACAGGTTCCGGCACCGGCGGAGGAAAGGCTTATTCCAATACGACGGGTGAGGAGGGACTGATTACCCCGGAACCGATACCGCCTTGTCCGTTTGATGATATGGATGTCGCGCCATGGGCAAAGGAAGCCGTTTCTGTATTGTATGAAAAAAATATTATTTCAGGATATAATGAAAAAGAATATCATCCAAGCGGCAATGTAACAAGAGCAGAATTTACTAAGCTGATTATGGAACTCAGCGAAGCAACGGGAACGGAAGAGCAAAAAGCAGAAGACGGTGTTATCCGCATTGCAGCTCTCGGGGACTCTTTGACCCAAGGCTTGATTGATGACAATGGACAATATACAACATCAAACAGCTATTCAGAATATTTGAAAAAGGCGCTTGGTGAAGGATATGACGTTAAAAATTTCGGACGTTCTTCTTATGGCTTGTATGAAAAGCATCAATATTCCTATCGTGACACTGAGGAATATAAAGCAGCATTGGCATACAACCCGGATATTGTGATTGTCTTTTTTGGCACAAATGATGCAAAGACCATGTATTGGGATACGATTAAAGCACAGTATGAAGATATTTACAAGAATTTCGTGCAAGAATTTACTCAATTGAAAAGCAAACCTAAGGTAATTGTTTCGCTGCCGACACCTGTTTTTGGGGATAGCAATTATGCTAAGGACAGACCTTCGGAGAACATGAACGAGCTGCGGGACATCATCACGAAGCTTGCAAACGATATGGGCTGGAAGCTGGTTAATTCGTATGCACTTTTGGCGCACAGCGAAAATCTCTTCCCGGATGGGCTGCATTATAATAAGAGTGGCGCACAGGTGATGGCGAATGCCTTTGCCAAAGCGGTGAGAGAGCTTGAGTCTGCATCGACAGAGTCCGGTGACGTTCGGTTTGACGATGTGGCAGACGGTGATTGGTTTGCGCCGTATGTGACAAAGGCCGCTTCAAAGGAGATTGTGAAAGGGAGCGGGAACCTATTTCGCCCGAATGACACCATAACCCGACAGGACGCAAGTGTTATTTTGTACAGACTGCTCGGAGGAAAAGTCGTCTTTTCGGATACAGCAAGCTTTACGGATGATACACAGATTTCTGATTATGCAAAGGATGCGGTAGCGTATCTTGCCGGAATAAAAATTATTAACGGAATGAGTGACGGAAGTTTTCAGCCAAATGGATTGCTGACACGGGCACAGGCGGCAGTTTTGATTTACTCGTCATATCAGGCGCTGAAACAATAAAGGGGGATTAAAATGAAAAAGATTCTGTTAATTTTGCTTTGTATGGTTTTGGTATGTCAGCCGTTTGTTATATCGGCGGAGGAAAATCATTCAGATGAAACCGTCAGCACGGATTTGCTTTTAGCAAAACAACTGGGTATTATGTCAGAAGATTTTACGGACAGCTCCGTGATTACAAGACGAGATCTTGCCGATACCTTTGCCAATATTTTGCTGGGGGAATCAACGCCTGACAGCGTAATGCCGCAACAACTATTTTCAGATTGCGAAGAAACGGATTACGGGATATATACCGTAGCTCGCGCAGGCCTGATGAAGGGCGTGGGGGATGGTTTGTTTGCTCCGGACGGTGTGGTTACCTACAATCAGATGATGAAGACTGTAGTTGCCTTTTTGGGTTATGACCGGGAGGCAAATGCCAACGGCGGATATCCGGGCGGTTATCTTATGACGGCAACAAGACTGAAGCTTACGGCAAAGGATGAAGGCGGCGGTGAAGCTAAGGTTACGGCAAGAAAGCTTGCCTCTGTGTTAAAATTGGCGCAAAACGTGAAACTTCAATATGAAATGGACGGGCAGCTGCTACAATCAGAGGATAATTATTTATCAGCATATAAGCAAATTGAGAGAAAACGCGGAATCATAACGGCGGTTCATACTTCTGATGCGTATAGTGATAATATTATAGATTATTACGATATCAAGCTTAATGATGAAAAAATTGTTTTAGAGCAGCAAGCGTCGGCGGCAAAGGATTTGCTTGGCTATAAAATTGATTTATATACACGCAAGGGAGACGGAACGGAAATCGTCTACGGCGTTTGCTTTGAAACACTGAAAAATGATATTCTTACGATAGAAAGCCGCAGCATGCTTTCAGCAGAGGCGAATACGTTAAACTATTATGATGACAGCGACAAAGAAGCACATGCAGAATTTGCAAAAGATGCGCCCGTTATTTATAACGGGACTGTGTGCACGAGCTATGACACAAGCGTTTTAAATCCGTTTAAAAAATATACCGGCGGCGTTATCAATTCATCAGCAAGTTCGTACCTTGACGGCACGGTAAAGCTTATCGACCATAACGGCGATGAAATTTATGATTTTGTGATAATTGATGCGTTTGATTCGTTTGTAGTTTCTGCAAATGTTGATGGGAAAATCTATAATAAATACCGTCCGGAGGAAGTATTCAGCATTTTGGATTTAAAGGACAGGGATGTAGAATTTACCAATATATTGGGGCAGGCCATACCGGTCGATTATCCTGATGAGGGTGATATCATCAGCGTATCGAGAGATCTTGCCGGAAACGTAAAACGTTTGGTACTGACGGTTGATACCTATATTGGTGAAGTGAGCGAGCTTGTCTATGAGGGGAAGAACATAGAGAAGATGAGTTTTGATGATGCAGAGTTTTCCTGCTCTAGGTCGCTGTCGCTCAGCACTGAGCTGGCTAAGCTGAAGCCGGGGATGAAGGTTAAGGTATTTTTTAATAAAAATTCAGAAATCTCTGATATTGAGGTTGGGGATTTTATCAAAACGAAAAAGGGTGTGCTGACAGGGGTTGAAAAGGATAAGGGTATATCGGACGATTATCAGATGAAAATCTTTTCGCAAAGCGGAAAGTTTGTGATTGCCTACCCTGCGGACAAAGTGAGATATAATGATGGAGATTATATTGAGGCAAAGGATTTGTATGACATCCTTATGCGGGAGCTTGATTCCACCGGCCAGGTAAAACGCCGCGCACTTCTGTACAGCTTGAATAAGGATGAAAAAATTGACAAGATAACACTTTCTGATGATACGGTTACAGAACCGAATGATGTTATCTATATGTATAAAGGATATGACGGCGTTGCTTCGCGCCCGAAATATAAACGGGAAACACGTTCTTTTGGTAATGAACTTTTAATTAACAACTCGACTGCTGTTTTTGTAATACCGCCGGAGAGCGGAAGAGGAGTGGATGATGATTATCACTCTGTAACGCCGGATTATTTTGAGACCTATTCCGCTACGCCTCTGTTTAAGGCATATGGAACAGATGCGAAAAGCCCGATTGCAAATGTTCTTGTTATTGAGGGCGAATATGACTCTACAATGCGTGATAGCGTAGGATTTTTTGCAATTGACAAAGTCACTAAAGTAGCAGATAAGGACGGCGATGTACAATATAAACTTGCCGGCATTTATGCGGGGGCGGAAAAGGAAATCTTTGTGAAAGAGGAAAACATGCTGAGCGGACTGGCTCAAGGGGACGTGATTACCCTTGAATTTGAACAGGATGGTACAGGTAAAAAGCTGACATTTCTTTTTGATGAAGATCGAAGCACGCTGTGTACAGCGACAAACCCAAGTAATGCCTCTTTTACAGCATCGCCGCGTTATCTGTACGGAAAGGTTGTTTATAGTGATGGGACGGTTATTACGGTAGAGACCCCCGATGGCACAACCAGGGAAAGCTATCCGCTTGAACGTTTCGGATTTATTGAATATAATTCCCGAGCGAGAAACAAGACGGTAGTAAAAAACGCAACAAAGGATGTCATTTTGGACGCTGTACGTCATCCGGGAAATGAATCCGAAGTATTAATTTATACTTGGAGCGCAAATCCGCAATATATGGTTATTTATAACAGGTAGTCTTTTGTCAGAAAGGAGACAGAACATGAAAAAGATAATCGCATTGGTGTGCACAGCACTGTTGGCATTTTCTGCGGTTGGGGCATCTGCAGCGGAACTGCTCAGCTATGGGGAAAGAGTAAAAAATCCTGCGCTGTCCTTCCCGATTGATGAGAAGATCGTTATGAAAAACGGATCTCTTGTCATAGAGGCAGAGGATATGGTCTTTAATGACAGCATGGCTCTGGTTGAGGATGATGACGCCTCCGGCGGCAAGGCACTGGTGTGCAATGCCAACAGGTGGGCAGACACGGAAGCAAAGCTTGCAAAATCGCCGAGCTATATGACGGATATTTTGTCGGAGAGTAAGGGTACTTATTGTGTCTGGATCAGATTGAAATGCAGCGGACAGTTTTCCTTATGGACAACCAATGACGGTCAAGCCTATAAGGTATGGTATACGACCAATGTTCCGACCGTTGCGGCGACGGAATACAGATGGGAAAAGGTTACAAGCGAATATCAGCTGAATGAAGGGCTGATTATGCTCGGTTTCCATTACCGAAATACCGGTGTAACAATTGATAAGATTGTTGTAACCAAGGACACGGATTTTACACCGACGGGCAAGGATGATGCGCCAAAGGTTATGGACCCGAATGATAACGGAATCTTTCCGTTGCCTGATGTTGTGCCGACAAACGCACATCCGCGCGTGCTGCTCAGTGAGGCAGAAATTCCGCAGATTAAAGAAAATGTTAAAACGCAGGCACTTGCTGCATCTTATAAAAAGGTATCGGTTGCGGCCGATGAACGGCTTAACTGCCGCTTGACGGAAATTGCGGATAAGGACAACTATAACAATAGTTTGCTTGACAAAATACAAAAAAGAGCATTTATGCATGCAATCGGTGAGCGCGACAAGCAGCATGCACGCCAGACGGTTTTATATCTAAAGGACTATATCGACACAGTTCGCTATAATGCGCCGGGCGGCGGTGACGCAACTTACCGGGAAAGAAGTCACGGAGAAAATATTTTCACGATCGGGTTGGTATACGACTGGTGTTATGATGTTTTAAGTGACGCGGATAAAGAGTATTTGATCAGAAAGGCAAAGGAGTTTGCGGCAGGGCATGCGGTGGGCTATCCGCCGACCAAGCGGCTTTCCATTTCCGGCCACGGAACAGAAGACGGTGTGTTAAAACACTATCTGACAGCCGGTATCGCCTTTTATGATGAAGACCCGGAAATGTATAATCTCGCGGCAGGGAGGATATTGTCCGAGATGCGTGACGCAATTGAGCTTTACACCTCGGCAGGCGCCTTCCAGAACGGAAATGCTTACGGCATGGCGCGCTACGATAGCGCCATTTATGCGATGAAACTTTTTGAAAGCATGGGAACAAAAAATATTTTTGGTGAAAAATTTGCCAACTACGCCTATAAACTTCTTTACGAAAAGCTTCCGAACGGCATTTGGTTTAAGGACGCGGATGATTGGATTTGGACAAATTACAAACCGTTTACTTATAATACGACAGACACCAATGTAATGATGACAGGGGCACATTACGGAAATCCGTATGCGATGAGACAGCTGCTGCTGAATATGTCAATTAACAGCTATTCGGGAGACATGTTCACCATTTTGTTCTACGACCCGATTCCGGAAAAGGAGCTTGACGACTTGCCGCTGTCTTACCATATGACCTATCCGTTTACCTCTATGACAGCAAGAACGAGCTGGCAATCG
This sequence comes from uncultured Clostridia bacterium, assembly GCA_934438075.1. Lineage (GTDB taxonomy): Bacteria > Bacillota > Clostridia > UBA1381 > UBA9506 > RGIG1666. The sequence continues at coordinate 45,284 of CAKSBF010000012.1, read as the reverse complement.
GGGCCTGACGCACCAACGGCAATGGTCAGAATGAATATGAATGACGTAAACCTTGGTGACCACTATCACAACGATGTCGGTGCTTTCCAGTTCTGGTACAAAGGAATGCTGGCACTGCAGAGCGGAGCGTATCAGGCAGGAAATGCCGAGTGGGGTTCTGACGCTCATTGGGATTATAATATACGAAGCATTGCACACAACACGCTGCTTGTGCATGATCCGGACGAGAGATGGTACAGCACCGGCGGTGAGTCCGGCGGCGGAAAGGTGCGGACAAATGACGGCGGTCAGCGCAGTCAGTGGTCAAATCCGGTTTATACGTATGAGGATATTGTGGACGGCACTGCAACGCGCGCCGTGGAAAAAGGCTGGTACATCGGGCCGAACGAAAAAACACCGGAATTCTCTTACATCAGCAGCGACCTAAGTCCGGCATATAACGACCAGTATACTTCAAAGGTGGAAAAATATGACCGTTCTATGGCGTTTATGGATTTCTTTAATGAAGATTATCCGGCGGCGCTTGTCGTTTACGACAGAGTGAAGAGCAGCAATAAGGACTTTAAAAAGACATGGCTTTTGCATAGTGAAGAAGAGCCTGTTGTTGATAAAAACATTACCACAATCACAAGAACAGATAAAGGATTAAACGGTAAATTGGTAAACACCACTCTTCTTCCTGCCTCCAATACCATTACAAAAGTGGGTGGAGATGGCAAGGAATTTTGGGTAGACGGTCAGAATGTTAAGATTGGTATTAATCAGAATGCCATGGCGGACGCAGGAAAGTGGAGAATAGAGCTTTCTCCGAAAACTGCGGCGCAAAGCGACACCTTCCTGAACGTGATGTATGTAACCGACAGCGATAAAAATCTTCCGCGACTTGAGGTAAAGAAGGTGCAGAGTACCTATTCTGTCGGTGCGGTGATTCGAGACAGAATGATTACCTTCGCAACCGGATTTGATAAGATTAACGGCACAGAGCGCATCAGCATCCCGGCTACAGGTTTTGAAACCTATTCTTGCCTGATGAATGATATGGCAAGCGGTGTTTGGAAAATAACAGCTGAAGACGGAAGTTCGGTTTACGCAGAGGTTACAGAAGGAAATTACAGCCTTTACTTTAAGGGCGCACCCGGTGTCTATATCATTGAAAGGGCACCCGAGGGAGCTGTTGCAACTGAATTTACCTATCCGGAAGCGACAAAGAAAAAGACCGGTGACTTCTATATTTACAATGCAAACAAAACACGGATGGTTTATCAGGATAAACCGACAAAGCTGATAGACGGCGTGCCTTATGTGCCGGCAGATGTTATTGCACCTTCCTTCGGAGCAACGGCTTCGGCAGACGGCACAAGCGTAACTGTAAGCAAAAGCGGTACAGCAGTTTATACTGCCGATACTATAACGTATACCTTGGATGGCGAACAAAAACAACTGCAATATGCGCCGAAAATGATTGACGGAACTGTGTATGTGGCGTTTAAAGATTTGGAAAAGGTTTGCGACATTGCGGTGACCTATGACAGCTATGCGCGTTTGGCAAAAATCCGCCAGATTGTAAAGGATTTGTCGGGAATTGCCGCGGCGGTTCCGGGCATGACAAACGATACGCAGCTGATAACACCTGTTTCGGTCAGCTGCAGCGCAAATGACGGCAATATTGCCGAAAATGTGCTTGACCTTGATATGAATACGAGATGGTCTTCGGAAGGTACGGATGAATATCTGCTCTTTGATTTGGGTGCGGAATATGAACTTTCAAAGATATGGATGGCGTTTTATTCCGGCGATAAACGGAGCACAACATTTGAGATTTTGATTTCTAATGATAACGATAACTTTACACAGATATTTGCGGGCAAGAGCAGCGGCACAACGGCAAATCCGGAGACATTTAGCTTTGACAAGACAAAGGCACGTTATGTAAAGATTATGTATCATGGTAATAATTTGAATTTCTGGAACTCGGTTTCAGAAGTAATATTCCCGAAATAAGGAGGCGTGAGTTTTGAAAAGGTGCGTTGCATTTTTATTAGCTTTGACATTATCCGGTACAGCTGCGGTATTTGCAGCTCCTCCGGAGGAACTAAACGGAAAAAGTCTTATAGAAATTACAACAATTGCAGAGACAAATTTTGATGGTGATGCCGAGTTTGACGCATATGGCAATATGGGTGGTTTTACTTTTGACGGTTTTGATGCGGTAAGTTCGGACAGCACCGTGGAGGAACCGAAAACAGATGTGATGCGTATTCTGAAAAATCCATTGGATCCCGACTCGAATGACTATTATCTTAAAATATCGAGAACAAAGCAAAATGATGGAAAAAATCGCCGCATCAATCTGCCTTCGTCAAAAAATTACGGCGGCGGTATTTGGATTTTCAATTTAAAGTATATGCAGCCGGTGGCTTTCAGTCAGTATTTTTCTTTAAAGTATGATGCAGGCGGCTGGTTCAGCGGTGATCGTTTTAATATTACAGACGGCAAGGTTATGTTCGGGGGCACACAAGTCTGCTCCGGGATAACAGCGGGAAGATGGTATGAATATACCTTCATTTTTGATGCCGAAGCCAATACAGCATCGTGTATTGTAACGGGCCTTATGGGCGGAGAAACCGAAGAAACAACCGTGTCTAAGCTTAATATGCCCGTTACGGACGGGAAGGGAAACGTTGTAGACTTTAGCTATGTTCAGCAGATGGAGGTAAACTGCGGCACTGTCGGAAGAGTCTATTGCGTTGACGATATGAGCTTGAAAGTAATGGCTTACCAGCCGCTGACCGAGGCTTATGGAACGGATGCTGACGGCAACAAAACGGATGATGGATTGGTAGACTATGCAGCTCCGAAAATGAAAGCTGTTATCTCTGAAAATATTAATCCCGATACCATTGGTGTAAAGCCCTTGACACTGCTGCAAAACGGAAATGAGATAGCGGCAGAGGTTACTTTTGATAAAGAGAACAACAGTTTCACTGTCGTCCCGCAAGCAGCATTGCTGCCAAATACGGAATATTCACTTTCGTTTGCGCCGGAGCTGAAAACCATGCAAGGTGCGGTGGTAGCGGGAGAGACGGCGCTGACGCTGAAAACCATGAAGAAGCCTTACAGCATCAACAAAGCGGAAGTTGTCGGTGATATCATTGCCGGAGAAAGCTTTCAGGTAGAGGTTGAAATTAACAACCGCGGCACGGAGCCTGTTTCAGAGGAAAACACTATTCTCGCCGCCGTATATGGTCCTGACGGTGAATTGTGCGGTGTGTCGGCTCAAGCGACCGTAGGTGCAGTAGATAAGAAGAACTACTCTCTGACATTGAAGGCACCCGGAGCAACCGATGGTATGCGCATCAAGGTGTTTCTTGTGAAATCACTGACAAACTGGCAGTTAATTGATGTTTTGCAAATACAATAACACTGAAAAAGAAGGGGCAGCATTGTCTGCCCCTTTTTATGAAACGTATTAATGACATCAGCAGAAAGGATAACGCCATGAAAAGAACCTTACTATGTTTTACCATTATGTTTTTTTCTCTCAGCATCTCGGTCTGCGCATTGGAAAAAGGGGAGTATGTATCTTTTGGCAAGTACGGCGGGGAGCCGATTGTATGGAGAGTGCTTTCAAGTGATGCGGATGGTTATTTTGTTATCGCGGATAAAATATTGTGTTTTAAGCCTTTTGATGCGCTCAGCGGCGCATGGAAGGACAGTTCGCTCCGTGCATGGCTGAATTCTGCGGAGAATGAAGTCTCTTATCTTCATTTACCGAAAAAGGGCGCACAGATTACAATAAATCCGTACGACACGGAAAAAGGATTTTTAAATTCTGAAAATTTTACTTCCGGTGAGGTACAGATGTTGGAAACATGCAGCAGAGACGTTGTTGTTCATACACCATCGGCCTCCATATCGCCGGAGAGCGCCGAAGATGTTGGAACAGTGTCGCGCGGATATATCAGAAATCCGCAAACAGCGCTAAACGATGCTAAAGATGCGGACAAAGAGTCTGTTTCAGATAAGATCTTTCTGCCCTCTGTATCGGAGATTCAACAAATGGCGCTTTCGCACGACCTTTTCGGCGTGGAGTACCAGGTCGGCACTCCTGCGGCATATGCAGCGGCGAACGCCGGCAATTCTGACATTAAGACGGGCAGAGGGTGTTATTACTGGCTGAGTGATGCACTATTTTTTGCATCGGAAAAGAATTGTGTGTATGCCATGGCACCCAATAATGTTATTTCATATGCCCGTTCCTATAACGGCCTGGTGGGTGTTCGGCCTATGTGTAAAATTAAAAATGAGCGGTTTTACATTTTACAGGGTGATGGAAATGAAATGAACCCATATCTCCTTAGTACCGATAAGGGAATTCGCATACAGGCTGATAAAAATGTTGTGATGAGCGGGGATAGCATTGCGGTGAAGATGACGTCAAGCTTTGAAAATGGCACAATATATGAGCTGTATCTAAACGGAAAAATTTGCAGCGGTTTGCCGATAGCGCGTGACGGGAACAATGAGATTTATTATAAGGTTTATACCGCTGATGGAACATATATTGGCGAATCTAACAAAATCAGTGTTCGGGGTATCTCATACAAGAAACTCTCGAGTATTATGTTTAACGATTTTGAAGGGGACGATTTATTTGCAGGATTTGTTCGGCAAGCCGCACCGAATGATTATGTGAAAGCAGTGAAGATGGACGAAGAGCATGGTATCTCGCTTGAAGCAAAATCCGGAAACGGAACTGTTGTTACAGCGGCCTTTCCGAATTTTAATCAAAATAATATTATAGCAATTGAATTTGAATTTATGCTTCCATCAACCGATGTCGCCACAAATAACCTTGTTAATTTGAAGATAAAAGGCAGCGGTGAATGGATTAATCCACTTGTTGTCAAAAACGGAAAGCTTCTGATTAAAGACATTTCTTCGGAGTATGACACGATGGATATTAAGGCAGGACAGTGGTACCGGGTTGGCATGTATCTTGATCAGGGCAGTCCGGCTCTGACGGTGGTAGTGACGGAAAACGGCGTTAATCATATATTATGCTATCGGGCAACATTTGCTGAGGAAGTTGATTATTTTGCCTATGGTGAGATTACCTCCACGTATAATTCTACGTCACAGATTAACACAGTTTATTTTGACAATGTGTCTGTTTACAGTTGTGTGCAAAGCGGCACTGCTCTTAATGCAACTGCGGTAATTACAGCGAAAAGGGCAAACGTGTCTATTTATAATCCGTGCGAGGAGAAAGCTGAACTGTTAGTGTTCGGAGTCGTGAAAAATCAGGGAAAAATGCAGGAGTGCAAAGTGGAAAATGTTGTATTAAACCCTGCTGATAAGAGTAAAGAAATATCATTTTATTTTGAAAAACAAGGTGATATCAGGTGTATTGTTCTGAAGAAAAATCTGTCCCCGATTACCGTTATAACAGAAACATAAAACCTATTGAATGGAGAGCTGAGAGCAATGGAGAATTGGAAAAATTTATTAGAAGGTAAAATGTCGCCCAATCAAGATAAGTTGAAAAAGGCACAGGAAAATGCGTTGGAAAAGATTAATAGAAATATGGTAAAGTTTCATAAACTTTTTCCGTCTGCTTGTACAAAAGACGGAATCTATGGATTTGATGAAAATTTGGGAGGGTGGACGACAAATTTCTGGACCGGTCAATTGTGGCTGGCATATGAAATGACCGGCAAAGAGCTATACAGGCAGTGTGCCGAAGCACATATGGAATCTTTTAAGAACCGTGCAGTAAACAAAATTGGGATGGGAGACCACGATATTGGTTTTTCTTTTACCCTTTCTACCGTGGCCGGTTATAAGGTAACCGGAGATAAAAAGCTGCGTGATATTTCTCTCCTTGCAGCGGAGCAGCTTTTGAGCCGTTTTAGGACAAAGGGAGGTTTTATTCAGCTATGGGGGGATGAGAATAGCCCGCCGGAGGCATATCGTTTGATTGTGGATTGTCTGATGAATATTCATCTTCTGTATTGGGCGGCGGAGGAAACGGGAGAGCAGCGTTTTTTCCATGCGGCAAAGACTCATTTTTATACAACTCTTACTTATGCGATAAGGTCGGACGGATCAGCTTACCAAAATGTTTATTTTAATCCCGAAAACGGGGAAGTTATTGGCAAAGGAACGAAACAAGGTATCAGCAATGAGGCGTGCTGGTCGCGTGGGCAAGCGTGGGTGCTGTATGGACTCCCGCTTTCCTACGCACATCTCCATGATTCGAAAATTATAGAGATTTATGAAAAGTCGGTGAACTATTTCTTTCAGAATTGCCCGGATGATTTCATTCCGTTTTGGGATCTGATATTTACAGAAAAAGATGCTCAGCCGCGTGACAGCTCTGCTGCAGCGATTGCAGTTTGCGGACTTTTGGAGGCAGTGAAAAATATGCCGGAAGGGGATAAACGTTCTGTTCTTTGGAAAGGTGCGGCAGATTGTATGATGGAGTCACTGCTTGACAGCTATACAAGTTGCGACAGACCTGAAACAGAAGGACTTTTGCTGCACGGGTGTTATCATGTTCGGGAAAATCTTGGTGTAGATGAATGTATGTCGTGGGGTGATTATTTCTTCATGGAAGCGTTAATGCGATATTTGCATCCCGATTGGAGAAAATATTGGTAAAATTTAAAAAAGATAAGGAGCAGGTAATGAAAAAACGTTTACAGGATTTCATAATGATGAATCTGGGTGTTATTCTTTTAACCTTGGGAGTATATTTTTTTAAAATACCAAATGGATTTTCAACAGGAGGCGTCAGCGGTGCAGGAACGATATTGGGAAAAGTGACGCCGCTTACGCCGGGAACATGGATAGCGATTATTAATATGCTTCTTTTGATCTTTGGATTTCTGATTTTGGGAAAGGCCACGGGGATCAAAACGGTGTATTGCAGTATCGTATTTTCGGGATTGACCTGCCTGTTAGAACAGTTTGTAGTTCTGAGTGCACCGATTACAACGCAGCCGTTTCTGGAACTGGTTTATGCAATTATCCTGACGGCAAGCGGCTCGGCGTTAATGTTTCACAGTCGTGCATCTTCGGGCGGTACGGACATTTTGGCACTGATTTTAAAGAAATATACGCGTATGAAAGTCGGCAAGGCTTTGCTATGCGTGGATTTTATCATAGCGTCCTGTTCCTTTGTGGTTTTTGACGTTCAGACGGGTTTGTTTTCGCTATTGGGACTTTTCATGAAGGCATTTATTGTTGATTCGGTTATAGACAGTTTAAGCAGCTGCAAGTATTTTGTTGTGATTACTTCACAGGGGGAGAGAATATCACAATATATTATGGAGAGTTTGCATCGTGGCGTTACAGTCAGTGATGCGCACGGAGGTTATACGGGCAACAATCTGAGCATGATCCACACAGTTTGCAGCAGACTTGAGGCGATTCGTCTGCGCTCCCGCATCAAAGAGATGGATACACATGCTTTTGTCATTATTACGACCAGCAGTGAGATTGTCGGCAGAGGTTTCAGGGAAGTTTGAGCGGGGAGAATGCAGCGGATAATATAACAACTGAGCAATTTTTTTACAGAGGAGTGATACATTGAATCGGTGGAGCAAAGAAAAAATGGGTAATAAAATGAAAACAGTATTTGCAGAGCAAGGCTGTATTATTTTTGGAACCCTTCTGTTGGCAATTAGTATTAATCTGTTTTTGGCACCGAATAAAATATCTGCCGGCGGTGTGACATCTGTCGGTACGGTTTTGTTGCATTTATTTCATATCAAGCTGTCGGTTACAAATCTGGTATGTAATGCAGTACTGTTTTTGCTGGGATATCGATATTTGGGAAAATATGCGGTGGCAAAGACTGTATCGGGTACCTTGTTTCTTTCCTTGTTTTTGGAGCTGACAAGCTATTTGCCGATTTACAAGGGTGAAATGTTAATCGCTTTGATTATGGGCGGTTTTTTGATGGGACTCGGCGTTGGATTTGTAATTCGGGTGAATGCATCAACGGGCGGAAGCGACTTTGCCGCTTTGATTATCAAACGTTTTTTTCCGCATGTGGCAACGGCAAATTTAATTTTGTGCATTGACGGTATCATCGTAATTTTGGCAGGAATTATATTTAAAAGTTTTGAAATTACGGTCTATTCATTATTAGCTTTGTACATTTCCTCAAAAATAACCGATATAGTTGTTGTTTTCGGAGAAAGGGCAAAATCTGTGCAAATTTTTTCGCCTGATAATGAATTGATCGCAGAAAAAATAATGACAAAATTTGAACGCGGCGTGTCCGGTCTGCACTGCAAAGGGATGTATTCGAAGGACGATGGTTATATGCTTCTTTGCGTTGTCAGCCCCAAAGAGGTACCGAGAGTAATTGATACGGTGAAGAAAATAGACCGAAATGCATTTGTCGTTATTGAAGATGCGCTGCAGGTATATGGCGAAGGTTTCAAAAGTATTTAAGCTGCAATGGCGTAAAGTTCGACCGGGTGTTCCGGATTTTTAATATGACGAATTTTTGGTAATGAAAGTGACGGCAGGGATAACGGCGTCTGCAATCGGAAGATATGCATGATAGGCCTGTTGTAATTTTAATTTGTAAAGGAGTGTTTGAAGTGATTCGAATAGGTATGGTGGGTGCGGGTGCAATCGGAAAAGAACACAAAGCAGCAATTGATAAAAATAATGATTGTGAATTGACGGCAGTTTGCGATCTGTTTTTTGAAAAAGCAAGGGAATTGGCATCGGGAACCAAAGCGCATGTTTATACGGATTACAAAGAAATGCAGTCGCAGGAAAAATTAGATGCAGTGATTTTAAATTTGCCACACTTTTTGCATAAGGATGTGAGTATATATTTTTTGGAACAGGGAGTAACAACTCTGATTGAAAAACCGATGGCAAATACTGTGGCAGAGTGTGAAGAGATGATTTCCGCGGCCAAACAGACCGGCACTCCACTGGCTGTCGGTCATGTTCAGCGGTATTATGCGTGTTATCGGGAACTGCGCCGAATGTTTTGCAGCGGAGAGCTCGGAAGCCTGTGTTCGGTGACTGAGACACGCAATACCGACTACTTCACAAACCGCCCTAAATGGTTTTTAAACAAAGAACAGGCGGGCGGAGGTATTTTGATGAATTATGGAGCACATACATTGGATAAGGTGATGTATGTTACAGGCCTTGTACCGGAAAAGGTGACGGCTTTGGGCAACAATTTCCTAACGGATGATACTGTAGAGGCAACTGCGCAGGCATTGGTACAATTTTCCGATGGGGTAAGCGGAGCATTTAGTTATTGCGGCTGTCATGTACCCAGACAGTATGATACATACTTTTATTTTACAAATGGAGTTGCCTGGATTGAGGATGGCTGTATTTTGTGGATATCAAAGGGCAAAGAACCATTAAAAAGGGTTGAGCTTGACTATGATGAATCCATAATTGATTGCCAACTAAGGGAGTTTATAAAGTTGGTGCGCGGCGAGCCCAATGAAATGGCAACGCCGGAGTACGGTAAAGTGGTTATTGCCGCTTTAGAAAGCGCTTTTCGACAAATATAGCTGTGCTTGTGCACCATTCTAAAACGCTTTTAATAGGTAGTATTATTTATAAAAATGATTTTTTAGCAATCCTTTTGGGTTGCTTTTTTATTTTTTTATGATATACTATATAAAGTCCGCTTTCGGACTTTAGGGGGTATTTAATGAATATTTACCAATGGAATAAGAAATATTCCGAGATTTCAAATCGCTATAATGCTTTATATCGCAATGCGGCAGCGTATTTTGGATTTTCTGATTGTCAATTTAAAATTCTTTACAAGCTGTATATTGAACAGACTGCGACCACGCAAAATAAACTCGCTGATGATTTTTGCCTTTCAAAGCAGACTGTTAATTCAGCTGTGCTGAAACTTGCAGAGACGGGACTTGTAGAATTGAGCAAGGGAACAGAAGCAAAAAACAGTAAGCTGATTTCTTTGACAGATAAAGGATTGAAGAGGTGCCAAAATTGTATAGATCCGCTGATTAGGGCAGAAAACTCTGCTATAGGCAAAATGGACGAGAGACAATTATGTCAATTTTTAAAATTGTTTGAATTACAATATACAATATTTGAGAAAGAAATTAATCAATTGTTGCAGGAGGAAAAGTAAATGCACGAACAAAGAAGAAATCTGATACACTATATTATACCGGCGTTGCTAGGTAATATCAGTATGTTTATTTTAACCATTGTCGATGGTATGTTTGTCGGCAACGGAGTGGGCACGGATGCATTGGGGGCCGTCAGTCTTGCGATGCCTTTTGTTATGCTCGTAGGTGCCTTTTCCGTATTGTTTAATATAGGCGGCGTTGCGGTTGCCGCAGTCCGTTTCGGGCGGGGGGACAACACGGGAGCAAATCAAGCATTTATGCACTCCTTATCAATCAATGCCGTGGTTTTTTCTCTTATAAGCATATTAGGTATAATTTTTAGTGATAAAATAGCGGAATATCTCGGTGCAAACAGTACGTACCTTGCGATGGTTTCCGATTATGTTCGATGGTATTCCGTATTTTTGCTGCCCACGACGTTGTTTTATTGCTTTAATTCCTTTGCAAGAAATGACGGAAATCCGAATATTTCCATGATAACATCTATTACTTGTACGGTTATAAATATTTTTGGCGATTGGCTGCTCGTCTATCCTCTGGCAAAAGGCGTTGCGGGAGCGGCATTCGCGACAGGCTTTGCAAACTTTACGGGGCTTTTGGTTGCGCTGGGTCATTTTGTTTTTAAAAAGGGAAATTTGCGTATAAAAAAATTTAAAATTGATTTTTCTCTTTATGGGAAAATCATGCTGCGGGGGTTGCCGGAAATGATAGCGCAGTTCGCAAACCCGGTTACTACATTTTTCATGAACAAAATGCTTATTACATATCTCGGAAATGTATCTGTAAATGCTTTTTCGGTTATCTGTTATGCCGCGTCGCTTTTTGCTTCGCTGATGTACGGCCTGGCAGGCGGTTTGCAGCCTTTGTACGGATTGAGTTATGGTGCAAAGGATGATGTAAGTTTGCGTTACTATTTCAAAAACGGGCAAAAATTTGCTTTAATCGGCGGTTTGTGTATTTTTGCAGTGACGTTTGTTTTGGGCAGACCTATCTGTTTGCTTTTTGGGGCGAAAGAGGCTGCGATAGAAATTGTAAAGACATCGCTTCCAAAATATTGCTTAAACTATGTCTTTGCTGCAAGCAGCTCGGTTATCGGTGCCTATTTGTTTTCAACAAAGCGGACACCTTACGCAATCGTATTGAATATTTGCCGCAGTCTAATTTTTAATTCGATTTGTATTAACAGTCTACCGCGTTTGTTTGGCTATGACTTTGTTTGGTTTACTGTTGCTGTTGCTGAAGGCATTTGTCTGGTCATCGCTTTAACGTTGAAAAGGGTTTCTGAAAGAAACGGCATAGTTTACAGATAATATCACGGCAAGTTTTGTGAAAGTCAAATGTGAGGTTTGGGTAGAGTTCCGTAAGTGGGGGTTAGGTTCATATAAGCTACAGCAATATGTCAAAACGGGAGGAATATTGATGAATGTAGGGAATGATTTTAATGTGTTTGCTGAACGGTAGTATAATGCTTTATATGAAGACCCGCATAGATAGAGACAAAAAGGCGCTTCAAAAGAAGCGCCTTTCTTGTAAAATCCTGTAAATATGTGGGGAGTATAATTACATCAAACTTTTGTAGATTTCAGCAATTTCATCTACGCTTGTATCCCTTGGATTTCCGGGACGGCAAGCATCTGCATATGCCGACTCTGCAAGAGCCGGAATGTCTTCTTCTTTGACAATGCCTTTCAGACTCGAGGGTATTCCGACATCTTCCGAAAGCTTGCGAACTGCGTCAACAGCTGCCTTGCGGTATTCATCGGCAGTCATGGAGTCGACATTTTCAACACCCATAGCTTTTGCAATGTCCTTATATTTTTCGCCTGTATATTCGGCGTTGTATTCCATTACTGCCGGCAGAAGTATTGCACATGCCTTACCGTGCGGAGTGTCATAATAAGCGGAAAGCGTGTGCGCCATGGAATGGTCAACACCGAGGCCGACATTTGAGAATCCCATTCCGGCAACATACTGACCGAGAGCCATTCCCTCTCTGCCGTCTTTTCCGTTCTTTACGGCATCGCGGAGTGAACGCGCAATTATTTCAATGGCTTTGATATGGAACATATCTGAGAGCTCCCATGCGCCTTTGGTTATATAACCCTCAATAGCGTGGGTAAGAGCATCCATACCGGTTGCTGCAGTAAGAGATGCCGGCATTGTTGACATCATATCCGGGTCAACAACAGCGACGACAGGAATGTCGTGAGCGTCAACACATACGAATTTGCGTTTCTTTTCAACGTCTGTAATAACATAGTTAATGGTAACCTCCGCAGCGGTTCCGGCAGTTGTCGGCACTGCAATGATCGGCACGCATTTGTTTTTGGTGGGAGCGACTCCCTCAAGTGAGCGTACATCAGCAAACTCGGGATTGGCGATAATTATTCCGATAGCTTTTGAAGTATCCATAGACGATCCGCCGCCGATAGCAACGATACAATCTGCGCCGCTGTCTTTGAATTCCTTAACACCATGCTGAACATTTTCGATTGTTGGGTTCGGTTTGATATCGGAATACAGTGTGTAGTCGATTCCTGCCTTTTCAATTATATCAGTGATTTTTTTTGAAACACCGAACTTTACAAGATCCGGATCCGATGCAACAAATACCTTTTTAAATCCGCGGCTTTTTATTTCATCCGGAATAGCATTGATGGCACCGGCGCCATGATATGAGGTTTCGTTAAGCATAAACTTGTTCATAAAAAAATCCACCTTTCATCTGAATAAATTATATTATTTTTAAAATATAAGATGTTTAATGATTGATTGTGTACTTGTATTATAATGTTCAAATTGGGCTTTGTAAATGCAAAATTATACTGTAATGGTTAAAATTTTTAATGTGGTTTGTTTTATCAGAAATTAAATTCCCGGTAAATCGCAATTTAGATGGAGAGAAGTGTGCAGCTATGGAATGCTGCCCTTTATAGCATGGAATAGAAAGATAGATGCTGCGACAGTCATTGCAAAGACAAAAGATAGAACATGGGACTGATAATTTCATGATATTGTAATCTGATTTAGACTATAGGTTAAAAGGTATTTCAAATGATTTTAATAAAGGAATTGAATGCCAATATGGGGAAATGGATAAAGGCACCTCTTCAAAAATTACGTCTTTTTGAAGAGATGCCTTAAAATTTGCTTTTGAATTATAGTTTTATTGTGTTATTGTCTTGCTCTGAAAGTGCAGAGAGGCTTTAACTCCGAAAGCGTATTGAGAACCAGGATTTTCATCTCCGTAGTATTTTGTGAAACTGTTGTTTGAAAACGAATTTCTGTATCGCCTGCATTAACGTCTGCTGTTACTGTTGAAATCAGCTTGTTATCGGCATATTGTGCCAAGATTGCCTTATAATTTCCGCTGCTTTCCATAAAGTGAACCGGGACAGATACGGTTATCGTTTTCCCGTTTGTTTCTGCAACAGAAGCATAGTTTGTTATTGCATCGGAAAGTTCAATTCTTTGCATAGTGGTTTTTGAGGCCGGCTTCAGATCAAAACTCATATCATAATCTCTTAACCATTCGTCGTTTTTAAAATCTCTTGCTCTGCAAACGATTTTATCTTGATATACATTGACGTAGAAACCGACTCCGTAGCCGGTGAAACCTTTTATGCTTCCCTGACCGAAGGAGGTCATATTAATTTGCCAGAAGTTCCCAAAATTATAAGCGGTATTGGTTGCGCCACCAAGTCCGTTATGTGTATGCCCATTCAGTAAAAAGATATTGTCATATCGGTTTAAGAGAGCAACCAGTTTGTCGCCGTCTTCTTTATTCAAAGGATATCCCGGAACAGAATCGCCGACCGAACCGGTAATCGGAAGATGCTGAACCACAAAGATCGGTTTTCCATCGCCTGATATAGCATTCAGCGTATCCTCCAGCCATACAAACTGCTCCGGACTGATCCACATGGTTCTTCCGCCATCGTAATTGTCTATCACGATGTAATGTGCCATTCCGTCATTTAAGTAGTAATAAGGTTCGTTCAAACTCTTGTCGGCTGCAAGCAGGTTTTTATTGATGCCGTCGGAAAAGTCGAAGTACGGTTTCATTCTCTGCTGAAATTCTTCTCTCAGTTCGTCTCTTGTCAATATAATGTTATTTCCGCTTTCATCTTTTCTTGAGCCTTGCTGAGGTTCATCATGGTTGCCTCTTGCTATCACGGCGTTGAGCTTTTCAGGGATGTTTTTGGCTAAAAGATCAAAGAAGATATGCTGATAACCGTTTCCGGTGTCGGAATAGTCGCCGGAGTTTACCCATGTTTTTAAATCAATGCCAAGCTCCTCGTGCTGTTGTAAGGATTTTTTCATCCACAGACCGTTGCCTTGTTCATCGCTTGTTCCTGCAATATGAATATCAGAGGTGAAAAGCATTGCCCCTTTGGAATCCTTATTCAGAAAAGCATCATAGGCCGCATTAAAGCTGTTATACTTTTCTTTTAATTCTGCTGTCGCTCCAAGTGTATAATTGCCGGCATATTCTTTTGAAGCTGTAAGAAGAGTATTTAGTGCGGTTTTGTTTTCCTCGCTGTAATATTTCGCATTGTCTGAGGCGAGCATTGTTTCCGCTTCATAATTTACCTTATTCAGCATTGTTTCATAATACATTTCTTCCAGTTTACCGGTGGCTAAAGCGAACGGATAGATTTTAATGTCATCAAATTCGCCGCTTATCATACCATACTGTCCCAGGCCGTCAGCACCAAAGATAAGATGTGCATTTTCTGCGTCGATGCTGCCTTCTGAAGCTGCAATGTTGTAAGCGGAAACAGCTTTATTGTCCACATAAGTTACAGCGCTGCCGTTTCTGTCAACCACATATGCGATCTGATGCCATCTTGATTCAACCGGTGCGTCTATTTGAGTCGTATTGCAAACTTCATTTTCACCAATCTTCATATTTACTCCGAAATCGGCATATGCCGGCATGACGGTCATTGCAAAACCGGTTTTATCATTTTCGGAGAAATTTTTATTGGCAAGAGCAACGCCGCCCAGAGTATAAGTATTTTTTGAAAAGTCAACTGCATCGGCTGAGCAGCGGGACAAATTCTCGGCGTCGTGTCCGAATTCACCGATGCCTGCATTGACGGCACGCATCCAGAACACAATGGAAAAATTGTTGTTATTAAATTTATATTCGCCCAAATCAAGATAGTTTTGTGCGGCTTGTCCGAAAGTATTTGATATAGAAAGTGCTTTTGAGCCGTTTGCCCCTGTTACATAGGTTGGGGTTCCGTGGAGTGTGGGGACAACAGCAGAGTTTGTGCCTGTGTTTGAAACGTTGCCGTTGTCAAAACTGATGTTTACGCTCGGATTTTTAACGGCATTATTTACATAGCTTTCAACCGCCTTGTCATACGCTGTGATAAATTCCGCATAGCTTGCATATCCCCCGGTCTGAAGCTTTGCGCCGACTGCGGCGGCAACATTTTGCTTTCCGTCTTGGTTAAGTCCCTTATAACCTTCATAGCCAGACTTGCTTGCATTTAAAAGTCCTGATAATCCAAGCTCGTCAAGCAGCGCAGCAGTATCGCTTGCGGAGTTAATGCAATCAAGAACGCTTGATGCGGTATAAGCAAGCTTTACAGTTGGTATATTTGTAATTCTCCAACCGTCATATATTGAGGCCCCGCCTGCTCTTGTTGTGATGTAGTCGGAAGAGGAGGCCTTAAAGTTTTTCAATGCGCAATCGGTTAAATCAATGGTTTGCTCAAAAGCTTTGCTGCTCGGTACAAAATTGTCCTGAACGTTTTGCGGTCCTTTTTGCCAGTCAGCGGAGGTCGCGTAACGATACCAGTTTTGGAATTGTTCGTTTGTAGCAGAGGTGAAGTCGTCATAGCTTGCCTGATAGACGGCCGGAACCTTGCTCAGCGACATTTCTTTCGTGGCAAAATCAATGCTGTAGCCGGTTTTGTTACCGTTTTGCACAGCAGCCAATTCATAGTTTGCCTTTATCTCGGAGAGACACCCTTTGAAAGGAATTTGAAATTCTGCAATTGTTTTTGTTGTATATAGATTTGCATATGCTTTTTTGGTGAAATCCGTCATTTCCCACTTATTTACATAGGTTTTCATCAGGTCTCCGCCCGTTTGTTTCGCTATCGAGTTGTCGTGGTAGGAACCATAACCGTAAGATCCGGAGGTTGTAGTGGTGTAGACGACCGCATAGCTGCTTGGGGAGATTTCTGTTTCGATTTTTTCTAAAGTCATGCTCAAATCCCACGCTGTTTGAACAGCGGTGAGAGAGGCAAAACCTGCTTCGGGTCTTTGCCGTAAAAGATTTTTGCCGATTTCTTTCTTGCCGGAGGGGGTGAGACCAAGGTATAAATCAGCGCCGCTTTGAGTCTCGGAAAATGCACCTGCTTTGGCAAGCTGATCAAGGACAGAGGCGATGTTATCTTCCGTTGCTGCGTTGATTGCATTTAATAAATCCGCTTCCAGATAAGTCAAGGTAAGCGTGGGGATTCCTTCGCTTTTGTTTACGGCGAAGAGGTAGTTAAGATAGGTGCTGTTTGCTTGCCCGGTGGCAAGTGTGAGGTAGTTGTTTTCAGCGGCTTTTAGGGAACCCAAAACACTGTTGGTTATGTCTAAAGACTTTGCAGAATCGGTAAGTACCTGGGCATCTGCATAAGTAAATTCATAGGCTGTTTTCAAAGATCCGCCGGTGCCCCAGTAGGAGTTTGTATATTTTGTTGCCTCGGTATATGCGGCGGTGGTGCTATCATAGAGACCGGCCTCAGCACTAAGCGCAAAGCGGTTTAAATCATAGAAAAAGGGCTGTGTTCTGCCGTTAGCAGCATTTCCGTTTGTAAAGGAGTAGTTTGCTTTTAAATTGGTTACATATTCCTTAAGCGGTACTTCAAAGCCTGTAATAATACTCATGCGCGTAGAACGAAGGGGACCGCTGCCGGAATAAAGCATGTTATAGTGCAAATCGAGCGTGCTGGTATTGCCGCTTGCTCCATCTGTTGCATCAATGAACACAATGGCATAGTTTTCCGGAGAGACTGTAAAGGTTACGGTCGGCAAATTCATTGCGTTGCCAAAGGCCGCGGCAACTGCTGAGATGGTTGCAAAACCGTTATCAGGCATGAGTGCAAGCAGATTTTTGCCAACTGTTTTTTTCGCAGCGTCGGACAAGAGTGTATAAGCCTGATAATCAGTCGTGCCGCCGGATAAAACGCCGATTGCACCAATATCATTAATTACTTTGGAAATACTGTCTTCTGTTGCCGCATTGATATAATCTAAAATAGCTTGGGTACGGTATTTTACGGTGAGAGAAGGCATGTACTCATCGGAGTGCATGTAAAAGGAAGAGTTTGAATATTCACTTGTTTCTCTGCCCGTTGCCAAAGTGATATACTCGGAACTGCAATCGGCAGCAGTATATTTTGCCATTACAGTCTCCGTCAAATCGTAGGTATGTATCGAATCGGAACTGTCGGTAGATTCATTCGCTGCAAGCTGTGATGCAAAAGACGTGCCTGTATAAGAATAACCGCTTGCCGGCCAGTAATTTTTAGAGTAATCCGCAATGGCGGTGTATCCCGAGTCTGTGCTTTGGTATACACCGTCCGCAATTTCGGGAGCGAACCGGTTTAAATCATAAAAAATAGGAAGGGTTCTGCTTGTCGTAAGTCCTGATGTGTTATATTTCCAATTCATTGTAATACCCGAAAGGGCGGATTTTACCGGCACTTTGTAACTTGTAATCATACTGACATATTCTGCAAGTAAAAGTGCGTTTGATGGATAGCGCGTGTTATAATACGCTTCTATCGGCCTTCCGTTGGGGTGTCCGCTGTATCCCGGGACATCAAAAACAATGCCCGCATAATTTTCGGGGGTCAAAGTGGCTTCGTAAAAATCCGCAGCCGTGTCACCCTCTTCCGCCAGTACGGCGACATTCAGGGATAAGCACATTACCGAAGCCAGTACAATGGCTAAGGCTTTTTTGAGTAATTTCATAGTGTTACATCCTTTCCTTATATTTTTTAACTATATTGTAACAAAGTTTCAAAATAATAACAGGGTTGAAAAGAACTTTTTGTTGCCGGATGCATTGTAAAAAGTTATTTTAAGCCCTGTACAAAGTATCAAATGTAAAGTAGAATAAGATTGAGGTGAAATTACAATGTTTAAAAGAATACATTCCATATATCATACAAGGCTTTTTACAGATTTTAACAGCAGTCGTGAAAAACATTATGAAGTAGCGATTAACGGTGCTCAGCCGTTTGAAGAAAATCTTTGGATAGAGCCTATGAGCGTAATCAATCTTACAGAGCAGGGCGGCTACGTCGGCTGCTGTTTTGCAGACTTGTGCCTGGGAGAAGTAAAGGATTTCGGAGTCGGCGTTTATCTGGATGCGGAGGGGGATATCCTGTATAACGGCGAAAAATTGCAGGAGAGCTTAAGAATACCGGTTCAGGATGGGGATGAGCTTATTATTTGCGGAAAGGATGTTTCGGCATTGTTCTATCCGTTGGTGCAGCCGGGTTTTGAAATCTATATGGATTATCGGGGGGACAGCAACTCAATCGGTTATGTTTCCGTAAAAAAAGGAATATCAAAACCAAAGATGAGAAATGTTATGAAATACGGTTTTCATTTTTCTGTGTGCGGCGAGTTTTTTAAGGAGGACAGTGAGCTGAATCTGTTTAACGAGTGTTCTTTTTTAACAATGTGGACGCCGCAAGAGACATGTATATAAGAACAAAATGCGGAAAAATCGTGCTCTGTTGATTTGTCACGATGAAAGGGTTGGATTATTTGATGAAGATTTATGAAATTGATGTGAGAAAGCAAGAAAATGAACAGATTGCAGAAAGCCTGCGCAAAGCGCTTTCGGAGGCAAATGAGCTGCGAAACAGCTATGATGAAATCCGGATTTGGCTGGAAAACGGTGAATATGAGTGGAAGGATACGTTTGAGATTACAGAGCGTTTTCTGCAAAAGGGCAGGGCAAAAATTGTTATCAAGGCAAGAAACGAAAAAGAGGTCATTTTCTCGGGCGGTATTAAGCTCCCGGCAGAGGAGTTTGAAAAAATTACCGATCAGGATCCGCACCATCGCATTAAACCGGGATTTGAAGATAAGCTTTTATGCATAGATTTGAAGAAATATGGCATTAAAGAATATGGGCTTCGTCGGACCAGAGGCTCGCTTTACGATATTCTTCCTGCGGAAATAGAGCTTTTTGTTGATAACCGCGAGGCAAAGAGAGTCTTTTTTCCAAAGGACGGAAAAAGAATAAAGATAAAAAAGGAAAATCTTGTCAGAAATGTTATGAAGGGCTATTTTCCGGAAACTGATGATCCGTATGGCGCTAGTGTGAAAACAGAGGATACATATCCTATTATGAAATACGATTTTCCGCAGGCAGACCGTTGGGCAAATGCAAAGGATGCGTTTGTTTTCGGACCGCTCAATTCCGGTTTTTTTGATATGACGGTACCGGTTAAAAAAATAGATGTTCAAAGGAAAGAAGTCTATTTGGACGATGCCTTTAAAATTGAATGGGGGAAATATTGTAATACATACAGCTTTTGCAATCTTTTGGAAGAACTTGACACGCCGGGGGAATACTATATTGACAGCGAAACTCTGATTTTGTACTACTATCCGCTGAATAACTTTTGTCGGAATACCAAAATCCGGGTATCATATCTGAAAACGCCGATGCTTGCCATGGAAAATGTGAGCGGCGTTTCAATAGGAGGAATTATTTTTGAAAACATGAGGGGAATGGCGGTTTATTCGGAGGGGTGCACCGGCACCTCCATCAAAAACTGTATTTTCAGGAATATTGGCATGGTTGCGGTTTCCTTCGGCGTCGGTTATCGTGAGGTAGTTAACAATGTGCACGATGGCGACTTGATACCTGAAAAAAGAAAAATAGGCAGTTTAAAGGCACAGACGCACAACAATCCCATGACTTTTCGAAACGGCGGGTATGACAACTTGCTTTTTGACTGTGAGATTTATCATATCGGCTGCGGCGGCGTTATTTTGGACGGTGGAGACCGCAAAAAGCTTTTGAGAGGAAACAACCGTATTGTGGGCTGCGACATTCATGATTACAACAGATTAGAAAAAACCTACCGTCCGGGGATTCATGTATTCGGCTGCGGCAACACCGTTTCTTTCTGCAAAATTTATAATTCGCCTCAAATGGCGATTGAGCTGACAGGGAATGAAAATGTTGTTGAATATTGCGAGATATTCAACTGCTGCAGAGACAGTTATGATAATGGTGCGGTTTACTGCGGTTCGAGATTTTCATCCAGAAATACGTTTGGTACGGTTTTCAGAAACAATTATTTTCATGATAATGGTTCTGAGCGGTGCAATGTGAACGAGGGGGCAAGAGGTTTCAGAAGCGAAACCTACGATTTGTATCTGGACGGACACTCAGGGACGGAGATTGTCGGAAATATTTTCCAAAAAAGTGATGTGAATGACGCGGTTTTTGTGAATATATGCGCCTTTTATGACAAGGTTATCGGGAATGTTTTTATTGATGTAAATGCCATTTTCCACCGCGAACTGGGGATAGATTACTCTTATGATCCATATACCTATCCGGAGTTTGATTTCGATGAGGAAACACAGAAAAAGTGGCGAGAAAAATATCCGCTGCTTGAAACGTATAAAAACATGAAGGAGATACCTTTCAGCGGACACACCATTAAAGACAATATTCATATTGGAAAGGGCAGCTTTATCCAAAGTGCATTTTCTGTTTATGAATATGAAAATAATGTTCATTATGACAAGGTTCCCGGATTTCTTCAAAAATTTATTAGATATTCTGCTAAAGAGGAGATGTGATTGATATTTACAGCTTAATCATTGTTGATGATGAATATGTCAGCTGCGAGCTTTTAGAAAAGTATGTAACAGATTATTGCAAAGATTTTGAAATTGCAGGGATTTTCCGAGACGGAGATGAGGCAATCTCTTTTTTGGAAAAACGAGATGTGGAGCTTGTGATAACAGATATTAAGATGCCGCGGGTTTCCGGAATAGAAGTGGCAAAATATATTTCGGAAAACAAACCCTATATTAATATTATTGCTGTGAGCGCATATTCTGAGTTTGAATATGCAAAAGAAATGATGAAATACGGCGTGTCGTACTATTTACTCAAGTTTGTGGATATTAATGAGTTTTTGGAGGCAATTGATGCCGTCCGGAGCAAGTTGTCTCTGAAAAATGAAGTTGACGGTGAGTATGATGAACTGATGCTCACAATGTTTTTTTATGATTTGTTTGAAAATAATTTTTCTTCCTGCGGAGAGGCTGCCGGCAACTATCATGAGTTTGAACAAAATGATTTTTATACGGCGCAGTGCCTTAAGCTGTCTATTTTTCTTGATGAAGCTGATGAATTGAATGTCAATGATCGAAAATACCAGCATGAGCGAGTAAAACGAGCGCTTCTCGGCCTTATAAAATTACTGAACCCGCACCTTTTTGTAGATGTAATAGACAGCGGAAAGGGAGAATTGAGTTTTCTTCTTTTTCATCATGGCAGACATGTCAGCATTGATGAGAAAAGCTTGGGGCAGGAAATTGAAGGTTGTTTTGGGCTTCGGGTAAATTCCATTATTTCTCAGAGTATTTACTTACAGGATGCCTGCTTAGGAAACGGTGTTGATGATGAATATGAAAAACAAGTTAATCCTATTGAGCAAGATATTTCTACGGCAGAATTGCCGGTTATTGTAAGGACTGCAGTTAGGATTTTAGAGGAAAATTACAACAGACCGATTATCCGAAGTGAGATTGCGGAGCGAATCCATGTAAATCCGATTTATTTATCTAAAATTTTTAAAGAGCATATTGGAAAATCACTTACAACATATCTTTATGAACGCAGAATGAAACAAGCGATGGAACTCGCGGAGGCGGGACAAAAAATCAGTGAAATATGCGACCAGGTAGGATATCGAGATGAAAGGGCATTTAGAAGGGCGTTTAAAAAATATACCGGATATTCTGTCAGCGAATATAAAAAATTGCCTTCTTCTAATGTGAGAGATGAGCCATGAGAAATAATCTTATAAAGCAGTTAAAAAAATATGGTTTAAACAGTGTTGTGATAATGAGAACCTTAAAGGTTTTTACCATTTTATTTGTAATTGTTATTTTGGTTATAACGATCGCTTATAACTGTATCGGCGCATTCTCGAGAAAAATGTTTTTAAGCGAGAGCAGAGTAGAACTGAAAAAATCTGCGGTTATTTTTGAAAACATTTTTAGAGAAGCAGAATATTTGGCGGCAAACCTTTTTCTGAATTTTGATGCAAAGCTGTTTTTTAGCTTAAATGATAAAAAAACATTAAATGCAGAGCAGGAGAACCAATTACTGAATTTTTTTAATAGCTATTATAATAAAGCAATCAATAACATATACCTGTGTAACCTGAAAAATAATGTGATTTTTACATCTGAAGGAATCGTTGCAAGAGAAGATTTGGAAAATTCTTATTGGCTTGACAATTTGGAAGAAGGTTTTGTAAATGATTATAAAATTGTTTTTCGTAAAAGCAAGCAAAACTATTTGCAGTCTGTGTTTTTTATTAAAAAACAGCCAGGGAGCAAAAGCTATGTTGCCATTGAACTGAATATTCGTAATATTAAAAACCAATTTGAAGAATTTATCAGCAAGGAAGCAACTGTTTATATTCTCATGAATGATGAGATAATGTTTTCCAACGGTTATTATGAAAAGCCTGATTGGTTTGCACAAATCAGCAGTGATGAGGGCTATAACAAAAAGCAAAATTGTGTGTATGTATGTCAAAATTCACAATACTATAATTTTAGATATATTATCTGTTCCTCGGGACTTACATATATTACCGATCTTCAAAACATGCATTTTATCTTTATTCTGATATTTATAGCATGCTTTGCCTTAATTGTTGCAGCGGCATATTTTACTTCAAGCGACAGCCTGTCTTTCATATCGGTCCTAATTAATGCGCTTGACATGAAACGCTTGCCCAAAAACCTGAAAAATAATGAGATTAAGTATATTAGCGAAAAGATTATTTATTTAATTAACTATAATGAAAAGCTGAAGCAGGATATTGCGGGTCGGATTGTAGATTATAATGATATGCAGCAGAAGGCACTGCAAAAACAAATTACGCCGCATTTTATCAACAACTCTCTTACTGTTTTAGGTACGGAAATGCTTAAGGAATATGGCTACGGAAGCAATTGTGTTGCTATGCTGACAAAGCTTACAAGAATTATCCGCTATAGTTATATTTCAGAAAATGTTTTTGTAACCGTTCGGGAAGAACTGGATTTTTTAAAAGATTATATGACTTTTCTGCAATACCGCTATGCAAGTTTTGATTATAAGATTGAGTGCAGCGCGGAGACTGAAAATCTGCAAATTATTAAAATGATTTTGCAGCCATTGGTAGAAAATGCTGTTTTTTATGGTATTAAAGACCGCGGCGGTGAGGTTTTGGTGAGGGTTTATAAAGAGGATCAAAATCTGCAAATTACGGTTTTTGATAACGGTGTCGGCATGGATGAAGATAAAATCACACAGATTTATCAAAGCACAAATGACGACGGACATTTAGACCGTGAAAAAATCGGCATTAAGAACGTATTTGCAAGACTGAGACTGATTTACGGAAATGATGTTCAAATTACTATTCGCAGCGAAGTGGGTCGATTTACGGAATTTAAAATTATTATTCCGATCAGAAATTTGTAAAATGTAATGGAGGCTTGAGAAGCATGCGCAGAAACAAAAACACGAAACTGAGGGATAACATGGAGCTTAATCTTATGATTTTGCCGGGGTTTCTTTTGGTTTTAATATTTAATTATTTGCCTATGGCAGGTGTTATTATTGCATTTAAAAATTTTAATCCAAATTTGGGTATTTTTGGGAGTCAATGGGTAGGTTTGGACAATTTTAAATTTTTCTTTATGTCAGATGATTTTGGACTCTTGATGCGAAACACGTTAGGCTATTCGGTGCTGTTTTTGGTAACGGGCAATATAGCGGCCATCTTTTTCGCCATTATGTGTTACAACATTAGGAGCACAAAGTTGCTGAAATATTATCAGACGACTGCTATTTTGCCGACATTTATGTCAATGGTCTTGGTTTCTTACATCGTATATGTTTTTTTGGCGCCGACTACAGGGGTGTTTAATAATATATTAACAGCGTTGGGAAAAGAATCAATTTCGTGGTATTCAGAGAGCAAGTACTGGCCGGTAATTCTCACGATTACCAACCTTTGGAAAGGAACCGGCTATGCAAGTCTCTTGTATTATGCAGCTATGGTGGGCATTGACGACAGCCTCTTTGATGCGGCGAAGATAGATGGTGCAAACAAACGAAAGCAAATTGTTCATATTATTTTACCGGAGCTTTCCTCACTGATTTGCCTGCAGATTATCATGGGACTGGGTAATGCATTGGGCGGAGATTTCGGGCTGTTTTACCAGATACCGCGTAATGTTGCTCTTTTATACGATACAACCGATATTTTCAATACATATGTTTTCAGAGCGTTGCAGGAAGGTACGAGCATGGGTCGTACCGCAGCGGTGGGTTTGTTCCAGTCGCTGGTTGGTGTGATACTTCTTGTGGGGAGCAATATGGTGATTAAAAAAATAGATGCGGACAAGAGTATGTTTTAAGGAGAGGACAGAAAACCATGAAAAATAAAGTTGGTTATACCTTTTTAAATGTGTTGTTAATCTTATTAAGTCTGACGTTTGTCGTTCCCGTCCTTCTGATGATTTCGGTATCTTTTTCGAGCGAAAGCGTTGTTTTAAATGAAGGCTATAAGCTGTTGCCCAGTGCGTGGAGTTTGGATGCATACAGAATGGCTTTCGGAAATTCGCACCAGATTTTGGCTTCCTATAAGGTAACAATATTATATTCGGTTGTGGGAACAGCGCTTTCCGTTTTTGTGCAAACCCTTATGGCATATCCACTTTCTGTGAGTTATTATAAGCATAAAAAATCTGTTATTATTTATTTGCTGATTACTATGTTTTTCTCGGGCGGAATGGTTCCGTCATATATTTTAAATACACAGTATTTAAAACTGGGAAATACTTTTTGGATTTATATTTTTCCGGGGCTTGTGAGCGCGTGGAATGTTATTTTATTCAGGACATATTTTAAGGATTTGCCTGTTGCGCTTATGGAATCGGCAAAACTGGATGGCGCGGGTGAATTTACGATTTATGCCAAAATTATTTTGCCGCTCTCCAAGCCAATTATTGCCTGTATTGCATTTCTGACAATGTTGGCAAAGTGGAATGACTGGAACACCTCATTGCTTTACATTAGAAACAACAATTTATATTCCCTGCAGTATTTGCTGCAAAGAATTATTAATGAAGCAACATACATTAAGGAAATGCAAGGTACGAATATGGAGATGCTTGTGGGTAATCAGCTTCCGGCGGAAACTTTGAAATATGCAACAGCTGTCCTGGCTGCGGGTCCTATGATGGTAGTATTTCCGTTCTTCCAGAAATACTTTGCAAAGGGGCTGGTGGTTGGCAGCGTAAAGGGATGACGGTGTGAAGGAGACTTTTATCGTTTTTATGCAAACGATAAAGTTCATTTTTGCCGTTACAGCAGGAGACTTCGGCATGGCCGGAGATGATGTAAATACAAACTAATAAAAAACAGCCGTATACAGCACGTTTTATTTCTTTGTGCTGCTTTAACGGCGGAATGGAGAGGACTATGACAAAGAAAATTTTTAAAAAGCTGGCACTGTTTCTTTCGGTTATATCATTGACTGCGGGTGCTTTTTCCGGGTGTGTTGACAACAAAAGAGCATCAGGAGAAAATGTGGAACTTAAGTATGTCATGATGGGACCGGGAATGCAGGATGATGACAATTTGGTTTGGGAAAAATTTAATGAAAAACTTTCCGAAAAGGTTCCCGGGGTAAAGATGAGCTTTGAGATTATTCCTCCTTCAGAATATTCTAAAAAGTTCTTGTTGATGAATTCTGCAAGAGAAAAGATGGATATCGTAGGAAATTATGGATTAAATTTTCATTCGGAGGTAAAGAACGGAAGCTTTCTTCCGTTGGATGATTTACTGCAGCAATATGGCAAGGAAACTTTAAGTGTACTTCCTGATTGGTTTATGGATTATCAGAAGGTGGACGGCAAAACTTATGGTATTCCGTCCTATCAGATGTGTGCGGTATTGCGCGGAGTGGTTTTCTTTAAAGAACAGGCAGAGAAATATCTTGATTTAGAGGCATTTAAAAAGGCACTGTATTCTTCGCCGCACGATACAAAGGAAATGTACGATATTTTGGAAAAATATATGGATGATCTCAGTGCCGCAGGATATCAGTTCAACGGTTCGGTAAAAACCATTAATGCCAGAGGCTGGGAGGAGTTAATTTTCCCTTATTCGATAGAGTATGGAGATGAGAGCTGTAAGGTTCAGAACTACGCTTTGACCGAAAATTCCCGGATGCATTATGAGGTCAGTGCGAGATGGGCACAAAAGGGATATATTAAGAAGGATGCGCTGACCAACACGGTTGATTATAAAGGACAAATAGACGGAGTTCCTTTCTGGGATGTCGGATACACACCGTTTATCCAAGAACAGCTCAGCGGGGAATATGGATATGAAGTTATCGTTGTTCCGTATTACGAAAAGGACTATATAGGCTACAGAAACAGCGCAGGTGGTACATCGCTCATGGCGAAGTGCGCGGACCCGGACAAAGCGATGCAGATTTTAAATTTATTGCAGACAGACAAAGAATTGTACAATTTGCTTGTTTTTGGAATAGAAGGCGTTCATTATGAGAAGGTCGGAGAAGATAGAATTAAAACCCCATATTCGCTGCAAGGAAGCGTAAATGATGCTTATGGTCTTTTTAAATGGATTGTTGGAAACACACAGTTGGCGTATAACTGCCCATCAGAGCCGGATGAGTATAAAAAATGGGTTTTTGACGAGTCAAACAAATCGGATTTCCGTTCACCTTTGATTGGATTTTACCTTGATGATACTAATGTGTCAGATTATCTTACACAAGTTACATATGTGCGCGAAAAATATTTTGAACCGCTGTTGGCGGGAGTGTATGCTGATTGGGAATCTGCCTATAAGGAATATGAAGCGGAAAGCAATAATGCCGGCGAGCAAAAAATTATTGATGATTTCCAGAAACAGGTGGATAGTTTTCTGAAAGACAAGAAATGATGAGAAGTAAGCAGCTTCTTTACGGAAGAATTTCTTCATTCGTTTTAAGGAGGAAAAAATGGTAAAAAAGATAGTGGCAGTTTTATTTTCCTTTATGATAAACTTATCCCTTTTTACGGGGTTTGTTTGTGCGGATACGATGCAGGCAGACGGAGAGTTTCATAATATCGACCTTTCGGATGTTTTAAATGCTGATACGTTAATTGACGCAGCGGGTGAAACATTAAACTCTGATACATGGTTTTCCGGTCTGGAGGTTAACTATGGTCAGTATGGCGGTGTTACAAAAAGTGCGCTTATCAAGGACGGGGCAATCTCATTTCAGGAGCAGTTATGGGATATTTCTGCATCTAAAAGGGAGAGTACAGGCAAAACCTATGCCATGCTCCCGAACGAAAATAATGGCTTGGACGCGGTAGTTATCAGCAACAAGAAACAAAAATCGTTTACTATAAATCTGGAACAGACGTTTACGGAATCGCTTTTCCTTGCGTTAAAATTTGAAGTGGGCGGCTCGCCGACGGTTGACATCCGTTATTCGGACAACAGTACGGAACAGATTACCATCAATGGCAGCCGATATGCACAGGCTGTTTATAACAATCCCAATGATTTGCAAAAACATGCTATGCAGAAGGACGCATCGGGAGATGTTGTGTGGGCACATGAGGATTTTCGCCTGGTCAGTTTGAAGGATACCGGTTATACTACCTATAAGTTGCAGGCGGCGGAGGGAAGCGCTGCAGCAGTTGTGAGCCAGGAAAGTCAAACTGTTGGTGTGCAGCTTTATGAAGTGAAACTGAATCAGAATAAGATTCCGGTTTCGGCAGAGATTGCATTTGATAACGAGTATCATATGGCGGTGTATTCCGCCGCGCAGGATGAACTTAAAAATGCGAGACTAATGGAAAAGGTCCAGGAGGCAGAAATGCTTTTGGAACATGAAATCTCGGTAGCCGATATGGACACTGTTATGCTTGCAAACCGATATGCCGATGTTTTGGAAACAAGAGGTTATTCCTATGATTTTTCAAAAATAAGAAGCTATGCTTACAAAAAAGTATCAATTAATGATACTGAAAAAATTATTCAAAGCGGAGAAAAAAATCTGTATGATGTGAAACGGATCAACTTTGAGTGGAGAAGTATATTTAATATTACTTCTGCTGCTGTTGATATGAACGAAAATGGAGGGGCATTTACAGATTTCACCTTGTCACAGCAGGATAATGTGTTAACAATTGCTTTTCCTCATGGATTAAGCGGCGAGGCTGAATACAGCGTGCGCTTTCAGGGAGTTTCTGTTGACGGAGACGAGCTGACATTGCCCGCATTCACCTTTCAGACAGGAGGCATTTATCAGGATATTGCCGTACAATGCACGGAGGAAAATATTGCAGTTGGAGAAGACAGCAGTATTACGGTGTTCGGTATTACGCAAAGCGGCAAGAGGCTAGAGCTTTCCGGTGATGCTCTTGCATTTTCTTCTGACGATGAAACAGTGATTTCTGTAGACAACAAAGGAAAAATGACGGCGCACAGTCAAGGCAGCGCCGGGATAAGAATCGTCTTTGTTGATCCTGCTCTCGGAAACCAGCTTGTTAAAACGGTGACCATAAAAGCATATCTGCCTGTTAAAAAGGCACAGGGAAACAGGGAGAAGATATCATTTTTCTTTGCAGAAGCCATAACACCGGTTGAAGCATATTTTTCGGACGGGATGACCGCGGAAAAGGTGTTTGAGGCAACGGTTAGTGCGGATGCTGAGGAAAACAGAGTGGACATTATTCCGGAAACTCCGCTTGATTTATCTAAGCAATATATTGTTACACTTGTAACGGAGAATATGGTGTATCAAAAAAATATTATGTTTGAAATGCTTATGAGTGAGGATTTTTCAGACCCGGGGGCATACAAAAGATTTTCGCAGAACCGCAGAGACCCGAAAAAGTATGCTGACAGCAACATTGCTAACCCGGAGGAGAATCTCTTGATATTGAATGCCGGAGGCTCTCCAGAGGCCTCCCTGGGCTACATTGCACAGAGTGCAGAGTATGGCAGCTGGAAAGATTATACGGTTGAGTTTGATTATTTGCGTGAGCAGAGTGGTTTTGCCGCAGAAAATTTTTATGTGTATTTTCTGTCCTCGACCGATACGCAGGTAATGTGGCAATATGACGGAAAACAGGCGGCAACGATTTCTACTATTGAGGCAAACACTTCTTACATATTGTCCGATAAAACGGTACAGAGAATCGGTGCGGAAAACCTTAAAGTGACCGGAAATAAAAAAGAATTTGGCAGCAGTGACTTGAGGGTTTCTGCTTCTATGCTGGAAAACAATCTTATGATGTCGGTCAGAAAAATCAATACGGAGGAAGAAAATAAGCTCTTATATTCGCAGGAGACGGTTATACCGGTTGAATTGTCTGAATTAAACCGACAGACAGGCACCTTTGCGCTTTCAGCGCTCGGTTCGGGGGCAAAGGATTCTGATTTGCTGGCGATTGACAATGTAGTATGCTATCAAACAAAGCTATCAGATGTTGCATATAGCGCGTCTGTTCCTTTTCAGGCAAGAGATTTATATAATGTTGAGGAAATAACACTTTTGTGGAATTATCCGATAGAAACTTTGGATATGTCCAACCTTAGCATTACTGCAACGAGGGAGAAGATCGTACAGCCATATACCAATTTTACTGTAGAACACGATGGTAATAAGAAAACAAAAATTATTTTTCATACGCCTCTGACGGAGGAGACACAATATCAAATTGCTTTTCACAATATCAGAACAGGTTTGGCGCAGTTGCAGCCGCCGGAATTGATATTTTTCATGGGTGGAGTATATTGTGATGTATTCTTTTCGGAGGAAAGATTTATCAAAGCGAACGGCGAAGGACATGTCGCACTGAAGGGTGAGACGCAGACGGGCAATATCTATACGCTTTCTGATGACCATACGGCTTATTCCTCATCTGATAAAAAGATTTTTACAATTGATGAAAACGGCAAGATAGTTTCAAGGGACAGAGGTTTGGCGTTTATCAAAGCAGTTTATACAGATCCTAACGTTACCAATACGAACGGCGATAACGGTACCAATCAGTTTAAAGCGGAGGCGCCTGTTTATTTTTACATGTCCAAGCAGGACGCAGACACTCTGACGGAGAACAAGCTTGATTTCAGTGCACGCGATGCGGTCATGAAGGTGTTGGTAATAGATGATTTATTGAAAAACATGTCCGTTGTTTCCCAAGACAACAGTCTTGCAATCAAAACATCAGGAAAAAATTATCAAATTGGCGATTATACCGCCGCCCGGACTCGCGGAACGCATCTTTTTGAAATTTTAAAGTGCAATGGAAAGATAAGTATTTATTTTGATGGGAAAATTGTTGCAGACAATATTGCTGCGGATACAATTCAGGCATTTTCCGTAAGCGGTGAAATGTTTGAGGAGGTCTCGGTATATAATTTAATTGGCAGTGTTTGCAGAGTCAGTTTTGTAAATGTAAGAAACGACAACGGAATAACAGCTTCTTATCATTATGAGGATGAAGATAAGGATGAGGACACGGCAACACGCTTTCAGTGGTATTGTTCAGACAGTGAAAACGGGGCATACCAGCCGATTTCCGGTCAAACTGCAAAAAATTTTCAATCGGATGGATATGAAGGAAAATATATTAAAGTTGCTGTAACTCCGGGAAATCGGTACGAGACGGGTGAAAGTGTGATGAGTCCTGCGTACCGTGTTCCGTCTGCAGGTCAATCCGATTCTCAGCATGGCGGGAAGGGCTCAGGTTCCTCCGGCGGTTCCGGCGTTAAAATCGGCGGGCTGGACAAGCAAGATGATATTAGCCCGACCATTGCGATTGTTTATCGGGATGTTGACGAAACGCATTGGGCGTATGATGCCATAGCGGAGCTGACGAATCAAAAAGTACTGACAGGCTTTAGCAACGGCACATTTTTGCCTGAAAAACCGGTGACAAGGGCTGAATTTATATGTGCGGCTTTGAAATATAAAAAGGAAAATACCGTTGCTTATGCGGATGCCTTTGAGGATGTAAAGTCGGAGGATTGGTTTGCGCCGTATGTTCAAAAGGCTTTTGACAAGCGATATGTTTTAGGAGACGGCAGCTGTTTTCATCCGCAGTCGAACATTACCAGGGAGGAAATGGCTGTGATGATTGCAAGAATGTTTCAGCTGTCGGCAAAAGAAGGTTCTGTTTTTAGCGACGCAGAGCAAATCAGTGACTGGGCGCTTTCTGCTGTAGAGACACTCAGCGCCGAGAATATTATTAATGGCAGAGATGATAATCGGTTTTGTCCGAAAGAAAATGTAACCAGAGCAGAAATGGCGGCGATCTTGTCGAGAATTCATCAGTAGGGGAGGATGTGAGCAGTCATGAAATTTATGAAGAAGCTTTTGTGCCTGGCGATGATTTTTTGTATGCTTGGCACGCCGATCACGACAAGTGCCGATACGGAAAAAGCAAAATATGATTATTCCAAAGAAATTGATTTTTTAACAAAAATAGGTATTTCAAATGTCAATCATTCTGTGGTAGATACGCCGCTTACCAGAGCAGAGGCGGCGCGGTATTTATCAGAAGCTTCTCATGCGGAGGGACAGCCTGAGGAGGCTTTTCAGGTTTTTCTAGATGTAGATGCCGGACACCCGGCTTTTGAGGCCGTGTGGTATCTCAAAATTAACGGGGTTTTGTCGGACTCTGCAGACAAAATGTTCCATCCGGATGAGAGAATTACCTGCAATGAATTAGTCAAGATGGTAGTGACTCTTTTAGGCTATGAACAATATGCGCAGATGAAAGGCGGCTATCCGAACGGATATTATGCGGCCGCGGCGCGGGAAAGTAAAATTCTGAAAAAGATAAATGACGACAACATTATTACCAAAGGAGAGTTGTTCTCTGTAATATATCAAATGCTATTTACTCATATTCTTGATATTAACAGTCTTGCCTACGACGCAGAGGGCAAAACGGAGATTTCTTTTCAAAAAGGTGAAGCATTTTTGGAAAAGGCCTTTCATCTTACCTCTCATCAGGGGCAAGTCCGTGCTGCCGGCTTTGGCAGTATTTACGGAAAAAGTACCTCCGGAAAAAATGTTGTGAAAATAGATGATACGATATACCGCATCCGTTCGGAAATATCTCCTGCAGATTTGGGAAAATATGTTGATTTTTATTTAACACAGGACGATGTAATATTTGCCATTGCAGAAAGAGATCATACCGTTTATACCATTGCAAATAAAGATATAAGTTCTGAAACGACCGTGCACCGTGTTGTTTATGAAGAGGAAAACAAAACCAAGACTTTGGAAATTGCGCCGGATGCTTATTATGTATATAACGCACAGCCGCTTTTGGGCCCAACCAATGCTGACATGCTGCCTTCCTACGGCAGATTGGAATTGTTGGACAACAATAATGATGATGTGATAGATGTGGTTAAAATTTGGGATTATCGGAGCTATTATATCAGCAGCACGGCGGGCAATAAGCTTTTTGTGGCGGAGAACAGCGATGCTGTTACATACATTCAATATAAAGATACAGAAAAGAGGGTTTGTATTTTTGATAAAAATATGAGTCCGGTCAGCGAAAGCCTGCTGACGGCAGGTAAAGTGATAACCGTAGCCGAGACGGCGGATGATATGATGATTTTTTTATCTGATGATATTTTTGAAGGAAATCTTGAGGATATGGCTTCAGACGGAACGGCGGTTATTAACGGCTTGGAATATGAATATCTTTCCAGCTGCAAGCTGGAGGATGCTTTTGGAAAATCATATAAATTTTATATTGATATTAATGAAACGCTGGTATTTGCAAATGCTGATAATCAGAGTATTTATGCGGTTCTTTTCGGTATTGACAAGTCTAAGGGACTGGGCGGCACAGTTCGTGTAAAACTTTATGACAAGGGTTATTTTGATATATATGAGTGTCAGGACAAGGTCAGGATCAGTATGGATGGCGGTGCCACCTTTAAGAGAGTGGACAGCACTGAGTTATATGATAAACTTTATGATGTGGGAATATCCGGTATTCCGAAACAGCTGATTAAATATGAAACGAGGGATAATAAGCTAAGTACGATTATTGTTGCCAATACAACAGACACGGCGGTAAATGAAAATGAATTTCGGCGCAATCTTGCTCCGGGAGACGATATCCAATGGAACATCGGAACAAGACAGGTTATGTATAATGCGGATAATTCGAAATTGAACTACATGTGGAGCAATACCGATACCTATATGTACTTGGTGAGTGACCGGGAATCGAAATGTACTTTTGCGAGCATGGGTGATTTATATGGAGGACACTATGCGACCTATAAGGGCAGTTCACAAAAATATGCGAATGTTTCAGGATATGATTTAACGGAAACGGGATATTTTAAATATCTGTTGGTTGAAATGAAAGACTCGGATGCGGTTGCTGAGGCTCCGACGTTGTCTTCGCCGCTGGCGCTGATTACGGGCAGGAAGGTGATACAGGATACCGACGGCACGGTATGCAACGTTCTAACAGCCTATACAAACGATAGCCATTCTCGTGCGGTTCCCACGATATCTAATCTAATACCAAGTGAGGATGATTTAAAAAATATCGCAAGAGGATCTCATACAAGATATGCAGCGGGGACGATAAAGTTTTCTGACCTCCAAAAAGGAGATGTGATACAGTATGTCCAGAATAAATTTACCGGGCGAATCACTTCCTTTACGGTTTTGAGCAGAAGAAATGAATTTCAAACGGATGTCTGCACCAACGACGGTTTCGGGGGAGACGCATGGGATGCCGTAATATCGGGTGTTGTAACCGTTAAGGATGATTTTTGCATTAAAATAGCAAGTGATGCGGTTTCTCATCCGGTTTACGGAAACGCCATTCCGATTATGATGGATACAACAATTGCAACCACCGAAAATTTTGATAAGATATATTGCTATCATTCTGAAAGCGGCAAATTTGAATTGGTTACGCCGCGTGATATTTACGAAGGCGCTAGAGTTTGGTGCTATGTGGAGGACAAATACTTTCAGTATGGCGTTATACTGGTAATCGTCGAATAGGAGGAGTTGAACATGAAACGAATTTTCAGCATATTTCTTGCAGGGATTATGATTTTTTCGCTGCTTTCGGTTCATGCAGCATCTGCGGAACCGAAGGCATTGGGAACAGTTATTTATGTTTCGCCGGACGGAGATGACCGCAATGATGGAACAGAGGACAGACCGCTCGGGAGCATGGTTGGGGCAAGAGATAGAATCAGAGAAATAAAAAAGACGTCCGGCCTTCCTGAAGACGGTATTACAGTATTGTTTCGCGGAGGAGAATATTTTTGGTCGGAAACAGTGGAACTGACGAAAGAGGATTCCGGGACGAAAGAAGCTCCCATTCGCTATTGCGCATATCCGGGCGAAGAGGTGTGCTTTACCGGTGGTACACGAATACCGGGGAGCAAGTTTTCCAAAGTCACGGACGAGTCGGTCTTAACGCGCTTAAGAGGTGGAAAACAAACAAGAGAGAATGTTCGTCAGATTAATATCAAGCAATTTTTTACCGACTTTAAACAAGAACATCATTTGGGAGAAACCACCATGCTGGACTGGTACCCGTACACCTATGATGTGATGAGCGTCAGTTACACCAAATATGAACAGTACAGCAATTTGTATAATAATTTTGTTTATGACGGAGACGAGGAGGCGGCGCAGCGATACATGGAGCAGTACGGTCCGACCGGCAAAACGGGCATTGTAAAGCGATCCGTATATTCCATCGGGGATGCGCCGGCACTTTGGTCAGCAAGGTATCCGAATAAAGAAATGGGCGAAGGCGGTGTTGCAGAAAACCCGTATCCCGTTTACATGAAGCTCGGCAAGGTGCTGCAAAGCCCATGGACGGCGAATCCGACGGACAACCGTCTGACCGGTATTGCGCACTACTCAGATGACAGGATCTCTCAATACGCAGGCTATGATGATGTTTGGATTGACCAGTATTCAACCATTTTCTATCATGACATGCTGCGT
Organism: uncultured Clostridia bacterium; assembly: GCA_934438075.1. Classification (GTDB taxonomy): domain Bacteria; phylum Bacillota; class Clostridia; order UBA1381; family UBA9506; genus RGIG1666. The sequence goes on along the minus strand of CAKSBF010000012.1, from coordinate 9,772 downwards.
CTGAAGAATATCGATCCGGTAAACAAAACGATTGAAACCATGGTACGCCCAACAACAGCATGGACAGAGGATGCGGAATTTTGTATTTTTAACATCCTGGAGGAGCTGGACGCTCCGGGTGAAATGTATATTGATAAGAACACCGGTATGATGTATATTTACCCGAATGGGGATTTGGATCATTCTTTTTTAAACGTTGCAGTCTTTTCGGGTGATTGGATGCTGAAAACGGATGGTACCTCTTTTGTGGAGTTTGACGGTATTTCATTTGAAAACACACAGGGCGGCGGTATTATGATTGACGGCGGAGACAGCGTGTCCATTCGTTATTGTAATCTGAGGGACATTGGAAATAATGCCGTTGCTTTGGGAAACAGCGATAAGGTCAGATATTGGCAGCTTCCGAATGAATGGAGACTGAAGAACAAAGAGGAAAGCTACAACGATGTTATCATGGACTACTACAACTACTATATTGATGAGGCACGGAGCGTTGATGTTCTGGGAAAAAATCACAGTTTTTACGGCAGTCATATTAAAAATACCGGTCTCAGTGGTCTCTCCATTACCGGCGGAAACTCGTGGCGTGATGAAGACTGTAACTATGTCATAGAAAATTGTGACATCACCTATGTTGGAGTTTACAAGCCAACTTATGAGGCAGCGATTGATTTCGGCAATGCTTTTGGTGTGAAAATTTTAAACAACAAACTGGCGCATGCACCCGGGCAATTGATTAACGGATATTTATTGAAAGGGGAGATTGCCTATAACTATCTCTATGATGCCATGAGTTACATGCGGGACCAGGGAATGGTATATCTGAACTATACCGTGATGGGACTTGACATAAATATCCATAACAACTGGTTTCGGCAGATTCCGGAGGACGACCACAAACCGCCGTATCATACGCAGCGTTTCGGCATTTACTTTGATGATGGCGTAACACAGGGACTTCAGATTAAAAATAATATTTTCCAGAATTTGACTTCGGCAATGCAAAAACCGGTGGTGAACTCGGATGTAACCGACAACATTTTTATAGAATGTGTGGATCTTCATTCTAAATATGGGGCTGCCATGACATCGACAAACCAATTGTTTATGTATCCGGCGGCGGATGGGGAAAATTTCTGGCACAATCAGGCAAACGAATCAATGACGGCAAACCTTCCGGCAACATGGCGCGAATGGAGTTATATTTTAGCGCTGCTGCCTGTCCATGCGGAGGGCGAGGTCGGCGAATATTATCAGAAACTTTGGTGGGAGAAATATCCGCGGATTATGAATTACCTGGACATTATTGAAAGCGGAGAGCACAAAGGCAATTTCTTTATAAATATCCAGAACAATCTGATTGTGAAACGCGAGCGAAAAGATTGGTTTGCCAACAACTTCCGTTTTGAGGATATGGAGCAATATCCGGCGTCGGGCAATGCGATTAAAAACAACGTTTATGTGGATAATAACGATTGCTTCGAGGATTATTATCACGAAAATTATACGCTGAAGCCGAGCTTTGCCGGAAAATATGGACTTACATCTATCGATCAGAGCGAAATCGGTACCTTAAGCGAATTTACGGGAACGGAACTTTATAAAAAAGTTGTTTTGGATTTGGCAGGTATTTTAAGTCCGAAAAATCCCAAGGAGATTGAACAGGAAATATCAGAGCCCACTGCGACACCGGGACATTCCGGCGGCGGTTCTGGCGGCAGGAAAACACAAGACAATGATGAGGAGATGCTGGCACTTTTGAAATTGGTGGCGGAGTGTGCCGGTGCAGAGCTGGAATTTGATAGGGATGCGAAGCGCATTACCATGAAGCGCGGTGAGAAGGTCATTACCTTTAAATTGGGCGACAAAGAGGTCTCCGTCAATGGAAAAATGAAAAAAATAACGGATTTGACGGTACAGGATTTTGTTGAAGACCATGAGCAAATGGGGCAAGATGGTTTAGTATTAAAAATCGGTTCCCCTTTTGCAGTGTTAAAGGGAAAAAGAGTTCCTGTTGACCCAGAAAATGCAGAGATTGCCCCGAAAATTGTTGGGGACAGAACCCTGGTGCCGCTGCGCTTTATAGCTGAAAATATTGGAGGGAACGTGGAGTTTGATGACGAAAGCGGTTTGATTACGATCAAGCTTGCTGATGAGAACATCACGCTCACTCTTGGCGAAAAGGAGATTTACAGCAATGGCAGTTTGAAATCGGTATCGGATGTTGCGGCACAGTCAATCGGCGGCAGAACGATGCTTCCGCTTCGGGTTTTGTGCGAAGAGGTATTTCATAAATTTGTATTATGGAATGAGAACGGAATTATCGTGATCAGCGATGAAACGACGGAGATGCCGTCTCTCTCGGAACTAGAGGGGCTGTTCCGGCAATAAAGAAAGACTCATAGAAGTATCAATTTAGTATAGGGCCGGATGAAAATAATGTTTATATCATTGTCTGCAGTGTTACCTTTGACTCAGATTGCGGTCGGTGAAATACTGGGGATAAGACAATCGTGAAAACACGTTTGAGGTTTCTGTGATTATGATAGCAGGTAATAAATTTTAAAACAATGGATTTTGAGATTGTAAAAAGCTGAAAGGACTACAACAATGGAAAAAAGCTATGAATTTAATCATGCAGGAAGAGAAATAAAAGTTTTAAAACCCAATCTTCCGACGCCGTGGATGAACTATCTGTCGAATGGGACATTTCATACCATGATATCTCATGCAGGCGGCGGTGTGGCATTTTACAAAAGTCCGCAGATATGGAGAATTAATCATTATCGGTTTTTCCATCTTCCGACGGACAGAAGCGGGTTTTATACCTACATAAAGGACGGCGATGAATATTGGTGCCCGACGTATGAGCCGTGCCGTACCAGGCCGGAGAGTTGGCAGGCAACGCACGGTATGGGCTATACGCGGTTTGAGGCGTCCAGAAATGGTATTCATGTGGAAGCAAACTATTTTGTCGGGAAATATGAGAACGCCCTGATTTGGAATTTGAAACTGAAAAGTGATGTAGATAAACAGATTACGCTGTTTCCGTTTGTGGAGCTGGGCATGATGGAATTTATGCGCGAACTGCAGTGGCAGTGCTATAATAAGCATCAGCTGAGTTGCTACCCGATAGACGATGTTTTGGTTTATAAATACGGCGTAGAAATGCAGCCAAAACCGGACGAGACACCACTGGTGTACTTTGCCTCCGATGCACCTGTCAGTGGATTTGACTGTGATCGTGACGAATTTGTCGGATCTTATCGCAGTGAGGAAAATCCAAAGCAGGTAGAGGCAGGCAGATGCACCGGCTCGGTTCTTTACGGCGGAGATCCGTGTTTTGTGCTTGAAATTAAGCTTGATTTAAAGAAGAATGAAGAAAAAACGGTTAATATTTTCCTGGGTACAGCGATGACAGAGGAGGAAATTAAAAAAAGCGTTGCACATGTGCGGGAAAAAGATTTTGTACAAAAATCTTTTCTTGCTTTGCAGGAGCAATGGGATAAGCATTTATCCAAATTCCGCTGTGAGCTTCCGGACAAGGATGCGGAGGCGATGATTAACATCTGGAATCCGTACCAGGCGGAAAGAAATTTTCAGTTTTCCAGAAACATCAGCTATTATGCAACGGGAACCTTTCGCGGTGTTGGTGTACGCGATACGGCGCAGGATATTTTATCCATGGTGCCGTTTGATTTAAAACGTGCGAAGGATAAGCTGAATCTGCTGTTTACGCAGCAATACAGGGACGGTCACTGTAATCACTATTGTTTTCCGAACGAGGGCTGGGAGCCTGTCACCAGAATCCATTCTGATAACCATTTGTGGCTGATTTTGACCTGCTATCACATTATAATGGAAGAGGGCAGGCTCGATTATCTGGAGGAAAGCGTAGACTATTATGACGGTGGCAGCGGAACTGTTTGGGAGCATATTCAAAAATCCATTGATTTTACCATGCAAAATCTTGGCAGTCATGGCTTTCCTTTGATGCTTGCTTCAGACTGGAACGATATGTTGTTTAAGGTTTGCCGCGAGGGCAAGGGAGAGAGCATATGGACGGGCATGCAGCTCGGACTGGTCCTGCCCATGATGGCACGGCTTGCGGAACTGAAAGGGGAGGACGGCAAGCGGTATAATGAAATTTATGAACGAATGAAACAGCTCGTCAATACTACAGCGTGGGACGGCAAGTGGTTCATTCGCTGCATTACCGACGACGGACGTTTTATCGGTTCGGAGAAGGAACCGCAGGCGAAAATCTGGATTAATTCACAGAGCTGGGCGGTTATGTCAGGTCTCGGAGAGTCGGCAAAGCAAATTTCTGCTATGGACAGCGTGAAAAAATATTTGGATACGGAGCTGGGCATTAAAAAGCTTCATCCGGCGATGAAGGATTATCCCTCAAAGGAGGATCCGCTGACCTATGACCTTAAGGGCTGCAGTGAAAACGGCAGTATCTTTTGCCATGCAAATACATGGGCAATTATTGCCGAGTGCATGCTTCAACGACCGGAAAATGCCTATAAGTACTATCACCAGCTGCTTCCGATGGTGGCGCAGGCAAGAGCGGGAGAATGGCGTTACAAGGCGGAACCTTATGTTTATTCATCCAATATTTTCGGGCCGGAAAGTGTTCGTTTTGGCCTGGCAAATGTTTCCTGGCTTTCCGGTACTGCATCATGGATGTATATTGCTGCCACACAGTATATGCTCGGTATTCGGGCGCAATGGGATGGGCTGGAGATTGATCCCTGTTTAGCAAAAGAGATGCTTCCGGCTAAGGTAACAAGAGTGTTCCGAGGCGTTACCTATCATATCACCATTACTGAAAACAAGAAACTCTTTGTACCATACAGCACAGAAGAGAAAAATGTTGAAATTGTTTTGTAGAAGCGGGGAAGATAAAATGACGTTAAGAGAAAAAATATTAAAAACCTTTGTTGTAACGATTCGGGAAATTAATTTGCACGGTGGTGTGGAGAAATTTTTTGAAACCTATCCGGTGGGTGGTCTTTATTATGGGGAACAGGACGTCCTAAGAGACGGACAGGGTAGGGAAATCGGCACGCAATATAATCTGGAAAAGCTGGAGGAATGTAAAAAATATTCTAAATCAAAGCTTTTGGTTTGTGCCGACGGCTGTGTGGTAAGAGGGCAGAGGATGCCCGATATGCCACAACGTTCTTTGGGGGCTTCGCGGAGCGAGGAGGACGCGTATCTTTACGGTAAGGTAATTGGCATGCAGATGAATGACAAGGGCGTTGATTGGGTGCTGGGGCCGAGCATTGATATGTGTTTTGACCCGCTGATGTATTTGATGGCAATCAGCGATGACCCGGAGGTTATCGTCAGAACTTACAGGCAGGTAATTCGGGGAATACAGGATCAGGGCGTGTGCGCAACAATTAAGCACTTCCCGGGGCTTGGCACCTATTATGTTAACATGCACATGTCACCCGGATCAAATATTCTGCCGTTTGATGAGTGGGAAAAGACTTATGGCTATACTTATCGTGAGTTGTTCCGTGAAAATGTTATGTCAGTGATGACGACACATGTTTCGTTAAAATCGTATGATGCAGAGGGGGATAACGGCTACTACCCGACAGCAACATTTTCGAAAAAATTAACAACGGAGCTTTTAAAAGAAAAGATGGGCTTTCAGGGCGCGGTTGTAACAGATGCGCTGATTATGGGAGGCATGGCAACCGGCGATTTAGTTGCGGAGACGGTTCAGGCATTCCGTGCGGGTGCGGATCTTTTGTTGTGGCCGCCGGTTGAGGCTGCGGAAGCAATTGAAAAGGCGATTGAAAATGGAGATATTCCTATGTCGAGGCTGGAGGATGCGTTGGCAAGGATTAAGAGAATGGAAGATTTTCGCGGTGAGGCTTCGAAGCACAAAGCCTATGAAAAGCCGGATGCAAAATTTGCTGATGACGCTGTTTTAGAGATTTCCAGACACGGCATATGTTTGCTGAGAAATCAGATTAATCTGCTTCCGTTAAAGAAGGAGAGTTGCAAAAAGGTTCTGATTGTGGATTCTACAGATGAGGATAAAATTTCGGCATACTTTTTGCAGGAGGAATTGGTGAGAAGAGGCATTGCTGCAGATGTCCGACGTGATATTTACGATGTACCGTCGCAGGTTTGCTGGCAAAGCGATGCGGACGAGCTGCAGGCTGAGTATGATTATATTATTTTTAATTTAAATGCGCATTATGTTGCGCAATGGAGTGAACCGCATATGCATATTTGGGCTTCGCATATGTTTGATAAAAAGAAGAAGATTATTATTAATTACGGGTCGCCGTATTTTGCATCGGAATATTTTCCGGAGGATCCGACCTATATTGAGGTCAATTGTTCGCCTTCCGGTGAAATTGTAAAGACCATTGTGGATGGGCTCTTCGGAGAGGTTACCTTTACGGGAAAAAGTCTGCTGACAAAGACAAAAAGTGAGGCAGTGGGCTGCTAGGTAAATTTTGTGGACTCTTAAAGCGTACTTTTAACATATGCTTTAAGAGTCCGTATTAATTTCTGCTTTTGCGCCATTTAAGCGGTGTAACGCCGGTCAGGGATTTAAAAACATTTATAAAATAACTGATATTGTTAAACCCAACAGATAGTGCAATTTCGGTTACCGAGAGGTTTGAATTTTCCAAGAGGGCTTTTGCATCCTCTGTTTTAAGAATATTACAAAATTCGGTTAATGTATAGCCGCTTTCTTTTTTAAAAGTGTGACTTATGTAAGATCTGCTGAAATTGAATTTCTTAGAAATTTTATCTATGGAAATGTCGTAGTGATAAACTCTTAAATAATCCAGTATTTTGTAGTATGTTTCATTGCTTCGGTCATAATAGTCCGCCGTTTCGAGCAGCTTTTCAAGCATAATACAAAGGGGGCTTATTAATGTATCTAAAAAACAAATAGGTATTTCCTCATTTTTCATATTTTCATCGTATATTTCGCTTTGACCGAACGGTACCTTTTTATCTCTGTATCCGCTTACACTGACAAAACCTGCGGCCTTATTTCCGGTATAGATTCTGCAAACATATTCTAATACTTTTGCGTGACATATGCCGGTATAGCTTTCGTGCGCCCGGCATTTTTTTAGTGCAAGTTTTTGGCACAAAATGCATTTATTAAGCTTTTTTTTCTCATTTTTTATCATAAAACAATATGGGTTTTGGTGAACGTTATATTGAAGCAGTTGTTTTGATTTGGAAAAAACATAGGTATATTCTTCTGCAAAATGTATTGAAACAAGCAAATGATATTCCTTTTTGAGATATTCGATATACGCTGAAATTTTTTTCTCCAGTTTTTCATATTCCATACAGCCAACTACCTTCTTTCGGTTTTGTGCATTTTTGTGTTATTTTTGTGCATAAAAGTGCAAGAAAAGACAATAAAATTATGGTATTATATTATCACATAATAGTATGATTGTCAATTGCGGCAAAAAGGAGGATAAAAATGCTTAATAAACGGATTACAAATTCTGATTTTTGTGTTATAGGCGGAGGCTTTGCCGGAATATGTGCAGCAATTTCTGCCGCGCGAGAGGGAGCAAAAGTAGTTTTGATGCACGAAAGGCCTGTACTCGGAGGAAACGCCTCATCTGAAATCAGAATGTGGGTGTGCGGCGCTGACGGGGAAAATAACCGTGAAACGGGGATTGCAGAAGAGATAGCTTTAGAAAATTATTACAGAAATCCCACGAAGAACTATTATATCTGGGATAGCGTTCTCTATGACTTGGTGATAAGGGAAAAAAATATTACGCTTCTTTTAAATTGTACCTGTATGGATGCAAAAACGGAGCAGGACAATTTCAGCTATGGCCGCAACGTTAAGATAGATTCTGTTACCGGGTATCAGATGACAACACAAACATTTTTTGAAATCCATTCGAAAAACTACGCTGATTGTTCCGGTGACAGTATTCTTGCACCTTTGACCGGCGCAGAATTTAGGAGCGGACGTGAATGTGCTGAAGAGTTTGATGAAAATACTCACGTAAAGGAGGCAGATAAGCTGACAATGGGAAACAGCTGCCTGATTCAAGGGCGTGAGACAGAGAAAAAAATAAAATTTACTCCGCCGGAATGGAGCACTCCTCTTAATGAAGAGCATTTTAAATATAAAAACCCCGATATATACGATCCTTGTGAAAATTTTTGGTACCTGGAGCTTGGAGGCAACAAAGATACGATAAAAGATAGTGAAGAAATATCGCGTGAGCTTATACCGCTTGCTTTCGGAACCTGGAATTATATAAAAAATTCAGGTAAGTTTAGGGCCGATAACTGGGAACTTGATTTCCTTGGTTTTTTGCCGGGAAAAAGGGAGTCCAGGAGAATGGTGGGTGAGTATATTATTACGGAAAAGGATATTACGAATAATACGGAATTTGATGATACAGTTGCTTTCGGAGGCTGGACGCTTGACGATCATTATCCCGATGGATTTTATCATGATGGTATATCCAATACTGCTATAGATACTCCGGCGCCATATTGTATTCCTTATCGCTGTCTATATTCAAAAAACGTATTAAATCTGTTTTTTGCAGGTAGAAATATAAGCATGACTCATACGGCGATGAGCAGTATACGTGTTATGCTGACTTGTGCGGTTATGGGTCAGGCAGTAGGAACCGCTGCTGCTATAGCGGCGCGATTTGATATTACTCCGCATGAAGTTTATCTTAAAAAACTGGATCTGCTTCAGAATATCCTTATGGATAACGATTGTTTTTTGCCAAACAAAAAGCGCAAAGTATCTGTTTTATGTGCGGATACGGCAATTACAAACGGGGATGATACGCTTAAAAACGGAGAAGATCGACCGCATAGATTATATCATTCAAAATGTGGGGTTTCGGTCAAAAACGGCACCTTTCTGGAATATAACTTTGACAACTTTGAGTATGTTGGAAAGGTCCACATTACATTTGACAGTGACCTTAACAGAGATACTTTGCCGGGCGGAGCGTGTGAGAAAAGGCACAGCATGCGATCAAATACACTTCTTGACAGCCCTCAATTTTATGTTCCTTCTACACTGTGTAAGAAGTTTGTGCTGGAAGCGGAGGATGAAGAAAAAAGCTTTATTGTGTTTGAGACGGTAAACAACCTTAAAAGATCGTATAGCATACCTGTAAATAAAAAAGTAAAAAGGCTTCGTCTTACACCTCTTTCGAATTATGGAGAAAAGGACGAAACAGTTATTTTTTCATTTGATTTTCAATAAGCAAACAGAACTTGAAATCAGAGCCATATGTGTTCAAATTTCAAGTTCTGTTTTTTAACAAATTGCCAAGCAATTATCGGCGTTTGTGACAATGTTATCTAAGGCAAACGAGTCAGCGTTAAAACGGATGCTTAGTGGTTGGGAACGAGCTCTTATATTTTTATTTGTACAGACGGTCGCCGCTGATATTGCATCTTGGATTGGTGAAAATGATTAGAAACCTTCACTGATAAAAATGGTGTGCTAGTGTAGAATCGTGCAGCAGGGGACTGTTTTTTTGTATAAAAAAACGGAACAAGCATAACTTGTTTCGAACTGGTGTGAGGGTTCTTATAGGATTTAACGAAAAACACAGTAAAATCAAGGGTTTCAGACAGTCGATAAACGGTATTAACCTAAAGGGCATCTATGTTCTAAATGACAGACAGCGGGGGCGTGTGAAGTTTTTTCTGTAAATTAGATTTTTCTATGACAAAATATCGGTTTTTAGTGGGCAGGAAGCCGAGT
>CAKSBF010000011.1 GCA_934438075.1 uncultured Clostridia bacterium | reverse complement strand
GAATATAAAAAGAACGGTTTTAAAGTGAATAAGCTGGGCGATTTCCCGCTTCAGCTTGAGACAAAACCGGAATAAAATTGAGTATAGTAAACCCCCGCGACAAGTATGTCGCGGGGGTTTACTAATTATCTGCATTGAACAACTGTAGACCTTTAGACGATTCGATAAATATAATGCTCCTTGCGCGGTTTTTCAGGTGCCTTTTCACCGTAGCCTAAAACGCAATGCCCAATACCTTCATAATCCCCTTCAATGCCCCATTCCCTTAATAATGCCTTCCCTGCTTCGCTCTCAAATTCTTCCTTTGCACGATGTATCCAGCAAGACTGAACCCCAAGCGCTTCTGCGGCATTCATTAAATTTCCCATTACCAAGGAACCATCATAAAGATAGGTAGGCACCGATTTATCTGCAAGTACGACAACTACCGTTTTTGCACCGTAAAAGGGATCTGAGGAGCTGCCCATAATTTTCGCGTTCATCTCAGAAAGTTTTTTCACTGTTTTTTCATCCTGTATCACCACCATAATTGATGACTGTCTGCCCATACCCGACGGCGCGTACATGCCTGCCTCCAGAACAGCATTTAATATATCCTCCGGAACCGGTCTGCCGTCAAAGTTTCTGCAGGAGCGGCGCGACTTTAAAACTTTCAATGCATCTTGCATAATATTTCCTTCCTTCCTAAAATTAAAAACTGCTGCACAGGGGAATCAATGTCCCCTGTGCCTTTCCTTTTTCTTTTGCTGTTTCAAGGTAAACCTGCGCTTCTCCTCTGCAAGACTCTGCAGCTTGCTATCTTTCCTGCGCATTTGTTTCCCCTGCTCCTGCAGAAGTTTCAAAGCCTGTTGAGATTTTGTTCCGACTCCGCTTTTTAAAAGTTCCTCCCGTATCTTTCTCTGTTTCCGTTTAGGATTTAAACTCTTTCTCTCCTCTGCAGCTGCCACAGCCGGACTAAAGCAAAGATGAACGTAATTTTTCAAAACCCATTCGTAAACCTCGTTGTCCTTCGGTTCTGCACCAAAAATAAGTTTTGCAGCAGAAAGTTTTCCTCCGCTTCGAACCTCGAACACACCCACCCAAAAGGGTTCCTCGAAAAAAACAGTCAGTCTCCCAAACACCTTGTCCATGACATTTCCTCCTTAAAAATTCAATCAAAAGCAGGAAACGGACGACCCAAGGAGGGAGGGTTACTTCAATGCCAAAGTATAAAAACCGGAACTAACATCACTTTCCCGTTTCTACACCCCGGGCATTGGGACGGACTACCTACCGACTCTGCATATTGCTATGCGTTTGTGTTTTTATTCCTGCTGATATTTTGCACCGAGGCACAACCTATCAATGCCAGTATAACACACAAAGTAAAATTCGTCAACGCCGCAGACATAATCAAAACCCTGTCCTGCAAACTCATCCACACTTTCATCAAACTATCAAGAGGCTGTCAAAGAGATAAAGAAAATATCAAAGGGATTACCAAAAATAAAAGGAGTTCCGCAAAAGCTATGTTTCTGCGAAACAAAAGAGAAATAAGAAAACATACAAATATTTTTCTGTAAAGAAAAACGGAGCAAAGCGAACTTTGCTCCGACATGGCAGGGGTAGTAAGACTTGAACTCACGGCACGCGGTTTTGGAGACCGCTGCTCTACCAACTGAGCTATACCCCTAAATATGAATACTTGAATATTATACACTGAAAAAAACAATTTGTCAAGAAATTTTTCTCATTTCTTTCAACCGAACTTTCATAACCAAAACCGCCGCAGAAAATTGTTCTGTTTCCCACGGCGGTAAAAAACAATCCTTTATTGTATTAAAGCTGTATCCTTAATTGGGTTTTTCCTCTCCCAAAGTAACAGATATCTGCATCTTATTGGCATTATTGCGAACAATTGTTAATGTAATATTTTCGCCTGCCTGGTGAGCATCACGCGCCTCATTAAGTTCATCAATAGTTTTAACTTCCTTGCCATCGGTGCCTATAATAATATCTCCCGTCTGCAAACCTGCCTTTTCCGCTCCGCTGCCCTCAGAAACCTGCGCAATATAAACGCCTTCCATTAAACCGTAGCGACGAGCGGTGAGCGCTGTAATTTCACGGGTCGCAATACCAATAGACGGCCGTCCCTTTACATAACCGTATTCCATCAATTCATCAATTACCTTCATCGCATCATCAATCGGAATGGCAAAACCCATTCCCTCCAATTCCGATGAGCTAATCTTCACACTGTTAATACCTATCACTTGACCGCGGCTGTTGACCAGCGCCCCACCGGAATTGCCCGGATTAATTGCCGCGTCTGTCTGAATTAAAGTATACTGCCTGCCTTCTACCGACATGGTACGATTCAGCGCACTGATCACGCCTTCCGTAACAGAACCGGCAAATTCCTGACCCAAAGGATTGCCGATAGCAACTGCCTTTTCACCCACTTCAAGCTCTGAGGATTTTCCGATTTCCGCCGCTGTCAAGTTATCCGCCTTAATTTTAATAACAGCAAGGTCTGTCTTCGAATCCTCCCCGATAATGCTAGCCTCGTATTCCTCGTTGTTATTTAAAATAACCGTTACACTCGTTGCACCGTCAATTACATGTTGATTGGTTATAATATAGCCATCCGAACGGATAATGATACCGGAACCGCTGCCGGTAGTTTCGGTCTGCTCTCCCCAATAAGACACCGTTTGCTGTTTATTAATTACGCCAACAACCGAAGGGCCTGCTTTCTTAGCGATATCAACCGTAGAAAGCTCCTGGGACGCATTTTCCGTTGACACCTGCAATGCCGCACTCTGTACCGCATTCGTTTGTTGCTGTGCCTGTGTGTTTCGCGGGATAACAGCACCCAAACTAAAAATTCCCCCTCCAACCATCATACCGCATAAAAGAACAGCAACATAACGCAAACCTGCCTTACTTTTCGGCATTTTGTCCTTGCTTCGCCGCTGACCGGGCCGATTGAAAACGGGATGACCATCTCCAAAACAAAGCTTTTCTTCTCCATATATTTTTACGTCTTCCTCTTTTTTATTCCACATGTTTTTCATAACCACAGCCTCCTTTAAAACTCTCTTTCTTTTTACAAGCTTAGAATAGCATGCATTTGTGTCACGAAAAGGATGAAAAGGTGAAGCTTTGGTGAAAACATTGTGAAGAAAATATTACGGCGAAAAACGTCTGTCTATCGGGAGCATAAAACCATCCAGCGCTCTTGTCATACAATCGCCGGCAATCATCGTGTTTTGATAAATATACAGATTGACATAAACAGGCTCCGATGTTTCATAAGGAAAATTCCGCACAATGTAGGTATAACGTTCCGCTGTTTTGCCCCGGTAACGTCTTAGGTCAAATCCGCACATTTTTTGCAGCTTATTATATTCCTCAAATACCTCGTCAAATTCCTGCGGTATTTTTACCTTCTGCACAGTTTCGGTGGAAGGATCCGCCTCCCATCCAAAACTTGCCGCACATTGAATCCGTGCCTGTACGGTAGTTAAATCGCAGATACGGTTATTTTCATTAATTACACGAACTATAACCCGTCCCCACAAAAGAAAAACTAAACTGATGAAAACCAGAAGCAATATCTTATTTCGGTTTTCCGCGAAAAACAATTTCATAGCATACCCATCCTTTCGGCTGCTCATAATATATTCTATGCCTTGTTTACGGGTAATATTGCAAAAAACTCCTTAACCTATAAAGAAAAAGAAGTTACCGCAAGACTCATTCATGCGATAACTTCTTTATTTAAAACTTGAACCTCAGCAAATTAAAATTGATACATCGTCAAATATTTTGCTGTGTTTCTGCACATTTCATCAAATAGTTTTCTTGCATCTGCCATGCCGCAAGTGACCAACGGATCATTTGCAAAAGCTATAAATATCTTCTCCACGTCACGTGCTGCAATAGCAGCCGAAACTATTTCCTGCTCACCGCATACTCTTGCAATCAACGGATAAATCGTTTGCGGAATCTCTCCTGCCAGCACCGGTTTCATGCTGTTTGCACGAAATACAGCATTGGTCTCAACAACTGCACCCATCGGCAGATTTGGAATTTGTCCGCGGTTCGGAACGTTTACATTGGTAACCAGGTCTATTAATCCAAGCAAAGCCCGAATCTGATTAACCCCTTCTTCGCCTGTTCCGTTAATCTCAACTTTCTCTTCACCGCTCATTTTCTTTGCGCTGTGCTCTAAACGCTTCTGCAAATCTTCTTTTCTCCAGGATACCGGTGTTAAGCCAAAACGCATTTCTTTTACGCGCTCCGGGCTCTCCAGATACCATTTACCCTCACAAAATTCTGCCAAATGACGATCTCCGGCTGCAGCAATCCAGCCAAATTTCTGGAATAAATCCATCTTTACTTTCTCCATTGAGCAGAAAAAGCTGTTTAACCAATTGTCATCCACTTTTCCCTCAACGTAGCCATCAGGATGCTCCTCACAGAATTTTTTATAATATGGGAATAAATCTATATCATGATAAGTCGCAGTTGTCAGCCATGTAAAATGATTTACGCCAACCGGATTAACTTTAATTTCACTGCGGTCAACCTTTTCTTCCCCAAGCATTTCTTCAACCACTTTTGACAGCAGTTTCTGCGTACCAAAAACCTCGTGGCAGCAACCAAATGCTTTAATTTCAGGGAAAACACGATACAGAGTCTTCACACAGAGAGTCATAGGGTTGGTGTAGTTGATTACCCATGCGTCCGGACAATATTCCTTCACATAACCTGCAATTTCTTCAAACATCGGTATTGTACGCATTGCACGAACAATTCCTCCCGGACCGGAGGTGTCACCAACGGATTGGTAAATACCATATTTCTCCGGCGTATGTACATCCGACTCCATTTCGTCAAAGGTGCCCGGCAGAATGGATATAATAACAAAGTTTGCACCCGTCAGTGCCTCCTTCGGCGTTTGCACTGCCTTATAGTTCCAAACAGATTTTGCGCCCTCGGCATCTTTAAATTTATTACCGATAATTTCGTTGTGCTGTGCCGCTTCAAAATCAATATCGTAAAGATACACATCGCCGCTGATATCGCTACAGGAAGCCAAATCACTCATCAGCCCCCATGCCCAGCCGCGTGAACCGCCGCCGATATATGCAATTTTGATGTCTGATACCTTATTGTCTTTAAAAACCACAAAAATCTCCCCTTTCTTTTGATGCCCTTATCATACATCAATTTAAGTCTAAAAACAATAAAATATATTGACTTTTTAGAATGGTTATTATACAATATTGACATAAAAAGAATGTAAGCGGTGATAAAATGCCTACCTCAAAAGAATATTACGACTCAGAAATCAGCGTTGACTTTGCAGAAAGCTCCGAGGGTTGGGATATGCCCGCCATGCATTATCACAACACCTTTGAAATTTATATTTTGGAAAAAGGAAGCCGAACCTACATTATTAATGACACCTTAACCGAACTGCGCTCTCATGATACGGTATTAATAAAACCAAACGAGATTCACAGCACAGCCGGCGGTGGTTTTACCCGTTACCTGATTACATTCCGCGAAAAGTACATAGAGCGTTATTTTACCAAAGAAGCCCAAAAACAGCTTTTATCCTGTTTTGAGCATAAAAAAATTCATATTAAAAGTGCGGATTTTGACAAGTTGCTGCGTTTGACAAACGAACTTTCACGTTCTTGTGATAATTTTATTGTATTCGCCCAGATTTTAGCGCTGCTTCGACAAAATATCAGCACTGACACCTCCGTTGTCAGCAGCAAAAATAAAATGCTTTCCGATATTATCGAATATGTTGGCTGCCAATATAAAACCATTACCGGACTGGAGGAAATTGCCGAGCGGTTCTATATTTCCAAACACTACCTGTGTCGTCTCTTCAAAGCCCACACCGGTGTATCCATTATGAGATACATCCACTTGCTAAAAATACAAAGTGCCTGCGATCTGCTTTCTGAAACCAATCAGTCTGTGGAAAAAATTTCTGCGTCATGCGGCTTTCATTCATCTATGTACTTTTGCAGAACCTTTAAAAGTATAGTCGGCAAAACTCCGACACAATATCGAAAGTCCGGGGAGATGAAAGACGCGTAAAAGGGATCTGCCGCAAAATGACACCATTTTGCGGCAGACCCAGAAACATATGCCTTTTTAATGATTACATACTCTCTTTTACAATGCTCCACGCCTCTATTAATCGCTCTAACGACCAAGCCGCATTTGCCGGGCTGGTAGAGGGAAGGCAAACTGCTTCGCGATGAATCACATCTTTGGTATATTGATTAAAATATTTTTCCGCTGTTTTACCATTTACAAAAATTTGTTTGATATCCGCACCGCTTAAAATGCAGGACAGATCATTCGCCTGTACGTTTTTAATACTGCTATCCGCACTGCCTGTAATCTCACACGATGCAATCACATCCCACAATGCAACGCGGTGCGAAAGCAAAAATTTACGCTTTTCATCTATCCCATCCGGCGTTTTGACTCCAAACACTGCGGCAAGCACCTTCCAAAACCTATTTTGCGGATGCCCGTAGAAGAAAAGCTGTTCACGCGATTTCACCGACGGAAAGCTGCCCAAAATCAATATTGTCGAGTTCTTATCAAACAACGGGGGAAACGGGTGCGAAATCAAGCCCCGATCTTTCTTTAACATTTCCGCTCCCTTTTGCTCACTTTTTTTCATTTGCCAAATGCTCCTCATAAGTTTTCGAAAAATGATGAACGCCATCCGATCCCATTACAAAAAACAGATAATCCGTTTTGTTCGGATAAAGCGCTGCCTCAACCGAAGCCGCACCCGGTGAAGCAATCGGTCCTACCGGCAACCCTTTGTTGCGGTAAGTGTTGTAGGGAGAATCAATTTTTGTGTCCGCAACCGACAGCACCGCCTTACGTTCCTTTAAAATATACTGCACTGTCGCACAAGACTGCAGATAAGGAAAATCACTGCTTTTCAGCCTGTTGTGAAAAACACTTGATACATCCTTGCGGTCACTGTCCCCCAGAGCCTCACGCTCAATAACTGACGCCAATGTTACTACCTCATCCATACTCATGCCAAGTTCTTTCGCACGCGAAATATGATCCGGCGTATACACAAGCTCATTAAACCGTGCCAGCATGGCATCAATAATTGTTTTTTCCGTATCCGTGCCTTTTACAAACGAATAGGTGTCCGGAAACAAATAGCCCTCGAGGCGGTTCTTCCGCTTGGGAATGTCCTTGATAAAATCATAATCAAACTCCGCATTTTCTGCTGCGGCATAAAATGCATTTTTATCAACCAACCCCTTTTCTGCGAACCGATCCGCTATCTGACGAAACTCAAATCCCTCGGGAATTGTCACACGAATATTGTTTGCCTGTCCATTTGCAGGATCACTCAAACAGTTAAAAATTGCTTGGTAGCCGGCAGCTTCCGGAAGCAAAAAAGTTCCTTGTTTATATTGAGAATCATGACCGCCCAGCTTAGAGACAATGCGAAAGAATAATGGATAACGAACCACTCCCTTGCTTTTCAGCTCTTTGGCAATCTGAGCCGTTGAGGCTCCTGCTGCCACTGTCACCTCACAGGTATCGGCAAATGAGATCATTCTATTTGTCAGGCTCCCCGAATAGTCCTTCATCAAAGCGCTGCCGCCTATTACAGCCGCTGCTATCACAGCCAAAGATATAAAGAACCCGACTCTGTTCTTTTTCCTTTTCTTTCGTGCCATATTTCTCCCTCCAAGCCAAAATACTTTTACAATTTCAAATTTGCAGTTGCGTTCAGCGTGCTGTCGGCATAATCCCCCGAAAGTGCCTTATAATAACCGGCACTCGCAATCATAGCCGCATTGTCCGTACACAAAATCGGTCTTGGATAATAAAGCTGCATACCGTTTTTTTCCGCTGCAGCATCAAATGACCGCCTAAGTGCACCATTTGCGCTTACGCCGCCTGCCAAAACCAGTTTGTCTGCACCTTTTGCCTGTGCCGCGCGCACCGTATGTTCTGTCAGCGCATTGACAACCGCATATTGAAAACTTGCTGCAATATCTGCCGGTTTATAAGACTCTCCGCGCTGCTGCAGCTTGTGCAAATGATTAATCACCGCAGTTTTTACACCGCTGAAACTGAAATCAAAACAATTATCAGAAAATTCTACCTGCGGAAAATGTACCGCATCCGTCTTTCCCTGTTCTGCCAGTTTTTCGATTTTCGGGCCGCCCGGATAACCCAGCCCCAGCACGCGCGCAATCTTGTCAAACGCCTCACCTGCTGCATCATCACGCGTTCGGCCTAATATTTCAAAATCCAGATAGTCCTTTACGTATACGATATGACTATGTCCGCCCGATGCCACCAGACAAACAAACGGAGGCTTTAGCTCAGGATGTGTAATATAGTTTGCTGCAATATGACCGTGGATATGATTCACTGCAACCAGCGGAAGTTTTTTTGCCGCACAAATAGCTTTTGCCGCAGATACCCCCACCAACAGCGCACCGATAAGTCCTGGCCCATAGGTTACCGCAACTGCATCTAAATCATCAAAGCTTTTCCCCGCTTCTGACAGTGCTCCGTCAATCACCTGAGAAATATTTAAAATATGATTGCGCGAAGCAATCTCCGGCACAACACCGCCATACTTTTTGTGAATATCAATCTGTGACGAAATAACATTAGAAAGCACCTCTCTGCCGTTTTGCACCACCGCTGCCGCCGTCTCATCACACGAGGACTCTATCCCCAAAATTAATTTATTCTCCACATTGTCCCTCTCCCTGCCGTAAAAATCGAGTCATCAAAAGTGCATCTTCTTTATTTTCATAATAATGCGGGCGAACGCCAACCTCACAAAAGCCATATTTTCGATATAAACTTATGGCACTATCATTGCCTCGGCGCACTTCCAGCGTCAGAAAAATCAGCTGCCATTGCCGAGCCAGATCGAGGAAGTGCGAAATCAAAGCCCCCGCAATGCCCTGCCTGCGAAACTTCCGTGCCACTGCCACATTGGTAATATGCCCCTCGTCAGCGACATGATACATGCCCATATATCCGACAATTGTACCGTTTTCCTCTGCCACACGGTAAACAGCTGCCTTCTGTTTCAGTTCACCCAAAAACATATTCCTTGTCCAAGGCTCGCTGAAACATTCCCGTTCCACTGCCAGAACGCCGTCCACATCTTCTTGTGTCATCATCCGAATCAGCATTTTATTACATTTCCTCCCGCCGCCTTATAGATACGATTGCGTATCGCAGGCTCTATACCACTTTCGCCGAACGGAAATTCTGCGAAAATAATGTCGGCACCGCGCAAATCAAATTCACGCAGGGCATCAAATAATCGTGCTGCATAAACTTTAGCATCAGCACTGCCCGATAACAAAATATCGGCATCATAGTCCGCACCGCAAGTTAAAATGCCCACTTTTTTTCCGTCTGTATGTGCCTGCAATGCCCTTTTTTGTAATTCCGTACGAATATTTTTGCCTTCTATAATTATCATTTGCGCCTTCGGGGCATAATGCTTATATTTCATTCCCGGACTTTTGGGTGCTACCCCTTGTACCGAAAGTCCCGGATCATAAATTACCTCACCTAAAACCTCCTCCAAATCCTCCTTGGAAACGCCGCCCGGGCGAAGAATCTGCGTTGGAGTTACCGTAGTATCAAGCACTGTAGATTCCAGTCCCACGGCACAGTTACCACCATCAATAATGTAATCCACACGCCCATCCAAATCCTCCAGAACGTGTTCCGCCCGAGTGGGGCTGGGGCGTCCTGATGTATTGGCGCTCGGCGCTGCCACCGGAACCGCCGCAAGTTCCAGAAGCCTGCGTGCAACCGGATGCGACGGAAAACGAACCGCCACTGACGGCAGACCTGCTGTTACCTCCGAAGGAACACATTCCCCTTTCGGCATAACCAAAGTAATCGGTCCGGGCCAAAATTTTTCCATAACAAGATTTGCCGCTTCAGGTATTTCCGAAACAACCTGTGACGCCTGCTCCCTTGCTGCAACATGAACAATCAACGGATTGTCCGACGGCCTGCCCTTAGCCGCGTAAATATTTTTTACACTGCCCGGCATCAGTGCATTCGCCCCAAGGCCATATACTGTTTCCGTAGGAAACACAACCAAGCCGCCTTCGGCAAGACATTTTGCCGGCTCACGCAACAGCTCAAAATCTTCCTCTGATTTTATTTTTATCAATTTTGTTCTCATAATTTCACCCGAATTGTTAAAGATAAAGATATACTAATGCCACCAATAGATATCATCATTATACCACATTCGAGAAAAAATTACAGTTTTTTTCAAAAAATGTTGAAATTTTTTCTAAAAAGGAGTAGAATGTATACGTGTACATTTCAGGAAATCATAATTTTAGGAGGCTCAATATGTCTGACACTATCAAAAAAATCGGCGTAATGACCGGAGGCGGCGATTGCCCGGGACTTAATCCCGTAATCCGCGCTGTTGTCCGTACCGCCATTTTAAAATACGGGCTGGAGGTTGTCGGTTTTATGCAAGGCTATAATGGTCTGTATCACAACAACATCATTCCGCTTGATCTCGATTCCGTATCAGGAATTCTCCCCATCGGCGGAACAATATTAAACAGTTCAAATAAAGATAATTTATTTCAATATCCGTTTGAAGAAAATGGTAAAACAGTATACCGCGACGTTTCCGATGTTGGCGTTGAAAATATTAAAAAGAACGGCATTGATGCTATGGTAATTATCGGCGGTGACGGCACCCTAACCAGCGGACGTGATTTTGCACGCAAGGGTGTAAAGGTTGTCGGAGTACCGAAAACCATTGACAACGACCTTGCCTGCACCGATTATACATTCGGATTTGATACCGCTGTCGGAGTAGCAAGTGAAGCTCTTGACCGCCTGCACACCACCGCCGCATCCCATAATCGTATTATGGTGTTGGAAGTCATGGGACGTTATGCCGGTTGGATTGCACTTGCCGCAGGCATCGCCGGCGGCGCAGATGCTATTTTAATTCCCGAGCTTCCTTATGACATTCACAAAATCGCAGATTCACTGACTGCACGCAAAGAAGCGGGACGCAAATTCAGCGTGGTCGTTGTTGCCGAAGGCGCAAAATCCATCACCGGTGAAATGCATGTCAGCAAGGTGATTGAAGATAGTCCTGATCCCATTCGTCTCGGCGGAATCGGTACAAAAATTGCCGATGAACTGGAAAAATTAGTTGGGCTGGAATCACGCGCCACCATTTTGGGACATATCCAGCGTGGCGGCACACCAACAGCACACGACCGTATTCTTTCCACTCGCTACGGTGCTGCCGCTGTTGAATTGCTGATGGAAGGAAAATTCGGCAATATGGTTACCCTAAAGGGCGACAAAATGTCCTATGAATCTTTAGAAGATGTCATCGGCAAGAATAAAGGCGTTGATCCAAACTGCGAATTGGTAAACGTTGCAAAGGGAATCGGTATTTGCTTTGGCGATTGACAGCAACAGGTCTGAAAAGGGACTGCAAAATTGCAGCCCCTTTTTATATTGTTTTGTTCCCTTCAAAAAGCATGTTTCTCTTGCAGAAATATAAGATTTATACTATAATAGTATTAACAAATACTGTCGACAAAAAGGAGAAACACATGGATAAGGGTATGACATACAAAACCATACGCCACGAGGCGGAGGCAGAAATTATTGAAAAAAAATCACGCTTTATTGCCGCCGCAAAACCTGTTACAACTGAGCAGGAAGCACTTGATTTTATCAACTCCAAGCGTTCCCGGTTTTATGATGCCTCGCACAATGTCTACGCTTACATATTAAGCGAAAACAACATCGCCCGTTTCTCCGATGACGGCGAACCAAGCGGCACAGCCGGTATGCCGGTAATGGAAGTGCTGAAAAAAGAAGGTTTGACCGATTTAGTAGTAGTCGTAACCCGCTATTTTGGCGGCACTCTGCTCGGGGCAGGCGGTTTAATCCGCACCTACGGCAAAAGTGCCAAAGAAGGCATAGTCGCCGCAGGCATAACCGAGCGTATTTATTGCCACGAAGTTATTGTGACTGCAGGCTATGAGTGGCTCGGTAAATTACGGCACATGATAGAGTCGGGCGGCTATCTGCCGGGTGAGACGATGTATGACGAAACTATTCATATGTCCGTTTACGTGCGCCATGACCTGCGGGAAAAATTTCAAAAGGAATTGACCGAGCTTTCAAATGGCGCACTTACTGCCGAAATTAGTGGCAGTCGTTATGTGGATACCGACTGTTAAATACACAACAAAGAACCGCAGCAAAATGAAATTATTTTGCTGCGGCTCCCTCTTTTTACTACAATTGTTTATCCGACTGTCTCTGCTTTCTAATGCGTCGAAGCACAGGTTTCAGCTGACTGCGCTCCATCTCATCCTTACAGCGCACATTCACCTTCGGATGTCCGAAAGTGAGCGGCATATAACGCATTTCTGCGGCAAGTTCTGCCTTTTGAAGCCTCTCCCATATTTTCTCCTGTTCCGCTCCATCACAACGAAAGCTTGCATCATAATAACGTACGGTTTCTGTCATAAGCCGCATAACATCTATTCCATACTGCAACTGGCGCATTGCTTCACATAACCTGCTTTCCATTTCACTGTGACTTTTATTCTTTTCCTGTTCAATCGGATTCACTGCCTGATATGGTATAC
Source organism: uncultured Clostridia bacterium (assembly GCA_934438075.1). GTDB lineage: Bacteria > Bacillota > Clostridia > UBA1381 > UBA9506 > RGIG1666. The sequence goes on along the minus strand of CAKSBF010000011.1, from coordinate 71,236 downwards.
TCGGTACGACCTGTGCAATCACTTCCTTCTCTTCCTGCAAACATTCCCCAATAACAGACAATGCTTCCTCCATTAGTCCGATAGCCATATCGCCTTCTTTCAGAACTGTCTGCATATCTTTAAAATGCGCATTTGCTCTTAAAGGCTGCTCCGGAGTTTTACCATCCCAAAAGTTCAGCTGTGTAACAATGCTCTCCTTTGACCATGACCGCCACTGCGCACAACATCTCCATGCCTTCTCCAGATTTTTACAAACCAACCTCATTTGTTTCCGATATGCGCCGTAATATTCTGCAAAATAGGTCTCTATAATTTTTTCCGGGTTCGCCTCTCCCCCCCAACTCATACGCGCATAGAGATAATGCGTCAACGTACGCACACCCCAGTTTAACATCGGCAGATGCATATAAGTAAAGCCTTGAACGCCCGTACGAATGTATTGAGGCAAATCATGCGAAATCCGATCGGTAAATAAAATCGGCAAATCTTCAAATTTTGTAACATTATAATATTCTCCCACCATAATCGGCAATGGAGTTTTCAGCCAGTCACCCAAATGCTTTTCATAAACCCTATTATCCGGGCAATCTCCGTCTATATCGTGCGCATAGCAACGTAAAATCGGATAGAAAACCGCATAATCCCCTGCTTTCAGCAAATTATCCGGCACAGCGCGAAGCGGTGCTGACAGTGTCAGCGTTCCTTCATACGCACATAATGCAATCCGTACATTGTGCGACAATCTTCCGCTGTGTACCGCAGCGTCAATTTTTTCGCGCAGCTGTGATAAAAAATAAAGGTTTTTATCCGTAGCATTTCCCAGGCTTTCACACTTACCGCAACAGCAGGAACCGCCCCAGCTGTCAAAATTCCACACATCTACCCGGTCAGCATAGCGCCAATCTCTCTCCAAACGTTTTATCAGATCCTCTGCCAGAAAATCCGCAATGCCCTCTGCACTGACACAAAACTGCACAGACAGAGCGCGCTCTTTGGTCTTTTTGCCCTCCGCCGGCGTGCCGTACCATTCCGGGTGTTCTTCCCAAAGAGTCCTTCCGCTGCTTAAGACGCGATCCGGCGATAGACATTTCTCAAAAATATGTCCGCCAACCTTCATCTGCATGCCAAGCTTTTTCAATAATGGGTAAGTATTCGCGCGATATGCCGCAAGATTGAGCTTATTGCGTGCCATCCACAACCACAAGTCTTCATCTTCCTTTAACATTCCTTCAAAGTCAAAACCTCTTCCGAGCGGCGTATTCGGCGCATAGTGCCGCGTCCTATCAGGCAACGTCAGCCCCTCTGACATCGGCGGTATGTAGGCGCCCTGTTCTCCCGGCTCATACCAGTGAACTCCTTGCATATTTAACAATTCATAGATACCGTAAAGTGCGCCGATTCTGCCCTCCGCTCTGACAGTAATTCCGTACTTTTCCGGAATCATATCAAACTCTTCGCTGTCCGAGCCTACATGATTCACGAAAACTGAAATTGCAAATTCCTCTGCTTCTGCCCGTTTGCCGATACGAATTTTTTCCGTCCTTACGCAGCGTTCCAAATATCGTTTTGCCTCTGTTGCCGCAAAGCAAACCGTACAGCGGCAAGCCGCTTCTTTGTCATTTTCAAAATCAATTTCATTTTCGCTGACCGCCCAAAGTTCCGGATCTTCATAAGGTACAATGATTGCAATTTTCATGTAATTGTCTCCTTTACCGTATGTTACAAAAGGGGGCTGTGACAAGTTTGTACTTTGTCACAACCCTCTATAAAACAATTTTTATTTTGCTGCCGTCTGAATTTTCAGGGTATTGACAGCCGCTTTAAGAGATGCTTCCGTACTAAGCAGCAACGGTGCATCGCCCTTTGTTTCTCTCAGGAAATCACTCAAATAGTCGGTCGGTGCATCAATACCGGAATATGTCTTCACACTGTGAGAGCCGTTTTGATATAGCTCTATCTCTTCACGTCCTACCGCAAAAGCCAGCATCCCTTTGCTGCCCCATATTTTAAAATCCCAATAGCTCGGCATATCAAAGCCTATGCTGTCCGGTGCGGCATAAGATACATCAGCAATGACCCCTGCTCCCTTTGTAAGCTTCAGCATAAACTGAGCGCTGTCAAGAAAGTCCGGCTCTTTCGTTGCATAAGCATTCCAACAGCGTGCGGCACATACTTCTTCCGGCTCCTGTCCGGTCAGATATGCCAGCAAATCAATACCGTGCACCGCAATGTCATTGATAACTCCGCCATGCTTGCCCTTTTCAAAATACCAACCCTCGCGCGTTCCGTAAAGCAGAGGATGCTGGCCGCCAAAATAAACGTTATGTACTTCGCCGATCTCGCCTTGTTCTATCAGCTGTCTTGCTGCCAGCACATTCGGGTTATAACGCAAATCCAGCATCATGAATACACTGAGATTCGTTTCTTTTGCCAGTCTCTGAATTTCCTTCATTTCCACTTCCGAGGTGCACATGGGCTTGTCGCAAATCACATGTTTTCCGGCGCGCAAAGCGGCAATAATCATTGCGCCGCGCGCAGCATAATAGTTACCGATTGCAACAGCTTCCACCCGTTCATCCGCCAATAGTTGTTCATAACTGTCATAGCAAAATTTAACGCCATGTTCTGAGGCAGCCTTTTGCTTTGCAGCCGGATCTGCCTCCCATGCACCGACAATTTCCGCATCACTATGAGACTCTGCCAAATGATACAGTGCATAAATATGTCCGTGTCTAAAGCCTGCAAACGCTATATGCATTCTGTTTGTCCGCTCCCTTCTCTTACCTTTGCCGTTCTGCTGCTGCGGTTTATCTTATCGCGAAGCAGTTCCAAATAAGCAGCATTATCAACCGGCAGCGTAACCTTCTGATCGGTCCATGCAGAATAATGGATTCCGTTAGACAAATTCATTTCATTAATACCATTTTCGCCCGGAGCGATAAGCTCTTCACCGTGTAAAATTGCATTGACGAAATTTTGCGTAATTTTTTTATGCTGCATCGGTGTTCCCGTTACCTCAACTTCACTAACCCATTTTTCCGGTTCCGCAGCAATGGAGGAAGTAAAATGCTGATTAAAGGAACGTTCATCCTCTCGATTGCGCATATAAATCAGTTTTCCCTTTTCATAAGTCAATTTTCCAAGTGTTCCGGTGATCTCCAACCGATTGGTACCGGGGGCTTCACCCGTCGAGGCAATGAATACGCCCGTCACACCGTTCGGATAGCGCATATAAACCGTAACATCGTCCTCAACTTCAATATCATAATACTTTCCAAAATCCGCAAAGGCGCAAAGAGACTCCGGCATACCAAACATCCACTGCCACAAATCCAGATTATGCGGACACTGATTGATAATAACGCCGCCGCCTTCTCCTGCCCATGAAGATCTCCACGCGCAGGAATTGTGATAACTCTGGGGACGGTACCAGTCCGTGGCAATCCAATTGATTCGCTTTAAGGTTCCCAGTTCTCCGGTCTGCAGCATATCACGGATTTTAATATAATAAGGATCCGTACGCATGCAGTACATAATAGAAAACACCTTGCCGCTCTCTTTTGCCGCTTCATTCATTTCCAGTACTTTTTTTGCATATACACCGGCTGGCTTTTCCACCAAAACATTCAGCCCTGCATGAAAAGCGTCAATCGCAATCACCGGGTGCATATAATGCGGTGTAGCAATAATGACTGCATCCACCTTGCCGGAAGCAAGCAAATCTTTATAATCGACATAGCGTGCTATCTCATCGCCGTGCTTTTCCTTAAACTTAATCAGTTTCTGCTCGTCGATATCACAAACCGCTGTCAACCGGGCATTTGTTACCTCACCGCCCAAAAGATAATTGGAATGAAGCGTTCCTATTCCGCCGATTCCTACAATTCCAAACCTTACCTCGTTCATAATACTTACATCCCCTCTGTTGATATCCATATCATTTTCAATAAACACTCTTATACTTCCATTTCCCGAACCATCTGCATCGGGCGGAACTTAGTCCAAACAAATAATTTCATATTATCTGCTCCGGCCGGAACAGTCGCACTCTCTACTACCAGACTTTTGCTTTCATTCACAGCAATTGTTTCCTGCATATGACTAACATCAATTAATTCCCCATTATCCGCATAAAATGCCATGAAGAACGAAACCTCTTCCTCCTGCGCTCCGCCGTTCAACAAACAAATCTGAAAATGCACTCCTCCGTCACCCAAGGATGACAAAGGAGAACCATCTGCCTGCGCTGCGGAAAAGTCTTTGGTTTCAAATAAATGCCCTGCTGTTGTAAATGCAATGCTTTTCGCTGTCATCGCATTTCCAAAAATATCCTGCACAACACTGCTCAATTCCAAGGTATATTCTTCATTTATCTTCAAAGCGCTTTCCGGAACAATCTGACAGCAATACTCTGATTTTGCGGTAACTGTTACAGCCGCCGCCTCTCCGCTGCTGTCCTTTAACAGGACATTGGCATTGTTAAGCGTTGCTGTGTTCATCGGCAAATCAAACCAAACGGTCAGTTGTTTTGCCATCGGCTCAATCAGCAGCTGTCCGTTGCCGTTTTCAAACTTAGAAACCGTTGTCTGCGGCGCTACGGCTTCCGTCTTGTAATTCTCCGTTACATTATCAAAACTGTTGCCGCATAAATATGCCTGGCTGAAATGAGAAAGCAACATTCCCTCCGAAACATTGCGGATAATATTGCTTTCCAGCAATGTATCTGTTGCCGCTCCCATAATAGCAACCGAGCTGTTACCGGAAAGTGTATTGGCACGTAATACATTTCCCCGATGATATGCCGCTGCGTTGCCTCCCAAAGTAATATTTTCATTTTCTCCGCCCCAGCGATAACCGGCCTCAACGGTATTGCCTGATAAAGTATTATACCACAGCGCCCCTGCATCGCTTTCAAACGGTGCCGTACGCACAAATGTATTATCGGCAATCTCTGCTCCGATAAGACCGCCCTCCGCATACACTGCGTTTCCGACATCTGTAAAGGTATTTGCGTAGATTACACTTTCCCGACACTTAGGAACCAAAAGCAATGCTGATGAAGAATTTGGAACTATTTTCCAAGGTTCCGCAAAAGTAATGGTTTGGCCATTACTTTCTGCTACCTCCATATATTGTCCTTCGCCCCGACCGGATAAAACTAACACTGCAAAATCGGTATCTGCCTCCGCCAATTGTGACGCATCAGCCACGGTTATGCTGTTTTCCGTCACAGTCCAACCATCCTGCAGCTGAATCGCCTCTTGTTCCGAAAGAATAATACCCCTTCTGGCATTTCCATATACATTAGAGAAACTGTTATGCGCAAAATACATATTTTGCACACCTTTGTTCTTTTCGCCGTTTCCAATCATCACTCCGTTTTCAAATAAACTACTCCCGGAAAAGCTGTTCTGAGCAATCAGCAGGTTCTTGCAGTTTATCATTTGAAACGGACTGACACCAAAACGAACATCCGTATTCAATATTTTTACATTTTCCGCATTTTCTAACTGAAATGCGGTATTGGTCGCATACAGGTCACAATTAGCAATTTGTATATTATTGCCCGAAGCATAAATAATGCTGCCCATCTCATAAGGTTTTTCCGAAATCGCCGGACCGGAATAGGTACCACCTATTTTTCCCTGTTGGGCATGATGAAAATATGCATTGGCACGCACCCTCACATTCTCCACCTTCAGGTTTGAACCGCCCGTAATCACATTGCCGTAAGAACCATTGACCGAAATGCCTAAGTTACTGATACAAGTATTGTCTTCTGCATGTATCATATCGGGATGTCCGCTTGCTGTCGGACTCCAGAAAATACCGGTCATGTTTTCCGCAACGCCGCGCAAGGTTACGTTTTGCGGAATAGTGAGCGTTCCTGACAGCAAAAATCTTCCACGCGGTATTGTCACAACGCCTCCGCCATTTTGACCGGCGTTATTAAGCGCTGTCTGAATCGCACTTGTTACATCCGTTGCACCCTTTTCATCTAAAGTACCGTCGGGTGAAAAGTCCGTTGTAGGTGTACTTGCTTTTGTCTGTACCGTTGCCGCATTTTCCTTTTCACCGGTTCCGTAATCAGTCTCTACCGAAACAGTATAAACGCCCGGCACAATGCTGTCTGCTGTCTGCGCAGTGATCCGATATTCATCAAAGTCACTGACCGTACATTCATATCTGTTCTGCGAGTCAACCAGATAAACATGCGGTGCATTGTTCGTCTGAAATCCATTTCCGATAACAACAATCTCACCGCCCGGTGTAACGATATTTCCTGCATCGCCTAGAATCCACTTTACCTTCGGCAGATTGACAGTCATCTCCTCTGATGCAAGTCCGTCAGAGAATACCTGCACTCGGTAAGCGCCTGCCTGCCAGCTTTCCGGAATGACAACCCCTACACAGCTTTCTGTCAGGTAGACCGGTTCCAAACTCTGACCGGTCTGCCCAATCGGGCAGACCGAAACAGTAGTGTCCGCATGAAATCCACTGCCATAAAGCATCAGCGTTTCTCCCGGAAGAGCACGTGCCGATGTCCGGAATAAATGCGGCTGCTCAAGCACTACCGCGCTAACGCCGACACAACCGAAAATCAAAAGCATACTCAGCCATAATGAAATTACTTTTTTCACCTTACCACCCTGCTTTCGCAATCTATTGACCATTGGAAACCGTACTGTCAACATTTTCAAAGACATTGCCCCGCAGCACATAATCCTGCGGACAGTTACCCTGACGTGTTCTCAGATAAATCCCAAGCGGTGCCTCCGATATTTTGTTGTCCTCAACAACAATATCCGAAACAGCACCCTGCAAGCAGATATACGCATTATTCTTCAACACATTGCGTTTTAAAATGTGTCCGCGGCCGATCGGCATATTGTCGAGGTCGTTTGTTCCGTACATCTGAAGCTTAAAGCTCTCTGCGCCCCACGAATTTCCCTGTTCTACCGTATTATCCACAAATTGTGAGAACCAGTTTGGCTCCACACGAATACCGCCCCACGACATCTTATTGGTAATATGTCCGCCGGCATTGGAAGAGAACGAACGGGAAATATTATTTCTTGAAACAATACACTCGTATCCCGGTGGATACAACTGAACACTGGGGCCAATATCCACAAAGGTATTGTTATCAAAAATGTGCCGCCCGTTAAACTTGCCGATAGATATCACCGAACTCTCATCCGGTACCACATCCCACGGAGTTTCTACCTCAATGTTGTTTTCCGAGCACGCAACCAAGTTACGCGCCTGCCCTGCACCTTTTCCATCTAAAATATAAACCGTTAAACCATGCCATTCACGTTCCGTGTCACGTCTGTCAAAGCCCATCGTCCACGACTCAATCATATCTTTGTTTGACGTACCCCAGTGCGGTGCCTCCGTCAGTGTCATCTTCGCACCGTCCGTTTTATTCACACCGCCCAAATATGCAGTACCGTGTCCGTCGAAAGTCATAGCCTCACGGTCGCCGCCGTAAAAGTCGCGGAAGGTATTGTTTTTAAAGCAGTTAAAATAGGTTGCCGCCGCATTAAAATACAAGCTCAGCATCATACCGTTGGAATACAAACCGCCCCCCTGGAAGGTATTGTTCTCCCAAAGCATTTTTGAAGTGCCGTAAGACTGAACGGGATTGCTTCCTGCCGAAAATACACTGTTGCTGATAATGCCGTTGCGCGCGTGCTGCAGCTCAAATACCTGACCGGAACAAAGCAAATCACAATGATCAATGATAAAGTTTGAACCGCTGATGTAAAGCAGAAATCCTAAATCGGCTGCATCCTTGGTTGCCGCCGGATACGGATAGCTTCCGCCGACCTCATTAACCTTTACCTGATGGTAGAAGGCATTCACGCGGAACATACAGTTTTGCAGCTTAAAGTTGTTGCGCGCCGTTAAAATATCCTGGTGGTCGTTTTCCACATATAAATCAATGTTTTTAATTACAAAATCATCTGTAGCAGCAAGTACTGTTGAAGGCAAAACAATGCCCGGTTCAAAAAACAGTGATACAAGACCCTTGCCTTCTCCTTCCAAAGTAACGCCGACCGGAATCTGAAGCTGTCCGGAAAAACGATATCTTCCCCTTGGGAAATATACCGTACCACCGTTTGAACCCGCCAAAGTGAGAGCATTTTGAATCGCCTCTGTCGAGTCAACACTGCCACGGGGATCTGCCTGATAATCCACTACATTGAAAACGGTTTTGCGCGATGTATCTTCTTTCGCAATAATCTCAACAACATCCAGCTTATGCCACGTCTCACCGCTCAAACCGTTCTGAACCCACAGCTCATAACTTCCCGGTGCTACTGTTTCCGGCACAGAACCTCTGCTGCCGTATTCATCCTGCTGTATACCGGGCAGGACAATTTCCGTGCTGCCTGAAACCAGTTTCAGCTGACCGAGGTTCTCAAACGCCATGGAATCACCCATAATATAAATCCAGCCGCCCGGCGTTGCTTTTTGAAGGCTGTCCGCCATATACCACCATGGGTCAGCCGTATTTAAAAATACCTTTTCCGATGCACCATGAGCATTTTTAACAGTTACAGGATATACCGCTAACGGAAATTGTTCCGGTACAATAAACTTAACGGAATTTTTTGTAATCTGCGTTGGTTCAATTTCCTGCGTCTGCGCCGCTCCGGTGCTGTCCGTGCAGCTGATTTCAACTTTAGTATTTTTATCAAAGTTCCAGCCATACAACAACGCTGTTTCACCGCCGCGAACCGTTCCGCTCTTATGGAAAACCTGCGGCACACCATCAGCCTGCTCTTTCGGCGTACTGGAAAGATTTAAATTCTGTCTCAGTATCGCCAAGATCTCCTGATCTTTCTTCTCATCCAGAGGACTGCTGCTCATCAAACCGTACAAGCCCTGCCCGTCTGTATAAAGTTCTGCCCCCATCAGCTTTGCGGCATCTTCAGCAGGAATATATGCTGTTCCCTTCCAAAATGCCGCAGCAGTTAAGGTCTTCTTTTCCTGCCCCAACTGATAATCAGCAGAGCCTATTTGAAAAGCAACCGGCTTTTTATTGATCTGAGCATTGACCTTTTCATGATTTGCATCTGCCGTAACGCCGGTTGCAATCATAGACAGCGGAACAAACATTTTTCCCTCTGCCATAACCGGAATCGCCTCACCGCTCACGTTATCCGCATATCCCTTATTGCCGCCGCGGTAAGAAATCGGTGAATTTTCAAAAAACATAATAGAGCTGCCCAGTCTTGCTCCTAATGCATTCTGTCCGCCGGCAGAAGTGGTTTCCTCCTTAGAGGCGCTGATACGCGAAATTGCAAGGTTATCCAGCAAAATATTACCGCCCCTGCCTGTTGCAGCAATTGTTACACCGGTAATACCGGATGCAAAGTTTTCAAAAGAAGCATGGCGCAGATAATACCCATCCTCCGGAGTTTTCAGTTCGCCGTCTAAAAAGGCCGTGTAGGTTTTGCTGCCAACATCAAGCACCAGTTCCACACTGTGCCACTTACCGTCCGCCATGCCCGTCTGACGCAGTGTTAAATCACAGCTGTCCGCTATCGGATTATCCTTATTGCCTGAAATCCCGGTAGGCAAGATAAAAAAGTTGTCCTTTTTTACGCCCGCATATTCTAACGCAATCTTCAGCTTTTCACCGCTTCCCCTTCCGACAAAACGAATGGAAAATGCCACGGAAAGTTTTGTGCTGACCGCATCAAAGCGAAATTGATGCAGTACGGCAGAAGAACTTGTGTTTGGCACAACTCTTCCAACGAGATTTTCAGCATCATCGCTGTCCTTTTCAACGGTATAGCGAACGCCTGACACCGCATTGGGATATTCTCCGAGCGCACAGTTTTGATAATTTTCCTCTGCCACCACAGTTCCCGTTGTTTCTGCGTGACTAACCACGCCGCACATCAGCAGCATGTTAAACGCAAGTACACACGCTATCGCTCGTTTTAGTTTCATAATTGCCTCCATTATTTAAAACTATTGTGTTTGGTTGAAGCTTAATTAGCAAAATACCCCCTGAGACCGTTGGTCACCTGCAAACCTTTTACTATAAAAGACGGAGGGCTGCCATAATAGATTGTCGGATCGCAGTTTTCTATTGTATTTTTATTGATTACAACATCCGCTGCTGCACCGTTTACAAAGATTGCCGCATTGTTTTGCAGATTGTTCCATTTTACAACATGCCCGCGTGAAATTTTAATATCACTTGAGCTGCTGTCCCCAGTTATCTTCAACCCGGTATTCATTCTTCCAAAACCATTGCCTTCTGCAACCGTGTTATATAAAAACATACTGAACCAACCCGGTTCTACTCTCGGTTTACCGGTAGCGCTCAGCGCTGCCGTGTAGTTGCCACCGCTCAGCGTATCGCCCGACCGTTCCATATAATTATAAGCCACGATGCACTCCACATTCGGCGGATATAACTGAACGCCCGTTCCGGCATCATAAAATTCATTGGATAAAAAGATATGTCTGCCGTTAAATTTCCCAATGGAAATTTTTGATGTACTGTCCGGTTCTACATCCCATGCACGGTCAAGCGTTACGTTCGCTCCGTCACAGGCAACCAGATTCCGATACTGGCCAACACCTTTTCCGTCAACAATGTACACCGTAACGCCGTGCCATTCCTGATCCGCCGTCTTTGACTGATATTCCGCAAATGCAGCGTCTCTTTCCGCTATGGTAATCATATCTTTGTTAGCATTGGCATCGGCGCCCCAAAAAGGAGCCTCCGTTAATGTCATTTCCTTTCCGCTCACACTCTCCATAGTACCGAAATACGCGGTTCCATGCCCATCCAGCGTAATCGCTTCACGGTCGCCGCCGTAGATATCGCGAAAAGTGTTTTCACGCATTAAGACATTATAAGATGCCGCACAGTAAAACAAGCTCAGCACATTTCCGCTTCCGTAAAGTCCAACGGTTTTAAACTCATTGCCTTCAAAAATATCTCTGACCATGCCGTAGCTCTGCATGGGGCTGACGCCGCCGTGCAGTTTATTATTTTTCAGCAAGCCATTTTTAGCACAAAATATATTCAAAGCATAAGAGGTGGCACGTATATCGCAATTTGTAATCTGGAAATTGTCCGCATCTTTAAGCAATACACCGCTGCTGCCGGTACCAAAGTCGGTAGTTACCGCCGGAACAGAGGAACCTTCAGGAACCTCCTTCACATTTTTATGTCCGTAATAGGCAACCGCACGGATCAGAACATGATCCATAATAAACCGTCCGCCTGCACGCAGCACATTGCGGTGCGCACCTTGCGTGTAAATGCCGAAATCATGCAGTGTAGCGCCCTTCATTGGAGCATTGTTTCCGTTTAAAACATATCCGTCCGCACTTTGGATGGACTGTCCCACCGGAACAAACAGAATGGAAACGTTCATGCCATCCCCATACAGGGTAGTATCCGGGGAAAGCTTAAGAGAATCTGTAACTTTGTAACTGCCCGAAGGAAGATAAACCGCACCTTTCACCGCACCCGCAGCATTTAATGCATTTTGAATGGCAACCGTACTGTCGGCCGCCCCGGTAGGATCTGCACCATAAGTAACAGCATTGAAAACTGTTTTCTCGGTATTGTCGGCTGCTTTTATCGTAAAGTTGCCTGCACTGACCCAACCGATATCTCCGCCATAGCCGTTATGTACATAAATTTCATAATTTCCTGCGGAAACCGTATCCGGAACAGAAAGTTCCAACACATTTTCCTTGTCCGCCTGCGCATTAAAGCAATACACTTCCGTTCCTGACTGGCGCAGAGAAATCTTTGACTGATTGCCGTCATACGCCAGACATTTTCCCATAATTTTAATCCATCCGCCTACAGTAGCCTCTGTGCCGTCATCACCCTGTATCCACCAAGGATCCGGGCGGTTCAAATAATAAATGTCCGATTTATCGGAGCCGACACTGATACGAAAACCGTAGATTCCCATTACAAAATTGTTCGGCAAACGAAAACCGATTGATTCATCAACAGAAACCGATGCATATCCCCACTCCGGTCTGATAAGATTCCTTGTGCTTGCCGAGCTTATCCAACCGCTTGTATCCGGAACCAATCCGCTTTGCGTGTCGCTGATTCTTCCGATTTCCATCACTGCCGAGGTCGAACTCAGATTGCCGCCGTACATTAAACCGACCTCACTCGGTCTTACCGTATCAGTAACATGGTGAACCACCGGCTTTTGCGCCGCCTGCACCTGACAGGAAAACAGGTTCAGGGCAGGCAGCGTTAAAAGACTGCTTAATAAGAGGCAGAGGATTTTCTTCCTACGCATTGGGCCACTGTGCCGTCTCAACCGGGCACAGCGTATCTTTTTCCCAGAGGAAAGCACGAACCAAAGTTCCTCCTGCAAGCTCTACCGTAGAAGTATCGCTGACAGTATCAAGGGCTGCCAAAGTAATATCTTTTGCTGAAATCTTCTTCAATGTCTTATCAGCGCTATAAGAAGCCATGTATAAAGTATAGGTCTTAGTCACGCCGCTGTCGTTTGTCAGCTGATAAGCTGCTGTTGCAGTGCCGTCAGCCTCAGTAACGCTAAGAGCGTTTGCGGACATTGGTGCAAGACTGATGTCGTCAAGGTAAACAGATTGATCGTCTTTTGTTGATACAATATTTTTATTTGGCATAGCAGCCAAACCGATATATCCAACACCATTTGATGCATAACCGCCGTCTGTATTAAGGGCCTTGTTTGCTGCCGACTTAATATTCGGATACATAATAAGTGCGCCTGCCTCAACAGCGGTTGCTCCCCTCAGCGGCAAAGCCAGTGTTTCAGAATTGAGCTTAGTCAATGTTTTGCCGGCTTCTCCGAGATAACAATCATATGTAGCTGAATTAGAGTTAATAACAACCGCTACTTCATACCACTTATTGGTGGATATGCCTACCTTAGGTGTAGTATCTTGCGTTTTTGTACTAGATGAGCCCGTCGGGTTTGATTCATTCGGCACAAACATGCTAACTCCGCCTTGGCTAATTTCCATTAATTTTGCATCGGTAATCTCATTAGAAGTACTGCTTGGCAGACGATATCCGATATGATATTGAAGAGATCCCGATTTATAATCCGCATTGGCAGAAAACATAAACTTATTGCGATATACCATTTCACCCTTTATAGAGTCAAAATCAAAATATCCGATTGCAGTAGGTGTTCCTGCTGTAAAATTCGTAGGATAAGTAATTTTCTGCACTTTGTTCGCACTATTTTTAGGATCAACGGCAATCTTACTGGAAGCCAACTCTGTGTCTGCTCCGCTTAACTTTCCACTTTTCCAAACCATATCATCGCGAACCATATAGATGTCATTTTCTGCATAGTTTTCAAAGTCTTCTGAAAAACCTTTCTTTGCTGTGACCGGCGTTCCGTCTGCGGTTTCTGACATATCAGGTCCGATAGATGCTACCTGGTACGCTTTAAAGTAATCAATAGCGATACCACTGTCTTGAACATTTTTTATGTAAAGATAACTGTTAACACTTTTAATGGTGCTGTAATCAACTTCTTTACTCGATTTCATAATTCTGAGGCCCATACCGTCTGCCGGAGTTGCAGTAATCCATCCAGATGCACCCTCACGCTGATAATAAAGATGATATACCTTATTCGTTGTATCAATACCAACCTTTATTGTATACCACACGCCCGGTGTAAAACCGCCAATACCGGCCAGTCTCAATTCACTATCGTTTTGCGCTGAAAAACTGCTTATTTTTGAAGGGTAAATATCGACAACCTCAACACTATTTACATTGTTTGCATTTACCTTTAAACGGTACTTAAGCTGTTGACTGCTTGTAGCGCTTGCCGCATTGTCACCCATTTCAAATTTTATTTTCTGTTCTAACACTACATTGCCTGTTTTATTAGCCGATTTGCCAAAAATAGATATTTCTTCAGAGCTGGATGTAAGCGCTGTCAATTTTCCAACTGTTTTTTCTAATTGTGCATCTGTCACTGCTGTGAAAGAATAATTCGTGCCTGTTTTAATCTCATCACCCGCAGTTTTGTCAGCAAAGTTTTCTTCATAGTACGCTGCGGTCGCCGACACGCTCATCATCGGCTGTGCCGCAAACACACCGGCCGTCATCACCGCCGCTGCAAGCATCGCTAAAAATTTCCTGGGTCTTGTTCCGTTTAACATAAATGTCACACTCCCAATTTATTTTTATTATTATCTCCACCAAATCCCCGCTGTTTTTGGTGCATAGTCCGTAAAGTTGTTCCACAGGTACAAAACAGCATTTTGCAGATTTGCTGCGTCTGCTGTCATCTCCACTTCAAAATCTCCGCCTTTGGTACCCTTTGCCACCGTTGCTTTTTGGTAAACTCCGGCCGTCAAATTGCCGTCGGCGTCATAACCCGCCAGTAAAAACAGCACCTCTTCGTCCGTCTCCGTCGGGTTATCTATTGTACAGATACATTTCACGGCGCCGTCTGTGGCTTGTTGAAATTCGGAAGAGATTACCTTAAATTTCGGTTTTTCTGTTGTAAACCGATATACAGCAGAAACCATACCGGCTCCGCAAAAGCTTTTTACTCCATCAGTAACCTCAATCACATAATCCGTTTCATAATCCAACGCCTGCTGCGGTGTAATGGTATAAGTTCCGCTCCGGAAACTATATTGACCGTCTTGGAATATACGTGCACCTTTTTCATAGCTGCCGGTGTAGCTGACTGCCTCGCCGCTCTCCTTGCGCAGGATAATATTTTCCGGTGTTAAGGTAGATGCGCGCATCTCATCTGCAAAGGTCAGAGACGGTTTTACCTCGTCTACATTCACATTCTGCGTACCGTCTGCCGGCAAAACCTTTTCTGCTGCACTCGCTGCATTGTACTGACCGCAGAAAAAGTCATCACACCAGACATATCTCTCCTCAGAACCCTCATTGTCCGGCTTATTGCCTGCCGCTTCAAACCGCAGATTTTCTACGCCGCGGCTGTCATAATCATATTTACTGCTCTCACGCAGCTCCTGACCGCCATCCGGCGTCATTTGCTCCCATTCTGCATTCAAATCATCCATTTTAATGCGGAATGCTTCATATCTTTCCGTTTTTAAATGAACCAAAATGCGAACGTCATACCATGTGTCAGCGGCAAATGCGCTGTTCGGAAGAATCTTTTGATTATACGCTTCTTCCAAACCTCTGATATGTATACGCCACGGAACAACATCCGCCCCTTTCGAACCGGTGTATGCCTTCAGACGAAACTGAATGGACTGATTGTTCGTGCAGTTTGCAGCAAACTTTAACTTCAGGCCAATTTCCAATTCATCCGTAACCGCGCCCAGCTTAGATGCAATGGTTTGCGGATTCAGTGCTGCCGTGTTTTTTCCGACGTACTTAATCATACCAACCCGATTGCCCGGATGATCCGGGTCGGCAACTGCTGTCCAACTGCGTGTCCCTGCCATTTCCGATGCAATTTCTTCATTTTCCGCATAGCCCTCAAAATCATTTCCAAAATTCTTTGCACTGTCGGCATAAGCAACCGGATGGAGCAGCAACAAAGCTGACAACAACATGGGTATCCATCTTATTTTTTTCATTGCAATCCCCTCCTCACTGTACAATCAGGAAGCCGGTCACTTCGCCCTGATACATCTTAAAGAACAAGCGCGCAGCATTGGCTGCATGAAGAGCCTGCCCCTCTGTTCTGATATCACCGGGGTCTATCACCGAAAGCTTGTCGTTTTCCTTATCATACATAACAACCTTTCTGCTTCGGATGCTTACCATCTGCGTTTCGGTCTCATCCGTTACGCCGTTGTAGAAACGAATCCGAATAAACTGATCATTGGCATAAAGCGTATCACCTAAAATGGTATGATATGCCTTGTTATGTTTGGTGTTCATCTCCAGCGACTCGGCGTCGTGGTCAAATCGCGGTAAAAATAGAGGTGCATATACCGAAATCTCGCCGCCGGTGTTTGTGTCATACTGGAAAACATCTCCCCGTTTAAAGTCTGCCGGCGATGTGATTTTATCAACATATTTATACTTTTTATAGTACCCGTCCTCGTATCCGCTCTTTTTCGCGTCAGAACTGAACACCAGTTTCTGATACTGTCCGTTTACGTAGCAGTAACAGCTGTATACGGTATCGCCTTCTTTATCAAGCGACTTAAACACTTTATCCACCATAGCAATCGGCGATTTTTTCTGGTCTACTGTTTCTGCCGATTTTTTATTGATTACCAAAAGGGTTCCTCTGCCTACCTCGTCTGCATTGTATCCCTTTAAGTCGTAGCGAATATCATGTGAAAGAGAGGAGTACAGTCCTGTTTTTACGTCCTCTGCCTGATACCGTCCGTCTGCGCCCTGATTCACAAAGAAAATGGTATAATCATCGCGGTTAACAGCAAACTTTCTGTCAAAATAGAGATACGTGCTGTCATAAAGCGCCTCTTTGTTTTCATAATCCAAAGAGAACTGTTCTTTATCATAACCGGTACCCGTTGAATCA
This sequence comes from uncultured Clostridia bacterium, assembly GCA_934438075.1. Lineage (GTDB taxonomy): Bacteria > Bacillota > Clostridia > UBA1381 > UBA9506 > RGIG1666. The sequence continues at coordinate 54,722 of CAKSBF010000011.1, read as the reverse complement.
ACGGCATAATTAACCTCCGTCAGCTGTCCGTCGTCATTCAGCTGATATTCTATCAATTCCTGGCGAATTTTTCCCGATGCATCGCACATTTTTTCAATAATCTCACGCGGTTCATAAGTTTTACCGCCATGATCTATCTTCATTTTGTCTGCACCATCTAAAACAAGTTCTTTGCCGTTTGTGGTAATCAGTTTAAATTTACCGGACGTGCTCAGTCCCTTGCCGGGTTCTGCGCTGATTAAAAAGCCGTATTGCTTACCCATGGCAGTCACAATGGTAAAACCTGCCAGATTCAGGTTCATATCAAAGTGGAACACGCCCTGATCGCCTACGGAAATATCTCCGCTCTGTGCTGTGCCAAGACCATACGGAAAGCTCTTTGCAAGGTTATAATATTTTCCGCCGACCTCAAAGCAATGGTTGCCGCTGTCTACAGCCGTTACACGACCGGTCACTGCCTGTGTGCAGATAATAATATGGATATTTTTACTCTTGTCATTATCTACCATACGCACTTTGGTCGTACCCGATGCAGTCGCAACATCAACCAGTTTCTCTGCATCAGACGCAACTGCCAGCACATCATTCGGCTTAATGTCTGCAACAGTAGCCTCTTTGCCCGCACGCTCCACAGTCACTCTCTTATCCTTGCTGTCGAGCTTCAATGGCTGCATGCGGTAAGAATCATATACCATCTCATCATAAAGCGAAATTGATTTTACAAAGTAATTTACGTAAGAGCTTACAATTACAGCGTCATATTTTCCGTCATTGTTGCAGTCAATCAGCTCTACCTTACCGGAATCCGGTCTAAAATCTTCATCTGTATATTCCGGTTTCGCGGTTCCGTTATAAACGAAAGCGAAACTATAGTTAAGATCTATCGTTTTTGTGTCGTCACTATCCGAATCCTCACGGTAAACAATTTTTGTTTTATCTGCACTGACAATATCCTGTGCGTAAATGCAGGTTACATCATTTTTATTTTTCGGAAGTTGCGCGTAAACACATTCTCTTCTGTCAGCATCCTGTTTATAATACAACGTAACACAATAACCCAACGGGATATTAAGAGTCGGATCTGTTACCTCGTATACCTGTTCGTCAGCAACAATCCAGGCATTACCGCGGTTGTTTTCATGATACAGCGCCGAATAGTCTCTGTCCGTAACCTGCGCCGTTGTCTTTTTTACCTGAAATACATGCTCCAGCAGCGTTTCATTAAGCTCCTGCATCTGCACTTTGTTGTTTGCAATATACTGCAAAACCGGTTTTAAAGAAAGACAATTTTCGATGATTTTAGCAAAATCTCCGCGTTTTACCGTTCCGTCATCCAGCGTTACATTGTGAAACATTCTGTTTTGAGCCGCAACTGCCAGATATCCTCCCGGATATCCCCCCTTATTTTCCGCCATATAATCATAGCCCAAAACTGCCGACATAAATTTAGCTGCTTCCGGTGCTGTCAATGCTCTTTCCGGAGCAAAATTTCCATCAGAACCTCCGCGAACGATACCAAGCTTGGCCAGAAAATTAATTTCCGCAAAGCCATAAGTTTCCTCCGTTACGTCGTGGAAATAAGCCGGTAAATCTACCTCTGCTTTATCATAAAATCCAGACAGTACTGCTGCAGCCTTTGCAGCCTCTGCTCTTGTAACAGCGCTTTCCGGCTCAAATCGATTATTCGCTCTGTTTTCCATTATGCCGAATGCAACCGCCAAATCAACAGCCTGCTCATAGCTTGTGTCCTGCACGTCCGGAGCGATTGCCTGCACGCCGATAACGCTTGCTGCCATTATAACTGTTAATATTATTGCGATTAGTTTTTTCATCAATTACTCCTCCTGATATGCCGCCGTTAATGCATGGCTGATCATCACCGCTGCTTCTGCACGGCTGCAAAGCTTGTCGGGAAGGAATGTCCGGTCTTCAAAACCTTTAATAATTCCCGCCTGATGCAGCTTTTTCACTGCCTGTAAAGCATAATCTGCAATGTTGCCTTCATCAGCAAATACTGTTTCTTCCGATGCGCTAAGCGCTACACCTTTCTTTTCCAGGAACCGGCACAAAATAACCGCCGCATCCTGCCGCGATACCTGTGTACCGCTGCCAAACTGTCCTGTCGTGTTGCCCAGTACCAGTCCCGCCGAAACAGCGCTTGCCACATACGGATAATACCAAGCGCCCCGCTCTACATCTGTAAAGCTGCATTCCGCCGCTGCGTTAAAATCATTTGACGCCAACACTACCATTTTAATGAATTCTTCTTTGTTTACGCCACGGTTCGGCTCAAAAAGACGATCATCCGTGCCGGAAATAATCTCCATTTCCCTCAGCTTCACGATATGTTCTTTTGCCCAGTCAAAATGCTCTAAATCTGAAAACTCAGGAGCCGGAGTCTGCGTTGGCAACGGATCAATCGGTGTTAATTCCGGCAACTGCGGAACACCGCCGCCGTTGCTTCTGCCTCCCCCGCCTGATTTATGACTGTTTTTATCAGAGGAATCGTCATTATCTTTTGTCTGCAGCTTCAGCTGAGCTGCAACACAATCTGCAAACGCTTCTGTAAATTCTTTGCTTGTAGAAAACGTTGCGTCTGCCATCGCCTGACATACCACAGCTTGTCTGTTTTGAGTCAGCTTGCTGTAGTCACCTGACAGCAAATCTTTAAAAATATTTTTATATGCCTCTATAACCTTTGGAATTGCCCCCCACAACGCCACATTAATTGCGGCAACCGCACAGCACTCTCCAAATTCAGCCTGCAAACTTTTAATATCTTGATACGGCATTCTTTGCATCATCAAGCGCCATACCTCTGCCTGCTTTTCCTCCGAACCCGCTTTCGTTACATCCAGACCCAATACCGTCTGAAAACTACTCAGCGTGTTTGAAAATGCCTGTGCGTCTTTAGATTGATTTAAGGTTTCCAGTGCAATCTGTTCATTCAAAACACGAATAACATCCTTGCCATCCGCAAATTTCGAAACATCAAGCACTGCCTTACAAACCTTCAAACGGCTGGTTTTGCTTGGTAAAGCAAAATAAACATCAAGCTCTGCACCCATTGCCTGATAAACTTCGCGCATAGACTCCAGTTCCGCATCCAGCTTAGCGTCTGTCAGTTTTTTTGTCTCGTCCTGCTCGGTCATTTTTTCATACAGTTTCTGATATTCGTCTTCCGAAACGTGGAAAAAGCTGTCACTGACAGCAGGGGTAATCCCTGCCGTACCAATCCGAACCTGATAGCGTCCGGATTGGTCGTTTTTGCTCAATGCTTTATAGAATGAAAAGCTCCCGTCCTCTGCTGTGCGGGTTTCTGCCGCATAATAACAGAAGGAAAGCAAGTCTCCTTTTGCTGCCGATGGTGCTTCCTTCAGCGGTAAATAAATAAACAGCGTCACTATCTGTTCTTGCGCCGGCGTTACGCTGCCGGTAATCCAAACGTCATGCTCATCTTTTTTTATCTCTGCATTCAGTGATGCCTCCTGCGCACTGACAGGAATCAGTCCGAGACATAACGCAAACATGACAACGACCGCAAGTATTCTTTTCATAATTTCCTCCCATCTGCATCCGCAAGCCCGTAGTGATTATTTCTTTGCCAGAAATTCATCAACCTGCTTCTGCAAATCATCAATAATATCCTGGTTGCCCGCCAACTCCAACTTATCCATATATTCCTGATATACCTGCTCCCAGTTTTCTACAGCGCCGCTGCCCAGGGAAGCATATTCACCCTTTACCGTTAAAACCTGCGCCAGCTTTGTCTGAATACGATCCAACTTTGGCTTGAATCCCATCAGTTTTGATTTTTCACCCTGGAGGTTAATTTCATCAAAGATATAATGATTCCAGCCTTCAAATTCGGTCTGCGTATCATATGCCAACTGTGTGTTGCCTACAATCCATTTGAGCATACCGTAAGGTGCCGTAGAGCCTGCCTGACCGACATAGCCAATGGTTTCAACGCGGTCATCCGAAATCTTTTTATAGTGCTCTCCCTCAAAACCAAATACCAGCAAACGGTATAAATCCTTACCTTTATCAGTATTCAGCAATTCCAAAAGCTTAATAGCCTCCGTTGCATGTTTGCTTCTGGAAGAAATAGCCGTACCACCGGCTGCAGCAACCGACGGAATGTAGAAATAATCCTGAAGCGGAATTACGGTAATATCCATTCCATATTTATTGGTATCCTTCTCCGCAGAATTTTTGATTGTTTGGTCAAGCCACATTGTGTAGCCGCCCTCTTTACCTCTGTCATTGGAAGATTTCTGTACACTCAGGATATCCTGACGGATGTAACCTGCTTTGTACCATTCTGCCATTCTTCCGTAATAATATTTTGTTTCCTCTGTCTGCCAGATGTTAACAACCTTCGGATGCTCGTCACCGTTCTTCACCGCATACGGCATTAAGAACTGCTCATAGCCCTGCTGCTGGAACGAGCCGGGCTCCAAGCCCAAACCAAGTTCCCCGGAATCCTTTAACTGTTTCAGATAATCTTCGATAACATCATAGCCTTCTTTGGTGAAAGTTCTGCTTGCCCAGAAAATCTGTTCTGCCTTTTTCGTGTCTAAATATTTATTTGCAAGCGCTGTCGGGGTACGAATACCCATAACCTGCGACTGCATACTCTGATAAACCGGAACAGCATAAATCTTGTCGTCAACTGTTGTGTAACTCCACAGCCAGTCCGGAAGCTGTTTCTTCAGCTCCGGTGCTTCCTTGTCCATCGAATCGTTAATCGCAAGGAAAGAACCGTTGCGTGCCTCTGCGTTAAAATCTAAAGTGTAGGTGCTGACCAAATCCATTTCCTCACGTCCGGTGTTCATCAGCAAATACTTCTGCTTATAGTCCGCTGTCGGAATCACCTCAAAGGATACCGATACCCCCGGCAGATAATTTTGCAGCTCTTCGTTGAACTTGCTCCACACTCTTTCTGAGTCAACCTGTTTTCCGGGACCCGGCATAACCCATTTTAAGGTTACATTGCTGCCGCTGGCGTTGCTTTCCTTACTTTTATCGCCGCAGCCCGCCATTCCCATCAGCATTGCACCGCAAAGTAATGCAGCCATCATTTGCTTCATACGTTGTCTTTTTGTTTTTGCCATTGCTTCATCATCCTTTCTCATTTCGGTTGTTCTCTGTATTTATTTTTTTATTTTCTAAAATATCAGCCCTTTACCGCACCAATAGTTAAGCCGCGTGCAAAATATTTCTGGAAAAACGGGAATACTACAAGCATCGGGCCTGCCGCCAGTATTGCCATTGCATACCGCATGCTTTCCGTCGGTATTTCATAATCAGCAAACATGCCCGTGTTCTTCGCAATATCATTTACAAAGTCTGCCTCACGTAATATCTTTTGAAGCATATATTGCAAAGAATATAATTTCGGATTTCTAATGTAAACCAACGCCGTGTTCCAGTCATTCCACTTTGCAATGACAACAAAGAACGCCATTGTCGCAATAACAGGTTTGGACAGCGGCATAATAATCTGGAAATAAGTCCTTATTTCACTTGCACCGTCTATCTTGGCGGCCTCTACCAAACCTTCCGGCAATCCCTGGAAGAATGTTCGGATAATAATAATATTCCATGCACTGACCAACGATGGCAAAATGTAAATCCATATGGTGTTGTCCAAATGCAGATAAGTGGAATTGATAATGTAGGACGGAACCAATCCCGCACTGAACAGCATGGTAAAGAAAATATAAAATGTCAATATACCTTTAAATTTATAATTCGGACGTGACAGAGGATACGCCATCAAAGTCATTACCAGAACAGATAAAAACGTTGTCACAGCCGAAAAGAAAATGGTTACCGCATATGAGTCCAGCAACTGCGAGGGGTTCAAAAAGATTTGACGATATGCCTCAAAGTCTATCACTTTTGGAAAAATGGTGTAGCCAAATTCCCGAATGGCAGATTCGCTGGATATCGAGATAGAAATTACCAAAATAAAAGGTAAAATATAAGTCAAGCTCAATACAATGAAAATGGCATGTAAAACAATCTGACCTACACTGATTTTTTTCTTCATAATATCATACTCCATTCTAAACAATACATTTCAGATTAAAACAGACTGTTTTCCGGACTGATTTTTTTCACAATCAAATTAACCAGTACCACCAGAACCAACCCTGCACAGGACTGGAACAGCCCTACCGCTGCAGAAACACCCATATTACCTCCCATTAAGCCACGGAAGGTATAAGTTGAAATGATATCCGTTGTAGAATATAAAAGTCCAACGTCACGTGTTGTCTGATAAAACAAACCAAAATCTCCGTTAAACAGATTACCGAATGCTAAAATAGTGGTAATAATCATTATGCTTGTCAAATGCGGAATCGCAATGTAACGTGTCTGTTTCCACTTGTTCGCACCGTCAATGCGTGCTGCCTCAAACAGCGCCTCATCAATTCCCATCAGAGCCGCATAATATACGATAGAGTTCATACCCACCGTCTGCCAGATGTGCACGATGGTTAAAACCCACGGCCACGCCTCCGGCTTAGCATACCAGTCTGTTTTTCCGCTGCCGCCGAATGCCCGAATAATCTGGTTCAAAATGCCCGACGCAGGATTTAAAATTGAATAAACTATAAAAGCAATTAAAACCATAGATAAAAACTTTGGTAAAATCATAACGGTGTTGTAGATTTTTACACCGACCTGACTGCGCAGGTTGTACAGCAGCAACGCAATGACCACAGCAAAAAACAGACCGATGAACATAAAGTCAAGGCTGTACAAAACCGTGTTGCGCAAAACACGCCACGCATCCTGCGAGGTAAAGAAAAATTCAAAATTATCCCAACCGACCCACGGGCTTTTCCAAATACCCTGATTTGGATTAAATTGCTTAAATGCAACAACCAGTCCGTACATTGGCAGATAATTGAATATAAAAAGCAGAACAATTCCCGGCAACGCAAGCAATGACAGAGATAAACTGTCACGCATTGCATAATTTAGCCTACGAGAAGTTCTGCTTTTGTCTAATGATGCTTTTTCTACTTTCATAAATCGACCCCCCAATCTGGTTACATTATTATTATATAATCAAATATTGGGGATGAAAAGTGTCTTTTTGTTACATAGGTGCCTTATCGTTACCGTTTTCTTTGACCTGCAATTCAGGCTGCATTAAAATAGGCGCGGTATAACTAACGCATGTACCGCGGTTTTCCTCACTCTCAATGGTCAGTTCATAGGCTTCACCCAATAGCAGTTTAATTCTTTGCCGTACATTTTTAACACCTATATGCTTGCTGTCCATTTCCATATCGCTGTATACCGATTGACGTACTTCCTCCAGATGTGCCGCGTTCATTCCGACGCCGTTATCCGTTACCGCTATTCTCAGCTGTTCGCATTCCGGCTGTACCGAAACGGTAACAACCCCTCCGCTTTCTTTAGGTATCAAACCGTGATTTACGGCATTTTCAATCAACGGCTGCAAACTAAGCTTTAAAATAAGATTCTCCAACACAGAGTCGCTCACATCATAACGAACCGTAAATAAATCCGGATAACGTTTGCTTAAAATATCCAGATACAATTTAGCACATTCCACTTCTTCACGCACGGTAATAAACTTGTCCTCGTTTTTCAGACTGTACCAAAGCAGACGCGACAGCTCCACCAATACCTTGGAGCTTCTTTGTCCCACACCATAATCATCAACAATCATCATATTAATCAAGTTGAGCGTATTAAACAGAAAATGGGGATTAATCTGCACCTGCAAGGCATAAGCATAAGTATCGTTTAAAGTTTTCATCTGTTTTTGGAACTCCGTCTCCAAATCTCTGTTTGTTTGAAGCATGGTAACGATTCTGGAGGCAATATACTTCACTTCTCCGTCACTTTTGTTTGCTTGATTCCACTGTTCCGGACGGTCTAAAATATCCAAAATACTTTGAATCGGCTGATATGCCGTATAGGAAAAATAGATTGCCGCAGCAAAACCAACCGCCAAGATAATAAATAAACTAAACAATATTAAGTTCCGAATGGTCGCAAAATCGCGTATGGAGTCCTCAGGTCCGTACAGATTAACATAAGACCAATCATAATAACTTGATACAACCTGCGAAACAGCATAAATTCCTTCTTTTTGCCGCAGCAGGATCCCTTCTTCCGCCCCGTTTTGCATCGCTTCTTTCAGAACAGGATGTTCCGCCGTATTCGTAAATATCTCGCTCTGCGTCTGACTGTAAATAATGGTTCCGTCTTCTGTAACCATATAGGTGTTCTGCAGTTTATCCTCTCCGCTGTTACTCAGTGCCTCTATCTCTTCCGGATTAATATTTATCAGCACCGCACCTTTAGACGCACCCACGGATACAGGACGCATAAAAGTAATAATATTCGGATAAATATTATATTTTTTCCTCGGATACACCGTTAAATATTTCTGTTTGTTTTTCTCATACACTTCCAGCCAATTGACATCTTCAATCTCGTCCGGAGAGCTTTCAAACGTCGTACTGAAAACTTTGTTGTTCGTCTCTGAATACACATATATAGAATCAATGTAATTATATGCCGCCGTGAGCATAGATAAAAGCTCATGAAGCCGCATGTCTAGTTCATTGATCAGACTGCGCGGATTCTGAGCTATTACATAAGTTTGTACATAATTGTTGCCGCTTAAGTTTCCCAAAACCAACTCGATTTCCCGAAAGATAGATTCTGTCGAAACCGCTGTGTGCTCTGCCGTTGACTGGTTGGACTGAATCAAGCTCTTGCTGATAGCACGAACGCCATAGCCGTAAACAAGCAAGACAACCGAAAGACAAATGATTAAAACAAAGGACATAAAACGGGTAAATATTTTAAACAACTGACTATTTGCCCCATACGGATTTTTAAACCGAAGATGTTTCATGCCATATCATCCGCCTTCCCCAGAACAGAACGCCTATACTCTGACGGGGTGTAACCCGTATACTTTTTAAAGGTACGCAAAAAGTGGCGATAATCATTATATCCTACTCTTTTTGCAATCTCATAAATCGTTCCGCTGTTGTTAAGCAACTCCACCGCCTTATGCATCCGAACCTCCAATAAATAGTCCGAAAAACTTTGTCCGGTTTTCATGCTGAAATATCGGCTGAAATAATTTGCATTCAAAAATACAGCACCCGCAACATCCTCTCTTGAGATATCGTTGGTGTAATTATCTTCAACAAATTTCTTTATTTTCTGAATCAGAGAATCTGTTTCTCTAACTTCTCCGCTGCCTGCTAGCTGAAGAAGCCGTTTGGAAAATTCCTCTGCTTCCGCCAAGCCTCCGATTGGATATTGGTTATACAACTCCGTAAGTTCATGCTCAAAATCGGAGCCGCCCTCCAAAACAACAGACAACTTTTGCAGCAGTTTGCGGAAGCTGTTCTCACCCATCTTAGCATATTCATACACCAAACGCTTCAGCATCAGCTGTGCAGAATTCTTGTCCCCCGTTTTCAGATAAGATACTAACATCTCCACTTCCGTATCCAAAGTTTTCAGCATGGAAAATTTCTGAGAAATTTCTGCCGGACTTTCAAACTGACACAATATCTCACCGCGCAGCTCCAATGACAGCAATTCTCTTGCTGTATCCTGCATCTGCTCAATATATGTACTTGGATAACCGCCGTCTACCACTGCAAAAATCATGGTGTCTCCATGATGAACTACCGAATATGCGTAAATATTTTCTCCGCAGGTTTCCAGCAAGTTTACCACTGCGATACTTAAACGATCCTTTTCATAATTCCAAACTTCCTGGATAAAACGCTCATAATCCTTTACCTGAAATTTTATAATTTTCCCCTTCGCATGCTCATATTCAAACGGAAATTCCAACCGCGCAAAAGCCTCCGGCATCTCCTTGCGATCTGCCGTGACTCCCAAAATAGCATCGACAAAAAATTGCTCCTGGTTTAAGCGCCGGCTTTGTTCATCATGCACTTCAACGGCATTTTCCCCATCTAATTGCTTTTCTATTTTCCGAAGCGCCTCGCAAAGCTCTTCCATGTCAATCGGTTTTAAAAGATAATGGCAAACCCCATATTTAATGGCCTGCTGTGCATAGGAAAATTCTCCGTAACCGCTCAGGATGACAATTTTACACTTTTTGTTCCGGGAGCGAATCTGCGCGCACAGCTCCATACCATCCATTTTCGGCATTTTAATATCTGTAATGACAACATCCACCGAATGTTGCTCTATAAAAGCAAGTGCCTCCTCGCCATTTGAAAAAGCTCCTGCTACTTCAAAATTTCTCTGCGCAGAACGAATATACTTTTCCACGACAGAACGGGAAAATTTCTCATCATCCACAACTACCAGCTGATACATGATTGGTTGCTCCTTACTTATAAAACATTAAGCCTATAGCACATAAAATATATCAGCGCGAAACAAAATGCTCCGAAATCCTAAATAAATATGGATTCTGAAGCATTTTAAAATCACCTTGATAAACTGACCATATAGCAATTGTACCATATTGCAACGAAAAAGGCAAGCCGTTATTGTGAATTTTTACGCATTTTCAATATGTTGCTGTTTCACCCGAAGCATTAATTAGGTTTCCGGTATTCATTCTACCACGATACCGCCCTGCAGTACACATTGAATCCGAATATTCTCATCAAACAAGACAATGTCCGCATCATAACCTTCCTGCAGACTTCCCTTCTGCTGCAATCCCAAAATCCGCGCCGGATTTACGGTCATCATTTTTACTGCATCGTGCACCGTAACACCCGCTTCCTGTACCATAACTCTGACCAACCTGTCAGCCGTTGCCACACTCCCCGCAAAGGCGCTGCGGTCAAGCAGCTTAGCCACACCATCCTCCACAATACACGGTGTTTCTTCTCCGCGCCGTCCAAGAAAAGATTCTCCGTCCGGCAAACCTGCCGCACGCATAGAGTCGGTAATCAAACAGATATTGTCTGTTCCCTTTAGCTTGACAATCAGTTTTAACAGCTCCGGCGGAAGGTGACAGCCGTCCGCAATAATTTCCGCACACATATCATCAAAATAATAGGCGCTTTCCACTACGCCAAGACGCCGAAAGCCTCCCTGCCGCGTAATGGTGGACATACCCGAATACAGATGAGTAAGCATATGACAGCCCATATCATAAACCTTTTGAACATCCGACAAAACTGCATCACTATGACCAATAGAAGGAAGAATATTATTTTGCAGCAACGTCTGGCAAAAAGTTTCACTGCCCTCCAATTCAGGTGCAAAGCTCCAGCGCTTAATTAAACTGCCGCTTTGCTCAATGAGTTTGCGATATTCTGCTTCCTCCGGCGGTTTTATATAATCCGGGTTTTGCGCGCCGCTCTGCTGCAAGGAGAAATAAGGTCCCTCCAGGTGCGCACCGATTATGCTTTTACAGCTTTGCTTTGCCCTTCCCAAATCAAATAAAAATTCAGTTAAAACCTGTGTCGAACAAGCAAGTGTAGTCGCAAGCAGGCTGGTTGTACCATGAAGCAAGTGCATTTTTGCCGCTTTAAAAATCGGCTCCGTCCCGCCGTCCATAAAATCATATCCGCCGCCGCCATGAACATGCATATCAATAAATCCCGCCGATACATAAGCATGCTCCGCGTCGATTTCACGGTCAAATGCAAGGTTTTCTCTTGTAACAGCCATAATTTTTTCATCTTTTATATAAAGTGAAAAATCCTCTGCAACCGCATCCGGTAAAATCAGCCTTCCGTTTTTAATTTTGGTAACCATTTACGCATCCAGCAATGCTGCACTGTCTTTGTCGCAGTACAGGATTGCACCTTTCTGTGTACGCAAAATGCTGGCGGGACAGCTTTCACTGATTTCACCCTCTACGGTATTTTTCACAGCCTGTGCCTTTGTTGTACAAGGTACAACACAGAATAAATGCGGCGCACGAATCAACGTAGGTATCGTTAAAGTCAGCGCATATTCCGGTACCTCATCAATCGTGGCAAAACAACCGTCGTTGACCTGCTGCATACGGCAAATCTCGTCCAGCTTAACAGGTTTTGCCATTTTCGGATCGTGAAAGTCTGCCACATGCGGGTCGTTGAATGCAATATGACCGTTTTCACCGATACCCATGCAAACAATATCTGTCGGATATTGCTTCAACAGATCGCCGTAACGCTCGCTTTCTGCCTCCGGACTACCTGTGCAGTCTATCAGATTAACCGACTTAAAAGGCTTTTTGGAGAAAATATGTTCCTTTAAGAAATTAGAAAACCGCTGAGGCGCAGCAACATCAAGACCGATATATTCGTCCATATGAAACGCATTAATTCTTTGCCATTCAATATCATCTCTTTCACAAAGAGAATACAACACATCATTTTGCGAAGGTGCCGCAGCAAAAATCATATTAATTTCGCTCTTTTCTTTCAAAAGGGTCTTAATGCACGCCGCAATATCCTCCGCCGCATCTTTTCCCATTTCTTCCCGTCCGTCATATACCTTCACCGTCAATTCATCTTTCATCCATTTTTTCACCATAACCCGCTCCTTTCGTTATATCGGAAAATATATTATAATTCATAAAATATATGCTCCCCTTTTGAATCATAGCATATAATAAAAATGAATAACATGGAAGAATGAAGAAAAAATATGGAGAAATGAGCCAAACCTAAAACAAGCTGTGACAAATTCTACCTTTGCCACAGCTTGTTACCAACATATTTTTCAGATATCAATTAAGCTATTTTCTGATTAATAGCCAACTTTCTCCCAGCACTCGAAAGGTGCAGCAATTTCTTCGCTGACATAAACCTGGGTTTTCATCAGCTGAAGCATAGAACTGGGAACCAACGGCGTTACCGGTCCGTGCAGGACCAGTCTGGAAGTCATTCTCTGCCAGGAAGAGAAAGTGTTGTTTGTCAGAAGTGCATGAACCTCAATACGTTCTCTTGCATTTTTCACATCAACCGGCCCGATAGTAGCAGCCTTTGGCGGAACATCAGCAACATAACCGGATTGACCGAATACGCCGTGCAATGAATTTTGTGCAACGGTTAATGGATGCAATGTAACGATTTTTGCTTCCTGCTGCAGATACTCTTCCATGTTATCCGTAATAAAATCACTAACAGGGTCAATAAACGCCATGTGACCTGTCCATCCCGGAGAAGAACTGCAGATATCTGCCCCGCCTTCACCGCAGTCAGTAATCATTTTAGAATAGTCCGCAATATTTTTATTGGTCGGATAATGTACATTTTCAAGCGGCATTCTCAGTTTTTCATCAATCTGATATACCAGATATTTCAACATGGAATGAGCAAAACCTGCTTTATAGGTTTCCGGCGCAATGTTGCCCTGATCATCTGCCCATTCATCCATTGCAAAAATATGTACTTTGCGGCAGTCCACCTGGAAATAGTTAATCAGCTGAGCCAACGGAATATAAGTTTCCGGCTCAGGATTTCCCAAAATTAAGGTAATTTTTCTGTCATGTTCCGACGCATCTTTAATACGGGCAAACAATGTAGAAATCAAAACCGGATGCGGGTTCATCATAACCTTAATTTTAAAATCAGGGTTCGGATGCTTTTCCAAATCCTTTCCGCTGATTTTACGCAAACGCTCGCAAACCTCTCTGTCACGAAACGGAACATAGTCGCCCGGTACAAATTTCAAATCGGTTGGCGGATCAAAAATAATATTATTCACTGAAAACCTCTCCTTTTACAATAGTTTTTTTAATATGAAACCAATGATCTACAAAGACCAGATTGGCGGTATTACCTTTTTTAATTTGTCCCAAATCTGTCAAATTAAGTAATCTTGACGGATTCAGGGACGCGTAGCGAAATACATCGCAGACCGAACAGCCCGTATGCACCATCATATTATGGCATGCAATGTCTAAGGTCATTTTAGAACCTGCAATCTCGCCATCAAAATCAAAATTAATATCAAAAGCCTCTTCACAGCCCGGTATCGGCGGTCCATGAAATACACAGGCATCTGAAATTAAAATAATTCTGTCTTTTCCCTTTATTTTACTGACCAATCTAAGCATATACGGATGTACATGGATTCCAAGCGAGTCACAAATCAGCTCTGCATAAATATCGTTGTGATAATTCACCGTTTCATCCACGCACACACCCCTGCATTCCGGATAACTTTCCAAAGTTCCAGTAGCATTGGTATGATGCGTACCAAGCTTTAAACCGTAAGGAATAATCTCTTCAATCTGTTCCGGCGTTGCCTCGCTATGCGCAACAGAAAAAACAATATTGGGAATCTGTCTTTTTACATCCTTTACAAAATCAAGCGTACCCTCACGTTCCGGTGACAGGCACCACACCTTCGCAGTATCTTTCACCTTGTCCAAAATCTCGGCATAATCCTCTTTGCAGATGGCGCCCTTCCAAGGGTTGTTCTCTCTGTCGCAGCCAAAAGCCGGATTCAGATAAGGACCCTCCATGTAATATCCCGCAATATTCGGACATTTTCCGCTTTTCACTGCACTGTCAATCGTATCAATGGCGTCTAAATACTGCTGTTTGTTTAAATTATAATACAATGCCGGGAGAACCGAAGTTACACCGTGTTGAAGAAGTTTCCGGGAGCACGCCTCCGGATTTTCATAAAAATAATACTCTCCGTCTGCATGTGTATGGATGTCAATCAGCCCCGGTCCGACATACAACCCCTCTGCGTCAATAATTTCTGCATTTTCCGGTATTGCAAGCTTTCTGCCAAAATCTACAATCACGCCGTTTTCCATTAAAAGCACGGCATCCGGAATAAAATGATCCGGCATAACCAAATTAGCATGAATAATTGCAGTCATTATTTTCATCTCCATTCTGCCGCCCTGCAGCGGCACAAAACCTTTCCTGTGTCCCTACCCTCATAGAAATGATAGGAAGCCTTATCTTACACATATTTCTGTTCCAAATCACAAAACCTTTGATAGCACTCACTGTAATCCGCACTGCCCGGTATATATTCCCTCTTTATTTCCGCTGCCATATTGCAAGCAGATTCTACACTGTCAAAAAGACCGATACCGACACCTGCCAATATGGCAGAACCAAGACACGCTGTTTCGTCATTCTTCAGCGTAACTATTTTTTTGCCGGTTAAATCCGCCTTCATCTGGCACCAAAGCGGACTCTGTGCACCTCCGCCCATGGAGCGGATTTCCTCACAGGTTAACCCAAGATAGTCCAGGTTACTCTTCAGCATACATGCTACAGCCTCTAAGATACTTCGCACCGCGTGACCGCGCGTATGTTCCATGGTAAGTCCGCAAAACATGCCGCGCGCATTCGGATTATATTTCGGCATGGTCGAGCCGCATAGATACGGAAGGAAGGTAAGACCGTCACTACCTGCCTCTACCGCCGCTGCTAGCTCGTCCAGATCTCGGAAACTAAAATTCTCACAAAAATTATTTTTAAACCATTTTAATGCAATGCCCGCTGTCGGCGTCCATAAAAGCAAGCAATACTTTCCGTCATAATTAACGTGGCAGGGAATTTTACTGTCCGGCACATATTCCGGGATTTCATCTGTCGGGACAAATATAACCATTGTTGTTCCCGTCATTTCGCTTACAATACCTTTTTTTATGACACCGGCGCCGATTGCTCCCGCAACTTGATCCATTGCACCTGTAACAACCGCCGTCCCGCCAAAGTTTCCAATTTTTTCACCGCTGTTGCACAAGGCAGGCAATGCTGTTTCTGCAAGACCAATAAAATCCAGCATTTCCTTCCACCAGCCGCCGGTCTTAATGTTGTAATATAAGGAAGATGACTGCAGCGTCCGCTCGGTTATAAACTTTCCGGTCAAACGGTAGAGCAAATAATCCTCCAGCAAAAATACTTTTCGCGTCCTCGCCCATAACTCCGGCTTGTTCTCCTTCAGCCACAGCAGTTTACAGGCTGGCCACGTCGCTGTAATTTCAGGTTGCCCGGTCACCTCATAAACTTTTTTCTCGCCAAAGTACGCCTTTATCTTCTCAGCCTGCAAAGCTGCTCTGTTATCCAGCCAGGCTATAGCATTGCAAAGAGGCTTACCTTGTTCATCTGCCACAATCATCGTTTCGCACTGTGTGTCAATGCTCATAGCAGAAATGGGATACTCTGTACTCAGCTCTGTCAATGCTTCCAAAAAAATCTCCCAATACTGCTCTGCCGGAAATTCTACAAAATCTCCCTTGACATTCAGCGTATAATCCTTTGTCACAGATTTAACCAAAACAGCATTTTCATCAAATACAGCCGCCTTCAAAGAGGTAGTCCCTACATCAATTCCCAATAAATATTTCATGTTTTTCCCACATTTCCTAAAAGTTAAACGGCAAAAATATTGCTTACCGTCTCAGCCAAAATACCAAGCTCTTCGCATGTGGAAGCATCCTTGTTGGTAATAATATAATCGGCCGCAGATATGTCCGCAATCTTTGCAAAAGCGGTTCTACCTATCTTACTGGAATCTGCCGTGATAATTTTCGTCGCAGAGTGTGCCAGCATCAGTCTGTCAAGCTCCGCTTCACGGTCATAATAGGTGGTAAAGCCATTATCAGAATCAATACCATCCACCGAAAGAATCAATTTGTCCGCATGATAACGCTCTAACTGTGCATTAGCATCATCACCGTAAATAAACTGATATTTAGAATTGATCGCACCGCCCAAAAGCACCACATTAAAATTAGGATTTCCGCCCGCTTCCAGCGCAATCGCTACCGAGTTGGTTACAATGCTCAGACTCATCTGCGGCGGAATCATACGCAAAACCGTCAGCGTTGTAGTACCGGAATTTAACATAACAGTGTCATTTTCCTCAATCATTTCCACTGCTTTGGCAGCAATCTCCTGTTTTCTTTCCTGGTTAGCGGCAAGACGTTGCTGCAAACTCATATTGTAATAGGTCTTATACGAGCTGACAGCGCCGCCATGTATCCGCGAAAGTAAGCCTTTCGCCTCCAAATCCGCTAAATCCATCCGAATGGTAACATCAGAGATACCAAAACGCTCGCTCAGCTCGTTAACCTTAACCTTTCCTTCACGGCTCAGTATTTCGATTATCTTTTGTTTTCTTTCGTGTATATCCATAATGTCGCTCCTTTTCGCAGCAATGCACCGTACAAAACAGTACAAGCATCGCTTGTCTTGCTGTTTATGTACAGTATAACACGAAAGAAAAATAAATTCCAGCCTATTTTAATAAGTTTTCGTTTTCTTTCGTTTTATCTTTCTTGTTGAAGGGTATAATGTACATCATAAGCCTTTTCTTCATCCGTAAACTTATGTCTTGTGTCGATAACCTCTCCATTGTTCCACTTTCTGTCTCCAACATCCTCAGTTGTTCCTATGACGGTTACATTAACCTGTCTGCGGCGAGCTATTACGTGATCCCAGTCAATAAAATAAACATGCGCAAATTTTCCGCCATCCAATATACCATCTTTAATGGTCATCGTTTCACTTCTGCCGAAAAAGCAGCTGCGCAAATGTCCGTCTGTATTCATGCTGGAATAGTCGCCGGGCTCGTCAACATATCTTCCATATTGTGCATGAATCGGTCCGGGATGGCGATATTGGTGCTCTTCCGCAAAATCAGGGATCATTTTACGCATAATATCAAGAAGGTCATGCTGTAAGTATTCCAAGTCAAAAGAATCTATGTCATGCGAGCACTCCTGAACCATAACCGAACAGGTTGTGTGGTGAGAAACAATACTTACCGTACCATTCTTGACACCCGATGCTTCAACGATCTCATTAATCTCCTTTGAAATGTCATGGAAGGTCGGAATCCAACCTCTTGACTGTAATTCCAATTCTTTTTGATACACTTTAAATTCCATTTTACTTTCCTCCATAAAAATTTATTTAATCGGCATATTATTTGCCAAAGGTATGCATTTCATCCCACGCCTTGCGCAGATTGTAAATCATTTCCTCCACCATCGCATATGGGTCGGCGGCTTTGATAATGCCGCTTGTAGAGCCGGTTGCCTGCGCTCCCAGTTTAATGGTGTTATAAACATCCTGACCATTTGAAATACCCGCACCTTGCAGCACCATAATATCGGGATTAATTGCCTGAACACCGGCAATGGTGTCCTTCACATAGCTTGCATCGCTTGTCTGACCGGTACCAATTAATTCTGTTGGTTCGGCCACTAAAAGGTTTGGCGACATTTTGGCAATCTCCGTCAATTCCTCTACCGTATCAGCACAAACAATGGTCGCAAGTCCCACCTCGTCCGCACGGGCAATGGTTTTTTTCACAACATCCATGGTGAGTTTCTTTTCCGCGTGATTCAGCATAACGCCAACAGCTCCCGCTGCCTTCACGGCCTCAGGAAGAACAGAACCCAAACCCTTTCCGACCGGCAGATAGTCCATATGCTGTGCAAATACCAGAATGCGTTCCGTGTTGTCCGCCAACAAACGAATATCCGTATATTGCGGCGTTACAATAATATCCACATCATATTTCATTGCTGTCTTATCAATGACTTTTGCCAGCTTCAACATTTCCTCGCCGTAGAGATATGCTTTCGGACCGATTTCAAAAAATGGCGGTCTAATTTTAAAATTACGATACATGAATCATTCTCCTCTGTTTTATTTCCCGTTTAACATGGCGCCTACTGCGCCACCCGGATGAATCGGAGCAAATTGCTCTTTTTGATAGTTCATTTCTTCCATTAACGCAACCAAAACAGCGTCACACAGTGCAATCGTCTGTACATAGCTTGAAGTAGCCATCATATTGTAAGGATCACTCTCACGCCGAATAGATAGCGGAAGGACGACATCTGCTGCTTTTGCAAGCGGCGATTCCATATTTTCGGTAATAGCAATCAGCTTTGCGCCTCTGCCTGCACATGCTCCAATAACCGGAAGAAGCTCCGCCGTTTTTCCGCCGCGCGAAATAACGACCAGTACATCACCCTCCTGCAAAGCTCCCAAGCCGCCATGAACCGCTTCGCAGGGAGGCATAAACATTGCTCCAACCTCAATACAACACAAAGAATGTGCAAACTTTTTTGCAGCAATGCCTGATGTTCCGCTGGCACAGGTCATAACGCGGTTTGCTTTGGCGAGCACCTCCACCGCTGCGCCAAATGACCTTCCCTCCAGCGCTGCAAGCGTATCTGCAACTGCCTCTTGTTCTATTAAAACAGATTGCTTTGCGCGATTCCACGCTTCCTGTTTCATTTTATCACCCGTTTTCTTTTATACTTTTATTTCGTTTCGTTTATATTATATATTTATTTCGTTTTATTGTCAATATGTTTTTTATTTCTTGACAAAATAATTTTTTTTGTTATAATAGAATATAGAAAGACTTGTTTGGCAAGTTTTTAGCGGTTGTTCTTTTACGAAAAATGCAGACCACAATAATGACCCTTTTATAAAAATACCATTGTTCGGAAATTGTACCGCCTGTATGAAGTAAAAAAACTCCCGGCATTAATATCAAAAATAAAAACAAAGGAATGAGGCCACATGTATTATTTAATAGACAGCGGAAATTTAGCAGAGATTAAACATGCGAACGAGTTTTATCCCATCGCCGGAGTCACAACCAATCCTTCATTGGTTGCCAAAGAAAAAACAGATTTTGTAAAACTGATTAAATCTATCCGGGATATTATCGGCGCAGAAAAAATGCTGCATGTACAGACCACCGCAAAAAAAGCCGAGGACATGGTAAGAGAAGCCGAACTGATCAAAGAAACCGTTGGCGGCGAATTTTATGTCAAAATTCCAATCGGCGAAGAGGGCCTGAAAGCAACTTCCATTTTAAAGAAAAAAGGAATCGGCGTGACCATGACGGCCATCTTCACACCGCAGCAGGCATTAATCGCAGCGCGTGCAGGTGCAGACTTTGTTGCTCCATATGTTAACCGTCTTGATAATATCTGCGCAAGCGGCGTGGAAGTAGTCAGCGACATTGTACAGCTTTTTGATATTCATGGTTTAAATTGCAAAGTGCTTGCAGCCAGTTTTAAAAACGTTTGCCAGCTGCACGAGGTCGCTCTTTGCGGTGCACAATCCGCTACCATTAATGCCGATCTTCTGCGCGCCGCCATTATGCATCCCATGACAGACAATGCCGTAGCCGGCTTTGATAAAGACTGGAGCGGCGTATACGGCAGCGATGGTGTGTATGAACTGCTCACCAAATAATATTTGCCCACATAATAATTAAAATACAAAAACAAGTCTCCGTAAGACGATTTCGTTTTACGGGGACTTGTTTGCTTTCTGCACCCATTGACATGACAGCTTTAGATTATGAAAAGGCGGGTAAGCTCTTAAATATAAGCATAAAATCTTAAAAATTAACTGATAACTAACTACATTTTACGCAATTACTGTAATCCAGGGTTAGTAAATACATTTTCAACGGCAGTCCGCACCGACATGAACAGACATTCCCGGTAATCTATTAGTATATTTTTTGATGCTTGCCGCAGCATAGACCATGACGAGCAGTTCGGTAATCGGCATAGCAAACCATAAAGAATTTGCACCACTCACCACCGGAAGAATTATGATCAAAATACCGCTGATCACAAGACCTCTCGCCACCGATACAACAAATGCCGCCTTCGGTTTCATGATAGCCTGAAAATAGTAAGTTGAGAAAATATTAAACGGCAGCAGCAGAAATGATAGTGCATAGGTTCGGACGATAGCAGGCGCCATGTCAAGTATCTCACGCGTAGGACTCATAAAGATGCGAATGTAAAGATTTGGACACATCACGCTCAGCGCCGTCCAAAATATTCCGAAAAATGTCGTTGTCCACAGTGCCAGCCTAAGGGTTTCCTTAATTCTCTCGCCCTTGCGTGCGCCAAAGTTTGTAGAAATGATCGGCTGTGCAGCCTGTCCCACACTGTAAGCGCAACACTGCACAAAAGTGCTGATATTAATGATTGGTCCATAAATTGCCAGCGCATTTGCACCAAGATATTTCATAATCTGCCGATTAAACAGCACGGTAAGAATACCCATTGCCACATCAATAAAAAAGGTGGAAAATCCCGTAATAAAAATCTCATGCATTTTACCAAACAGGTTTTCCGGTTTTATGAGTCGCAGCGTATTTTTCCTTCTGACAAAGTGCGTCAGCATTACGAGAAAAGAAATGCCGGATCCAATGGCTGTGGCAAGCTCTGCACCGTATATTCCCATATCGCAGATAAACACAAAAAAATAATCACCAAATATATTAAAAATACCGCCGGACAACTGTTTTCCACAATCGGCAGACCCGCATCATACGCATGTTTTTTAATTGCTCTTTCCCGAACATAAATTAACGGGCGAAGCACCGTAATCTCCGATCGGGTTAAATAAGTCACCGGGGAAAAGCAGCCGATTTGCCCCTCAAAAAACAAACTTAGAAAAAAGGTTTCCACTACATCATCATAATGATGTCCCAGCACCACTTTATTGCAGCCGTTTGACTTCGCAATATTATTAAAGCACCACGGCGCAAATTAGCACAAAGTGCACACGGATTCTTTTCCTGTCTGTAATCAAATACAATCTGGCGAATCCCCGTCTGTTCAATGATATACGGAACGTCAAGCTCTCTGCAAAAATCCGCTACCGGTGAAAAATTCATATCCTTCGCACCCAAATCGAGAGTAATCGCCATAACTTCAAAGGGTTTCGGATAAAATCTTTGCAAATTTTTCATTGCTGCCAGCGCCAACAGCGAATCCTTACCACCCGAGACACCGACCGCTATTTTATCACCTGCTTCAATCATATGATAATCCTCTACTGCGCGGCGCACACGGCTCAGTATATGTTTCATAAACATTGCTCCTCTGTATGTAACACTCATTCTGCTGATTCTGTTTCATTATACAATAAACTGCACTAAATTTCAATGGATTCCTTCGAATTAACGATATTTTCCGTAAACCTTTACAAAAAGGACATAAAAAACACCGCGGCTATACAAACAACCGCGGTGTCAACATACGTAAAAGATAAAAAATAAAATTTGCACTCAATATTATAAATGATAATACGTGCGGCATTCGTTTGCCGCTATAGCATGACGCATAGCTCTCCAACAGAACAGCAAGCAAAACCGGAAGCGCCATTTTATTATAAATACAATACCCTTTCCAATCTCCGTGCAACAAGGAAAGCATAGCTCTTGTCATGCCGCAAGTCGGACAATCGAAACCTGTCACTCTTTTTATAGGACAGCCAATATCCAAAACAACCGTAACTGCCGCCAGCAACAAAAAAATTTTTAAAATCTGTACATACCGCAGATTAAATTTTTGTTGCTTAAATAAGCGCCATAACATTATTAAAATTCAATTCTTTCGTCTTTTTGGTCACGGTAAACCAATCTACAACTGTCAATATACCGCAAACACCAAGTGTCAGCAGTTTCAGAACTCCCATACCGGTATCCCCCAACATAAACCTATCTACTCCCAATCCTCCGAGAAACAGGGAAAATAACAATATAGTAGTCGGGTCCTTCATTTCAATGGTAGATATTAACGAAAATTTTTCCTCATCCATTGTCTTCAGCTTATCTTTTAAATACATCAGTTTCTCTGCCGGAAAATACTTTTGATTTGCCATAACATATTGATCTACTTTGCTCTGTTCCATAATGCACCCTCCAAAAATTTAATTAAAATCTCGTATAAATCGGCGTATTTTGTACACACTAAGAACCACCGACCATAATCATTTATTAGTATAGACAATATTATATCAGTATATTTTGAGTATGTCAATCCATATTACTAATTTTATAGTATAATCCCAACAAAAAAGGAGGTTTTCACTATGAATAGAATCCGCAGTTTACGCGAAGATAGAGACTTACGTCAAATTGATGTTTCACAGGCAACCGGAATCGACCAAAAAACACTTTCTAACTACGAAACCGGAAAAACCAATCCAGACAGCAGTTCCATTATCAAACTTGCAGAATTTTTTTCTGTGACATGCGACTACCTATTGGGCTGCAGTAAAATCAGCCTGAAAAATAACCACGAAATTGTAAAACAAATTACAAAAATAGAAAATGAGCTTACGGAAATAAAAAAACTGCTTGCAGACAAATAATCTGGCGCACTATTTTAAAAGTAAAAGTTTTTTTAAGCTAATACGTCGTATTTTTGCTGTAAAAAAAATCGGAATAGAGCGAAGTCCATTCCGACGTGGGAAATCCGAACCATAAAGATATTCGTGCCGCAGGCGTACTCGCAAAAAGGTGATAGCGACAGCGAAACGTCGCGAACGCGTTTACAAGTGAGCAGTTGAGCCGAGCGTGCCTTTTTGCGAAAGAGGAGGAATAACGGAGCATATGACTGATTTTTCTGCAAAGAAAAATCGGAATGGAGCAAAGTCCATTCCGACGTGGTACGCCCGACAGGGTTCGAACCTGCGACCTTGTGAGTCGGAGTCACACGCGCTATCCAACTGCGCTACGGGCGCTTATCTATTAAAATAAAGTTTTCTTATTCTGCAATAACCGCTATACGGCAAAATTAAAACTTACCCGATACAGATGCTTTACGCATCTGTATCGGAATCCTCTGCCATCTCTTTTACAGCCGTTATTTTATAAGAAAGCGTCATCAAACTATCGCTTAAATGAACATTTTCCACTGCCACATCATCAGGCACATCAAGATCCGTGTAAGAAAAATTCCACAGACCCTTAATGCCCAAGCCAATCAAGCGGTCAGCAATTTCCTTCACACTTCTCTTCGGCAGCGCAAGAATGGCAATGTCCGCACCGCCGCGCTTAAAAAATCCTTCCAGCTCATCAATATGAGACACCGGCACCTGATTAATTACCGTCCCCGTCAAATCGCGGTTGCTGTCAAAAATACCAACCAGCTTAAAACCCCGCTTTTCGAAATTTGAATGATTTGCAAGAGCATGTCCCAAATTTCCGGCACCGATAATAATAGTCCTATATCCACGGGAAAGCCCTAAAATCTCGCCGATTTCATGATAAAGGTTTTCAATTTTATATCCGTACCCTTGTTGACCAAAACCGCCGAAACAGTTCAAATCCTGTCTTATTTGTGAAGCGGTAACTCCCATTTTTTCACTTAGGTGCTTAGAAGAAATTCTCGTTACACCTTGCTTCAGCAATTCGCCTAAATAACGATAATATCTGGGAAGCCGTTTAATGACAACCAAAGGCACACTCTTATTGTTTTCGCTCTTCATCGGTCAATTCCTCTTTTTTCTTACAATTTTTTTCGGAATCCGTATAAAACTGATGCAGAACCCTACAAACTCTTGATGGTATCCATCACATACTCTGCAAATTCATCCCCGGTAGCACCGGTGTCGCGGCCGGTAATCACCAGTTTTTTCTCTTCATACATACAAATATCCAGTGCACGTTCCAATTTCTTTGCCTCTTCTGCATAACCAATATGAGAAAGGAGCATAACCGCGGCACGAATAATGCTGCACGGGTCCGCATATTTGTCACGACCTTCCTGCACCATGCGCGGTGCACTGCCGTGAATTGCCTCAAACATCGCATAACGTTTTCCGAGGTTAGAACTTCCTGCTGTTCCTACACCGCCTTGAAATTCAGCCGCTTCATCTGTAATAATATCACCGTAAAGGTTTGGAAGGACAACAACCTGAAAGCCTGTACGGCGTTTCTCATCAACCAGTTTTGCCGTCATAATATCAATATACCAATCATCAAACTCTATGTCGGGATATTCCTTTGCAACTTCCTTACAGATATTTAAAAACTTACCATCTGTCGTTTTAATAACGTTTGCCTTTGTAACGCATGTCACCCGCGTTTTGCCATTTTTCTTAGCATATTCAAATGCTGCCCGCGCGATTCTTTCCGAGCCTTCTTGGGTAGTCACGGTAAAATCTACCGCCAAATCATCATTTACATGCACGCCCTGACTGCCGACTGCATAAGCGCCCTCTGTATTTTCACGGAAGAAAGTCCAGTCAATCCCCTGTTCAGGAACCTTTACCGGGCGAACATTGGCAAACAAATCCAACTCTTTTCTCATGGCAACATTTGCGCTTTCGATATTCGGCCACGGGTCACCTGCACGTGGTGTCGTGGTAGGTCCCTTCAAAATAACATGGCATTGCTTCAGTTCCTCCAAAACATCGTCGGGAATCGCCTTGTTTGCTTTTACGCGGTTCTCTATTGTAAGACCGTCAATCACACGAAACTCAACCTTACCCTTCTTCACCTCGTCAGCAAGCAGAAATTCCAATATTTTGTGAGCCGAGCGAGTAATGGCAGGACCAATGCCATCGCCGCCGCAAACACCGATAATAATAGTATCCAGCTTATCATAGTCTATAAAATCTTTTTGCGCTTTCATCATTTCCACACGCGCAAGCTGCTTTTCCAAAAGCTGTGCAAACTTTTCAGTTGCATTTTTTATCGTCTCATTCATGAATCCTTTCATCCTTTCTGTGCAGCATTAAAGCTGCATAAAGCTAAAATATAATCCGTTGCTTTTATGCGTTCTGTTTTTTAATAAAATTAATTAAACCGCCTGCATACAACATTTCCTTCTGACGGTCGGAAGCAGTTAAAACAGTAACATATTCCTTATTTTTCGTCAGATTTTTTACAATAATCTTATCGCCGGCCGCTATTTGCTTTGCCGCATCCTCGATCTTAAGTTCATCCATCATATCAATAGTATCATAATCTGCCTCATTTTCAAAAACAAGCGGCAAGATACCCGAATTAATCAAGTTCGCCATGTGGATTCTGGCAAAAGATTTTGCCAAAACAGCTTTAATACCGAGATACAGCGGTGCGAGCGCCGCATGTTCACGGCTGGAACCCTGTCCGTAGTTAGAACCGCCGATAATAAACCCGCCTTTGTTTTCCAAAGCTCGTTTCGGAAATTCCGGATCACACGGTGTCAGACAAAATTCCGAAAGGTAAGGAATGTTAGAACGGAACGGCAAAAGTTTGGCGTTGGATGGCATGATATGATCTGTAGTAATATTATCGCCAACCTTAATTAATGCCTTGCCTGTTACCATCTCCGGCAAATCAGTATTCAACGGGAACGGTTTGATGTTCGGTCCGCGGACAACTTCTACATCATTTCCCTCCGGAGCCGGTGCCGCGACCATATTATCGTTCGCCAAAAACTCACACGGCATATCTACAACAGGAGCCTCTCCCAATTCACGCGGATCTGTCAGCACGCCGGTAATCGCACTTGCTGCTGCAGTTTCCGGACTGACCAGATAAACCTGCGCAGAAACTGTGCCGCTTCTTCCTTCAAAGTTGCGGTTAAAGGTACGAAGAGAAATTGCGTTAGTTTTCGGCGACTGTCCCATACCGATACACGGACCGCAGGAAGATTCCAAAATTCTGGCGCCTGCCGCCACCATGTCAGCCAGTGCGCCGTTTTGCGCCAGCATGGTAAGAACCTGCTTAGAGCCCGGCGAGATAACCAGACTGACATCCGGATGAACGGTTTTCCCCTTTAATATTTTTGCAACTTTCATCATGTCTACATAGGAAGAATTTGTACAGCTTCCGATTGCAACCTGATCAACTTTTATTTTACCAATATTGGCCACTTCTTCAACATTGTCCGGGCTGTGGGGTTTTGCAGCCAACGGCTCAAGTTCAGACAAATCAATAGTAATTTCTTCGTCATAGCTGCAATCCGCATCCGGCGCCAGCGCAACAAAGTCCTGTTCCCTGCCCTGAGCCTTTAAAAATGCACGGGTTGTTTCATCACTGGGGAAAATGGAGGTAGTTGCCCCAAGTTCAGCGCCCATATTAGTGATCGTTGCACGCTCCGGCACCGAAAGACTGGAAACACCCTCACCGGCGTATTCAATCACCTTGCCGACGCCGCCCTTAACGGACATCACACGCAAAACAGCGAGAATGACATCTTTCGCCGTTACCCAAGGACGGAGTTTTCCAACCAAGTTTACCTTACAAACCTTCGGCATCATCAGATAATATGCCCCGCCGCCCATCGCTACCGCAACGTCCAGCCCGCCTGCACCAATTGCCAGCATGCCGAGACCGCCGCCCGTTGGCGTGTGGCTGTCAGATCCGAGAAGCGTCATACCCGGAACGCCAAAACGTTCCAGCTGCACCTGATGGCAGATACCGTTACCCGGACGCGAAAAATAAATGCCGTGTTTTGCTGTAACTGTTTGAATATATTTATGATCATCTGCATTCTCAAAACCTGACTGCAGCATGTTGTGATCTATATAGGCCACAGATTTCTTTGTCTTAACACGGTCGATGCCCATCGCTTCAAACTGAAGATATGCCATCGTACCCGTCGAATCCTGTGTCAATGTCTGGTCAATCCGAATGGAAATCTCCGTTCCCGGAATCATTTCGCCGCTGACCAAATGATTTTTAATAATTTTCTGTGCTAAATTGTAACCCATCTGCATTCATTCCTTCCCGAAGAAAGCCATTTCTTCTTCCTAAAACATTCATACTTAATATTATATCAATTTTTAAAGATTTGTCAAGGAATTATCACATATCTCTCTAAAGGCGGCCGCCCGGTCTCGCTATAGCCTAAGACCTATCCGAAGAAGGGACTGAGAAAAACCATAAAATATCAGCTTTTCCAGTCCCTTAAAATATTAATCTCCCTGTTCGCCTTTCAGCAGCTCACTTTGATGCGTAGTAACCAGCGCATCAATAATTTCATCCAAATCCCCGTTTAAGATACTTTCCAGGCGGTGCAGCGTTAAGCCGATACGGTGATCGGTAACACGCCCCTGCGGAAAGTTGTAAGTGCGGATTCGTTCGCTGCGGTCACCGGTTCCGACCTGGCTCTTTCTCTCCTGCGCAATCTCCTCATGCTGTTTGCTCTGCATCAGTTCATACAGACGGGAGCGCAAAATCTTCATTCCCTTCTCCTTATTCTTCAGCTGTGACTTTTCGTCCTGACACGAAACCACCAAGCCGGTCGGCAAGTGGGTAATGCGCACCGCGGAATCCGTTGTGTTTACGCACTGTCCGCCCGGTCCGCCCGCACGGAATACATCTATACGCAAATCGTTTTGATTAATCTCCACTTCCACTTCCTCTACCTCCGGAAGCACGGCAACCGTAACGGTAGATGTATGAATTCTGCCTCCGGACTCTGTAGAAGGGATTCTCTGCACACGATGAACACCGCTCTCAAACTTCAGGCGCGAATATGCCCCCTGTCCTTCAATGCTAAACGAAATTTCTTTATAACCGCCCAGTTCCGTTGCATTGGAATTCATAATGTCCACCTTCCAACGTTTCGACTCGGCGTACATGGAATACATGCGGAACAAATCACCGGCAAACAAGGCTGCTTCATCGCCGCCCGCACCGCCGCGGATTTCCACAATTACGTTTTTGTCGTCATTGGGATCCTTCGGCAAAAGCAATATTTTTAATTCTTCATTCAGTCTTTCCAGTTCCTTTTTACATTCCGAAATTTCTTCCTCTGCCATCTCACGCAATTCCTTATCAAGCTCACCGTCAGCCAGCATTGCCTGCGAATCTTCCATGTCCTGCGAAAGCTTTTTATATTCTCTGTATTTCTCCACAATCGGCGTCATATCCGACTGCTCCTTGCACAACTTGCGAAACTTCTCCTGATCGGCAATCACCGCCGGATCGCTGATTTGCTCCGACAACTCGCGGTAACGCTCCTCAATAAATGATAATTTTTCAAACATAGTTTCCTCCCAAATATTTTAACTGTTTTCTTTGTTGTAATTCAAAATAATGATTCCCACACAAATAAGCACAAGGGTAATTACCAGGTTAAGCGGTGAAACGTTCGTTTTTTCCGAAAGCATAAGATTCGAAAGCAAAACACCGAATACAGGAATACAAAAGCTGTATATCGTCACCCTCGAAACGGGATTGTATTTCAATAGGATACCCCATAACGCATATGCAACAGCAGACAAAAAAGACAGATATGCAAGAACCGCAAGTGCCTCAAAACCCGTAATGACAATACGTCCGCCAAAGGCAAGC
Organism: uncultured Clostridia bacterium; assembly: GCA_934438075.1. Taxonomy (GTDB): domain Bacteria; phylum Bacillota; class Clostridia; order UBA1381; family UBA9506; genus RGIG1666. Next base: position 25,655 of record CAKSBF010000011.1, on the reverse strand, counting down.
CCCGCAGCTATCATCACAATGCCCCCTGCAAAAAACTGATATCCGCTTATTACAACAGGGTCCTCAAATTTTGAATACTTTTTCATCAAAACAGATGACACCGCGTATGCCATTGCTGAAAAAAGTACAAAACCATCACCGGTAAAATTCATATTAAAATCCAGCCCGTTAAGGTTAATAATAACAATTCCCGCAAATCCTAAAAGACACGCCACAATTTTTCTCAGCGTCAGTTTTTCCTGTTTAAATATCAGACTTGCCGCAAGCAAAGCAAAAAAAGCATTTGAACCGCTCAAAACCGTTCCTTTTACGCCGGATGTATTCGCAAGACCTATATAAAAGAAAAAATATTGAATCACCGTCTGAAAACAACTGACCGCCGCAACTCTTTTCAGGTTTTCCCTGCGAGGGTACAGCCACTTTTTCCGCGCTATACTGTATATCAGTATGGTAATAATGCCGGCAAACATAAAACGAACCCCTGCAAAAAGTATCGTTGACGGGGTGTCTTTAACCGGTAAAATAAGTGCATATCCCAACTTAATAAACGGTGTCGCACTTCCCCACAGTGCACAGCATAAAATAGCCCCAACCGCAACGAACAGGGGGTTCGTATATATTTTTTTAGAATGTTCCATTCCGTCCTCCGTATTATAATGATCATAAAATGCGCACCGTCCCGAAGAAGCAATTAACCGGAAACGGCATACTCCTGCCGTTTGTCCATATGTATCGTTAATCCCTTTACTTGAGGAAAGTTATATATGTAAACTGCCAATGCCGCCACTTGCGCAGTGTCTTATAAAAAGAATGTGTCATATAGATTCCAAAAAGTGAAAAACACAGATTTGGAATCATTCTTGCTAAACCATTCCATTCGTGCATAAAAGCCGATTTCTTTCAAAAAATCAGTTTTTTAATTAGGTATATCCGTTTTCATACAGCCGACACGATGCCTTTTTACCGGCAAACAAAATGAATAATGTTTCTTTTCAGCTGCCTAAAATTGATTTGCAAAAATATTATACAAATTTATTATATCATACCCAATAACAAAAATCAACACGCATCTTGTATCGGATACGTGTTGATTTTTTATCTTATTTTCTGTTTTTGCAGGTTTTTAGAAACAAGCCTTCAGCACTTTCAGAATATCTTCTGCGCTCATCTGTTTATAACCTCCGCCCAACACAGTGGAATTTGCAATCGGCTCCAACATGTCCTCCGTTGCTCCAAGCTCTTTTAAAGACTGCGGCAAACCAAGCTCACGAATAAATTCTCCCAGCTTTTCGATGCCGGCATCGGCTGCCTCTTCGCGGCTCATAGCCTCCGTATTGACACCCCATACATTTTTTGCAAAACGAACAAACTTATCCATTCCGTATTCGCAAATATACCGATAATATGCCACCGATACAGCAGCAAGACCGGCGCCATGTGCACAGTCGGTATACGCTCCCAGCTGATGTTCTATCATATGAACCTCCCAGTCCTGCTGCTTGGAAAGTCCGGTAATAGTGTTCAGTCCAATGGTTGCACACCACATAATATTACTGCGCGCTTCATAGTTTTTGCAATCCTGCATTGCTATTCTGGCGCTGTGCACCAAAGAGCGCATCACACCTTCCAGTACATAATCGGTAGTGTTGTCATCATCGCCCGAAAAATACTGTTCCATCAAATGTGACATAGTGTCAAAGATACCGCTTACCATTTGATACTGCGGTACGGTATAGGTATATTCCGGATTTAAAACCGCAAATTTCGGATTAACTTCAGCCGGAAAAACTCTGCCATTTTTCAACATTTTTTCTTCATTGGTAATGACTGATCCGCCGTTCATCTCCGAGCCTGTGCCGGCCATGGTAAGAACCGCGCCAACCGGTACAGTTTTATTACTGACATCTTCAAAATTAATCCAATATTTTTGCCACGGATCGCCTTCACAGTACGCCGAAACGGAAATACCCTTTGCGCAGTCAATCACTGAGCCGCCGCCCACAGCAAGAATAAAATCAATATTGTTTTCCCGCACAAGCCTTGCACCTTCTAAAAGCTGTGCATAAGAAGGATTAGACTTAATACCGGAAAGCTCGGTCACACTTTTACCCGCTTGCTTTAAAATCTCTGTTATCTGGTCATAAAGTCCACTCTTTTTTACTGAACCTTTCCCGTACATAAGGAGTACATTGTCCCCATAATTTGCAAGTTCCGCCGGCAAATGTTCCAGCGCCGTTTTACCAAAATAAACTTTCGTCGGGTTATAGTAGGTAAAATCATATTTCATTTTATTTTTCCTCCGTTTCAATACTATTTTTCGGATATTGTAAATCATCAACCGCTTCCAACCATTCCGTAGATGTATCCTCACCCGGACATTCTACCGCCAGATGTGAAAACCAGCAGTTTTCCTTTGCGCCGTGCCAATGCTTTACACCCGCCGGGATAAAGACAACATCACCCGGCTTCAGACTTTGCGGCATTTTGCCACTCTCCTGATACCATCCCTCTCCATCAGTGCAAAGCAGGAGCTGGCCGCCGCCGGCGGCTGCTTTATGAACATGCCAGTTGTTGCGGCATCCCGGCTCAAAGGTTACGTTTGCGATGAATATGGTTTCTTCCGGATTGGTCAGCGGCTTTAAATAGCTGTTGCCGATAAAATAATTTGCATATGCACGATTCGGCTCACCAAGTCCGAACATGCCACCATGTACCGGTTCTGAGCCGTTCTCTTCGTCATATATCTCTTTCACCACACGAAATGCAGCCCACGCGTTCGGCCAGCCCGCATAAAAAGCAAGGTGTGTTAAAATCTCCGCCATTTCCGTTTTGCTGACACCGTTTTCCTTTGCTGTTTTTGCATGATAGGCGAAAGAACTGTCAACCATGCCCTTGCTGACCAATGCAGAAACCGTGAGAATGGAACGCAGTTTCAAAGACAGCTTATCCTCCCTTGCCCAAACCTCGCCGAAAAGAATATCATCATTAAGCTGTGCAAATTTGGGAGCAAAGCTGCCCAGACTGTCTCTGCCCGCCGTCTGTTTTCTTATTGCCATATTTATAATACCCCCTATTTACAATTTTATAAAATTAATGCATCTATTTTCTTTACTTGTCAATATTTTTAACCCACTCTGTTACCGTTTCCTCCGACACACCGGAAGAAAATCTCACGCCGTCAAGCCAAGTTCCCGTTTCTGCGTCTGTCGCCAACAATTTACCGCTTTCTCCCAGGCTTGAACTTGCCGATGTGCAGAAAGGAATTACTGTTTTTCCTGTAAAATCATTTGCCTGAACGAAGCTATTGACCGGCCAAGCAGCAATGCCCCACCAGATGGGGTAACCAATCCAAACGGTGTCATATTGCTCCCAGTTCGGAACATCACTTGATTTCAGTTCAACCGCTCTGTCTGCAGGATTATCATGTTCCTTCGATACACGACTGTTACTGTCATTCCAGTTGAGGTCTGCGCTGGTATACGGCGCTGCCGGTTCTATTTCAAACAAATCCGCGCCTGCCGCTTTTGCTATATATTCCGCCGCCTTTTTTGTACTGCCGGTTGCAGAAAAATAAACTACCAGTTTTTTTGTTTCCGGTTCCTCACTCGGCTGCACAGCTGGATTCTCCGCTTCCCCGGCTTTTGTAATAGTAACTGTTTGCGCTGCGCCATCCCAAGCTACACCAAACCGAAAACTTTCCGCAATGAATCGTATCGGCAGCATCGTGCGCCCGTTGATAATGGTCGGTGCAACATCCAACTTTTTTTCTTCTCCGTTTAGTAATGCGGATTTAGAATCAATTGTCAGCTTAATCTCATCTGACGCGCAGCGGAGTGTTACTTCCTTTGTATCTTCGTTCCATGAAACCGTTCCTCCCATTTCTTCCACAACCGCACGCACGGGAAGCAATGTCCTGTCATCAACAATTACAGGAGCAGTGCCCTGATCATCAATCGGCTTTTCCGTTCCGTTTACCGTCATAACAGAATTGCCAATTTGCATTGCAAGCACAAAACCCTCTGTTTTTGTTTCCGCACTATCGTCTGCGGCACTGCAAGCCGTTACCACAGACATCATAAATATCATGCTCAGAATTATAGATAATACTTTTTTCATAATTTTGTCCTCCTACCAGTTCTTTTTTTCTTTTGAAGAGTCATGATTCTTTTTTCTTTCCTCCACCATACCTACAAACCACTCTACCATACCGGGATCGGTGTGGGCAAAAAAAGCACTTTTATTCTTATCCAAGGCTGCAATTGCCTCCATATCCTCATCGGACAGTGAAAAATCAAAAACCTTAAAGTTCTCTTCCATCCGTTCCGCATGCGTTGATTTCGGAATAACCACCACGCCGCGCTGAATATTCCAGCGGAGCATGACCTGCGCGGCTGTCTTGCCATACTTTTCAGCAATCTGTCCAATAACCGCATTATCAAAAATGCCTTCCCGTCCCTCACCGAACGGTCCCCATGCTTCCAGTTGTATACCATATTTTTCTGCCCATTTTTTCAATTCTTTTTGCTGATTAAAAATATGAGTTTCCATTTGATTAACCATAGGCTTTACACGATTAAATGAAGCAAAATCAACCATACGATCAGCATAAAAATTAGATATGCCGATTGCGCGGATTTTTCCCTCTTCATAAAGTTCCTCCAAAGCTTTCCACGCACCATAATAATCAGCGAACGGTTGATGTAAAAGTACAAGATCAAGATAATCGGTCTGAAGTTTTCTCATAGATTCCTCAACTGACTTTTTTGCCTTCTCATAACCGTAATTTTCAATCCATACTTTTGTGGTAAGAAAAATATCCTCTCTCGGAACACCGGATTTTAAAACAGCACTGCCAACCTCTTCTTCGTTAAAATATGCCTGTGCAGTATCAATATGCCGATAACCGACCTTTAAAGCATCCAGCACACAGCGTTCACATTCTTCCTTCGTCACCTGATAAACACCGTAGCCCAAAATCGGCATTTTTACACCATTTGATAATGTTACATATTCCATTTTCACACTCTCCTTCCCATCTCATAAGCCTCATCATATGCCGGAGTATTCTTAATTTCTCCTATCTGCCACGCGCCCGTGCCATAAATAATCCCGGCTTCTTTCGCTCCCTCCAGGCAATCCTCCGTAAAGCCCCGAAACGTTTCCATAGTGCGGTTCAAATTTGCCTTTTCTGTATCTGCAGCCGTCAGAATGAAGTAAAAGTCTTTATTGACAAACTCCGTATATCTTGGCACCGTGCGGTCAATAAAGGTTTTCATCTGGCCGTCCATCGAATAAAAATATACGGGTGTGGCAAAGACAATTACCTCCGCGTTTGCCATTTTATCCAGCATCTCCGCCATGTCATCCTTCTGCACACACTTGTGTGAGGTATTGCAGACGCCGCAGCCATGACAATAAGCAATATTTTTATCCGCAAGAAATACCTTTTCCACATCATTGCCGTTTTCTCTTGCTCCCTCCGCAAATCGGTCGCACAACAAATCCGAATTACCATGTTTTCTGGGGCTTGCCGAAATAATTAACACTTTTTTCATATCACGTTTCCTCCTATATTTTTAATCTATATCCATTTCTCGAGTTCTGCACGCGCTGACCGAACGCCGGCACCGCGAACAGCAATTCCTTTTTCCACCACGGCGTGCGGACAAAGTTTTTTAATATCTGCAACACTGCCTCCCAATCCACTGCCCTCATGAGTACAAAAGGGCTTAATCTTTTTTCCGTCAAAATTATAATGTTCCAAAAAGGTAAACACCGCCATGGGCATAGTACTCCAATAATTCGGGTAACCCAAATAAATTACATCATAATCGTCAAGAGTTTCAGGATATTTCTTAAGTTTCGGTCGTAGATTACACTGCTGATCGTGTCGTGCCTGTCCAATACATTCGTTATAATTGGTGGAATAAGGCTCCTCCTGCTCAATTTTAAATAACTCCGCACCCGTCAATTCACCGATGACCTCGGCAAAGACCTCTGTATTGCCAACCTTTAATTCCTGAATCGTACCATTCACATAATTTTCATGTGCTCTGGAATAAAAAGCGACCATTGATTTTCCCATATCGGACCTCTCTCCTTTCTTTTGCTAAATTTATTGTAACATAGGTTTGCTTGACAGGGAATAGCCAATATGTTATCATTGTATTAACTATAAGTTTATACAAACTATGGAGGTGCAGCATGTATAACCCTATGCTTGATACTCTAATCGCCGTTGCTGACTGCGGAAGTTTTACCAAAGCAGCAGAACGGCTCTTTATTTCTCCCACTGCTGTCATGAAACAAATGAACACACTGGAGGCACATTTAAATTTAAAATTAATTGATCGTACACCCTCCGGAGTCCGTTTGACAGCCGCCGGGGAGATTATCTGCCGTGACGCCAGATTTATGATAGATTATTCTAAAAAATCTATTGCAAGTGCAAACGCAGCCACACTGCAATATGAAACAACCTTCTGCGTCGGGACCTCGCTTTTAAACCCTGCAAAACCCTTCATGGATTTATGGTATCGGATTAATAAGGAATTTCCCGATTATAAACTTCATCTTGTTCCTTTTGAGGATAACCACGAAGGAATCTTATCAGAAATCGAAAAGCTCGGAGAAAAATTTGACTTCTTAATCGGCGTCTGCGATTCTAAAGCATGGCTTTCCCTTTGTAATTTTTCATTGCTGGGCAGATATAAAAAAATGATAGCTGTATCACGGGAACATCGTCTTGCTTCCAAGAAACAGATTGATATTGCAGATTTATACGGCGAAACACTCATGATGGTGAAAAAAGGTGATTCGGGGGTGAATGATTTTCTGCGCAACGACTTGGAAAAAAACCATCCGCAAATTCGCATTGAAGACACCCCTCAATTTTACGACTTATCCGTATTTAATCGTTGCGCCGAAACCGGCAAGGTCTTGCTGACAATTGAGTGCTGGCGGGATGTTCATCCGGCTCTGGTCTCCATTCCCGTCAACTGGGAATACAGCATACCCTACGGTTTGCTGTACAGCAAGAACGCCCCGGAGGATGTTCTGCGCTTTGTCAGGACCGCGGAAGCGGAAGTAAACAGTAATCTGAAATAAAGCCTGCCTCCCAACAACATCAGCAGCCAAACAGCCGCGCCGTTTCATTTCCATCTTGTGCTATTGCAATCTGCCCGCCCGTGTAGTATAATAATGATAAATAAAATAAAAGACAGGAGCATTATTTATGAAAAAAAGAACGACTATTTTAATCATACTCATAGCAGCGATTGTCATTGCAGCAATTGCATGCGTTAGCGCTTACAACTCTTTGGTAACAGCCCGCGAAAATGTGGATACTCAGTTTGCTGCCATCGAAACACAGCTGCAGCGAAGAAATGATCTGATCCCAAATGTTGTGAATACAGTAAAGGGTTACGCATCACACGAAAGCGAAGTTTTCGGCGAAGTATCAAACGCAAGAGCACGTCTTGCCGGCGCCGCCACCACGGAGGAAACCGTAGAAGCGGATGCTGCGTTAACAAGTGCCGTCAGCAGACTTTTGATGATTGCAGAAAATTATCCGGAATTAAAAGCAGACACGCAGTTTACTGCTCTGACCGATGAACTTTCCGGCACAGAAAATCGCATAGCTGTGGCAAGAAAAGATTACAACGATGCCGCAAAATCTTATAATACCATGATAAAACGTTTTCCAAAGGTGCTTATTGCAAAAATGTTTGATTTTGAAACAGCAGAATATTTTAAAGCAGCAGAAGGTGCAGAACAAGTACCGCAGGTAAAATTTTAAGAGGTTGTTATGAAAAAAAATTTAAGATTTCCAAAAAGACTTCTTGCACTTCTTACAACATTGCCTATCATGTTTATCTGTTTACACGCATCAGCAGCAATGCCAAAGCCAACAAGCCAGTTTTATGCAGCGGACTATGCCGATCTTCTTTCCGACGAAACCGAGCAGTTTATCGTTGCCCACTCCAAAGCTCTGTGCGATGTCTCACAGGCACAGATAGTAGTTGCAACGGTACCGGATATGGGCGGACAAAGTGAACGGGAGTATGCTCTGGAGTTGGCCCGCAGCTGGCAAATCGGCGGCAAAAGCAACAACGGCGTTCTGATTTTTGTTGCACTTGCCGAAAGGAAAATAGATATTGAAGTAGGATACGGTTTGGAAGGTGCCATTCCCGATTCTAAAGCCGGACGCTTAATAGATACCTATGCATTATCATATCTGAAAGACAACGACTTTGACGGGGGTATATTAAATCTTTACCAGGCTGTTTTACAGGAAGTTTACACCGAGTATGGTTTAGATGTGCCTGAAAATGTAGCCCCGGTTGAAGTCGAAGACGAAGACGACAGCGAAACCTTTGATCTCATCCTAACGATTGTATTTGCGTTGGTATGCATTTGGCTCATAGGGAGAGGTAAAGGCGGACGCGGCGGCAGAGGTCCTCGCATATTCTTCTTTCCCTCCGGCGGTTCGCGTGGCAGCTCCGGTGGCTTTGGAGGTTTTGGCGGTCACTCTGGTGGTTTCGGCGGAGGGGGAGGCAGTTTTGGAGGCGGCGGAAGTTCGCGCGGATTTTAACTGCAAAAAAATTAACAAACGGCGGCACGATAAAATATTTTTGCTGCCGTTTTTCTTTTTGAAAAAAGAATTGAAAAAAATATAGAAAAAAAGCAAAAAAACTATTGACAAGCCGCACGAATGATGTTATAATAACGGAGTCGCTTATGAAGCGGCCTATACAATTATATAGCGGATGGAAGGGTTCCCGAGTGGCCAAAGGGGGCAGACTGTAAATCTGTTGCATCTTGCTTCGATGGTTCGAATCCATCTCCTTCCACCAAAACGGAACAAAGTTAACTTTGTTCCGTTTTTTTATGCAGATAAGACCTTTGTCCGCTTCCTTTTTTCACACACGTGCCCCTTAATAAAAAAAGTACGCTCGGGTTGTCTGTTTAACTTGTCTTTATACTTTCTATAAAATTTTTTCACCGTACAAAAAAATCAGACACGCCACAGCAAATCTGCTCAAAATGGCGTGTCTAACTATAATTTTAAATATTAAACTTCAAAAACAGTTTATTTCATAGCCTCTTCAACCGCCACGGCAACCGCTACGGTCATACCGACCATGGGGTTGTTGCCTGCGCCGATAAGTCCCATCATTTCCACGTGTGCAGGAACGGAAGAAGAACCCGCAAACTGAGCATCAGAATGCATTCTGCCCATGGTGTCTGTCATGCCGTAAGAAGCAGGGCCTGCCGCCATATTATCCGGATGCAGGGTACGGCCTGTACCGCCGCCGGAAGCAACCGAGAAATATTTTTTCCCTTGCTCCACACATTCCTTTTTATAGGTACCGGCAACCGGATGCTGAAAACGGGTCGGATTAGTAGAGTTACCTGTAATAGATACGTCAACTCCCTCCAGATGCATAATCGCAACACCTTCGCGAACATCATCCGCACCGTAGCAGCGAACCTTTGATCTTTCTCCCTTGGAATAAGCAATTTCGTCAACAATCTTCAGCTCACCGGTATAATAGTCAAACTTTGTCTGAACATAGGTAAAACCGTTAATTCTGGAAATAATCTTTGCCGCATCTTTACCGAGACCGTTTAAGATAACACGAAGATCTTCTTTTCTTGCCTTATTGGCGGAGCGAGCCAGACCAATGGCGCCCTCTGCCGCAGCAAATGATTCGTGGCCTGCTAAAAATGCGAAACATTTTGTTTCTTCGCGCAAAAGCATGGCGCCCAGGTTTCCGTGACCAATACCAACTTTTCTGTCATCAGCAACCGAACCCGGAATACAAAAAGACTGAAGACCAACACCAATCTTTTCAGCAGCATCTGCTGCCTTGGTACAACCGGATTTGATAGCAATTGCCGCACCTACAATGTATGCCCAGCATGCATTCTCAAAACAAATTGGCTGAATACCCTTTACGATATTATATACATCTATGCCCTTGTCATCGCAGATTTTCTTTGCTTCCTCAATAGAGGAGATGCCATGTTTTGCAAGCTCTGCGTTAATTTGATCAATTCTTCTTTCATAACTTTCAAATAATGCCATGTTTTTCTACCTCCTCTATTATTCACATCTTGGATCAAGCAGCTTAGCAGCGTCATCCACTCTGCCGTACTGACCGGAAGCCTTTTCCATCGCTTCATTTGCATCCATGCCTTTGCGGATCATTTCCATCATCTTGCCCAGATGAACAAAGCGGTAACCGATGATCTGGTCATCCTCATCAACCGCAATTTTAGTGATATAACCTTCTGCAAGCTCCAAATATCTGGGACCCTTTTTCAAAGTAGCATAGGTTGTACCAACCTGGGAACGCAATCCCTTTCCAAGATCCTCAAGACCTGCGCCAATCGGCAAACCATCCTCTGAGAAGGCCGTTTGTGTTCTTCCGTATACAATTTGCAGGAACAGCTCACGCATTGCCGTGTTAATCGCATCACAGACCAAATCGGTATTCAGCGCTTCCAAAATGGTTTTTCCTACCAAAATTTCAGATGCCATAGCAGCCGAATGAGTCATACCTGAGCAGCCGATGGTCTCAACCAAAGCCTCCTGAATGATACCCTCTTTAACGTTTAATGTCAGCTTACAGGCACCCTGCTGCGGAGCACACCAGCCAACACCGTGCGTCAAACCCGATATGTCTTTAATTTCCTTTGCCTGAACCCATTTTCCTTCTTCCGGAATCGGTGCAGGACCGTGATATGCGCCCTTTGTCAGCGGACACATTGCTTCTACTTCACTTGAATATTTCATAGAAGAATTCTCCTTTCAAAATTATAACAAGATTTACACGGAAATGCTTTTGCACAGCAAAAGCTGCCCGCGATAATATCCGAACACTGCATTGCCTAAAAACGGGTAAGCTTACATGAACAAAACTTCCGTTTCCCTTCAGCATCCAATGTTCAAAACATACGCAAGCACTATGATAATTATATCACAAATTCAACAATATACAAGCAAAATGTGACATTTTTCTTCATTTTTTTACAAAGAATATGATCTCCGCATTTTGTGGCGCAAAACTTTAGTCCAATTCACCCCATTCGTCATATAAAGCCGAAAGCATGGCTTCCTTTTCCTGCAAACTTTCCGTCAGTTCCGCTGCCTTTACATAATCCGACGCATATTCAGGAAGGGACAGCTGCTCTGTCAAAGCGGAAATTTCCTGCTCTGTCGCCTCAATTTCCTCCTCCAGCTTTTTTAAACGATTGCGGCGTTTGCGTTCCTGCGCCTCACGTTGTTTCTGCAGCTGATACTCATTTTTACCGGAGGAATTCTTTTCTTCTACACCTTGAAACATCTGCAGTTTCCCTTTTCTTTTTTCCAGATAATAATCATATCCGCCCAAATAATTTTCTACACCATTTTCCGTGAGATATAGCACTCGGTTTGCAAGCTTATTAATAAAGTAACGGTCATGCGAAACCGCCAAAACCGTCCCTTGGTAGCTCTGCAATGCACTTTCCAAGGCTTCACGCGAAGCAATATCCAAATGGTTGGTCGGTTCATCCAGCAACAAAAAGTTTGCCCCTGAAAGCATTAATTTGAGCAGAGATACCCGCGCACGCTCTCCGCCGGATAAATCCGCAATTTGTTTAAAAACATCATCTGCACGAAATAAGAAGGCAGCCAAAGCAGAACGCACCTGTGTCTGTGTCATTTTCGGATAACTGTCCGCCACCTCATCAAAAACTGTTTTGGAGTAATCCAAATGATCCTGCGTTTGATCATAATAGCCAATCTGCACCTTTGCACCACAGGAAATCATGCCGCCCGTTGGCGTCAACTCCCCCATCACAAGCTTAAACAGCGTGGTCTTGCCACAGCCATTCGGTCCAAGCAGAAATACACGCTCATCCCGTTTCATATGAAACTTAACATGCGCAAACAGTTTCTTTTCTCCAAAACGCATAGCAAGCTCATCTGTCTCCAACACATCGTTGCCACTCACCGGCGGAACCGGAAAAGAAAAATGAATTCCCTCCTGCTCCTCTTCCGGCTTTTCCAGAGTTTCCTCCAGACGAGCAATCATTTTCAACTTACTTTCCGCTGTCTTAATATTTTTTTCCCTGTTCCACCGTCTTTGCTGTTCTACAATTCCCTCCAGGCGATTAATTTCACGTCTGGTGTTTTCATAGCTGCGCTCTGCTGTTTTGCGCCGTTCTTCTTTTTGCTCCAGATAACGTGTATAGTTGCCTTGATAGACTGTCAAATGTCCGTTTTCCAGCTCAAAAATCTTATTTGCAATTTTATCCAAAAAATATCTGTCGTGCGAAATAACAACAAAGGCGCCCTTATATTCACGCAAAAAGCCCTCCAGCCATTCTGCGGACTGGATATCCAAATGGTTGGTCGGCTCGTCCAAAAATAAAAGATTTGCACGGCTAAGCAAAATTTTACACAAAAACACTCTCGTTTTCTGCCCGCCGCTCAGACTGTTAAAGTCCATATACAGCTCATTTTCGCGAAAACCCAACCCTAAAAGACTTGCTTTTGCCACACTTCGGTAAGTCAGGCCGCCTTCCTTCTCATAACGTTCCCGGAGCGCATGCTGCCGCTCGGCAAGACGCAGAGCGTCCCCGTCTCCTTGCTCAATTTTGCGTGCAATCAAATCCAGCTCCAGTTCCATATCTGCCAGATGTTTAAATACCGTCATTAACTCATCATATACGGTTTTATCCGAGGTTAGATTTGTCTGCTGCTGCATATAACCTATTTTCGTTTGATTGTTTTCAAATATCTCACCGCTGTCAATCCCATATTCTTTGAGCATAATTTTAAAAAGAGTAGTTTTCCCGGCACCGTTTGCACCCACAAAACCAATCTTATCCTTCTCATCAATGCTGAAAGAAACATCTTCAAACAGCGTGCTTGCCCCAAAGGCCTTTGTAACCTTAGATAAATTCATTAAAATCAATTCTCATCACCGCGTCTATCATATCACATTTTTATTCATTTGTAAATTATCATCTTACTTTATGACAAATCGTTTTTATATGTCTTCATTTTTCGCACCGCCGCAACATATTCACTTGGTGACTGTCCTTCTGTTTTTTTAAATACGTTGCTAAAATAATAAATATCCGAAAAACCCGTTGCCTGCGCCACATCACTGACCCGACCGCCGTCTTCTAAGAGCCGCTTCGCCTTTGTTATGCGCAGATGAATTAAATAGTCCACGGGCGAGTATCCGGTTACTTTCTTAAATATAGCAGAAAAATGCGAGACGCTTAACCCACTGTAATCCGCCAGTTCTGCCAAACTCAGCTTACGTGAGTAATGTTCGGTCATATAACGCAGCGTGTTGTCAATCCTGCTTTTTGCACGATAATGAACCCCTTTGCATGGTTCGCCGCAAAAGGATGCCAACTCCAAAATATTGGCAAATATTGCTCGTTCCTCCGCTTCGCGCGTGTCCGTCGCCGTTAGATGGACACGGCACAACCTGTCAAACAATCTCTTTAACTTTTCAAATAACTCTTCATCACGAACATGTGTCACAAAATCAAACGGCAGCTGAGCCTCGCATAAACTCCACTTTTCTCCCGAAAGTACCGGAAGTGTGCAGTAAAAATTTGCCGTGTAAAGTTTTAAAAGATGTTCTCTATCCGTTGTCATCCGCTGACTGTCCCCTTTGTGAAACAAAACCAAATCACCGCGCCCGACTCTTTTTCGCTCTCCGCGGCTCTCAAAAATACCGCTGCCGTCATATATCAAAACCAGATTATAATAACCGATACGATCAAACGAAAATCCCCAGCCCGGCATGGTGCAGCGATGATGAATAAAAGTAAATTTCACAAATAGATTATTTAAATCGTCCTTATTTAACTGCATATTATCACCAACGGTTTTATATAATTCATAAAATATTATAAATTCATTATATCCTACATTTACATATTTGTAAATCTTTTTTATAATAAATAAAAAATGAAACAGGAGGAAACAAAAATGACATATCAAAAATGGGCAAAACAAACCATGAATCTCATTATGCATAAATTGAAAAATACCGCACCTGCAATCGGCGTAAGCTTTCCGCATATTGCAGATGGTGCAGTATATGACAATCAGGCTCCGGACTGGTGGACAAACGGCTTTTGGCCCGGTATCTTATGGATTGCCTTTCAACAAAGCGGGGGAAAGGAGTATGCAAAAATTGCGAATGCAATTGAAGAGAAAATGGACACCGTATTGGAGAACTTTGAAACGCTGCACCATGACGTTGGATTTATGTGGCTGCTCTCTTCGGGTGCCAACTATCGGCTTACTCAAAATTCAGCGGCGCGTCTGCGCTTAATCAAAGCCGCCAATATCTTAGCAGCGCGCTTTAACCCAAAGGGTAATTTTATCCGGGCATGGAATGATGCAGAGCACACCGGCTGGGCAATCATTGACTGCACAATGAACCTTGCCCTTCTGTATCGCGCAAGTGCCGAAACAAAAGATCCCCGTTTTCTTCACATTGCCGAAGCTCATGCCGACACCGTTTTAAAACACTTCATCCGCCCTGACGGTTCCTCATGCCACATCGTATCCTTCGATCCGAAAAACGGCGAATATCTTGAAACCTTCGGCGGTCAAGGCGCCGCTCCCGACAGCGCATGGTCACGCGGCAACGCATGGGCTTTGTATGGGCTTGCACTCGCATACCGCCATCTTAAAAAAGAGGAATATCTCACCGTTTGCAAAAGAGTGGCAAACTTTTTCCTGGCCAATCTTCCCGAGGATTATGTCCCGCATTGGGATTTTCGGGTTCCGCGGACCGCAAAAACTCCGCGAGACACCTCTGCTGCTGCCTGCGCCGCCTGCGGTCTGTTGGAATTGACGAAACATCTGCCAGAAACCGAAGCACAGGTATATACGGAAAAAGCTGTGCTTATCCTACGTTCCTTAACAGATAACTATTCCAATCTTGGCAATACAAATCAAGCGATTTTACGCGAAGGAACCAGTAACCTGCCGGCCGACGCCGGAATCCGCGTGGGTCTCATTTACGGAGATTATTTCTACATGGAGGCTATCAGCCGTCTCTGCGGAAACGACGATATCTTTTGGTATAGCAAGTAAATCTTGAAAAGGCATACACAAACAGCCGCGGTAAATTCACCGCGGCTGTTTGTGACTACATTTGATTATTTTGTGCGAACTGGCTGTTATACAAATTCGCATAAAAGCCTTTTTTCTCCATCAAAGTCTGATGATTACCCTGTTCCACAATATCGCCATCGCGCATTACCAAAATCTTGGTTGCATCACGAATAGTAGACAAACGGTGTGCAATAACAAAACTTGTTCTGTCCTTCATCAGATTGTTCATTGCCTTTTGTATCAGCACCTCCGTACGGGTATCAACCGAGCTGGTCGCCTCATCCAGAATCAAAATATCCGGATCTCTTAAAATGGCTCTTGCAATGGTCAACAGCTGTTTCTGACCTTGCGAAATGTTAGATGCTTCCTCATTTAATACAAAATCATATTCTCCCGGAAGCTGACGGATAAAGCTGTGGGCGTGAGCTGCTTTGGCCGCTGCAATAATCTCCTCTTCTGTGGCATTTTCCTTACCATAAGCAAGATTTTCACGAATGGTACCCTGGAACAGCCATGTATCCTGCAGCACCATGCCAAAAATGTTGCGCAAACGTTCACGGGTCAAATCGTAAATATTGGTGCCATCCACCAAAATTTCACCGCCGCTTACATCATAAAAACGCATCAACAGATTTACCAGCGTTGTTTTTCCGGCGCCTGTCGGTCCAACAATAGCGACGGTATCGCCGTTGCCGATTTCCAGATTCAGATTTTTAATCAAAATTTTATCCTTGCTGTAGCCAAACGATACATTTTTCATCGCAACACTGCCGTCAACCCGCACAAGCGGCTTTGGATTTTCTGTCTCCGGCCTTTGCTCTTCCTCATCCAGCAGCTGAAAAACACGCTCTGCCGCAGCCACCGTAGATTGCAAAATATTTGCAATATTAGCAATCTGGCTGATGGGCTGATTGAACTGCCGCAAGTACTGAATAAACGCCTGCACATCACCGATCACCAATGTTTTCGCAGCAACCATCATGCCGCCCACCACACACAACACTACATATCCGATATTGCCAACCAAAGCAGTCAGCGGCATCATAACAGAAGAAGCAAAGGTTGCTGTCCTGCTGTTATGATACAACTCCTCATTAATCTCATCAAAGCGATCTTTCACCTGCTGCTCATGATTAAACAGCTTAATAATATTATGACCGCCGTACATCTCTTCCACATGGCTGCTCATCTCACCTGTTGACTTTTGCTGCCCCTTAAAATATTTCTGTGTTTTTTTCACGACTCCCGCTGAAATCAGTGCCGAAAAAGGAAGCGTTACAATAGCAATTAAAGTCAGATATGGGCTAACAGTAAACATCATAATCAGCAGCATGACGAATGTAATAACCGAGCTTACCACCTGTGTCAAACTCTGCTGAAGCGAATTGGAAATCGTATCAACGTCATTTGTCACCCGACTCAAAACCTCACCAAAGGTCTGGGAATCAAAGTAAGACAAAGGCAGTCTCGATAACTTTTTGTCAACGTCGCGCCGCAGGTTATACATGGTTTTCTGCGCAACATGTGCCATAATCAGCTGCTGAAAATAACTGAACACTGACCATAGCAGGTAAGCGCCGCCCAGCATAACCAGAATACGTAAAAGCAGCGTAAAATCAATGCCTGTTTTATTAACTAAACCATCATATATTACAGTTGTAGCCTGACCCAAAATTCTCGGCGCCAGTGTGTTGAACAGCGTCGCCAGCAACACAAACAAAATCATGACTGCACAGGCAAACCAAAATGGCTTTAAATATCCTAAAAGACGCCGCAGAGTACCTTTAAAATTTTTCGGTTTCTCTCCAACCATCATCGGTCCGTGCGGACCCGGTCCTCTCATACCTCCTGCCGGAGCTTTTCTTTCACTCATGCCATCTCCTCCTTTGAAAGCTGAGACAGCACGATTTCACGATAAACCTCACAGCTGTCAAACAATTCCTTATGCGTTCCGCATCCGACCAGCTCGCCCTCATCCATAACTAAAATCTGATCCGCATTCATAATAGTAGAAACACGCTGTGCCACAATAATGACTGTACTTTCTTTGGTCTGCTCGGCAAGCGCCGCACGCAGACGCGAATCTGTTTTAAAATCAAGCGCGGAAAAACTATCATCAAAAACATAAATCTCCGGTCTTTTCACAATAGCACGTGCAATAGCAAGTCGTTGTTTCTGACCTCCCGAGACATTCGTACCACCCTGTGCAATATGAGAATCGAAACCGTCTTCTTTTGCTGTAATAAATTCTGTTGCTTGTGCAATATCAGCCGCTTGTGCTATTTCGTCCTCTGTTGCATTTTCCATGCCCCATAATAAATTTGATTTTACAGTTCCGGAAAAAAGGATCGCCCTTTGCGGCACAAAACCTATTTTATCGCGCAAAACATGTTGTTCGTATCTTTTTACATTTACTCCATCGACCAAAACTTCCCCTTCGCTTGCATCATACAGTCTGGGAATCAAATTAACCAGTGTTGATTTTCCGCTGCCGGTACTGCCGATAATTGCCGTAACACAGCCCGGCTTGGTGCGAAAGGAAATGTTTTTCAAAGCAGCCTCCTCCGCATTGCCATAATAAAAACTAACATTTTTAAATTCGACAACGCCCTTTTCTGTTTCCGAAGGACTGCCTTCATCGCCGTCCAAAATACTCGGAACAGTTTTCAAAATCTCTGCGACCCGGTCCGCAGATGCCTCTGCACGCGGATACATAATAAATATCATCGACAGCATCATCAGCGAAAGCATAATATGCATAACATACTGCAGCACTGCCATCAAATCTCCAACCATCAGCGCTCCGGCAGAAACCCGTTTTGCACCAACCCAGACAATTGCAATTGTTCCGCAATTTAACAAAAGTACCATGGCCGGCATTAGAACAGACACCACAGACTGCAGTTTAATCATTGTCTGTGTTAAATCACGGTTAGCGTCGTCAAAACGCGCCTCCTCAAACTCATCCTTATTAAAAGCACGTATGACTCGAATACCCGTCAGCTTTTCGCGCACCACAAGATTAATCCGGTCAACCTTACGCTGAATAACCGTGGAAAGAGGAACCGCAAACTTTGAGACGATAATGATAACCGCCAAAAGCGGCGGCACCAAGGCAAGAAAAATCGCCGCCATGCTTGCGTCCTTTAAAAACGCCAGGACAATAGAGCCAATCATAAACAGCGGACACATCATAATAATGCGGACAAACATTGTCAAAAAGTTTTGCAGCTGTGTAATGTCATTAATGGTCCTGGTAATTAATGAAGATGCTCCCAGTTTATCAAACTCTGCGTTGGACAACGTCTGCACCTTATGAAACACACTTTTTCTTACATCGCGCGCAAACCCCGCAGATATTTTGGCGCCGAAAAAATCCATTAAAACAATAGCAGCGGTAGATATTACTGCCACTACCAACATAACTCCGCCCACTTTCCAAATATATGGCATATCGGAATTTACGATACCGCGGTCTACAATCTGCGACATCAGGTTCGGCAACGCAAGCTCGCTGGCCACCCGAACAACAATCAAAAGAAACGCCAGTATCAGATAACCCGTATAGGGTTTTAAAAAAGCAGCTACTCTCTTCATATATGCACCTCCAAATAAACGTTACTTAGTTTAACACATAAATCTGGTAAAATCTACCGTAAATTTGTAAACAATATTAAAACTATTGCGTTTTAATAACATTATTGATAAAATAAAAACTGTATATTTCTGATTAATTACAGGAGGAGCAAGAAATGAACAAACAAAATGAAGCGGAGAATATTTTAAGCAAAGCGCAAAACTTGTCTGCATTGTTTTCTTCCGTTGTCTCCGCTCCGGTCAGGCTTGTCCCTTTCGTGACAAACGAAAAGAATTTTTTCTGCTGTGATTTTTGCCGTATACTAGCACGCACCGAATCCTTACAAGATTGCCGCACTTTTTTGCAGTGCCACGGAAAAACAGCACAGTCGCTGGGAGGAGGACATGCCTTTTTCTGCCAGTTAGGCACGGTCTGCTTTGTCACACCTATTTTATACCGCAGCAAGCCGATCGCCGTTGCCTTAGCCGGTCCCTTCTCTTTAAACCTCACCCGAATACAAGCAGTGAATAATGTTTCCGAACAAACATCTCTTTCCGCAGCGGAAAAAGATGAAATATTAAAATATATTGCCACGCTTCCGCAATTAACGCCGGTTAAGCTTAACCGCACATTTTTATTGCTGACGGCCCTGTTTCATCAAACCGACAACGCATTGCTGCCGTACAACTACATTGCTCAAACGGAAGCAGATTTGCTCGCCGCACAGAACAACCATGACCTATCCGCTGCAAAGCACTCTGTACAAGCGGGATTATCCGCCATGTTTACATTGCTCTCCGAAAATATTTCTTCCCTGAGAAACCATTGCCTGCAGTTTGCCCTTATGCTATGCTCCTTTTTGTCAAACTCAGCCTCTGAAGACTTTTGCATACAAAGAAAGTATGCCTCCCTTCTGCAACAGCTATACACGTGCGCAGATGTGTCTTCTCTCAAACATTGCATGAGCCTTACAGAAAAGTTGTTTTTTCAATCTCTTACCGAAAAAGATGGCAAGCAATCATACAATGAAGCCATACATCAGGCCATAAAGTATATCCAACAAAACTATGTGGCAAAAATCACATTAACATCCGCAGCAGCGCATGTATTTCTTTCTCCGGCTTACTTCAGCCGAAAATTTAAAGAAGAAACAGGAAAAAATTTTAATCAATATTTAAACGAAATTAGAGTTGAAAAGGCAAAGCAGCTGCTTCGGGAAACTAATTTCAGTCTATCTAAAGTCGCCTTAAGCACCGGTTTTGAAAACCAAAGCTACTTTGCCAAAGTCTTTCATCATTTGACGGGAACCACGCCAAACTCTTACAGGTTAATCGAACACACCTTTTAAAAAAACAGATGTTCTGCCAAAATTTTGATTCCCATTAAGATTAAAATAATACCGCCGACTATTTCTGCCCGGCTCCCCAAGGCAGCTCCCGCCTTTTTCCCGATTAACGCACCGAAGGTTGATAAGAAAAAGGTAATTGCACCAATCGTCAGCACACTTGGCAAAACTGCAATCTGCATAAATGCAAAAGTAACACCAACCGCAAGTGCATCAATACTGGTCGCAACCGCAAGAAGAAAGAGCACGCGGAAACGAAGAGGATTTTCCGCACCGCAGTCCTGTTCTTCATGTCTTGCCTCATAAATCATTTTCACCCCGATAAAACCGAGCAGGACAAAAGCTACCCAATGATCAAATGTCGTAACATAAGCGCTGAAAGTTTTCCCTGCCGCCCAGCCAATTAATGGCATGATTGCCTGAAATACGCCGAAAAAAATACCAAACTTACAGGCATCGCGCAGCCGCAGATGATTTATCGCCATTGCATTGCAAATAGATACTGCAAAGGCGTCCATTGATAACCCCACTGCAATAAAAATCAGTTCTAAAATTCCCATAAAAATCCTCCGAAATCATAAATAAAGTGGGCGGTTTTATGTCATAAATAATAAATTCATTTCTTTTATACTATATGCTAAAACTCTATCTCTTATTAAAAAGCTCCGACAGGTTTTCCTGCCGGAGCTCTCTTCTTTTTTAATTAATATCCCATCCCGCCGGGCATACCGCCTGCCGGTGCTGCCGGAGCCGCTTCCGGTGCCGGCTTGTCAGCAACCAAGCTCTCGGTGGTCAGAACCATTGCCGCTACGCTTGCTGCGTTCTGCAATGCACTTCTGGTAACCTTTGCTGGGTCTACAATACCTGCTTCAAGCATGTCAACATAAACCTCGTTTAATGCATCAAATCCAAACGTTGGTTCTTTAGATTCCTTCAGTTTCTCAACGATAACGGAACCTTCAAGACCGGCATTTGCCGCAATTTGCTTTACAGGCTCTTCCAAGGCTTTCAGAACAATCTGAACACCCGTCTTCTCATCACCCGCGGTAGTAGCAAGCAGTTTCTCAACTGCACCGATTGCCTTGATATAAGTGGTACCGCCGCCGGCAACAATTCCTTCCTCTACTGCTGCTTTTGTTGCTGCCAAAGCATCCTCTATACGAAGTTTCATTTCCTTCATCTCAGTTTCTGTAGCTGCACCAACTTTAATAACCGCTACACCGCCGGACAGCTTTGCCAAACGCTCCTGCAGCTTTTCACGGTCAAAATCAGAAGTGGTCTCTTCAATCTGTGTTTTAATCTGAGAGATGCGCGCTTTAATTTCCTCGGAGTTACCTGCACCGTCAACAATGATAGTATTCTCTTTCTGAACCTTTACCTGGCGTGCACGACCCAACTGAGAAATTTGTGTTTCTTTCAGATCAAGACCAAGCTCATCAGTAATAACTTCACCGCCGGTCAAAATAGCAATATCTTTGAGCATTTCTTTTCTTCTGTCTCCAAAACCAGGAGCCTTTACGCCAACACATACAAAGGTGCCGCGCAGTTTGTTAACCAACAAGGTTGCAAGTGCCTCGCCCTCAATATCCTCGGCAATAATCAACAACTTTTTGCCCTGCTGAACAATCTGTTCCAAAATCGGCAAAATCTCCTGAATATTAGAAATCTTTTTATCGGTAATCAAGATATAAGCATCATCCAAGACAGCTTCCATCTTATCCATATCAGTTGCCATGTACGGAGAAATATATCCACGATCAAACTGCATACCCTCTACCACTTCAGAATAAGTCTCAGCGGTCTTAGATTCCTCAACAGTAATAACACCGTCATTAGTTACCTTTTCCATAGCGTCAGCAATCAAGTTACCAACGGTTTCATTAGCTGCAGAAATAGAAGCAACACGAGCAATATCACTTTTGCCGTTTACTTTTGCACTGGTGGATTCAACATAATCAACAGCTGCTTTGGTTGCCTCAGCAATTCCTTTTTTCACAATCATTGGATTAGCGCCCGCAGCAATATTCTTCATACCCTCACGAATCAGCGCCTGAGCCAGCAAAGTAGCGGTAGTAGTACCATCACCTGCAACATCGTTTGTTTTAGTCGCAACTTCTTTTACCAGCTGTGCACCCATATTTTCAAACGGGCACTCAAGTTCAACTTCCTTTGCGATCGTAACACCGTCGTTTGTAATGAGCGGCGCACCAAATTTTTTATCTAAAACAACATTGCGTCCCTTCGGTCCCAGTGTCACCTTAACGGTGTCTGCCAGCTGATCAACGCCGCTCTGCAATGCTTTTCTTGCTTCTTCACCAAATTTAATTTCCTTAGCCATTAAAAATCACCCTCCAAATAAATAAATCATTCAAAAACATTCCATTTATGATTATTCAATCACAGCCAAAACGTCGCCCTGTTTTAAAATGGTATATTCCACACCATCAAGCTTAACCTCGGTGCCTGCATATTTACCGGTCAGTACATGATCGCCGACCTTCAGCTCCATTTTAACTTCTTTGCCGTCAACCAGACCCCCCGGGCCAACTGCAACAACCTCTGCAACCTGCGGTTTTTCTTTCGCGCTTCCTGCCAAAATAATACCGCTCTTTGTTGTTTCCTCTGCCTCTACCATTTTAATTACTACTCTGTCTCCCAATGGTTTGATGTTCATGGTAAATCCTCCTTCTGGATATATAGAAAATTTTATTAACAAATTTCTTGTTAGCACTCTAGCCGTCCGAGTGCTAACACAAGTATTATATTACTCAATTATGCATCTTTTGGCAACTTTTATGAATCTTAATTATTGAAACATATCTCTTTTTTTCTCTTATTTTCTTTTATTTACTCTCATTTTTATTCTTTTTGCAAAATTCATTTTGTGTTAACAAAAAAAATAATTTTATATGACGAACAAAAAAAATAAAAAAAACTCTTTACAAATCACAGAATCTAGTGTATAATACTATTCGTTGCAGTTGTTGCAACTAGTAAGGAGAAAAGTATTGTGCTCCTTTTTGCACTTGTCTCGTGCTTGTAAAAATAGAGAGACATAATTTTATAGTTGCGGATATGGCGGAATTGGCAGACGCGCATGGTTCAGGTCCATGTGAAAGCAATTTCATGGAGGTTCAAGTCCTCTTATCCGCACCAAATAGTAAAAATCCGAACCTTGTACCAGTCGGTGAAGGGTTTGGATTTTTGTTATATCTTGACTATCCTAATTTTAATAGTTAAAAATAATATTAAAAGCACTTGTATTATTCAAAATATCAAGTGCTTTTATATTAGCTTATATTTTTTATCATACGCATATTTTCGAATTGAAGGAAATGCAGAAGCGTCGACTTGTTGAGCTGCTGTAACTAATCCCCTTAATCTTCGCCTAACACTTATATCATCAGGATTTTCCTTTAATTTTGCAAGTTCCTCAATTATATTTTTACTCATAGAATTTCTAACAGACACATTGCCTTCTTTATTTACAATGGCACCAGTTATAAGTTTTGGATAAAATTTTGAATATGATACTTCTTTATGATCCGATAACTGATACCCATATTTTTTCACAATCAATTTAATTTTTGTTTTAATTTGATTTGATATAATATTGTCAGATGAAAATGTAACATCGTCAACATAAATAGTCATTGTTATACCATTTTTATCGCATAAATGTTGCATTTCATCGAACATCTTATGATTCACCATATATGATAGAATTTGACTTGTTGGCGAACCTGATATTAAATGATTCCTTGTTTTAATACCTTTGCTCGATAGAAAGCTATTTATTTTTTCCATGTCTTTAACATTTGCATAATCTATATGAACAGTTGATATATTCGTTAAAAACTGAGCTATATCAGATGATGTTTGCAATTCGTTTTTAAAAAAAGAATAAACAGTTTCTCTTGTAATACTTGGAAAAAAAGCGTTTAAATCTATTTTATACACATATTTATTTCCTTTGTGATAATAGGCATTTTGAGCGTAAGATTTACCTTTAATACCAGAAAAAATATTTTCTGGAACCTCAATGCTGTATAATAATTTTTTAACTCTTCCTTGTATTACCTTTAAACTATCATCTGGTTTGTCAATGATCCTTGGTTTACTTTTTTCATCTATGTATGGTTCTATTAATGAACATACATATTGTTGACTAAAAAACTTGTTATCTGTAATTTTGAGATAGTGTTTTAACAGTTTTTTTGACTGCAACTGAAATAATTTACATTTATTATATATCAATAGGTTAACACCTCATTATTTTTAAGTGTGCTGGTATTAGTAGCTTTCTGCTATGCTAATTAACAAACGGATAACATTAGCACGCAGTTCAGGACTACAAAATGATACAACCAGTGTTAGGCATACAATAGCGATGAGTGTCATTACTAAAGATTTGCCATCAATAGAAATTTTATTACCACTAAAGATATTAATGATAACATTTTTATCCGTGTTCTTCACAGAATTTCACCTCCTTGTTATTTTTGGCCTCAAACTAAGAGTTTAAGGAACTCCCCACTCCTCTAATAACAAAGAGATAATAGCCGTATACCAATAACACCAGCACATTCGAACTCCCCATATATTTATGGAGATATTTTTCTACTACAACATTCATCGCCATATCGCCTAGCATTGATATATAATAATGTAAATGAAGACATAATGAGATGATGTGTGCCGTGTAGAAATGCATCCATGCTTACGCACGATGCCGCCCATAACAACTATGAGCCATTTTGGGAGTAAGTCTGACTATTTTTACACTGGTAGATATATTATATCACATAAGTTTTGAATTTTCAAGATTTTACATAATGTTATATATTTATGATTCGCACATTCGTCAAAGTAAATGCCTTCTGATAAAATGAAGATACAAAATTTGAAGGAGGCGTAAAGCTATGAAAGAAAAATTTATTGAAAACGGAATTGAGTTTGTAAGAAATGGAGATTACTACATTCCAAACTTAACTGTGCCCGATGATAAGGTGTATAACATCGGTAAGTACGGCAGGTTACACTCAATATTTATTAAAGAAAATCGCCCGACAGTTTACTCAATGAAAATGCTTAATGGAACTTGGCTTGCTTATCTTGAAGAAATTGACACCTCGGCAAGAGAAATGGTTGATAAGATTATTGAAGAATTAATTGCAAAAAGGGGTATTACAGAAGAACTAAAAGCCAAAGACCAATTCGCTTGGGTTTCTGCTATGGAACAGATTAAACACACAGCAGAAGAATTTGTGTTAAAAAAATATGTATATTCTATGGAGGTACGAAATGAGCTTTATTGAAGAACTTTTTTATGGAAACATAAATCCCAATGAGAAAAAATTTACTCAAGATTCAAAATATGCAGTAGCTTTAAGAAAATTCTGCGACAGTGAACAAAAGTTATCTAAACAGTTATCGGGTGATAATCTAAAACTATTTAATGACTTAATAAACGCATACGACGAAGTTACTGCTTACACGAGTATAGAGAATTGGGCGTGTGAAGTTTTTTCTGTAAATTAGATTTTTCTATGACAAAATATCGGTTTTTAGTGGGCAGGAAGCCGAGT
>CAKSBF010000010.1 GCA_934438075.1 uncultured Clostridia bacterium | reverse complement strand
CAGTATGTTGCTTAAATATTAATATTGATGCCATAGACACTCTTTTTTGTGCTGTCTGTACAAACTGGTGCACTTCAGTAGCAACACCCTCTTTTGTTTTTACTTCTATTTGTTTTTCAAATTAAACCATGCATTCAATCCGAGATATTCTGCAGTATCGCCCAGCTCTTCTTCAATGCGAAGTAACTGATTGTATTTTGCAACACGGTCAGTACGGGATGGCGCACCTGTTTTAATCTGTCCGGAATTAGTCGCCACAGCGATGTCGGCGATGGTGGTATCTTCCGTTTCGCCGCTTCTATGCGAAGTGACGGCGGTAAAACCGGCACGGTTTGCCATTTGGATCGCCTCCAGCGTTTCAGTCAGGCTTCCTATTTGGTTTACTTTGATCAAAATGGAATTGGAAACACCCAGCTCAATACCCTTTTTGAGACGTTCGGTGTTGGTTACAAACAGGTCATCGCCAACCAACTGAATCTTGTCTCCCAGTTTATCGGTCAGCATTTTCCAACCGTCCCAATCCTCCTCGGCAACACCATCTTCCAAAGAAATGATTGGGTATTTTGCAGCCAAATCCTCCCAATATGCAACCATCTCTTCGCGGGTTTTAAACAAATCGGATTTCCAAAAGTAGTAGCCGTCTTTTCCGATTTTCTTAGCTTCGTCAAACATTTCGGTAGCAGCGGCATCAATTGCAATGCGAAAATCATCGCCCGGCTTGTAGCCTGCTTTTTCAATAGCTTCGATAATGACTTGAATTGCTTCCTCATCGCTTGTCAAGTTTGGGGCAAAACCGCCCTCATCACCAACAGCTGTACTGTAGCCTTTGGATTTTAATACACCTTTTAGATGATGAAATACCTCCGCACAGTTCTTCAAGGCTTCTTTAAAAGATTTTGCGCCAACCGGCATAATCATAAATTCTTGGATATTTACACTGTTGTCAGCGTGCTTGCCGCCATTTAAAATGTTCATCATGGGGACGGGAAGGGTTCTTGCGTTACAGCCGCCGATATAGTTGTACAGTGACATGCCGAGTGCTTCTGCTGCGGCTTTTGCGCAGGCAAGTGATACACCTAAAATGGCATTTGCACCAAGACGACCCTTGTTTGGAGTGCCGTCCAAGGCGATCATAGTACGGTCAATTGCAATCTGGTCGAGCACATTCATGCCGATAACTGCCTCTGCAATTTCGCCATTTACATTTTCAACGGCTTTTTCTACACCTTTGCCCAGATAGCGGTTTTTGTCGCAGTCGCGCAATTCGACTGCTTCAAAAGCACCGGTAGATGCGCCGGAAGGAACAGAGGCACGACCAACAAACCCGTCGTCAGTGTAAACCTCAACTTCTACAGTGGGGTTTCCGCGCGAATCAAGAACCTCTCTTGCAACAACATCAATAATTTCAATAAATTGCTTCATTTCATTTCTCCTCTCAAGCGATTATAGAGCAAATATTTGAAATATAAATTAAAAAATAATGCTTTTGCCGGTCATTTCTTTGGGCTGCTCCAAACCAAGCAGTTTCAGCATGGTAGGAGCGATATCTGCAAGACAGCCGCCCTCGCGCAGTGAAACATCTCCTGCGCCCAGTACGATAAATGGGACAGGGAAGGTGGTGTGCGCGGTAAATGGCTCGCCGTCCTTCGGATCAATCATCTGGTCTGCGTTTCCGTGGTCAGCAGTGATCAGCATGGTACCACCCATGGAAAGCACCTTGTCTGCAACCTTGCCGACACATTCGTCGACGGTTTCGACCGCCTTGACCGCAGCCGGAATCACACCCGTGTGACCGACCATGTCGCAGTTGGCAAAATTGAGAATGATTACATCATATTTCCCGGAATCCAAACGTTTTAAGAGTTCATCTGTTACCAGATAAGCACTCATTTCAGGCTGCAAATCGTAAGTCGCAACTTTCGGAGAGTGAATCAATGCACGGTCTTCTCCTTCGGAAACAGCTTCAACGCCGCCATTAAAAAAGAAGGTAACATGTGCATATTTTTCGGTTTCGGCAATGCGGAGCTGTGTCAGACCCTTAGAGCTGATATATTCTCCGAGAGTATTTACCAGTGTTTGTGGTTTGAAAGCAACGTGAACGTTTGGCATGCTTTTGTCATACTGCGTCATGCATACAAAATAAAGTGACATATATTCGCGGGCAAAGCCGTCAAACTCGGGGTCAACAAATGCACGCGTAATCTGACGTGCACGGTCGGGTCGGAAATTACAGAAAACCACACTGTCATGCTCGGTAATCATGCCGACCGGAGCGCCGTTTTCTGTTACAACGGCAGGAACAACAAATTCGTCTGTTACCTCGCTGTCATAAGATTTTTGTACGGCAGCAGCGGCATTGTCCGACTGTTCGCCGATGCCACGCGTCATAGCGGCATATGCCTTTTCAACGCGGTCCCAGCGATTATCACGATCCATTGCGTAGTAGCGTCCCATTACAGTGGCAATTTTCCCGACACCAATTTCCGCCAGCTTATTTTCAAGCTGCAGAACATAATCTTTGCCGGAAGAGGGGGGAACATCTCTGCCGTCTAAAAAGCAGTGCAGATATACCTTGGAAAGGCCTGCACGTTTTGCAAGCTCAACGACTGCGTATATGTGCTCGTTATGGCTGTGTACGCCACCGTCGGAGAGCAAGCCCATAATATGCAAGGCACTGCCTGTCTTTTTGCAATTCTCCACAGCCGCTAAAAATTCCGCATTTTTAAAGAAATCACCGTCCTGAATGGATTTGGTGATGCGGGTCAGTTCCTGATAAACAATGCGTCCTGCGCCTATGTTAGTATGACCCACCTCGGAATTTCCCATCTGTCCTTCCGGCAGACCGACTGCCAGACCGCTTGCATTTAAACTGGTGTTCGGATACTGTGCATAGAAACGGTCAAGATTTGGAGTTTTTGCCATATGAATGGCATTTCCGTCATCGGACGGATTCAGTCCGAATCCGTCCATAATGCATAAAAGTAAAGGTTTTTTTGTCATATCATCAAGCTCCGATTTCACAAAATTTCTGTCAATGTTTTCTGAAAAGAGAAATTATTTGTACAGCACAATGTTTTTAAATTCTTCTGCCTTTAAGCTTGCGCCGCCGACCAGACCACCGTCAATATCTGCTTCTGCAAACAGTTCTGCAGCATTGGCTGCCTTTACACTTCCGCCGTACTGTACGGTAATTTCGTCCGCAACATCCGCGCCGAATACTTCTTTTACGCAGTCGCGGATTGCCTTGCAAACCTCTTCTGCCTGAGCTGTGGTTGCAGTTTTGCCGGTGCCGATTGCCCAAATCGGTTCATAAGCAATAATTGCTTTTTTAGCTTGCTCTGCGGTAACATCTTTCAGAGCGATCTTGGTCTGCATACGAACGAGGTCGTTTGTAATGCCTTGTTCTCTCTGCTCTAAGCTTTCGCCAACGCAGATAATCGGGGTAAGTCCTTTTTCGTAAGCCTTTAACACCTTTTTATTTACGGTTTTATCGGTTTCGGCAAAGTACTGACGGCGTTCGCTATGTCCTAAGATGACATATTCCACACCGAGGTCAAGCAGCATGTCTGCACTGATTTCTCCTGTGAATGCACCGCTGTCCTCAAAGTACATGTTCTGCGCGCCAACCTTGATGTTGGTTCCCTTTGCCGCTTCGACAGCTGCCGGCAGGCACACTGCGGTCGGGCATACGATAACGGTATCTTCTGCACCTGCAACGAGAGGAGCCAGTTCGCTGATTAGCGCCTTCGTTTCGGTTGGAGTTTTATTCATTTTCCAGTTTCCGGCAATTACTTTTTTGCGGGTTTTAGTCATCAAGCATGCGATACCCGGAAGCTCAATTCCCTCTAAAAATTCGAGAGAAGCGCCGCCGCCGGTGGAAATGTGGGTCATCTTATCTGCAAAGCCAAGAGTTTCCACTGCCGCTGCACTGTCGCCGCCGCCTATAATGGTAACAGCATCAGCTTCGGCAACTGCTTTTGCTACCGCAATGGTACCGGTTGCGAAGTTGCTCATTTCAAATACGCCCATTGGTCCGTTCCAAATAACGGTTTTTGCATTTTTAATTTCTGCGGTAAAGGCTTCAATGGTTTTCGGTCCGATATCAAGACCTTCCCAGCCGTCCGGAATCTCGCCTGCTGCACAAACTTTAGAGTTTGCATCATTCGCAAAAGCGTCAGCAATAACATTATCGGTCGGCAACAAAATTTTTACGCCTTTTTCTTTTGCAAGAGCCATTACTTCTTTGGTATATTCCAAACGCTCATCATCGCACAGGGAATCACCGATTTTTCCGCCCATAGCTTTGCTGAAGGTATATGCCATACCGCCGCCGATGATGATGGTGTCTACTTTATTTAACAGATTGTTGATAACACCGATTTTATCCTTAACTTTTGCACCGCCTAAAATGGCAACAAACGGACGCTTTGCATTTTCCAATGCGCCGCCCATGATTTCTACTTCCTTCTTAATCAAGAAACCTGCAACAGCCGGCAGATAGCTTGCAACACCTGCTGTGGAGGAGTGTGCGCGGTGTGCGGTTCCAAATGCGTCATTTACAAAAATGTCGGCGAGGGAAGCCAGTTTCTTGGAAAATTCCGGGTCGTTCTTGGTTTCTTCTGCATGAAAACGAACGTTTTCAAGCATGACTACGTCGCCTTCCTGCATGTTCTCGGTTGCGCGGATAGCGCTTTCGCCGATAACGTCATCAGCCATAACAACCTTTTTGCCTAAGAGCTCGGAAAGGCGGGCCGCAACCGGACGGAGGCTGTATTTCATGTTAAATTCGCCTTTCGGGCGTCCCATGTGTGAGCAAAGAATTACCTTTGCGCCATGATCAATCAAATATTTAATGGTAGGAAGTGCACCGACAATTCTGTTTTCATTTGTAATGTTGCCGGCATCATCCATTGGAACGTTAAAGTCGCATCTAACGAGGACTTTCTTACCCTTTACTTCAATGTCTTCTACGGTTTTTTGTCTCATTGTTACTTCACCTCATAAATTTATTTTGTCAATTTCTCTCCATATTCAACCTATTTTATTTTATATTATTTTAAGAAAACTTTCAAGTGGCAGATGGATAAATTTTTATCAAATTCCACCATTATTTTTGTGAGATTTTATATATTTTATTCCAAAATAGGAAATTTCCTTAAATTTAGCGAATAATTCATGAATTATTCATACTTCTTTCATATTTATTGTTTATAATAACACTATCGAAAAAATTATTTTTCGATAGAGAGCTA
Organism: uncultured Clostridia bacterium; assembly: GCA_934438075.1. Taxonomy (GTDB): domain Bacteria; phylum Bacillota; class Clostridia; order UBA1381; family UBA9506; genus RGIG1666. Next base: position 84,452 of record CAKSBF010000010.1, on the reverse strand, counting down.
TTTCTCTAATTTTCATAATAATCCCCCGAGAGGCTGCAAAGCATTTTGCAGTCTCTTATCCTTTTCGTAGGAAATATTTATAAAAGTGTGGAGAGAGATGGAACTTTGCCGGATAGTGCTTTGGTCAAAAAGAGGGCTGCGGCGATTTTAAGTGCGTCACAGGGCAGAAAGGGGATAACACAAGCAAGCAATGCGCCGATAGGCGGCGTATGCGTTAAAATGATATACCAAAGTGTTCCGATTGCATAGCAGATAAGGATTCCGGCGGCCATGGCGAGGGCTGAACCGATACGGAATGTGTGCAGTTTTTTGCAAAAATAGCCGGTCAGCAATGCAGCGATGGGATAGCCGACGAGATAACCGCCGGTTGCGCCGATTAAAATGCCCAGACCTCCTGAAAAACGGGAGAAAACAGGCAGACCGACGGCGCCTGCCAGCAGGTAAACACACTGACTGAGTGCTCCGGACTTTGCACCGAGCAATGTTCCTGCCATGATGACGGAAAGAGTGGCAAGGTTGACCGGTACGGGTGTAAATGGCAGTGGCAGCGAAATCTGAGAGCAGACAGCGGTTAGCGCCGCGAAAAGAGCGCATAGTATCATTTTTCGTGTGTAGATTTTTTTGATTTGTTTCATAATTGTTTTTCCCTTCTGAATATTTTTTCTAAATTATTTGTTTTTATGTATTTATTCTGCTGTGAAGCAGTAATAATTACCGAAGTTGATTTCCATTACCCATTGGTAAAAGTATGTATGAAACATAAGAATGTTTTTTTGCAGTGTTACACAGATCTTTTAGTTAATAGATAATGTTTCTGACAATTTTCGAACAACATTATATAATAAATGTTTCCTCCTGTCAACTTTACAATATAAAACGGTTGACGGATAAAAGAGTTTTCTTTTCTAAAAGGAATATATTAGGTTTCATTATGGTAATTTTGCCGCAAAATTTAAAATTTTCATAACAAAATACAAAAAAGGATTGAAAAATTCGCGCATAAATAGTATGATATTATAATATAGAATGGTATAACCTTGCTGACGTGTATCTTATATTAAAAACATGTTTGCAGGAAACGTGCAGTCTGCACGGCATAGAAGGAGATTTGACATGAAAAAGACAGTATGTATTATCTTTGGAGGACACTCCTCGGAACATGAAGTTTCTTGTGTTTCTGCGGCAAATATCATTGATTACATAGACAAAGAACGTTACGATGTGCTCACTGTGGGAATTACCAAAGCGGGCAGTTGGTATCTGTACCGAGGTGCAACGGAAAGTATAAGAGATGGTTCATGGAGGGAAAATGCGGGGAAACATTGTGTGCTTTCGCCGGATCCTGCGCATCATGGACTTTTGGTATTTAATAAAAACGGAGATGTATCTGTGACGCATGTGGACGTTATATTTCCGGTGCTACATGGTAAAAATGGTGAGGACGGCACTATTCAGGGATTATTTGAGCTTTCGCAGATTCCGTATGTCGGCTGCGGTGTTTTAGCGTCTTCGGCATGCATGGATAAGGTAACGACCAAGCGGCTTTTGTCTCAGGCGGGAATCCGTGTGACGGACGGCTTTGATATTTCTGCCGCTCAGGCAAAAAATGTGAAAAGCGTTCATGAAAAAATTTGCGCAGGTGTAGGTTATCCCGTAGTTATTAAACCTTCCAATGCTGGTTCCTCGGTGGGAATTACCTTAGTGAAGGACGAGAAACGGTTGGAAGAAGCATTACTTTTGGCGGCAGAAAATGACCGCAGAATATTGGTAGAGCGTGCCATGGATATCCGCGAATTAGAATGTGGGGTTCTTGGCGGTTTTGAGGATGCGAAAGCATCGTGTGTCGGTGAAATTGTTAAGAAAACCGAAATGTACGATTATGATACCAAATATGTAACCGATACTACAGAATTAGTGATTCCGGCGAAGCTGACAGAAGAGCAACAGGAAAAAATCCGTGCAGCCGCAGTGAAGGCATTTTGTGCCTTGGACGGATTTGGACTCTCCAGAGTAGACTTTTTTATGGATAAAAGCACAGGCGAGATTTTATTGAATGAAATCAATACTCTTCCGGGCTTTACCAATATCAGCATGTATCCGATGCTTTGGAAGGAAATGGGAATTGACAACAAAGAACTGATTACGCAGCTGATAGAATTATCAGTACAGCGCGGCGGGAGTGAAAAGCTTGGATAACAGGGCAATCGGGGTGTTTGATTCCGGTCTCGGCGGACTGACGGCAATGAAAGAACTGATGAAACTTTTACCGCAGGAATCTATCATTTATTTCGGCGATACGGGACGTGTGCCTTATGGCACGAAATCAAACGAAACCATTATCAGATATACACAAGGTGACATTAACTTTTTGACAACTTTTGACTTAAAGGCAATCATTATCGCCTGCGGAACAGCGAGTACCATTGCACTGCCGACGGTGCGTAAAACTTGTCCTGTGCCATTGTCCGGCGTTGCGGCACCTGCCGTGCGCGCGGCGGCGCGTGCAACACGAAACGGTAAAATCGGTGTAATTGGAACGCCGGGCACGATTCAGTCGGGCGCTTACGAGTTGCTGCTGAAAAAGGAAAACAGCGAATTTTTCACTATTTCGCGTGCGTGTGCACTGTTTGTACCGCTGGCAGAAGCCGGATGGACAGATAATGAGGTGGCATATTTGACCGCGAGGGAATATTTGCAGCCGATTAAGGAGGCCGGCGTGGATACTCTGATTATGGGTTGTACGCATTATCCGCTTTTGGAGCGCACCATTGCGCGGGTGATGGGTGATGATGTTACGTTGATCAATCCCGGCGCGGAGACTGCACGCGAAGCGGCGGAACAGCTGAAAAAACAAAATATGTTGGCTGAAGGGCAACAACGCGGGCAGTATCGGTTTTTTTCCAGTGATTGTATTGACAGTTTTGTGCAGCTTGGGTCACAGTTTTTAGAACAGCCGATTGATGGTCAGGTGCAGAGGATTGACATTGAAAAATATACACCCGGTACAGAGCAGGATTCGGATTATTAACAATATATCTTAAATGCTGTCGGTTTTGAAACGAAATGCTTTCAACCGGAAAGGAATGTTAGAGAAAATGGAGAATAATGCATTAATTGTCCTGACGGGCAAGCAAGTGATTGACGGCGAGGAAAACAGCTATGAGTTGACGACGGTTGGCAATTACACCAAAAAGGGCGATAAATATTACATATCCTACGAGGGCAGTGAAATCACCGGTTATGAGGATTCGCGCACAACACTGAAAGTAAAAAGTGATTGCGTCTCTATGATTCGCTTTGGAAAGTCGTCGGCGCAGATGATTTTTGAGAAAGGCAACAAATATTCCGGCTTTTACAACACACCGTTTGGCGGTTTGTCTGTGGATGTAACAACGAAAGAGCTAAAGGTGGATGTTGATGACAACGGAGGAGAATTTTTTCTGAATTATTATATTCAGCTCAATAACGATGTCCCTGTTTTAAACGGGATGCATGTAAAAATCAGGAAGGTAGGTAACGAGAGTGACAGTATACGAACTGACGAAGAATACGCTTAGAGGTTGGATTGATGAGGCGCTTTTTGCTGCAAAAGAAGCCGGGGAGCTTAACTTTTCATCCATACCGGAATATGTGATAGAGGAACCCAGGGAAAAGGAGTTCGGCGATTTTGCAGCAAATGCTGCTATGCTGATGGCAAAAGAGGCGCGCTGCGCTCCAAGAAAAATTGCGGAGCTCATTGTTTCCCATCTGAAAACGGAAAGCACATTTATCCGTGAAATCAACGTGGCCGGTGCAGGTTTTATTAATTTTAAGCTGGACGGTTCACAGTTGGTGCAGGTTTTGAAAATGATTGATGAACAAAAGGAAAATTACGGACGCATTGACTTGGGCAAGGGCGAAAAGGTTATGGTAGAATTTGTAAGCGCCAATCCAACCGGTCCGATGCATATGGGTAATGCACGCGGCGGCGCACTGGGCGACTGCCTGGCAAGTGTACTCGACTGGGCGGGTTATGATGTCTGCCGCGAGTTTTATATCAATGATGCAGGCAACCAGATTGAAAAATTTGCTAAATCGCTGGAGGCGCGCTATATCCAAGAGCTGAAGGGCGAAGATGCGGTGACTTTTCCGGAGGATGGTTATCAGGGAGAGGATATTCGCGTACATGCGAAAAACTTTATCGCGCTGTTCGGTGATATTTATTTGAAGAAAACCTCCGAAGAGCGGCGTGCGGCTTTGGTTGATTATGCTTTAAAGCTAAACATTGACGCATTGAAAACAGATTTGGAGAAATACCGTATTTATTATGATGTTTGGTTCCGCGAAAGTCAGCTGCATGAAAGCGGTGCGGCACGCCGCGTGGTGGATGAACTGACAGAGCGCGGCTATACTTATGAAAAAGAGGGGGCCATTTGGTTTAAGGCGACGGAATTTGGAGAGGAAAAAGATGAGGTTTTGGTTCGTGCCAATGGATTTTTAACCTATTTTGCCGTTGATGTGGCATATCACAGAAATAAATTTGTAGACCGAAATTTTCAAACAGTCATTAATATTTGGGGTGCGGACCATCATGGCCATGTTGCGCGTCTGAAAGCGGCAATTGCGGCATTGGGGATAGATCCTGACCGTCTTGAGGTTGTTTTGATGCAGCTGGTTCGTCTGGTACAGGGCGGCGAAGTGGTGAGAATGTCAAAACGTACCGGAAAGTCCATCACGCTCAATGACCTTTTGGAGGAGACAAGCATTGACGCAGCAAGATTTTTCTTTAATATGCGTCAGGCGAACAGCCATTTTGATTTTGACCTTGATTTGGCGGTACAGCAGTCCAATGAAAACCCTGTGTTTTATGTGCAGTATGCGCATGCGCGTATTTGCAGTATTTTGCGGCTGATGGCACAGGAAAATATATCGGTTAAGGCAGCAAGTGAAGTAAATCTTAGATTGCTTTGCGAAGAGCAGGAGATTGATTTAATGAAACTGCTGGCGCGATTCCCCGAAGAAATCCGTGCGGCGGCAATTTCGCGTGAACCGAGCCGTATGACGCGTTATGTTATGGAATTGGCTGCCGGTTTTCACACTTTTTACGGGGCGTGTCGTGTGAAGACGGAGGATAAGGATTTAATGGATGCTCGCCTGGTTTTGGTAAACGCAGTGAAAACTGTTTTGAAGAATGCGCTGACGCTGCTCTCTATTGAGGCGCCGGAGCATATGTAGGTTTGGTTTTGTGTGAAAAAAATATTTGGTTGGCGCAAAATGAAGAAGCGGCGGAGTTTGGAGACGTTCGCTTTTGGTATGGAAAGGAAATGAAGCAAATGAAAAGAAAATTAGCGGCCATTGCCGCAGCATGTGTACTTGCGGTAAGCTCCTGTATGCCTGCGTTTGCGCAAGAAAACAACAGTCAGCCTCAGGAGACATTGCAGTCGAGGTATATTAAGGATATTGCCGAGGCGGTTGCAGAGCAATATCGCTTTGATATTACGAAAGAGCAGATGTATGAGGCTGTAATGGATTATGTAATGGAGGAACATCCGGAATTGTTGGAGGGAGCGATTCGCGCGGCAACCGGTTGCCTCGATCCGTTTTCCGGATATTTTGATCGTGAGGAATTAGAAGGCTTTGGCAATTATATTGAAGCAAACTATGTTGGAATCGGTGTAGAGATTGAACGCATACCGGGATATATACAATTTACAAGTATTACGAGCGGCGGTCCGGCAGAAAGAGCAGGTCTGGCGGCCGGCGACCGTTTGCTGGCGGTGAACGGCGAGGATGCGACCGGTTTTAGTATTAATGATGCCGCACAAAGGGTTCGCGGAGAAGAAGGAACAATGGTGGAGCTAACTGTTTTGCGCGGAGAAGAGAAGCTGACCTTTCAGGTAAAGAGAGAAAAGGTTGCAAATAATACAATTTCCTATGAAATGATAGATGATATCGGCTATCTGGAGATTGCTAAATTCAGTTCCGGTACGCCGTCGGAAGTTAAAGAAGCTCTCACTTATTTTGATGCCGCCGGTACAAAAAAGATCATTGTGGATCTAAGGGATAATCCGGGCGGTGAATTGCAGAGCGTTTTAAAAGTGCTGTATAAATTTGTGCCGCAGAACCTTCCGCTGACTACGATTGACTATAAGGACGACAAGCGTGATGTAACGTTTCGATCGGGCGCCGATTTTAAGACAACCGACAGAAAACTCGTTGTTTTGGTAAACGAAAACACTGCCAGTGCAGCAGAGCTGTTTGCAGGAGCCATTCGCGACAATAAGCTGGGTACCTTAATTGGAAGGAGAACCTACGGCAAAGGCAGTGTTCAGGAATTTATGGGGCTGCGCAGTCTGGGCGGCGAAAAGCTCGGTGATATTAAGCTTACAGTTGCAGAGTATACTCTCCCGAACGGAGAGTGCATTCACAAGATAGGGATTAAACCTGATGTAGAGATTAAAAATAAATATGTACCAATGGTAACAGAAGAATTTAAACCAATGGATTTTGCAGTAAAGTATACAGTTGGTGATATCGGTGATGGTGTTTTGGCGGCAGAGCAGCGTCTGGAGGCGTTTGGTTATCAGGTGGGTAAAGTTGACGACACGTATGATGAGGAAACTGCGCTTGCAGTAAAGAGTTTTCAGGAAAACGCAGGGCTTTATCCTTATGGTGTATTGGATATTACGACACAGACCTACTTGAATAATGCTGCAAACGAGGCAGAGGTGCTGCAGGATCTGCAGCTTGACGCAGCGCTTGACTATTTTAAGAATGGGGCGGTGAACAAATGAGAAAGAAAAAAATAATTTCTATCTGTTTGGCAGGATTGCTTGTCGTGACGAGTGCGTTTCTGTCCCAAGGTTCGGAAAAATCTTACGCGGCATCCGTTCAGGATAAAATTAACCAGGCGACTAAAGATAAAAAAGAGGCGCTTAACAAACTGAATCAAAATAAAGAGAAAAAGCAGTCCGAGCTTGCCAAAAAGGAAAAATTGGAGCATGAGATTGACCTTTTGCAATCGGAGCTTGATGAGATTGATTCTATTATTAATTCCGCTGAGCAGGAGATTGCACAAAAGGAGCAGGAGATTGCGGCGTATGAACAGGAGATAGACGGAAACGAGAAGGACTTCCGGGCACGTTTGCGCGCTATGGATGAAACGAATGCGGCAAGTTATATTGACCTTTTACTGGAATCGAAGGGCTTGAGTGATTTTTTGGCTAATATGGAGACTGTTCGCGAAATATCAGAGCATGATAAGGCCATTATTAATAAGATGATAGAACTGAAAAAAGGTGTGGAAAACAGTAGAAATGAGCTTGTATTAAAACGGGATGAACAAAAAGAGGCGCGTTCATTGGTGGACGAAAGAAAGAGTGCTCTTGATGCAAAGAAAGCAGAGCAAACAGCATTGATTAACAGCATTAGCAAGGATATTGCCCTGCAGGAAAAACTGTATGATGAGGCAAGCAAGCTGGAACAGCAGCTGCGTGACAGCATTAAACCCAGTCTTTCTACTTCAAGCTCAGGAAAATCAAAATATACAGGAGGACAGTTTGCCTTTCCGGCGCCGTCCATGATTAGCGTTACGTCGCAGTATGGTTATCGTATTCACCCGATATATAAGACCAAAAAATATCATTCCGGTATGGATCTTGCTGCACCGCAGGGTTCCAATGCGGTTGCTGCGGAAGCCGGAACCGTTCGCATGGCGGGATGGAACGGCGGATATGGTTACTGTGTTATTATAGACCATGGCGGCGGAGTGGCAACTCTTTACGGGCACAACTCCAAGCTGCTGGTTTCAGCAGGACAGACGGTAAGCCGAGGACAGGTTATAGCAAAGGTTGGTTCGACGGGAAATTCTACCGGACCGCATTTACATTTTGAAGTGCTGATTAACGGTTCTACAACCAACCCGGCACCGTATATCGGTCTCGGCTGATAAAATAATATTTAGGAGATGCGCACATTGAATAAAATGTATCAGAAAAAGCATTTGATCATTACAGCTGCCCTAACGGCAATTATTGTATTTTTATCAACTACGGCTTTTTTTACCGCACGGGTCAGCAATGACGGCGGAAAACTTTTAAAAGCACGCAATATGATTCAGGAAAATTATGTAGATGTGCTGACGCAGGAGCAGCTGACGGCTATGGATGATGCTGCTATCAGTGCGATGGTGTCCAGTCTTGGAGATCCTTATAGCCGCTATATGAATGAAAACGCATTTTCGGAATATAAAGAGGATAATGAGGAAGAATATATTGGCATCGGCATATCTGTTTCCTTTACGCCTGCTGAAAATAGGCTTACGGTTATGTCACCTTACGACAACTCGCCGGCACAAAGGGCAGGAATTTTGCCGGGGGATCGCATTGTAAGCGTAGATGGTGTTGAGGTTAACACAGATACTTATAATGATGTGATTGATTATATCCGCGGGAAAAATGCCAAAGAGGGAGATTCTTTAGTGTTGACAATTACGCGCGGTGAGTCGCAGGAAGAGCAAAATGTTACTGTTACACGTGAAAAGATAGAGATTGAAACAATCACGACCAAAATGTTTGGCAGCGGTGTGGGTTACATTCGTGTAGCGCAGTTTATTAACAGCACTTCAGAAAATTTCAGAAAAGGCATTGAACAACTGAAGGCAGAAGGTATGAAGGGGTTAATTATTGACTTGCGCAGTAATCCGGGCGGCTATGCACACACGGTGTTGGATATGGCAGATATGCTGTTGCCGGAGGGTACGATTGCATATTTGGAAGATAATAAAGGACATAAAAAATATTTTGAATCGGACAAAGAAGAACTGGGTTTGCCGATGGTGGTGTTAATTAACGGTGGAACTGCAAGTGCGGCAGAACTTTTAGCAGGCAGTATTCAGGCGTATGGCTTGGGAACATTAGTTGGTGAAAAGAGTTTCGGTAAAGCGGTGGGACAGTCACCGTTGCCGTTGACAGCAAAATCTGCCATCTATCTGACAAATGCGAGATATTATACGCCAAAGGGTGAATGTATTGATAAAAAAGGCATTGAGCCGGACGTTAAAATAGAGCTTTCGGCAGAACTGCAGAGTCGATTGCCTCTTCTTACGCTTAGTGAAGATGTACAGTTATCAAAAGCGGTTGAAATTTTAACAGATAAAATAGGAGCATAAAAAGTATTTCACATTTTGACAGCGGAGGATAAGTATGAGTTATATTATACTGTTTGCAGTGCTTTACAGTGTACTTTTTCTATGTATTGCGTTTTTGGCACTCCGTGTGCCGACGGAGGGCAGCGAACTTGCCCACACAACCGCACTGAGGGATTATATCCCCTACGGTGCGGCTCTTTTTGCAATTTTTGTATTACAGTTAATTTTGGCGCGCTTTTTACCGGGGCATAAGCAGGACAGCGGATTGTTTCAGGCGTGGACATCTTTTGGATTGAAACACAAGATGTCAGAATATTATACCACGGATTTGTATGTGGATTATCCGCCGGTTTACCTCTGCTTGCTTTACGGTATAGGGAAAATAGCAGCACTTTTTGGAATTTCGCCTCAGAGCGGTGCATATACAGTGTTTATTAAGCTGATTCCCATTTTGTGTGATTCTGTTTTCAGTATCTTCATTTTTTCTTTTGCAAAGGAACGTACCGGCATTAAAAAGGCAGGGGCAATAGCTCTGCTTTCTGCGGTAAACCCTGCCATGATTTTAAATTCCACCATATGGGGGCAGGTAGACAGTTTTACCTTGCTTTTGACTCTGGCATTTTTATTTACTCTATACAATAAAAAATATGTTTTATCTTTTGCGCTTCTGGCATTGTGTTTTTTAACAAAACCGCAGATGGTTATTTTTTCTCCGTTGCTGGGATTTACGGTTTTGGCAGATTTCATAGAGTGTATTTATGACAAAACAGCTCGGAGAAAAATGATTGTGCAAATACTTTGCAGTATGGTTGCTGCTGTTGCGGTGCTTTTGATTGTGCCGCTGCCGATTACAGGTTTTCGTTACGGCTTGATGTATGAACGCTATGCTCAGGCGATGAATCTATACCCTTATGTAACGCTGAATGCGGCAAACCTTTATGGCGCATTTAACTTAAACTGGGCGGATGTTAATTCCACATTTTTGTTCTTGAGCTACAAAGTATGGGGATTTGTGTTTATTGTTCTAATGTCTTTGACGGTAGGTGTGGTAAGCTTTAAAATTAAGGATAGAAAACGTATTTTTTACCTTGGCGCATTTACAGTCGCGACGATTTATATGTTTGCACATACAATGCATGAACGGTATCTTTATGCGCTGATACCGCTCCTGTTGCTTTTATATGTAATGAGCGGTGACAGAAGATTATTGTTTTTGTACGGCGCTTTTTCCGTGACACACTTTTGCAATGTAGCACAGGTTCTCGTTCTGAACTTACAAGATGACTTTATCCTGTCCGGAAATGTTATGTTTATTTTGCTTTCATGGATACAGTTAATTTTATATATAGTTATGTTATGGGTGTGGGTACAAATGTTATGGAAAAAACAGAGCACAGATAGTTTTGCAGTCGGTGCGGAGAAGAAAAAAACAATTAAAGAGGAGGTACACAAAAGGGTAAGGACAACACAAGTGAGGACTGTTGATCTTAAGGAATTTTCTGTTCAGGGTGAGGAACAAGCCGTACGTGTTACGCGGGTTGACGTATGGATTATGCTCGGACTTAGTTTACTATATAGTTGTTTTGCCTTTTGGAATCTTGGTTCACATTGTGTGCCGGAAACGGGTTGGTACCCGCAAAAAGCGGAAGAAAGCGCGGTAGTGGATTTGGGTTCGGTATGTCCCGTGCAGCAAATTTATGTTTATAGTGGCTGGATTGATCGCCGAAACTCGGACAGTGATGTATTGCGTGATATTACGCTGGAGGTTTCGCAGAATGGGACAGACTGGGAAACTCTGGAGGAGCAGATTAATCTGAATACGGTTTGGCACTGGAACGTAACAGAGGTAGATGTGCAGGCTCGTTATTTCCGTCTGACAGTGGATGATGGACGATTTTATCTAAATGAAATTGCATTTTACGGTGACTCGGAGTCAGAGCGTTATATTCCTGTCGCAGCATATGGGGACGATAATGACGCTGCCTCGTTGATGATAGATGAGCAGGACAGAGTGGTTTATGCTTTCAGCTGGTATGACGGGACTTATTTTGATGAAATTTATCATCCGCGTACGGCTTATGAGCAGCTGACGCACCGTTATCCCTATGAAAATACGCATCCGCCTCTTGGTAAGGTGATTATTTCGCTGGGAATCGCAATCTTCGGTATGAATCCGTTCGGATGGCGTTTTTTTGGTACGCTATGCGGCGTTTTAATGGTACCGATGTCGTATATGTTGGGTAAACGATTATTTAAAAACAGTTTTTATGCTTTTTGCTGTGCCTTTTTATTCAGCTTTGATTTCATGCATTTGTCGCAGACGCGGCTTGCAACAATTGACTCATATACGGCGTTTTTTGTAATGGGCATGTATTACTTTATGTACCGCTATCTGTGCAAAAACTTCTATCTTTGCGGTGTGAAAAAAACATTGCCATCCCTTTTGTTGTCGGGTATCTTTTTTGGATTGGGTGCAGCGACAAAATGGCAGGGAATTTATGCAGGGGTGGGTCTTGCCGTGTTGTTTTTTGCGAGTTTGATGCGGAGATATTTGGAATATCGGACGGCTTGCCATACAACGCGTAAGGATGAAAAAACAAGGCATGTTATAGAAAGTTTCAGACCGATGGCAACACAAACAATACTGTTTGCAGCACTGTTTTTTGTGGTGATTCCTGCTGCAATTTATTTCCTGTCGTATATTCCGGCAATGATGACGCCTGTGACAGGAATTCGATTTTTCTTTGAAAACCAACCGTCTATGTATCATTATCATAGCGGCTTGACATCTGATCATCCGTATGGCTCGGCATGGTGGAGCTGGGTTCTGGATATGAAACCTCTTTACGCCTACTCTCCGAATCGCAGTTTCATTCCGAGAGGCACTTCTATGGGTATATCGTCTTTCGGAAACCCATTTATATGGTGGCTTACCATTCCGGTTATTGTGGGCGGAATTGTGCAGATGGTGCGTAAAAAGGGCGATTGGGAGCTTGCGGTAATTTTGGTTGGTTTTGCATCAATGTATCTCCCATGGGTACTTGTGCCGCGTATAGCGTTTATTTATCACTTTTTCCCGTGTGTGATTTTTGTGGTTTTGGGTATTGTTTACTTTATGAAAAAATTTGCAGAGCAAAATCCAAAAGAGAAAAAATATATTTACATCTATTTGGCGGCTGTATTTATTTTGTTTTGTATGTTCTATCCTGTGTTGACGGGCATTGCTGTGCCGACTGCTTACGTTGACACACTGCTGAAATGGCTGCCGACATGGGTTTTAGGATAAGAAAGGATAAATGAAATGAAAGAAGAAAACATGACGATAGAAGGGCGCAATCCTGTTGCGGAGGCTCTTAAAGCAGGAACCCCGATTGATAAAATATTAATCAGTGAAACGGCACGGCGCGAAACAATGGGAAAAATCTTTGCACTGGCAAAGGCACGCGGTATTCCCATTCAGTCGGTACACGCTAAAAAGCTGGCAGAGCTTGCGGAGACGGAAGCAAGTCAGGGAGTGATTGCTGTGTGTGCCGCTGCAAGTTATGTCAGTGTGGAGGAATTACTTTTGCGTGCGGAACAAAAAGGTACGCCGCCGTTTCTGATTATTGCAGATGAGATTACAGACCCGCATAATTTGGGTGCAATTATCCGAACGGCAAATGCGGTTGGTGCGGACGGCGTCATTATCCCCAAAAATCGTTCTGCCGGGAGTAATGCTGTTGTGGCGAAAACCTCAGCCGGAGCTGTGAGTTATACGCCGGTGGCCCGTGTGACTAACCTCGGACAAACCATTGACCGTTTGAAACAGAGCGGCATCTGGGTAACGGGTGCGGACATGAGCGGTGAAAGCACGTTATATCAAAGCGATTTGACAGGTCCAATCGCGCTGGTTGTTGGCTCGGAAGGAAAGGGTATTAGCAGACTGGTGCGTGAAAAGTGTGATTTTTTGGTGCAGATTCCAATGTTTGGTGAAATTAATTCATTAAATGCTTCGGTTGCCGCGGCTGTTATGATGTACGAAATTGTGCGGCAGAGAATTGCAAAAAAACAGTGAACCATGTCACCGGTTTTTATAAAATCTTTTTAGAGAGAAAGGGAAGAATAACATGTATCTTGGTGTAGATTTAGGTGGTATTAATATTGCGGTTGGTCTGGTGGATGAAAATAATCAAATTATTCACAAAGACTCTGTTCCGACGGGCAGGCTGCGTTCATTTGAAGAAATTATGAAGGATATGGCAGACTTGTGCCGCAAGGTAACGGAGGATGCGGGCTATCAGATGTCGGATGTGGTATCCATTGGCATTGGCAGCCCCGGTACGCCCGATGTGAAAGAAAAAAAGGTGGTTTATGCCAACAACCTTGTTCATTTTGTAGATGTTAATCTGGAAAAAGAACTTCAGAAGTATTTCCCCGGTATGACTGTCTATGTGGAAAATGATGCAAATGCGGCAGCATATGGCGAGATCATTGCCGGAGCAGCAAAGGAATTTTCCACTGCGGTGGTGGTAACACTGGGTACGGGCGTTGGCGGCGGCGTGATTATTGACAACAAGATTTATGCAGGTTTTAATCATGCCGGCAGCGAGGTTGGTCATATGGTTATTATAAAAGACGGCGTACCGTGTACTTGCGGCAGAAACGGCTGCTTTGAGGTATATGCTTCTGCTACGGCATTGATTCGTGAAACGGCAGAGACGATTGAAAAATATCCGGACAGTGTGATCCACTCCATGATTGATGGCAATCCGGAAAACATTAACGGAAAAACGGCTTTTGATGCGGCTGCGCAGAATGATGAGGCAGGCTGTGAGATTATTCGGCAGTATGTGGAATATCTCGGGACGGGGATTTCAAATTTAATTAATGTTTTTCAGCCCGAAGCGATTGTTATCGGCGGCGGAATCAGCAAACAGGGAGAGAATCTTCTGGTGCCGCTGCGTGAGTATGTAAAGAAAAACAGCTATACGCGCGGCGTGCCGGAATCAAAAATTATGACGGCAAAACTTGGGAATGATGCCGGAATTATCGGTGCGGCTATGTTATGGAGACAGGCACAATAGGGAACGAACGGAGGAAACATAATGAAATATGTAGTATTTTTAGGCGATGGAATGGCGGATTATCCTTTTAAGGGTTTAGGTGGACAAACACCTTTAGATGTGGCGCACAAACCGCACATGGATGAAATTGCCCAAAAAGGTATTTTAGGGTTGGTAAAAACCATTGATGATTCGTTGTCGCCGGGTAGTGATGTTGCAAATTTGAGCGTTATGGGCTATGACCCTATGAAATATTATACAGGTCGTTCGCCGTTGGAGGCCTTGAGCATTGGCGTGCCACTTTCGGAAACGGATGTTACGTTTCGTGCCAATTTGGTAACGCTGACCGGTGAAGAAAATTATGAGGACAAAACGATGGCCGACTATAGCTCAGGCGAAATTACGACACAGGAGTCGGGCGAGTTAATTGCGTTTTTAAAGGACAAGCTTCATTTCGACAGTCTTTCGCTGTACAAAGGAATCAGCTATCGACACCTTCTGGTATGGGACGGAGGTTCGACAAATGTGACGCTTACACCGCCGCATGATATTTCTGACCGTGTAATCGGCGATTATCTGCCGAAGGGGGACGGCGCTGAAACTTTGCTCTCCTTGATGAAGCAGAGTTATGAACTGCTGTGCGAACACCCGGTTAATCTCGCCCGTGCAGAGCGCGGTCTTGCTCCGGCAAATTCATTGTGGATTTGGGGAGAAGGGCGCAAACCGGCACTGGATTCTTTCCAAGAAAAATATGGTATACGCGGGAGCATGATTTCTGCGGTAGATTTGCTGAAAGGTATTGGTAAGGGTTCCGGTATGCAGGTTGTGGAGGTCAAAGGTGCGACCGGAAATATTGATACCAATTTTGACGGCAAAGCACAGGCGGCAATTGATGAGCTGAAAAGAGGACAGGAGTTTGTTTATATTCATGTGGAAGCACCGGACGAGTGCGGTCATCATGGGGATGCTGAGGGAAAGGTAAAAGCAATTGAACTGATTGATGAAAAGATTGTTGCGCCTGTTATGGCTTATCTTGAAAGCTGCGGCGAGGATTATCGGGTGCTGTTGACGCCGGATCATCCGACACCGCTGGAGATTAAAACGCATGCGCGGGATGCGGTTCCGTTTGCTATTTATGATAGTGCCTCAAAGGAGGGACTTGGTTTTACTTATAATGAACGAAATGCGAAAGAAACAGGTGTATATTTAGATAAGGGTTATTATTTGATGCAGTATTTACTGCACGGAGAAATAAAAAGGGACTAAAATTCCGGAGAGCGGTTATTGATGCGTAGTTTGCTGCTGACATACTCTGTTTCCCTGCATATTTTCATATGATTTAAAGCGAAACCCAAGTGCGGATATCTGCACTTGGGTTTCGCTTTGTTTATGGTGAACGTTTATAGTCCTTTTCAGTGTTTCGACTTTATTTATAATTTTTTCTAATTTTTAAATTGATGTTTAATGTCCATGCGGTACAAGGTGAAATTTATCCTTTTCCTCTCCGAGGTCGGCATGAAGTAAATCAACGAAAACAATCAGCAGCAAGACTTCCGCGCACCAAATAGCTTTTCCCTTAAGGTGAATACATAAGACGGTGGAAATAATGGCGCCTGCTACAAAGGCAATCAGCATAAGCAAATGCATCAGCAGCTTTTCATGGGACTCACGGTCTTTCTTGCGGAAACATTTTACCAGATTTACACCTACCTGTCGCAGATGGTTGGTGCAAAAGGTTGTTGCCATCGGCACTTTTTTTGCCTGTCGGAAAGTGTTAAACTGCATGGAGGCAAGAAAGTTGATAGAAACCTGGCAAATTTGCGGCGGTGCATCATCCGGGATAAAACCCAGCAACAGGACGCAAAGCATTTCGATTGCGACTAAGAACGTGTCCCAGCGAATTATTTTCAGCCTGTTAATATGCTTTGGCAGAAATTCCGAAAGGATAGTACCCGCAAGGTAGGCGGAAATCGGTATGATAAAATACAGCGCCCGGCTCCAGTTTTGCTCTCCCAGCTGGATTGCCAACATAACAAAATTTGCCGTTTGTGCGTTGCAAAATACACCGCCTTTTAAAGTGTAGGTATATGCCCCAAAGAAACCGCCAACGGAAATCATAAGAATAAATATCCATAGTTTTTCACATTCTAAAAGTTCTTCCTGTATGGAAGAGTGTTTCTGTTTTTTCATTTTATTCACCAGAATGTCTCATATTTTATACTGTATTCATTTTATCATGTGTCATTCTTTTTGTCAAGCGAGCGGAATATGATGCCTGTGACAATATATTTTTTATACTTGTTAAGAAAAAGTTAATATCCTTTCAAGAGATTTTCAAGCACCGCTTGCTACAATAAGAATGTACCTGATAAACGTTTATGGGTTTTTGATAGATTAGCGGGTAAAAAAGCAACAGACAGAGCAGCTGCTCTTATAAACAGGAGGGAATCAATATGAAATTCGGTAAAAAGACAACAGCTATGTTGGCATTTTTAGTCGGTTCGGTCGTTTTTGCAACTGCGGCGCTGGCAGATGTTGCAATCGGTTCGGGCTATAACAGTCTGAAGAATGCGGCAAAGGAAACCATGGCAAGGTTGGCAAAAGACACGGATAATTTTCAGGTGGAGGCTAAGCTGAGCCTGAAACTTGACGGCAGAGAGTTTGTGCGTGACAATGTGAGCGCGAAAATGGATGTAGTTAATAAGAAGCAGGAATCATATGCAGAAAGCCTGAGCGATGATGGAGAGGCTATTTGCACTTATAGCTACAGCGATACGGAGATAGAGGCTTATAAGGGAGAGACCGATGGGAAATATTCGGTGTTTGAGCGTTCTGATGTGGACAAAGGGCCTATGTTTGAAAATCCGTTTGAGGAAGAGGTGGCGCAGGATGCGGAAAAAGTGTTGGATGCATTTGTGGGCAGCCTGAGTGATATCATTCAGATGGAAGAGCTTGACGGTAAAACTATGTATGTGGGCAATCTGACAGAAACACAGGTACCTATGCTGGTAAATGCACTTACTTCTTTTGCTGTCAAATACAGCTTTATGAATGATTACGCAGTCCGCAGCATGAAGCTGCCGAAGATTGAGAATGATTTTTGCGTCAGAAGTGCATCGGGAAAAGCAATTCAGGATAAAAACGGTATGCTGACAGATGCAATCGGAAACATTACCCTTGCCGGTACAGATAAAAATGGAGACGAACATGAGATAACCGCAGAGATTTCTCTGGCTTTATCTGAAATTGGTACGACTGTGGTTGTCAGACCGGAACTGACGGAAGAAAATTCTGAGTGGATTGAGGCAAAAGATACGTCTTCGGATGGCGTATTGAGTGAACAGCAAGTCGGTGTATATAAAAATGATATTGTAGAAACGGACGGGAATGCTTTGCGCAAGGTCGGCGAACGCTTTTTGGAGATCACCGAGGCGGGCAACGGTGTTTGCAGCGGTAACTATCATGAAACCTATATCGACGGCTATGAACCGAAGAATCCGATTGAGGCATTTACTTTTACAGAGCAGCAAAATGGGTCAGCAAACAATATATATGGTGAATATGTTCTCTGTAAATATGAGAACGGGGAAAGTGTAAATATGATTATTCGCCCATATCACGGCGCAAACAGCACTAAGCTCGAAATTCTTTACAATGTGAAAGTGAGTGAGGATGGAAGCGGTTACAGCTCTGAATGCCCGGAAGATTTTGATGAATTATTTGTTCGTGTGTTTGAGTAAACGCCCTTAAATTAAGGAACCATATTTTGCAATCACCTCCGGAAAGATATCCCCAATATTTTTCCGGGGGCCGATTACATTTCAGCCAAAGGGGAATGAAAATGGAGAAAGCAATTATAATTGAAAATTTAAGTAAACGCTACAAAAATAATCGCGGTATAACGGAGATTAACTTGGAAGTGGAACGGGGCGATGTTTTTGGCTTTTTAGGACCCAACGGGGCGGGTAAAACCACCGCAATGAAGATTATGACAGGGCTGATGACCCCTGATTCCGGTGATGTGAAAATTAACGGCTATTCTGTGCTGACACAGTATGAGCAGGCAATGTCCGGCGTTGGCTGTATTATAGAAAATGTTACGCCGTATCCGTATCTGACGGCATATGAAAACATGAAAATGTGCGCGCGTTATTATGATAACGTATCGGATGTACGCATTGATGACTGTTTGCAAATGGTTGGCATGCTGCGTTACAAAAAGGAAAAAGTAAAGGGATTTTCTCTCGGTATGCGGCAGAGGATGGGACTTGCACTTGCATTGCTGTCCGAGCCCGAGGTACTTATTTTGGATGAGCCGCTGAACGGTCTGGATGTTGAAGGAATGGTGGAGATGCGTAAGTTGATTTTATCAGCGGCGCAGGAGAAGGGAACTACATTTTTTATTTCCAGCCACTTGATTCATGACGTTGAGTTGACCTGTAACAAGGTTGGGATTGTGTATGGCGGCAAGCTGCTTGCAACAAACTCCACAGAGGAAATTTTGAAGAATTATTCCTCGCTGGAAAATTATTATCTGAGTGAGGTGGGCGAGGTTGAATAGATTTTGGGCAGCATATATTAATGAGCTGTATAAAATATCGAAAAAGAAAAAAATCGTGGTTGCAGCAATTCTCTCGACCATTGCTGTTTTGATTGGTGCGGTAATTGTACTCGGTGTGAATAATTTTATAGGCATTAAGGTAACCGGAAAATCGGAGTTTTCTATTTTGGTGCTCTCTGTTTTGTGCTATACCTTAATCCCTCTGTTTACCATGTTTGTCTGTATTGATATGTTTACGGGGGAACTGGCGGAGCATACGATAAAGCAAACGCTGACACGCCCTGTTTCGCGTTTAAAGGTCTTTTCTTCCAAGGCGCTGGCGGCAGGGACGTTTTTGATGGCAAATTTATTATTTGTAATGATTGTTTCATTAATCGTTTCTTTTGCAATCGGCGCTACAACGCTTAGTCTTTGGAAGGTTATTTTAGCTTATTTAGTAGAGTTTTTCCCATTAATGGTGTTTGCGCTTCTGGTTATTTTGGTAGCTAATCTTTTGCGTTCAACGGCAGGGGCCTTCTTGGTATCATTGGTATGCTATCTGGCTCTTTTGGGCTTCTCTATGGTGTTTCGCAATTATCAAAGCTTTTTTATTGTATCCTTTTTCGATTGGTACACTTTGTTTTTAGGGAGCTATTTTAACTTTTACAAAATCATTCGGGTATTGCTTATTTTTTCGGGTTGTGGTATTATGTTATTTGCAGCGGGATATTATCTGTATGACCGCAGAGATATTTAACCGGTGTAAGGAGAGAAAAACATGAAATTGAAGCAATATTTATTTTCACAAAATATTTGCGTGCTGTTGATTACGGTTGTTGTCACGGCTTGTTTCAGTCTTATGTTTGGCTATTTTTCTCTTCGGCTGCAGGGCGCTTCGGAGGAAGGCGAATCAGAGCAACGCATATTGGTGCATGAAGAGAACATTCTTCATAATGCCACGCTGCTGTCTGAATATCAGGTTCGGGAACTTTTGCTCAATGTAAAAATGGGGATTGACCGCACAGAAATCGGCGGCAGGGTATATCATGTGGAAGCGGATGTTATTCATTCTGCGGAGGGAAATTATACCTTGCTGGGGCTGGCTCCTTATGTAGACTTGTCATTGTTTTATCGAAAAATGATATTTGTAGTAATTGCCGTATTTTTAATTACATTTTTGGCCTCTTGTATGGTAGTACAGCATTTGAATATGAAACAGATTGTTTTACCGTTATTGCATTTGCGTACAGAAACGGAAAAGCTTATGGAGGGTGATCTGGATACGGAGATTGCTGATGAGGGCTGCGGTGAGGTAAATGAATTGACACAGACTGTAGAAACTTTGCGGCTGCGGCTGCGTGATACTGTGAACCGTCAGAAACGCTATGATGATAACCGAAAATTTTTGACTTCATCTATTTCACATGATTTAAAAACACCGGTAACTGCAGTGCGTGGTTATATTGAAGGCGTTCTGGACGGTGTGGCAGATACGGCGGAAAAGCAAAGAAGCTATTTGACGAAGGCGGTTGACAAGACCATTTTAATCAGCAATATGATTGATGATCTTTTGCTTTATTCCAAACTGGAATTGAATCAACTACCATTTGATTTGGAGCGGGTGGATATTGCGCGCTATCTTTCTGATTGTGCAGAAGATTGCCAAAGTGACTTTGCTAAGGAAAATAAACAGCTTGTGCTCGAAAATAGCTTGGCGGGCAGTGTTTTTGTGCAGATTGATTTACGGCGGTTTCGGCGCGTGGTGCAAAATATTACGGATAATGCTAAAAAACATATTGCCGAGGATACAGGCTGTCTAAAGATATTGCTCCGGGAAACTGAAAAATCGGTGATAATAGAATTTGCGGATAATGGAGAGGGAATTTCACCGGAAGATTTGCCGCATATATTTGAACGGTTTTACCGCGCAGATTCTGCTAGGCGCGCAGAGGGTTCCAGTGGCTTGGGACTTGCTATTGCCAAGCAGATTGTAACGGGCATGGAAGGGAGAATCTGGGCAGTAAGTGAAGAGGAAAAGGGGAGCAGTATTATGGTTCTGCTGAAAAAGCTTTCCATTATTCCTCCGGAAGAAGAGAGAAAACAGTTTTAACCTCTGCCGATGCAGAAAGGAATGACGGTAAAAGTGAAAAAAATCTTGATTATTGAGGATGATAAAAGCATTGCCGAATTGCAACAGGATTATCTTGTAATGAGCGGTTATGAGGTAGAGTGCGCTTATGACGGCATGACAGGCTGTCAAAAGATATTGAGTGGAGATTATGATTTGGTCATTTTGGATTTGATGTTGCCGGGCAAAGACGGTTTTGCAATTTTAAAAGAGATTGCCGAAAAAAAGGTGGTACCTGTTTTGATTGTTTCGGCAAAAGATGAGGAGATTTATAAAATAAAGGGGTTAAATCTCGGTGCGGACGACTATATTACGAAACCGTTTTCTATGGGGGAACTGGTGGCTCGCGTTAACGCACACCTAAAGACCTATGAAAGGCTTTCCGGCCGTTCTGCCATGCCGAAGAACCGCATGCTTACCATCCGCGGACTGACCGTTGATAAGGACGGTATGCGTGTTTTTATCAATGGCAGCGAAGTTACGCTGAAACAGAAAGAATTTGAATTGCTGTTGTTTTTGGCAGAAAATCCGAATCGTGTTTATGATAAGGAGACATTGTTTGAACGTGTTTGGGGCTATGATGCTCTTTCTGATGCTTCTACAGTTACGGTCCATATTGCACGGATACGGGACAAAATAGAAGAAAATCCGTCTAAACCGCAATATATTGAAACGGTTTGGGGGGCAGGGTATCGATTTAAAATTTAGTAGGATGGGGCTGCAGGGCAGCTCCTTTTTTGATAACTGCTTTATATAAAAAATCTCTTGTATTTTAGCGTATTGTGTGATATACTATTATGTATATATGGGCGCAGACGCGGTAAGAAGTAAGAGATAAGCGGTAAAGCGCATTTACTGTTTATCTCTTATCTCTTGCCATAGCGCCTGAATTTATATTCATGGAGGTAGTTATGTACAGAAAATTTGAAATGGAACTGGCGGGCAGACCGCTGGTAATTGAAACCGGAAAGTATGCAGAACTTGCCGGCGGTGCTGTTATGGTGCGTTACGGCGATACTGCTGTTCTTTCCACCGCAACAATGTCAGCAAAGCCGCGTGAAGGAATTGATTTTTTCCCGCTGAGTGTTGATTTTGAGGAAAAGCTTTATGCAGTCGGTAAAATTCCGGGCGGATTTATCCGCAGAGAGGGCAAGCCCTCCGAAAAGGCAATTCTTACCTCGCGCGTAATTGACCGTCCGATTCGTCCGCTGTTCCCGAAAGATTTGAGAAACGATGTCAGTGTGGTGAATACCGTTCTTTCTGTAGAGCAGGATAATGCTCCTGAGGTTGCGGCCATGATTGGTACTTCGGCGGCAATTTCTATTTCGGACATTCCGTTTAACGGACCGATTGGCGGTGTTTTTGTCGGATGTGTGGATGGCGAATTTGTACTGAATCCGACCGCGGAGCAGAGAGAAAAGAGCCTGATGAACCTTACTGTGGCAGGAACAAAAGAAAAGGTTGTTATGATTGAGGCAGGCGCAAAGGAAGTATCGGAGGACGTTATGTTCGACGCTATCATGTTTGCGCATGAGCATATTAAGAAAATCTGCGATTTTGTTGCGGAGATTCAGGCAGAGGTAGGCAAGCCGAAGCGTGCCTATGAATCTCATGTAGTAGATGAGGCTCTGTATGAAGAGATTAAAGAATATGCATTGGACAAACTGAAAGTTGCATTGGATACAGATGATAAAAATGTTCGTGAGGCTAATTTGAAAGTGTTCTATGAGGGTTTGTATGAGCACTTTGCAGGGAAATATACTGAAGAAGAAAATGGCGCAGAGATTGTGGAAGCTGTAGAAAAGATTCAGAAATATATTGTGCGCCGTTGGATTTTGGATGAAGGCAAGCGTGTGGATGGCAGAAAAATTTTAGAAATTCGTCCGCTGTCCGCCGAAGTTGGTTTGCTTCCGAGAACGCACGGTTCCGGCATGTTCAGCCGCGGACAGACACAGGTTCTGACGGTTGCAACACTGGGTGCTATGGGTGATGCACAGATGCTTGACGGTATTGATTTGGACGAAGAAAAACGTTATATGCATCATTATAACTTCCCGTCCTACAGTGTGGGCGAAACTCGTCCCTCCAGAGGGCCGGGCCGCCGTGAAATTGGCCATGGCGCGTTGGCTGAGCGTGCTTTAGAGCCGGTTATCCCGGATGAAAATGAATTTCCATATGCTATTCGCTTAGTTTCTGAGGTATTAAGTTCCAACGGCAGCACCTCTCAGGCAAGTGTTTGCGGTAGCACCTTAGCGCTGATGGATGCCGGAGTGCCGATTAAGGCACCGGTTGCCGGTATCTCGGTCGGATTGGTAACTGAGGGAGATCGTTTTATTACCATGACAGATATTCAGGGGCTGGAGGATTTCTACGGAGACATGGATTTTAAGGTTGCCGGTACGAAAAAAGGTATTACCGCAATCCAGATGGATATTAAAATTAACGGCCTGACTCCTGAAATCATTAAGCAGGCGCTGAATCAGACCAGAGATGCGCGTTATTATATTATTGATGACGTGCTTTTGAAGACCATTGCGGCACCGCGCCCGTCACTTTCAAAGTATGCGCCGAAAATTTATACCATGACAATTGATACGGATAAAATTCGTGATGTTATCGGCAGCGGCGGAAAGGTTATTCAGAAGATTATTGCCGAGACAGGAACGAAGATTGATATTGAAGAGGACGGCACGATTTACATTTCTACCAGCGATGAAGAGATGGCACAGCGTGCGATTGAAATTATTAAGGGTATTACCGGTGAAATTGAAATCGGCAAAATTTATAAGGCAAAAGTCGTTACCATTACAAGCTTTGGTGCGTTTGTTGAATTTTTACCGGGCAAAGAGGGTTTGGTTCACATCTCTAAGCTGGACAACAAGCGAGTGGAAAAGGTCGAGGATGTTGTCAGTGTTGGTGATGAGATTATGGTTAAAGTGATGGAGGTTGACCGCCAAGGTCGAATTAACCTTTCCAGAAAAGATGCTCTTCGTGAACTGGAACAACAGAATGCGTAAATTAAGATGATTAAAATAAGGAGCTGCATCAAAATGGTTTCATTTTGATGCAGCTCCTTTTATACTTTTGCATCTCATCAATGATAAACAAATATAAACAAAATATGAACATTTTATTTTTTCAGAAGTTTTTAAGCTGAAGAGATTACAATAGAGCTATCAACAGAAGGAGGGAGCAATATGAAAAACAAAAAATTGACAGCAATACTTACAGCTTTATGTATGGTCCTGTTGCTTTTGCCGTTTGTTTCGGCAGAGGAAAGCGTAAAGGTGAAGCTTTCCGACAGTGGTATTACAGTTGATGGTTCGGCAATTTCACAGAATCCGGATTCGGCAGTATACCAGGCAGAACGAGTGGAGACGCATGAGAATATTACAGAAGAGCTGGCCGGTATTACTAACAAGGTTGTAACAATTACGAAAGCAGGAAGTTATGAGTTTTCGGGGACGGCAACTGATACACAGATTGCAGTTCGTGCCGGTGAAAATGATAATGTGAACTTAATTCTAAACGGCGTAGATATTACCTGCCGTACTGCCGCAGCCATTCAGGTATACACTGCTGCGGAGCCTGCGACACCAGGCAAGGCCGGAGTTACATTAACTTTAGCGGAAAATTCGGTTAATAATGTCAATGGTTCTCATACGAAGAAAACGGAAGAGGATTCTGTTAAACATGATGCGGCAATCAGTTCGAATGTTTCTTTGTTGATTGAAGGCGGCGGAACGTTGAATGTTGTTGCGGATAATGAAGGTATTGAGGTAAAAAACAAACATTTGACGATTAACGGTGGAACGATTTATGTAAATGCGCAGGATGACCCGATTAATGGCAGTGAGGATGGCGTTGCAGTCATTACAATCAATGACGGATATATATTCTGCCAGACAACCGGTGCGGAAGGGGACGGCATTGATTCTAACGGTTACGTTGAGATAAACGGTGGTACAGTGATTGCGCTGGCAAACCCGAAAAGCATGGATAGCGGTTTGGATTCCGATATGGGTACCAAAATAAACGGCGGCACTGTTGTTGCTGCCGGAAATATGTTTGATGAATTGGATAATGATTCCGGACAACTGTATATGTTCTTACAGTTTGCGCAGGCAACAGATGATTTAATCTGTGTAACAGATGAAAATGGTACGCCAATTTTTGCGTATGATTTTCCAAATGATTATTCGTACATTTCCTTCAGCACGCCGCAACTTGCAGAGGGTACGTATCATGTGTATATAGGCGGAACGATTGAAGGAACGAAAAAAGATGGTCTTTATATCGACATTACATCTTACACCGGCGGCGAACAGATGCATCATGGCGGTGCATCAAGCGGTGAGAGGCATCCCGGTGGACAACAGCCGCCCGAGGGAATGGAGAGACCTGACGGACAGCAACCGCCCGAAGGAATGGAAAAACCCGACGGAGAGCCTCCGCAAGGGATGAGAGGTCCGCGTGGTATGGAAAGCAGTGCGGATTCGGAAAGCTTTGATTTTGTTTTAACATCAAGCAATCGGAGTTTTACTAATGTATCTTCATCAAAGATTCTTACTTTTAGTGATGTGACAGAAGACGCATGGTTTTATAATGATGTAATGAAAGCGTATGATTCAAAAATTATCCAAGGTAAATCGGAACGGCGCTTTGCACCAAACGATTCGGTTACCGCTGCGGAGTTTATTACCATGCTTTGCCGTGCAGATGGAAATGATCTTGCGCAGGCACAGCAGGGAAACTGGTATGATTCTGCGATAGCGTGGGGGAAGCAGGCCTCTATTATTACAGATGAAGATGATTGGGCTGAAAATCCCGATACTGCGCTTTCACGGGAACAGATGATGCTGGCATTATGGAGATTTATAAATTATAAATCCGAGACATTGCCAGGCGAGTCAGATTTATTGGAGTTTTCTGATGCGGCATCTGTTTCAGCGGATGCAAAAACTGCAGTTGGTCAATTGGTTGCTGCCGGTTTAATTAAGGGGGATGGAAGTATGCTTCGTCCCAATGATTCTTTAACCCGTGCGGAAACCGCAACAATTTTAAACCGTGCTCTGGATTTCCAGAGCACGGATGTTCATATTTATCCGATTGATGTTGCAACTGAACTCTATACCGCATTTGACGGCAGTAAGGAGGAATATTTTGCAGATGGATTAAAAACGGGCTTTGGATCAGCAATTACCTTTAAAGGGTATGACGAAGAAGGCAATCCCCAGTTTTATGGCGTAACGGACCGAGGCCCGAGTCTTGATGTGCCTGAAGAAGCCGTGCTTTCTAAGGAATATGATGCAGCAAAAATTTTTCCTTCTCCATCTTTTCAGCCAAGCATAGGCATTATTACGGTTAAAGATGGGAAGGCAATTGTAAGTGACTCTATTTCATTAAAAAATGAAGATGGCACAGCGCTTACAGGTCTGCCGCTTCCGGCCGGCGAACTCGGCACGACCGGTGAAACGGCTTTGGATATTAATCTGAATGAATTGTCACCGGATGAAAACGGTTTTGACCCGGAAGGAATCGCAGTAGACGCAGAAGGAAATTTTTGGATTGCAGATGAATACGGACCGTTTTTGGCAAAGTTTAATTCGGACGGCGTGCTCTTAAAAAAATATTCTCCGGGCAATGGTCTGCCGGAAATATTAAAATATCGGATAGCTAACCGCGGATTTGAAGGATTGACGATTTCGGGAAATAAGTTGTTTGCATCTGTGCAGAGTGTATTGGATATAGAGGGTGAGACTTCAAAAACAGCAAGCTTTATTCGCATTTTAGAATTTGATTTGGAAACAGAAGAAACAAAAATGTATGCATATCCCGTTGATTTAACAGCGTATAAATCGCCGAAAAGCTGTAAAATAGGAGACATTTATGCGATTGATGACAAAACGCTGCTGGTAATTGAACAGGGAGCGCAGACTGACGGAACACTAAGCAATATTATTTATCGCGTTGATTTGTCGGCTGCAACCGACATTACGGGTATTACCTATAATGGTAAGGAATTGGAATATACGCAAAATACAGAGGAGCTGTCGCAGATCATTACATATCTGCCCAAAACAGAGGTAATTAACCTTCGTTCAATCGGTTGGACTGCCGAGAAAGCGGAAGGAATTTGCATGCTGGATGACGGCAAAACGATTGCTTTAATTATTGAAGATGATTTCGGACTTGCGGGAGCAGTGAGCAGTACAGAGCAAGGCGCTGCCGTGGTACTGCAGCAGATTGACGAAACAGACGCAGCCAAAATATGGATGATTCAACTTCCGGAAATTTAAAAAAATGGCACCGCAATTAGAATTTGTTTGCGGTGCCGCTTAATTTTATAGAGTTTAGTTTGCATTCGGGTGAAATTGCCTTCTTTGCTTTTTAATCAGCTTGGAGAGCAAGGCCAATACAATGGTTGTAATAATAATTTCCGGAATCATATACGACCCGTTGTAAAGGACGGAATAGGACAAAACGCTTTGCCCTTCGTCTGCATATACACCCCAAATAAGGATACCGGACAAAATGTGGCAGACATAGCGAAATGCTGTCACGATTGCGCCGGAAACGGGGATAGCCCATAATTTTTGACCGAACAGATTATAAAAGCTGCCGGCCAGCCCGAGCAGACCGAAAGCCAGCACATAGTCGAGCAAAACGACGAGTGCAAAGTTGAGAAAAGTTTGTGTTGGGGGCGGATAAAATCCTGTCATCATTTGAATCAGTGAAAAAGCAAGCCCGGAAAGCAGTCCCCATTTGGTGTCGATAACCAGAGAGATTACGATAATCGGAACCATGCTGGCCAAAGTAATAGAGCCTCCCTGCATCCATGGCGCAGGTATCATTTTTGACACAAACACCAAAACCACCGAAAGCGCAATTAAAACCGCGCAGGTGGTTAGCTTTTTGATTTTGCTCATAAAAACATCTCCTTATATTTTATTTAATGAATATTTCGCCTGTTAGAAATGAAAAAACGGAAATCACCTATCCGGGCAATTTCCGTTATTATTCGCAGCAATATGATTCATATATTTCCTACGACGGCATTATCCGCATCAGGTTCACGGGTCGGGATTCGCAATCCCCTCTCAGCCTTTTTAAAAGCTCCCCAAATATTCATTTTTTATTATCATATCATTTTTATCGACGATTGTCAACTAAATTTTTCTAAAATCGACAGTGCGTGTTTTGCTATGATCTTTTAAAAATTCACGCGGAGATTTGTTTTCCAGTTTTTTGAAAACTCGTGAAAAATAGTAAGCATTTTCAAAACCGGAAAGTTCTGCAGCTTCGCTGATAGAGCGCCCGCTGTTGAGTAATAATTCTTTTGCCTTCTCAATTCGCATTTTATTTAAATACTCCATAATGGAAAAGCCTGTTGCATGCTTAAAGGTGCTGCACAGCAGGGTTTTGCTCCGGTGGGTGTAGTGACAGAGATCGGCAAGACAAACAGAATCCTGCCGATGTTGCGTAAGATATTCGATTACTTCATCGGCAAGTTTTTGTTCCCATGCATCCTTTGACGTAAAGACGGTTCGCTCTGACTCGCGGAGAAGAAGTATGAGCAGCATTTCCAGGTTTAGCTTTACCATTTGCTGACCGCCGGGCGGTGTATGCTCTGCCAGGACTAAACCGCGCATATGGGGGTCATATTTTGGGAGAGAGAAGGTTTCCTTTGCTTCAGTGATGAAATGTGTCAGCACAGGAAGGGCAGACGGGGGCAGATGAGTGTGCAGACCTCTAAAAACTTTCATGGCACCGGAATGGCAGACGAAAGTAACGATAAACAGGCGCGGCGAGGTTACACCATTGCAGTAATGACGATGAAATTCGTTTGGCTTGTGAAAGATAATTTCACCTTCGCGGAGCAAACGTGTTTTTGTTTTAGTTTCCAGATAAACCTCACCGCGCACTACATAGAGCAGTTCCCAAAAATCATGACTTTCGCCTTCATAATTAAAATTTTTATCAAAGTCAGCATAGTGAATGGTAATAATTTTATGAACGTTAATCAGACTGCTGATCGTATGTCTGATGTAAATATCTTTTGCCAAATCAGCCACCACCGTTTCCTTAAATTGAACAAAAGTATATTTTTTCTGTGTAATTATGCATTTACTTTCTTATAGTTCTATTGTATCATAAAATTGTAAATTTGTAAACAAGACTCTTGGGTTGATATTAAAGTGCTGTTGCACGGAAAGGATTGATGAAAATGAACGTTTTGGCAATTGGCTGCCATCCGGACGATATTGAAATTGCTTGTGCCGGAACACTGGCAAAGTTTGTAAAACAAGGACATAATGTAACGGTTTGCCATGTTGCAAACGGAAATCTCGGACATGTACAGATTATGCCCGATGAACTGCGCGACATGCGTGCAGAGGAGGCAAGAAAGGCAGGGTCTCTTGCAGGCATTAAAGTGGTAACCTGTGATATCGGCGATTTGCTGGTCTATTCCGAGGATAAAACGCAGCGCGATAAGGTGGTTAATGTAATTCGTGAAGCACAGCCCGATTTAATCATCACACACAGCCCGGATGATTATATGCCGGATCATACAGCGGTTTCAAAATTGGTTTTTGATGCGGCTTTTGCTGCGAGCGTGCCGCATTATGAAAGCGCTGTCAGCACAGCTTCTAAGGTGACACCGATATATTATATGGATACTTTAGCGGGTGTAGGTTTTACGCCGGAGGATTATGTTGATATTTCCGATGAGATTGAGTTAAAACTTTCTATGTTGGAGTGCCATGTCAGCCAGATGAAATGGATGCGCGAGCATGACCACATTGATTTTGCGGAATTTGTGAAAACCTGTGCACGTTTTCGTGGTTTGCAATGCGGCGTTCAATATGCGGAGGCATTTACAACATGCCGTATGCATGGCAAGGTAGTGCCGAAACGTTTGCTGCCGTAAGTTTTTTATATTAGTGATAAAGGAGAGAATTGACATGAATTTTAATGATACAGTGAAAGATTCCTTGTTAGAAGGCTTTTATCCTGCAGGTTGGGATATGCAGGAGATTGATCGCTGCTGTTCCAATGCTCCGGAGAGCGTTTTTGAGCGTCAGCCGCACTGGAATAAAGATTTTCAGCCGATTATGTGTGAGTCGGTAGAGAGCTTTGATACCTATATGGGTCATGAAATAGCTTTGCAGATTAAAAAGGCGAAGGACCGCGGTGAAAAATTGGCTATTATCCTGCCGGTTGGTCCGATGGGAATGTATAAATGGGCGGTATTTTTCCTGAAGGAGTGGAATGTGTCCTGTGAGCATGTTACCTGCTTTAACATGGATGAGTGGGCAGATGGCGAGGGCAATACCCTTCCGTCAAACGATCCGGCAGCTTTTCAAAATGCAATGCAGGAAGCTTTTTATAAACCTCTCGGTGATTTGACCGTTCCAGAAAATCAGCGCAATTTTGCAACTAAGGAAAATCTGCCGACTTACCCCGAAAAAATTAAAAAGCTGAAGGAAGAGGGAGCAAAACTTGTTTTGGTATATGGTGTTGGCAGAATGTGCCACATTGCCTTTTGGGAACCGCATTTTGCAGCGGAATTTGCCAGCGATGAGGAATGGCTGAAGCAACCGTACCGCATCGGTGCGAAGCTGCATCCGCTCACCATTGAACAAAATGCTATTACCAGCTTTAAGTCCCGTACAACCTTAGTTCCGTGCCGTGCAAATACCATTGGTCCCGGTTTGTTTATGCAGGCTGATATTACCATTGGCGGTTGCGACGGTGCATTAAGCCGTGGTATGCAGTGGCAGGGGATGAGCTTTTGGATGACGCTTCGTCATAAACCAACTCGCTGGATTACCTCCAGCTATATGCCGACGCTTCCGGGCAAACTGTTTTTCTTAAAAGAATTGGCAGGTCCGCTTAACGCTGAGTGCAATTAATGAGTTCGAATCGGAAATAATAAAAGCAGCCGCAAAATGAAATTTCATTTTGCGGCTGCTTTTAAAATATGTGACCTTTATTCAAAGTCAAAGTCGTCTTGCATACGCTTTTTAAACTCTTCAAATGCCATATCGAGTTCAGCCTCATCTTCAACCAGCAGAAGTGTTTCGTTGCCATCATCGTCAGCAGAAAGCGTAAAGATTAACACTTCGTCCGAATCATCGCCTTCTTCTGCCGAGGCCAGGCATACATAAACCTCTCCGTTAAATTCAAAGCTGTCGAGATGTTCAAACGGATGCTCTGCGCCATCTTCATCCATTAACATTACAATGTTATCTTCTTCAGCATTTTCAGCGTCCGGTGAAATTTTTGTATTTTCTTCCATAGTAGAGTCTCCTTTCATTACTGATAATTTTGAATACTTTCCAAAACTTTTTCCAGCATTTGTTTATATTTTTCACCCTTGCGGCGTTCTTCTTCTACAACCTTTTCCGGGGCCTTGGATACAAATCCGGCATTGGAAAGCTTGCCTTCCACACGTTTAATTTCATTTTCAAGATTTTCTTTTTCCTTGTTTAAACGTGCCAGCTCTTTTTCGCGATCAACCAAATCATCCAGCGGCATAAAGATTTGTGCGGCCTCAACAACGCAAGAAACTGCATTTTTGGGGACATCGGCAGTATTATCCGCCAACACGACTTCGGATGCGCCGGCAAGTTTTTCGAAGAAGGCGGTTCCTTGAGCAAATACATCCTTTTTCGTTGTCACAATCATAACTTTTGCACGTTTTGAGGGAGGAATGTTCATTTCGCTGCGTTGATTGCGTACAGCCTTGAGTGCTGTCTTAATCAGTTCCATATCCGCAGAAGCGGCCGTAAAACAAAGTGCACTGTCATAATGCGGCCATTCGGCAATGACAATGCTCTCACCTTCATGCGGCAGTTGCTGCCAGATCTCCTCTGTAATGAATGGCATGAATGGGTGCAACAGTTTTAATGTATTTGATAAAACATAAGAGAGAACTTGCTGTGCTGCGCGGTTAGATGGACACTCAGCGTCATATAGACGCGGTTTTACCAGCTCAATGTACCAGTCGCAATATTCATCCCATATAAAATCATATAGTTTGCTGACTGCGATACCAAGTTCAAATTTATCCAGATTTTCTGTTACCTCACGGACAAGTTCATTGTATCTGTTAAGAATCCATTTGTCTTCCAGCATCAGTTCTGAAGCGGAAGGAATGGAAAGACTGTCAATGTTTAAGTTCATCAACACAAAACGTGAAGCGTTCCATATTTTATTTGCAAAGTTGCGGCTTGCCTCCACTCGTTCTGTGGAAAAGCGCATATCGTTTCCGGGAGAGTTTCCTGTTGCCAAAGTAAAGCGCAAAGCATCCGCACCATATTGCTCGATAATCTCAAGCGGGTCGATGCCGTTTCCAAGAGATTTGCTCATTTTTCTACCTTGGGCATCACGTACCAAACCATGGAACAGAACATGTGAAAACGGGGCTTTTTTAGTGTGCTCCAAGGAGGAGAAGATCATTCTTGCAACCCAGAAGAAGATGATGTCATAACCGGTAACCAGTACATCAGTAGGGAAGAAATATTTATAATCTTCAGTTTCTTCCGGCCAGCCGAGTGTAGAGAACGGCCAGAGTGCGGAAGAAAACCATGTGTCCAATACATCCTCATCCTGATGAACTTTGCCGCCGCATTTCGGGCAAACCGTAATATCTTCTTCGGAAACCGTAGTTTCACCACAATCGTCGCAATAGAATGCGGGTATACGATGTCCCCACCAAAGCTGGCGGGAAATGCACCAGTCGTGTACGTTTTCCATCCAGTTGGTATAAGTTTTGGTTAAACGTTCCGGACTGAATTGAATGGTTCCGTCCTCAACTACGCGCAGAGCCTCTTTGGCAAGCGGAGCCATTTTTACAAACCATTGTTTTGATGTAATTGGTTCAACGGTTGTGCCGCAGCGATAGCATTGCCCAACATTATGGGAGTGATCTTCAATTTTTAACAAGAACCCTTCTTTTTCTAAATCGGCAACAATTTGCTTGCGTGCCTCGTAGCGGTCTAGCCCCTCATATTTTCCGCCAAAACGATTAATGGTGGCATCATCATTTAATACCTTAATACATTCCAGGTTGTGGCGCAGACCAACTTCAAAGTCGTTCGGGTCGTGTGCAGGTGTAATTTTAACCGCGCCGGTACCGAACTCTTTATCTACATATTCATCTGCAACAATCGGGATTTCGCGTCCGACTAATGGCAGAATTAAGGTTTTTCCGACTAAATGTGTGTAACGTTCGTCATCGGGGTGAACGGCAACAGCAGTGTCGCCCAGCAAGGTTTCCGGACGGGTTGTAGCAATAATAACAAATTCGTCACTATCTTTTACAGGGTACTTAATATGCCAAAAATGCCCTGCTTGTTCAGCATATTCCACCTCGGCATCGGAAAGTGCGGTTGTGCAGCTCGGACACCAATTGATAATGCGGTTGCCCTGATAAATAAGTCCTTTTTCATATAGAGAAACAAATACCTTTTTAACTGCTTTCGACAGGGTTTCATCCATCGTAAAGCGTTCGCGCGTCCAGTCGCAGGAACTACCAAGTTTTTTCAACTGATTGATAATACGGTCACCGTATAATTTCTTCCATTCCCACACACGTTCGGTAAACTTTTCACGCCCCAAATCATAGCGTGTCAGCCCTTCCTCTTTGCGCAAATATTCTTCTACCTTTATCTGCGTTGCGATTCCGGCATGGTCAGTACCCGGCACCCACAGTGCAGCAAAACCGGCCATTCTTTTGTAGCGGATTAAAATATCCTGCAAAGTCTCGTCCAGGGCGTGACCCATGTGCAGCTGTCCCGTTACGTTCGGCGGCGGAATTACGATTGTGAAAGGTTTTTTATTTTTGTCAATTTTGGGTGTAAAATAGCCGTTTTCAACCCATTGGGCGTACAGCCTGTCCTCTACATCCTTTGGATTGTAGGTTTTATTTAAGGTTTTTTTAGTTTCTTCCATACATGCCTCCTGAGATAAATATCACGGCAGCACCGATAATAACCAGCCACATACCGACAATTTTTGAAATATAAATTTTCTTGTTTAAAGCCTGCCTGGCGGCATCATTCGTTATATCCACGTTGCGGGACAGAAGGGGTTTTACCAAAAAGGTAATAATCGCTCCGACGATAATCAGCGCCCAGGACACCAGATTTGTTATGTTGTCCATAAAAATTACTCCTTTAATTACCGAAAAAATTTTATATATTACATTGTTTTTTCTTTCTTATGAATATATTCTTTAAATTTCTTTTGCTTCAGCAAATATGAATAGGTATAAGTTATCATAGCGAAAATGCTGAGCGTTATGCTGGCGCAAAGAATGACGGTTTCCACCGCCCTGTTAATGCTAGGGCAGACTAAGAAAATGCACAGCGCAACAAACAAGACCACGGTATTGAGTTTGCCGAAAATATTTGCCTGTACGTAGGTTTTTTTCACTGCAAGGAAAAGGCTTCCAACAATCATCAGTCCTTCTTTAATTGCCGCAACAATAATGAACCACATTGGTATAATGCCTGCAATTACCATGGAGACAATGGCAGAAATCTGCATCAGCTTATCCGCCAGAGGATCCATCAGTTGCCCCCATTTGGTTGTCATGTTATACTTGCGCGCAATATAGCCGTCCAACACGTCGGTAATACTTGCTAAAATAAATATTGCCGCACTCATCAGCTTACATTCGCCCTCTGCACGAAAGCTTATTAAAAAACAGGGAATCATGAAAAAGCGCAATGTGGTGAGCAGGTTTGGTATATTCATGAGATACCTCCCAAAATATTCGGTATTCAATTATTATATAATAATTGGAAAAAATTTTCAAGAGGAAAACGTTTTTTTCCGCGGTTTTCGCGCAAATTAATCATTTTTTTCGTTTTCACTCATCCTGAGGACATATTCCCAAAGTGAAGGGTTGCGTTTTTTAAGGTTGACCGGTTTGAAGTTTGTATCTGCAAAAACCAGTGTGGTTTCGCCGTGTGCCAACAGCACTGCATCCCTTTTTCGCACTGCGTCATATTGAAAGGTGATTTTTACAGGAGTCAGCTGAGAAACGGAGGTTTTAATGATTACGATATCTTCATAGCGGGCAGGCACAATATAGCGGCAATGGGTTTCTAAAAGCGGGAGCATAATTCCCTGCCGCTCCATTTCGCCGTAACTGATGCCGCCAGAGGCAAAGAAATCTGTTCTGCCTACTTCGAACCAGGGATAATAGCGGGAATGATGCACGATGCCCATTTGATCTGTTTCACAATAGCGTACGGTTAATTCTGTTTCATGTATTTTCATGCCGGACTCCTTTCGCAATGCAATCTATCGTTCCGTCTGTTACGCGCAGACGTATGAAATCATTTTCTTTTATTTGTGTAATTGATGTAAGCATTTTACCGTTTTCCTTTGCAGCAACGGCATAGCCGCGTGCAAGCACCTTCAATGGACTAAGCGCGTCCAGTTTTGCAAAAAGCTGGGCGCAGCAGTCGTTTCTGTTTTTCAGTATAGTTTGCTCTGCCTCTTCTAAATCTGCCTGCATGTCACAAAGACGCAGATGATAGTCCTCCAGTATTTTTGAAAAACCGGAAAGAGAACGGGATCGTGCCAACAACTCCAGACGTTGTTTTTGCCGTTCCAAGCGTTGACTCATATGGTAGGTAAGGGCTGCCTGGCAGGACGAAAGACGTTCATATATTTCCGAAAAAGAAGGGACGGCAATTTCTGCAGCGGCTGATGGGGTTGGCGCCCGACGATCTGCAACGAAATCGGCAATGGTAAAATCTGTTTCGTGTCCGACTGCGGAGATGACGGGAATGTCAGATGAGAAAATGGCTCTCGCCACAATTTCTTCATTAAATGCCCATAAATCTTCAATTGATCCGCCGCCACGCCCGACGATTAGAACATCTGCCAGTTTTTTTTTATTCATAAAGGAAATCGCATCAGCAATTTGAGCGGCAGCTTGTTCGCCTTGTACGAGAACCGGTAGAATACGTATCCGTGCGGCAGGACAACGTCTGCTCAAAACATGAATGATATCGCGAACAGCGGCCCCGGTCAGCGCCGTAATAACACCGATGGTTTGCGGGTATTGCGGCAGGGGCTTTTTAAAACGTTCGTCAAACAAACCTTCCTCTGCCAATCTGGCTTTCAACTGTTCGTAAGCAATGTGAAGCGCACCGACTCCGTCAGGCTGCATTTCTTCAATATACAGCTGATATTGACCGTCACGTTCGTAGACCGATATTCTGCCGCGTGCGAGCACCTTCATGCCGTTTTCGGGTTGAAAGCGCAAAGATGCGGCGGCGGTGCGGAACATTACGGCGCGCAAAACAGACGTATCATCTTTTAGTGTAAGGTAAATATGACCGTTGTGATGTAACTTGCAGTTGGAAATTTCGCCCTTAATCCAAATATTTTTTAAATAGGAGTTATTTTCAATAACACGCTTGATATAATGATTTAGCTGTGAAACCGTAACGGTTAATATTTCTTGATTCATGACTTTTGCTCCTTTGCCAGATATGCGATTCCTACCGCGTTATCAGTGGCGTAGTGTGGGGCAGAGAAGTGAAGCAGGGTGCCGAAAGCTATGTCCAACTCCGCGCGTAACAGGCGGTTGGATGCCACACCGCCGGCAAGCAGAAGAGGCTTTTTGCCATGTTTTTTAAACAACACTTCAAATGCTTTGGCAAGTGAGGCAGATATGGCAAGAAGTGTGCCTTTTGCAATGTTTTCAGCATTTTCTCCTGCCTCAATGGCACGCATTGCCTGCGCTTCAATTCCTGAAAAACTGATATCGGTTCCATTTACACTTATTTTAAAAGAAACAGGGGCGAGCGCCTTTTCGCTGAGAAGTTCCAATGCTTTGCCGCAAGGAAATTGCAGGCCGAGACGAACGCCTATGCGGTCAATCAGCTGCCCGGCGCTGATGTCCTGCGCCGAGCCTAAAATATTGGCATGATAGCGGTTTGCTTCGTGTCTGACAGATAAAATCTCAGTGGTGCCGCCGGAAAGATGCACAGCGTAAAATTCTTGTGGATAGGGTTCCGGTTGCCCAATCAGAGCAGCGCGGATATGGCCCTCTTGATGAGAAAATTCATACAGGGGGATGTGATGCGTTGCGGCGATGGCTTTGGCACAATTAATTCCTGCCAAAAATACGGGCATATAAGATTGCTCTGTGCGGCGCGGGGCATTGCTCACGCCGACTGCGGCAATTTCACCGTTTGACGGGAATCGCTCAAAAAGCTTTGGCAGGTTTTTTAAATGCAAAAACAGCGCGTCGCTCTGCCGGAGCCCGCGCTTGCCTTGTTCAACGGAAAGCAATATCCGCTCATCCGATATTAATTTACCTGTTTCGTCTGTTACTGCAACAGAGGTGGTATAATTGCTGGTGTCTATTCCAATATAATATTTCATTCTATTGCCTCGATTTATATACAGAAGAGAGAATTCCATTTACAAAACTGCCGCTTTTTTCTCCCTCGTAAATTTTTGCCAGCTCAACTGCTTCATTAATTGCGATGCTATCCGGCATTTCCTCGTTAAACATCAGTTCACACAGACCTATTCGCAAAGCGGAAAGGCTGACCTTGGAGATTCGATCCAACGTCCATCCTTTTGCATATTTTTCGATTAAGGAATCAATTTCATCTTTATGTTCTAAAGTCATTTTAACCAGGTTGTTTAAATATTCGGTTTGCTTTTTGCTGCTTTCGGGGTTCAACGCATAAAAAAGAGCCAACAAATCCTCTGCGCTCAGCTTTTGAAACTCGTATTCGAAAACAATTTTAAAACCGTTATCACGCGCTTCTTTTCTTGTCATGTAAAAACTCCTTCATTTGTGTTCTGCTAAAAATTAATCATACGTTATAAGTGCAAAACTACCGGATAATAAATAGACTATGTATATTATACATTATTTGCCTTAAAAAGGGAACCCCTAAACCTGCACTTTTTTAAAATAATTCCAGATATGTTCGAATCACTAATATAAGGCCGAGAATTAAAATTATGTATGCGCTGACGTGCGAGTTAAAATAGTACCAATCGGAGGGCTGTACCTCGTCCAAGTTGTCAATTTCACAAATATGCTGTAAACGAAACAAACTGTCCGCTTTAAAACGTAATAAATAGTACAGCAGAGGGAGGCCGAGCGGCAGCAACAAAGGAAAGAAGCATGCGCGATCTTTTATGATGCAAAGTATGTAAAACGTCAGATAGATGCAATAGTAAAATAAAATGGGCAGGGTAGATAACTTTTTTTTCCTCTTTTCAGCTTTTTCTTCCCGTTCAAAAAAACTATCGGAGACAGCTTGCGGATTCTCCGGTTTTATGTCGTAAAGAGATGAATAGCATTCGCGGCAAACTGCACATGAATCCTTATTTTCCGTACCGCATTTGGGGCAAATTTTCATAAAATAACCTCCAATCATAACTGAGTGTTAGAAAATAATTCCAAGCGCTTCCGTTACATTTTTAGCGGGGTATATCTTCAATCCGTCAATCGGAGTGAGACCGCGGCAATTTGCCTGCGGAATAATGCAGGAGCTGAAACCGAGTTTTGCAAGCTCTGCCAAACGCTTGTCCATCTGAGAAACAGCGCGCAGTTCTCCCGTTAAACCAACCTCGCCAATAACGGCAAGAGATTTATCCACGCTAATGTTTTTAAAGCCGGAAGCAATGGCGACTGCGGCCCCCAAATCAACGGCAGGCTCGTCCAGACGAAATCCGCCGACTATGTTTACGTAAGAATCCTGATTTTGCAGATTTAATCCCACCCTTTTTTCCAGAACGGCGATTAAAAGATTGACGCGGTTATAATCCATACCGGTGGCCATGCGTCTTGGCATGCCAAAACCGGTTGGCGACACCAAAGCCTGAATTTCCGCAAGTACGGGGCGTGTGCCTTCGATGGTACAGACTACTACGGAGCCAGATGCGTTATCCGGGCGCCCCTCCAGCAACATGGAGGAAGGATTTTCCACCTCGCGCAGACCGTCATTTGCCATTTCGAATACGCCAATTTCATTGGTAGAGCCAAAGCGGTTTTTAACAGCGCGCAAAAGACGGAAACTTTGATGGCGTTCTCCTTCAAAATAGAGTACACAGTCAACCATGTGTTCCAATACTTTAGGACCGGCCAGCGCACCGTCTTTGGTAACGTGGCCAACAATAAAGACGGCTGTTCCCGTATTTTTGGCCAGTTTCATCAGTGACAAAGTGACATCACGTACCTGACTGACACTGCCGGGGGCAGAGGTGATTTCAGGGTTGTACATGGTCTGTACAGAATCGACAATTAAGATATCCGGCATAATTTCCTCTGTGTAGTGCAGAACGGAAGAAATATCGGTTTCAGCCAGCACCATAAGCCCGTCTGCATGAATATCTAATCGCTCAGCGCGCATTTTCAGCTGCTTCTCTGATTCCTCACCTGAGACATAAAAGATTTTTGCATCATCATGAATAGATTTTACCAATTGCAGAAGCAGGGTGGATTTTCCGATTCCGGGATCGCCGCCGACTAAGACCAAAGAACCTTTTACAATGCCGCCGCCCAGTACACGGTCAAGTTCGCCTATATGACTTAAAATGCGTTCCTCATGTGTGATGGACACATCGGAAAGGCGAGTGGGTTTACTTTTGCGCAAAGAAACGTTACCTTTGGCGGAAGTTTTAGATGCTGTTGTGTTTACCATTTCTTCCACAAAGGTATTCCAACCGTTACAGGCCGGGCATTTTCCAAGCCATTTTGCGGATTCGTAACCACATTCGGTGCAGCTAAAAATGGTTTTGGTTTTCATGTGTTCTCCTCATTTCGTTATTGCGGCAATGATGTTAAATTATATTTCCGGTTTGGCAGACACCTCGGCTGAAGATGCTTCCGGAGCAACAGTTTCGACAATCTCACTGTCGGGGACCGGGGAAACAGAGGCATCTTTTGGCTTTGTACCTACCCACTCAATGCGGTCAGAGGCAACATATGTACTTTTTGCCAGCAGTTCGCGGCTGATAACTGAACCGTTTTCGCTAATAATCTTGTAAGAATTGTAACTGCTGCCATCAGAACCTTTTTGTTCCACTTTGATTTCTCCTTCCGGTAAATCGGGAGCTTGTTTTTGCTCCAGCTTTGCCGGATAGGTTGCTGTTTTTTCTGTCTCGATGGAAATAGTGCGTCCCGGGTGATCCTGCGTCCCGTAAATAGAAATATTTGTTTGTCCGCCGCCCGCCGATGCTACAATTTTAATCGGAGAGGAAGTGTTATTTTCAAATTTAAAATCAATGCTTCCGTAAGAAACGGTTGCATCACGCCCCATCGGCACATAGGAAACCGGAAGGGAATGGTTGGAACGAGTAACAATTTTTAAATCGGATAACACAACGGTGTTATACAATGTGGAGGAGACCTGACAGATGCCGCCGCCGATACCGTCTTCTACTTTATTGCCAACGTAGACATGTGCTGTGCGGAAACCGCGCGCTGCTGTCCGGGGGCCAACGACATCATTATAGGAGAATACATCACCGGGAGCAAGCACTGTTTCATTGATGTTTCGGCACGCGAGAGAGATGTTATAGGAGCGATTGGTATCGCCGGCATTATAACGTGTGGTGTATGTGCCGAGACGGGAAGTGAACAGTGAAGCGCGAAGCTGCTCGGCATTGATCTCCGGTTGTTTGGTCACAACGGGAATCCGAACAGAATCGCCGTTGCTTTCCTTAATGATTTTTTCAGCTTCTGAACGGTTCATGGTGACGCCTATCTTCTCGTCGATAATAACTAAACGGCGGTTTTCTACTTTATAGCTTGCATTAACGGGTTCACCGCAAATGGTATTTTCGATGTATTCCGCTGTAATTTCCTTTGGATTTACTGTTTCTGTAGAAAGTTCCAATGGACTGTAGTCATTTTCTAAAATTCGCTTTGCGACCAATGAAGCTACGTGTTCCGGTATAATGCGCCGCCCGCTGTGACCGCGTGTAACGATTAATTCGTTTTCTGTTACCTGAAACCGGTTATCTTCTTCCGGTTCGTCAACTTGTTTAGCAATAGGAGCCAGTGTTTCTGTTAAAATATCTTGATTAAGCTCGACCGCAAGAGACACTGTAAAGCCTGTTTTGCGTATTGAGCAAATTTGATGCAGACGAGTGAAAACAGAACCCTCCCGACCGATACGATATGCTTCATCAACGGCGGAATCAAACTGAATAACGGGCGACAGTGCGGAAAGTTCCACGGAATTTTGAGAGTCGCCGCAGAAAAATTGCAGTTCTTTTTCAGCGTTAATCTGATAATGCGTTTCAAGAGCTGAGCGTGCCTCATTTTTACTCATTTTTCCTACATCAATATGGTCAATATATATATTGGAGTATATTTTTTCAGAGGATAGTGTTACCGCTGCAGAGACTGCGGCGGCACAAAGAACGATTATAACCAAAGAGACGGCAATGGCAAAAATAAGCCTGCCTTTTCTGACAGGATTAAAATGTTTTGTTGTTGTTTGTATTTCCATATCATCACCCCTCTTTATTATACCCTTCCTTGTTGGTTTTGTAAATAATTTTTTGTTGTATTTTGTGGAATTTTACCGTTTTTAGCGGTTTAAAATCCAAACTGCAAGATTCAGATAGCCGGCGAATGTTGTCCAAAGAAGAAGAGGTACCATAAGCCAACCCGCGATGTGATTGATGCGGTAAAATTTTGCTGTGCAAATGCCGACAAAAAGCCACATAATGAGTAATACAAAAAAGGCAAAAAGCAGCGCATGCAGATTGAAAAAAATAATTGGCCAAAGAAAGTTCAGCGCCAATTGTATCCAAAAGTAATTCATAGCGTCTTTTACATTTGGTTTGTGGATATCCTTGCGGATAATCAGCAAAGAAGCGATACCCATGAGCAGATATAAGATGCTCCAAACAATGGGAAAAATGAAACCCGGAGGAGCAAGGGGAGGCTTAATCAAAACCTGATATAAAACCATATTATTTCGAGTGAGAAAACCGCTGAGTGCGCCAACAAGCAGGGGAAAGAGAACAATAGCGGCGGAACGGATAAATTTTCCTGCGTGAAAAACATGAAAGGTTTGCATAAATAGCACCTGCTTTCTTAAAAATGGTATGCTAATACTATTCATTATATGTTTTTTGAGTCTGTTTATGCGAAAAAAGCCGGAGCAACAGTAAAACACGGGCATAATACAGCAGTACAAGATGACAATGGTGTTTTTGCCTGCTTTTCCTATGTTTTGCAGCGGCTCCGGCTGTAATGTTTAAAATTAATTTTTTAATTCCTTACGGTTTGCGCGAATTGTGTCGGAAACAGAAAGCAATTCTTCTTCTACATGGCGAAGAATATCATCAGCGTATTGATTGGCACCAATACGTATTTCGTGCGAATTGCTCTGTGCCTTTTCAATAATTTGATTTGCCTGTTCATATGCTTGCTTGGTGATCTCGTGCTCGTTAATCAGTGCGACAATTTTATCTTCTGCCCCCTGAATAATAGAAGCGGCTTCCTTTTGTGCGTCCGATATAATTCTCTGACGCTCTTCTTTTACCCATTTTGCCTGCTTCATCTCGTCAGGAAATTTTACACGAATTTCCT
Source organism: uncultured Clostridia bacterium (assembly GCA_934438075.1). GTDB lineage: Bacteria > Bacillota > Clostridia > UBA1381 > UBA9506 > RGIG1666. The sequence continues at coordinate 42,008 of CAKSBF010000010.1, read as the reverse complement.
GGAGCATATCCAAAAGTTCGTCCTTATCAACAATCCCTTTTCCCCAAAAGGGAATTGTTGCGCTTTGCTCTATTTTATCCTCCAAAGCTTCGATTAATTCCAGTATTTCCATACTATTACCGCCCCTCTTTAATCTTAAGTTTCACATCATCGTAAATTTCCGCGGGAACCAAGTCGCGAAAATCGCCGCCGAGCGTTGCAATTTCTTTTACGATGCTGGAACTGATGTATGAATAATTTGCGTTTGTCACCATAAATAATGTCTCTACATCCGGCTCCATTTTTTTATTTAAAAGCGCCATTTGAAATTCGTATTCAAAATCAGATATGGCGCGCAAACCCTTAATGACTGCTTTTGCATTTTTCTGACGTGCAAAGTCAACCAGAAGACCGTCAAAATATTCGGCACTGCAATTTGGCAGATCGCAAATACTTTTTTCAATGAGTGCAACGCGCTGTTGCGCTGTAAACATTGGTTTTTTTGCCGTGTTGTTGAGTACGGCGATAATTACATGGTCAAACTGGCGCGAAGCACGTTTGATAATATCTAAATGTCCGCAGGTAATCGGATCAAAACTTCCGGGGTAAACTGCTGTTGTCATACCTCACAACTCTTTCATCAATAAGATTCTTGCTTTTCCGTATTTTCTGTTTCGATATAGCTCAAATTGGCTCGGACAAATCACTTCATCAGAAGCATCAAGCTCGCAAACAATAAATCCGTTTTCCGCCAATAGCTTTCTGTGGTATATTGCATCCAGTGCCGGCGCCAAAAAGCCGGCGGCATATGGCGGGTCTAAAAAAATAATGTCAAACTTTTCATTACATTGTTTCAAATAGGTTAAAAAATCATTTAAAACCACACTGGATTGTTTCTCAAAGTGTGTAAGTTTTATATTTTGATTTACAATGCCGACGGAAGCATTACTTTTATCCACAAACACTGTATGTGCCGCACCGCGGCTAAGAGCTTCGAGTCCAAGCGCACCGCTTCCGGCAAACAAGTCTAAAACAGAGGCTTCCGCAAGGCTGCCGGTAAGCATGTTAAAGATAGACTCACGAACGCGGTCAAGCGTGGGACGTACTTCCCTGCCCTCCGGACTGATTAATTTTCTTCCGCGTGCTGTTCCGGCAATGATTCTCAATCCAATTCATCCTTTTGTTGTTACAATTTTACACTATATATTTTATCTTATTTTGTAAAAATGTCAATAGTATTCGCATAAAAGTTAAGCAATTGTAATATTTCCCCGAAATAAAGCATATATTTTCTGTAATATGGGCTTATGTTCGGGCAGTGAAAGATTGGGGTCATTGGCAAGCAATGTGCGTACGGCATCGGTTGTTTGTGATAAAACGTTTAGGTCACTGTATAAATCGGCAATTTTCAGCGGCGGCAAACCGTGCTGGCGTGTGCCGAAAAACTCACCGGGTCCGCGCAGCTCCAAATCTTTTTCCGCTATGACAAAACCATTATTTGTGCGGCACATTACCTCCATGCGTTGCTTGGCGTATTGTTGTTTGCTTTGGTTGAAAAGAATGCAGTACGCCTTATCTTGTCCGCGTCCGACACGACCGCGCAGCTGATGAAGCTGCGACAAACCAAAACGTTCGGCATTTTCCACTACCATAACAGTGGCATTTGGAACATTTACCCCGACTTCGATCACGCTTGTTGCAACCAATACCTGAATATTTCCGAGAACAAAGGAACTCATCACGGAATCTTTTTCCGTTGGCTTCATTTTCCCATGCAAAAAAGCTACGGAAAGTTCAGGGAAGATATCCTCCTGCAGAATTCTGGCATATTCCGTAACAGATTTTAAATCCGTTTGTTCTGAATCTTCTACCAAGGGGCAGACAATATATACTTGGTGTCCGGCGGCTGCTTCTTTGCGAATAAAAGCATAGATTCGGGTACGCATTGATTCATTGACGGCAAAGGTGTCTATCTTTTTTCGGCCGGGTGGCAGTTCGTCAATTGCCGATACCTCCAAATCTCCGTAAACTGCCAGCGCAAGTGTGCGGGGGATTGGCGTGGCTGTCATGATCAGTGTGTGCGGATTGTTGCCTTTGCTTCCAAGAATGCGTCGTTGATTAACGCCAAACCGATGTTGTTCGTCGGTAATAATAAGGTTTAGGTTATGAAAATCTACGTTGTCGCTTAAGAGTGCATGCGTGCCGATAATTGCCTGTGCTTCGCCGGAAATAATTTTATCTAAGACATCGCGGCGCGCAGAGGTGCTCATAGAGCCTGTGAGGAGCACTGTTTTGACGCCGAACGGCGAGAACAGAGCTGTTAAGCTTTCGGCGTGCTGCTGAGCTAAAATTTCAGTGGGTGCCATTAATGCTGCCTGATTGCCGCTTTGTATCGCAGCAAACATAGCACATGCCGCAACCACGGTTTTCCCACAGCCGACATCGCCTTGTACCAAACGGTTCATGGGTATGTTGCGTGCCATATCCGTTAAAATTTCAGAAAGAACCCGTTGTTGTGCATTTGTCAGCGGAAAAGGCAGGGCGGTCAAAAAACGTTTCATTTCAGCAGTTTTTGGGATTGGTTTGGCATGTAATGCTGTACGCCGGCCTTTCAGCAGAAAAAGAGCCGTTTGCATAAAAAACAATTCGTCAAAGATAAACCGTCTGCGGGCAAGCTCCAGCGCCTCTGCTGACTTAGGAGCATGGATGTTTTGATAGGCAAAGTTCAGGTCGCATAAACGGTATAGTTTTTGAATGGTGGGCGGCAGCGGGTCGCTAAGTTTTTGGGGAAATTGTGCAAAAATTTCTTCAATGCATGCGGATATGATTTTTTGTGTCAAACCGGCAGTAAGAGGGTAAATCGGCACAATTCTTCCGGTTTGCCTACAGATATTCGGTCGTTCAAATAGGGGAGAGAGAATTTGCTTTTTAGGAGACAAACGTATTTTTCCGCAAAAAATAAACTCTGCCCCGGGTTTAATTTGTGAATCCAAAAAGCGCATATTAAACCATACGGCTTCCAGTGTTGCTGTGCCATCGGAAAGCTTTACCGTGTATATGGTCATGTTGCGCCGAATTGTATTTTTGCGCAAAACAGATGAAACGGTAGCACGTATGCACACCGTTTCATCTTGCTTACATTCGATAATTTTTTTTATTTTTGTTCGATCCTCATAGGCGCGCGGATACAAAGCCAATAGATCGCCCACGGTATGTACTCCTAAGGAATAAAAGGCGGAGGCACGCTTTTCGCCTACCCCCTTTAAAAAACGAATGTTGTTTAAAAAAAAATCTTGCTGTTTCATAAGTTACTCCACGGAGATAATGTAATAGTAAAGCGACTGACCGCCGTTATGCATGACGATGTCACAATCCGGGTAGGTATCTTCCAGCTCGGATTTTAATGCATCTGCGGTTTCAGGCTTTACATCTTCACCATAATATATGCTTAAAATTTCGCTGTCTTCATCAGTGACGGAGGCAAATAAAGCTTTCAGAACTTGAGCCGGATCGCTGCCGGTGTGAGTAATCTCCCCGTCGGTTAAACCGATAATAGTACCCTTTGGCAGGGTTTCGCCGTTAAACGGAAAATCACGGACGGCGTAGGTGATGGTTCCGGTCTTAATTCCGGAGATGGCGGCCTTCATTGCATTTTCATTCTCTTCAACCGTTGCTGTCGGCAGAAAAGCAAGCTTTGCAGAAATACCTTGCGGAATAGAACGTGTCGGTATAACCGAAATTTTTTTCTCGGTCAGATCCTTTACCTGTTCTGCAGCCATAATAATGTTTTTATTGTTTGGCAGAATAAAAATATTTTTTGCCGGAATTTTTTCAATGGCGCTCAAAATATCATCAGCGCTCGGATTCATGGTTTGACCGCCCTCAATCACGGCATCGCAACCCATGTCGCGGAAAATCTGTGCTAACCCTTCGCCGGCTGCAACTGTAGCGAAACCGTATTCTTTTTCTTCTGCCGGCTTGTCGGAAGTTTGTGTTTGTACACCAACAATGCGGTTTTCATGTTGAAATTTCATATTATCTATTTTTACGTCCGTCAAAGCACCCAGTTTTAGCGCCTGCTCAATGACGTAACCCGGGTTATTGGTATGAATATGCACTTTAATGATTTCGCCATCGTCAATGACAACCATGCAGTCGCCTTTTTTCTGTATGTTTTTGCTGAATAAATTGCTGCTTGCAGCAGGGTTGTTTTTATTTACTATAAATTCCGTACAATAAGAATATTTAATATCTGTATCTGCGTCTGCCTTTTTCTTTGCAGAAACGGACGGAGCTAAGATGTTTTGGTCTTGAAGCTCAATGATTTTACCGCTTTTAATATATTCCAGCGCGCCTTCAAGCAAATATAAAACACCCTGACCGCCGGAGTCAACAACGCCTGCCTGCTTCAGCTGGGGAAGTATTTCCGGTGTGCGGTCAAGACTCTGCTGAGCGGCGGTGACGACTGCTTTTAAAATTTTTGGCATGTTGGAAGTATGCGTCAGTTTTTCCTGACCTGCTGCTGCACCGTCACGGGCTACAGATAAAATGGTTCCCTCCACAGGTTTCATAACGGCACGATACGCAGCGTTTACACCTTCTGTCAATGCTTCTGTCAAATCGGTCGCATCTAAGATGCTGCAATCCTTCATGCGTTTTGCCATTCCTCGAAAAAACTGTGACAAAATAACGCCGGAATTTCCGCGCGCACCACGCAGAGAAGCAGAAGCGATAACAGCCATTACATCACCGGCTTGGCTGAATTCCTGTGACATAAGCTCACGCACTGCGGCGCTGACAGTCATAGACATGTTAGAACCGGTATCTCCGTCCGGTACCGGGAAAACATTTAAATCATTTAATATATTTTTGTTATTACAAAGCTTATTGGCTCCGGAAACAAACGCCTCCAGCAATGTTTTGGCGTCGATTGTATTAACCAAGGTGGACACCTCCAAAATTGTTGTGTATAATATAGACGAGCCTATCGCGGAATGCAGAGACAAATATTATTGGTCAACGCGTATGCCCTCAACGTTTACGGTCACCTTTCCGACCTTGAAACCGGTCATACTTTCTACGCTGTAGCGGACGCTGTTTATAATGCTGTCCGATACCACCTTAATATTAATGCCGTATTCTACGATAATGTGCAGTTCTATGTTAATTTTATCATTTTCGGTTGTGACTTTAATCCCCTTGGTAATGGTATCCCATCCAACGAGACTTGCAAAGTTATCTGATGCGCTGCGATACGCCATACCAACCACGCCGTAGCAACCTGAAGCAACCTTGCCTGCAATGCGAGCGATCACATTGGTGGACATGACGATGGAACCGTATTCGTTTTCTGTTTTGATTGCCATATTGATTTCCTCCCTAAAATTGTTCTGTGAAAGCAGGGGATAAAGACTGATATTTTTATCCTTTTATCATACATAATATTATTGTATCACAAGAAGCAAAAAAATACCAGATGTTTTTATAAATTTTATTGAAAACAAAGAAAACAACCGCCATGAAACGTTTTCGTTTCGCGGCGGTTGTTTTAATGTTGAGTTTTTATTCGGCACCGCTGCCGGCAGGCAGTTTTTCCTTAAACAGCAGGGTAATGCTCCAGAGGCCGGCGATTCCTACCAGGGAATAGATGATGCGGCTGACGACAGACATTTGTCCGCCAAAAAGCGCTGCAACAAAATCAAAGCCGAAAAGTCCGATACATCCCCAGTTTAATGCGCCGATGATAACAAGCACCAGAGCAACATTGTCTATTGTACTCATACTGATACAGCTCCTTTAAAAAATCTGAAATATGATATTTCGAACAGTATCAGTTTACCCATTTTATTGTTTGTTATGCGTTTGTTTTTTAAATAGGGTGATGTTTTAAAAATTGCTGATCTAAAATTGCTTTATTAATTGGCAAAATTTCAGGATTAATTTGTTCGGTTTGATATGCCAAATCGGCAATATTTTCCAAAATTGCCGCATTTTTTAAAGCATCAAAACAGTCGGCACCCCATGTATAAGGTCCGTGATTAAAAACCAGAGCTCCCGGGATCTCATTCGGGTCAAATCCACGCTTTTCAAAAGTTTCCACTATGGAAAGACCAATGTTTTTTTCATAATCGTTTTCGATTTCAGAGGGAGAAAGGGAGCGTGTGCACGGAATGTAACCGCGAAAATATTCAGCATGAGTTACACCGTATGGGGGGATGTCGCGTCCGGCCTGTGCCCAAACAGTTGCGCTGCGTGAGTGGGCGTGTACGATACCGCCAATGCCCGGGAGTGCGCGGTACAGTTCGATATGTGCCGCAAGATCGGGTGATGGCTGGGCATTTCCTTCAATTATGTTACCGGAAAGGTCTGCAACCAAAAGGTTCTCTTCGGTAACGTCAAAGCAAGTTGCGCCGTATGGTTTTATTACAATCAAAGAATTTGCACTGTCATAGCCGCTGACATTGCCCCAGGTAAAGGAAGCGAGACCGTATTGGGGTATCATATGGCAGGCATCTGCGACTTGTTTACGTAAGGTGTCTAACATAATTTGCTGTCCTCCTAAAGAAGCGGTTTACGTCATAATTATTTGCTGTTTTGCATAATTATAGCATAATATGAGACAAATGTAAAGGGGCGCTTTCAATGTATCGTGCAGGTGAGCTGAGACAAAGGGAAGTAATTAATATCACGGATGCTTCGCGTTTGGGATTTGTTTCGGATGTGGAAGTTAGTTTGGAAAAGGGTGAGATAGAGGCAATTATTGTCCCGGGACGTGCAAAATTGTTTAATTTTGGAAAATCGGGTGACTGTGTGATTACGTGGGATAAAATCAGAAAAATAGGCGATGATGTGATATTGGTAGAAATGACAGAGGGAGTAGGCGGTAAATAATAACTTATGATTACAAATAAAATCTGCCTATTTCTGCTAAACGGATTCTCTTGACATAAGAAATGAGAAATAGTATAATAAAATATATATTATTTCAGCAAAAATAAGGAGCAGTTTATTATATGGCAGAACAAATTTTAGATGTGTCAAACGCTGATTTGGGAAAGCTTTTTGGTGATTTTGATAAAAACTTAAAAATGCTGGAGAAAGAACTCGGTGTTTCTGTTTTTGCTCGTGACGGCGTGCTGAAAGTATCCGGTGAAGAAGGACAAGTTCAGACGGCTATACGGACAATACGAAGTTTGCTTGCGGCGATAGAACGGGGAGAGACGCTTACGGAACAGAATATTTTATATACGGTATCTATGGCGGGAGAAGGACAAGAGGGACAATTAGCAACACTGGGCGCTGATTGTGTTTGCATTACTTCAAAAGGAAAGCCGATTAAAAGCAAAACTCTCGGACAGAAGCAATATGTGAAGGCAATGAAGGACAACACGGTTGTTTTCGGCATTGGGCCTGCCGGGACCGGAAAAACCTACCTTGCGGTTGCAAAGGCTGTTGCATCGTTTCGTGCGAAAGAGGTTTCGCGCATTATTATTACGCGTCCTGCTGTAGAGGCGGGAGAAAAGCTTGGCTTTTTACCCGGCGATCTGCAAAATAAGGTGGATCCTTATCTTCGGCCGCTGCATGATGCGTTGTATGATATGGTTGGTGTGGAAAATTATAATACGTATGTAGAAAAAGGAATGATTGAAGTTGCGCCGCTTGCTTATATGCGCGGACGGACACTCGACAATTCTTATATTATATTGGACGAAGCGCAGAATACCACACCGGAGCAAATGAAAATGTTTTTGACGCGAATCGGATTTGGTTCAAAAGCCATTATTACCGGTGATATTACACAGATTGATTTGCCTGACGGAAAACGTTCGGGTTTAAAAGAAGCAATTAAGATTCTGGGCGGGATTGAAGGAATTGAGTTTTGTTATTTTAGTCATAAGGATGTTGTTCGCCATCCTTTGGTGCAGAAAATCATCCAGGCTTATGAAAAACATGACCGCCTTCGGGAAAAAAATTATAAGAGGTAAGGAAAATGAATTTAAATTTGGTGTGGGAAAATTGTCAAGAGCTTGTTCCTATCGGCAAAACAGAGATTGAGACAATAGAAAAGTGCATATATGCGGCCCTCGTTGAAGAAGAGTTTTCGTTTGATGCGGAAGTCAATCTTATGCTGGTAGATAATGAGGAAATATGCAGAATTAATCGGGAACAGAGAAATATTGACCGTGCAACGGATGTTTTGTCCTTTCCGATGTTGGAACAGGAGAATGGCGAAACAGTAATTTATGACGAAGATTTTGTCGAAGGCAGAGTTTTGCTCGGAGATATTGTGATTTCCGCGGAACGCGCAATGGAGCAGGCAGAAGAATATGGGCACAGTTTTCAGAGAGAAATAGGATTTTTGGCGGTTCACTCGGTGTTGCATCTGTTGGGTTATGACCATGAGACAAGTGAAGAGGAAGAGAAAGAGATGTTTGATAAACAGGAGAGAATATTATGCTCCGTAGGGCTGACCCGATAGGGTGGATTTATTGAGGAGAGTGAAGAGATGATAAGTGATAAAAAGTGTAAACTGATGTTGTTTGCGGATTATTTAATCGTGTTGGTGCTCAGTTTGTTCGGGTTGATGATTTTTTCCTGGCTGCTGCAGTATTCATGGGGCTTTCCGCTGTACTCAGTAGTATTTACCTTGATTTATTTTGGTATGATTTATTCTCGCTGCTGGAACAAAGCAAAATCGGATTTGAAATACCATAAAGAGGATTTGCGGTACGTTCGTGCATTCCGGCTGGTTCTTCCGCTTACTGTAACATTGTTGGTATTGATTGCGTTGTTTGCATTAATTCAATATAATATCATACCGATTCGCGATTTGGTAACGAGTGTGCGTTATGTTATAGAAGAAAACCAGCCGCGAAGAGCAGAAAATGTGGTGTTGTTCAGCACGATTGTGCCGGTTATGCGTGTCCTGTTTGCTTTTGTTAATGGTTTTCAGCCGTTAGATTCAACGCAGACTGCTGTTTTTTTAATTGCTCCGGCGGTTACGGTTGCTGCCGGTTTTGCGGGATATTATGCCGGACTGAGAAAATTCTATCTGTCTGAGGTTATTTTTAAAGCTCAGCAAAAGGCAAAAGATAAATTTAATGAATAGAGAGTTTCCAAGAGTGCGCGTGTTTTTAACGGCACTCTTTTATTGTTTGGGAATAAGAATTTCAGGGGTGAATTAAGTGAATATTAAAGATAAGAGAATAGATGGCGGAAAGGCATTTGATTGGGGAAGAACTTCGGCTGATTACGCGAAGTTTCGTGATATTTATCCGCAGGAATTTTATGATAAGATTGCTGAGCGTGGGTTGTGTATAGAAGGGCAGGATGTGTTAGACGTTGGTACAGGAACAGGGGTGCTTCCGAGGAATATGTATCATTTTGGTGCGCGTTGGACTGCGGCGGATATATCAGAAAATCAAATTATACAGGCAAAAGCACTGTCAGATGGCATGGATATTCGTTATTTGGTTTCATCCGCAGAAAACATAGATTTCCCGGATGAATCCTTTGATGTAATTACAGCATGTCAATGCTTTTGGTATTTTCAGCATGAGCAGGTAACCCGTAAACTTTCCAAGATGCTGAGACCGGGCGGCCGCTTTTTAATATTGTGTATGGAGTGGCTGCCGTTTGAGGATGAAATTGCAGGGGCAAGTGAAAAAATTGTACTGAAATATAGTCCTGAATGGAGCGGTGCAGGCGAGACCATGCACCCAATCCGGATACCGGAATGTTATTATGATTATTTTAAATTAACAGGTCATGAGGAGTATCGGCTTTCCGTTCCGTTTACGCGACAGAGCTGGAACGGAAGAATGAAAGCCTGCAGAGGAATCGGCGCCTCATTAGAAGAAAAGCAGATTGCTATGTGGGAGCGGGAGCACATGCAGATGCTTTCGGAAACAGCGCCGGAACATTTCAATATTACGCATTTTGCCGCAATGGCGGAATTAACGAAAAAGTAATTTTGTTGCATAAAAAGATGGTATGGGTATATTTAAAAGGCAATATTTTTTTAATTAGGACGACATGGTTTTGGCTATGTCGTTTTTTGTTATTGCGGAGAATTTTTAAAAGCTAAATTTTGTTGCAAAAGATGTTATCAATGCATAGTTTTGGATTAAAATTGAAAATTATTTAAATAATTGCAACTTTTTGGTAATTTGCGTCGTATTATTAATAGATGAAACTTTCTATTGTGCTCGTTATGTTGGCGTAATAGGTCGGCTGGCAAAAGATATTTCAGAAAGGAAAATTGGTATGTTAAAAAGAATAACAACAGCATTCTTAACTGCAGCGATGCTGTTCGGCACAACTGTATTTGCCGATGTGCAGACAAATGACAAGGAGAATACTATTTCTGAACCCGGCAGTATAAAATTTGACTTTATAAAAGATGATTGCGGGTTTACTCCAATTTTTGCGGATTATCCCATAGGAGATAATATGGATGATTTTTACGAGCTTGATTTTGGATGGAGAGATATCCCTATTGATAGCGCGGGAAAGGGATTATTTATTTCCGGCAACAATCATAGTGATGATTTATTCATGGGATATTATAAAAAACTGAGCGGATTTGCTCCGGGTAAAACTTTTACCGTTAATCTATCATTTGAGCTTGCTACAAATGCTGATGGAGGCATGATAGGAATCGGAGGTTCTCCCGGGTCGTCTGTATATGTGAAGTGCGGCATCACATCGCAAGAGCCTGCAGCAGTCGAGGCAGAGTATGGTCATCGCTTGAATATAGATAAGGGGAATCAGGGAACAGATGGTAAGGATATGAAGATTGCCGGAACCATAGAAAAACATGAAACCTTATATCCGGGACAATATGAGTTTAATGGCTATCGTGCGACTATTGAAATGACTGCCGACCGGACCGGAAATGCTTATCTTATAATAGGAACAGATTCCGGCTTTGAGGGGACTACTTCTTATTACGTTAGCAATATAGAACTTCAATGGGCAGAGAAAGATGAAAATACATATGATGAACAGGTTGAACAAGCGATAAAGGAAGCTACAGCGGTTGGTATTCTTGAAAATAAAGACTATGACTGGGATGAAGATATTAGCCGCCTGCGATTTTGTGAATTTGCATACAACATGCTTAGTTCGGTGCAAGATCTTCCTGTGGCAAAGCTTTCACGTAATCCGTTTGATGATATCAATAATTTTAAAATAAATACTTTGGCATTTATGGGCATTATCAGTGGCAGAGGCGAATATTTGTTTGTGCCTGAAGATAAAATAACCCGTGAAGAAGCGGCTGTTGCTCTTTATCGCATTGCGCAATATGCGAAAATAGAGATACCGGCGGTTAGAGTAGATATGTCATATTCGGATAACGATGCGATATCAGAATGGGCAATTGCGCCGGTATACAGCATGAAAACTTTAAATGTTATAACAAATAGTGATGGTGAATTGTTTAGTCCTAAGGCAAATTATACATTGCGGGAATCGCTGTATTCATTAATGAAGGTATATCATTTCATTAAAAAATAAAATAGGTTCCCAAAATGATGTTTGTGTTAGGAAAAACGGCAAAGATAACTATAATAAATATCTACCCGCATGGCGGGTGATATTTATTTATACAAAGAAATACGCATGCCAACTTGAATCGGCATGCGTATTTTTGTAACCCTGTTTGACAGCTTGCTTGTTTCGCTGCCATGCGGTTCTTTATGATAAAAAGATGTTATTATTTCGTGTATTTTGATACAATGGCTTTCATTTGATCCATTTTCTGTTCCATGTCTGCAACTAGCTTAAACTGTGTGCGGCAACGATCAAGATTGTGATCGGGGCGGTGAATTTTAAAGTAAGTATCACCGTTTAAATAGTCAGCCAGGAAACGAATGCCGCATTCGTAGGTCATCAATTTTGCCGAGAAAGGAAGAAGTTCCACTTCTTTTGGGGTAATACTGTCAGACAGCTCTTCTAAAAAGCCCTTGCTAAAGGCATCGAACAGGTCTAAATCACAATAGATTTTAGATAAATCTGTTTCATCCTCCGCGCCGCTGCTGGCTCCAAAACGTATGCTATCACCATAATCATATAGAAGTGAACCCGGCATGACTGTATCCAGATCAATTACGCAAATTGCTTCACCGCTGTCTTTGTCAAACAGAACATTGTTCAGTTTAGTATCATTATGCGTAACACGGAGCGGTATTTCCTTGTTATCTAATGCGTTAACGATTACGGAAATATCGTTTTCGCGAGCAAGAGCAAACTCTATTTCACTGCGAACCTTATCTAATCTGCCGGCTTTGTTTTCTTTGATTGCGGCTTTCAGCTGTTCAAAACGGGAACGAGTGTTGTGAAATTCCGGTATGGTTTCTGTCAGACGACCGGCATCGAATCCGGACAACTGCTTCTGAAATTTACCGAAAGCTTTTGCTGCGTAATAAAACTGCTCTTTGTTTTCCACCATCTGATACACATTTGTATTGTCAACAAAAATATACATACGGTAAAAATCCCCGTTTTCGGAACGATATAAATTTTTCCCGTCACGGGTTTTAATGACCGTGAGAGTTTCGCGGTCTGGGTTTCCCCCTTCTTTTTGAATGACTTCGCGCAAATAAGCAGTGACAGCTTCAATATTATCCATTAAAGAATAAGGGTCTTTAAATATGCTATGGTTAATTTTTTGTAAAATGTACTTATATGGCGAGCTGTCCGCCAAATAAGTGTCGTTGATGTGTCCCTCACCATAGGGAACGACCTCTGTTTCTACCTGAAAATGGCTGATAATCTCTTTTAAATCACAAGCCTGCATACATACCTTCCTCTGTCATTTTATTAATAGCACGAACCACACTTTCTTTGTCTTCCTTGTAAGTCACTCCGTACCACTTGTCATGGGATGTCAATACCTTTACTTTAACAGTACCGTTTTTAATTAATTTATCAATTACACTTGGAATGAAAAATTCATCTTTTTCAATATTTGCAGTCTTTAAAAATTCATCAAAATCCTTCTGCAAATATCCGAAAATGTCAGGACGAAGCCCCCACATATTCATAGAAACAATGGTTCCTTTTGGAAATTCGTTGTCTTTGGCGATGGAAGTATGCTCCGTGACATCGGTCAAAAATCCGTTCTCAACTTTACAAACGCCGCGAGAGACGGTGCCGTTTTCTGTCAAGGTGTTTTCCAGCATAAAGCCGACCATGGCGTAGTCTGTTCCGTTGACCAGATAGTCATAAATTTTTCGGAAACCGTCAGCCCCATAATAATCGTCCGCATTGATAACGGCGAATGGCTCGTGTACGGCATTTTTGCAGCACAAGATTGCATCGCCGGTGCCGTATGGTTTTTTACGGTGCGGAGGTGTTTCCTGGAAAACGTACTCCACATGAATTTTCTTGGCGATTCTGTCACCGACTATACGTTTGAAATCTTCTTCAATTTCTTTTTTGATAACAAACACAACCTTATTAAAACCTGCTTTGATTGCGTCATATATAGAATAATCAATGATAACTTCGCCATTTTTTCCGATTGGCTCAAGCTGTTTGAGACCGCCGAAACGGCTGCCCATTCCTGCTGCCATGACAACTAAAGTAGCATCGGTAGCGCCGGTTTCCTCAAAACCGTTTGGATTTGCCTGCTGCCAACGCCAAGAATCAGCACACATGTCATCAAGCGTTTTCTTTGCGACAAAGCCCAATTCTTTCTTTGCCTTTTCAGTATCGGCGTAACATTCGGCGATATCGCCGCTGCGTCTGCCGACAATTTCATATTTAATCTTTTTTCCGCATGCCTTTTCAAAAGCTTTTACCATTTCGAGCACACTGTAGCCTCTGCCTGTTCCAAGGTTATGAATCATCAGACCGGGATTGGTGCTGAGCTTTTGATATGCCAAAAGGTGACCGTCAACAAGGTCGCATACGTGAATGTAATCGCGCATGCCCGTACCGTCCGGAGTGTTATAGTCATCGCCGTAGACGCTCAGGTGGTCAAGTTTGCCGATAGCAACCTGAGTGATGTACGGAATCAGATTGTTCGGTATTCCGTTCGGATCCTCGCCGATTAAACCGCTTTCATGAGCACCAATCGGGTTAAAGTAGCGCAGCAGGGAAATGTTAAAGGACGGATCTGCATGCTGTATGTCGGTAAGAATTTGTTCCAGCATTAATTTGGTTTGACCGTATGGGTTTGTTGCGGAAAGCGGAAAATCTTCAGTAATAGGAACGGATTTTGGACTGCCGTAAACCGTTGCGGAGGAACTGAATACCAACTTTTTCACATTATATTTTTTCATTAATTTGCACAGGTTTAAGGTGCCGCTGATGTTGTTTTCGTAGTAATTTAAGGGGATGGTAACAGATTCGCCGACGGCCTTAAGACCGGCAAAGTGAATCACACCGTCAATTTCATTTTCAGCAAAAACGGTTTCTAAAGCAGCACAGTCAAGCAAATCAATCTGATAAAATTGAATATGTTTTCCTGTAATCTGCTCTACACGTTTGAGAGACTCCTTTTTACTGTTGCAAAGGTTATCAACTACAATGATTTCATAGCCTGCGTTTAAAAAGGCTATGCATGCATGGCTGCCGATGTAACCGGCACCGCCGGTAATGAGTATTTTCAAGAAAATCAGCTCCTTGCTAATTATAATATGGAAAGAGGAGACATATTGTAACTGCAGACAAACTCTTTTTGCGGTGCAATTACGACCGTCCCTTTCTTCTTAACTAATTCTGTTCCTTCATCACTGCGTGTACCCATACCATTCCAAGGCTCAAGACATAAAAAACCTGCTTTTACCGGTAAAGTTTCTGTCCATAAGGCGAAGGTTGTAAAATTTTCAAAGGAAAAACGAATCCCTTTTCCGTTCTTTTTATGTTTTAATAGCACAGTGTGAAAAGGCGGATTTTCAAAAATCAGCGCATCCGGCACGAAAAGCTCGCGTTCTAACGGCAAAGTTTGGCTGTCGGTGAGGATGCGGCGCGCTAAAGTAGCAGATATTTGAAATTGTTCGTCAACGCAGGTGGAATCTAAGGTGACCGGCTTTCCAAAATCTAATTCATAATCCGTGAAAGTTTCTCCGTCTGCTAACGGCAGGCGAAAACCGGGGTGTCCGCCCACACCGAAAGGCATATCTTTATCAGAGGTATTTACAACACGAAGAATTACAGACAGTGTATCGTTTTCTATTTTATGAGTTACCTCAAAGCAAAAAGAAAACGGATATTTTGCACGTGTGTATTCGCTGTCGCAAAGCTGAAGCGTTACGGAATTTTCTGTCGCCGACACGGTTGTAAACTCCGAAATCGGGGCAAAACCGTGACACTCGGCCATGGGATAATCTTTCCCGTCCACGGTAATGACACCATTTTTGCAGCGGCCTACTACCGGAAAAGGAATGGGTGCACAGTCACTCCAATAGGGTGTTTCACGCTGCCATATGTATTCTGTGCCGTTTTTATCCGTCAGAGATATCAGCTGTGAGCCTAAGGTGTCAATTTTTGCAGTAAGATTTTTGTCTGAAATGGTATGTATCATTATTAATTCTCTCCTAATGCTTCGGCATCAGCAATAACGGTAACGTCATTGTGTGCCGCTAAAATAGTTGCCGGAATTTCCGGATCTATCATACTTCCTTGCAATGCTTTCACTACGCGAGCCTTGTTTGCGCCGCTTGCGAGGAGCAAAATCCGTCTTGCGCGCATGATGGTTGCAACACCCATGGTAAGGGCGCGGGTGGGAACTTCGTCGGCGCTGTTGAAAAATCTTGCATTTGCTTCTATTGTATTCTGCGTAAGACCGGTGATATGAGTATATGAATTAAGCATATCACTTGGCTCGTTAAAACCAATGTGACCGTTTTGACCGATTCCGAGTACCTGCAGATCCAGTCCTCCTGCAGCCGCAATTGCGCGCTCGTAATCTTCACATTCCTTTTTGGGGTCTTTTGCTTCGCCGTTGGGGATATGAATGTTTTCCGGAGCCAGGTTTACTTTACTGTAAAGGTTTTCTGTCATAAAATAAAAATAACTCTGCTCGTTGTTTCTTGCAATAGGGTAATATTCGTCTAAATTAAAGGTTGTTACCTCTGAAAAATCAAGTCCCATAGCTGCAAGACGAGCATACATACCAATCGGTGTGGAACCGGTTGGCAAGCCCAGGACGCAGTCCGGTTTCAGTGTTATTTGTGCAGCAACAAACTCTGCTGCCTTTTTTGACATCTCTTCATAGTTTTCGCAACGAATAATTCTCATAAACAATTCCTGCCCTTTCCGTAATAACTTTTCTCATTAAAATATCATACCACTGTTTGTATGTTTTTTCTTTATCATTTTGGACAAAAAAGTTGCATTTTACGGCAAAAATAGTTATAATGAAAACATATCGGTAAAACGATTTATCAATACAGAGTACTTAATTTAACACAAGTATACCACATAATCGGGGAGAAATCAATATGCAATATCAGTCAACCAAGTTAAAAAAGGAATTTCATATCAGCCGTGTTTATACCATTCATTATTTTGAATATGAAAAGGGATATGGCTTTTTAGGGGAAAGTCATAATTTTTGGGAGTTGGTGTATGTAGATAAGGGTGAGATTTTGGTAACGGCAGAAGATAAGAAGTTTCCGCTGAAACAAGGTGAGATTGTCTTCCATCAGCCGAATGAGTACCATAATTTGCAGGCAAACGGAGTTGTGGCGCCCAATATTATTATTGTTGCCTTTGAATGTAATTCGCCTGCGATGAATTTTTTTCGCGGCAAGGTGATGAATCTTTCTGATTATGAGAAACATTTTCTATCGGTCATATTAAAAGAAGCTTCGGAAGCTTATGTGTCTCCTCTGGATGATACCTTTTTGCCAAAACTAGAGAAAAGGCAGGCGTCTTTGTTTGGCTGTGAACAAATGATTGCAGTGTCGCTGACACAATTGTTGATTGCACTGAGACGCAGCGGCATGTCTGCGCCACGCAAGATGTCAACAAGCCTAATGAAACAGCTTTCGCATGACGTAGTAGCAGAGGTGACGGATTTTCTGGCAGAGCATATTGGGAGCAAGGTCCGTTTTGCCGAGGTAGCGGATTTTGCCGGAATGAGCGGAAGCAGTTTGAAAAATATTTTTCGTAATCAGACAGGGCAGGGAGTTATGACATACTTTGCGCAAATGAAGATGGATCGTGCGAAGACGCTGATTCGGGAGGGCAATTATAATATTACGCAGATAGCGGCTCTTTTAGGTTATGATTCCATTCATCAGTTCTCGAGACGCTTTAAAGATATTACGGGCATGTCGCCGCGAGAATATGGTAAATCGGTAAAGGTCGAATTTGATAAAGTGCTGAGTGAATATGCTGAATAGAAATAAAGATGAAAAATATACCGGGAAATGAAGGTATAGGCTCAGTGAAGAAGGGCGGAGCGAGTTGACACAAAAACGGAAAAGAGGTATAATATTTGTATATTCTTATCGGAGGTGTTGTTGATGAGAAAATGCATGGATGCGGATAATCTGCACCGCAGACTGCGGAAGATTATCGGACAGGTTCAGGCGATTGACCGAATGGTGGAGGATGATATTCCGTGTGAAGATATATTGTCACAAATTAATGCGGCAAAATCAGCGCTGCACAAGTGTGGACAGGTTGTGTTAGAGGGGCATATTAAACATTGTGTCCGTGATGGCATTGAGCACGGAGATGCGGATAAAACCATTGAGAGCTTTACAAAAGCGGTGGAACGCTTTGCAAATATGAAGTAAGAATTGATGAAACTGCCGAAAGTCCTGTGAGGAGGATTTTTGGCAGTTTTTATTTTAGCTCTTGACAATAGACCTTTAAAAACATATAATATACATATACCCCTATAGGTATAATGTGCGAAACGGAGGTTTATTATGAAAACACTGTTGGTACGGTTGGAGAATTTTTTAGAGTTTGGCGGTGTGAAAAAGGAAATTACACTGTTGATTCTGTCTGGTGTGGCTCTTGTAATGAGTCTTTGCGGCTGGGAACCTTTTCCTTTTGATATGGCCTGGATTGCTGTCATTCTATGCGGCATCCCTATTATTATGGAAGCGCTTATCGGATTGGTTACTAAATTTGACATTAAGGCGGATGTGCTGGTTTCGCTGGCGCTGATTGCATCTGTTTGTATCAGAGAAGACTTTGCTGCCGGCGAGGTTGCGTTTATTATGCAGCTAGGTGCATTGCTGGAAGATTTGACGGTGGCGCGTGCACGTGCCGGCATTGAAAAACTGGTAAAGCTTACACCTCAAACGGCAAGGGTTTTAAAGGACGGAACGGAGAAGATTGTTGCTGCAAAACAAGTACAGATTAATGACATTTTGCATGTTTTGCCCGGAGAAACTGTTCCGGTGGATGGCGTAATTCTTTCCGGCACTACTTCGATTAACCAGGCGGTTATGACGGGAGAGTCTATGCCGGTAGATAAAAGTATCGGCGATGAGGTTGCAAGCGGAACGGTGAATCAATATGGCGCTTTTGAGATGAAGGCAACCAAGGTGGGTGAGGATAGTTCGATTCAGCGTATGATACGGCTGGTACAATCTGCCGATGCGGGAAAGGCGAAAATTGTAGGTGTGGCAGACAGATGGGCAACGTGGATTGTTGTATTTGCCTTGCTTTCGGCAGCACTGACGTGGCTGATAACCGGTCAGATTATTCGTGCGGTAACAATTTTGGTTGTATTTTGTCCGTGTGCATTAGTATTAGCAACTCCTACGGCTATTATGGCGGCGATAGGAAATGCAACTAAGCATGGTTTTCTTGTCAGAGAGGGAGATGCATTGGAACGTTTGGCAAAAGTGGATAAGATTACATTTGATAAAACAGGAACCTTGACATATGGTGTTCCGAAGGTTACAGCAGTGGAGTGCATCAACAGTATGGTGTCAAAACAAGAACTGTTTGCTTATGCTGCCGCTGCGGAAAAAATGTCAGAACACCCGCTGGGAAAAGCGATTGTTAATTCATTTCGGATGGAATATCAGACAGAACCTGCGTGCGTAGAAAATTTTTCTATGATACCGGGCTTAGGGGTTTCGGCATTTGTAGAAGGCAAAGCGATTACGACCGGAAATCGTTCATTGATGGAACGGGAAAACATTAACATTCCGGCAGAAATGGAAACCAAGGCAGAACAATATCGCGGCTGCGGATGTACGGTAGTTTATATTGGTATAGACAAAAATTTTGCCGGACTGGCGGCTCTTTCCGATACTGTACGGCAGGAAAGTAAAAATATGCTTGAAGAATTAAATCAAATGTGCATTGCGCCGGTGCTTCTGACCGGTGATCATGAGAGTGCGGCGAGGACAATTGCTGAGGAACTTGGCATTACAGAGCTTAGAGCAGAATGTTTACCAAAGGATAAACTGCGTATTATTGCAGAATATCAGGAGAAACAGCATGTCGTATGCATGATAGGTGATGGCGTTAACGATGCTCCGGCATTAAAGAGGGCAAATGTTGGTATCGCAATGGGCGGCATAGGGAGTGATATTGCTGTAGATGCCGCCGACATTGCTTTAATAGATGATGAGGTAAAGGAATTACCCCATTTACTGCGCTTATCCCGAAAAATGATGAAGACCATCAAGCTAAACCTTAGCTTTTCCATGGGGCTTAATTTTCTGGCAATTGCTTTGGCAATATGTGGCGTTTTAAACCCTGTAGTCGGCGCGCTGGTACATAATGCCGGCTCTGTGCTGGTGATAATCAATTCGGCATTGCTGTTGAAATCGCGTTAATTGTCTTTGGCTGCTTTGCGTGCGTTACGCGCCTCCTCGTAGGCCTCATCGAAAAAGTATTCCTGTGAGTTTAGAGGTGTGGTACCGCGGACAGTTATGCTGTATGTGCCGTCGGGTTGCTGCTGCCGCGCCTTTATGTTATCGCTTAGCATAATGGCAAACATTTTTCTGATGCGGCATTTGAGAGCCTCATCATAAATGGGAGCAGCAACCTCGACCCGTCTCAGCGTGTTTCGAGTCATGAAATCAGCTGAAGAAATGTAAATTTTATCATTGTCCGGTGTTCCAAACAGGTAGATTCTTGAATGCTCCAAAAATCTGCCCACAATACTGATGGTGCGGATATTATCTGTTTTTTTCGGAATGGCGCTTTGCAGGCAACAGATACCTCGTATAATCATATCAATTTTTACGCCTGCTTCCGAGGCTTCCACGAGTTTATTAATAATTTTTTTATCTGTCAGGGAGTTGAGTTTTAAACCGATATATGCGGGTTTTCCCTCCAGTGTCTTTTTGATTTCATCGTCTATCATTTCCAAAACAGGGGTTTGCAGACATTTTGGAGCAACGAGCAATTCTTCCGTTTCGTCAACGGTGTTTCCGAGAAGAATGGCACGGAAAATTTCAAGCGCTTCTTTACCGATTTTCGGATTTGCTGTTATCAATGATAAATCCGTATACAGGCGTGCGGTTTTTTCGTTATAATTGCCTGTTCCAACCTGGGTGATATACTGAATTTCATCATTATCTTTTCGGGTAATCAGGCAGAGCTTAGAGTGTACTTTAAGTCCGTCAATGCCATACACTACGTGGCAGCCTGCATCTTCCAAACGGCGGCTCCACTTAATGTTGTTCGCTTCATCAAAACGAGCTTTCAGTTCTACCAACACGTCAACTTGCTTGCCGTTTTCGGAGGCTTCGGCAAGCGCCTCTACAACTTTTGAATTTTTCGCCAGACGGTACAACGTCATGCGGATGGAAATTACTTTCGGGTCCTTTGCCGCTTCAGAAAGCATATTTAAAAAAGGATTCATACTTTCATACGGATAGGAAAGCAGGACGTCGTGCTTGAGAATTTGAGGGAGAATCGGTGCGGCGGGATTTAGCTGCGGTGACGGCTGAGGAATTCGTTTGGGATACACCAGGGAAGGATCCTTACGCAGGCTGTCTTCAATTTCAAACAAAAAGGACAGATCAAGCGGTACCTCGGAATGAAAAACATGTTTCTTTTCCAGGGAACAATACTTGCACAGCTTTTCGATCATTTCGGGGGAGATATCTCTTGTCAGCTCCATTCGGACAGGTGCCAGTTTTTTTCTGAGCTTTACGACCTGCTCCATCTGGTCGCGGTAATTTAAATCTTCGTCATAAACCTTGCTGACATCAATGTCCGCGTTTCGTGTTATACGCAAAATGGATTTTTCTTTTATTTTATAGCCCTTAAATGCTTTTGGCATATAATGCAAGATTAATTCTTCCGATAACACGTAGATGTTTTCTTCGGAAGGTATGGCGATTAAGCGCGGCAACATATCGCTGCAGCATGGTATAATACCGATTTTTTCTTTTTTGCCTTTGGATGAGAGAATCGCCAAAGCGTAGATTTCTAATCCCTTCAGAAATGGAAAAGGCTGTTTTCTGCCAACAATCATAACAGACAAAAGCGGCATCATTTCTTTCATAAAATATTTTTCGCAAAAAGCAGTTTGTTTTTTATTTAAATCTTTCATTTTTATCAGATGAACGCCTTTTTCTTCAATCAGCTGCATAGCATTTGCATAGGTTTTATCTTTAATGCTGTTTAAGCGTGCGGCTTCTTTTAGAACAGCATCAATTTGCTCTTGGGGTGTCATATTCGTTTTATTGTCACGCGGAGGGTCACTTAACAGTTTTTGATCTTCTAAAGAACCGACGCGAACCATAAAAAATTCATCCAGGTTGGATTGAAAAATGGAGAGGAAGGACAATCTTTCGCAGAGAGGAACTGCTTCGTTTTGCGCTTCTTCGAGCACTCTTTCGTTAAATTTGAGCCATGACAATTCGCGGTTGATGTACAGTTTTTTTTCTCCTTCGTGTTTCGCATGTTTGTCATGTTCTTTTGGCATTACATCTTTTTTGTGTTTCATTGTTTTACGCCCCTTTTTTTCGGTGTGAAACCAATCTTTCATTAATCTCCGAAACAAATTCCTACCTCCTTTGCCTGCAGAACAATCTCACAATCGTGCGGAACTAGCTTTAGTTTTCCCGCAACTTCGCTCAGCGGTACTGCTTGAATAGAGTTTCCCTTTACAGCAACCATTTTTCCGAAATTTCCTTCCATAATGAGTTTGGCCGCTGCGGCTCCGAGACGAGTGGATAGCGCTCTGTCATATGCGTCCGGAGCGCCGCCTCTTTGTGTGTGGCCGGGAACGGTGATTCTGACCTCTTGGCCTGTGCGCTCGGTCAACTCATTTGCAAGTTCGTAGGAAACAGATGGGAATTTACTTTCTTTTCTTTTTTTCTTGCGTTCCTTCTTGTCTAAAATGCTGTCTTCCTTTGAAATAGCGCCTTCTGCGACAGCAACGATGGAAAAACGTTTTTTCTGCTGATAACGTTTTTCCAATGCGTGCACTACATTGTCAATATTATATGGAATTTCCGGAATTAAAATGACATCGGCGCCTCCGGCGATTCCGGCGTGTAATGTTATCCAGCCTGTTTTGTGTCCCATGACTTCAACAATAAAAATTCTTCCGTGTGAGGCGGCTGTGGTGTGAATACAATCGATAGCCTGTGTGGCGACATCAACGGCGCTTTGAAAACCGAAGGTCATATCTGTGCCCCAAAGGTCATTGTCGATGGTTTTCGGCAGGGTGACGACGTTTAAGCCTTCTTCGGACAGCAAATTTGCAGTCTTATGCGAGCCGTTGCCGCCCAGTACGACCAGACAATCCAGTTTATTTTTGTAGTAGTTATCCTTCATTGCCTTAATTTTGTCAGTGCCGTTTTCCGTAGGGAGGTGCATTTTTTTAAAAGGTTGTCTGGAGGTACCTAAAATCGTACCGCCTTCCGTTAAGATTCCCGAAAAATCAGATTCTTTCATTTTTTGAAAATTGTTGTAAATCAGGCCTTTATAGCCGTCCAGAATACCATATATTTCAATATCGTCTACATTGCTGTACAGTGCTTTTGCGACACCGCGCATGGCGGCATTCAGACTTTGGCAGTCGCCGCCGCTGGTTAATATTCCGATTTTCTTAATATTCATTGTATGCTCTCCTTAAAATATTTAATTTTATATTATAGTATACCACTTATGTTAAAATATAACAATAAATTATATGTGAATTGTATGTTAACAAAAGGGCAGATATAAAATCATTAGATAATATGTCTTTTTACATGCAATAGCTGTATTGCATAGTCTGTCTTAAATATGCTAATAATAAACATAAAAAGCATTTTTCTGAGTGCGGAGGTATGTTATGGGAAAATGGCAAAAATTTTTGGATTTTCACAGGACAACAGAAGGGTACATTTTAAAGGAACAGGACAATCATTTGATTCATTTGCCGGATCAGAATATTGCGGTGAGCAGTGATGTGACGGTTAATTATGAAAAAATAAAAGAGTTTATGAGCTACCCCGATTCCGGTGACTTGATAGTACGGTGGCTGAAAGTAATGCTTCCTGACAGAACAGCGGACGCTTTTATTTTTTATTTTGATGGGTTGACAAGTCGCAGCAATATCGGACAATTTGTACTGCAGCCGCTCATGCAGATGACAGCGGTTATGCCGCCGAAGGGCAGTGAAGTGGATTATATCAGCCGTCAGCTGATTACGCAAAATGATGTTGCGGTGAGTGAAACATATGAAAAAGCAATAGACTTGGTATGTTTTGGAGGGTGCGGCGTTTTTATAGATGGAATTGCACGCTGTTATGTGGCAGACGTAAAGGGATGGGAAAAGAGAAGCCTGCAAAAACCGACGACAGAGGGATCAATATTAGGACCACAGGAAGGCTTTACGGAATTAATCCGCATGAATACGGCGCTGATTCGTAAAACGATTAAGGATCCGAATTTGGTTATAGAAAATGTTGCAATTGGCAGAAAGAGCAAAACACCCTGCGCGTTGCTTTATATTAAAAATCTGGTGAACGACAGTCTGCTTGAAGAGGTTAAGAGACGGATGGGGCAAGTGGATGCGGATTATATCTTTACCTCGGAGGAATTGGAAAATTTTCTGGAGGATTCCAATTTGCGCTTGGTACCGCAGATTTTTGCAACGGAGCGTGTAGACAGGGCGGCTATGGAAATTTGTGACGGAAATGTGGTGATAATGGTAAATGGCAGCCCTTTTGCACTGGTCATGCCTGCTACCTTTTTTACTTTTATGAAAACACCGGACAGTCATTATCTTCGTCTGCCGTATGCCAATCTTTTGCAGATTGTACGCTATTTTGCGCTGACCGTGTCAGTACTCCTGCCCGGTTTTTTTGTTGTAGTAACGCAGTATCATCATGAAATGATTCCCACAAATTTGCTCTATGCTCTTGAGGCATCGTTTGAGATGACGCCGTTTCCGACTGTAGCAGAATTGGTGGTTTTAGAACTCGCATTTGAGCTGATACGGGAGGCGGAGATTAAATTTCCGAGTATTGGCGGTCCATCTATCGGCATCGTCGGTGCGTTGGTTTTGGGACAAGCTGCTGTTTCGGCGAATATTGTCAGTCCGATTATCATTATTGTGGTTGCATTTACTGCAATCGGCTCGCTCAGTACGCCGAATTATAATCTGGGTATTACATTTCGTATTATGAAATTTGTTTACATTTTTTTCAGCGCTTGTGCGGGCTTTTTAGGGTTTACGGTTTGTTTTTTTCTGCATATGGTTATGCTTGCGACAACAAAATCATTTGGCGTGCGTTTTTTGTCGCCGATAGCGCCGCGTACGCGGGAGGGATTTTTTCGGACAATTTTTGTAGGACGTGATTATAAGAAAACCTCAAAACCGGACTACAATAATTCCAAGCAGGAACCGTGCGAGCATTATGGACAGCGCGAAAAAGGAGGGAAAAGGCGTGGGTGAAAGAATCATATCTTTTGGCAGGTTTGAAACGGCAACCATTTTGATTAACGCGCTTCTGATTAAGGTTCTGTTAGGAATTCCTCAGCTTTTGTGCCGCAGAATCGGCAGTGCAGCATGGCTTTCGTCCCTTATTTCGGGAATACTTTTTCTGGTTTTTGTGTGTGTTATTTTAAAGTTGTATGATCGGTTTGAAAATCTTAATATTATTGAGATAGCACGTATGCTGGGCGGGAACGTTGGAAAATGGATTTGTACAGTTGTAATTTTAATTCCTTTGATTTTTAAAGGTGCGATTACCCTGCGGTTGGCAGCTGACACAATAAATTTAATTACTCCGTATCGTATTCCGTCACTGCTGACGGCGTTTCTGGTCGGTGTGGTGATGATTGTATCTGCTTACAGGGGCGTAGAAGGCGTTGCACGTTTGCACGCACTGATGGTTCCTGTTATTTTGCTTGCGCTTGTAATTGTTGGTCTTGCATCAATGAATAGTTATCGTTTTACCAATCTTTTTCCGTTTTGGGGATTGGGTCAAAAAAAAGTATGGAGTGAGGGGGTTACTCTCTTTTCTGTTTATACTGATGCAATTTACATTTTTTTGCTGTACCCCTATGTAAAGTCGCGGAAAATATATCGTCGCGCTTGCATTGGAGGAGTTTGCATTGCGGTTTTTGTACAGAGCGCCGTTATGCTTGGCTATGTACTAAGCACACAATATCCCGAAAATGCAGAGCTGTTTATGCCGGTATATCAGGTTAGCAGAATTATTAATCTGAGCGGAGGTTCGCAGAGTATAGAAGCTATATTTTATCCGGTATGGATTGTTGCGTCATTGTTATATCTCTCTCTTTCCAATAATTTTGCGGTGGAGGTCTTGGGACAGGCATCGGGAATAAAATATGAAAAACTGTTTATTGTCCCGGTTGCGGCGGTAATGTTTGTAATTGCATATTTTCCGCCGGGGGTGATGGATGCCATGCAACTTTCGTCGGAGGCAGAACCATATCTTTCCATCTTTTGTATCCTCATTCCGTCCCTCATTTTAATTGCGGCAAGAATGAAAAAGAAGGGGGATAAAAGCATTGAAAAATAAACTTTTAGCAATCTTGCTGATGTTGTTGGTCTTTTTTCTGGGCGGCTGTGAATATTCGCACGAAATTACTGAAATGGCATTTGCAGTGGCACTCGGTTTGGACAAGGGGGAGGACGGAATACGGTTTTCCATCCAGTTTGCTCGCCCGCTTAGCATTGCCGGCGAGGGCAGCGGTGAAGGTGAGTCTTCCGGGGTGGCCTCGGGCAGTGAGGGCGGTGATGAGACAGAAAATAAAAATAAGAACACTACAATGCTTACCATTGAAGCGGAAGATGTTTATACGGCTCTTTCTGTTGCGGAAAGCAGTTTGAGTAAACGAATTAATTTATCTCATACCAAGCTTTTGCTGTTTTCGGCTGAACTGGCAAGGGAAGGTATTAATGACTATGTAACGTTATTTATGAAAAACAGCCAGTTCAGTCCCAATACCTATACAGCTGTTTCGCTGTGCAGCGCCGAAGAATATATGCGTGAAGTGTTACCGTCATTGGAGGTAAACCCTGCAAAATATTATACGCTGATTTTTTCGCAAAGTAATGGTGATTTTATGCCTGCAGCTTCGCTTAGAGAATTATATTTTAATCTTTCCGCACCGGGACATGAGCCGGTGCTGCCGGCGGCGAGCATTGACAAGGAGGGAAATGCCCGCGACTTAAGTACACGGACAAAACGCGGTGACTATGAAGCGGGAGAATTATCAAAGGGAAGTGAAAACCGTACGGATGTTTCGGGAATGGCAGTGTTACGCGACGGCAAATTATCGCAGGTGCTATCCTCCCACGATGCTATGGCATACCATATTTTAATCGGTCAGCTTCGGGAAAGCTATTTGACCCTTCCTTCTGTTACGCAAGATGGAAAACACATTACGCTGCGCCTTACGCAGCCCAAAAAGCCTAAAAAAAGGGTAATCTCGCTTGGGGACAGACCGCAAATAGAAGCACTGGTACCCCTTTCTGCGGAGATTGCAGAATGCCCAAAAAGTGATTTGGCGCAGTTGGGGTTTGAAGGCTTGAATGAAATGGCGGCGGCAGAAGTTTCGGCACGCTTAGAAAGCTTTTTAAAGCTCACTGCGCAGTATTGCCGTGCGGATGTTGTGGGCTTTGGTGAAATTGCTAAGATGAAATTTTCGGATTTTCCTTCATGGCAAGAATATGATTGGCCGCAGAAATATCCGGATGCGGATTTTTCCGTTACGGCTAAGGTGACAGTTTCTCGTGAGGGCTTGGTTCAGGAACAGAGATAATTTTTCGTCTTTTAAAAATGTTGAATAAATTATTAATTCGTTGTTAACATTATATAATTACGTTGACAAAATATAGAGGTGATGCTATAATAAATTTGTAAGAAAGGAGAAGGCAGAAATGAAGAAGAGCGTATACAGTTTAGTGCTGATGGATTCGGTTGTAGATGCGGTAGATCAGCTTGCGGCGATCAATCATACCAGCCGGTCCAATATGATTAATCAGATTTTAGCTGAGCGTATTTCTTTTCAAACACCTGAGATGCGCATGAGGGATATTTTTGAGCAGTTGGAAAAATTGCTGAGCGGCGCGGAAATGTTTCAGATGCAGCCTCAGCCGTCGGAAAGTATGCTTTCTGTGCGCAGCTCGTTAAAATATAAATATAAACCGACGGTGCGTTACAGCGTGGAGCTTTTACGTGAACCGTCGGAGAGTTTTGGTATTTTAAAGGTTTCGTTTCGTACCCAAAATGCGGCTCTGACCGAAGAATTGGAACGCTTTTTTCTGCATTGGGCAGAACTGGAAAAGAAATATTTGGCAGGGCGCTACCGTGCAACGATTCGTTACACACTGGAGGGAGGAAAGTTTAGCCGAACACTGATGATCCCTCCTGAGGATGCGTTTTGTGAGAGCAACGTGATAGGTCTTGCAATTTATCAATATATCAGTATATTTGACAAAATTTTAAAACAGTACTTTCAGCAGCTTGACAATCGGCAGGCAGCACTGCGACAGATGGAGTTTGCCTATCGTTCGGCTTTGGAGAGCGGCAAGCTGTTGATTTAAAATGGCATATTGCAGCTGAAAAGGGGAGGTTTGTTGTATGAACATGCAAAAATTTACACAAAAATCATTAGAGGCGTTGACAGCGGCGCAGTCGCTGGCAATTGAAAATCAAAATCAACAGATAGGGCAGGAACATTTGTTTTCTGCCTTGATACAGGAAAATGACGGCTTGATTGGGCAGCTGTTGGTGAAAATGGGTATTAATTTAGAAAGCTTTCGTTCCGAGCTGTCCCGTGCGGTAGATTCCTTACCGAAGGTAAGCGGTATGGGCAGAGAAAGCGATAAAATCTATGTATCTCAAGATGTTGATAAGGCATTGGTTGATGCCGAACGCAAAGCAGAGCATATGAAAGACGAATACGTTTCTGTGGAGCATATTGCATTGGCTATGATTGAGAAGCCAAATAATGCCATTAAGGAAATTTTGAAACGGCACGGCATTGATAAAAACCGCTTTATGGGTGTTTTGGCAAGCGTGCGCGGAAATGCTCGTGTGACTTCTGATTCGCCGGAGGCAACCTATGATGTCCTAAAAAAATATGGTTCTGACCTGGTAGAGCTTGCAAGAAATCATAAGCTTGACCCGGTGATTGGTCGTGACAGTGAAATTCGTAATGTGGTGCGTATTTTGTCCAGAAAAACCAAGAACAATCCTGTGCTGATCGGTGAACCGGGTGTTGGTAAGACGGCAATTGCCGAGGGGTTGGCATTGCGTATTGTTCGCGGCGATGTTCCGGATAGCTTAAAGGACAGGCAAATATTCTCATTGGATATGGGTTCGCTGATTGCCGGTGCGAAATTCCGCGGTGAGTTTGAAGAACGTCTGAAAGCGGTTCTGGAGGAAATTAAAAAAAGTGAAGGTAAGATTATTCTGTTTATTGATGAGCTGCATACCATTGTCGGTGCAGGGAAGACCGATGGTGCGATGGATGCGGGTAATCTGCTGAAGCCTATGCTGGCGCGGGGCGAGCTGCACTGTATTGGTGCAACGACGCTGAATGAATACCGTCAGTACATTGAAAAAGATGCGGCACTTGAACGGCGGTTTCAGCCGGTTATGGTTGCTGAGCCGACGGTGGAGGATACCATTTCTATTTTGCGTGGCTTAAAGGAACGCTATGAGGTTTATCATGGCGTAAAGATTCAGGACGGTGCATTAATCAGTGCGGCAGTATTGTCAAACCGCTACATTTCCGACCGTTTCCTGCCGGATAAGGCGATTGATTTGATTGATGAGGCGTGCGCTATGGTTCGTACCGAAATGGATTCCATGCCGACGGAAATGGATGAAATTTCAAGAAAGATTATGCAGCATGAAATAGAAGAAGCGGCTTTGAAAAAGGAAACGGATAAGCTTTCGAAGGAACGACTGGAATCGCTGCAAAAATCGTTGGCAGAGCTACGTGCGCGCTTTAAGGAAATGAAGGCAAAATGGGAGAATGAAAAGCAGGCAATTTCTAAGGTGCAGAAGCTGCGTGAGGATATTGAAGCGGTCAATGCGGAGATAGAACATGCGGAGCGCGGTTATGACCTGAACAAGGCGGCAGAATTGAAATATGGTAAGTTACCAAAATTACAGAAAGAGTTGGAGGCAGAAGAGGAACTGGCTGACCGTGCACACACGGGTGACAATTTGCTGCGTGATAAGGTGACTGAAGAAGAGATTGCAAAAATTATTGGCCGTTGGACGGGTATACCGGTAGCGCGGCTGATGGAGGGTGAAAGAGAAAAACTTCTGAAGTTGGACAGCATTTTGCATGAGCGTGTGATTGGACAGGATGAGGCGGTGGAAACTGTAACGGACGCAATTTTGCGCTCGCGTGCAGGTATTCAGGACCCGAACCGGCCGATTGGTTCCTTCCTGTTCTTGGGGCCGACCGGTGTCGGCAAAACGGAGCTTGCAAAATCACTCGCGCAGGCATTGTTTGATGATGAACGCAACATTGTCCGTATTGATATGACGGAATACATGGAAAAATATTCCGTATCGCGTTTGATTGGCGCCCCTCCGGGATATGTGGGCTATGAAGAAGGCGGCCAGCTGACCGAGGCGGTGCGGCGCAAGCCTTATTCGGTTGTGCTGTTTGATGAGGTTGAAAAAGCACATCCGGATGTATTTAATGTTTTGCTGCAGGTATTAGACGATGGACGGATTACCGATTCGCAGGGGCGGACGGTTGATTTTAAAAATACAATTATCATTTTAACTTCTAATATCGGTTCCAATTACATTTTGGATGGCATTACGTCGGACGGAAATATTTCTGAAGAGGCAAAGCAACAGGTAAGCGCAATACTGAAGCAACAATTTCGGCCGGAGTTCTTAAATCGTTTGGATGAGATTGTATTCTACAAACCGCTTACAAAAACGGAAATCAGTTCGGTTGTTGATTTGATGGTGAAGGACTTGCAGAAACGTTTGGCAGATAAGCAGCTTCGTGCAGAACTGACACCGGCGGCAAAGGATTATATTGTTGATACAGGCTACGACCCGATATATGGCGCGCGTCCGCTGCGCAGGTTCCTGCAGAGTAAGGTAGAGACACTGATAGCCAGAAAGATTATCGCTGATGATATTGCTCCTGATACCTGCTTGGTAGTGGATTACCGCGACGGTGCTTTGAGAGTAGATGTAAAATAAACGGAAATTAAAAAAAGGCAGTTGATTGAGTATCAGTCAGCTGCTTTTTGCATACAAAAACATTTAGAAAATTACTTTTTTCTTAATAAAAAGATTTTCCCTTGTACATTTTTAAAAAATGTGATATGATACAAGAAGGAAAAAATGTTTAGCGTTTATGACGGAAACGGAGGGATGCAGATGGAACTGCTGTCACCGGCAGGAGATTTCGATTCACTTATTATGGCGGTGCAGAATGGCGCGGATGCGGTATATGTGGGTGGAAACATGTTCAGCGCGCGGCGGAATGCGGTCAATTTTGATGAAGTTGGGCTTGCTCGTGCAGCAGACTACTGCCATTTGCGTTCGGTTAAAATTTATCTTGCGGTCAACACGCTGGTTAAAGAATTTGAATTAGAGGATTTATGCAGATATTTAGAAAAAATATATCCGCTCGGTATTGATGCGGTAATCGTGCAGGATATGGGTGTTTTGCGTACTTTGCGCCGCTGTATGCCGGAAATTGCGGTGAATGCCAGTACACAGATGACAGTAACAACGGCTCAGGGTGTTCAGGAACTGGAAAGGCTGGGAGTAAAACGTGTGGTGTTATCTCGGGAGCTTTCTGCGAAAGAGATTTCACAGATTCGTGCACAAACGAAAGCTGAACTTGAGATATTTGTACACGGGGCGCTGTGCATGAGCTATTCCGGCCAGTGCCTTATGAGCAGTATGTTGGGGGGGCGTAGCGGAAACCGCGGGGCGTGTGCGCAGCCTTGCCGTTTGCCGTATACACTATTGGAAAACGGGCGTGAGGTTAGTGGACATTTGCCGCTGCTAAGCCCAAAGGATTTGTGCCTGGTGCGACGGTTGTCGGAGGTAGAACGGTGCGGTGCTGATTCGTTGAAAATAGAGGGCCGTATGAAAAGTCCTGAATATGTTGGGATGGTGACACGCGTTTACCGGGAAGCTCTGGACGGAAACTTGCAGGATGAGGATGTGGAGAAGATGCTTCGCTTTTTCTCGCGCGGCGGTTCCTCATACGGTTACTTTGACGGCAAGCGGTTTCGCAGCATGATGGACTATGAACAAAATGCGAAAATTTCTGCAGGACACAAGCTGGAAAAACAAGTGAAAAATACGGCAAACGGTGAGAGTAGAAAACGTACGGTTGATATGACT
The DNA here is from genome assembly GCA_934438075.1 of uncultured Clostridia bacterium. GTDB lineage: Bacteria > Bacillota > Clostridia > UBA1381 > UBA9506 > RGIG1666. Next base: position 10,263 of record CAKSBF010000010.1, on the reverse strand, counting down.
TTTTTTGCCAAGGTTGGAGAGCCGGTTTCTTTAAGGGCCGTCTGTGCGGATGCGGAGATTTCTGTATCGGGCGGATGTGCAGAACAAGCCATCCATCGGCCTATGGAGTCGGAACGTGTGCGAGTCCAACTGGAGAAAATGGGCGGGACTGTATTTGAAGCAAAAAATATTGCTGTGGAAACAGACGGAAAAGCTGCGGTTAGTATTAGTGAAATCAATGGATTACGCCGAGCGGCAGTAGAACAGTTGGCACAGAAAATTTGCGACTCTTATCATCGGGGACCCCAGAAAGCGGAGCCCGAACCAATACAGCGGCGGGTGAAACATGAGCCAATGCTGTGTGTTGGAGTGCAGACGGAGGAACAATACCGTGCAGCAAAGAAAATGGGGATTGCTGAAATTTATGTACCTTATGAACTGTATCAGGGTCTAGGGGATGAACATGCAGTCTGTGTGCTGCCGGAGCTGCCGCGTCAGGGAGAAAAACCTTCGCTTGAAAATGCAAAAAATGTAATGGTGCAGCATATTGGCCAACTGCAGCAAGTAAAAGAAAAAATAGTTTTGGGCGGGCAACGGCTGAATGTATATAATCATGTTGCCGCAGCACAACTTGCGGAGTTAGGGTTTACCTCTCTTACAGCATCGCCGGAGCTGAATCTGAAGGAGCTTACGCTGCTTTCGCAGAATTGCAGCGTGCCGCTTGAGGTCCTCGTTTACGGACGCACTGCATTGATGCTGATGGAAAATTGTGTCATTAAGAGTGCGTATCGCTGTGGCTGCAAAAGCGCTGACTATGCGCTGCGGGATCGTAAGAATGTGATTTTTCCCTTAAAAACACAGAATTGTCGCAATATTTTATATAATTCCTGTCCGATTTATATGGCGGACAGGATGGCAGATATAAAAAAGTTGAAAATTGATCGAATGGGACTATCGTTTACTGTTGAAAATTTTGAGATGTGTTGTATAATAATAAAAGAATATCAAAAGGCATTATCCGGTCAGACTGTTTCGGCACCGGATATGGAGTATACACGCGGACATTTTTACAGGGGGGTATTATAATGGAAATTAAGGTTGCGATTCAATATGTAAGAGAGAATGCGAAAAAGCCTTTTTATGCAACGGAAGGCGCAGCAGGCATGGATTTGTCTGCGGCGATTGACGAGCCGGTTTTGCTGAAAGCGGGCGAACGCACACTGATTCCTACGGGCATTGCCATTGGTTTGCCGGAGAGGGATTGTGTGGCTTATTTATATGCGCGCAGCGGCTTGGGGATTAAGCATGGAATATGTTTGTCAAATGGAGTCGGAGTGATTGACAGCGATTATCGCGGCGAAATCAAGGTCGGTTTGGTTAACCTTGGTGGTGAGGATTATATTATAGAACCGGGCGAAAGAATTGCTCAGATGGTCTTTGCGCCGGTTTTGCACGGAGAACTTGTCGAGGTGGAGCGTTTGGATGAGACGGAGCGCGGAAACGGCGGCTTTGGCTCAACGGGCAGAAACGATGAAAAAGCTTGACAGAAAAATTTTAGTAATGCTGCTGATTCTTTCTATCCTGTCGCTTATATTTACTAATGTTATTTTTACTGCTCATGATTCGCTAATAGCTATTGTTGAAGTTAATGGGCAGGAATATGGCAGGTACTCTTTGGCGGAAAAAGAGAGAAAAGTACTTGATGTTCAGACACAGTTCGGATATAATAAAATAGAGATTGCAAATGGCAGTGTTCGTGTGACGGAAACGGATTGTCCGGATCGACTGGAGGTTCGTCAGGGTGAAATCCGTTCATCGGGACAAATGTTGGTTTGTCTGCCCAATCGCCTTGTGGTGTGGCTTTCCGGGGATCGGGAGGTGGACGGCGTTGCGTACTGAAATGACGACTGCAAAAAAGACGGCGTTGCTTGGGATTTTGCTTGCATTAGGTATTGTTTTAAACCTGGCAGAAAATATGATTCCGATTTTTACAGTGATACCGGGTGGTAAACTGGGTATTGCCAATGTAGTAACCATGACTGCTATGGTATGGTTTGGTCCGCTAACGGCGCTGTTGCTTGGCGTTTTACGCTCTGCCCTGTGCGGTATATTTTCAGGCGCTGTGACTATGGTGTTTTACGGTGGAGCGGGTACGCTTTTAAGCGTGTTGGTGATGTGGACAGCAAAAAAAAGATACCGTGAGAAAATCGGTATGCCGGGACTCAGTATGTTGGGAGCGGTATTTTTTAATGTGGGTCAAATCGTTGTTGCGGCATTGGTAATACATAATATACAAATGCTGCGGTATCTTCCGGTTTTGACTTTGGTGTCGACAGTCAGCGGCTGTGTAACGGGATTTGTGGCAGAACAAATTTTACAGAACAAAAAGGGCGGTGTGGAAAAATGGCGGTAGCAAGGAGACGGGGTTGGGTTTACGCTGTTGCTTTGATTGGCGGTCTGGTGATAGGTAGTCTGATCGGAAAGCTGTGCGCAGACAGCCAGTATTTATGGTGGCTCGGTCATAGTCTGGATTTTGGCTTTCAGTTGCCGGAATCTGTCCATATAGATATCTACCTGGTGAAATTGAGTTTTTCTCTCGGGGTTTGGTTTCGGTTTAATGTGGCAAGCATTTTGGGAATGGTGGTATCAGCGCTTTTGTTCCATAAATGGTAACGTAAGCGCAAGGTTATTTTGCGAAGGGGATGATAGGGAAATGTCAACGGATATTGTTCTCGCATCGGCATCGCCGCGGCGGCGTGATATTTTGAATATGATAGGACTTCCGTTTCGCGTTGAGGTGTCGGGAGCGGAGGAAACCATGGAGGAAAACATGACACCCGAGTTTTTTGTGGAGCAGGTTTCCTTGCGCAAGGCGGCAGAGGTTGCGCAGCGTCAAAAGAAAAATGCACTGATTATTGCGGCTGACACTGTTGTGGTGCTAGATGGAGATATTTTAACCAAACCGAAAGATGAGCAAGACGCTATGCAGATGCTGGGGCGGCTTTCGGGTAGAGAACACGAGGTTTTAACGGGATTGAGTGTAATTCGCATGCGTGATGGGAAAGCAGTTTCGGTTTGTGAGAAAACAAAGGTGCACTTTCGTAAACTTTCCGAGGAAGAGATTGGCCGATATGTGCAAACAGGAGAGCCGATGGATAAGGCGGGCTCTTATGGACTGCAGGGGCGTGCAAGCGTAATGGCGGACCGGATTGATGGTGACTTTTTTAACGTAATAGGGCTTCCGGTTTGCAGGTTGGCGCAGGTTTTGAACGATGAATTTGATTTTAATATAATGTTGGAGGTATTCTAAGGCATGGGCAGCAGAGAAATAGGTATTGATTTGGGAACGGCAAACACACTGGTATATATGAAGGGTAAGGGTATCATTTTGCGTGAACCCTCCGTAGTTGCGGTCAATAAGCTGACCGGTCAGGTGCTGAAGGTAGGAAATGAAGCAAAAGAAATGATAGGGCGTACGCCGGGCAATGTTGTTGCAATAAGACCTTTGAAGGATGGTGTGATTGCGGATTTTGACGGTACGCAGGCAATGCTGAAATATTTTATTAAAAAAGCATATTCGGGTGGCTTGTTTAAGCCGCATGTGGTAGTCTGTATTCCTTACGGTGTAACGGAAGTGGAACGCCGCGCTGTTGAAGAATCGGTATTGCAGGCGGGCGGCAGAAATGCTGTGCTGATTGAAGAACCGATGGCGGCGGCAATCGGCGCCGGCCTGCCTGTGAGCGAACCGACCGGCAGTATGGTTGTGGACATCGGCGGCGGCACCAGTGAGGTTGCTGTTATTTCTTACGGTGGTATTGTAACCAGTCAGTCTTTACGGATTGCTGGCGATGAATTAGATATGGATATTGTGAATTTTATTAAGCGTGAATATAATTTGATGATTGGTGAAAGAACCGCAGAGGACATTAAATTTCAAATTGGTTCTGCATATGAATGTGAATACGAAGAAGAAATGGATGTGAAGGGGCGCGATTTGATTTCGGGTTTGCCGCGCACAATTACCATTTCCAGCAAAGAAATCCGTACTGCAATTTCAGAATCTGTATTTGCTATAGTGGATGCCATTAAGCAGACACTGGAAAAGACGCCGCCTGAACTTGCGGCTGATGTTATGAATCGCGGTATTACGCTGACCGGCGGAGGGGCATTAATTCGCGGACTGGATACTTTGATCTCAGAAGAAACGGGGATTCCTGTGGTAGTAGCGGACAATGCTTTGGATTGTGTAGCGATTGGTACAGGTATGGCTGCATCGGCACCTGATAAAGCAGAGCTGACCTTTAAACGGAGAGGAAGATAAAATCCGAAGGAAAACAGATGTAATTCAGACAGAAAGGATGTGACCGACACGGAAGGGAAAAAGAAAGTAATGCTCATTGTTACGCTGATTATTACCGTAGTGATTTTTATTTCTATGGGGATTTCTTTTGCACTGGTCGGCAGCAATTCGTCCTTTTCCGGTGTTAATTTTGCAGAGGTTATTGTCTCACCGGTACAGAAATTCTTTTCTGCGGTAGGTGGCAGCGTTGGGGGCTTTTTTGAATTCATTGCGGATATGCGCGGTTATAAAGAAGAAAATTTGGAACTTTTGGAAAAATCTGATAAACAAGCGCAGCAGATTCGAGAATTAGAATCTTATCAACAGGAGAACCAGCGTCTGAGAGCTCTTTTGGAGCTGAAAGAAAATAATGCTGACAAGGACATGATTGGCTGTGAAGTAATTGCGAAAGAACCGGGCAACTGGTTTGACGTATTTACAATTGATAAGGGGAAAAACTACAGTATTAAGAAAAATGATGTGGTGGTTACCAACAACGGTTTAGTCGGGCGCATCACAGAGGTCGGCACCACATGGGCGAAGGTAGTTGCCATCATTGATACGGATAGTTCGGTCGGAGCAATGGTGTCACGGACGCAGGATATCGCAATTGTTGATGGTGACATGGCACTGGCTGACAGGGGACAATGTAAATTGAACGCGATAACCAGTGCTGCAAGTCTGGTTGTAGGTGATGAGATAGAAACATCAGGTCTTGGAGGCATTTACCCAAAGGGAATATTGATTGGGACGATCAACGAGATAAAAAGTGATCCGTCGGGCTATACACAATATGCAGTGATTGATATGGCGGTTGATTTTGAAAGGCTGCGCGAGGTACTGGTCATTCGCATGCCGGCGGAGGATGTACAGGAATAAACGGAAGGGAGAAGTATCATGCGGACAAAAACAGTTTTGCGTTATGCGCTGACGGTGTTCTTTGTTCTTTTGCTTACTGTTTTACAGACTACAGTGCTGCATGCCGCAAAGATATTCGGCGTGATTCCCAATTTGCTGTTGTCTGCAGTGGTTTGCTACAGCCTGACAAAAGGTGATTATAAGGCAATTGTTTTTGGAATTGGCTGTGGTCTGATTATGGATTTTTTTGGCGGACGCACCGTTGGTATGAATACGCTCCTGTGTTTGTATGTATCGTTGGTTTGTGTGCTGCTTTATGGCGGTTTGTTTAATAACAATGCATTTGTTGCTATGTTATTTGTATTGCTGCTTTCGATACCGTATGAGTTTTTGATTTATTTTTTCAGTTTATTCATTTGGGGAAAGACGGACATCGTCTATGCACTTTTGCATAAGATATTGCCTTGTGCAGTATATAATGCGCTTATTACATTTTTGGTGTATCCGTTTACCCGTGCGCTTGCTGTAGAATGGACAAACAAAAGCAAGCAAAGCTTTAAGCGGGCAAGGACATAAGCAATCAAACAGTTTTATATAAATACAAAGGAAAAGGTGTGGCATAGTGCAAAAGAAAGGATTAAAAAACCGATATAACATTTTGTATATTCTTTTGGCGCTTTTGGCGGTGTTGGTAATACAACGCCTTTTTATGCTGCAGATTTCCGAGGGGGAAAATTACAGAGAAATTTCAGACAGCCGTCTGGCGAGAAATATACCGGTGAAAGCGCCGCGCGGTGAGATTTTGGATCGTTACGGCAGAGCGTTGGTAACCAACCGGGTCGGACACTCTATCGCTATTGCTAAAATTGATGACGATAAGCAGAAATTGAATGAGGTGGTTTATCATCTTGCAACACTGTTTGACTCGCAAGGTTTGTCTTATGCGGACAGTTTTCCGGTCAGCAAGGAGCAGCCCTTTGTTTTTCAGTTTACGGGTGAAACAGAGGAGGAACGTGGAGAAAAAGAGAAAAGCTTTAAGAAAAAATATAAATTTTCCGCAGAGATGACTGCGTCTGAATTAGTGGATAAATTTGTTGAACGCTATAAAATAGCCGACACATATTCAAAAGAGGATGCACGGAAACTTCTGGGGATTCGGTATGAGATGGAGCAGAGAAATTTTTCTTCCAATAATGCTTATGTATTTGCAAAAGATGTGGATATTGCGTTGGTATCGCAAATTAAAGAGCAGCGCGATAAGTATAGCTGTGTCAGTGTGTATCAGGAGCCGATACGGGAGTATACCAGCGGCTCTACGGCAGCGCATATTTTGGGACGTATCGGCATTATTAATCCCGAAGAATATGCTGAACTGAAAGATAAGAATTATGGAATGAATGATTATATTGGCAAGGAAGGGGCGGAAAAGGCTTTTGAGTCTTATCTGAAGGGGACGGACGGTACGAACAGCATAGAAAGAAAGATTAAAGAGGGGGAAAGTGAGGTAGTCTATTCGCGCGATCCTGTGCCCGGAAAAACCATTATGCTGACGATTGACTTGGATTTACAAAAGGCAGCAGAACAGGCGTTAGAGAAGCACATTAACCGTATTGCAAGCTCTTCTTCAGCGAGAAACGGCGGCGATGCCAATGCGGGTGCGGCAGTGGCAATAGATTTAAACAGCGCAGAGATTTTAGCAATTGCCAATTATCCTTCGTTTGATCCTGCTCGGTATAATCTGGATTATTCTAAGCTGTTGAAAACCCCGGGAAATCCTTTGTTGAATCGAGCCATTAGCGGTGTTTACGAACCGGGTTCTACTTTTAAATTGGTGTCGGCAATCGCGGGAATGGAATCGGGAAATCTGAGTCCGACGGAAACGATGGTAACGAAGGGGCGTTACACTTATCTGGGACATAATTTTGATTGTAACATTTACCGTTCGTCAGGAGGAAACCACGGAACGATTAATGTTTCGCAGGCACTTCGGGATTCGTGTAACTATTTCTTCTATGAGGTTGGACGAAGGACGGGGATTGAAACCATAGATTATTATGCACAAATGTTTGGTTTGGGCGACTATACGGGCATTGAGCTTGGAGAGGAAGTTCGCGGTAAACTGGCAGGTCCTGAGGAACGCAAGGCTTCGGGGCGTGAATGGTATCCGGGAGATGTTCTTCAGGCGGCAATTGGTCAGTCGGATAACCTTTTTACACCGCTGCAGATAGCCAACTATGTTGCAACAGTGGCAAATGGGGGTACAAATTATAAAGCGCATTTACTGAAAGCTGTGCGAACGGATGCAAAGTCGGGAAAATATGAAGAAACGCAGCCGGAGGTTAGGCACAAACTTGAGTTAAAACCAGAAAATTTAAATGCTGTATTAAAAGGGATGGGTTTGGTAACGGCTCAGGGAGGTACAGCCAGTGCAGTGTTTAGTGACTTTCCAATAAAAACAGGTGGTAAAACGGGCTCGGCACAGGTCAGCTCGGGAAGTGCAAATGGTATATATGTAGGTTTTGCGCCGTTTGACAATCCGCAGATTGCAGTTGCGGTTGTGGTGGAGCACGGTGCATCAGGCTCAGGGATTTCTCCGATTGCAAAAGATATTTTTGAGCAGTATTTTTATGGTCATGCGGAGGTTTCCGAGGAGGTTGTGCCAAAAAATGAGCTTTTACCTTAATAAACAGTAAAATGGATTTTTGAAAGGAAGGTTTGACATATGATAACGATTAAAGGCTCAAAAGAAGGAATTAATGTTGTTATCAGCGATGATACAACAGTTGAGGAGGCAAAGGAAGAACTGGTTAAAAAATTTGAAGAAGCGAAGGCTTTTTTCAAAGGAGATAAGGTATATATTCATCTTTCCAGCAATACGCTGTCTGAATTTGAATTGTTTTTATTGCAGGGAACGATAGAAGAGACGCTATCTGAGAGTGAAATTATATTTGAAACCAAACCTCTTAGCGATAAGGTAAAAGCGGCTGCGGAAGAAAAAGCAAAAAGAGAAGCGGAACTTTATGGCACTGACGAGGGTATGACACGTTTTTACCAGGGAACAGTGCGCTCAGGACAGTTGGTAGATGCGCGCGGTAATTTGGTTGTAATAGGCGATGCAAATCCCGGTTCGGAATTAGTTGCAGGGGGTAATGTTATTGTTATGGGTGCTGCGAGGGGGATGGTGCATGCGGGAGCAGGCGGAAACCGCGGCGCTGTGGTGGTTGCTTTAAACCTTCTGCCGACTCAGATTAGAATTGCGGATATCATTTCCCGTTGCCCGGATGGTGAGGTGGCGCGGCAGGACTGGGTGCCGGAAATCGCATATATTAAAGATGATGCTGTTTATATTGAGCAATATTTAACAAAAAAAAGCTGAAAATACAGTTATTTTTTATATAGACTTAGCAAAAAAAATATGGTATTATTTATATGAGTTGAAAGATTAGCACGAGGAGGAAAAAAATGGCAGAGGTTATAGTTGTTACATCGGGTAAGGGTGGTGTCGGAAAAACGACCACTACTTCAAATATTGGAGCTGCGTTAGCATCTCTCGGAAAGAAAGTTATTTTGATTGATACCGATATCGGTTTGAGAAATCTGGATTTGGTCATGGGACTGGAAAACAGGGTTGTATTTAATCTTGTCGATGTGGTAGAAGGTAATTGCAAACTGAAAAGCGCAGCGATAAAGGACAAGCGTTTTCCGGGTCTGAGTCTGCTTCCGGCAGCGCAAACGAAGGATAAAGATGCTGTAAATGAAGAGCAGATGAAGAAGTTGTGCGAAGAGCTGAAAGAAAGCTATGACTATATATTGCTGGATTGTCCTGCGGGCATTGAGCAGGGTTTCAGAAACGCGGTGGCAGGCGCTGATCGTGCTATTGTTGTAACGACACCTGAGGTTTCGGCAGTTCGTGATGCGGATAAAATCATCGGGATGCTGAATGCATATGGAATCACTGATCATAAGCTTTTGGTTAATCGTGTACGTGTTGATATGGTAAAACGTGGTGATATGATCAACCTGGAAGATATGATTGACATTTTGGGAATTAAATTGATTGGCGTTGTGCCGGATGATGAGGAAATTATTGTTTCTACCAATAAAGGAGAGCCGGCTATATTGAACAGTAAGTCACAGGCAGGTACGGCTTATTCTAATATTGCGCGCCGTATTTTAGGCGAGGATATTCCTCTGATGGAGTTAAAAGACAATAATAGCTTTTTAGGTAAACTGAAAAAGCTGTTTTCAAGATAGGAGGAGTCCTGATGATAGATTTTATTAATAAATTTTTTACGAAAAATAAATCAAAAGATGTTGCAAAGGATCGTTTAAAGCTCGTTCTGATGGGTGACCGGGGTGTCAGCCCGGAGTTTTTGGATATGATTAAAGGCGAGATTATGGCAGTTTTGTCTAAATATATGGATATTAATGATAATGAGCTTGAAATTAAAATGACAAAAACTGATAACGAGGACGGAACAGCGATGATACCGGCCTTAATTGCAAATATCCCGATTAAAAACATGCGGGGGAAAAAGAGCGAATAGATGCCTAGGGAGGTAGATTTCAGTGAATATTGCGTTAATCGCCCATGACAAAAAGAAGGAATTAATGGTACAGTTTTGTATTGCGTATCGTGGAATATTGGAAAAGCATATGCTTTGTGCAACGGGAACAACCGGTGGCTTGGTTAGTGAAGCGACAGGCCTTAAAGTACATCGTTTTTTATCCGGCCCGCAAGGCGGTGACCAGCAGATTGGTGCTCGTATTGCCTATAATGAGATAGATTTGGTTTTGTTTTTCCGAGATCCGCTTACGGCGCAACCGCATGAACCGGATGTATCGGCGTTATTTCGTTTGTGTGATGTACATAACATACCGTTAGCAACCAATGTTGCAACCGCCGAAGTTTTAGTGCGGGGCTTGGAACGCGGTGATTTGGATTGGCGTGATATTGTAAATCCTAAAAACTAAATAGCTTATTTTCCTGCTGATAATGCTATCAGCAGGATTTTTTTAAAAAAATAGTAAAAAAAGGTTGACAAAAGGAAGAGAAGGTGGTATAATAAACAAGCTGTCTCGAGAGA
>CAKSBF010000009.1 GCA_934438075.1 uncultured Clostridia bacterium | reverse complement strand
ATATAATTCATGTCTGCCGCGCTCGATTCATCGTAAGTATATTGTGTTTCCGACACGACAATGCCATTTTCACGTACTGTCTTTTTTATTACCCTGTCCTGCGTATCGTAACTGTAGCTTGAGGTGTATTGATTTTCCTCACCCATTACCGCCAAACTGCGATATTCCGTTACAGAAGTTAAGCGACAAATGTTATCATAAGTGTAAGACAATATTGTATGGTACGAACCATCCAGACAAAGCATAACCGTTTCCAGACAGCCTAAGCCGTCATATTTATATTTTATTTTCTGACCATTCGGCTGTGTAACCTCAGCCGTATTTTGAACAGAATCATACACATAAGCGGTAACTCCACCATCAGGAGCAGTCTCTGTCAGAACACGCCCCTGCACATCGTATGTGTAAGCCCTCACGTTCCCGTTTGCATCCGTTTCGCTTTCCAATAAACCCCATGGGTTATAGTGCTGAACTGTTACGATATCCGTTATAGAGGAATCATCGGCGTCCGATACATTTTTCCGTGTTGTTGTCAGTGTCATGCTGCCATCGCTGCCGTAATAATAAGAAAACTCGGTCACAATTGTTTCGTTGGTTGTCGGGTGCTCTGTCATTTTGATAACGTTCCCATATGTATCATACTCATATTCCGTATTCGTCATTACTTCCCCGTTTTGCTTTATCTGTGTGCCCGTAATGGTTTTGCCGTCTTCGCTTAATATATTTTCTTCTACAATACTTGTATTGGCGTCTTGTCCGTACGTCTTTGTCAAGATTTGCCGATAGGAACCATAGCTGTAGCTATCATGCCGGTTCCCTACCGTCGATGATTTCAGTTTATCATATCCCTCATAATTTTGATAAGTAACCCATTTTTTAGATACCACCTCAGCAGATAAATAATACTCCTCGGTCTTCCATGGATAAAAATGATGTCTGGTTTGCGTCTTATCATAATAAGTGTAATCTATGCCCCTTCGGCCATCATTTGTACGCTCTCTCAGCGGAACATTATATGCATAGTTATAGTTTGTACTATAACTAACTCCGCCTATAGTCTGAGTCACGCTGTAACCTTTAGTTAGATTTGTCTGATTTTCCTGATATGTCTCTCCATATTCTCTGTTGCCCGAGTAAAGCGTATCATTTTTTATCACACCCTGCACCATATCATATGTTCTTTTCACTTTAGGAACATATATTGACTTTCGGACATTTCGCGCCGCATAATACACCGGCTCCAAAGCCCGGCAGCTCTGATATTCATAATGTGTCTGCGCTCCGGTCGGATATATAATCTTTTTTAAATCATAATAATTAATACTCATAACTCCGTCCAGTGTTGCGGGGTGCTTATAAAGAATATACTCTGTAATACTTCCGGTCTCCTGAGTATCGTTTAAATCTATCTTTTTTACCTTAAAGTGATAAGGCATTGTCGTTTCCAAACAAGATTCGTCCGGATCGGCTTCCTTTTCCCAGGAATATTTTGTAACCCACTGCTCCTGCTCGCCGTACTTTACCTTAACGCCTTCCTTATGAAGATAAATTTTCCGGCCATATGTATCTGTTATTTCCATGCTCCCATCTTCTTGCTGATTGTACCATATGGCATTGCCAAAGCGATCTACAACAGCATATGGCGCCCTAACCTTAATACCCTGCCCAAAGCCTTCAAAATAATATTTTCGCCCATCTTCACTTTCAAAAATCACCGCATCGCTCAAATTATGCTCAATGGCAAATGGGTCTTCCGATGCAAGTTTTAATGTATATTGCTGTGTTCCTGAGGGCTTTGCCTGAAAATTTGTGATCGTTCTTGTGTCTCTTGTCATCGTTATGTCGCATGTCCACGATTCTCGATTGCTTCCGTCATAAAACTCCACATATGTATCCAGATAGCGCCTCGGGTCTTCATTATACAAGTCAATAATCACTTGCGAAGCAGTAGGAATGTTATACCGCCAACTATAACCGATTTGATTACCGGGCAGTTCCTCTATATCCGCACGCCAATAATACGTGGTATAACGAGTATCTTCGTTATACCATACCCATTGACATTCTCCCTTTACCCGTTGGTATTCATCGCCGCTGTCATAACAAACACTGGTGTAACGTGCGGCCCTTAATTTTTGACCTCCGCTGTGCGGTATAATAAATGATTCTCTGTATTCTCTATAGGAATCCCAGTTTATTCGCGCCGTGCTAAAAGCATTTTCAAGCATTTCTTTTTCTGAGGCAAACACCAGCCATATCGTATTCGTTCCGTTACTGTACTGATATGCCGGTACAGTAAGATCCGGTGACCCTTTTCTGAAATTTACTCCTATCCGCTCATCAGTAAGTCCGCTGCTGTATTTACGTTCCACCGTCACATCAAGTCCATTTTTCCCCGGCAAATGTAAATCTGTCTCTGATACATTTGCATCAAGGGTTGTCATTTCCACCTGTGCTTTAGTTTTGTCCTTTTGAAAAGGGGGCAGCAAATCCCTTTGATACATTAACTGCAGCTCACTGCTATACACTTCCGCTGTAGCAGAGCCATAGGTTGAGGCAAAACAAACGGACAGCGCCCCAAATAATATAATGATCGTAATAAACGGAATAATAAAATATTTTTTCATTCCTCCATCGCCTCCGCTTCCATATTTCGTTTCTCCTGCTTATATTGTTCCCGAAAGCTTTCCAAAACCCCTCTGTCTCCGTCTGCCGCGAACAAAATTGTTTCTGCTTTTACTCCTGTTTTCCGCGATATAATGATGCTGTCTAAAATTTCATTTCCATCAATTTCTGCCGCAAGGTTTTGCATTGCATATTCCGATGCCGCACCGTCACCGATAATAATCTCGTACCATGAGTTGCCGTCCAGTCTCTCCGATAAAACATCTTTGATATGAAAATCTGTATTTCTGCTCAACCTGTTGGCAACAAAAATGTCAGACAGAGAAATTCCTTCTGATTGGTATTGTTTTATCTCTTCTGTTGTCAAAGTCTCTGTTCCCCTTACAGTCATGTGATCATAAGCCCCCTCAATCCAAACATACGGGTCCGAAAGTTCTGTCATCATGCTCTCTTCCGGCCTCTGCTCCCATATACGCTGTACAAGATCAAAAGAGTCATTGGTATCCTCCCAAAAGATACAAACAGATATTAAATTTTTCTCATCTGCACCGTTTTGCAGCATTGTATATATTTTTGTTTTTTGTTCCTCAGACGGGCGATAGGTTTCAACCCACCATTGATAATAGGAATACAGCTGCTCCGGGTTATCTTCTCTCGCGTCCCCTTGCAACAATGTAAGATCATCTGTCGATTGCAGCGATAACCTTTCTTGTTTCGCCTCTGCAGATTGCTCGGACGGTTGCCACACACGTACAGCAGAAAGTACTACCGCCAGCAAAACACCTATAGCGCTTACCAATACCCATTTTCTTTTCATTTTTATCCCCCTTTAAATTTTTGTCAACCGGTTGTACATTTTCCAAATAATTTATTGCATTTATTTATTTTATTGTCTTTATTGTAACATAATCTCACAAATTGTCAATATATTACTAATTATTTTATAATTAGACAACATATCGTTTTTCAGTAAAACAAAAAGCAGCAGCAAAATGAAATCATTTTGCTGCTGCCCTGTTTTGTTCTCAAATAAAACTTACTTATCCTCACCGATACAGAAGAGACAAGCGCTGTAGCCCAGCTCCCTCGCCTCCTCGCGCGTATATTCCGTGAGGTTGGTGCGCCCTTTAATCACGCTGCAAAACTTACGGTGATATTTTTTGCCGCTCGGCGTAACATAATACTGATTTTGCTCCGCGCCATACCGATTCACTGCACGCGCCGCCGCAAAACGGCTTGCCGCAATGCCGCAGGCAACACACAATATCAGGAAAAATCCTATCAGAATACATACCGCACGCTTTCGCTTTGTAAAAGAGCAAAAATGCCATCTCTTGCCGGAATGTTGCAAATAAAAGGAAAATGTATTTGCAAACTCTTCCCGTTTGATTTTCGAATATTCCTGTTCGGATTTAGAAAAATCCGGATCGCATATATGCCCTAATTCGTGACATAGCAAGGCATATTTTTCACTTTCCGGCAAACCTTCTTTTATAAAAACCAGTTTAAAACAGCGGCTCAGATAAATAAAAGAATCATGATCCGCAACCTGCCTCTCCAGTTTTAATTTCCGAATCAGCTCCTCTGTAAAGTACTCATTCCCAAGCGGGCGATAAAAAATAACCTGAAAGCCCTTCGACCTGATAATGTCAAGCAGCTCTTCACCGGTTGAACAAATCCCCTTGTATGCCTGCAGTATTTCTTTTGCACATTGCTTCGCTGTCTTTGTCATCTGTCTGCATTGTTCTCCTTAATTTTTTGAACCAGTTCATAAATTAATTTTTCTTCCTCGTTCATCGGCAGACTTTTCGAAATGCCCCCATACGCTGCTGTAACAACCTGCTCAACCGCCTCCTCCTTCATGCGGCGCTTTTCCGTCTCCGCCACCGCCAATACAGAATGGCGGCCCAATTCATCCAAATCACGGTAAATTTCCAGCAGGTGCAGCGATCGCTCGTCCAGCGTCACGGGAATATCCTGAATCATGGCAATATCCAGTGCGTCCAGTATATTATTTACCATACCGTAGCTGGAATAAGCGATTCCCTTTTTCAGGATAAAATTAATTGTTGTACGGGGAATACCGACATAATGAGAAAAATTTTCTATGGTTTTAAATTTTTCTTTGATTCGTCTCCGAATTAATTCATTATAGTTCTCCACCTCAATCACTTCCTTGATATTATTGTATAACAAAATCAAATTTTGTCAATAGATTGCCGAAAATAAATCCCTGTTACTATATAAAGTCAAATTACTTAGAAAAGTTTATGAAACAGACACCGGCAGTCACTCATTTTGTCCGCGCCATTGTATAATACTAACCACTGGTTGGTATTATACATCACAGGTAGTTATGTTTTTATTGTTTCGACAAATTTTTACATAAAATGGGTTTGCCATTTATTGACTATCAGAAATGAGAGTGATATAATATTTTGTTGGAAAATGGGCTGTCAGGCGGTTTGCGCCGCTGCGGCCGGCAAAAATTAAAAAAAATTGTATTTATCTTATATGACACTTTAACAGCAGATGATACGGAAAGGACAAGCTATGATTTTCTTCATTCATGGGTTCAGTGACCAAGAACAAAGTCAAAAGTTTGACGCCATTTACGAAAAATATTACCGTTACGCCTACACTATCGCTTTTCGCATCGTCCACAACACATCTGCAATGGAAGAAATCATGCAGGATACCTTTCTTAACGTTTGGAAAAGTTTAAATGTGATTACGGACGAAGTTTCTGCAAAAGCTTGGATAGCCACCATAGCGCGAAACACTGCGCTGAACTATTTGGCGAAAGAAAACACACGCCGCAGCAAGGTTCTTGATATCGACGACGATGTGCTGTATTCCGAAACGCCCGATTGCGAGCTCGATCCCGTTGCTCTGACTGAGATTCAAGATAATGTAAACAGAGTTTATCAAAACATAAGGGAGCTAGATAAAAAGTATTCTGACGTATTATTGCTGAACATAAAATTTCATATGCCGCCGGAGGAGATTGCAAAATATCTGCAAAGAAATGTTAAAACGGCATACACACAGCTGAGCCGAGGAAAAGGAATGTTAAGACAAAGTCTTTCAACGGATTGCAGGAAGGGAGGAGCCGTTAATGAGTAAACAGCTGAACAACAAGGTGTTTGACTTCATTCTGGGAGAGGCAATGGAAAAATATGCAAAGGACATTGCAGACGAAGATGTTCCGTATGAGATGAGCGAAGAAGAAAAGGCAGCCATGGAGCAGCAAAAAAGCCGCATCTATAAAAAGGTGCTTGCCAAAGCGCCAACCGTTGCCGCACCGCGCAGAAAGATACGGCGCAAACGGATTATTATCCTGGCAGCGGCGCTGATCATGCTGCTTGCTTTGGGACTGACAACTTCAGCAGGTAGGGTATTTCTCTTAAAAACCTATACTAACATGTCAGGAACTGATTTAAAAATACATACTTCAACCGTTTCAAACGATCAATATACCAAAATCCAAAAGTTTCAAGCAAAGGATGAAATAATAATACCTACACTTTTGCCATCTGATATGAAGCTGGTTGAAATTGATGATCATAGTCTTTTTCTCCAATTGCGATACGAAAAAGGAGATATGTGGTTTTCAATTACATTAGAACCTATAGAAAAAGGTTCCAATTCAATCCAAACAGAAAATAATACCTATAAAATAGAAAAGTGTAAAATATTAGGTATGGATGCTCAATTGTTTGAAATGACTAGCGAGCTTAATTTTACTGCAATCACAGTAATGTGGAACTCTGATGATATACAGTACACGCTTGATGCCAACATGGGTAAAAAAGAATTGAAAACTATTCTGGCAGGCTTGCAATATTATAAACAATAACACAAACCGAAAGGCACGGACATTTTCGCGCTTTTCGGTTTTTATTCGAAAAATAATAGCAATCTTTTCCATATTATGCAAATATTTTCCATAAAATCCACATATTTTCAAAAAATTTACTTTTTTTGAAGAAAAAACAACATTTTTCCTGTTTATGGTTTGTGAAATCCAAAAGAAAGGAAAGATCAGAAATGAAGTCAAAAATGTTCAAAAATCTCATCGTCGGCGTTATGGTCGGATGTCTGCTGTCCGCAGGCACAGCCTATGCCGCAGAAACCATCGACGTGCCGACCGGCACGGCAACCATCAGCGGAGATTCCGCCAGATCTATTCAGTCCAAATATATGCGTTCTGGTGGACTTTCTTTTTCCAGAACCAGTTCCCAAGTGTACATTAATGTTTCTACCAAAGCTTATACCAAGGTAGACCATATTTACCATGATGTTACTGTGTATAAAAACGGCACATGGGTATCCTCCGACCGCTATGAAGACTGGAATAAGGTTGACTTATATACAACCATTGAAGTTTCTGCTTCCAGCGGCGATGTCTTTGATGTTTATGTAGACCACTACACAGATCATGAAGGCTGCGTAGAGGTTATGCACAGCCACGAAATGTACACCTATTAATGTACTGAAAAATTCATTATAATAAGTAATAACGAAAAACCATCAAAAATCACGAGAAACACTTGACATACAGTCAATATTTGCAGTAAAAAAATAATAAAAAATAAGCGGAAATGATCCTCTCCACCCTCATTTCCGCTTTCTTTTTATTAATTTGCATTTTATATATCCAAAGTTCCAAACGTTTCTGTTGCAGAGAGCATCTCTGCAAACTTCTCCGCCGGTATGGGCTTGCTGAAATAGTAGCCCTGCATGTTTTCACATCCAAAGCCGAGCAGCATCTCCGCCTGCTCCTTCGTTTCCACTCCCTCTGCTATAACCGGGAGTTTCAGTTCGGACGCCATGCTGATGACGGACGATATAATAATCTTGCTCTTTTGGCTGTTTTGCTCTCCCGAAAGAAACTTCATGTCGAGCTTTAATATGTCAATATCAATATCTTTTAAGGTGTTGAGCGAAGAATAGCCCGAGCCAAAGTCATCCATTTCAATGATAAAGCCCTCTCTTCTAAGCTCCTTTGTGGCAGAAATCAGCAGCTCCGAGTCGTCCGTATAGGCGCTTTCCGTAATCTCCAGCCACAGACTGCCGACGGGTATTTCATATTCCCGAACGGTTTCCTTCAGGTTTTCCAGAAAATCGGGGCTGTATATGTCGTTTCTCGACAGATTTACCGATACCGTAATCGGTTTGCCCGGCATCTTATCCATCCATTCGCGCATATAACGGCAGGTCTTTTCCAAAATATAATGATCAACTATGCTGATTTGATTGCTGCTTTCCAGCAGAGGGATGAAGGCTCCCGGCGCCAGCAGTCCCTTTTGAGGGTGCCGCCAGCGGATGAGCGCCTCCGCACCGATCAGCGCCCCGCTTTTATAATTAAACTGCGGCTGAAACCACACTTCAAACTCTTCATTGACCATGGCCGACTCGACATCGTTTAAAAATTCAAGCTGCTCTACCTCCATGCCCATCATGCCTCTTTCATAGTAGGCAATGTGTTTGTTAAATTTTCCTTTGGTAGATTGCAGTGCAAGCAGAGCTTTGTAGCTCATGGTAAAGGAATCGCAGTCCGATTCGCACAAATCGTATACACCCACATGGATGGTAATCGGCATTTTTAAATGATACCCCGTAAAGCAGGACTGAAAGGCCTCGTAATACTCCGGCATTGAGAGCGAGTCCTCCGAACAAAAGCGTACAAAATGGTCGGCGTTCAGGTGCGCGGAAAAGCTGTTTTCCGTATCATATCTTTTCATATAGTGGCCAAAATCACGCAAAAGCCTGTTGCCCATGGTATAGCCGTAAACACCGTTAATGTCCTTAAAGCAGTCTATGTTATAACGCTGAATCCGATATTTTTTCCCAGGATTTCTTCTCAGCCACTCGTCCACATGGTTGTGAAATCCTATAAAATTATAAAGCCCGGTCAGCGGGTCAATTTCGTTTGTAATGATGTCAGAGGTGTCCTCACAGGTCAGAACAATAAGATCCTGCTTGCCGTTCAGATATTCATAACAAAGCCTTTTGTATGCGCCGGCCTCCTCCGACCCGGACGCAGTCTGCAAGTCATAGTTGTATACCTTTTGGGTGCGCAGCTTTTCCAGAACGGTCGCCAAATACAAACCGCGCCTCACAGCGCCTCTGTTATACTGCGATATGGATCTTTCCGCAAAAAGGTCTATGCAGGCGTCATAATATCCGCCGCATTCGCAGAAAAATTTCTTCAGTCTTCCCGTCAGACGGTCGCTCATCATAACCGCCTTGCCCTGTCTTGCATCTACCAGAATAACGCCGTCAAAATGCTCAGTAAGCAGGTGTTCGGCTATTTCACTCTCCGACACCTGTTTTAATATCTCCTCGCGATATTCTGACATAACGCATTTCCCCTTTCGGGCATTTTCGCTGCCCTTTCATCATGATGAAAATAATTCTCTTTCTTGTTTCTTCTGCATTTTCTTGTCGTACATGTTGCTGTCGGCATAAGATATCAAATCTTGCATGCTCTCCGTCCCCTCGGTATATTCCGCACAGCCGATACTGATGCTTAAGGTATATGCAAGCGCCTCTTCCTCGCTTTTTTTATCCACAAGTTCATATATATTTTTCCTGATGACGGTAATGTCCTCATCATTTTTCAAAACCTGTGCAATGGCAAATTCATCGCCGCCGTAGCGTGCGCAAAAGCCGTTTGTCTTTGCGCAGATTTCCTTCAGCACCGCAGCCACCGTCCTCAGCGCGCGGTCTCCCTCGTTGTGCCCGTATATATCATTAATCTGCTTAAAAGAGTCAATATCAATAAACAGAAAATACAGCTTTTCGTCTTTCTTTAAAAACGATATCTGTTCCTCCAGTTTTTTCAAAAACTCACGGCGGTTGTTAATGCCTGTAACCATATCAACGGAAATGAGCATTAAAAGCGTGTTAATATAAACCAAGAGGTAAGCTATTACAACACCCATAGTTACCAACGGAATATCCTGCAGGACGGTCTGCACAATACAACACAGCAAAGGCGGCACAGCAAAAGTCGCAACCGTCAGCATTTCGTCCCTGCGGGCATAGTTCTGTTTTTTCCCGGCCATTATCAGATTTTTTACACAAGCCACCACAATATATCCGTATGACAAAATCTGCTGCATATAGTAAAGCGGCCCTCTATGATAAACCATATCGCCGTCAAAGTAAAACAGACACCCTGTAAATATAGATGCCAGCAGCAATACCGCCAGCAAAATAAGCGGCAGCGCCGTCAGCATAATCAGCTTGTTGTTTTCAAAAATCTTGCTTTTCGCCGTAGCTTCAGAGTATAAAAACCAAAAATAAGCCGAAAAGCCAAAACATGTAAAATACATAAAGTTTACAAATATCATTACCGAAACCGGCAAATACCAATAACCCGTCAGCCCCATCTTCCAGGCGGCGTCAAAAAGATTTGCCGCGGCGGCAAACCACACCGAGTAAATAAACAAATTGTGCTTTTGGTTTTTGGTCATGCTGAACACAGACGATTTTAACGCTATAATGCTTAAAATAGCCGCGCAAAGCAAGTTGACTTCCGAATATAGTAATGCGTCCATATCTGTTCCCCCTTTCTTATACTCCGCTTAGTTGAAAACTAACCCTGCGGGGAGAACATCGTTCGGCATAACGCCCGGTAAAATATTCTAAACCTACAAAAAGTGCGCCGCTCCCTCGAAAACGGGCTGGACGCACCTGAAAAAGACAGCCGCAAGAGCATAGCTGTCCTGTATGTATGTATGTATGTATGTATGTATGTATGTATGTATGTATGTATGTATGTATGTATGTATGTATGTATGTATGTGAAAATTTTAGTCGCTTTTCTCATATCTGTCAAGTCCTTTTTAATATATTTATGTTAATTTTTAAAATCGTTAATATAAATACATCAAACCTATATTATCATTGATATTTTAACATAACTATTACTGTAAGTCAACATATTCCTTTACAAATCAACATTTTCAAACATTTTTAAAAATTGCACCGGCGCAGTGCAAAAAATGGCTTGTTGTTTCCCTGCACAAAATATTTTGCAGACATTGCCCGATTCGGCGATTTGTGATATACTGTTTGTGATAGTAAAAGATTTGCAAAGCAACGAAGGAGGAACAATATGGAAAAATGGTTGTCCCGGGCAATAGAGATACAAAGTTTGGCGCAGGCAGGGCTTGCGTATACCGATAATGTCTACGACATCGAAAGATATGAAAGGCTGAGAGAAATTGCCGCGGAAATGCTGAGCGAAAAAACCGGATTACCGCCGGAAAAAGTCAAAGATTTATTTTGCAACGAAACAGGCTATCAAACGCCTAAGCTGGATACCCGTGCTGCCGTATTTCAGGACGGAAAAATTCTTTTAACACACGAAAACAACGGTACCTGGTCCCTGCCCGGCGGCTGGTGCGATGTTTTGGAATCTGTAAAATCAAACACCATAAAAGAGGTGAAAGAAGAAACAGGTCTGGATGTGCGTGCCGTGAAGGTTATTGCAATACAGGACCGAAACAAGCACAATAAGCCAATATATGCTTACGGTGTCTGCAAGGTTTTTATTTTATGTGAACTGCTCGGCGGCAGCTTTGAAAAAAATATTGAAACAACAGAAATTAAATATTTTTCAATGGACGACCTGCCCGAAAACTTAGCAGAGGAAAAGACGAACCGGGAACAGATTGAAATGTGCTTTGAAGCATATTACAATCAAAACCTTCCAACACAGTTTGATTAATGACATCTCCCCGCTCCTCGGTATGTTGACACCGCATTTTGGGCATGATATAATTTTAAGGGAACCAAAAGCAGCATTAACACTTGCTGCAAGGCTGAAGCATTACCAAAAAGCAAAAGAAACAAGATGGGAGGAAATGCAACATGAAATATGCAAAATTAGGTAATTCCGGAATCGAAATATCAAGGCTTTGTGTCGGCTGTATGAGCTTTGGAAAGCCATTCGCCGATTTTCACGAATGGACGCTCGACCCGGATGAGACTGAAAAGATTGTCCGCCATGCATTGGAACTCGGAATCAATTTCTTTGACACGGCAAACACATATGCACACGGAACAAGCGAAGAATATCTTGGCAAGGCGATTAAAAACACTATTGCAAGAGATAAGGTTGTGCTTGCTTCAAAAGTATATTTCAACGACGGACATCTTTCAAAAGAGGCAATTAACCGTGAAATAGATGGAACTCTGAAAAGGCTTGGCACGGATTATCTTGATCTGTATATTATTCACCGTTTTGATTACGGCACGCCGATTGAAGAAACAATGGAGACCTTAGACCGGCTTGTAAAAAGCGGAAAAGTGCGCGCGCTCGGTGCCTCAGCTATGTATGGATATCAATTTTATAACATGCAGCTTGCGGCGAGAGACAATGGTTGGACTCCGTTTTGTTCCATGCAGAATCACTATAATCTTATTTATCGTGAGGATGAACGTGAGTTAATACCTATCTGCAAACAAATGAACGTTGCTCTGACCCCATACAGTCCCCTTGCGGCAGGCAGGCTGTGCCGAAGCGAATGGCATACAAATACAAAGCGGAGCATGACAGACCGCACCGCCGCAGGAAAATATGACAAGACAGAACACGAAGATTATCAAATCGTTTTGCGCGTGAAAGAACTTGCTGAAAAATATGGAAAAACCATGACGCAGATCTCTCTTGCATGGCAATTTGCCAAAGGTGTTACCGCCCCGATTATCGGTGCAACCAAGGCAAAATATTTTGACGATGCGGCAGGCGCCTTTGATGTGACGCTAACCGAAAAAGATATGGAATACCTGGACGAATTATATGTTCCGCATAGGATTACCGGTGCTTTGTCAAAAACAAAATAAAAAACGTTCCACGATGCCGTGGAGGCAAAAAAGATGAATCGGAACAAAAGGAGCTGCAGCATAATGTTTTTATTTTGCTGCAGCTCCCGTTTTTACATCAGATAAGATCTCCCATAAATAATGTTTTTCCCGATTTTACCATGTAATTTTTGTCCGAGCCGGAAAAATACAAATCAGTGTGCGTCGGATTTTCCACCATTGACATATCTACGCTGAATCTAAGCTGACGATATGCTGTAATGTAGTCAAATACAGAGATATTTGTTGCATACCAGATATCCTGTCTATCGCTTATTTTCTCCGCAAACCGCTCTATCACGCTCCAGTTTCCGTCATCATCAAACTCATAGCTATGTCCCCAGAGATAAAACAGCTGCGGCGCATGAATCACTTTCCTGCCAATAAACTCGTCACACAGATCCATCAGTTGCGGATGACCGTGATGGCAGGTCGGCATCAATCGCAGCCAATCCTGCGGAATATCAAATTTTTCCGTGCAGTCTACCGTTCTGGCATATAGAATCCCCGCCTTTTGCAAGATCTGAACTGTCTCATCATTAAACGCCCCGAACGGATATGCCATCCCCCGGACTGTGTATCCGAAAAGATTTTCCAGCCTTCTCCTGCCTTCTACGATCTCATAAGCGGCGCGGTTTGACGGAAGGTGTTCCAAAAACGAGTGCGTCAATCCATGAACGGCTACCTCATGTTCCGAATTTCCGTAAAGCTCAAGCGCCTCCCTCTGCGTCATACGTCTGCCAAAAATCCGGCTGTCTAAATTCTTCGGATCTTCCGGGGCAAACAAACCCGAACTGATATTAAAGGTTCCCTTTAATCCCCGGCGATTCATAATGTCCATTAAGTGAGCATCCTGCCTTACCCCGTCATCATAGCTCATGGTAAAAGCTTTTGTTTTCCAGCCCGGAAACCGCATAAATAGATTTGCCATATTGTATAACTCCTTACCTATTGGCAACTGTTTTTTATTCTCTTAACAAACCGTGCCCCCGCTGTTAACCTTTTACGCCGCCAATATTAATTCCGCCGAGTATTTTTCTCTGGAACACGGCAAAAATTAAGAAAGGAGGCAGACTTGCAAACACCAGCGCCATAAAATAGGTGTTCATTTGAACTGTACTGTCCGCCTGCAGACGATATATCTTCAGCGGCACGACAACATTTTTATCAAGCACGAGCAATGGCAGGAAAAAATCGGACCATGCCGCACTAAGAATACCAATGGACTGATAAATAATCACCGGTGTTACCAAAGGCAGCATAATTCTGAAGAAAATACCGTAATTGCTGCAGCCGTCAATCTTTGCCGCCTCAACATAAGAATTTGACAGACCGTCAAAAGCATTTTTAAAGAGCAATACTGCGAAGGTGTCTGCCCCCGCAGTCAGCCACATCGGCCAATAAGTATCCAACAGGCTCACTCCAACGCCAAAATCATATGCGAAAGGAAAATGTAGCCATGATATGTAGTTCGGAACCATTCTAATCTGCCCCGGCATCATCATAGTCCAAACAACCAATGTAAATATAAGCTTTGTTCCCGTAGGTTTCAGCTTTGACAGCACATATCCGCCAAAACCGCAGACTACAATGCTGATAGCCCAGTTACCGATGGACAAAACAATGGTGTTGATAAAGGAACCACCCAGCTGCAGAAAGTCCATGGATTCTTTAACACGGGTTACCACTCTGTGCCACGACATATCCTTTGGAAAAAAAGAGAAGGACGAATATATTTCCTGTGTGTCTTTGAAAGCTGTTAAAATCGTCCATATTGCCGGTAAAACAGATGCCGCCGCTGTAAGAACCAAAACAGCAAAAAATATCCAGTACAAAATTTTGCCTCTCACCGTTTTTAAGTCCGAGGCGCTTAACACTCCCGCTTGTTTGTTTAAAAACCTTTTCATACGCTAAAACGCCCCCTTAATAAAGCCTGTCTTCCACTTTTTTATTTAACCAGAAATAAAAAAGTGTGAATACAATTAAAATCAAAAAGATAATCACACCCAACGCCATTGCCTGACCCGTTCCCTTGCCGCCGCTGTTAAAACCGTACTGATAAAGCTGATAGGACAAAGAAACCGACGCCCCGTTCGGACCTCCTCCTGTCATGGCGAGGGGCTGCTCCATAATCTGAAATACCGAAATAATCTGCCGTACCAAATTTAAAAGCAACAGACCTTCCATTGCCGGACGAGTAATATTCCAAAAGCGTTTCCACGGACTTGCCCCGTCAATAATTGCCGCCTCATACAGCTCAGCAGACACACTCTGCAACGATGCAAAGTATAGCAGCATAGATCCGGGAAATCCCTTCCACGTGCTGTAAATAATGATGCCAACAATCGTAAAACGCGGATCCTGCAGCCAGCCGTATGGTGCAATACCCAGCTTGCTGAGCAGCATGTTTAAAAGGCCTGTTTGATCCGGATAATACATAAAATACCACATCAACATAGCCGCAATACCCGGAATCACAGCAGGAATGTAAATCAAAAGCCGAAACCCGCTCCTAAAATGTACCACTTCGTTGAGTAAAATCGCTATAATTAACGGAGGCAGAAAGCCAAGCACCAGTGACCATAGTACATATTTTACCGTGTTCCATAACATTGGCAGAAACTGCGTATGCATAATTACCTTGTGGTAATTGTCAAACCCACAAAAGTCTGCCGGCGTATATCCCTTCATGTTAAAAAACGACCATACGCCTCCCAATACGGTCGGTCTCCATATAAAAAGATAAAGAATAACTACCATCGGCAGCATTAACAGCCACGCGTCAAAATTGTTACGCAGTCTCATTTTTCTTTTCATATTTGCAGTGACCTCTGCAGTACTTATTTCTCCGCTATGTTTCATATACTATAATCTTCCTTCCTGTACTATAAGCTCCTATAATGCCCTCGCATATGCGAGGGCATTATACCGGAAACTGCGTTTGACATTAATAAACCAAATTATCCAGATAATTTTGCTGAAAATCAGAATTTGCATTTTCTAAAAGTGCCGCACAGTCCGCTTCCTTATTCGTGAGCACCTCCTGAATGCAGCTGTCCAAAACTCCATAAAGCTCCTGTGCACAAACAGGCTCCTCCGGCTGGATTTCCGCCGGGCAATTCTCAACAAAATTGTTATAAAGCTTTACGTGGTTTTCATCTACATTTCTGTTTTTGTCAATTAAATCATACTCAAATTTCAGCGAATCTGCGGCGCTGCTCCACACACTCATACTCTTTACGCCTATCAGACGCTTTTCTTCCAGCTGCTTTTCATTTCATCTTCTGCGTTCGTTTTAAATTCATCGGTTGCGTTGTAATGTGTCTGCGTTTCAATCCAGCGAACTGCCGCATCAATCTGATCCTCGGTTGCATTGGGATTAATGCAGAACACGGTACCTCCCAGCAAAGAAACATGCTTTTTGGGACCTGCCGGCATCGCAATCATGCCAAGCGTGTTTCTGTCCATTTCGTACTGAAACACATTTCTGGGCAAATCGCCTGCCGCCATCAGCATACCTGCATTTCCAACAGCAAATGTTTTATAATATTCCGTCCCGTCAATAATAGCATTGCTCGGGAGAACATCGTACTTCCATTTTAAATCTTTGATAAATCCAAGAGCCGCCGCGGCCTCCGGCGTGTTAAATGTTGCTTTCCACTTGCCGTCTGCATCTTTTTCCATAAAATCAACGCCAAAGGACCAGCCAAGGCAGGAGAACATCCATCCGCCATAATTATTTGAGGACGGGAAAACGAAACCGGCTTTGCCCGTTGCTTCTTTAATTTTCACTGCAAACTCAGCCAATTCATACCAATCCTTGGGCTGTTTCGGTGTCCCGTCTGTTTCCATCAATCCGGCTTTCTCAAACAAATCAGTATTAACGCCTATACCAAGAATGTAAGCATTATTCGGAAAGGCATATATTTTTCCATCTTTGCTGACAACGTCCAATACTGCTTGATTAAACTTATCATCATAACCTCTTTTTTTCAGTACAGCGGTTAAATCAGCCGCATACTCGGAATTGATAATTTCCGGCATTTCCGTATAAGCTACACCATATACTGTCGGCAGCTGACCCCCGGCGGATTTTGCGTAAAAAGACTTACGGTCAAAGCTCCATGCATTCGGCTCAACGACCACGTCCGGATTATCCTTTTCAAAGCGTTCTTTTCTTGCGTTGTAGTTATCAAGATTGGTCCCTTCTTTTTGGGGCCAGCCTCCTACAGAAATAACCGTTCTGCCCTGTGCGTCTTTTGAAGTATCCTTGCCGCCGCAGCCGCCCAGCATGCCGGCAAGCAAAGCTACAGAAAGAATCACTGCAGAAAGTTTGTGCATTTTCATTCTTTTCATGTTCATAACCCTTCCTTTCCGTGCCAAAGGCACAAAACATAAGTCTGAATAATATTATTCTGAAAATTTAACAACATAATCCTTGCTCTGCGCTGCCGGAACTTTTGCTTTTTCTGACGGCAGACAGGTAAATGTGTAATAATGACCCGGCGCCTTATAATCGCCCGTACCGCGTGTTACCTGAACATAGCGTTCGCGCGTTAAAGTATCTGCATCATTTAGCACAGCATTCCAGCCAAACTGCTCATTCACTCCGAGCTTGAGCTGCGCGTCTTCCACCGGAATCCGAATCAGATAGCGTGTAATATTTTCTTCATTGCTGCGAATAATTTTCACATATCCCTCTCGCGCACCTGTCTCGAGGCCCTTCGCAGCTCTGCCCAGATATGCCTGATCTTCACCGGTTGAAACTTTTGCAAAAGAAAACTCTGAGTCATCATCCTGGTAGCTGTCGATAATGCTTCCGTCAGCCGCAATCCCGTTCAGCAGCGGATCAATAGAAATCTGGACGCTGTCACCCTGCCATACGTTTCCTCCGGTAAATAATTGGATCTGATGCCCATCATAACCATCACATAGGAAATAGAGATAGCGCTCATCCCATTTTGTCAGTACACGCAATGCATTGTTGGCACTCTGCCATGCAGCGGCATCTGAACCATCCTGCGGGGTTCCCGCGTGGACCGGATACGCATTCGCCCAATCGGAAATGTCGCCGTCAAAGCTTGCTACGTCAATAGCTCTGTCCGCTTTCACAATCACTGCAAAATCCAAAGCGGCAATCTCATCTGCCAATTCTGTTCCATCAGCAGTTTCCGCATGCAGCGCGAAACTGTATTCGTTATAGGCAGTCGGTTTTTTCTTCACCACGCCAAAGCTCAGAATTTTCTTTTCGCCCGGCTCAAGTGCCGCAGTCAAAGTCTCTTGCTCTAATTCCCAGCCCCCCGGAGCCTTTAGAATAACTTTTGCATCATATGCCGCATCAGAAATATTTTCAACCGACACCTCTATATTCTTTAAACGGTCATAAGTCACATAGGATGGCTGCAATTTTACATTTGCCATAGACAAGACTTCGGTCGTGATTGCCTGGTCCGTCAGCACATTGCCATCCTCAATAAATTTAATATGATAGCAAGATTTACCGACCTTAGCGCTCCTGCCTACTGAAAACGGCACCTTAATTTCAGTCTTTTCTCCGGCTTTTAAAACAATGCCCTCCATCGGATTTCCAATAGTCTTTCCTTCGCTGTCGAAAATGGAAATCATTCCCTTTGCATCACGAGTCAGACGGTTGTCAATTGTAAGACCTATTTCCTGCTCTGTCTCCTGATATACCTTAACCGTCCTGGTATCTGTGTAAGCAATGAAACCCATTGCTTCATTTACCGGCTCAAGCTTCATAAATTTCTGCGCCCATCCGCAAAGTTTCTGTGAAATTACTGCATCTGCCTTTGCCATGCCCTTGTAACCGGAAATCTCCGCTTCATCATCAGAACGTCTGGCATATTTGTTCACCTGAAAAATCATCTTGGCCGTTAACGGTTGTCCGGCATATGTTTCGTTATTTCTGATTTTTAGGGACTCTGCCCGCAACCCTGCAACTTCTTTTCTTGAAACAGCCACATCTGCCTTATCAAACTTGCCGTAGAGCAGCACAATTCTCTTGCCAATATCGCGGATTTTATCCAGCATAAGTGCAAGCTTTTCTACGGAATATCCCGCTTCCTCACTATAGTTACTCAACAGCATATCACCATAGCTGTAGCATTCATCCGCAAGGCTGCCGATGTTGCTTTCATTAAATGCCATTGTAGTCATTACGCGGTTTTTCAAATTTTTCAGCGACTCTGTGGGAACCAATTCCGCATAGTTTTCAATAAACTCATCCGTCTTTGTCTTTACCTCTTCACGAATAGCCTTGTCTACAATCCCCAAAGACATTCCGGTAATAAAGTACGGCTGCTTGCACAGAGTAACGGTATTACCGCTTACCTCCACAGGGTTGCCGTTATAATCTACCACCGTAAGTTTGCCGCCTTCAAAGGTATAAGCTGCCGTTTCCCCTTCTTTGGTACACCATGCAACCACAAGAGGCTCGTTTCCGCGAAGATACACGTTAACCCAGCAATTTTCCGAAGGCTGAAAGCGTCCCATGAAACGGGCTGTATTAAGCTGATTAAAGGTATTGGAGGCTATACTGTAGCCCTCTTTCATACCCGTAGCTCTCCACTTGCTAAGACCCATTTTTCCTGTTTGGGATTCGTCCAGCGTTTCATCGCACAATTCGTAGAAAATAAATTCATCATTGTCCTGTGCATCGGATTCTACCTGTCCTTTCAGATGGTATTCCCCAATGCGTTTCTCGGTAACCGAGGTGCCGGTTACACTTCCCCAGCCCATTTCACTGACATAAACATCCATCCAGTCGCCCCAGTCAGCGGAACGGTTAACAAATCCTGACATAACGTTTCCAAAACCGCCGTCCGGGTCACCCGAGCCCATATAAGGGTGAAATGCCACCGCATCCATATACCATGCCATATTTCTTTCATAATAGGCGCTCAGCTTCGGACCGCCGCTGTCTGAAACAACACCTGCAACTACCGGCAGATCCGGGTCAACCTCTTTAACCGCATAGTAAACAGCCTTCACCAGCGTAACATAAGCTTCACCATAGGTATCATCCAGATTCCAGAATTGACCTAAGTTAGGTTCATTCCAAATTTCTACCGCATAAATGGTGTTCCTATGTTTTTTAATTAAAGCCTGGACATAATTGCAAAAGCCTTCAATCTCTTCCGGCGTAACGGGAACATTGGAGTTTCCGTAAAGAGCATTATTGCCCGAGGCACCCATAAACCAAATCAAACCATTTTCTTTCATGGCAATGGCAAACGCATGATCCGATTTACCCCAATCATACCTGCCTTTCATGCCGCTTTCAATTCCATTCCACGAATAGCACCAACCTGGACGCATTTTTCTCACCCCAAGCATGTTTGCCAGCGCAAGTTCCTGGTCATACTTGTCCTGGGAGGCCGGAGCCGTACCGTAGTAGGAATTTATTCCAAGTGTGGTATATTTATCCATAGGATGATTCTCGTAATAGTCAATCAGTGTGAGTTTCATATCGGTTTCCCACAATGTTTTCCCTTCCGACTCTACCCGCACTTTAAAATTATTATATACCCCCTTCGGCACGTGGCTGATGGAAATATTTTCTGCCGCCCACACGCCGCCTTTTACCACCGCACTTTGCTTGCAGGTATTCTCCCAATCGTTGTAAGTATAAAAAATATCAATATTCATGTCACGGACAAGTTTCATCTCAACGGTAAATTCTGCTGTCTTTTGCTGCTGAACACATTCCGTACCAAAATAAAGCTTTCCCGGTGCGCTGACCCGAAAGACATTTCCGGAGTCAGCCGAGACCGGCAGTACAAAAATCGAGGCGGAAAGAATGAATACCATAATTAGCGTCATGGCTTTTTTCATAAAATACATAGGCTTCTCCTCCAACACATCGACTATTGATATACTACAAGGAACATGAGACTTCCGCGCATTGCATAATAAATCAAACCGGAATTATTGCTGTAGTGCTGATAATCCTTAATGTCGCTGAAATCTCCTCTGCGAATATATCGCTTCCTATCGTTTTTAAACTGGGAATCTACCACCCAAATATTGTTTTTATATGCCTTGAAGTAATAGATATCGGCCGATGTTGCTTCGTTTCCCGGAACGCCCGGTGTAATTCCGTTCGTTCGTGTCATGCCTATCACTTCATTTCCGATCCAATATGCCTGACCGTACTGCAATTCTCTTTCCGAATAAAATCCGGTATAGCCCCCGGAAGTATACAGTCTGGAGGACGGGTTCAGCGTTTTCTTCTCACAGTCCCAGGCAACTTCCATCGCTATGACCTCTTTATAACTGCCCGCGCTTGACTTTCTTAACTGCACAATATCCCCTACCGACAAAGAATAATCTTCGTTGGTCCCGTAGCCGTTCTTCGTCAGCAGAGATTCTTCAATATAGCAATCCTCCTCATCCTGGCTCATTACCAACGTTATAATCCATCTGTTTTCACCGGTATTGCTGTCATACATCTGCTTAATGTCTTTTACCAAGTTATAAGGAGAATTCCAGGAAACATTTCCCGAGGCAGCGGCATCTCTGATTACCATGACGTCGGGAACTCCAAATTTTCCGTCATAAGTATAGCCCTTTACAACGTAGGTATCGTCTCCGTTTAGTCCGACATTGCCCCTCGTTCCCACTTTAAAGTCCGAATCATTAATGTCACTGCGATCCAAATTAGGCAGCTTAAAAATGGTTGTCAAATCCGTAGGAACATACCGTCCCTGGAAGCTGCCTTCCAGATAATAAGAATTTTCCTCCGGTGCCATCAAAGTGAGTGAACTGCTGTTTTCCTTTGCGCTCATCACCTCGCTGTCAATCCACTTCAATTTTTCGTTCTCGTCCAGCGTATAACGAATGAGATTTCCGGGCGTTAGTGCTGCCGGAAGTGCTGAGACGCTGTCATATTTCACACCATCCAGTGTGAATTTATCGGCTGTTTCAACCTCCCGCATCACTCCGTCACCGCAAAACAGTTTTACCTGCACTTTACCAACAAAAGACGTCTTTTTAAAGCCGGACTTTACCACAACAGCAAGATCTTCGGCCATTGTACGGGAATCATACCATACAATAAAGCCGTAATGATCAAGATAGTATTTCCCCATACCGCGAACGGACAATTCTTTTTTATCAAGCAAAGCATTGTCCACACGATATTGACCTCCGGAAATCTCAACCCATACCTCGCTGTCCAGTTCCGTTTTTGCAGTAATCTCTCCCTGCACAGTTTTTCTTGTCAGATAGCCGTATACTACCTTTTCATCTTCACTGATACAAATGGTAAGAACATCGTTTTCCCGAATATCTTTCACGCTCACGGCAGCGCCGTCCTCCGTCTTAACATCCATACTGCAATCGTTTGATATATCAAGCTTTCTGTCCCGCTCCGTTTTCTCAATTAGCAGCAGTTCTTTGGAATCAACCCGCTGAACGACATAACTCGTATAATCGTTAATAATAACAACGTCTGTATCGTTTCCGCCATTGTCAATCAAAGAAATACTGCCCTTTTCAATATCAAAATTTTCCGGTTTATAATCTGCTTTGCACTTTCCATTGTACACCACAGAAACATTATTGGATAAATTAACCGTAGTCTTTTTGTCATTTTCCAGATAAGAAAGCGTTTTTCCGTTCAGCTTTGGTTCTTGGTCAGCGGTGATCGCCGTCACCTCGGTTTTATAAGGATATGCTGTCAAAACCACATTGTCGTCCTCGTTGTAATAATATTCTACCCGATAACCCAGGTACGGAAAAAGGTTGATCCTGCTTTCATATCTAGTTCCGCCGATATTAACATAGCCGTCAACGGTTTCATACTCCCTCATTAAAGCGCTTTTGCCGTAAGCATTTACAATGCCGGTTTCCTTAATGATACCATATTTTGCATACAGTACCGTATCGCCCTCATTTTTATATGATACACCCTTATCACTATAACTCTTTGTTTCAAGCATTTCTGCTTCAAGCGCTTTTCGAATGAGCGCTGCAGCCCTTGCCGAACTTAAGCTTGCACTTGTATCGGAAACACCGCGAAGCAGCCCGATGGCTCGTGCACAAGCAAGATAGCCGTTCGGATATCCGCCCTTATCCACCGCAACGCGCTCATAACCTAAAGCGCGCAGAAGCATGGTAATCGCTTCCATCTCCGAAATAGGCTCGTTCGGGTAGAACATGCCTTCGTTTCCCTTCACTATACCAAGTGCGTAGGCATCCAATATATTGTTGTATTCCGCACTGTCCAGCGGTAAATCCACAAACGGAAGCTTTTCACCGGTCAGAGATAACTCAGGGAGCAGAGCCTCTGCCGCGTAGCTTACAAAAGCTGCGCGGCTTACGGTTTCTGCTTCGGATATACCGACTATTTCAAGCTCGGAAAGCACTGTCACGTCATTGCTTTCGTACTGTATGTCTGCCGCAAATACAGTTGTACCTCCGCAAACAGTACTCAAGATACCAATGGTCAATAACAATGATAACAGTCTTTTCATTGCGTTGTTCCTCCTATAAATAGTTTCATGCTCCGTGATATCACGGTTGCCGCTTCTGCTCTTGTAGCGTTTCCGCGCGGACAATACGTGTTGTTCTCATACCCCTTGATGATGCCCAGTGAGGAAAGAGAAGCAACTGCAGCCGCTGCATAATCAGCAATATCCGAGCTGTCATCAAAGGTCAGGTTGCCCTCATCAGAAAAGATACTCGATATCCGTGCAAGCATGACCGCCATATCCTGACGGCTGATAAGCATATCTCCGCCAAAGAAATTCTCGTCAATTCCGTTAATAACACCCTTTTCAGCAAGAGATGCTATATATGGATATGCCCAGTGGCCCTGTGGGATGTCTGCAAAATCACAAGTTGCCGATGCATGATACAAACCGAAACCTGAAACAATCATTTTCGCAAACTCCGCACGTGTAACCGCATTTTCCGGGTTAAAGTTTCCTGCTTCATCCCCGTTAACTACCTTCTTTTCCGTCAAATATCTTACGGTATCATAAGCCCAATGTGTTTCATTCATATCACGGTAAAGCGTCTGTTTTCCATCCTCACCCGAACCGTTAACCGTTTCTGCTGAAGACCCGGGATAATTCCCTTTTCCGCTTCCGCCTCCGCTTGAATGATCCTTCTTTGTATCTTTTTGCTGTTCCTTATAAGCATTTTCTATGGCAAGCTCCAGTTCCGTCATGGTTGCATAATTTTTACCAAGCAGAGCTTGAGCCGTTAAGCTCTGCACGGATTTATTCCAGGTTGTCAAATCAAAAGTTACCAAGTCGCTGTAGTCTGCAAAGGCATCTACTATCTGCTGATAATTTTCCGCATTGGAAACCGCACATAAAAATGCATACTCACCAAATGCAGCTTTCGCGGACTCTTCCGTAATCTTACCTTTTCCGGCATAATACGGATATACCTTATTCACAAACCCGGAAACCAGCTTATAGCCTTTTTCCGCGCTGAAGTCAAGATATGCATCATAAATCTCGCCAACTTTTAAAGCCTCCTGCGCATTTGCCGCACGGTTTAACAAGATTAAAGCTTTCGCAAAATAATAAACCTCATAAAAATCTTTTAAACTTTCATAGCTTGCTGCACCGCATACCGTCTTTGCAATCGCTTTCCATTCCTCGTCATTTAAAGCGGAAAGTTCTTTTTCACCTGCATTATAAACCGGATGACGGTTCAGCTCTAAAACATCAGCATTTGTCTTTAGAAGGTTCTCCACCGCTGTTTCATTTTCTGCACGGTTAATTTCGTTAAGTACCGAAAGCTTTGCCCCCGCAGAATATACAGCAATTCCGCTGATTTTTTCCGCCTGCGATTCACTCGGACTGCCCAGCGTTACGGTATAATCCGAGCCATTTGCAACATCGGGACTCAACTGATAAGTATAACTCTTGCCTGTCGCAAACGAAAGATGCACATTATCTCCGCCCGCATTTGACATTTTAACACTAAACAGCTCTCCCTCGTGATCTTCTCGATGAATGGTGTAGCTGTCCGACAAAATATCACGCTCAACAAAACACTTGCTGCATTCCTTCGGCTCCTCTTCATCTTCGCCCGGTCCTTCACTTCCTTCGGTAATGGTTGCATAAAAAGTTTTCGCCGTAAAGCTTTCACCACCGCTGGTAATTTCAATCGTGTAGCCGTTAATGCCGAGCGCCGTATTGGAGTCAGCAGACAGTACGACATGCTTTTCCGCTGATCTTCCGTCTGCAAGACTAATCGTCTGCTCTGCGCTGACCGCGATACCGTTTGCATCCTTTATGACAAGCTTACCATCAAGAGTCTTTCCGCTGCGGTTATCAACCGTAATCTGAAAACCGTCTTTACTATACTGCGCCACTGTCGGATAGGTTGGGTTAGTATAAACCAAAATACCATAGGACGGATCGGGGTTTTCCTGCTTCACAACTGCATTTGCCATGCTTACCAGACCGTTTGATACGAGCATGTCAGCTGCGGCAAAACCGTTTTGCGCTACAGCCGCCCCGCCGCCTAAAATTTCGGCAGCCCGTTTATAATAATTATCTGCCTTACGAAGCATTTTACTTGTGAATGTCATCGCCTCTGCCGGCTGCCCGCCAAGCTTTGCATCGCGCGCTTGTTTTGCTGCAGTCAGCTCCGCGTCAGACACGTTTGCCGTGCCTTCATATAAATAAGAATAATATGCTGCGGCACATTCTGCAATCTTGCTGAAACCTTCTGCTTGCTTCATACGGTTCGTAAAGTCTGAACCGCTGCCGCCAATCCAGTTTGACGCCTGCTTGTATATCTTGCCGATATATTCTGCCGCACTGCTCGCAGTTGCGCTTGCCCAGTCAAAGCTGCCTATCGCATTTATACCGCCCGTTACACCATATTTACCGCCAAGTTCTGATATTGCGGCGGCGACTGCCTTGGCAGCCTCATTCTTGCCGAGCCCGCTCAGATAAACCGGACTCGTAGTAAAGGTTACGGTTTTGCCGTGCGTCTGCTCGTTGCCATACATATCTCTCAGCACGAAGTCCGCATTGTCAAAAGTATAGTTTGCCGTAACGCTGCTGTCAATGCAGCCCTCTGACGGCTTGGACAAATCTCTCTTTTCAGGTACCCATGCTACAGCAGTCAATTCACCGTTCACATGAAACAGACTTCCTTCAATGCCATTTCCAAAGGAAACCGGACCGATATATCTTCCTCCGTTTAAGCGGCAGCTCAGCTGGCTCAACGCCGCATATGCCGGTTTCGGTGTGAAATCCTTTTCCATCAACCCGAACATATCTTCTAAATATCCTGTATTAGTACCAACATTTCTGCCGTTATACCAATAGGTCTCCTTTACATCCATCTGAGCATTGTAAGCATAGAGCTTCACCAAATATTCTGCCTGCTTTTTCGGATCGACACTGTAAACATAATTCACGCCGCCATAGCTTTCATTGTGTGTTCCGATTGCGTAACCCATCTCGGAATTATAATAGTCAAGCCAGCCGCCCGTCTCCTTTACCGGCTCAGTAAAAGAATCTGCCCACGAACCGTTATACGACCAGTCAATACTCTTCTGATTCACATACGGATGGTAAGAAAAACCATCTACATACGGACGG
Organism: uncultured Clostridia bacterium; assembly: GCA_934438075.1. Lineage (GTDB taxonomy): Bacteria > Bacillota > Clostridia > UBA1381 > UBA9506 > RGIG1666. Next base: position 76,134 of record CAKSBF010000009.1, on the reverse strand, counting down.
ATTTGCTGTTCAATAAATCTTTTAATATAAACGTTGTTGCTGCCGCCGACCGAAGAACTGACAACACCGCCCAAAATGGTTATGTCATCGCGTACCTCGCGTGCCGCCATAGCCGCACCCTTTACCAATGCCGCATATTCCACGGCATATTTGTCCGGTTTTCCCCAGAATTGCGTTGCATTGTCAGGCTCGTTCCATATCTCAACAACTTTAATCTGCGGAAGCGCTTTTAAAAGCTCTTGAACGTAGCGCCCGAAAGCGTCCACCTGCTCCTTGTTTTCGGGACCGTTCAAATCATTTTCTCCGTACAGCGCATTACCGAAAGCGCAGCCAATGAGAAGCGTAAAATTATCTTCTTCCAATTTATTAATAAAGAATTGTGTTTCTCCTGCAATATCATAAACACCCGGTACCTTTTCTACCTTCGACCATCCCAAAATATTGCCGTTTCTTATTTTGCTGATACCTGCCTTATGCAGCAAATCCAGCTCTTTTTCATTTTCCGCTGTGCGGCGAACAAAAGAAACGTGTACACCATAGGAGGCGTCGGACTCACGATAATTATCGCTATAGCGCTCAATTACGGCAACAGTTTTTGTTCCGGAAGCCAACTTTGTGCCGTCTCTGTTAATGACATAATCCAGCTTATGTATTCCCTTCTCCAAGCCGCTCAGTGTTATTGGTTTTACGGTCCTTTCGTCCGGATTTGCTGTAAAATTAACTCTGCAAATCTCCGTGCCGTTTTCGCTGAACACCGCTTCAAAGTTTGCCTCTGATCCCGTATGGTAGCAATATAAACCGAAACCGCTGAGATCATCCTCATACAAAACACTGCCTCCGTCCGGCTCAACCAGCGCCGCAGTCTCGGCCGGAGTCGTTTTGGTATGGGTAAAGTTCGTATATTTCGGTACTTCCATGGCGTCACCGCCGACATCAGTAATATATGTACCGCTTGCCGCATCCTCCGGCAGATAAAAATTGTGGCTTATTCTTCCATTTTTACCTACCTTGCCATAACCTAAATACTGCACCTTGTCCTCTTCACCAACTTTATATACCTTAACGGAATATACACGGTTATCATCCGCAAGTCTTCCGCTGAGGCGGCATTGTCCGCTGACGGAATCCTCCGTTACCGTCAGCGAAACCTCCTGTGCCGCATAGCTTATTGATAAACTCGGAAGGGCCAGTGCAAGAATCATAAATGACAAAAGAAGCGCCGATATCTTCTTTGCTGTTCTATATGTATTCATATCTTTGATTCCTCTCTGTAAAATAGATACAAACGTATTCGCTTCAATGTTATAGTCTATACGGTTTCTATCCATTCTGTGTCCGTACCACCATTTGCTTAGTTTGTTTCATAACCGCAGAGGGGCTGAATATTTTTCATATCATTCAACGCCATAGCCCTCACGATATAACCTTCCTTAATCTCCAAACCGGACAGGCTGACGGTATATTCATTCGTATTTACCGCTGCTGCCACGCTTTCCACGCTGCATTTCAGCATCTGGTTGGAACTTGTGTAAAGCGCAAGAATCAACGATATGTTTTTCGTCTCACCGCTGATATTGGTGGCCGTAAATGCCGCTGTGAGCGAGGTTTGACCCGGAAGCGTTGTAACGACTTCTCCGTTCGGATCGCGAAGTTCCTTAAAGTTTACGGTCAAAGGTTTCTGCTCAGCAATAGCTGCCGTTGCGTCGGATAAAACCTCATCGGTCAGAGCGCCGTCACTGCTGCGTACCGTAACACCAAATTTAATCATTTTTCCGAAATCTTCCGCTTTTACAACATACTCCTTGCTGTCTGCACCATCAATCTTCGTCCAGGTCGTGCCATCCTCCGAAATGTACCACGCATAAACCGTGCCGGTTTCCGGTGCGGAACTGCTGCTGGAATAAACATAGCTGCCGCGCAGGGTCTGTCCAACTGCCGCCGCTCCCTGGATTTTTACATTGGTTGCCGTTGTAATCTCGCCGGTTACGTAAATCTTGTCGAGTTCTGCTTTCTCGTAGAGTTTCGTTTCTTCCATTTCTGTTCTTGGATAGGTTACACGAATTGCTTTTAACACTTCGCTGCCCGATATATCAAGATTAATTTTATTTTTCTTGAAATAGTCTCTGTCCAGCCAGAAACAGGGCCGAACATCTAAGCTTCCGATTTCTGTATAAAATTTTCCGGTGACTCCGTTAACTGCCAAACGATTTCCGCCGCCCGAAAAAGAACGCGTCCACCAGTATGATTGTTCATATCCGCCAATCCGATAGCCAAACTTATCTGCATACTGGAAATATTCTTCCACCGACAACAGTGCAAGCTTTGCAGTATGTTCATAATCATCGCCGTCCTTCATATCAGACAGCCATGTATAGTCTATCAAATGCGCCTTCATACCTTCGTCAAACTTCGGATCAGTTTCACCGTTCAGCACGGTCGCATTCAGATAGTTTGCTACCGATGCGGTATCCGTAATGTTCATCTTTACTTTATCATTTGCTCTTTTGCCGTATGAAATGCCCGCCAGAATAAACATATTTCCTTCGCTATCAGTGTCAAGCAAAGAAAAACCATGTTCGCCGTTTGCCGGATAGAACTTATATGCATCCGGATCAACTGTTTTCTGTCCCGTCGGCAGCGGGGTTCCATCGCCGGCTTTCATCAAGGTTTTGCCAATCAAAACCGGAGCGGATTCCTTACTGTTGCTGTCCGTACCATTTGCTGTGACATTCACTTTAACATAGTTTTCTGCGCAGGCATTGGTAACAACCCATGCTGCATCAGCGCTTACCTTTGTGTATACACCGTCAGCAGCGTCCGCTGTCTGCCATTCGTAGGAATAGTGTCCCGGTTCACCTGATTCGGTAATAACATCAGCCGTCAGCGTTCTTCCCGGTCTCGGGTCTCCCGAAATCGAAACCGACGTAATCGTTTCTGCTGCAGACGGGAACAGCTCATCAAGTTCATACTTCGTATAACCTGCGCCTTCCAAATCTTCGCGTGTGTATACCCGTTTGAGCATCTCTTTTACCTCGGAGCCTGCCGAAGCCAAATCAATCTTTTGCGTTTTAAAGTAGTCCTTATCCAGCCAGAAACACGGACGGACACGATATAATCCTTGCTCACCCCAACTTAGCGGTTCAAAATATCCGGTGTTGCCGTTAATACCGATTAAATTCCAGCCGCTGCCGCCCGGCGTTCTTAACTTCCAAAATCCGTAGTAATCCAGATTATTGTTGTAATTAAGCATTCTATATCCAAATTTTGTATAATATTTTACATATTCCTCAACGGACAGCAACGACAGCTTCGCATCAAAATACTCATACTCATCTACTCTGTCCTCTGTCTTCCAGCTGACTTCTTTTAAATGCTTCTTCACGCCGTCGTCAAAAGTATACCCTTCCGTATTGTTTAACAGCGTCGTATTTAAATAGTACATAACGCAGTTTGCATCGCCCGGATTCATTTTTGTTGTATCAGCGTTCTGTACTTTATACCATGGCTCTAAGCCATACTCTTTGGCTGCCAGAACAAAAAATCCGCTATTATCCGGATCAGAGTCATCCAACAGCGAAAACTCCTCAACCGAAACCGTACCATCCGATTTTACCGGTCGAAACAGATAAGCTGTAGGATTCGAGGCAGTCTGTGTTCCGCCAACCCCGGAACTGATTTTCGAAGCTGATGTTATGCTCCATCTTTTCACCGCATGAACCGGCGCACTCACAACCGTGAGCAGCAGCATCAGCACTGCCGCCATGGAAACCAATCTTTTTTTCATTGAAATACATCTCCTTTAATGATTAAATTTTTATGTAAACTAAAATGTGCGCAAAAGAAAATTACCGCCTGTCTATCATCGGCATCAGCATGTACGGCGAAGGCTCAAATACGTTATTTTCCTTCTCGTCATTCGTGCCATATGCCACCAAGACACTCCCGCGGTCGGGGTTATTCTGCCTGCGCGGGCAGGTATTAACAAAGGTGTTATTCTTAAAAACAAGCCCGTCAAATGAGGTTAATATCATCGCCCTGCGCGGATATTCCTCAATGATGTTGCCGTCTATCGTAATGTTTCGAAACACGGGGTATGCCGTGCGATAACTGGCACCCGAAGCGTCCCCCACCGTTGAAGTCGGATTCGGGTAGTCAGAATTTTTAATGGGTATCCCATCCGGCGTGTAAGTGCTCATATAAACAACGCCCTTTCCCCAATCGTTGACATCACAGCCAATCATACGGTTGTTGCGAATGATAACATCGCGCACGCCTCTTCCCTCACACCAGCCTGCACTGACTCCCGTTTCAATCTGGATCGCCGCACCCTGAATGTGATAAAACTCACAATCTTCTATAATGCCGTTGTCCGCCTGTACCAAAATACCCCTGGCACGGTTTTCGTGAAACCGGCAGCCTCTTATCACAAAATCAGAGGAATCAAACGAAGTATTGTAAACAAGGGATTCGCTGTTAATATTGTCCGGAATGTTCTGTTTCAACACAAAACGAAATGCGTCTCCCACGGGCTGTTTGTCAATAATTTCGGAAGAAAAACCTGTTGGTGTCAAGTCTGTGTTGGCAAAGGAAAGAATATCTCCTTTGCGAAACGCTGCTTTTAAGATAATGCCGTCCGCATCTCCCGGAACTCGCTTTATCCCCCGGTAAACGCTATTGTGGATGTTAATTCCGTCATCGCCCTGGTAGCCAATGTCACATTCTTCAAAGAGCATGTGACCATCGGTCCCTGCCAGAAAAACAGCGTCTGCCGTAGTTGTAATGTGCCGTTTGTCATAGTCCGGCACCGTAATTTGCAGCCTGTGGAAATAAAAATAACTGCTTCTGCCTCTTATATCAAACCCGGAGCCGGGCGCACCATAGATGCTAACACCTTCAAACGTAATATGTGTGCTGTTAAATATTAGAAAAATACCACCGTTATACATGTAGTGGCGAACCAGATAACAGCTGCCTTCCGCAAAAATGTTTTTGCCGGAGTTTCCGCGCTTATACCAGCATCGGCAGCGTTGTTTTCCAATGTATTCCCTCTTAGAAAAGCTCTCTCTTTGATTGCCGTCAATGTTATATTCTCTGCCGTCCTCCACCCCCGGCGTATAGGTTTCGGGATTTACGGCATTAAGAGAAACAAACAATGAAGTATCTGAAATTTCTCTATTTTCCATGCAGAAAAATTCTACATATTCCTCCGTGACCTTTTCCGCACGCACCAAACTCGCCAACGGTTCCCTTTCCGCGTCCCAGTCAAAGGCAAGTCCTGTAAACTTTACTCTTTGGCAGCGTTCCATCCGAAAAAAAGTAATTTGCTCCGTGTTTGGTATCGGGCTGTAAAACACAAACCGAACATGCGGTGCATAAATTTCAAAATCGGCTATATCGTTTAATGTAAATGACTGCGTTATTTCAAAGGAATAAACACCCGGTTTGATGCAAAGACGATTAACTGCATTTTCCTTGCAAAACCGAAGCGCCGCCGTCAAAGCTTTCGCATTATTTTCTGCTTGCGGCGACATTCCGAACAGCTCTGCGTCCAGCTCTAAATCTATCTGCGGCTGCTTGATGTCACCGCGCTTTACATGATATTCACTCGCCATAAAGTCCTCCGTTCATCCATTCTTGCCGTCAGCTTCCTTATCCATATAGCGAAACATTGCTTCAATGTTTCGCAGCTCGCTTTCCTTATCCTCTCTTAGCCATTCGCGGCGATATTTTGCCAACCATTTCTCCGTATTTACCGTCCTCTCTACCGGATAGCCGGCAATCTTTGAAAATATCTCTGCCATCAGCAAAATACCCTCCGCAACTACTAAAACCTCTTCACGGCAGTTTTCGTTGCCCCATTTCTGCGCCGAAACACGACCAAGCAAATCACAGCAAGCCTTTCTTGCCCCTGTCAATGTTTCCTCCGACGGTACCTCAACTTTAAGATTCCCGTTTTCACAAATGCGATTAGAATATGCCGCTCCGAAATGCCACCACGAAACAACCGTTGCCAAAGCGCTCAACTCTTTAACTGTTTGCACACCGTATTGACTTCGATAATACAATGCGTTTGCTCTGCCCTCAAAAGAACTGTCTATTTTTGTATGTACAGACCATGAAGTTTCTGCTCCCATTAAAAATCCGTACATAGAAAGCTCAATACAGCACGGTTGACCCCAGTCCCCCCAACTGGTATTCATAACGCCGACCGCACCGCATCGCGCCGCCAGTTTTGCCATCCCCGGAATGTTAATTTCACTGATATCCGTATCTTCCACCAGTCGCGTCCACGTATTACAACCGGGGCACAATATCTGCCTACGTCCAAGTTCTGCAATCTGCATGGCATCCTTTTCCCTAAGTTTTTTCCCATAACCCCAGGTTAAAAGAGTGATATCATCAGGAAGCTCATCAATCAGCTCCATGTTTTCCAAAATTACATCGGACCACATCATAACCTTTTTCCCTTTTGAGGAAAGATACTTTGCAATGCGCCGGACAAACTCCGTGTAAAGCTTACCGGGATTTGCATTTTTAAAGGTCTCCAAATCAAAGGTTTCATCACAGCCAATATTCACGGTGTCCGAGGAAAACATTTCCATGCACTGGTCAAGCATACTTTTTACCAGTTCAAAACTTTCAGGATTGTAAGGGTCAAGCGTGTGATGATATGCGCGTTCATCCCAAAAAATGTTTGTCGGTTTATAGTCCTTTAAAACGCGCAAATGCTGATATTTTTCTTCATTTAAAAGCTCGTACAAATGCCCGAACAGAGCAAGTGACGGAATCAGCTTGATGAAATTTTCTCGGCAATATTCGTCCAGTTCCCGAATCTCCGCCGCCGTAATACAGCCGTACCGCCCCGTAATACTTTTCAGCTCACGAAAATCAAATACATGCTCCGAGTATAATTGCAGCGTATTCAGCTTGTAATATGCCATTTGGTCAACCAGCTGTTTCAACGTCGCAATCTTCGGTATTCTTCCGCGGGTTACGTCCTGATAAAAAGCCCGATAACCGAAATCGGGGCTGTCTTCTATGTACATGCATGGAATCTTTTCATGTGTAAATATCTGACGCAGCGTTTGAATTCCGTAAAAAGCTCCCTGCGCGCCGTCTGCTGTCAATAAAATCCGCTCCTGCTCAATCGTAAGCGTATATCTTTCACTGTTTCCGTCCGCTATCATCATTTCCATAACGACGACGCCGCTCGCTGCAGGAAGCTTTTGCAATGCCTTTTGAAGTCTTTCATCCCCTGTCTGCGAGACAATGCAGACCGTATGCTTTGTTAAAAAACCCTCTCCCGTTTCCATCCGTTTAGGCATAGGTATCAGATTCATGTTTCCTGCAACCTCCAATAAATTATTATTTGCTTCCGTCCGGTCTTTCAGAAAGCAGCAAAAGGAACAGCTTCCCCAGATTAGCCCATCCTCAACTTATACCCTAATTATACAATGGTAATACGGCAATGTATTTAACAATTACTACGAAAGTTTTATCATTTTTTCGCAAACCTGCCGCAGATAAAAAAATACTCCACTCATAAAGAATGGAGTATTTCAAGTGTTATTTTATGTCGCTGTTCCGCCAACTGCATTTATTGCAAAGTATCTTTGCCGCGCCGGTTTATAAAATGCTTCGCAAATAATCTGTCGGTGAAAACCCCTCCACATTTTTAAACGCTCTGGAAAAAGTGTGAACGGAAGAATAGCCGAGCATGTCCGCAATCTGCGTAACAGAATAATTCTCCTCGCGCAACAATTTTTTTGCTTCAATATTTTTCAGCTCCGCATAATATTTCATAGGGCTTTTTCCATACTTCTCGTAAAACACCTTATAAAGCTGTGTTTTTCCCAACAAAAAATGTTTGCTTAAATCATCCATTGTAAGGTTGGAATAAAGGTTTTCGTTCATATATTCCAGCATTGGTTCGCCCATAGAATCCATGACAATGTTTCTTGCGTCATCATTTGGTTGAATCTGTTCTCCGCTTCCGATTCGCTTCAAATATATTAAAAACTCCGTAAAATAGCATTTTAAAAGCTGACCGCTCCCAAAAACACGATCATCAAAATAAAAATCGTTTTTGCTGCCGACATCCTTCGGGGTTTCCGGCCATACGGACGGCGCTTCCTTAAACAGCATTGCCAAAAGAGATCTTGCCCTTTTATCCAGGCAGAATATTTTATTTTCAAAAAAGCGCATGCTTTCGCTGCGTGTGCTAAATCCCACCACCATCGTATTATTCGGGACACAGTTGTCTGAAACATGCGCATGTTTTTCCATAGGCTTATGAAAAATCACATTCCCCTGTTCCATCAGATATCCCATATTGTTAGAAAATGCATTAATCCGCCCGGTATCCACATATACCATTTCCCAAAAATCATGCTGCTCAAGCGGATGTGAATAATCTTTTCCCGCTTCAAAATAGTATATGGCATTAAATCCGTCAATTTCTATTTCACAGTTTATTTTTTGCATTTCAAACATTACGATCACTCCAAATAAAATGACAAGAAAAGAGTAATAATTGTTAAATACATCTCAACGATTATAGTATATTATAAAATTTGAAAAAAATTAAGTGAAATATAAGGCAAGAAAGGAAGATAATCTATGCAGTTCTTATGCGACAGCAACTACATTGTCCTGCCGGTAAACCGGCAGGCATGTATGAAAAATCTCCGGTTCTTTTGCGGTAACGAACCGCTCTTGGAGCTAAACCTTGCTTTAGATGAAACACGGCCTGACTTCTTTGCCCGCTACGACGTCAGACGTTTCAAAAACAAAATGATTTCTGTCCGCTGCGAACCGGACACCCCCTTTCAGATCAGGAAAACCGATACCGCTGCCGCCGCGTGCGATGAGGCTTTGCGTCCCAAAATCCACTTTACCGCCCATATGGGTTGGCTCAATGATCCGAACGGTCTGGTATATTATGACGGGCTCTATCATATGTTCTTTCAGCACAACCCGGTCGGAACCGTCTGGAGCAACATGCATTGGGGACATGCGGTCAGCCGTGACTTAATGCACTGGGAAGAAAAAGAAATCGCCCTTTTTCCCGATAAGACAGGAGCCATGTTTTCCGGTTCAGCCATTGTTGATTCAAAAAATCTTCTCGGTTTAAAAAATACAAAAGACAATGTGCTTGTTTTGTTTTATACCGCAGCCGGAGGCACCTCGTTTCTCTCAGAAGGAGAGCCGTTTACACAATGTATGGCATACAGTGCCGACGGCGGAAAAACCTTTGAGAAATATGCATTTAATCCGATTATAGAGCAACTCGAAGAGGGAAACCGCGACCCTAAGGTGATTTATCATGAAGCAAGCAAGCAATATATTATGGCTCTATATTTAAAGGAAAACAAATTCTTACTGCTCTCTTCATCCGACTTAAAAAACTGGACGCGCATAGAGGAAATTACATTGGATGGCGACGCCGAATGTGCCGATTTTTATCCGCTTCCGCTGAACAACAATCCAAATATTATCAAATGGGTCTTTACGGGCGCTTCCGACCGATATATCATCGGCGAATTTGACGGGAGGCACTTTCATCAGGAAACAGCCGTCCAAACGCTGCACCGCGGAAAGCTGAGCTATGCCTCTCAAAGCTGGTCAAATGCACCGGACAACAGGAGAATCCGCATTAGCTGGAACCGTTTTGGGATTCCTGCCAAAAGTTTTAACATGTGTATGACAATCCCTTGCGAAATGTCACTGCGCAGCAGCAAAAGCGGCATGTGTCTCTGCGCTTACCCCGTGAGGGAGCTGCAGCTCCTCTACGACACCTATACCAAAATTCGGGAAATTTCCCTTACCAAAGGAGATATTCACTGCACAAAAGTAACCCCTGCGGCATATGATATTTTGTTTGAAATGGACTGCAGCAAGGATGCATGCTTAAAACTGCGGATATTCGGCATGGAAGCAATATTTAATCTTTTTCAAAGGCAAATCGTCTGCTGCGGCGAAAGCACAACAATCAATGAAACAGGCAGCAGGGTGAAAATCCGACTAATCGCAGACACTACAGGGCTTGAACTTTTTATGGACGACGGAGCCATATATATGCTGGGCGGAGTCATTGCTGACTATTGCCGAAACGAGTTTACTCTCGCTGTAAAATCGGGCGAAATAACAGTTAAAAATCTTGAAATCCATAAATTAAAGAGCATATAAAGAGCATAAAGTAAAAAGGGGCATTTGTAAAAGCGAACTACAACTTTTACAAATGTCCCTGTTTCTCTTAAATTTATTCTTCTATATACACAATGCCATAAGGCGCAATCTCCATCTCCTCTGCACGGATATCCGGATTTTCACAAAAATCGCGTTTTTCATCTGCAAGATATATTTTTCTTTTTGCAGCATCCCCGCCATTAATTCGTACAGTTACCGTTACCAGTTCTCCGCTGTTGTTTGCCACAGCGATACCCTTTCCGTCTTTACCCGACGCCGCAAGCGCATAAATATGCTTGCCGCTCACTGTGCATTTTACCTGATTGTGCAGCCGGTACAGTTTGCCGAAAATATAAAAAGCATAATATGCCTTTAAAACATCATTTGTCATAGGATGAAACATGCCGCAATATGCAGAGGACAATCTCATATCATAATACATGCACATATCCGTCGGGGTGTCCTGCAGCGCGCACATCATAGACAAAACAGCCGCTGCATCCTTCTGCATACCTCTGTTGTCAATTCCCGGATTCCATTCGTTCAGATATACTTCACATTGCGATAAACCATGTTCATCCAGTTTCTCCCTCGCATAGCGTGCATATTGTATATTTTCCTCAACACCTGCATAGCTGTGCCACGAAAAAAAATCTAGCGGAAGTCTGTTTTTTACTACAAAATCTAAAAAATCCAGAAAAAACTCCACAAAATAATCTACTCGCCGGCTGGATTTTGCCGTATCAGAAACATCGCTGTTGGTAATGGCATAAAAACCACAGGAAGCATATCCGCCGATTTTCAATTTTGGAAAACATTGCTTTAAATGAGTTGCGGCTGTTTTATAAAGCTCAAAATATTCTTCCTTTGTCCCTTTCCACATAGGATTATCTTCTATTATCGGTTCATTATCCGGCTCGTTCCATATCTCCCAATGTTCAATATTCATATGAAACCCGTCTGCCCAACCTTCATTATAATGCCGGATAATATGCTCACAAATCCGTGCCCACTTTTCATAGTCCTTTGGCGGGTAGATATGATACGCCTTTATTTTATGGTGATTTTCAATAGTTGCGCCAAGACGGTAAAAAGGTTTTAAATGGTGCTGCGTCATATCCTGCAGAAGCGCGTCGGTAAACGCAAAATCATAAGAATCTGCATCGTTTTCATCTGCATCAAAGTCCGGAAAAACATTGGCAATATCCACATAGTGCGCACCGCCGAAATAGCCCCCTGTGTCGTGCAGTCTGGCGTATGGAATATGCGCCTCATTCATCCGCGCATACATTGTCTCACTTGTTTTCGGCACCACAGGCACATTGTTTACAGCATGCATTGGCTTAATGCTGCCGCAGAATTTTAAAAAATCAACGTCAATATAATACATAAAGCACCCCTTGTATAATGTAATTTCTATCATATAAATTTTCAATACGATTTGCGGTTTAAAAAATCATACTTATTATACAAGATTCCTGAGCCGGATGTATTTAACAATTAATCCGCATTTCTTAGCATTTTATGAAAACTGCCGCAGATTGATAAATTGATAAAATAAACGAAATATTTGTTAAATACATTTATTCGCAATACGCTTATAATGAAAACTGTAAAAATAAATTGTCAGTATTTTTATGCTGATAACACATGAAAGGAAGTATTATAAAATGAAAGTAGCTGTCATTGGATGCGGTTCCATTGCAAATTCCGCACACATACCCGCATACATAAACAATGAGAAGGCAGAAATTAAATATTTCTGTGACATTATCGCAGAACGCGCCGAGGCTGCGGTGAAAAAGTATAATTGCGGAACAGCGGTATGCGATTATAAAGAGGTGCTGGCAGATCCCGAGATTGAGGCAGTCTCTGTTTGCACACCGAACAAAATGCACTCTACGATTGCAATCGACGCGCTGCGTGCGGGGAAAAATGTACTTTGTGAAAAACCGGCGGCAAGAATTTACTCCGAGGCTCTGGAAATGCAAAAGGTTCAGCACGAAACCGGAAAGGTGCTTAACATCGGTGTTGTAAACCGTTTCAACACCGGCGTAAATAAAATTAAAGAACTCATCGCACAGGGCGAGCTGGGCGACGTTTATCAGGTATATGTAAGCTTCCGCAGTCACAGAAGCATACCGGGACTGGGTGGTGACTTTACCAGAAAAGAGGTTGCCGGCGGCGGCGTTATGATTGATTGGGGCGTTCACTTTTTTGACATTGTAATGTATTGCTGTAACGATCCGAAGGTAAAAAGTGTATCTGCCGAGCAGTTTAACCGTTTAGGAAATCCCATAGAGGACTACGTTTATACCACCATGTGGGCAGGTCCCCCGAAAAAAGACGGTGTTTTCAACGTTGAGGATGGAATCACCGGAATCATCAGAACCGATGGTCCTATCATTTCCTTTAACGGTGCCTGGGCACAAAATATAGGCGAAGATGAGATGTTTATTGACTTTATGGGATCAAAGGGCGGTATCCGTCTGCAATACGGCAGTGACTTCACGCTGTATTCCACCAAAAACGGCATGCTGACCAAAACCACCTTTGCAATGGAAAGCGTTAAAATGTTCCAGAATGAGATAGATTCTTTTATCAACTGTATTGAGAGCGGAGAAAAACTCCCGTCACACATCGATACAAACATTATCACGGCCGGTATGATGGATGCTGTCTATCGCTCGGCAGAGGAACATAAGGAGATTGTGTTATGATAAAAGTAGGCTTTATTGATTATTATCTTGACGAATGGCATGCAAACAACTATCCGCGTTTACTGAAAACAGCCTCAGACGGCAGATATGAAGCATATTGCGCCTATGCAAAAATCGACAGTCCCATCGGCGGAATGACCAGCAAACAGTGGTCGGAAAAGTATAATGTTCCGCTGGCAGACAGCATTGAAGAGGTTATTGAAAAGAGTGATGTCCTAATCGTTCTATCACCCGATACCCCTGAAATGCACGAGGAGCTGACTGATCTGCCTTTAAAATCGGGTAAACGCGTTTACATTGACAAAACTTTCGCTCCCGACAAGGCAACTGCATTGCGAATCTTTGAAAATGCGGACAAGCATGGCAGCAAGTGTTTTTCCAGTTCAGCGCTTCGCTTTGCAGCCGAGCTGGACGACATTGACACGGATAAAATATACAAGCTGTACAGCGAAGGATCGGGAACCTACGACATGTATTCCATCCACCAAATCGAACCGATTATCCGCCTGATGAACACTGACCCAAAGCGCGTTATGTTTTTGAGCGATATCGCACATCCGTCCATGGTAATAGAATTTGCGGACGGGCGTCTGGTTCAGATGCAGCAAACGCTGGAACTGCAGCAGTGCCGTGGATATGAATTTTCCATGATTACGGTTGATAAAGATAACATGGCAGTTGAGTATCCCATTAAATCCCCATATTTCGGACTCTTTATGAAACAGCTGATCCATTTCTTCGACACCGGCGAGATTCCTGTACCGCATCGGGACACCGTGAATGTTATCGCAGTCCGAGCAGCAGGAATGAAGGCCGCAGAAAACCCATTTACATGGGTTGAGGTATAAACTTTTTTAAAAGTATAATTTTGTTAAAAGGTGAATTTTTTTATGAGCAGCAAAGTATATTCCATCGCATTAATCGGATGCGGTCAAATGGGAGCGGCGCACTTAGATAATATCTATTACAAAGACAATATAAAGATACAATTTGTCTGTGACCTGGATTATGCCAAAGCAAACGCGTTTGCTAAAAAATATAATGCAGAAACGGCAGAAACTAACTGGAAAACAGCGGTTTCTGCCGTTGGCGTAGATATCGTTATTGTTGCAACACCGCCGTCGTCCCACTTAGAAATTTTAAAAGCATGCATTGCCGAGGGCAAGCATGTATTGTGTGAAAAACCCATAGCAGGCAATCTCAGTGACGGGGCCGATGCGGTAAAACTGATTCGCGAACATCCCGAGTGTAAGGTGCTGATCGGTCATATTCTGCGTCATAACAAGACCTATCAGACCGCAGCTGCAATGATACAAAGCGGTGCCATCGGTTCTCCCGTCATCATGCGTATGGCGCAAAACCACCATACCATGAATTGGAAGCGATATCTGAATCTGATCTGTGAAACCTCTCCGATTGTAGACTGCGGCGTGCATTATGTTGATGTAATGCGTTGGTTTACTGGCGAAGAAGTAAAGGAGGTTTCCGCTATCGGCATCCGAACCGAAGCAGATGTACCAAACGGAAAGTATAATTACGGACTGATGACCGTACGTCTTTCCAACGGCTCCATCGGTTACTACGAGGCGGGCTGGAGCAATACCATGTCTGCTGATAACCTGAAGGAGTTTATCGGTCCGCGCGGCAGAATTAAAATTGTTCTGCAAAACGCACGTCACGAGAATCAAGAAGAAGGTGATTTGATTGAGTATTATACTTACCCCGAAAAGGAATACCGTACTATCAACGTTCCCTGTAAGCGTAAGCCAACAGATGCTCAGTTAAACGTCTTAATTGATATGATTGAAAACAATTCCGCCGGAACACCCACCATTGATGACGTTTGGACCAGCTTTCAAACAGTAATCGAGGCAGATAAACAGATAACGGAGGGCTTGCTCCGTGTACAAAATAAATTTCAGGAGGAATGAAAATGTATCCGTTTCCCATTGGTATTATGATGGGTTCTCTGCGTACAGATGCTGTCGGTGCGATAAAAAAAGCCGCCGAACTCGGTGCAGGCGGTTTGCAGATGTATGCAACCTCAGGGGAATTTGCACCGGAAAACATGAATGCGCAGAAACGCCGCGAACTTTTAGATATTGCAAAATCACACGGCTTGGTGTTTTCCGCACTTTGCGGCGATTTGGGACAGGGCTTTGGAAATGCAGAGAACAATCCCGCATTGATTGAAAAATCAAAAAGAATTCTCGATTTGGCAAAAGACCTGGAGACCAATGTTGTTACAACTCACATTGGAGTAATTCCTCAGGACAGCATGCATCCGCGTTACCAAATCATGCAGGAGGCATGCGCAGAGCTGAGCCGTTACGCCGATACAGTTGACGCACATTTCGCCATAGAAACCGGCCCTGAACCTGCCAAAACCTTAAAAAGTTTTCTGGATTCGCTCGGCTCGCGCGGCGTAGCAGTCAATCTTGATCCGGCCAATTTTGTAATGGTGACAGGCGATGATCCCGTACAGGCGGTTTATACCTTAAAGGATTATATTGTTCACACGCATGCAAAGGATGGAATCAAACTTCGCGACAGCGACCCGGAGGTCATTTACGGAATTATAGAAGACGTGATTCAGGAAGGCTCCTATTTCCGTGAGCTTCCTTTGGGGAAAGGCGACGTCCCATTTCCGCAATATCTGGACGCACTGACCGATATCGGATATCGCGGCTTTTTAACCATCGAACGCGAGGTAGGCTCCGACCCTGCCGGCGATATTTCACTTGCCATACAATACCTTAACACACTATGGAACAAAAATGGGGATATGATTTAAAATGCCAATCGTATATATCGGTATAATCTTACTATGCCGTATCGCACAAAATTTAAGCAACAAGAAAACAAGCAACGAAATTTCAGATATGCCGCTATTTATCTATTACAGCGGTTTTCGGCAAATACTTTCGGCAATATTGGCTCTGCTGACGATCTTAATCGGGAAAAACGGGTTTCAATGCGACTTGCCGACCGTGCTCATCTCCGGATTTTCCGGCGCCATGCTCATTCTGAACATGATGTGCAATATTTTTGCTATGAAAAGCGGAACGATCGCTCTGTGCTCCATGTTTTCAACAGCAGGCCTTATCGTGCCATGCATCGCGGGAATATTTGTTTTTAACATACCAATCCGGCCGCTTCAGTGGCTCGGCGTTGCAATCTTCCTGTGCTCCGCCTATTTGCTGATCGGAAGCTCTAAAAAGCTGTATACAAATTTTTCCATAAAAACACTGATTCTGCTGATTGGCTGTCTGCTGTCAAACGGTGCCGTCATGTTCGCACAGCAGATATTTGCTTTTTGGGTTCCAGACGGAAACGTATCTATGTTTTCCTTTCTTTCATTCGGTATGCTGGGTGCGGTAATGATGCTGATTACGCCCATAATGTACAAAGCAAAAGCACAGCACATGGAAAGGCTATCCAAAAAGCTGGTTTTATACGGTGTTGTTTTATCCGTCTGCGTATTTATTATTAATCAGCTGACCACTACCTTAGCTGCTGCCGTACCACCCGTTGTGCTGTTTACAATTATCAACGGCGGAGGCACTATTATTGCAGCTGTCGTTGCGGCTGTGTGTTTCCGGGAAAAACTGACCCTTCGAAGCGGAACGGGAATCATCCTCGGAATACTCGCGCTTGTGATTATTAAAGCTTTCGGATGAAAAAACAGGAATTATAAACCATACTTTAAAATAAAAGAAACTGCCAAAAAAATAAACTGCAGCAAGCTATACAATCAGCATAGATGAATGCAGTTTAAAATCCGGGCAGTTCTTTTTTATTATGTTTTTCTTTTTTGACATCATAAGTAAAATGTGCTATAATTATCATAAATTAAGTTATCTTATAAACATTCGGCAGAATAATTATTTTTTCAGTTATAGTCTGCACGAAAAGGAAATGAAAAGGGAATGTATCTATGAGAATAGCTGTTTGTGACGATGTGAAAACCGAAAGGCAAAAAGTGATAGAGGCTCTCAAAACTGTTTTGAAAGATTTTTCCATTAATGAATTTAACGACGGAAACGAGCTGATAAAAAGTCACGCACATCTGCCATATGATTTAATTATTTTAGATATTTTAATGCCAAAAATAAACGGCATTGACACAGCGGCGATCCTGCGCAGCACCGACAGGAAAACGCCGGTTGTTTTTTTGTCCTCAAGTGAAGAATTCGGTGTTTTAAGCTATCGTGTGCTTGCCTTTGACTACCTTTTAAAGCCAATTGACCAGGAACAGCTGAAAAGTTGTATAAAGAGACTGCTTTCCCAGAGAAAAAAGAAACATTACATCACCGTTACCTATTCCGGAACAGAAACAAAAATTTTGCTTTCAAACATACAATGCCTGGAAAGCAATCTGAGGAAAGTTATTTTTACATTATCAGAAAATAAAGAAATTGAAATTGCCGGTAAACTTTCAGACTTTGAGGACTATTTGCTGCGTCACGGTTTCTGCCGTTGTCATAAAAGCTACCTTGTAAACATGGAACATATTGACTGCATAGACGGCGATACTTTTCATCTTACGGACGGAAAAACAGTTAAAATTTCCAGAAGCTACTCTCAAAACGCAAAGAAAGCATATTTTGATTATGTTTTTACTGCGGAGGTGCCGCAATGAATGATCTGAAAAGCATATTGCCCTTGTTTATTACTCTTTTTATCTGCACACTTGACGGCTATTCCATGATGAATTATCGCCTGCCGGCAAAGCGTTCCTACGGCTGTTTTACCGCAGTTACTCTGTTTTGCCTTGCCGTAAATTCTTACATTACTCTGCACTACGGAACTCTTGTCCTTCAAAATGTGATTATCTTTACGATAGGTCTGCCTTATTTTGCCCTTATTTTGCTGATTACAAAGGACAAAATATCACAAACGGTTTTTAACTTCTGGCTGTGGATTAATATTTATGACATTATCACCTGCTTTTCATCATTTATTAACGATATTACTTTGAAAAATTATTTCTTTCTGACTGCGGTTCGCTTTGCGCTTTTATGTGGCTACTTTGTGCTGTATCATACATGTTTAAAATCAAGGCACCGGGCACTCATGGAAAAACCGAAAATAAACTGGTGGATATTTTCCTTTATCCCTATGTTTTTCACGGTGGTGATTTGCCTCATAAACTATCACTTTAAATATTTCTACGGTTTCTCAAAAAATTATCCTCTGCTGCTTTCGGTATATATTTTAATGATGCTGGTTTATATTTTAATTTTTTATACATTTCAAACAGCATATGATTCCATGGAAAGAGAACGGCTTGCACAAAGCATGAAAGAACAGATTCTTCTGCAAAAAAAGCAGTATGAGTTTCATCAGCAAAAAGCAGAAGCGGAAAGAATATTCCGGCACGATGCCAGACACCGCGACGCCATCCTGCTGGATTACCTCGAAAACGACAATACCGAGGCAGCAAAAGAGCTGCTGAAAAAGGAACTGACCGAGATACACACCGGCAGTAAAGCATGTTTTTGTGAAAATCCTTTAATCAATGCCGTGCTGACAGAATATTATATTAAATCACAAGAAAAAGGTCTAAACTTTTCCGCACAGATACGGCTCCCCGGCGCACTTTCCTGTGACGAAGCAGAATTTTGTGTATTGCTTTCAAATCTGTTGGAAAATAGCTATGACGCCGCAGAAAGTTATATTGCAGTCGATATTAAACCGCTGCACCACCAGCTTTCACTAAACATAAAAAACGATTATACCGGCGAGCTGAAAAAGGACAGCAACGGTCTGTACACAACCACAAAGCCGCACGGCACCGGACTGGGCCTGAAGAGCGTTAGCACCATATTAAAAAATAACCGCGGCTTTTTGAAAATCGATGATGGAGACGGCATCTTTAATGTTTTTGCTACTCTTCAAAATTAAACCCGAAAAACAATGCGGCCGATAGTTCGCATTGTTTTTATGTTCTTTGCAAGTTATGACGATTTTATGCAAGTTATGACACACCCCTTGAAGTAAAAACAGCTAAAAGTTAAAATAATATCAGAAGCATCTAAAATCTCTGCTTTTAACCATGTTGATGAAATTAATATAAAACTACGTAAGGGAGCAGTGCAATGGATATTCTTAACTTTATCACCGTAACGCTTTACGGTAATATCATTATGCTGCTGTTTACCGATAAAACAAAAAATAAGCTGCAAATCTGCGGAATCTTTACACTTTATCTGTTGTGCGGTCTTATCAATTTGCTGCTGCATCAAAGTCTCAGCAACCATCTTCTCTACATGCTTTACCCGTTTACCGTACATCTGCCGCTGTTGCTTTACTATATTTATGTTATGAAAACGCCGTTTTCTCAGGCAGTTTTCGCACTGACCGCCGCTTACATTTTGACGACGCCCAGAAAATGGATCTGTATTTTTACTGCTCATTTGCTCGGCGGCAGCATTGTCGCAAGCGCGGCGTCCGAAATATTACTAACTGCGCTCTTACTTTTTTTAATTGCAAAATTTATTGCACCGGTTGTTACAAAAATATTCGCTTCGGACAAAAAGGAGGCAAATTATCTTTGTCTGATGCCTGCGGCTGTCTATGTCATTACATATGCAACTACCGTTTACAGCGATCTTCTGTTTCAATATCCAATGGTAACAATTCCCGTGCTTACAAGTGTATTATCCATATTTTTTATTGGGTTTGAAGTATATTTTTTTGATTATGCACACGAAAAAGCAGACAGCCGCCACAGCAAGGAATTGCTGGAGCTGCAGCTTTGCTCCGTAGAAAGGCTTGCCGAATATGTGGACGGTGCCGAAAATTATTTTTGCGAAAACAAAACGGTAAATTCCTTTTTATCTATGTACCAAGCAGCTACAGAAAAAAAGGGAGTCCTTTTTGTTTGCAGCTGTAACCTGCCGTCCGCCATTAATACCTTTGAGATTCTTGCCGTCATTACAAGCATGCTTGATGATGCCATAAATACAGCAAAACAATATATAAAACTGGAGGCGCTGCAGAAAAAAAACCAGATCTCCATTATGGTGCAGACAGACGGCGCAAGTACCTACAAACAGTCTGCTCTGAAAACCTTGCGTTCCTTTGTAGAAAAAAACAACGGCATAGTAGATACCGATAAAAACCACTATAAAATCCAAATATCAATAAAAAAAGGAGAGGGACAGCAATGAAGAAGTTCTTAGCTTGTATTCTTGCAGCAGCATTTATCGTTGCGGCGGGAGCGCCCTTGCTCGGGGGCGGCACGGTGTATGCAGGCTTTTCCATGGTAGACGATGCACAAACTGCTGTGGAAAAAAATATGGAATCGTTCTTAGATGCCTTAGCAGAAGCCGAGATTACTACGAGTTTCACGCAAAGTGATTTGGAAGATATGATTTTGAATGCCTGCAAATATTCCGCAGATAAAACAACCGGTGCAGGAGTGTTGGTAGAAAAGTTTAAAATTACCGCTCCAACGGCTTCCAGTCCGGGATTTATGAGCGCTATAGTCTTTATCTATCAAGATGATGCCGAAGAAGCTCTGGAAGTAAAGAAAGAAATTTCGACCTCTTCGGGAAATGTAACCGTAAGGACCGGCGACGAGGAAACCGATGAGGATACGAACCAATATACCGATGCGGAAATATCCGCTATGAAAAAAAGCATAGCCGCAGCAAAAAAGGCCATTAACGATGCAATATGGAAATTTGACGTTTCCAACGACACCACGGCAGAAGATATATTAAAAATGGCAGAAGATGCTTTGCCCCAAGACAGCGACGTGACAGTAACGCTTGCCGACGGTGATTTTAAAATCATCAAAGCAACCACTTCTCTGCCCGGCAACATTGCAGCAAGTCTTACTCTTTCGTGCGGTAGCATTACGGAAGGTCAGTCTATCGGAAAAACCGTCCCCATGCTCGTGACCGAAGATTCCAGCAAGCTTGCGGAGGATTGCTCAGCCATAAGCGAAGCAATACACAACCTAGGCTACACCAACAGAATTACAAAAGAAGAAATGCTTGCAGCTGCACGTGCAGCAATAAAAAACGGCTCCACCGCCGTCTGGAAGGACAATTTTGTAAAACAGAATGCAACCTTTAAAGAACAAGGTAATATCATAGGTTACCTCATAGTCACTTTAAATGATGAACAAAAAGAGATTCGTATACACGAAACCATTCCTATGCTTGTGCGTAAAATTCCCTCGGATAAAATATCCGTCAATAAAGAGGAATGGGAGATTCTCCGAATTACAAACGTAGAGCGGGCAAAGGTTGGTGACATGTTGCTCAGTATGGTTGCTCCCCTGCAGGAGGCCTGCGATATTCGTGAAACTGAAGTTTTGGAATCTTTTTCTCACACCAGGCCAAACGGCTCCAGCTGTTTCAGCGCCATTCCTTCATCATTCCAATATAGCGGCGCAGGCGAAAATATTTATAAATGTCCCGCTCCCGGCATTAAAATAAGCGGCGAAAAAGCCATGAATGCATGGATGAATAGTACAGGTCACCGTGAAAATCTTTTAAAAAGCGGTTATGATTATATCGGTACAGGAACATACGACAGCGACAAAGACGGCTCGGCAATACAGCTGTTTGCAGGCTGGAGAGCCCCGATTACATCGGTTACCACAAGCGCAGGCACCATGCACTTTAAAGATACTGACGCAATGCAGAAAGCGTATGTTATTTGCACAGCCTCAGACGGAACGGAGTCCTACTTGCCCCTTGACCTGGACTATATGACAAAAGTTAACGGCGGATATCAACTGAACATACGCTGCACCTCTCCGGTTATCTTTACAGTCGGTGATGAAACAAATACTCCGGACACTATAAAGCCAGACGATACAAAACCCGATAATACAAATTCTTTTAACACAAATTTCATTGATGTAAAAGCAGACGCATATTATGCAAATGCCGTAAAATGGGCGGTAGAAAAAAGTATTACAACAGGTACTACGAGCACCACTTTCTCTCCGAACGATACCTGTACCAGAGCACAGATTATCACCTTCCTGTGGCGCGCAGTTGGCTCTCCGAAGGCAACTGCCGAAAATCCTTTCAGCGATGTAAAAGAAAGTGACTATTTCTACAACGCCGCCATTTGGGCAAGCGAAAAAGGCATGGTTTCCGGCAGCACCTTTAGCGGAAACACCCCCTGTACACGCGCTTCCACTGTGACCTATCTGTGGAAAAATGCTAATTCGCCGCAAACTGCTTCTTCCGGCAGCTTTGCCGATGTATCGGCGGATGCTGACTATGCTGAGGCTGTAGCATGGGCGGTAAAAGAAGGTGTGACAAGCGGTACCTCCGCAACAGAATTTTCGCCTGAAACCATTTGCAGCCGCGGTCAGATTGTAACCTTCTTAAACAGAGCTTTGCAATAAATATATTATAAATTATAAAAAGGAGAAATGAAACATGTACAAAAAAACAATCAGCTTTTTACTCTCACTATGCCTGATGCTTGCATTGCTGCCGGGCACAGTCTTTGCCCTCGATGAGCTGGGAGAAATCGAAGCGGCAAGAAAGGCAATCGACGCAAAAAAGGACACCGCTGTAGTCTATAACGATATGGTCAGCGAAGCATTTTTAAGCTCTATTGCAAAACTGCTCCCGGACGGAAGTTCCGTTCAGCTTTCCTTTTCCAAAGAATCGGATTATCGGGTTTATAATGCCTCCAGTACAAAAGACGGAAGCATTTTTGCCAACATTTTATTTACCTGCGGACCCTACACCAAACACGAAATGTATGATATAAAAATACCGATGCTCACCGGAGAAGCCGCAGCAAATAATGCAGACGCCGAAAAAATTGCAGAAGACCGAGCAGCTGTATCGGAAGTATTTAAAGGCGTATCCTTTGATAATTCTATCACGCAGGAAGAGCTTTTGGAAAAAGTTCGGGCTGCAGTGAAAAACGGCAGTACCGTTGAGTGGGCAGACGGATTTACAAAGGTTGAATCCACCGTTTCCAAGCGCGGTTCCATCAAAGGAGTTTTAAACCTCACTTTAAATAATGAAAAGGCAACCGTTAAAGTATATAACGGACTTCGCCTGATTGATCCGGATGACTCGGACACTCTTCCGAAAGATGAAAACAATACCGAGCCGGAGAACAAACCCGCAGACGACAGCCAAACAACGGCAAACACTGTAAACTTTACTGATGTAAAGGCCGATGCGTATTACTCAGCTGCCGTAAAATGGGCTGTGGAGAAAAACATTACCGCCGGAACCTCCGCTACAACCTTCTCGCCTGATGATACATGCACCAGAGCACAGATTATCACCTTCCTGTGGCGTGCAGTTGGTTCTCCGAAGGCAACCACTGAAAATCCATTCAGCGATGTTAAGGAAAGCGATTATTACTATGATGCCGCCATTTGGGCAAGCGAAAAAGGCATGGTTTCCGGCAGCACATTTGATGCAAATACTCCTTGCACACGAGCATCAACTGTAACTTATCTGTGGAAAAATGCTAATTCACCGCAAACTGTTGCTTCCGACAACTTTGCCGATGTATCAGCGGATGCTGACTATGCTGAGGCTGTAGCATGGGCGGTAGAAGAAGATGTAACAAGCGGTACCTCTGATACGACCTTCTCACCTGATACTATTTGCAGCCGCGGTCAGATTGTAACCTTCTTAAACAGAGCAATCCAAGACTAATTGACGGCTATACACTAAAAATCATAATAAAAACAAACAAGTTTTACCCCCGGCGGATTTTCCTGCGCCGGGGGTAAAATATTTATATGAAATTTTTGCCGTTACTATAATATCGGGTAATGTACTATCGTTTCCAAAAAATTTTTCCCCTTTTTAATGTTATATTTAACAGCTTTCATTGTTGTCTTAGGAAACATAAGACTCACATTTGGTACACAGTCTATGCTCACCTTCTCCCCGCCGTTGCCGCTGATAGCTCCTTCTTCACCGTCTGCGGCAAAAGCACAGTCATACGCAACACAACACTCTTCACTTTCAATAACATATCTTCTCATATGACCTGTTGACGTTGGTATTAAATCAGTAAAAAAGCATTGACAAATTTAAATTCGTCAATGCTTTTTTCTTAAAATGATTTCTTTTTAGTTGTCTTTTAATCTTTCATATAAGTCGGCTGATAACTTCACCCATCTCTTTTGTGCCAAGCACCCTGCATCCATCCTCCGCAATGTCAGCTGTACGATATCCTTCGTCCAGTGCTGCACTGACAGCCCCTTCCACGGCTGCCGCTTCCTCGTCCATGCCAAATGCCGTACGCAGCATCATTGCCGCGGAAACAATGGTCGCAATCGGATTAGCAATATTTTGCCCCGCAATATCCGGCGCACTTCCGTGGATCGGCTCATACATTCCGCGCGTGCCGCTGCCCGTACTTGCCGATGCCAGCAAACCGATGGAACCCGTAATGGTTGCCGTAAGGTCTGACAATATATCACCAAACATATTACTCGTAACAATGACGTCAAACTGCCGCGGATTGGTTGCAATCTGCATCGCCGCATTGTCCACATACATATGATTCAGCTCAATCTCCGGATAGTCGGCATGTACTTTTTCCACGATACTGCGCCAAAGTTTTGAGCTGGTCAAAACATTTGCCTTGTCAACACTTGTTACATGTCGATTTCTTTTTTTTGCAATTTCAAACGCACATCTTGCAATACGTTCCACTTCATAATCATAATATTTCTCAACATCGTAGGCAAAATTTTCACCTGTGCCTTTTTCACCAAAATAAATACCGCCTGTCAGCTCTCGTACCACCATAATATTAATGCCGTCACCGACCACACTTTCTTTAAGAGGCGAAGCTGCCGCAAGCTGAGGCATCAGCACCGCAGGACGCAGATTGGCAAACAGACCCAATTCCTTGCGCAGGCCTAAAAGGGCACGCTCCGGACGCAGCTCTCCCGGAAGATTGTCCCATTTCGGGCCTCCTACCGCACCAAGTAACACACTGTCTGCCTCAAGGCAAGTTTGCAGACTTTCCTTAGGCAGCGGCTCGCCAAACTCATCAATTGCACAGCCGCCAACTTTTGCATAATGATAATGAAAAGTATGCGAAAATTTTTCTCCGACACGGTCGATCACCTGCAGCGCCGCCTCTACAATCTCCGGTCCGATTCCGTCGCCCTTTAAAACAGCAATGGTTTTTTCCATATTATTTCCCCTCCGCCTTTTTACGGATATATCCGATCAATCCGTTATTTTTCATGATTTCCTGCATAAATTCCGGAAATGGTGCCGCATGATATTGTTCTCCGCTTGTAAGATTACTGATTACACCATTGTCAAAATCTACGCTCAGTTCATCACCCTCATGCACCTTTGAAATCTGGTCACATTCTAAAATCGGTAAGCCAATATTAATGGCGTTGCGATAAAAAATGCGAGCGAATGTCTCGGCAATCACACAACTGATACCGCTCGCCTTAATAGCAATCGGGGCATGTTCGCGAGAAGAACCGCAGCCAAAATTTTTACCGCCGATCATAATATCGCCCGGCTTTACACGCTCTGCAAAAGTTTTGTCAATATCCTCCATGCAGTGCTTGGCAAGCTCTGTACTGTCTGAAGTATTTAAATATCTTGCCGGGATAATCACATCTGTATCCACATTATCCCCATAAACAATAGTTTTTCCCTGACACTTCATAGCAAATCTCCCTCCTTAAGGCTGTGCAATTTTTCCTGCGACAGCAGACGCCGCCGCAACCGCAGGACTTGCCAGATATACTTCACTCTCCGGATGACCCATACGCCCGACAAAATTACGGTTTGTCGTTGCCACACAGCGTTCACCCTTCGCTAAAATCCCCATGTGTCCGCCGAGGCAGGGACCGCAGGTTGGCGTACTGACGGCCGCGCCCGCTTCGATAAATATTTTTAAAAGCCCTTCCTCCATCGCCTGCAAATAAATCGCCTGGGTAGCAGGAATCACAATCGTACGCACCGCAACATGCTTACCGCGAAGTACCTCTGCCGCCGCCCGCAAATCACTAATTCGGCCATTGGTGCAGGAACCGATTACCACCTGGTCAATTTTGACCTCTCCGGCTTCGTCTACCGTCTTAGTATTCTCCGGCAAATGAGGGAATGCAACCGTTGGGCGAATTTCGGATAAATTAACTTCTATCGTTTGCACATATTCTGCATCTTCATCTGCACAAAATTCCGTATACTCCCTGTCAGAATGAGCCGCCGCATAAGCGCGCGTCAACTCATCAACCGGAAAAATACCATTTTTTGCACCTGCTTCTATCGCCATGTTGGCAATGGTAAAGCGATCATCCATAGAAAGCGCAGCAACGCCTTCGCCGCAAAACTCCATGGAACGGTAACGCGCACCGTCAACGCCGATTTTTCCGATAATATGCAAAATAACATCCTTACCACTCACACAGCCATTCAGCTTTCCGGTCAAATGAAACCGTATGGCCTCCGGTACCTTCAGCCAGACCTCGCCGGTCGCCATGGCTCCAGCCATATCCGTACTGCCCACACCGGTAGAAAACGCACCCAAAGCGCCGTAAGTGCAGGTATGAGAGTCTGCGCCGATGACCAGTTCTCCCGGCAATACCAAGCCTTTTTCCGGCAAAAGCGCATGCTCAATACCCATTTCACCGACTTCAAAATAATGAATAATATCCTGTTGTTTCGCAAAATCACGAACGGTTTTCGCCTGTTCTGCCGATTTAATATCCTTATTTGGTGTAAAATGATCCGGTACAAGAGCAATTTTTGACCTATCAAAAACCTCACCAATACCAATTTTTGCAAATTCGCCGATTGCCACCGGCGCCGTAATATCGTTTCCGAGCACCATATCAGTCTTTGCCTGAATCAATTGTCCCGGTACAACACTTGAAAGTCCCGCTTTATTTGCCAAAATTTTCTGTGTCATGGTCATTCCCATCACAAAGCCCTCCTTTTTCTTTGGCATATCTCTTTATTTTCATTCTAGCACTTTTTAAAGATTTTTTCATCTCTATTACAGTTTCCTTTTTCAAAATTTATTCACACTTTTTGCGCAATCGCAGTATAAAAATTTTAGATATTGTTCACACTGATGATATAAACCGTTATTTCATCAGAAAGGGTGAGACAAATGAGTCTGTCAACAAAGGAATTGGAAGCGATTGAAGAACAGCTGCGCCGGGAACAGGTTTTGGTAAAAAAATACCGTGCATTTTCCGGTCAGTGCAGCGACGCACAGCTGAAAGTAACCTGCAACCGCATTGCAGATAAGCATCAGCAGCACTTTAATACATTAATGGGATTTTTGCAGTAGGAGGGCGACATGGACAAAACACAGGAAACGCCAACAATGACGGAACGGGAAATTATGACCGATTCACTGCTCAGTCAGAAAGTAATGGCAGAGGCATATAACACATACACGGACGAATGTTCTGACACGCAGCTGCGCAATGCTTTTTTAAGCATTTTAAACGATGAGCATGATATTAATTCTCAAATATTTGAGGAAATGTGCGCACGCGGCTGGAAAAAGCCAAAGAAGGCGGAACAAACCGAAGTTTTGCAGGTAAAACAAAAGTTTACGACAGAGTAATATAAACAAACAACGGCAGGAGATTTTCCCGCCGTTGTTTATTTATTATGCTATGATTCTTATCTGTTTTCCAGCAAACGCTTTGTATCACGCGCAATGGTCAGCTCTTCGTCCGTAGGAATTACAAACACACGAACACGCGAGCCTTCACCTGTAATTTCTGTTTCAACGCCGCGAACCGCATTTTTCACCGGATCAACCTTGATGCCCATAAACTCCTGATTTCTCAGCAAGCTTTCACGCAGCGCCGCATTGTTTTCACCAACACCGCCGGCAAACGCAATCGCATCAACGCCTTCCATCTCGCAGGCATACCAGCCGAGGTAACGGCGAACACCATATTCAAACATATCAAGAGCCAGCTGTGCACGCTGATTGCCTTCGGCAGCAGCCTTTTCAATGTCACGGAAATCACTGCTTACACCGGAGATACCAAGAACACCGGACTCCTTATTTAAGATTTCGTTCATTTCTTTTACAGAGAGATTTTCCTTCTCCATAATGTAGGTAACAATTGCCGGGTCAAGCAGACCGGAACGCGTTCCCATCAGCACACCGGACAGCGGCGTAAAGCCCATGGAAGTTTCAATAGATTTACCGTTCTTTACAGCACATACTGATGAACCATTGCCCAAATGGAAGGTGATTATCTTCAGCTCTTCAATTGGTTTATCCATCAATTCTGCCACGCGGTGAGACACATAATAATGAGAAGTACCGTGAAAACCATACTTACGGATTTTATAATCCTCATAATAATGGTAGGGAATACCATAAATATATGCCTTTGGAGGCATGGTCTGATGGAATGCGGTATCAAACACAGCAACCATCGGCACGCCCGGCATTGCCTTTTCACAAGCAGCAATTCCCATCAGGTTTGCCGGATTGTGCAGCGGCGCCAAATCGCAACATTTTTTCAAGGTTTCTTTCACTTTATCATCAATGATAACTGAGCAAGCAAAATCCTCTCCGCCATGCACCACACGGTGACCTACAGCAGAAATTTCGCTCATATCACCGATAACGCCATGCTCCGCATCGGTCAATGCACTTAATACCAGTGCAATTGCATCGGAATGATCTTTCATTGGCGTAACCTTTTCCACCGACTCCTTGCCGACCGGCTTGTGGGTGATCTTAGAACCGTCAATGCCGATTCTTTCACAGTTTCCCTTTGCCATAACCTTCTCATTGTCCATATCAATGAGCTGATATTTCAACGAGGAACTGCCTGTATTAATAACTAAAACCTTCATTCTTTTTCCTCCTATTACTGATTGTTCTTTTCACGAGCCTGAGCCTGTACGCAGGTAATGGCGCAGACACCGACAATATCTTCTGCCGAACAGCCGCGGGACAAATCGTTAACCGGCTTTGCGATACCCTGTGTGATAGGTCCATACGCTTCTGCCTTTGCCAAACGCTGCGTCAGCTTATATGCAATATTTCCGCAGTTTAAATCCGGGAAAACCAAAACATTGGCATGACCTGCAATTTCCGAACCGGGAGCCTTAGACTGTCCGATTGCCGGAATAATAGCCGCATCTGCCTGCAGCTCTCCGTCGAGCTTTAAATCAGGACGTTTTTCCTTTGCCAGTTTGGTCGCAAGCTGCATCTTGTCAACCAGTTCGCTCTTTGCGCTGCCGTATGTAGAATAAGAAAGCATAGCGATAACCGGATCCGCTTCCACCAAGGATTCAAAGGAGGCCGCGGAAGAAATAGCAATTTCAGAGACAGCATCCGCATCCGGGTTCTCGTTCAAACCACTGTCCGCATAGATAAATGTGCCGTTATGGCCATATTCACAGTCGGGAACAACCATAACAAAAAATGCGCTGACCAGCTTCGTGCCGGGGGCTGTTTTCAAAATCTGCAAGCACGGACGCAATACGTTCGCCGTAGCGTTAACCGCACCGGCAACCTGACCGTCTGCCATATCCAGCTTTACCATCATAACGCCGTAATACAGAGGATTTTTCATAGTTTCCAAAGCCTTTTCCGGAGTCATGCCCTTTGCTTTTCTCATTTCATAAAATTTATCGGCAAATTCCTGCAAATTGTCCGCCTTTTCCGGATCAATAATCTTTGCCGCGCTGATATCAAGACCAACTGCTAAAGATTTAATTTTTTCCTCATTACCAAGCAAAATAACGTTTGCAATGCCCTCTTTTAAAATTAAGTGAGCAGCTTTGACAGTGCGGATTTCCTCGCCTTCTGCCAAAACAATGGTTTTTTTGTCCTGCTTAGCACGTTCTTTAATTCTGTCCAAAAACTTACTCATGAATCATTCGTTCCTTTCTGTTCAAGCTCTCAATAACCCTTTTAACCTAATTATTATACCACTATAGGCAAAGCTTTCGCAATGTGAATTTTAAATTTTCTTTCGGTTTTATTTTGTTTTGCAAAAAACGTGATATTGTCAAAGATAATATAGCAAGAAACGACAATAAATGCCAGGAGCTGTCAGAGATGATATCCCTCTGATTGAAATTTGAGAAAGCCGCAAACACACCCTGTGGCAGATTTCACACAGCCCGGCGCCCAAAGCAACAAGCAACGCGCGAACGAGGAATACCGTAAAAGCTCATCAAGTAGATGTAAAGCGTTTACTAAACAAAAAATATTTTGAGTTTATCCGAAATGCGATTATCAATTATTATTTACCATAAATTAAAAGGGGGAGCTTCTGCCCCCCTTTCATCTCCCTATAATATTCAGCTGATTTTTGTTCCGTCCAGAATATCCTTATCCACAGTCAGAACTGTTAAATCCTTTTTGGTTGACGCCGCTAGAATCATACCCTCGGACAACACCCCGCGCAGCTTGACCGGCGCAAGATTAGTTACCACAACGACCTTTTTACCCACCAATTCCGAAGGATCGTAATATTTCGCGATACCCGAAACAATCTGTCTGGTCTCATCTCCGATTTTGATCTGCGAAACCAACAGCTTATCAGCACCCTCCACATGTTTGGATTCTAAAACCAGGCCGACTTTCAGTTCCACCTTAGAAAAATCATCAATGGAAATATTGTTATCCTCTTTCGGTTCTTCGGCGGCAGGAGCTTGTTTTGATGCGATTTCCGCTTCAATTTCCTCCAGCTTTTTCTTTTCATCCAAACGAGCAAACAACGGTACTGCCTTGCCGACACTGTTCCCCGGCTGCATTGCTCCGAAATTTTGTACACTTTCCCAATCCTTTGCCTCGGTTTTCAGCTGTTCAAAAATATTTTCTGCCGTTTTAGGCATAAACGGCGAAAGCAGCACAGCAATGATACGGATTGTCTCAGCAAGATTGTACAGCACGCCTCCAAGACGTGTCCGCTGACTTTCGTCCTTCGCCAGTGCCCAAGGTGCAGTTTCATCAATATATTTATTGGAGCGGCGCGCCAGAGCAAAAATTTCGTCCAATGCGTCTGCCGTGCGGAATTCATCCATCTTGGCATGAAAATTTTTAACCGCCCCTTTCGCACAAGCAATTAAATCCTCGTCAAATTCACCCGCGCACTGCGGTTGAAGCACACCGTCAAAATATTTATTAATCATAGCAACCGTACGATTTACCAAATTTCCAAGGGTATTTGCAAGGTCCGAATTGTAACGTGCGATAATGGTTTCGTAGGAAATGGTGCCGTCCTGCGCATAAGGCATTTCGCTCAAAAGATAGTAGCGAATCGCCTCCACTCCGAACTGCCGTGCCAAATCATCGGCATACATCACATTTCCGCGGGATTTGCTCATCTTGTCAGCGCCGGCAAGCAGCCACGGATGACCGAACACCTGCTTCGGAAGCGGTTCGCCCAACGCCATCAGGATAATCGGCCAGTAAATAGTATGGAAACGCAGAATATCCTTACCAATAATATGCACATCTGCCGGCCAGTATTTTCGGTACAGCTCCGCCTCCGGTTCATCCGGCTCATATCCAAGCGCAGTGATATAATTTGATAATGCATCAATCCAAACATAAATGACATGTCCCGGGTCAAACTCCACCGGAATCCCCCAGTTAAAGGAGGTTCTTGACACGCATAAATCCTGCAGTCCCGGCTTTAAGAAATTGTTAATCATCTCGCGTTTACGGCTCTCGGGGCAGATAAAATCAGGATGTTCCTCAATATATTGCATCAATCTGTCCTGATATTTACTCATTTTAAAGAAATATGCCTCTTCCTTGGTGCGTACAACCTCTCTGCCGCACTCTGGACATTTCCCGTCCACCAGCTGTGTATCGGTAAAGAATGATTCGTCCGGTACACAATACCAGCCTTCATATTCGCTCTTGTAAATATCGCCTTGATCATAAAGCTTTTTAAAAATTTTCTGAACTGCCTTCACGTGATAATCATCCGTTGTGCGGATAAACTTATCATAGCTCGCGCCCATCAAATCCCAGATAGCACGAATCTCACCTGCCACACCATCTACATATTCCTTTGGCGTAACGCCGGCTTTTTCCGCTTCCTCCTGGATCTTTTGCCCGTGCTCATCCGTGCCGGTCAGAAAAAATACGTCATAGCCCATCATTTTTTTATAGCGCGCAATCGCGTCAGTCAAGACAACCTCAAAGGTATTGCCGATATGCGGTTTTCTGGACGTGTATGCAATGGCCGTGGTAATATAAAATTTTTCCTTCTCCAATTTATAATCATTCCTTTCTGCGCCAAGGGCACAAATATAAGTCTGAAAACATAACTATTCCATTTTATATTATCATACCACAAATTTTTCCGATTGAAAAGGGATTTTTTTCATATTTCTTTTGATTTACTTTTTATTTTGGTTTATTTTTCCCAAAATAAACCATACTAATACCAAAAACATCCATACGGGAGGAGTATCATGAATAATATCAGAACTGACCTGGCAAGCGAGGCATATGAGATGCTGATGGAAGCATCTCAGGAAATAAGCGGCATAAATGTTTCAGAGGAAGAACGCCATTCTCTAAAGATTACCCGAGTAGAAGTGCAGACTGATGAGGCACAAGAGAAAATAGGAAAACCGCGCGGAAATTATATTACCATGGAAATAGCAGACGTAGGGGCACCGGAACACGAAGACTACGAAACCGCCTGCCGTATCCTCAGTGATGAACTCAAAAAACTGATACAGATTCCGGAGGATGCCTCCGTTCTTGTCGTTGGTCTGGGCAACTGGAACGTAACGCCGGATGCGCTCGGTCCGCAAGTAGTTTCACAATTAATGGTAACACGCCATCTCCTGGAATATATTCCCGAGCATGTGGAAGAAGGAATTCGCCCGGTGTGCGCCATGTCACCCGGTGTCCTCGGAATTACCGGAATGGAAACCGGTGAAATTATCCGCGGCGTCACAGAAAAAATCCGCCCCGATTTGGTTATTGCCGTTGATGCGCTCGCTGCACGCAGCATGGCGCGCGTCAACACCACCATTCAGCTTTGCGATACCGGAATCGCACCGGGCGCCGGCGTCGGCAACAAGCGCAAGGAATTGAGCCGCACGACACTCGGTATTCCCGTAATTGCCATTGGCGTACCAACCGTGATTGATGCAGCAACCATTGCAGCAGACACCATGCAGAGCATTACCTCTGCCATGCGCCAAACAGCAAAACCTGATTCCGGTCTTTATGCTGCCTTATCCGAAATGGACTATGACAAGCAGCTCGCACTTGCAAAAGAAGCACTCTCACCAAACATGGCGGATTTTATCGTCACTCCCAAGGATATTGACCGAAAAACAGAACAAATCTCCAAGATTGTTGCAAACGGAATTAATCTCGCACTCCACAAGGATATCGGTTTTCAAGATATTGAGGCATATGTCTCCTAAAAGCAAAAACCGGAAACATTGCATTTTAAAATATGCATAATGTCTCCGGTTTTTCATTCTTAAATTAATAATTTATGCTTTTCAGCCTTCTGCTGCAATCTGTTTCTTTGCCTTCTTTTCTTTTTTTGCCGCCTTCTTTGCCTTTCTCTTCACGGCGCGCACTTCGAAAATTTTAAACACAACCGGAATGATAAACAAGGTCAAAAGTGTTCCGACAAACAGACCTCCCAACAATACGACCGCGAGCGGACGCATCATTTCCGAACCGCTGGCAGTAGAAACCGCCATCGGCAAAAAGCCGAGCACTGACGTCAGAGAGGTCATAAGAATCGGCCTCATTCTGACAATGCCAGCCTCAATCAGCACATCGTCAAGCGGCTCCTCCGGCTTTTCCTTTCTTAACGTATTGACAAAATCAATCAGTACGATGGCGTTGTTTACGATAATACCCGTCAGCATTAAAATACCGATACAGCCGATAACCGACAACGGACTGCGCGAAATTAAAAGCGCAAGCACAACACCGATAATAGCAAGCGGAATAGTGAACAAAATGATAAACGGCTGCTTAAGGTTTTCAAACTGTGCTGCCATAACCATGTACATCAGCAAGATGCCGAGAAGAATCGCAATAAAAAGCGATTGCATAGCGTCCATCATGACCTCATAAGAGCCGGCTGCCGTCATACTGATCCCCTCCGGCATACCTTTTTCGTTAATCGCCTTTTCAAATTCTGCATTAACAGCGCCCATATTAGTGTTATAAAGTTTACCCGATACGGTTGCTACACGCTTCTGATCCACCCGCAGCAGTGTGGTTTGTCCCTGCTCTACCGTAATATCCGCTATGTCGGAAAGTGCAACCCATTGCCCGACAGGTGATTTTATCTGTAAATCGGCAAGCGCGTTGTAATTTTTCACATACTCCTCCGGATATACAATATTAATATCATATTCCGTGCCGCCTTCTGTATAACGCGAAGCGGTTGTGCCGTCAAGCACGTACTTTACCAAACTTGACACGGTTGCCGTGTTCAGACCGTAACGTGCCGCACGCGCGGAATCAATACGGATGCGTACCTCCGATTTTGTATCTGAAAGTGAGGTATCCGTTTCCGACACACCATCAATACCTGCCAGGATATCTTGCGCGTCATTAATAAACTCTGTCAGCTTTTCGTCATCATCCCCCGCAAAACGGAAGGAGATTTCATTGGAAGACATACTGCTCATGGAAGTATTTGATGCCTCAACCGATATTTCCGCACCGGAAATATTTTTCAGCTGATTGCGAACCTCCTGGCACACATCCTCCGTTGTCTTCTTTCTGTTTTCCTTCAGCGTCACCGTAATAGAGGAAGAATTGGCACCGCCACCCATAATGGAGGACATTACGCCCGAAGAACCAATGCTGGAGAAAATGCTCTCAATCTCCTCATTTGCTTTCAGTGACTCCTCTATCTTCTGCGACAGCGCGTTGGTATCCTCCAGTCTCGTACCTTGCGGCATGGTAACAGAAACCGTAAGCGTTCCCTCGTCCGAACTTGGCATAAGCTCCATGCCAAGCTGTCCCAGCACTACAAGGCTGACAATAAACAGCGCGATTACCACACAAATAACCTTTTTGGTATTGCGCAGCAAGAGAGCAAGAAAACTGCGGTACTTGCCATAAAGGAAATTCATCATTTTCTCGAACGGCACCAAAATGAAAGAGAGCTTTTCGTTTCTCTTGTCCCCATCCTTCAGCTTTGAAGTAAACATTGGGATAATCAGGAAGGTAACAAGCAGCGATGCGCACTGTGAGAAAATAATGGTAAATGCAAGCTGCTTAAACATAACTGCCATCATATTATCAATAAACAATATCGGTACATATACGATACATGTCGTCAGCACCGAGGCGACAACCGCACCGATAATCTCACCCGCTCCGCGGATGGAAGAGGTTTCCGCATCCTCCCCGAGAGAGGTTTTGCGGCGATATATGTTTTCGATAACCACAACCGAGTTATCCACCAGCATACCGACGCCAAGCGCCAGACCGCCGAGCGAAACAACGTTCAGGGACATACCCGAAAAGTACATGCCGATAAATGTGGTGATTACCGAAATCGGCATGGATATACCGACAACCAGCGAAGTCCTGATGTTGCCAAGAAACAGCAGCAAAATCAGAATCGCCAGAAAGGCACCCGTTACGGCGTTGTTTGCCACGGAACTGATAGAATCCTCTATGTAGCTTGCCTGCTCCATTGTCATGTTGTAAGTAAATTTCGGATTCTGCGCTTTCAAATCATCCAGCACCTTAATAACACCGTTTACCACATCGACCGTATTGGCATCCGATTCTGCGCTGATAGTAATGGAAAGAGAATCTTCACCGTTCAGACGCGAGTACGAAGTGTTGTCCGAATAAGTATCCTCCACTTTCGCAACATCTTTTAAATAAATAATCTGTCCGTTTGCTGTGTTTAAAGGTACATTTTCAATGTCTTTCAGCGAGGAAAACTTTCCAAGTGCACGTACCGACATGTTTTTATTCATGCCCTCTGTCGTACCGGCAGGCATGTTGGTATTTTGTGCACCGATAGACTGAATCAGCGAAGAGATACTCAGATTATAGCCATATACTTTTTCCGGGTCAACCTGAACCTGGATAATGCGGTCACGAGCACCCATTACACTGACAGACGCAACACCGTTAACCGCCTCCAGTTTGCTTTGCAGATTATCCTCTACAAATTTTTTAGTCTGAATCAAATCATAGCCTTCATAGCTCACGCTCATCATGGCAGCACTCATCATACTGGTGTCCAGCTTCATTACCATAGGATCGTCACATTCATCCGGCAGATAAGACTTAATCAGCTCTATTTTATCCTTTATGCTGCTGACTGCCTTATCCATATCCGTTCCGGCATGGAAGGAAACCATGACCATAGAGGTCCCCTCCGATGACTGGCTTTGTATGGTATCAACACCTGACACAGCACTGACCGCACTTTCAATGCTTTTGGTAACCATGCTTTCCACTTCCGAGGAGCCGACATTGGAATAAGATGTATAAATCAGCGCATAATTCATCTCCATGTCCGGCATCATCTCAATAGGCAGCATGGACAGCGCGTAAAGCCCGATGACAAAAAATATCAGCACCACCATAGATACCGCAACAGGACGTTTTACAGATATTTCATGCAGTTTCATATATTGTTTACCCTCTATTCCGTTACTATATTAATTTCATTGTTCTTTTCGGAGATATATTCTTTACCGCTTACAACAACCTTATCGCCAATCTGTAAG
This sequence comes from uncultured Clostridia bacterium, assembly GCA_934438075.1. GTDB lineage: Bacteria > Bacillota > Clostridia > UBA1381 > UBA9506 > RGIG1666. The sequence continues at coordinate 39,524 of CAKSBF010000009.1, read as the reverse complement.
CCTGAAAGGATTTCGGTATATTCATCGCTGCTGATACCGGTTTCCACTACTCGTTTTTCTGCATTGCTCCCGTTGGCAACATAAACGTAAAATTCATTGTTTTCCTGCATCAGTGCGTTGCTCGGCACGGTAATGACATTGTTGTCACTTTCCGTCACCAGTGTAATATCGGCAAGCATGCCCTCCTTCAGCGTTCCCTTTGCATTCGGGATAGAAATCTTTACGGAATACAGACCCGTTGCTGCATTTTTAACCGGATTTACTACTGAAACATTGCCCTCCATATCTTCAATGCCGGCACTTTTTACACTAATCGTGGCTTTCGTACCGACACGAACCAAAGCGATTACCGCCTCCGTCACATTAATCTGCGCATCCACCGAAGATGTATTCGTAATGGTAAAGAGCGGTGAGCCTTGCGCCGCCATCTGCCCTTTATTAATGCTTTTTGCAGAAACATAACCCGAAATCGGCGCTGTTACGCTGCAGTTATCCAAATTATTTTTCGCAATGTCCAGCGCCGCCTTTGCGGATTCGATTCCCGACTGCGCGCTGTTCACCCCCGCTGCCGCAACGTCAACACCTGCCTGCGCAGACGCCGCACTTTCGTTCATTACCACATTTTTTGTCAAATCATAGTTAGTGGTTGCTGTATCGAGGTTCAATTTTGCGTTGTCAAGCGCGGTCTGGTAAGAATTAAACTCCACCTCACTGATAGCGCCCATGTCATATAAGGTTTTTTGTTTGTTATAATTATCAAGCGCGTTGTTATAAGCAATCTTTGCCGCGTCCAGCGCCGCCTCCAGCTGTGCCAGTGTTTGCTGTGTGCTTCCGCCGGTCACGCTGTGATAGCTTGCCTCTGCGCTTTTCTTCGAAGCTTCTGCGCTCTTTTTGGAAGATACTGCACTGTTATACGCTGCAAGTGCCTGATTATAGGAAAGGCGATATGCCGTGCTGTCAATTGACATCAACACCGTTCCCGCACTTACAAAATCTCCCTCTTTTACATTTACACTCACAGCCTGCCCCGACACCTTTGCCGACACGGCTGTACTTTCCGCTGCAACAATCTCACCCGTATAGCTTGCCGTTGCCGCAATGGAGTCCGCCCCTACCTCATAAACAGTGACATTGGTCGCATTGGATACCTGCTCGGTGTTGTCGTCCTTTTTACCGCAGCCGCCAAGACCCATCAGCAGAATACCCGCCAGACAGATAGATAAAACTTTTTTGGTCATTGTGATAGTTCCCTTCCCTTATATATTCTATTCCTTTTTATTTTCCTAAAATTTACTGTCCCAGTCCGATTGATATTTCATAAGCATATTTCTCTACTGCCAGCTTATACGTCAGTTTGGCATTTTCCAGCGAAATATTGCTGCTTAAATAGTCATTTAAAGATTTTGTCAAGTCGCTGTTGGTAATCATGCCGTTTTCAAATTTTACCTTATTAATTTCATAGGTCTGTTTGGCTATCTCCGTACTCTTTTCCGCGGTCGCCAAAGTATCCTTTGCATCAAGCACACTGTTGTAGGTATTTTTAACGGAAAGGCCGATTAATTTTTTATTGTTATTATATTCATAGCCTTTCGTGACATAGTCGCTGTATGCTGTCTGATATTTTGCAGTTGCCGAAGACAGAGGTTTGGTGTACTCAAAATATTCCTCGCTCAAAAGATAGCTTTCCTTCAGAGCATTTACATCATAACGGTTCTCATAGGCCGCCGCCAAATCTTTTTCCAAGTCTGCGGAAAATTCGCCGCAGCTAATATCGTCTGTCAGGATAAAATCACATTCTTTATCCTCCAGCTGAAGGTTAAACTTTAAATTTTCCTTTGCAAGACCGCACTTTCTTTCGTAAGAGGAAAGTGTGTTCCGACACTGATCTACACTCAACTGAGCATTTTTTAAATCCAGCTCCGCTATCATGCCGAGGTCAAACCGTGTTTTTACATTATTATAATTTTCCAGCGCCAAATCGTACGCATTTGCCGCGATATCGCGCAGCGAACACGCAAGTTTATAATTAAAATAGCTTTGTGTTACATCATAAGCAATCTTTGACCGAATCTGCTGTTCTTTTTTCTCATTTAAGCGCATCATCATCTCGTAGGTGTGGACATAATACCCTTTTTTTATGTACATAACATCATAATTGGAAGTACTCGGCGTAAACTTTTCATATTTGCGCTTTGTGCGCTGCTGCGCGTCCAGATTAATGCGGTTGCTCTCCTGCTCAGCCTCATTTGCTATAAGCTGCGGATGATCTTTGGACGCACGCTCAATGGCATCCGACAGCGATAAGGTATAAACCGCCGGCTCCTGCACCGTCCCGGTCGGCATATCCTCAGCCGCAAACACCGTACCGCACAACAGCCCCGCGCAGACAAGCATTGCTGCAAAAACATTCATTTTCTTTTTCATTAATCAATCATTCCTTTCCGTGCCGTCATGACACTTTTTCACCATTTTCCTTCTGTTCCTCGATAAACGATTCCATATGCTTCTTACCAACGCGCTCCAGCTTATCCAGCAAATATATCAGCGTTTCCTGTTCCTCTAAAGGCATTTCGCTGTTCAGATCCTTCAGAAAACTCTGTGTGCGCTGCCGAAGCGGATCATATAAATCCAGAAGCTTTTGCGTAGGCTCAATCACTTTGAAACGCCGGTCGCAGTCATCCTGACGCACGGTAAGCAAACCCTTTTTCTCCATACGGCGCATAAAGCCGTTCACGGTTGCATGCGACAGCTCAAAGTTTTTCTCAATATCCTTCTGTGTAATTTTCCGATTACCGTTCATAAACAGAAAACCCAATATCATCGCCTGACCATGCGTGAGATCAATCATAGACAGCATGCGGTCAGAACATTTCTTCATCAACGACGAAGTACCGGTTAGCCTTTGAAAGAGTTCCTCCGGTCGCAAAACCTTACCCCCTTGCATTATGTATCATAATATGTAGCATGGTACATATTATACAAAACAGCATATGCTTTGTCAAGAAAAAGGAGAACAGAAAATGTTGATGTTCATAAAACGTTTACACTTGCAAGTGCCCGTCCGCTGCAGGAAATTCCGTTTTTTTCTTGCGCATACCGAATCTTTTTGATATACTGTAAAGAAAGGATGTGAGCAAAATTGACAAAATTTGATGTTTTGGTAATCGGCGCAGGAGCCGCGGGGCTTCTTGCAGCGGGAACAGCCGCTGCTTTCGGCGCAAAAACCGCCTGTGTGGAAAAAAATGAAAAGCCCGGCAAAAAGCTTTACATTACGGGAAAGGGCCGATGCAACGTAACCAATGCCGCGGACATTCGGGATTTTATGGAAGCAATCCCCGTTAACGGACGCTTTCTGTACAGCGCCTTTTCCGCTTTTGACAACCGCGATATGATTGATTTGCTCGCACGATTTGGCACAGAAACCAAAACAGAGCGGGGCGGTCGCGTGTTCCCGGTCAGTGACAAGTCCTCAGATGTAATCTCCGCCCTCACACGCTATACAGAAGAAGGCGGATGCTGCATGCTGCATGGCTGCGTTGAAAAAATTCTGATAAAAGACGGTTCCGCGTACGGAGCGATTCTCTCCGGCGGCCGCACCGTTTTTGCTGATAAAATTATCCTCGCAACCGGCGGCGCATCTTATCCGCAGACCGGCTCAACAGGCGACGGCTATCGTTTTGCTGCCGATTGCAGTCATCACATTATCAATCCGAAACCATCACTCGTGCCCCTTCTCACCAAAGAACACACGGCAGCCGAGCTAATGGGGCTTTCCCTGCGTAACTGCGCCATACGCATTACCAACGCGGACGGAAAAGAGGTTTACCGTGACTTCGGTGAAATGCTGTTTACGCACTACGGCGTTTCAGGGCCGATGATTCTCAGTGCCAGCGCTCACCTGCGAGATTTTTCGCGCCCATACCGCCTCGAAATTGATTTGAAACCGGCATTGGATGAAGCGGCGCTTGACAAACGGATTTTACGTGATTTTTCCGTATTGGCAAATAAGGACTTTGCAAACAGTCTCGGTGCGCTCTTGCCCAAAAAGCTGATACCGGTTATTATTCGTCTTTCAAAAATTGCACCGCAGAAAAAGATACATGACATTACAAAAGAAGAACGCACAGCATTGGTGCGCATCCTAAAAGCATTTCCGCTCACACTGACCGGAACGCGCCCGATTGCAGAGGCTATTATTACTTCCGGCGGAGTGGATACCAGGGAAATTAACCCGAAAACCATGGAAAGCAAAAAAATAAAAGGGCTGTATTTTGCCGGTGAATTGATTGACGTTGACGCTTATACCGGAGGCTATAACCTGCAAATCGCATTTTCCACAGGCTATCTTGCCGGCATGAGCGCCGCCCTTGGGCAGGAATAATAATCCTTTGCATATGGAAATATAGAACAGAAGCGATTGATTTGCAACAAAACAGAAATACGGAGGAATTGCATGGAATATTTTGAAACAAAGGAAACGGAAGAACGTGCTGTTTTGGCAGGGATTCATACCGGTACAGCAGACGTACTGAACGACTCGTCACAGGAAACGCTTGATGAGCTCGCCCGCCTTGCCGATACCGCCGGAGCACAGGTTGTAGGGCAAATGCTGCAAAACCGCCCGTCCGCCGACAGTGCGCTTTATCTTGGCGAAGGCAAGCTGGAGGAGCTGAGAAATGCCTGTGACGGTTTGGATGCCAACCTTGTTATTTTTGATGATGAACTTTCACCGATTCAGCTGCGCAATCTGGAAAAACATCTAGAGCGCCGCGTAATCGACCGCAGCATGCTGATTTTAGATATTTTTGCACGGCATGCCGTAACGCGTGAAGGTAAAATCCAGGTGGAGCTTGCTCAGCTGAAATATTTGCTTCCCCGCCTGTCCGGCATGGGTGCGCAAATGTCGCGCCTTGGTGCGGGAATCGGCACACGCGGTCCCGGTGAAACAAAACTGGAAACCGACCGCCGCCACATTCATCGCCGCATCGGACATCTGCAGGCAGAATTGCGCGAAATAAAAAGCCACCGCGACCTGCTGCGCCGCCGCCGTGAAAAAGATAATATTTTGGTTGCCGCATTGGTCGGGTATACCAACGCCGGAAAATCAACCTTATTAAATGCCTTAACAGACGCAGGTGTTTTAGCAGAAGACAAGCTGTTTGCCACACTGGACACCACCTTGCGCGCTTTAGAACTTCCGGACGGGCGCACGCCATTGATTGCCGATACTGTCGGCTTTATCCGCAAACTGCCGCACCATTTAATAGAAGCCTTTAAATCCACCTTGGAGGAAGCAGTTTTTGCTGATGTGCTGATTATTGTTATTGACAGCGCCAGTCCCGAATATGAACAACATTTGCGCGTTGTCAACGGAATTTTAAACGATATTGGCGCTAACGATAAGCCCTCTATCGTTGTCTTTAACAAAACAGACCTGAAGCCTGCTGACATTGTTCTGCCGTCACACATTGAGGGTGCAGACGCCGTCTTGGAGCTAAGCGCAAAATCCAAAACCGGGCTCGATCTTTTCACCAAAACGCTCACCGAGGTTTTGCCGGGCAAAAAACAAAAGGTACGTGCGCTGATTCCCTACGACAAAGGTACGCTGCTGTCCGCCCTGCACAGTGACCAAACCATTCTGTCGGAAAGCTATGAGGCAAACGGCACATTGGTAGAAGTCTTTGTGGATGCGCAGGCATATGCAATGATTAGAGAATACTTGGTATAAATCCAAAAAGTCAACTGCCGCAAACTGTCTTTCTACGATTGATTTTTATTTTATTAACGCAAACAAAGGAGAAATATTTATGTGGAAAAAAGTGACAGCCCTATTGTCTATATTCTTGCTGTACACCCTTCCTTCTTATGCTGTTGGCGTAAAAAGTTACCGCGAGCTGTGCAATGCAGAATATTTGATTGTATACCCTTTTCATAACGGTACTGCCCGTGCGGAAAAAGATTTAAAATGGGGCAGTGTTGCCGCGGACGGAACAGCACGGATTCCCTTTCGCTATGACTATCTGGGTGAGGAAAGCGACGGACTCATGCTTGCTCTTTCAGGCGGAAACTATGGTTATCTGCGTGCGGACGGCGAAACGGCCATAATGCCTCTGTTTGAACAGGCGCACAGTTTCACAAACGGATATGCCGCCGTAAAAAAAGACGGTCTATGGGGCTACGTAAGCACCACCGGCGCAACGACAATCGCACCACAATTTGAAGAAGCAAACGACTTCACCGATACCCTGGCTCGCGTGAAGAGAGACGGAAAATACGGCTACATCAACACACAGGGCGAGACAGTGATTGATTTTCTCTATGATGAAGCGTATGATTTTTACGAGGGCCGCGCCTGCATCTGCCGCGATGGAAAATACGGCTATATCGACCGCTCAGGTCAGGAAGTCATCCATGCCGAATTTGACGTTGCGTTCGACTTCTGCGAAAATGCCGCCGCGGTGAAAAAAGATGGCAAATGGGCATATATTGACACCGACGGGATGCCTGTCTGCGATCTTCTCTGGGACAGCGCCGCAAGTTTTCACAGCGGCTATGCCGTGGTGGAAAAAGACGGAAAGTATGGCATTTTAGAAGCAAACGGCACGCTCTGCCTCCCTCCGAAAAAAGAAAAAATCGGTGATTTCTCCGAGGGGCTGTTCTCCTTTTGCGAAAATGGAAAATGGGGCTATATAACTCCCTCCGGCGAGGTTGTCGTTGCCGCTCAATATGATGCCGCAAAACCGTTTTCAAACGGTCTTGCTTCTGTCTGTGAAAACGAAAAGTGGGGCCTTGCGGACAAAAACGGAAACCAGGTTGTCGCACCGACCTTTGCTGACAGCGGCACATATTCCGAAGGATTTGTGCCCGTAACATACGAAAACGGGCTCTCAGGCTGGATTGCCGTAAATACCGAAAAATCGCCCTCTGCCGATGAACTTGCAAACGGCAGAAATTATATTCATCTGCAAATCGGTCAACGAGAAATTATCATCAACAGCTCGGCGCAAAAGCTGGCAGCAGCACCCGTGATCAGAAACGATTCTACCATGCTTCCTATCCGTTCCGTAGCTGAAGCAATCGGCGGAAGCGTTGTCTGGGACGAAAATCTGCAGCGAATTACCATCAGCAACCATGATTCAGATATTATATTAAAAATCGGCGATAACAAAGCACGCATGGGCGGTATTTATTTTCCGCTCGCCTGCGCCCCTTACATAGACGCTGGTTCCACTCTTGTTCCGCTGCGTTTTGTTACGCAGATGCTTGGCTGCGAAGTGCAGTGGTTCGCCGATACAAAAGAGATTATGATATATTTTTAATAATCTGTCACTTTTACATAGACAAAGCGTATGATATTTATATAAAAGAGGCAGCGGCAAAATGAATCCATTTTGCCGCTGCCCTATTTTTATGCTATTTTATCGAAGCACGCTCATCCAAAGAATTTTTGTAATCTGCTCTCTGCGCAGATAATCCAGCGGCCGCAGTCTTCCGTCCTCAAAACCGGATACGATACCGTTTTCCGTGAGGTAGCTTACGGCATCTGCCGCATACCATGAAACGCTTGCGCTGTCCGCAAAGCTGATGTTACCATCGGACGTCTCATTTTCAAAGAACACCCTGTACACCAGCGTCATGGCATCCTGACGTGTTACCTTATCAGAAAGTCTCGCCTCTATGCCGCGCGAAGTCTTACTTCCCTTAAACCAGCCTGCCTGATATGCCGCAGACGCGTATGGTTTTACCCAATCGCTGATCTCATCGGCATCCGCAAACATGCTCACATCCGCATTCTCTAAAGACTCACCCTTAGCTGAAGCAAGCATTTTTATAAACTCACCGCGTGTTATCTCATTGCCGGGTTTAAAGTAACGTACACCATCTTCGATATAACCGTCAATTAAACCGATGTAGGCAAGACTATTGATGTAAAGTTCTGCCCAGTTTCCATCGACGTCAACAAAACTGCTTTCTGACATCTTCGGATTTTCAATCACTGCATATCTGCCGTTTCCGACCGAACTTTGAGACATCATACCTCTGCTTTCATCGTAGCTTCCGCCGATGTAAACCCATTTTCCAATGCTGTCAGAATATTGATATACACCAAGGTTTGCAGTATTTTCCGCACCTGTAACCTTGAAATCAAGCAATAGCTTTTCAATCTCTGAGAGTGTTGCTACCTGCACGATATCCGAACGGAACGCTCCGCCTTCAGGCAAGCCGTTTGCATATTCCGCCGTGTTCGCATCTGTACCGATAACCAGATAGTTTTCCTTTTTAATGTCCTTACCAACAGCGAAAACGGTGTTCTGGCTTTGTTTTGACACGGAATCAATTCCCGCATACATCTTATAGGCATTTACCTCTGCACTGCCGCTCATAGAAGCCTTTACCTCATCTATCAGCTTTTTCACCTCTGCCGGCAGTGCCGCTTTTCCGGACGAACCTCCTCCGGAACTTGGATTTTTGTTAATATCCTGCTGTTCCTGCTGACCGACAATACCGGAATCATAAATATCAGTAAGGTATGCCCCTCCGCCTAGCGCCCATTGTGCCTTTACCACAAACGGCGAATCGCTGCTTTGCATAACCACTGCCGAATTGTTGCCGCTTGAGTCAAACAGAGAAGCCTCTGACGGATCGGAAAGCAGAGTCCACTTTAACTTATCCTTTTCAATATTAAAGCCAAGCTCATTTCCGCCGGTATCAAGTCCGACAGCAGTGAGTTCTGTTACAGCGGCATCCGCTGTCCGAACGCCCTTAATCTTGATTCCGCCGATTTTTGCAACGGACTGATTAACAACCGTTGCGATATGTTCGTTCTTGTTTCCGTTTTTATCCGCAGCAACAATTTTAAGTTCATGCGAATATTGCGGATTGGCTACGGCAACTGTTGTTTCATAACGTCCGTCGGAGTTTTGAATATACGCTCCGGAAACGACCTGTGTTCCATCCAGATACATATCTATCGTTACGCTGTCATCCGTAGTCAGTTTAACCGGAATTCCGACAGCAGGATCAAACAAGCTTCCGTTTTGCGGATATTCAATCTTTATATCTGCAGGAATAGTATCAACTGAAAATTTCTTTGTTTCAACGGCGACATCGCCCGCCTTGTTAATAAACACGACCTCAACAATATGGTCACCGTCCGAAAGTTCAAATGCTGCATAGCCCTTTCCTCCGGTCGCGGAATTGTTTGTCAAAACGCTTCCATACTGCTTCTCGTCAATGTCAAATCTTACTGTAACCTCATCATTCGGCGCCGTTCCAAAGTTTTTAATATCATATTCAATCAGCACATTGGAACTGCTTGCCTGCAGATAAGAGATATTCTTGTTATCCGTCTTATTTTTTGCATCGTAAGAGATTACCGTTACAGCGGCCTGCGGCGGAGTAGGAACCGGAACGGAGATTTCTGTGCTCCGAACCCTCTGACTGCTGAAATATCCGCTGCCTTCATTCATATTTACCGCATAGGCCTCTACATAATAGGTTTCACCCGGAACAATGGATGAGGTGTATCTCGGCACGCCGTCCTCATCAAGAACCGTGCTGTCTCCTTTAAAATAGGAGGTTATGCTGCCTTTATGCTCATCGTCACCAACATATCCGCCCATTGCAGGCAACAGTTCCAAGCTGCCGTTTGCAAGCTTTTTGTAAACATGGAACTGGATTCCCGTTGCATGCTCCGGAACACTTGCGGAAACATCAATTCTTCCGTCACCGCCTGCCCAGGTCCGGAAATCAGACGGTGCAGCAAGCGTCTTGGGATTTGTGTAGTTCATGCTTGTATGCGTATACTCGCTTTTAAACATACTGTTGTTAAGGATGGAATCAATTCTCACAACATACTGACCCGAAGGGATTTCCAAGGTGATATTTTTGCTGCCGGAGCCTTTTTCGTTGCCTGCAACAATATATCCCGGATGCTCGTTTTCAATCAGGTTGCCATCTTCATCCGTAAAGGATTCCTTCACCGGCATTCCATCGTCATTGCACGGAACCAGCGCAACGCTCACCTTTGCTTCACTGTCCGCTGTCCAGTCCACGTTAAGTTCCGTACCGCTTATGCTTGCCGAATTGATACTAAGCTTTGGCTCAACCGTCGGAATGGTCAAGACAGTATAGTCGCTGATTTCGACACCGTTTGTCGATTCCACTTGCCATGAACCCTCTGTCAAGGCAGAATTTGTAAGGTTTACATATGCATATTTCTTCGTCTTACCGGTCACAGAATCTTCTTTTTCACTGAGAAGCATGTTAGCCCCGGACGCATTGTTTTCATCCTGTGTTTTGCCATAGTCATACGGAACCACGTTGTAACTGCTTCCATCCGGTTTTGTCACCTTTAGCTCAGGCGCGGTATCACTGTCATAGTACACGCGCAGAACAACATCCTTACCCTGTATCATATCATTTGTAATATTTGTCGTAAAGCTGCCTGCTCCCATGAGACTCAGCGGCATGCTGTAGGAAGACGCCACAAAACTGTCAACCGTAGAACCGACAACCTCTGCACCCGAGCCTATTCCCATCAGCTGGATATGCCCTTCTTCGTCCGGCACCTCCATAACCTCCAGGAATCGCGCCGTTCTTCGGGCAGAATGAGAGCTGCTTCCGCCGCTGCCTCCGCCTCCGCTTCCGCTGCCGCTTTCCGAGGACATCTCCGGCGAATCGAGATCAATTTCTTCTATCTCATCTATTTCGCTTCCCTTCAGCAAGCGGAAACTATTGCTGTCGTAGTAATACACGAAACCGCCGCTGAAGATTAAAATTTTCACACCGCCGGCAATAAATTTATTAGTTATTACAAGCGTTACACCGGCAAGTTTGCCAAGCCCCGGAATGTTTAAACTTCCGCTGATCTTACCCATCATAAAGAATTCCGGTTCCGTGGTAAGCGCCAACGTAACATTGCCCAGCACGATGCCCGAGAACAAATCTACAGTTCCCGAAAGTTTCATACTAAAACCGGTTGTCCAGTCAAATTCGCCCTTCGCAACAAATTTAATCTGATCAAAGCCTGCAGGCGCACCCGTTATACTAAAGGTCAAACCATTTCCCGACACAGACATATCCGCCTGCATGACCATTACTTTTACAAGATCAAATACTGCCATTACGCTCACCGTAACGGGAGGTCTTGCATCTCCTTTATAGTTAATGGAGCTTGCCAGGTCGCTGATGCCGCCGCCAAGACCTTTCAGACTGGAAACACCGGGAACAATCGGTATTTCAAATCCCTTAATTTCAAGATAAATGGTATCCAAACATATCTTACCGGTATTTGTCTCTGCCAAACTCATTCGGAAAGCGGAACTGATAGGGCCGATTCCGATTCCCAGGTCAACACCGGCATTAAACTCATAGGTATTAACAGAAGCACCCATGCTGAAGCTGTTAAGCTTACCCTTATTTTTCGATCTTGCATTATCTGCATTTTGGTTTTGTCCTGCCGCCGTTGTCGCTCTGTGATTTCCGGCGTGAACAATCTGGCTTCCGACAGGGTTAGCGCTTGATGCTCCTTCAGAGATACGCGAATCATTATTTTGCGAACCGCCTGCCGGGAATACCGAGGAAGGCAGTTCAAGCTCTACATTTGCTGCCAGTCCTACAAAACCGGTAACGATTTTGCTGTCATCATCTCGGTCCTCATGCTCGCCGAACAAGATGGAATCCACGGAGATGCCTAGGGAACCGCCATCACCAAACGAGCCAAGAGAATTAGTCGCCGAGTTACCGTCTTTAAACAACTTTTTGGTACTGTTTTCCCCCGCAACATTGGTTTCTGTCGTACTGCCGGAGGATCCTGTTCCACCGGAGGAACCCGAGCTGCCGGAGGAGCCTGTTCCGCCGGAAGAACCTGTTTCTGACCCTGTGCTGTCCGAAGGACGCGCCGACTGCCATGTACTGCTACCTCTTGCACGCGCCCATTTCCATTGCTGCTGAGCCGCCGGTGAAGCGGTTGCCGCCGCCGCTGTCTCCTGCGGAGTTTCTCCTGTAGCGGTGTTTCCGTCACTCTGCCCCGCCTCGTCATTGTCCTTGCTCATGCCGAGCGGAAAAGAAACGGATCCGCTGAAATTAATGGTATATCTTCCATCCTGACAACCAAGCTCTCCGTAATTCAGGTTAAAGATAAATCCGCCCATATTTTGCAGCAGCCAGCCGCCGCCGAGCAACTGAAGCTGCGGCGCAGTCGTATTGGATAAACCGCCTTCATCGTCGTCATCGTCATAAGTATACAAGTCTGCCAAAACCATACGAATCATAAACTTGTGTTTCCAAATGGTGGAGGCATTGATGATGCTTAAATCGCCGTCACCCTCCACACGCATAATGGTTGGCTTATTGCCGCTGAAATCTGCTTTAAAGGTCAGCGGGGTCATGGAGTTGTAATATAAAATGCGGTTCAGCTTTATGTTATCAGAACCGGGAATGGTCTCGAAACCCATAATATCTGCGTTAGTTTCTTCTTCATTGGTACTGATGACAAGATTTGGATTGGTTGAGGTTTCCGCGCTTTTGCCTTCTCTGTACAAAACTTTGAAAACACCGCGGCCCTCCATAAGGATTTCGCCCTTTGCCTTCTCAAGCTTTTCCTTATACTCCGCAAACTGATCCTCTATAGATTTTTGACCTGCCTCTGCCGTGAACAGCCGCATTTCATAATTTGCCTTGTCATTTGTTCTTGCAATAATGGCAAGAGAATATCCGCGGTTTTTATATTTCGGATCGGCTGAGGTCTTAATGTGATCCTCCGCATCGGAAAAAGTTCTTTTCTCCAGGTAAGCAAGGTTATTTTTAAATTCTATTGTCAGCTCATATTCGCCGAGCCTTCCGCCCATATCAACCAAAAGTCCCAGCTGTTTGTTTTCGTTGTCAACAGAGCAGTTAAAACTGTCTATGCTGATACGGTTCCCCGTTACCACATCCTTCAGATATGCTGTCCAGTTCGATTTATCAGAAAGAGTATTAAAGTTATCCCCGATTCCCTGAACCGAAAAGTATGAATATCCCTCATAATAAATGATTTTCGGGTCAATTCCCGTAAATCCTACATCCACCGAAGTACCGCCCAGTGACGGTAAGGTGACGATTTTGCTGGCAACCGAAGGAATGGGCGTCCCGTTTCCCGTCAGCTGGAAGGTTATTTTCCTTGTATCTATGCTTTTGCGCAGCGAATAACCCTCCGTCGGGGTATACACAATGTCGGGAGCATCCTCGTCCGTATTATTTTTATTTTTCTCATAAACCGGTCGCGCCTTTAATTTAACAGGAATATTCCGCTTTATTTCACCGCGGTTTATTGTCCCGACACTTATCGTCTCGTCATCTTCATTTTCCGTCGCAACCCACAGCGCCGGTTCCTGTATCATGTTTAGTTCCGTATCCAGCAGTTTATCCTCAAAAACCAGTCTTAACTGACCGTCTACAATCTGCTTGGAATCACGATCGGAATTGTCAATCGTGACATACAGGGTTAACTCACCGTTATTTTCATAGCCTGTGTTGTCGCTGTTTGCTTTTAAAAGCTCCTTTTGCGTAACCGTCATCACGCAGTAATCAGAGGTAGACTCCATACCGTTCAGCTCGCCGATACCGTACATGGTATCAACCGATTTATTTTCCCCGCTGCTGACCAGCTCCGGATAGAACAAAATGGATGCCGCACTGTCCGGATATTGATATTCGTTATAATAATCATCAAAATTTAAACTTTGATTGACATCATAATCCCAGAGCGTGTTCGCAAGATTATACCAGTGTGCCAGCTGCAGCACATCCGGCGTACGCTCCATGGATGCATGCTTTAAAAGCCCATATGCCGTAGTCGTCGAATAGGTTGTGCTGTCCGATATAGAATACCATTCGGGCACATCTGTTCCGGAAAATTCCGTTTCCTTTGTAATCGGCGTTGTTCCGCCGTTTTTGTAAAACTGTCCCGCGTCATTGTCTGCCGTTTTGGTATCCAGCAATATTCTGATACCTACGCCCACGCTCTCCGGATTCTGGTTTTCATAGGTATATTTAATATTGACATATCCTCCGTGGGCGCTTGCTGTGTTTTTATTTACAATCAGCTGCTGTTTCACAGCAACTCCTTCCACCGTCCAGACGCTCTCAATAACATCCCTCTCGCTGTCAAGCTGATAGCTGGTCGGCGGAGTAGTCATCACGCCCTTTGAGCTTCCGAAAACATAGTCGTGCGCTTCCTCGTTGGTTCCATTTGGATTTTTTACAATTCTCACCGTAGTGTATGAGGTGGCGAACTTATCGTCACCGTCATACAGCAGCGGTTTGTTGTCATCAAAGCGCTTTGCCGGAATACCTTTGAGCGTATTAATGCCAAACGCCGAACCGTCTGCATTAGAACGGACCTCTATATAGCCGTTATCAATGCTTTTGCTGTTGTCCGCAAAAGCAAGGCCGCTCGGAAATACGCCGATACACAGGCTCAGCGCCATAAAAAGAGATAAAATTCTTTTCATCAGTCTGCCCCCTCCTTATCCTGCAATAAACACATACATAACCATCATACTGCGATTTTCGGTCTGTACAAACAGCGTGTACATTCCTGCCTCTTCAGGCGTCAGCTGTATCTTTGCGTCAGCTGAGGTAAGCGTTTTAAAGCTTTTTCCCTTCATCTGCGCTCCATTATAAAAGCCTTTTACAAAAGCGTAGGAAACCTTGTCGCCAACCTTATCGGCATTCATAAAGGAAAGCTCCAGCTTTTCTCCCAGCATAAAGGTTGCCTGTTCATTCGGGATAAGAATCGTTCCGTCTATTGCCGCAAATACATCGTCCGGGCTGATTACCTGAATCCGACGCGTCAGCACAGAAGCATTGCCTGCCTTATCAACTGCCGTAAACTTTACATCATATTTTCCGGGAACGGATGAATCAAAATTCTCCGGGTAGTCTACCGCGGTCGATGCGAGGCCCGATTCCTCATCATAAGCAGTCACATTTTCAAAGGATGCCTTGTCAAATTCACCTGCGTTGATAAAGATGTTGCGGTTGCCGTTGTAGCTGTTTGTATAATCCAGTATCGGAGCATCCAAATCAACAAAGCGAACCTCCACCTTGTGCGCCGCACTGTTGCCGATTTCATCGGTCACCATAAAGGAGTATGTTCCGTTTTTCGTCGGCGTGAACTCAATCCGGTTGTTTTTCACACCATTTTGCACAATGTAAGTCTTTACACCGGACGACTTCGTGTTCGGTGTTATAGTAATCTTCGGCGCTACATTCGTCCACTCCGTCGGATTTCCGGAATCACTTGCTGTAGGCAGGGTTGTATCAATGCAGTCAACATCTACATATAAAGTATCAAAATTTCCTGCTCTGTCCATATACCGGAACGGATATCTGCCGTTGCTCATTACGGAATGATAGCGAGACTGCGATGCATTTTGAATCAAAATGGTGTCGCTCTCATCTCCGGCCAAAGTGTCTCCAGCAGATACGGCTGTCAACTCTATAGTGGCTGCTCCCATAAAGGTTTGCAGCTGTCCGTCATCCGTCAGCATGGTGTTTGGCAAAACATTTGCTCTAAGCTCCGGCTTTTCCTTATCAATGTTATCCACCGATGCCAAGAGGCTCGCCGTTTCATTGCCGCTAATATCGCGGAACTGGAACAGCCGGCTGCCATTTTCCTCAAAAGTATAAGTTACATAGCTTGTATAGGTACCGCTATAATCTTTTAAGATGGTATTGCCCGCACCATAAATCCGATAGTCCGCAAGCTTATTTAAGCTGATGTTTGCCACCACATCTCCGTTTGTCGGCTCCACCGTGCTGTAGCTGATAAAAGCTCTCGGTGCTGTGCGGTCAAGGTTCGATACGTTCAGCTGAACTTCTGTCGTATTTCCTGCCTCATCTTTAAACACAAGATTTACAAAACCATTGTTATGGAAAGTCAAAGTTCTGCTGCCGTCCGCTTCCATCACAACATCACCTGCACCATATGCGGTTCCGCCATTATCTCTGCCCGTAACAGATACCAGCGAAATCGAAGTAGCTGCACTTATGTTATCCGAAAGGACAATGGAGGCAACAACCGAATCCTTTTTACCTGCCGTTGCCGCAACAGGAGTGTAAGTAACACTCGCCTCCGGCGGCTCCTGATCCAGCTTTACGCCCTTTATGGAAACATGCGCTCTGCTTCCCGATTTTGCAATATATTCATAGGTATATTCGCTGTCGTCACTAATATTAATGAGCTGCACCTTGCTGCCGTTATAACGAATCATGGCTTCCACATCATTTTTCAGATATCCGCCTTTATACTCGTAGGTGTAGGTTACATTTTTATAATCACTGTCATCACATACTTCTGTAAAATATGCCGTCTTATCCAGCACCTGTCCGCCGCTTGTAAATTCTATGTCAAGCATTGTCGGATTTTTATCGATGTAATCAATCTCCACAGGAATTACGGTTTCATTTCCTGCTTCGTCAGCCAGTCTGAATTCAAAACTGCCGTTTTGATTAAAGGTGTAGGACGTTGCGTTAACGCTGATCTGATCCGGCGCTGTCAGATTATCCTTAACACTGCTCAGACTCACGGTTACATCTGTGTTGACGCTTGCGCCGTCACCCGGTTTTTTCGGTGAATAGATAAGCTCACAGGTCGGGCCGCTTCGGTCAAATTGGTCAACAACGTATATCTGGTGATATGCATCTTTATCTGTACCCACCGGATTTAAAACATCAAAACCTACATTTCCGTTTTCCGATACATTAAGGGTAAATCCTCTGTAGAGCATTCTGCCGTCCTCGCCTGCGCTTTCGCCAATGCCGACCGCGCCTTCGGGAATATTTACTATGCGATATTCATTGTAAACTCCCTCATCAGGAAGCAGAACCTCTACCATTCCGCTTTCTGCGTTGGTATATTTTGCTGCAAGCGGATTGCCGCCTACTGTAAAGCTGATATCGCTTTGCGGAACATGCGGTTTAGAATTATCAATCCAGTCTATCAGCAAAGACAAACTCTTTCTTCTGCCCAGTACATCCATCAGCGAATAGTTTGCATTGATGTTGTTGTGAAAGGTCAGCGTATGCTCCTGCGAAAACGTATTGCCATTGATGGACAGATAGCCTCTTGCATATTTGTCGGCAACTGCCTCTGCCGTCTGATCTCGAAATGCCTGATACCGACCCAAGGCACGGAGTATGGTCATAATATCGCCGTATGCAAGTTCGGGATATCTGGAATACTCATGCGTAATAAACGGGTTTTTATATGCCTGCTTATAATTTGCCAGAAACGCTTCCATATGGCTTCGCAGCTCCGGCTGGATCTCTGCAATATAAAGCATATCATTTTCTCCGAATGGGTTTTCATACAATCCCGTGCTTGCAGAATATGACAACAGGGACAAATCAAGATCCGAGTCAAACACCGTGCGAAGCTCATCTGCCGAAACACTCTTTTTGCCATAGAACGGGTTTAATATATTATATTCATCATTTGTGCGCTCTTCACCGACTGGCGTTAATAAAGCGGTGTCAACTACGCTCGGAACCTGCCATTTATCAAACTCCTCTTCACCGCATGTCGAGAGGTTGACCACACCGCCGCGCGGAAAACCCGGGATCTGTATTACAGGTGTCGGAGCTACAGACCCTTCGCCGTCGTCCGGTTCTCCTTCCATGAAGTCAACCAAAAAGCCGTGCACCTCGTTACTATATGCCTCATCATAGATGTATACATAAAAATCGCCTTCCGGGTCAAACGCATATTCGCCCGTTTCATAATTATAAGACTCGACGGTCAAACATTCATTTCTCAGCCAATCGTACATGTCTCCGACCGGCTCCGTGTATTTGGCCTCGGTCAAATATCCCGTATATCGCCCTGAATTTTCATAGTCATTCGGATCGTAGCGGACGAGATATCTCTCTTCTTCACTCGGCCCTTCGTCCGTACTAAATTTTCGAACAATTTCCTGGCATTTTGCAATAGCGTCCTCATAGCTGAGCGTGGTTGTCGTGCCGTTATAACTGTAAGTATATCCCTTTTCACGGCTCTTCTGCGCATGTTCTCTCATTGCCTCTATATTATCATCCGCATTTTGACCGCCCAAAAGTTGAACAGGGATATCAGTGGTAACTTTTGCTGTTACCGCACCTCCTGTCGGCGTGTCGCTGCCGGGAGTATATACCGTTTCCGCATCCGCGAGAGCACCCGATGTCCGGATTTCGGTCAGCTTTTCTGTGGTAACATTTCCGGCACTGTCGGATACCCGTGCATAAACACCGTAGGTTCCGTCCGGAATGGCGCCATATACTAACTGATAGCCGGCTTGTGCACCTCTGCTGCCAACAGTGTGGATTGGGATAATGTTCGCAAAAGCAGCGCCCGTCGAATCCCCAAAATATCCATCCTTTGCATAAACAGGATTGTCTGTCTCCTCATCTCCGATAATACGGCTTGCCGCGGTATCCTCAAAGAAATCGCCGTCCGCAGGCTCACCCTTTGTGATGGCAATCCCTAAAGCGGTAAGCGAATCATTGTCACGTACTGAAAGTGTAATCTCCCCATATTTTGCAGCTCCGTCGGTCGGCGTCTGCATGAGCGAATCCAAAGTTATGGTCGGATTTTCACGGTCAAAACAAGAAACCTCAAAACTCTTTTCGTCCCGTTTCCCGGTCTTATCCGTGGTGGTAACCGACACAATCCCGTTTTTGCTTACATTCAGACGAATCACGCCAATTTCACTGTGTTCAGCAAGCTCTGCACCGGATATCGCAACGTTAATATCCTCCGGAGTTTCGTAGCTGTCATAGCGATAGCGCAGCTCCACAGTCTCACCGGCTGCATTTGTCATATTGTCTATGTTTTCTGTATTGACAAAGTAGATACTCGGTTCTGTGTGATCCACAATGAAGGAAACCGATTTTAAGGTGCTGTTTCCTCCCATATCCGTTACATAGAAGGTGTAAACATACTGCAGCGCCCCATCCTCATAGGTAGTAACGAAATCATTCTGCATGGGTTTCGAAACAACATATCTGTAAGCGGACTCACCATCTTCTTTGCCTATTCTGCTCGTGGTATAATAGCCGTCACGAATACAGGAAACATCCAGCTTGTCACCCGCTGCATCCTCAGCCACAAGCGTAATGGAAGAAATATCATTAAAGCTGTTAATGATATAGGTATCTTCTCCGCGTTTTACCAACCCTGACGCCTGAACGGATATTTCCGATATTTCCGGCTTCTTAAGGTCAATACTCATATTTTCGCTTTTAAGCGTTATTTCATGTCCAAATTTATCACGGAGGCTAATCTCGACATGTGCCGTGGTCTCGTCACGATAGGTTTCGTTCTCCGCAAATTTTTCATAAAAGTTGATGGACTGCATGGAAACGAAAGTAGTAATCGGATAGGTTTCAACAGCATTTTCACCGATAAACAGTGTCATTTTCGGTGCGTTTCCTTCCGAAAAATCAATGTTTTTCTCCTTGACATATGAGCCGCCGTTATACTCTCCGGCATCATCACTCAACGAATATATAATATCGTAAGAAGAATTGACTCCTTCTCTGCCTTTTTCAATTGTAATAACACCTTGCGGAGCCTTTGTGTCAAAATAATAGCTTTGCGAATGTCTTTGAGAAACATTGTCCGGTTTTAAAACAACGTTAAGCACCAATGTAAATTCCCCGTCAAACAAATCGCCGTTATTATATTGTTTCTGTATCTCCTCCGATGCAAAATCAAAGGAAGTGAAAGCCGCCGCATCGGTAAAGGTGCGCGTAGATTTTGCATCAGCAAGGACTGCGCGTGCACCGCGCTTCCAGCCATACTGCACCTCAAAGCTTGCATGGGAGGTATCAGTCGGTTTTTGTAAGTCAACCGTTATAGCATGTCTGTCGGAAACGACACTGTCCGCTGTATCTGAAAGTTCATAACGAAGATTTCTGGAAGCGGTAGCGTAGATTCCCGATGGATTCCAATCGCTTACATTTCCTACCATATCTCTGAATTTTGCAAGCACTTGCCATCTGTCGTAGCTGTCCTCCAACGCATTGATATTAATCTCCTGACGGTTGTCCTGCGTATTCAGATTTTCCGAAGTATCTTTTTCATAATTTTTAAGAATGTATTCGATGTATGGGTCAATAGCGCCTATACCCGTATCGGTTACATGGTATTTTACAGTTAAATCTTTGTTGCTGCGGATTTCCTCCACACTTTTTACTACAGGCGCCGTATTATCCAGATAAAGTCTAATATTTTTTTGATTGGCATTGCCTGCCTCATTTCCCGCTTCATCATAAACGGCATATTCCAGATATAGATCATAATCCGCAGGATATTCCTTGAGCAAACGAACACCACTGACATCAACCGCCGCCTTGTTTTTTGAGCCTCCACTGCGATTTAGCGGCAACATCAGGGTATCCTGAATGGAGCTTGCACCCTCCAGCTTGGTTTTCAGACTGTGTTTGCTTCCTTTCTCATCATAGTACACAACAGAAAGTTTTGCGCCTTTGGTAAAGTCCAAACCTCCATCATCTTCAAACACAAGACTTGCATCCGAATCCGGTTTCGCCGCCCATTTTTGGCTAATATTTTTTTCGGCAAGCTTGGGCGCTTCCGTATCAACTCTCACACCGATAGCAAGCGGAAGCAAATCCCGGTAACTGCCCGGAACCTTCAGATTTCTGCCGTCTACCTCCAAATCAGAAATATTACGGAGCTTGCTGCCCCCGCAGGTGATGGCATCCTCCTCAAACGTAAACTCTCCGCCGCTGCCGTAAGAACCTGCAAAGTCCAGCCGATAAATCGGATAGCCTGAAACCTCTTCCGGCAAGTAACGGAAATAAAGCTCTGTGTGTGCGTCGGACTTAATGCCTTTCGCCTGAACATTGCCGTTTACACCGATAACTCGCGCACCCACGAGACTCGCATAGACATATTTGCCGTCTACTTTGCGCTTATCGGCATCATAAACCTGAAGTTTAAGTTTGGTTGCGCCCGTAAGCTGTGCTTTTTGAATTTCTTCATTTAATACAATGCGGAAAACCGGTCCCGTTGTGCTGCTTTTTGCAAACACAATCGGCTGTGCAGCATTTTTTCCAATAATCTCACGGGGAATACTTCCGTAAAGATTGCAGGAGGTATCGCTCATCTGACTGACCGGAGGGTAAAATTTCTTGCTGTTTTCTTCAAAAGCACGTTTGTTAATGCCGGTATATGTATCATCCACCGTGTAAGTATTGTTGGAAAAATAACCGCTGACAGAATCATCCGACAGTTTATTGCCGGCAATGTCCGTGATACATTCTTTACCGCATATCAATTTAGACGGCGTTAAAAATACCGTCAGTTCGCCGTTCTTATTATTGGTATTGTCCGGAACGGTATATTCAAAAATAGCTTTATCGCCTTTGACTTCTTTAAACGCCGCATCAAAACAGGTTTTATCCGTATTTTTCTGAGGATCGGCGGTCAGGCGAAGTTTCAGTTTTGACGTGTCGGTAATGTCAACTTTTTCGTCAAACTGAACGTAATAACGAACGGTTTGACCAATTTTTAAAGTATTTACGGTCTCACCGTTAACATTTTTTCTCGTTGAAAAATCGCCGCCGTCAATGCCGCTGCCCTTTACCGCCGGGCCAACACTGTCGCGCAGAAACACTCGGACCTTCTGCACAGAACTTTTGTTGAATTTTTTCAGTCCCTTTCTGCTGGAGCGAAGATTAAGCATCATACGTGTAATGTCCGAGTTTAATTTTATCCAGTCGGCATATACTGTACGTGTGCCGTCGTGCCAGTTCTCTTGCGTGGTAATTTCCTGCTGAATTGCGGACTTATAAGAATAGAAACGGAGGTTTGCAACCCCTCTTTGCTTGTTGGTCGTACCTTTGTAGTTATCAGTTTCTGCTACAATGGCAGCTTCAATATCGCCCTTTTTAATCAGCTGCTGAAGGTCGCTGCTAAACCGTGCGGCAAAGTCGACCTTATAGTTATTCTTGTCATTGGCGTTGTCATAGACCGCGTAAAAATATTTTCCGCTTGCCAGTCTCGCCCCATAATCTGATTGTTCGGTGTCGTAAGCGAAAGTTGCATTTTTACTGAAGCCGGTATAAAAGTTCTGCCCCCTGTTATAATTAAACTGTTTGAACACCGACTGACCGCTTCCTATGTTCTCCAGTTTGGAGCCCTCGCCCGCCTTCAAAATCTTCCCTTTTTCCAGCGTAACTGTGCCCCAGCCACCGGAACAATCTTCCCAGCTCATCTGCGCCCTGCCTCCGAAATCCTTCGAATCTGCAAACGCAGGCTGAGGAAGGTTCCCCATCAGCATACACACAGCTATTGCTGAACTCAACAAATGTCTTGCCTTCATGCCAGCACCTCCATCTTTTCCGCATTGAAATTATTTTCATTTAATTCAAAATCAAATTTCATGGCAAGTTCCTGAAAAAGTCCTTGCATTACACTATTTGCAACCGTGCGAATATCTATTGTCATCATATAATCTAAAACTCGTTTTTGTTCCTCTTCCGGCACTGAGTATGCACCCATACTCATAACGAGAAAGCGTTCCAGTTTTCTCTCCAAAGTGAAATATTTATCGCAACGCTTTGCCATGTAACTGCGCATAATCCCGGCTGTGCCGATTTCCAGCTCATAAAAATCGCTTTCGCTGCACTCCGGCAGGTACATTCCAAAAATACGATAAAGTTCCGAAGATGTTTGCTGATAGATATACTCCACTGTCTGCGGATGACTATAAGCTTCTAAATATATTTCACGCAAATTTTCGTTCAGTTCTGTCAGCGTCATTTGTATGGATGTTTCAATCGCATAAATAAATATGGGCTGCAGTTTCTTTTCGGCAAGCTGACGGGCAATCCGAAACTGATTTGCAAACATGAACTCCACCAAATCCATTAATACACCGCTTTTGGAATGAAATATATTTTGAAACGTGCTGTTAGAAACCTTCGCTTCACTAATAATCTCCGACATGGTTGTATTTATATAGCCTTTTTCAATGAAAAGCTTAACACAGGCGGATAAAATTCGCTTGCGTGACTGCAGGCTATCCTTTCTGGGTGCCATCCGAACCCTCCTTCCAAGTTAAAATCGGCTTATATGCCAATTATAACATAGTATAACACAAAAAACAACTCTTTTTCCAAAAAAGTACAAGTTCTTTTTTTACGGTTCTACAGTGTAATGAAATAATTATTAAAAAAATTGCGAAGAAAACCAATCAGAAACAAACCTAGTCAGATAAAACAAAGACCCACTCACAAGGATGGGTCTTATTTTGAGCAGCTTAAGCGGCATCAGCGCAGATACACCGCAGCCGCACAAGCGCAGTGTTTTTCGTGCAAGCCACGGCTTTGGACGCTGTCTCTCTAACGTCTGCGGCAGAGCCTCCCACCAAAGGGGAAACTCTGCCGCATCTTCTCGTATTTATCGCGCTTTCTCGCAATGCCTCATTGCTTAAAAGGCAATTAACTATTTGGTTTTCTTACTTTAGAAATCTCTGCATGATTGCCGCAATCTCTGCTCTTGTTGCATTATCCTGCGGATTAATGGTGTTGTTTGTTTTACCGTTCATAAGTCCTGTACCTACTGCGTACTGAATAGCCGGTACGGCGTATTCCGAAATGCTTTCGGCATCGGTGTACGACAAAATGTTTGTGTCCTCACCTGCAGGTACATCATATTTTTTATAATTTGCGTATCTGAACATGATTGTCGCAATCTGCTCGCGCGTTATGTTCCTATTGGGAGCAAATTCCTTTTCGCTGATACCGTTTACGATACCCTCGCTTGCCGCCCAGCGTACAGCCTCGGTGTAATAGTCATCGGCGCCCACATCGCTGAAAGGTATTATATAATCAGTTTGAGGCATACCATCTGCTCTCCACAAAACGGTTACAAGCATTGCACGTGTTACAAGCCCGTTGGGGTCAAATATGTTTTCGTCCGTGCCGCTCATAATTTTATTTTTAACCACGTACATTACGTTATCATAGAACCAATCGTTTTCTTTTACGTCAGTAAACGGGTTTTCGTTTGCGCCGCCCGGTGTGTTATTGTCTTTACTGTCGTTATCCTTACCGTCAACGTTGTCCGATTCGTCTTTCGCAGTCCATTTTGCGTAAAGCGTAAAGCTTTTATTAACACGCTGGCTGAAATCATACAGAGTATTGCACTCTTTGTCGGTATACCAGCCGTCAAATTTAAATCCGTCTTTTACAGGTGCGCTCGGTTCTTTTACCGTACTGTTTTTGGTAACTTTAACACTGTCAATTTTATTTGCGCCGTTTGTATCAAAGCTTACCGTATAACTTACCGTTGCGCTTCCGCCGCCACCGCCGCCGCTTGAGCTGCTTGATTTTGACGGTTTAACTTTAAGGTCGCTGCCCGATATATCGTATACCGAGTCGGCAGGGCACAATACATTTACTGTATAGGTTGTATCAACATCAAACTTGCCGTTTATAGTGTATATTTTGTTATCTTCCGATGGTGATACACTTGCAATTGTTACCGTCTCGCTGCCATTTTTAACCTCAAAGTTATTTTCAGTAAGTCCTTTAACCGCTTTGACAAACTTTACCTTAATATATGTGTTTCTTGCGCCCAAAATGCTTGCGCTTACTTTAATTTTGGTAATCGTTACATTGCCGAAAACATATGCTATTTCATAGTTTTCACTTTCAAGTCCGCTTGCGGTTGCTTTATCGTTGTGCGTTCCCACTGCTGTTTCAGCGTCAATGCCGTCATAGCCGAGTATGAGTTCGCCCGAAAGGTCTTTAACCGTTTCGCCGTTTTTAAAGCCGCCAATCTCTGCTTCAAGCTGCGGATTTTCGGCACCGTATTCACGCGTTACATCCTTAACGGTTACGGTTAAAGGCGCTTTTGTTACAGTGAGTTTGCCTAAAGTGTCACATACATCAAAGTTACGGTTTTTATCGCCCTGAGTGTCAAGCGTTAATTTAATGTCGTATGTGCCGGCTTTTGCCTTAACATCAGCACCGTCGCTTGCAAACTTAACGTATGATAACATTTCGTTCAAATCAGCAACGTTTTCGCCCGATACAATTTCAAGTTCATATTCCGGTTTGTCACCGTACTGTTTTTGAATGTCTTTTGCTTTAACCGTTACATTTGCTTTGTTAATTGTAAACTCACTGTTTCCGCTTGCTTCGTAGCGCTCGTCGTCAACCTCATACGACACGGTATATGTTCCCGCATCTATGGGCTGTGTTACACTCGCATCGGTGCGCAATACATAGCTTGTGTGTATTGTTACGTCGTCAAGCGGTACGTCCGATGTGAAATTAATGGTTTGCTCGCTGCCTGTATATGTCTTTACAAGCTCACTTGCGGAAATTTTTATGCTTATTTTCTTTTTCGCCGCGACAAGCTCAAATTCTGTACTTCCGCCGCCGTAGTTCTCGTCGGTAAGAGTTGCCTTAATTACGGCTCTGCCCGATTTAAGAACAGTAACCTCTCCGCTGTCAGAAATTACAGCCACATCGCTTCCCTCGGTTACCTCCCATTTTACAGACGGCATTTCGTTGCCGTAATGGGCATACAAAGTAAATACATCGCCTGCCGTTACGTTTTTGTTCGAACCTGTAATATACAGTTTTGCAGTTTCATCAATGCTGATTTTAAGTACCGCGTCAGGCTGAATCGCCTCGTAGTTGCCTTTAAATTCGTCGTTAAGCTCTATGCTTATTTTATATTCGTCCGCATTTACAGGTTGTGCTGTTTTTACACCGTCCGTACCCGTGTAATAAACGGTGTAATTGCTTTCGTCAAATACTCTCGACAGTGCCATTGCCGATACTTCAGCTTTTTGAATACTTCCGTCATAGCTGCGCACCGTTTCCTTCGAGACAAAGAACGATACCTTTGCAGGCGTAATGTATGCTGCACCCGGTATTGTCCCTGAAACGGAACCGCCGTGCAAGATATAATTTTCAAATCCTTTGCCCGAAATGGAGTCTATTACGTATTCGGCATCCTTTTTATTTTCAGTATCAGCATTTTCGTCGATAAAGTTTGCGTATACACCAACCGCTATACGGTCGCCCGACACCAATGAGCCGGGTTTAACGCTTGCAAAAACATCTGCTTCCCGTGCACCGTCATATGTTTTATCCGAAACGGTAATGTCAAAATCATCGGAAGTCAACACTTTTTCGGCAACGGTTATTGTTCCGCTTTCAAATGTTATATCGTAAATATCTGACGTAAGACCGCTCGGCATCACATCATAATCACCGACATTTTTGCCTTTTGCGTATTTTGTCGCAAATGAAAGTGTGCCGTTTAACTCGTCTTTGTTTGCTCCCGTTACCGTTACATCGGTTGTTGTAAATTCATCGCCGTATGTAAGTAAAACATCGTTTGCTTTTACGGTTACGGGTACTTTTTTAACATTGACGGTGTATGATGCATAAACATCAGCACAGTTAAATTTGCTTGCGGTTGCGGTAATCACTGCCGTACCTGCTTTATTAAGAGTGACACTGCCTGTTGTTTCGTCTACGCTTGCAACACTTATGTTGCTCGATTTGTATTTTACCGTTGCGCCGTTATCAACTCCCATAGGCGCGATCGCAAACGCCCCATCGGTTACGTACTTGTCAACCGTAAGGGTATCGAAATAAATTTGCGTTTGTGTTTCGGGAAGCCACTCGGCGTTTAATGTAAAGCTTGCGGTGAGTCCGCTCGCAAAACGGCTGTCATTCATGGTTGCCGTAATCGTAGCCGTACCGTTGTTTACTATTGTTACAACGCCGTCTGCATCAATCTGTGCAACCGACGGGTTGTCGCTCTGCCATATAACAGACGGTTTTTCGTTGTTGTAATATGCCGTTACGGTAAATTTGTTGCCTACATAGGGGTTGCTCTGTCCGCCAAATATGTAGAAGTTACCACCTGATGCCTCGCCTACCGTAAGCGTACCGTTCCGGTAGTTGAAGGTGTAGTTTTCGGCATAACCGCCGCTCGGTATAATATCGTAACTGCCCACACCGCTGTTTAATGTTGCCTCGGTGTAACCTGTAGGTTCAATCATGATTGCCGATATGTCATCGTTGTACTTAAAGCCGTCATATTGCATTGTAAAGGAAGGGTTAAGCTCGCCATACGCACGGCTTACTGCTTTAGGCGTAACATTTATAACTGCTTTATTGATTACAAAGTCAGCTGTAAGTTGTGCACCGTTGTAATTATCACCCGAAATCGTAAGCGTTGCGGTGTATCTGCCCGCACTCTTGGGTTGTTCGGTCTGCGGTGTGTAAATGCCCGTACCTGTGTATGTTACGCTTGCTGATGTACCGGCAGGATATGCCGAAAGGTCAGGCTGTGTGACATTGAGTGCCTCACCGTATGTAGCGTCCGCTACGTCAAACGTGAGCGCACTTGTGTCTATGGATGCATTTTTAATTGTCATAACCGCTGACGCACTGCCGTCATAAGGTTCTTTTGCAGCAACCGTTACATTATATGTACCTGCATTTACAGGTGTCGGAACTTCGCTGCCGTTTTCATCGGTATATGTAACGGTACAATCTCCGATGCCGGTTACTGTAACGGCTTTTGCCGTGCCATCGTATGTGTGTGTTAAACCGGTAATTTTATATCCGACCGATTTTTTAACAGGTGTAAAGGTTATGTTTGCCGTCTGTTCGGTGTAGTTGCCGTCAGACGCTTTCACTGCCGTTATCGTAACCGGCGAACCCACACCCTTTATTGTTACAATACCTGTGTCTGCCTCAACATATGCAATACATGCATCACTTGAAGTCCAGGTGACTTTCCCGTTTCCGTTTCCGCCAACTGTTTGCAGCATAAATATTTTTCCGAAATCTATGGTGCCGGCAACACCTGTTATGGTAAGGTTTGCCTGGTCTGCCGCAAGTATTTTAAGAGTTGCGCCCGTAAAATCACTGCTGTAGTTTTCACTGTCATT
Source organism: uncultured Clostridia bacterium (assembly GCA_934438075.1). GTDB lineage: Bacteria > Bacillota > Clostridia > UBA1381 > UBA9506 > RGIG1666. The sequence goes on along the minus strand of CAKSBF010000009.1, from coordinate 11,547 downwards.
TAACGTAATCTCTACATTATAATTACCTGCGTTTATCGGCATATCTGCACTTTGGTTATATGTTACCTTATAGCCTGTAAATACTCTGTCGCCGCAAACCGCGGTAACGGGTACGCTCTTTTGTTTACCGTCGTACACATATTCAAGTGCGCCTATATTAAAGTTTACCTGTGCCTTAACAATATCTGCCTCAGACGTGGGATCGGCGGCAAGATTTAAGTTGTAGTTGCCGCTCTTTGCACCTGTAAGCGTATAATTTGTAAGGGTTACGGTTTTGCTGTCGCCCGCATTTGCATTGTCAAACTGTGCCGTACCGTTTACATTTATAAATTTTAAATCAGCCGGCACCACACCCGAATAACTCTCAACGAAATATTCGGCATTTGCCGTACCATCGTATACTTTGCCGAATGCACTAATATTTACGGCCGTTATATCTTTTTTGGCAACGTTTACGCTCGTTTGCGCACTGTCGGACAATATGCGGTAATTTGCACTGCTTGCGCCTGCAAGTTCGATACCGCTTACAAATACCGTTTTGTTGTTTTCGGCGTCTGCCGTTGCGGTATATGCTCCGCCTCTTGCCGCAGCGCTTACTTCATCGTTGCCTACAATGCCGTCAAGCACAATGCTTTCTATATCGACAGTCTTTTCACCGTCATATATTTTATTTTTTGCTGTTACCGTATAGGTCAAAGTTTTTTTGTTTATTACAAAGCTTCTCTGTGCGGTTTTTTGGTTGTAATTTTCTTTTGTATTGGTTGCTTTAACGGTTACTTTACCTATGCCCGAAGTTGTAATGATATCGCCGTTTAATGACGCAATCTCATTACCTTCGGTAATTTCGTATGTTACCGTACCGTCAGCACCGGCTGTTTGCAGATGAAAACTGTCGCCGTATGTCACATTATCGGGTATACCCTCAATTGTAAAGAACTCCTGCTGTGCCGGTTTAATAATAAGCTGTGCCGTAACGCCTCCGCTAATTGCATAGTTGGAGTCGGCTGTATAAATATTTACCTCATATGTACCTGCGTCTGTGGGTGCAGCAACATTGGTGCCGTCTTTTGAGTACACAGCGAAAAATTTATCAAAGTACATACCGTTTGCATATGCAACCGCGTTTACATATTTGGCTTCGCCGTCGTATACATATGTTGTTACGGGCGGAACCGAAACGGTTATAAATGCAGGATATATATACCCCTCCGCGGTGCCTGTGAGCACGCCGTTTATATAGTAGTTTGAACTCTCGGCACCCGTAAGCCCCGTAATTCTGTAATTTATTGTTTGTTTATTGCTGTAGCTTGCGTTTTCATTTTCAAATTCGCCCTCTATCAATGCGTTTACATAGTCGCCCGAAACAAGCGAATTTTGATTGGGCGCGGTTGCAAACTGTGCGGTTTTTGTTCCGTCATAGCGTTTACTTGCCGCCGTAACATAAAAATCGTCTATTGTAAGTTCCTTTGGCATAACGATGAGAGTTGCCGGTACATATACGATGTCATATACATCAGACGAAAATCCCGAAATGTTGATATCATATTTACCGCAATCGCTCCCGTAGTAATAATTGGTAGAATATACCGCCTCGCCCGAAAGGGTTACATTTTTCGAAAGGGTATATCCGTAGTTAATATCTTCGGTGTTTGTTCCGTATGTAATTTCCGCATTGGCTGCCTTAACCTGTATAAGCTCTTTGGTTACGTTAAGCGTGTAGCTTGCGTAAACGTCGGAGGTGTTTTCCTTTTTAGAGGTTGCTATAATAACCGCCGAACCTGCGCCCTTTATTGTAACCGCTCCCGTAAGCGGATCTACCTCGGCAACATTTGTGTTTTTGCTTTCATACGTTACATCGCTTGAGTTAGGATTATTTAAGTTATTTACAACCGTATCGGTCATATACGCATTAACGGTTGAATTGTCAAAGTATATGGGTTTTTGCGTATCGGTTGAACCGGCTTTTATTATCATATAACCGATATTATCATAATCGTCAATATTGGGAAGAGCCGTACCCGTTACCGTATACTCGCGGCTGAATTGGTAAAAGATTCTTGCCATCGGTTCAATTGATACAACATACAGGTATTTGCCTGCCGAAATTGCGTTTGTAACAGCGTCTGCCGATACAAGTTTGTTTTCATTTTCGTCAACCTTATAGTATGTTATGCGTATACAATAATCCTGCAAATGTTTAGCGTCGGAAGTTACGGTAACATATCTGGGTGTATCGGGTTCGTAAACCTGGCTTTCACCCGTAACCGTTATGGTAACGTTTTTGCGCGCAACGCTGAACTCGCCTTTAATAAACTCGGGAGTATAAGATACAAGGTCATCTCCGCTGTAGCTTACGGTAAGCTCAAAATCTCCCGAACCTTGATAATGGTTTTCGTTAATCTCAATTTTAAAGCTTTTGCCGTCATTGAGTGTTATAAATTGGGGAAGATTTGCAAAGTCTATGCCCGATGTTTTGTCTTTAAGCTTAATATCAAAAGTGCCTGTCGGGGTTAAACCGTTGTTAAAGTCGCCCTCAATAACAAATTTATCCTCATATGTGTAACTGTGCGTACTTTGATTGAGCCAATCGCAGTTTTCGGCAGTTAAATCGCATTTGTTGATTTCAAATCTGCATAACTCCAAATTAAACCCTTTGCAGTTTCTGCTCTCCGCTGCGCTTACCGCAATTAAATATTCGCCCGGGACGATCGGCTTATCAGGCATAGGATTATAGTTGCCGTTTTCGTCTTTTTTGTAATACGTTACATCAAACGTATCGGTAAGCGGACTTGTAACCTGTACATCCACAGGCTCGCCGTTATATGTAAAGTTTCTGTCATCACTGCCGTTAATTTTAACGGTAAAATCGTTTTCGGTTAAGGTTGCCTGTTTTATAATCAAAATGGGAGATACTTTAAGAAATCTATTCGCATTATAGTTTTCGCCCGCCTCAATTTCAACAAATAATTCATATGTCCCTGCATCAACAGGTGCGTCCTGTGATGAGGTACCGTCGGTTTGGCTGTAATAGTATATATTCACTACATTGCCTATACCTTTAATACCTGCTTTCGGGTTAATCTCTACACTTTTGGACTGTCCGTCGTATGTGTAGGTTCCGCCGCCTGTCACTTCCAACAAATCGGCTGTTACATCCGCTTTGTAAGCGTTGTATGTGCAGGTTACATATCCTGCATTGTAATCTTTTGAGCCCATAAAATCTGCTTTTATACTAATATTCTCTCCAACGCGGCTAACTTTCCACTTGTATTTGTAATAACCGTTTTCATCTTCGATATAATCAGTTTCAAGAGGAATATTTGTATCCTCAAAGCGTATAACTAATCTACTATCAAAATTATTTTGATTTGCCGGCGCTTTAACGGTAATTATTGCGGTATCACCGTATGTATAATCGGTTTTATCGGTTGTAATTTCCATTTCGGGCGTACCCTTTGCCACATCACCGCTTGCGTTAAATTCTTTTGTGTTGTAGCTGTTGCCGTGATCGTCATATTTTACCGAATAATTAAAGCTGCTTACGGGGATGATTTTACTTACAACAAATGTAACCTCACCGTTGCTTACCCAAGCCGATAGGCCGTCTTGTATGCCGTTTATATAAAGAGTTGCATAACCGCCCGATATATTTTCGGATTTAACCGACGGGTCACAATCCTCGGTAAATTTAGCCTTAATTTTGAAAGGCAAGCTGTATTTTGCTTCGCCTTCAATAGAAAGCTCGCATTTAACATCGCCTTTTTCTATCGTAAATGTGCCTATTTTTACATTTGTGCACGCATTAAAATTATCGTCAGCCTTCATTGAAACCAATACGTTATACGTACCCGCCTCGGTAGGGGGTGCGTCAAGCACTGTGCCGTCCTCTTTTGAATAGCGAACGGTCAAAGTACCCGTATATGCCGGAGTTGCCGTAGTTTTTGCCGTTACCGTGGGGTAAGTGTACACTGCATTTTTGCTGTACTTTTGCACCGTCGGCTGTGTAAAGTCAAAGTATGTGTTTATATTATCCTGCGCAACACTTATTTTTTTTACCTTAAAGGTCGGAGCATCTACATTGCCCCAGCCGCCTTTGGTATACATATAATATTCGCCGGATTTTATTTTGTACTGATTGCTGTCCACTACATATTTAACCGCAAATTCATCGCCAACACTAATTGGGTCGGTATAGTTTTCGGTAAAATAGCTGTCGGACAAGTAACCGCCGTCAAGCTTTGCAATATATTTTTTTATACCGCCCGCTTGAGCTATTTCGTCGGCCGTGGGTGCCTCAACAAAATCATCGGAACCTACTCTTTTCCATTTATACGCATAATCGGGTATTGACGTTTCGCTCGGAGTTAATGTTTGCGTACCGTCAAATACGGGGTAGTACTTACCCTGCGGATTAGCTGCGGTAATTGTAATAACTTTTGCGCTATTAAATGTGCTGTATCCGCCCGCTCTCAAACCTTGCATGCCGCTTTCGGAAAATGTCGTATCCCAGGTTTCGGTGTAATAGTCGTCATCTATAGCATACGGGTAGTAAAATACCCATTTGCCATCATCATTCGGATAAACAGTTTCGCATTTATACACCTTACCGTCTTTTACCCAATTAAGTATTGCGGGCTCAACGCTTGCTTGCCATCCTTTAAGGCCCATAATTCCATTGGCGCCTTTATTGTTGTTGGCTGTTACGTTTGCATTATATAAATCTTTATTCGTACCAATACTTTTTTCTTCTACATTCGATTGGTTGCCGCCCGTAACACCGGCCGCTACAACCTTTTCGTCAGACGTTTTTTTGTAATAGCATGTATCAACCGTTCCGTTTACCTTGCCGTTTAAAGAAGTGTTTGCGGCACATATATATCCGTTTATCTGCGACTCAACCAAATTACCGTAGGTACTAGATATTGAACCGCCGCTCCAGGAATTATAAATTGTTCCCGTGTTTCTGCTAACAATGCACGACGCATACCGCAAACACGGTCCGCTAAACCCGCTTGTTTGCGTAAGTTCAATTTTAACATACGACTCTACATTGGCAACGATACCGTTATTCATCGATACAACACCTGCCATATGTTCGCCGTCGGTTACTTTCATATTACCCGTTATATAACAATTTAAAATTTTGCCGTTATTTTGGTATACAATACCGCCAAAATTATTGGTCTGGTAAATACTTTCACAGGTTGACATATTTCTGTAAAAGGTTGCGTTTATATCGGCATCCGTTATAGAAATATTGTCTACCGTACCTTTATTTGTAACCGCCAATAAACCCCTGTTAAAGTTTAAATCGCCGTTGTGATTTTTCGGAATATTTTCGCAATAGCTCGAAAATTTGGGTCTCCTAAAGGTGACCCTGTATACAAGCGCTGTGGACTCTATCGTTTCAAACAGCGCACCTTTTGTGGTTAATATATTTTTCTGACTCGCTGTGTCATAGGTCATATGGGTATAAACATCCAAACCTGTTATCGTTTTGTAATTGCCGTTTAAAATACCTTTAAACGATTTTATCGTCTTAAAGCTGCGGTCGATGGTAATATGGTTTTCAAGCTTATAGTATGTACCTGCCTCGCCATCGCCTATTTGTTCAAGGTCACTCGAATTTTTAATCAAATACGGATCGCTTGCCGTACCGCTGCCCGAAAGAGCCGCCGCATAAGATACCGTTATGTTTTGCGGTACCAGCGCTATAAGTAATGCAAATACTGTTATTATGCTCAAAACTCTCCTTTTCATAATTGCCTCCTGTTTTAAAAATTAATAATTTATGTTAAAATCCCGCATTTTTTGGGGATAGAAAAAATTTGTAAAATGTGCAGTCTAAACCCGACATTGTAAAAGTTAAGTCAAAATACCATTATACACCTATCATATATTGTAACACTATATTTGTGATTTGTCATCATTCCAAAGTATGATTTATTAAAAATTTTTTAACAAAAAATCGGAGCAAGCGTAACTTGTTCCGATGTGGCTTTCACATTCATTATAGATGCAGGCATTTTTTGTGTTTATTCTGTGCTAATTATCCATTTGCCTGTTTTCCTCTGGCCTTCTCAATCAAGCATACCCATTTCTTTAAGGGTGTCACATCCTTTGATTGTTTTTAAATTTCTTTGCTATATCATTATGTTGAATGACATACCTAATTTGACAATATGTTGTTGACAGGCCCGGATATTCGCTTTACAAAAAAATTCACAACAACTCCCGTCAAAAGCGCCGTCAAAATCGTTCCTTTACGCGTGCCGACAATTTCACCGTTAAAGAGAAACCACGATATAACAAGCGCCAGCACCACGCAACCGACATCAAACCCAATTTTAACATTACCGAATATCATACCCGACTTATCCGAAATTGCTTTCACAAAAGCCTCTCCCGAATTCATGATGAAATCGGGGAAACCCCAAGTTCACCGTGTTTTGTTATTGCAACTCCGAATGCCGCAAAAAATAAGCTTATTATAAATAAAATGTACCTTTTGATTATTTCTTTCTTTGACATAGTATGTATTATCTCCCTCCGTGTCCGTTTGTTTTAATATTCACTGCATAAAATTAAATTCTGTAACGAAAAACAGCGTTCAAAAAGCTTATTTACGATTCATATGCATATTTTATATTATTTTTTGTAAAATAGAGAGCTACGCTCTCTGTAAAATGAAATAAATCCTTTTTGCACAAAAGTAGGAGCAGCGGCATGAACAAAGTCTTATTTTTTTGCATAGAAAAACGGAGCAAGCGATATAAAGCTTGCTCCGACGTGGCTTTCGTGTTCATTATAGATGCAGGCACTTTTTTGCTTGTTTTGCACTCTATTAAGAGTCATCTGTTTTATGATCCAAATTCCGTTTCGGTCTGAGCCTTCTCTTTCAATAACATTTCTATCTTTTCGTGATTTTATTATTGCGGAGATTGTTTTTCGACTCTTTCCTAATTCCATCTACATTGCAGTTGTTGTTATTCTTGGATTATTTTTTATTAACCTTATCACAGACATTTCTCTTTCTGTCACCTTTTCTGTCACCTTAAGGGTGACAGAACTTCTGTAGAAGTTTACTCTGAAATCCCCATCAATATCAACAAGTTCAGGTTCTCTAAGTCCATATTTTTAACACTTCACCGTACATACGAGGAATTCCTCTACCCCGCTTTTCAATTATTTTCGTATATGTTCTAACAACTCTTTCATGGACTGGAGTATTCCTCGCTGTAACAAGTGTCGTTCGAATTGGCATCTTATCATTCGGGAATTTTTGTTGTATTAAAGATATTGTTTTAGCAATTTAGCAAACGGTCCTTCAGGCAATGGATTTTGTGCATTTTTATATTCATGCTCAGTAAAAGCCTGCAAACCCTCTGATTTATATATTTTTCAGATTCGTCAAAAAAAAATACAGCATCGCCATCAAACGCAATTCTAATTTGATTTATGTCATTCTCAAGATTTATCAGCAAGCTAAAATGATCACAAATTATTTCCGATGCAATGTTTTGCATTGATCGTCTCTTGCACATCTGCTTTATTTGCAGATAAAAACAAATCTGTTTTAAAGGCGAGTAAATACGGAGATATTGATACTCCTCCAACTAAAGCAGCTCCACTTATATTTAGTCCATAATGCTCAATAGAATTAAAAATTCTTAAACTTGTGTCTGCACTGTTTTTTGACATAATGATTATTTCAGTAACAATACAATACACAAAATCAAATCCTCTTCCAATGACAAAAGCGTTTATATTACACCTCTTTTAATTTTACAATTTGAGAAGATACAACATTAAACATTAATACAACACAAAGCAAAATACCATCTTTTTCGTTGACAATATCTTTAAGAAAAATTCTATCTTCGTTATACACTGGCGGGAATTTAATCGTTGGGTATCTCCATTTGCGAGAATTTGCTTCCATAAACCTATATTTTACATCTTCGTGACCTTGGTATTTATTTAAAAACTTATCAATGGACAGTCTTTCATTTGCCCAATTAACTAGTTGTTTAGAAATATATATTTCATCCCATGTAGTAAAAAACGGGAAATGAACTAGTACATTTCTAATAAATTTAATAAATTCTCTGCTAATAACAGATTCCATTGACGGTCTTGTTTTTTCAATAAAGTCAACATAATCTCGTATTGACGGATATGATAATAATTCCGCATAAACACTAAAGATATCTTTGATTTTATATAGTCTTGTTTCGGGAGGTAAATTCATGAATGTAGAATTATTTATTTCTTTATAAAGATCCAAGAATCTGTTTACTGCCAAGCACAAAAACTCATACTCCTTACTTTCTTTCGATAAAATACACCCTTCTGGAACAGTAAGGCAGATATTCTCCATCCATTCCTCAAAACTTTTTATTTTTTCTGAGATGTATGATTTTGCGACCTTAAATATATCTTCTTTCTGCAACACATCAATTGTTCTCCATGAATTACCTTGAAAAATACGAATTTTGCTTTGTAATGTAGACAACTGTTTGACATCAATAACATCATTACTCTCCTCATACATTTTATTAATCACAGTATATATATCGGGAGCCGAAAAGAGCCACACCTTATTTTCAGGTAAGTAATATGTATTTATATTGATGTTGTTAAAAGTCACTATGCTGTGCCAAAATTGTGAATTCGCCATACCCTATCACCTTTATTCTTTTACAAATGCAAAAAACAATTGTTTCCAAAAGAAGTCTCACTCTTTCCCATTCTTCAGGCACAAAAGTTTTTTCTTCGTTTTCTATCTTCCTACGCAGCTCATGGAATTTTTCCTTTACCTCATCTTTTTTCGGTATTACGCCTTGATATTTGAATTCTTTGGAGCCATTTGCCAACTCTATTTTCTTTCTTGATTCCCACTCAATTGGAAAATATTCATCATTTACTTTAATAAAATCGTCTGGCAAATAGAGTTCAATTGAACAGGCTTTTTTTTAATATTGTCAAACATAATTGATCCAATTGGGGGTAACTATCAAATCTCGGCGAGAAAAAAACAAGCTAACAATACAACTATTTACATAGTTTCGAAACTCGAATAAAGATAATTTTTTTATATTAATATCTGCATATTCACTCATAAATAATTTCACCACACAAGACTACTTACTCCATGTTCTTAAAACCCAAACATATAATTTTTAAATATATTATATCACATCTCAACAAATATTTCAATTGATAACACCGAAAAAGAAAACAATATTATAAACGTAAAGTTTTACCATTTCCAAATTTGGAGTCACCTCGGATTCGTGATATAATAATACCCATTTTATATTTTTAAGGAGGGTTTGTATCATGAACCAAAAATATTCACAAGAGCAAAAAGAACATATCTTAAAATGCTACCTGTCGGGCGAAAGTGTTCTATCTATTCAGAAAAATAGCGGCATTCCACGTTCAACAATGTATCACTGGATTAAAGAGTATAATCACAACCACCAAAGTAAAGGGCATATTATCAATTTAAAGGACTATAATGACCTTAATCGGAAATATGAACGATGCTTAACAACAATTAAAATCTTGCAATCTTCACCATGTTTAGCTACCGACTCCGTTGACGAAAAGTATTTTGCCATTGAAGATTTACTTTTAGAGGGGTATAATGTAAATGTCATCTGCGAAGCATTATGTATGTCCAAGGGTACATATTACAATCGCAAACTTCGCGGTAAACACGGTAACACTAAAGACAAACTAAGACGAGATGAGTTAACACCTGTAGTTGAAGAAATATACCACGAAAGCAATCAGATTTACGGTCCCGGTAAAGTTGCCGCAGTTCTGAATGACCGAGGATATTCTGTCGGTGTTGCCACTGTATCAAAAATTATGCACGAAAACGGTTGGTTTAGTATTCGTGGCGGCGCAAAAGCGTTATATGAAATGAATCAAAAACGCAAAGAAAACATTTTGAAACAGCAATTCACAGTCAGTCGTCCCAATGAAGTATGGGTTAGTGATGTAACTTACTATACATATAATCAAATACGGTATTATATTTGTGTTGTTATTGACCTATTTGCCCGCAAAGTTGTTGCTTGGAAAATTTCTAAGAAAAACAGCACTCAACTCACAAAGAAAACTTTTATGCAAGCTTATTCATCAAGAGAAATTACAGGTGATTTACTTTTTCATTCCGATCAAGGCAGCAACTTCGTATCTAAAACCTTTATGAATTATTTAAAAGAGCTAAATGTAAAACAATCATTCTCCAAACCAGGCAGACCATACGATAATTCCGTTTGTGAATCATTCTTCAGCAATTTCAAACAAGAAGAATTATACCGACACGAATACAAAACTGCCGAAGATTTGAAACGAAGTATTAACAAATACATGGTCTTTTATAACAACGAACGGCCCCACTCTGTTATCCGATACCAGACACCAAATAAAGCTGAAGCCAAATATTACGATAAGCTTAGGCATTTAGAACAAGGTAATTTAGACATTAATGGTTCGAATGTTGAAAATCAATGATTTTCAATCTCAGAATCAAACTTTTCTTAAAAATTTGTTCCATTTAGTTTTTAAGCCATAAAACACAAAAAGCCTGCATAAATACAAGCTTTTCCATAAAGAAAGAACAGGTAATTGGAACAACAATAGTTCAAATTATCTGTTCTATTCACATGGCTCCCCAAGTTGGACTCGAACCAACGACCCTGCGGTTAACAGCCGCATGCTCTACCAGCTGAGCTATTGAGGAAAATGATGGAAATTTCTTAATTTTTTTCATTCCTCACAGCGCGAAATTTCCGGTTTAACGGCAATCATACGGACTACCGACTGAGCTATCGAGGAATATATAAAGTTTTAAATACACCAATAGGCGAAACTTGCGTTCCGCCTATCAGTTCGTTCCGGCAGCGTTCCATTTTCCCGGGCAGTTGCCCGCCAAGTATCGTAGACGCTAAGGAGCTTAACTTCCGTGTTCGGTATGGGTACGGGTGGAACCTCCTCGCTATTACCACCGGATTCTGAGGATCTACCCTCAAAACTAAACAATGTATCAACATCTTTCTTCAAAAAACTCTTGTCTTAATAACCAACCTTGGTCAAGCCCTCGACCTATTAGTATCAATCAGCTGCATGTGTTACCACACTTCCACCTTTGACCTATCAACCATTTAGTCTATATGGGGTCTTACCAGATTACTCTGTGGGAAATCTTATCTTAAGGGGGGCTTCACGCTTAGATGCCTTCAGCGTTTATCCCGTCCGTACATAGCTACCCAGCCATGCCGTTGGCACGACAACTGGTGCACCAGAGGTACGTCCATCCCGGTCCTCTCGTACTAAGGACAGCTCCCTTCAAATTTCCTGCGCCCGCGACAGATAGGGACCGAACTGTCTCACGACGTTCTGAACCCAGCTCGCGTACCGCTTTAATGGGCGAACAGCCCAACCCTTGGAACCGAATTCAGCTCCAGGATGCGATGAGCCGACATCGAGGTGCCAAACCTCCCCGTCGATGTGGACTCTTGGGGGAGATAA
>CAKSBF010000008.1 GCA_934438075.1 uncultured Clostridia bacterium | reverse complement strand
TTGAAGTTTCTTATCAGTATTTATTTTTCCTTTTGAGAATGTATTTATACAACACTCGAAATCAGTTTGTCGGTAACACCGGCACGTGGGTTCGAATCCCACCCCGTCCGCCACAAATCGGAACAAGCGAAAGCTTGCTCCGGTTTTCTTTTTTAATTCTCAGACTTTTATGATGGATTCCATTTTATCCACAGGCTTCTGCGTCGCTTTTAAGTCAAGATGCGAATAAGTATTTGCGGTTGTCGATATATCACTGTGTCCAAGATACTCCTTGATGTAATTTAACCCTATATCATTCATCTGCATAAGCGTTGCACAGGTGTGCCTCAAGTCGTGGAAGCGTATCCTTTTGAGCCCGTGCTTTTTCAAAAGTTTAGGAAATGCACTTGTAATATAATCGGGTGTTATAAGTCTGTCGTTAGGCAACACGCAAATATATTTCTTCCACTTCTTGTCGTAAACTCTGCGGAAAAATTTCCTGTATTCTTCCTGTTGTGATTTTTTCTCAAGAAGTTTATCCTCTACCGCTTTAGATAAAGGCAAGGTTCTCAGGCTCGATTTATTCTTTGCATTATCTTCAGGTATCGTCAATATCTTTCCATCAATACAGGGCATTGATATTGTATGATTGATAGTAATCGTCTTGTTATCAAAATCAATTACACTCCACCCGAGTCCGCATATTTTGCTCCGTCTAAAGCCATAAAATCCTGCAAGCAATATCGGAAGCTTAAGATTTGTACCTTTTGATATCTCAATAACTTCCATTATACAAAAATGAGTGTCCATAAATGCGGGTACTCATCTGTAGGATTGGCTCTGTTTTTCATAAATTTCAGTTATATCTCTGGCGAGCTGATGCATTTCGTGGGCCACATAGTCTGGAGATATGATTTTTGCCCGTTTGCCAAAGCTCATAATCCAAGATAGGAAGTGCGGACTGACTGCAACTTTAACGTGGCAGATGAAATGGTCTTCATCCTTTTTGATAATCGGGATATCTGTGCCGAATCTGTCAAATACAACACCAACAAGTTCATTATCAAACTCAATTGAAACATCCGTTTCTTCACCACTGAACATCTGGAACATCGTCTTTGAATAGGTTGATAAATCGAATGGTTTGTCTGATAGAATTCTATCATCTTCCGTAAGTTCAATCATTTCCATTTTGTCAACACGATAATGGGTGTAGTTGTCGTACTTTTCTTTGTATGTAATGAGATAGTAGTTTTCGTCATCCCACGTCAGAGCGACGGGTGATTCTGTATATAAACCGCCGTCCTTGCGATACACCTTTTTCTTATTTACATCAAGGTTAAAATATTTAAAAGTAATCTGCTTATTCGCCGCGATAGCCTCATGAATTTTATCAACATTGTAATAGATCTGCTCATTGACTGTCTTTACACGATTAGTGATAAACACCTGTCTCTGGAGCTTTTTCGCATTCTCGCGGCTTGTAAGCATTTCGATTTTCGAGATAAGCTCCATACTCTTTTTACGGGTAATAAACTTTGATGACTGGACGCTGTCAACCAGCAGTTTAAGTTCTGGAAGTTCAAACTCACGGCTTGCAATATAGTAATTGGTTGTACGAGTTTTGTTTGAGCAGATATCAAGCCCGAACAGCTGCAGGTATTCAAGGTCATCATAAATACTTTTGCGTTCGGCAGAAATGCCAAGCTTTGAAAGCTCAGCAATCATTTCAGGCACAGTGATTGTATGCTCCTCATCGGTCTGCTCCATAAGTATCTTTGCCAGATACATCATTTTAAGTTTTTGATGTGATAGTTTCATTTTGAACCTCCTGACTTACTTAGTCGTTGACATGAAAAGTTTCGCAGCCACCTTTTTTATTCTTTCCATTCTACGTTCACACTCTTCGTCTGTAAGAATTGGTCTGAGTACTCTGACAGTACAATTATCTAAATGCAAAATTTTAGGTTCCGTATAAACATCTTGACTTTTCTTCATGATTAGCGACACCGCTATAAACTCATACTTAATACCACATCACAGTACCTTCGGGGAGTTCTTTTCCTTCACGAAAAGCTTTCCAAATACTATTAATTGCATGATCGCCATACCAATACCATAATTCATCTTCGGTTGCGATGGGCAATTCATCTTCTGTTAGTTCCGGTTCTCCGTTTTCAATTCGCATCCGGTTAATGGCATCACGCATTTCGTTTAATTCTTTTGCCGTTGTGCCACTCAAAAAATCTTTTTCTGCAGGGACATCAACAGTTATTGTCTTTAAATTTATATCAAAAATTATGATACCTGCCTTTGATTCAATATCTCCTTCGGGAAAATATTCGTATGCAAGGGTGTTCTCGTCCCTTGTTTTTAATAGAAATTTAACCATGTCTTTTATTCTCCATCAAAGTCATCAAGGAATTCATCATATTCCTCAAAGTCGTAAAAAGCCATTATTACACTCCCAGACTGATTTTACCAGACACTTTTTTGTTCATAACCGTATTCATAAATACATTCTTGCTGATTAGCGCAAAGTAGCCGTTGTATTCATCTTCATAGTTTTCGGTTATGAGTTCGAGAGATTCCTTAAGCTGGAGCATTGCAGCAAATTCATGCTTGCAGGCACCGCTGCAAAAACAGGAACATTTTAGGTTTGAGATTTCGCCATCAAAGCAATCAAATTCAATTTCATAGTTTTCGCTGCCTTCTACAATGGCGTGACCACGTGTTCCGTCTATCTCAACAAAACCAACTCTGTTTTCCATATAATAATCATATCCGCGATCAGCTGACACACGCTCAATTTTCATCTCTGATAAATTGTCAAGAGAAAAGCTGAATGTATCATCATTGCCGCTTACATACTCCTCATCATTTTCAGGAGCCTTGAACCAGGTAAGAACTTTTGAAAAAGGAATTGCATTTCTGTCAAAGCTGACAATGTGCGAACCGGCAAGGTAGAAGTCGCCCTTAACATTGGTATCAATCACAGCGATAACTTTTTTGTAATCAGAAACTTTAATCTTGAAAGAATAATTAACTTCCGTAACCTGTCCGCGATAGCCTTCAAGCTTACCTTCAACATAAACAAAGTCGCCAACCTTCAAATCAAAACTGTCGTTATAATATGCCCAGCCCATACCTCTGTGAGGAAAATACACCTGAACCACAGATTTCTTAGGTTGAATCGTTTCCTGATAAGTTGTTACCGGTGTTTCTTTTTCAGGTTCTTTGTTTATTCTCGTATGAAAGCCAATGGGATATTTTTTCATAGCTTTCTACCTCCAAAAACTAATATAATTGATTTATTGTAGTCATTATACCAAGTTTAGTGGGTGTAAAAACGGACAGTGCTCAATCAAAGTATAACATATTGTAGAAGTAATTGCAATATATTCTCTGTGTCGTCTGTTCAGTCTGTCCCTTCTGTCCATGCCGCATTTATCTTTGCCGCTATATGTTTCTATATCCATTCTAAAAATCAACTTGAAAAAATACAGAAGTAATTTTCAAATCCGTTCGTCAACATTCTTTATAAATTATTATGTCTTTGCTTTTTAAATACGAAAAAGCACTTACTCTCGTGATTGAAAATAAGTGCTTTTGATTGAGATATTCATTTTTAGCCGCTTAATTCGACATATCCGACCGTTTTATTTTGTGGGCATTTCAGCCACCGCACCTTCACAAAACCACCATTTATCGTTACTTCTACCAGAACAAGATAAAATCCCGCCCGCAGACCAGACGGCTCAATGCCTCTGTAAAGTAGTAGTCTCCCCAAATGCACGCTTCGTCAATGCCAACATGATCCGGAATGGAATACACTGCATGATCCAAAAGCGATTCCCTCTCCTCGGAAGAAAAATAATTTTCATATAAAGAATGAAGAATTTCCTCCGCATGACTGCGGTATTTACTTTCTCCGACGAGATGCGTATCAATTTCCAGCATTCCGCAGACCGCTATAGCCGCAGCCGAGGTATCGCGCGGCTCGTCATCTCCGTCTGAAAAGCACAAATCCCAATAGGCAACCTGATTCTTCGGCAGGTGCGCCAGAAAATAATCTGCTGCATTTTCAGCCGCAGTTAAAAACCGTTCATCTTTTGTATAGCGGTAACTCAGTGCAAATCCATAAATTGCCCACGCCTGGCCTCTGGACCATGTTGTATCGTCTCCGGCTCCCTGCTTTGTCTTGCCGTAAAGCGGCTTACCGGTATCATAATCAAAATAATAAGTATGGTAGGTAGAATAATCCTCGCGGAAAATCACTTCACCGGTCGTCAATGCATGTTGATATGCAATATCATAAAGCTCTTTGTCTCCCGTCTCCTCCGCAGCCCAGTACAATATCGGAATATTGAGCATGCAATCAATGATTAAACGGTAATTTTCCCGTCCATTTGGATCTCCCCATGCTTGGATAAACTTTGCCTCCGGGTGATAACGCTTTGCCAACAGCTTTGCCGCACGAATACCAATATCACGATATTTTTCGCAGCCCGTCAGCTTGTATCCGGCAACCGCTGACAAAATGTACAAAAAGCCGATGTCATGATTATCCAAACCACGGCATTGCTTGAAACGTTGCTCAAACTCTGCCATCTGCAGGTCAATATTTGCCTTGATCGCGGGATCCTTTGTTCTCATCCAATCCAGCCACAACATCCCGACATAAAAGCTGTCCGTCCAGTCCAGACCCATACTGATGCGGTAAATGCCGTCCTTTGCCGCCGCACTCGGCGAAACGCTGTCATATTTTTTACCGTTTGCCAATAATTTTTTATGAACCTGATTCAGAATCTCTCGATACGCTTTACCCGTTTCCATATGTACCCTCCAAATTGTTTTGTTTGTATAGACGTTTCTTATATCACCCGTGCAAACTGCAAATCGTCTTACTGCATTTTAAAACAACTTCTCCAAATAGTCCCGACGGCAGTCGATGCTTTGTATAGCGATTTGCCTGTGTATTACTTACTGAAACCTTTATGCTGTTTTTCCCGTTTTGAAGCAGCAGTGTAATGTCAAACTCATACGGCGCCCATAGGCGAAAACCTGCCGTTTCGCCGTTTACTGTCACTTCTGCCTGCTCATGTACCTCTCCCAAATCCATTATAACGCACTCTTCCTTATCGTTACTCCATTCAAATTCCGTTTCGTATGTCATAGTACCGCAAAAATCTCTGGTTTCCTCTTTTTCTGTCCATGAGCCAAGTGCCGCATCTCTTCCTGCAACACTCCAATGCTCAAGTTTTATCTCCCTCTCTGTTTTAGCACTTATACCAAAACAAATTTCTGTACGCTTTTCAGGATTGGCTCCAACCGCCAAAATCAAGCTTTCTCTGCGGCGCAGGCGCATAGATATCCCGTTATATGGTTCAATCGTTCCCTTCCATGCATCCAAAATATAAATTTCATCCGATGCATAAATCGAAAGGATGCCCGAAATCTCTTGCTCTCCTTCGTTAACCAAGACATAAAAATGTTCACCGTCTTTTACAAGATGGCTCACGCGCAAGTCGGGCGATTGCGGCGTTATTATTGCATCTTTTGCGATAAACTCCACTGCATCAGCTGCCTTTTGGGGACAGACAATCACTTGCCCGCCCGACTCTGCAAAGGTGCGCACCTTATCACTGACAAGATATTCTTTTTCTATAATTAACGTACTGTAGTGTTGCCTTTTAATATGGAGCATACCGTTTGACACAGTAACGGCGCCACTTTCTAAGAGAGATTCTTCCAAATAATTAAACTCAATTTGATTTTCATACAACCAGCGCGCCGATTTATGCGGCAAGCTATCCGATTCGCACAAAATAGCAACACTCGCTGTATTAAAACTATCTGTCATCATCGCACACATTCTTTTCATATATGACGAAATCCAACCGTAATATTTCCACCAGATATTATTCGGACCCACATCCGGCGGACGTTCCCCAAAACGTCTTCCTCCGCGGACAGAATAAAAGAACGCATGCGGCACAAGCAGGTTAACGCCGCGCAGAGTGAGCCAATCAATCATCCATTTCATATCATCGGCCGTATATGACCAATCAATGCTGTTTTTGCCGCAGCACGCAAAACATTCATTTAAATTACGACGCAAACCTCTGTGGCGTGCAAAATCCGACGTACACTTCGCCTGCGTTGTTTCTGCACCGCAAACCCCCTTGTGTTCTTCAGGCGCAACACGACGAAAAATTAAATCCTGTCCCGGGATTTGAAAGCATCTAAGCAATCCTATATCCTCCGATTCCGCCGGATGACCTGCAAGCGCAATTCCATGTGATACACACCAGTCAGAAATCGGACGATAATAATTTTCTGTCAATTCATACTCCAGCAATTTTGCAAACGACCTGCGAATTTTATCGGTTTGCTCACCGATATCGTACCACAAAGCGGGTAACTGCTCTGCCGTAATACCTCTTGATTCCGCTTTTTCTAAAAAACCGTTTGTCCAAGCCACCATACGCGCATCTCCATCGCGGCCCATAATGCATGGTTCATCGGTAAACATAGCAATCACGGTATTGCCAAAGTATTCCTTAAGTGCCTTGTAATATTTCTCGTGTGTCAAGCGCAGAAAACATGCTGTTGCATTAGGATTGAGTAAATCTGCAGATTTCGGCGGATTTTCCCAATCATCCTCACCAATATGAATGCCGCGGATATGGCCTCCCGTAAAACCGCAAATCAAGTGCAAAAAAATATGCTTTTCCGGCAGCCTGCCGCCTGAAAAACGCTTCACACTTCCCTGCTCAATAGTGTCTCCACACTTTTTCGCCGTTAGGCTGCAAACTAATTCTTCATAATCAAAAAGCACAGGCTCTGAGTTGCTTGATTCCTCTATCCGCAAGCCGCGCGATGCATATTCCGCATTTTCGGCCACTACCATTCCATGCGCCGAACCCGAAGGATACATCCCCTCGTCATAGAGAATGACTCTCATTCCTAAGCGATGTGCTTCCTTTACAGCACATTTAACAAATGCCATAAATTTCTCTGACAAGTATTCCGGTTCCTTCGGCAAGCCCATACGGGGGTGCAGGACAAAGCCATTAACCCCTTTTTCGTAAAAATCCTGAATCTGCCGTAAAATTTTGTTCTCCGAAAGAGTGTCATTCCAAAACCAGAACGGAATCGGACTGAACTCCTCTGAAGGATGAATGAAACTGTTTTTTATTTTCTCGTTCATAATAATCTCCATTCCGAGAGGGAGAAACCAATCAATCCGATCTCCCGATTTACCTGTTTTTCCCTCAATGTGCGGGTATTAGCGATATACATCATGGGTATAGCGTTCCATTTTAGAGCGCTTTGTCATATCTGTTTAAATATCTTGCATCATTTTACAAAGCAGTCTTTTTCTCTTGCAACAAGCAACGAACCATTGATAACCGCTGCAAGAATACCCTTTACGTTCTCGGCTGTCACCGCCTATGTAGGCAATTTTTCGCTTGATTCCCGTTATAATTCATATTTTTTCTGAGTGCAATTTATCAGTATCCTTCATAAGCAAAATTGCAAAGAGGCATAAATTTGTCATTCCAAAGCATAGCTTTCACCGATTGAGTCCCTTGCGGCACGGGAAAACTCTCCAGCCAGTCAACGGAAAGAAGTTCTGAGCCTTTCATCTTTTTAAATTGGACAGATTTTAGCTCTTTTCCCGAATATACCGCCAAAAACATAGTGATATTTTCCTCTGCATATTCTGCCGTTTGCGGAATCCGAGCATGCACCTGTGCTGTGCCGCTGTCACAAGTTACCGTCAGCGATGCCCTCTCTGCAAGCGGTGTAAGCATTTCTGCACAATAGTTTCGGCACGAAAATTCTGCCCCTTTCTCCGTCGTTGTGTATTGCAGTTTACACAGGGCAATGGCATGCGCTGCCTCCGTTTCATTAAACATTACCCATTTTTCGTTAATTTTAATACTGCACAGTCCCGAATCCAAATCCACCAGCAGTATAATGGGAATCCAATCACCCGGCATGTACTGCCCGCCTCCCAATATCTGACCGTTTGAGATTAATAGCTTATCATGCAAAAACCAATCATTTACCTGATTACTCTTACACTCAAACACCAATGCTCCGGAAACAGAGGAAAACTTTACCTCGCACGATACCGCAAAAATTCCGCTTGTATGCTCTTTGCCCGACGTTTCGGTTCGAAAATCCATCCAAAGCTCAGATGAACCATCCGAAACCAATGCAGCACCGTCCGTTGCGGATTTAAGCGTTCCCTTTTTTTGGAAGAACCAACCGTCATCCGTATACTTCCTTTCCCCGTCAAATCCCGTTAACGCATTTTCATACAGCACTTTTCTGCTATACTTTTTGAGCATAAACCGCACCATTGCACTCTTCCGATTGCCCGCTGCATCGCTTGTCTCCAGTTTGGCGGTATGTATTCCCGCACTAAGCGTCGATACATCAATTTTATCCATTGCATACGGTCTGCCGCACACAAGCGGTAAGCTGCATTTTGTCACGCCATCCACAAACAGCTTCGCCTCCGTTGTCCCATAAGGAAGCTGCACAGTTGTGCCAAGCGCTCCCTCTCCGTTAGTTGAAACATCCAGGAGCATCAGTTCTGCCTGTGCTTCATCGTGTGAAACAGTCCATGATTTCAACGCAAGAAATGTCAGCTGCTCTGCGCTGTAGTCCTCACGGTTCGGGCTCAATTTAACCGAAATGACAAGATCTCCGCTTGCCTCGCCGACATGCATCGCCAGCTTGCGTATACCTGCATTGTTTGATTGTCCGGGAACTGTCGGCGAGGAAGGCAGCGGTGACGGCGCCATATCCAAAAGCTCAAAATCGGATGCGTTCGAATAAACCTCTACACGCAAAGTTTTTCCGCCCTCTGTTAAAATTGCGGTGTTTTTGTCTATTATGTCAATATCCGCCGGTGTGTGCATAAACCAATACACCTCCGAGCTGCTCTTAAGACTCATTTCATCCTGCACGGTAAGCGTATTCCGATTGTCACCAAAGAAATATCCCCGATGATAACTTGTTACATCACGCTCATACGCCTCCGAAAGGTCGAGTATTGCCAAAGCCTCTGCCGCACTCGTTTCCATTCGGAGCAGCCCTGCATATGCATCCAGCCTCTGACCGTAGTAGTCGTTTCCGTCTGCGCTCGGGTTGATAACCACACAATTTTCACCTTCAGGACGCTTGCGATATATCTGATATCCTGCATCCGCAAAATAGTTTGGAAGATTGTAGTCATCTTTTCCCAAGTCCTTTGCCCAAGAAACACCATCAGCCTCAAACATAAACGAACCCAAATCCAGCATATCGTGATACAAGTGCGTCCATCCCCCATGGAAGCCGACAAAGGTTGGGTGCACCGCATGAAAACTGTTTCTAAAGCTTCCTGTATCTATGCCCGAAAAGTATTTGTCGAGTGGCTGCTCAGCAGTATTTGCCGCACCACTTTGGTCTATCATTTTGTTATAATACAACAGTCCAAGCGCCTCCATCGGTGCACGGCGCAAATGATTCTGCTCCCATGCCTGATGCGCTGTTTCGTATTCGCCGTAGCGCAGGCCAAACCAATACGGAAAGCTTACCGACAAAGCACCCGGAGTACTGTCATGAAAATTAAAACTTTCCTCCGGCGTTTGCAAATAAACAAACAGGCTGCCTGTTTCCGAAAATCCGCGCGCCGACCCAAGACCATAATCCGTTCCGCAGCAATGAAACAAGGCTTCTGTAGAAATCACCAGATTACGCAGCATATATTCCGCGTAACCCACACCTTCATAATATCCACCGTCCGGATAGAACAGGGATACGGCAATTTCATTGGACTTGATTACATTCTCCAATAAATAGCTTATCTCCTCAAAAAGCTCTGTCTCATCTGCCATCGCAAGCGCAAGTGCCATTACTCCTCCGCCGACAACCCCCGAAAAATTATCCCGAATCACAGGCCAATGAGCACCTCCCTCACCGCGATACGCACGAATACTGTCAGCAAATGCGAGTCTTGCCACCGTCTCGCGCATAAGCTCTAAGGTTTCCTGCCCATGCTCTGTTTTTATCATATAATTATAAAAGGAGTCATAGCCTATCGCCATTCCCATCGCCCAATGCCCCGTTGTCAGATTTGAGTATGAAAGGCCTAGCGATGTCCATTGGCACAGCGTTTCTATATAGGTAATCGCTTCGTCTGCATACACCGTGTTTCCTGTTAAAAGATATCCCTCTGCCAGTTTCCGCACAGCCTCCTGAAAACTTCTCGCTTGCATTTGCTTATCGGAGTCCGCGCAGTTTGCAGTAAAGGACGCTGAAAGCCCCATAGAAACATTTGCCTCTGCCTTTGCTCGAGCCAGTGCCAATTTCCAGTTTAAATCTGTCTTGCTTTTTTCTTCAATATACGCAAGGTCTTCCGACGTATACAATATTCTCGGATGTTGACCCTCAACATTTCGCTTAATGTCTGCCATCATTCGTTCTCCGCTCGGATGTTCAAATTGCAGATAACGATAAATCAAGTCCGCCATATCGAACATATCAATAAAATGCTCCGAATTGCGGTATTCATACTCATCTGCCGACAAGACGGCTATGCCGCGCTCATCGTAGTAAAATTGCTTTCCGAGCTTTGATGCAATCTCTGAGAGAGAAAGATAAACTTCATTGTCTTTTTGTATGACAGAAAAGCTTCCTACCCCTGAAAGTGTAACCGTGCTGCCATTTTCTGCAACTTCATATCCCAAAACGTCATGAACAAATGCGCCTGTCACATACACCGTACCCTCCGAAACCATCGGTCGGTGTGCCGCCGAAGGATAGCTTTTGCGTGTGTTGTTTTGATAATAATAGTCACTGTAAACTGCATAGGCTTCTTTTTCTGCCAGCGCATATTGCGCCGCATCATAGTTATCCATTATAGAATCGGGCTTTGTCATCACACTGCCATCCGCAGCAGGTGAAGTTCCCGAATAAATTCGCAAATCATCTAGATAGATATCCACATCTCCCTCACCGCTCGGGTTAACAATGTCAATGCGCAGTGTGGATGGGCGCAGGGTACCCACATAAATGTTATCCCAGGTTAAAACACCATTTATGTATACATCGCATCTGCCGTTTTTGATATTATAAACTGCACTGTAGCGTATCCATTCGCCCGCCTTCCATCTGCCTACACTCTTTTCGTTTAAGCAAATAGTCCCATTCTGCTTTACGCGTGACCCGATTCTCCACTTGGGATGTACCGCAGTTTTAGCATCAAACAAACCAATATATGCTCCGGAACCACTTAAGGAATTTACCTTCAGCCGCACCTCGACCACATAGTTATCTGCCGCCTCTAAAGACGGACAGATAATATCTGCATAGGCGCTGTCTGATGTGCCCATTGGTGCCGAAAAATGCAAAACACCCCCTCCGCTTACTGTTTCGCGAGTGATGCTCCCGTCATAGCCGCTGACAGCGACGCCGATGCTTTCTTCAAAATTCTCCGACACATATACCACCCGCTCCTCTGCCGCTTGCACTGATGACGTGAGCCAATTGACGGGCAGCAAAAACAGCATAGCAGTTAACAGACTTATTCCCCTTTTCATAACTTACCTCCGCAACCGGCATGGGGAACTGCAGACTCCGCAGTTCCCCATCTCTAATCAAGTTTATGCGTTCGTTTAACCATTTCTTATTCAGCTGCCGCTGTCAAAGGTTTCATTGATACCAAATCATCCCAAAGGAAGGATTTAAATGTTGTGCCGCCTTTTGCGTCAGAAATAGTATAGTTTAGTAGGTTTTTACCTATCGAGAGAGATACCTCTTTTGATTCGATGGCAGTTAAAATATCTCCGTTATATGCCGCTATTATCAGCAAAGCGCTGTCACCGAAACGGGAACCGCTTGCCGCCTTGGTCAAAAGCGCCGTAGCCGTTCCATCTGCAACCAAAAAATCCGAAACGGCATCCACCCGATCATTTAAGGTAGTAAAGCGAACCTCCAGCGGTTTCGGATAATTTGTGCTGCTCGCCTTTATTCCGCTCAAAAGAAGCGTATAGTCTTTGTTGCCTTCAAGCTCACCGGAAAGCGTCACGGTGATGTTGGAGCCATCAACAGCTGCCACGGCACCTACTGTTGTGCCGCCGTCTACCGGCACTAATGTTGCAACAACATCAGAAGCGTCCAATGCTCCGTCCATGGCAATGGTAAAGCTGTCTGCATAAGAGGAGACTTTTCCATCAGGCCACTCAGACTTTGTTACCGTTGTGCCGTTTTCAGTATAGCTGACATAAGATAAAGAAGGATATTTCTTGGTATAAGTGTATTTTACATCCGAAATCGCAGCATAATCTCCGACATCATTTGTAACCAAATGCACATATAAATCTGTAAGTTTCGTCAGACTGATTTCATTTTCCGATCTTTTTATGCCATCAATCCAGTAACGGCAATAAGCCTTGCCGTTAGCAGCTTCATCAAAGTTAATTTCAAAGCTTACATTATACGGTTGATCTTTCACGCAGTTAAGACCGCCTCTTAATTGACCGCTCGAATTTAAAAGATATCCTGTATTGAGTTCGGTTATCGGTGTGGAACTACCGTTTTTCCCATTAATATATGCCTGCATGCTGGTTGGGTCAGAAAAAGCAATCTTCATATCCAACTGCAGTTTACCGTCTGTAATTGCACTGCTGTTGTTTAACCACAATCTGTGAGCATAGGCAGTAGTTCTTCCATCGGGGAAAAACAGCTTTAGGGCACCGTCGTTGACTGAAGCATTTGTATCGCCTACAATATAAAGGTTTGCTCCTTCTCCCACCAGCATATCCGTTGAGCTTGGCACATAGCTTGTTGTAATTCCGTTAATCATCGTTTTGCTGTTCACAAAATTGAAACATATATCATTCTTTTGTGTCAGCACATTGCCGCCTTCATATTTTGCCGTAACAGCCAGCTCATGTATTCCATAGTTATAAGAGGACACATCCACGTTTGCAATGGAAAAATCTGCTTTGTTAACCGTGCCGATTTTTGTTCCGTCCAAGGTTATTTCTGCCTCGGTAAAGCCCTCAGGCACTGAACCGGAAAGCGTCATCGGCTGTGCACAGTCTAAAACCGCTCCGTCTGCCGGAGCAGTAATATCAAGCGATGCTATGCTTACATTATCCAACCAAATGGTACCCGCACACAGAGGATGGAAGCACACAGACTGCACGCCTCTCAAATCAGTATAACCAAACGTACGTGCGTCTGCCGATTCGGTGACACCCGATTCTTTATTCGTTAAAGTATAGCTATATACGCCTGTTGTACAATCTGCAACCGTCCTCACCGTGTACCATTTGCCTGCCTCCCAGGAAGCTGACCCCGCTTTGCCTTCTGTGGAAAAAAGATTCATGGATTTGCGCCAATGACCATTGTTATCTTTTACCGTTACTGCAAGCACACCGTTTGAACTGTCGGTATACTCATAGCCCTCTTCAATCATCACATCATACGAAATCACAAAAGAGCCTGTGCTTGCTATTGTTTGATTAATCCGCAAATTGTATGTATTGCCATTATCCAAACCATCCTTTGCCTCTGAAACAATAGTTGCCGCACCATCCTTCAGCGCTCTTGATACAACACCTGTTGATGGTTGCGACCCGCTTTCTACCACTTCTGCCGGCCAGCTTGAAAGACCATCAAAGTCAAATGTTGCCGTTGCTGCCGATATACCGGAAATCGACAGCGAGGAAAAAAGCAGAGTCAATGCCAAAATAATTACCAGATTCTTTTTCATTGAGAGTTCCACCTTTCTTTTTTACTTGTCACTTTTTGTATCGCTTTTTGCGAAACCTCGCCCAACCGCCGCAAATTTTTGCAAAGGTTTTCACTCGCTTAACTTATCTGCTTTGGTAAGTGCTTTGCGGTCAGCTAAAGAGTTTAGAAGATAACATTCTACCGAAAAGCTCTCTGCATAACGTTCGTCTGATGGTATCGTCACACTAAGTGTCTGCGGAATGCTTTCGGATCCTGCATCTGCAGAAATCTCTGCCGCCGTAATTGCGCAAAGTCGAGTGCCGCAATATATTGCTGCAACAGCCACTGCGGTTTGCGACTGCTGCGAACGATTGCTTAATGTAATTGCAGCATCAACAACATCGCCTCTTTTCAGTTGTCTTGCCGAAACACAATTACCGCCGTTTCGCATATAGGTTACACTTTTCAAACCTATTTCCTCTGTATTTACCGTAAAACGTTTTTCATACTTTACAATCTCCTGGGTATCCGGAAAACGAATACCCATTTGTACAACAATTTCTCCATCAGGCGGATTTTCCGCAAGCTCTATCACAGCCGCGCCTGCACTGTCTAAGCGCGAAGATGAAACTGCAAGTTCTTTGCCGTCTGCAAGTACAGAAAGTTCACTTATGTCTGTGCTTACCGCCGCAGGAGAAATGCTTTCAAGCTTAATTACTCTCGCGGACTCCGAAATTACGTTTGTATCTGCCGAAACAAAGCTCGCATCTTCCGTTTGATATTTCAATGTATTATAGCCGCTTAAAACATCTGTTTGCGTAAGCACTACATTATCCAAATAAAACCCTTGCTCGCCGTAAGATGTATCCGTAACGTAATATTCAAATTTTATCTGTGTGATATTATTTGCATTGGCATGTGCCGCAATATTATTTTTGGTGGATACCAGTTCATTGTTGACATAAACGCTTTCGCGCTTTGCATTGGTGTCGAGAACCTGCTTTACGTGCATCCATTCGCCTTTTGGGTATGGAATTGATGTACCGTGATAGAATCCGCCTCTCGAGAACAAATATTGTCCGCCGAAGTATCCGAAAGCTCCTGACGAGTTTTTCGTTTCGAGATCTAAGCGACCCGGATTCATGATTTTTATATCATACTCCAATTCAAGAACACCCGAAAGCGCATCAAATGATTTTAATATAAAGAATGCGTCTCTTGCTCCGTTTACCGTAATGCTTCTCAGCGCCGGGTTTTCTGCAATCACCTTACCCATGGAGCCGTTTGCATCTCCGTCCTTCCCTTCTCCCGTAACCGTGCGAATATAAACATCACTGCCATCGGCAGCCGTTCCGACTTTTTTGTCCGCCTCGCCAACCCATCCATCGTTTGAACCATTCGTAAAGGTTTCATTTACTATTAAGTTTGATATACTTTTTTGGATCGAAAATGTGCTCTCTGCTACCGCAGATGAGGTTTCGTCAAACACCGCAACCGAAACGGTGTGTTCTCCGATGCGCAGCACTTCGGGAAACGAAACGCTATTTTCACCTGCTGAGGTTAAATATGCAATTTCCTTTCCGTCTAACTTAACTACCGCCTGCGCGCCCACCGCCGTGCTAAACTCTACGCAGCCGAGGCTCACGTCGCATATTGCCCCATTGACCGGAGACGTAATTTCTACATTTATCTCTGCGCTGACAGGAAAACAAATCAGGCTCAAAATCACGGCAAAAGCCACGAGCATAGCAACAACTTTTTTCCGATTCATAGTTTCAACACCTTTCTGTTTAAAGTCCTTCTGCCGCGGAATTTCGCTCTGCAGCAGAAATTTGTTCTACTCCTGAAATACACGAAAATCTCCAATACTTGTATAGGCAGAACCTTGTGTATTACCATTTCCGATTAAACGGATATATCTCGCCTTGCCCGGAATTTTCAGCGACTCGTAACCGACTGTTTCTCCCGTGGACTGACCGGAGAATACCTTTGTAAAATTAGTACCGTCCATAGAATACAAAATATCATAGTTTACCTTTCTCTCATTGCCCAGATAGAAAGCAAGGGAAACTCCGTCAAATTCCACCACTTCGCCCATATCGATTTCAAACCATGCTCCTATTTCACCTTGTGCATAATAAGATTTCAGGCTATCATCGGTCATGTTTTTAGGCCCGTTGTCCGCCTCGGGAATCGTCATTCCGTAAGCCCGGACAGGAGCAATAAGCGTTCCTGTTTGTCCCACCGTCGGAGTTACCGCCGAAATCTTTTCGCGAACCGTAATCGGCCGTTCGCTGGATACGTTGTAGCTCACGGTGCAAACTACGGGCTTTTGCCCTTCGACCTCAAGTGTAATTTCCGTATTTTCTCTAAATGTCTGCGTCTGCTTTACAGTAACCCGGCCCATATCAGAAGTTGCCGTTATCTGCGGAATTTGCTCTGTACCGTAGGGCAGGTCTATCGTGTAGTTTCTTCCGCCCGGCATAAATCCGGAAATTAACTCCCCGTTTGCATAAATACCGCTGAATTTTGCCAGTTGCGGAAGCTCTCCATCGGGTATTGTCCACTCGTCAATCGGAGTGTAAATAAGCGGTGTCTGCTCATATTTGCCGTTGTCGGGCGAAAGCTTGACCGCAATCACCGCATCACCGCTGACCGATGGTGCATAAACAGCCAGCTTTCTGAAAGCAGCGTTTGTGCTCTGACCTGCAACCTTCGGCGAAGTCGGCAGCGGCTCAGCAGGCATCTCCTTTAATGTATAGCCCTCTATGTTGCTGTAAACTTCTACAGTCAATGTTTTGCCGGTATTTGAAATCAGCTTTGCTTTGGTGTTACTTATAATCTCAATCTTTGCCGCAGTATGCATGAACCAATACAGCTCTGTATTATCATTAACCGTCAGTTCATCCTGTACAACCAGCGAATTTCTTCCGTCACCAAAATAATATCCTCTGATATACTTTGAAGCATCTCTTTGATATGCTGGCGTTAAATCAAATGCCGCAAAGGCGCCCAACGGCTTATCTGTTTCCAAACTTGTGAGCGTACCCTGCACTCCAAGTTCCTGGCCGTAATAGTTTTCTACGTCCTCCTTTGGATTGAGAACAATACAGTTTTCACCCTCGGGACGTTTTCTGTAAATGTTGTAACCCTTGAGCCCGAAATAGTCCGGAATACTATAGCTGTCGGAACCTAAGTCTCTTGCCCATATCACGTTGTCAGATTCAAAAACAAATGAACCAAGATCAAGCATGTCATGCGGCATATTTGTCCAGCCCGCATGGAAACCGACGAAGGCCGGGTCAGATATTTCACGCGAATTAGTAAAGCCTCCCGTGTCTACACCATAGAAGTAACGATCCAACGGCAGCTGCGATATATCAGGTGTAACGCCCCGATCGGTTACCACCCTGCTGTAATAGAACATGGCGCGCAAGTTTATCGCATGACCACCCAATGTTTTTTGCACTCTTGCCACCTCTGCGCTGATCGGGTCATTGTATCTCCAAGCAAAGAACTCACGAGACGGATCATTGATATACCCACTGCTGCCATCATCGTGATACTGCATATGAGAATCCGTGCTTTGCAGGTATGTAAATGGGTCACCCGCTTTTGCAAAGCCCTTAGCATTACCAAAGCCGTAATCCGTTCCACAGCAATTAAATAATGCCCCCAAGGCCATAACAAAGTTTTCCAACAGATACTCTGAATAGCCGACACCTTCATAGTATCCGCCATCGGGATAATATAGCCCCACAGCCGTTTCCAGTGATTTCATCAGGTTCTCCATTAAATAATTGGTTTGCGGCTGCATATCTTCTTCGTCCGCCATCGCAAGTGTCAGCATTAAAAGTCCGCCGCCTACAACGCCCGAAAAGTTGTCCTGCAAGGTAATCCAGTACGGTCCGACACCCGTCTGATAGTCTGCAATCTGGTCAGCAAAGGGCAAGCGCAGCACCGCCTCACGAATTATTTTCATTTTTTCTTTACCTTCGTCAGTTGCCGCCATGTAATTGTAAAAGCTGTCATAGCCGATCGCCATACCGGCAGCCCACGCACCCGTAGTTAGATTGGCAGTTTGCCATGCCATATCCTGCCACTGCGCCATAGCAAGCATCATTTCGATGCCCTTCGCCGCATAGGCGGGATCCTCTGTAATGAGATACGCCTCCGCCAAGTCTTCAATTGCCGCTTGGAAGGTAAAACGTGCTGCCAGCTGCTTTTCTGAAGCCTCCAACGTTGCAAAATAGGAATAATCCTCTTTTGCCCATTCATCTGCCTCTGAAATCAATTCTTTGTATGCTTTTTCCCATTCAGGCGAAGATTGAACTTTGCCTTGAATATATTTCACATCATCTGCTGTATAGAGAATACGCGGATGCTGTTTGTTCGGGAAGTTCCCGACAAGCGTTTTCGTCATTTGTGCACCGGTCGGATTGTCAAACTGCATATATCTGTAAATTAAATCAATGGGATGGAACAGAATGTGCCTGTCAAGGTAATGATATTCACTCGTCTTTTCCAATTCATCATCAGACAACACCGCAAAGCCTCTGTTATCCCAGATAACCTTTTTCCTTAGCAGCTGCTCTGCCACAGCACGGAGTGGAAAATAGACAATTCCGTTTTCCTCGGCAGGAGCAGGCTCTGCTTTCATGGAACGCAGGCCGACAGAAATGGTCCCTGCATCTTTATCATATACTACGCTTTCTTTCGCAATCTCTTCCAAAAGCGGTTGCGGAATCATCAGATTTCCGCCGATATCGCGTACTTTTTTCGCATCGTCGGCCGCGATGGTTTTCTCTCCGTTTACGTATAGCGCATCATTAGTTGTCATAAAAACGGTTCTGCCCTTTAAAGCTGCTTCCAGTTTATCCTTTGGATCCATGACGGAGTAGCTGTTAAAGCCTGAGTTATCATCACCTCCGGTGCCCTCTGACACAAACGCCGAATCATCCTGAAGCGTTTTTCCTGTATAAATTCTAATCCAGTCAAATGAAACGTCAAATGTACTTCCTGCCTGATTTAAAACATCTACACGAAAGGTTACCGGATAGTTGTCCGTAGGAACTGCGTGTGAAACTGCAAGCTCGCCATTGATATATACCTCCGCTTTTCCTGCGGGAATGTTATAAACAACAGAAAACCGCACCCATTCACCCTTTGGTATGTTCCCTATACTCTTGCCTGCACCATGGGAGGAGAGAGAACCGCCCGTGGAAATATCATAGCCAAGCCGCCACTTTGAATCCATGTTTTTGGCGTCGAGAATGCCGATGCCCGCGTTGCCCGTTAGGCTGTTAATTTTAAAACGGACATCATACACATATTTCATGCATTCACGCAAATCGTTGTTAGTAACATCAAAAAATCCGCCGCCAACAACCTTTTCATCCGCCACTACACGGAGACAGCCGTTTCCGTCATTGCCAGATTCCCATTTAAAAACGGCGCCTTTTGGAGAAACTTCCCCGTTATGCTGCGAGTATGTTTTAACCATAGCAATGGAATCATCAAACTCCATATCCGTCAAAATCTTTACAGAGCTATCTATGCTCTCGGTCGGGGTAAACTCCAGCATTTCGTTGTTGACCTTTTCCGCAGGAAAAGTGCGCTGCCACGGAAGCTCATCACCTTCATAAACACGGATATTATCTACATAAATATCCGTTTCCGTTTCGCCGTCATCAACCTGAAATTCAACTGTTTGCGGATGCATCCAGAACCCGCTCGGCAAAAACCAATTATGTACAATACATTTTTTGTCAATGTAAACATCATAAACCTGTTGTTCCCAATCCACCGCAATCGTGTAGGTTTTATAAATGCCGTCCGGTACCGAACCCACGATTTTCCCATCTGTTAAACGTATGCTTCTATCTTCATTCAAGGTAAGCAGAGCCAGCTTCTTCTCCCCCGAAATCATGTTAAACAGCTTGCCGGAAATCTCTTTGCCCGTCATTTTAATTCTTGCACTAAATATACTTTTTACCGGCTC
Organism: uncultured Clostridia bacterium; assembly: GCA_934438075.1. Taxonomy (GTDB): domain Bacteria; phylum Bacillota; class Clostridia; order UBA1381; family UBA9506; genus RGIG1666. The sequence continues at coordinate 93,936 of CAKSBF010000008.1, read as the reverse complement.
TGCACTCGGGAGCGTCAAGCTGAAAATAACCGGATCTCCCCAAGCTCTTGAAAAGAACACTTTATTTCCGTTTTCGTCAAGTACCCTTGCATCCAAGCCTGTTGACACCGTAAAATTTTTAATTTTAGCACTGTTGGCAGGATAGGAAGAAAATTCTTCAGAATACCAAACCTCTCCTGCTGCTGTCGTTGCAAAAACAGGGACAGACAACAGCACCATTAAGACAGACAACAGCACTGCAATCCATTGTTTCTTCATGCTCCGCACCTCCTTACTCGTAAATAAATATCTGCTGAATACCATGAGAATAGGATTTCAGCACAATATTTGACGCATTCTCCTTGCCCACGGCAAGCGCATCAACCAGCATATTCTTTCGGCCTTGCCGTATGGTTTTTCTCTCTGTATTATATATCGCAATCGTCACGCTTGAAGTCATGGAAAACGGCGTAATATTATCAATAATAGGGTCAGAATAACCGGCATTAAAGCCCGCAGCCTGGTCTACAATAAGACTCAGTGTGCTGTCGCTGTGAACAAAGACTCTGCCTCGGTAGCAGGAATCGTCCACCTGTCCCGTTTTTGGTGCGTTCGAAGTAATAATTGCAACTTTCTGGTTTTCATCATATTTTGCATCAATGACCAAGGATTTGATATAGCCGTCTCCATCTACCGTCATGCGGATAATATCGCCCGATGAGGGAACCATATTTGTTTTAATCAGCTTATCATACATCTCCGCATCAATTTTATATTTAAAGAAATTTCCTCTGCGCCAAAGAGTGATATTGTATATATCCTCTCCTGCTTCGTTAACTCCTTTGGTGACCCTCTCGACCAGCGATTGATTTTCCTTAACGCTTAAAGATGACATATTGCCGACCGTATCGTAGATAACCACAACCCTCGGCTGCATATATTGATCCATATCGTAGGCATCAATGGTGTATCTGCCGTACGACTCCAAGGAATCGCTCCCTATCACTTCAAACAAATCTTCGTCCAACCTCTCCGCCGTTCCGGACAATATTTGAGTAGGAACGCGGAACAAAATCGTTTGACCGCCCTTTACCGCATGAGGTGAAAACACCTGACTGCCCGAATGCCAATAAGATTTAGTGCCTGATAAAAAGCGGGTCAAAGAGTCATTTCCGTAGTTGATTCCACTGTATTTTTCTTCTATCAGCAGGTCTGCCACATCTGACGCCGTATCAATTTTCGAAAGCTTGCCATCTTCATCTGTACCATAGCGCAGCAACTGATATTTCGGTAAATTCCCGTCGGCAAGTTGTGAATCAAACTTTTTGTCGTCATTCTTTAATCTTTCTCCGTTCAGCATTACATTTTCAGCAAAATCAAGCGTCAGTTTCTTGCCGCCCTCATTCACCAGCTGTATACGAACGGTATCCGAAAGACCGCTTCCTTTCTTCTCATAATTAATAAGATAACCATATTTTAAGATACTGCTCGGCTCAGAAGAGAACGCACAGATTGTACCGTCTGCCGCCATTAAAAAGTCGCATTCTGCACCAACCTCCAGTTTATTCTGTTCCGAAAAATAACCGTTTAATTTGTACGATACTCCGCCAACAACAATCTCATCCCCTTGTTTTTCCTCCAAAGTACCTTTAACATGAGTATTCGAGACCATTGCTTTTACATATTTTCCGCCATCGCTCGCATATACCATCAATACAGAGCCCGCTGAAAGGTTATTTAATCTGAGCTCTTCTTTTTCACTGCCATAGAGCGAATACCAATAACCGTTCTCGCGCTTCATGATAACACTATTGCCACCGTTTTTGTTATCGTAAATAATACCTTCACTCTGATTAACCGAAGCAACAACCATATACATAGCCGATTCCGCACACACAACATCATAATTGCCGTCAAAATCGTTATCAATTAATGTAAGCTCACCCGCATCGAATTTAAAGTCATTCTCCAGCGGTACCATACTCCTACCGTTTTTTACAAAGGTAAAGGCTCTGCTCATTGTATAGCTTTCTTCTCGGTTCGTCTCTTCCTCATATACCGTAAGCGTCTGGTTTTTAAAACTTTTTACATCTTTTCCTTTCACTGTAACCGATTCGTTTTTTGGCTCAACATAAATATGCTTTATTTCTTCATGTTCATCAAACCAGCCAGTCACACGATATCCTAAATACTGCTCCGCATCTGTCAGTTCCGTAGTAAAATCTTTCCCTCCAATGGTAATTTTTGCGGTGTTACATTCCTCACCGGGAATCATAGTTACATGTCCGGCAGTTTTTAAAACTCCGCTTATCTTTTTCAGATTATATTTCTCATTTAAAAGAGAAACGCCTGTGTCGCGAACCTCGGAAATTCTGTTGTCATCAATTAATGCAACACGACACATATCGGCATTTAACATACGGTAAATTAAAAGGATTGCCTTATCATAGCTCAGCGGACTTTCATAATCCTCCGAAAGATCCTTTAATAAATTAAGTTTTCTCGCCATAAATATGTAACCTGCCGGATATCCGCCTTCTGCTGCAGCAAATCTGTCATAGCCAAGTGCGGAAACCGCCATTTTTAAAGCAGGCATAAGCTCCATCGAATCATTGGGCCGAAACATAGAATTTCCCGTACCCGAAACAATACCCAGTGCTGTTGCTGCTGAAATAGACTGTGCATAAGGTGTGGATTTGTCTACATCGGAAAAAACTGTTTCCCATGCTCCTTCAGGCAGCGCAAGCGCCCGCACTATCATATCCGTAAACTCGGCACGGGTAATGGTTTCCGCTGCATTGCGCGTACCTTCTACAATGCCCAAAGATGCAATAAAGCTGTGCGCACTTTCATAGCGCAAATCTGTTTCCAAACGTTCCTCAGCGTATGCAATACCGAGGGAGGGCATCACAACAAGCAGCGCTATTAAAAAAGCAAGTATTTTTTTCATGTTTATTTCACTCCTCCCTTATGCCGTCAGCACATTGTAAATTACCTGAGCCGCCTGCACTCTCGTCAGAAAACTCTTAGGTGAAAAAGTGCCGTCCTCCATACCGTTTACGAAGCCTTCACCCGCAAGGTAGGCTACCGCATTCTTAGCATAATATGATATCTCATCGGCGTCAGAAAAACTCACCTTTTTAGATAAAAGACCTTTTTTGGTCAAAAGGCGGTACATCATCACCATTGCATCTTCCCTGGTAATTTTATCATTGGGTCTAAAACCCGTGTCACTGCCTTTCACAATTCCCGCCGCTGCCGCACTGCAAACGCACTCGGCAAACCAATCCGTACTTGCAACATCGTCGAACAAAACTCCGTCATCTGCTTTGGGCGGTTCTTCATTCAGCAGCTTACCGTATAATCCCATTATCATCTTAACAAATTCTGCACGGCTGATTTCTTTCGATGGCAAAAAGCTGCCGTCCTGATAACCTGTTAAAATACCTTCTGCAGTTAAAAGAGATACCGCCTTTGCACCCCAATGTTCTGCAGGCAGATCAGTAAATAGCTGTTTTACAGTCTCCTCTTCTTGTTTCTCTTCATCTGCATCTGTTTTGATTAAAGAGGTAAGCGCAGAGCCTTTGTTACCTCCTTTGCCACCTCCGCCGCTGCCACCGCTGCCGCTGTGTTTCGTTTCATCAGCTGCCTCAGCTACACAATCCAGAAAAACCTTTTTAATTCCGTCAATGGTGTTAGGGGGATCGTTTTGTATCATCAGTTCAAACACTCTGTTTTGGTCCGATAAATCCAAATAGTCCTCATTTTCCAGTAAATCTTTAAAATCTGCAGCAAAATCCTTGGTTATAATTTGTTTAAATGTCACCCAACTGTCTGCACAACGCAACGCCGCCAGCGGCTTAAGCTCAGTTAGAGTTTTCGTAAGTTCTTCCGGCATGTAGTGGCTGTACAGATCTGTTGCTGCAAATAGCGATAACAGCTCTTGCTTTGCACGATCATCTAAACGATCTTCACTGTAATACAGAGCCTCCATATCAATACCCAGTTGTTTCTGATACTTGCCGAGCAATAGCTCAATCCGGTTCTTTGCTGCACTTTTAATCGAGCAAATTGCATAAACCATATAATATTTTTGGTTAAAATCTAACGAATCGGCAAATGTCATACTATATAACATTTTGATGATTCTGTTGTTTTCCGAAATGTAAACGGCGTCATTTGTATCAATGCCCAAAATCTGTGCATTTTCAGCAAGAAGAGTGCGAAATACATTCATATCTTCCGCAGCATTTAATGCTGCAATCACAGAATCTGCTGCCACAGCATCAATATGCATAAACGAATCTGTTGCCTCTCCTGCTTCACCTGTTGCATAGACGATATATTTTCCGCTTGCCGCATTATGTGGCATGCCTATGTTCAGTGCAAATGTTCCGCTTGACCTTATCTGTTTTATAACCGTCGGCATAGCGGAAACTGTCATGGCAGAAGGTAAAAGCCCCTCCGGTGCTATAGTAATTACAATTTCTCCGCGGCCTGTTCCTGTAACAGTCAGCTCTGCCGTATCGGACTTATAAGCTACCGAAACTGAAATGTCTTCTGCCGCAAAAACAATCATACCATTTACTAAAAAAAGTATCGATGCCAGTAAACTCATCATTTTTTTAAACATAAATTCACCTCTTATTTTGCTTTTACAGCTTAATATAGCGAACTTCTTCAGGCTTACCGCTTGCCGCCGACCGAATAATCGTTTCGCACACCGCGACCGTTGCTGCACCCTCTGAAACCGGGATGTCCACCTCTTTATCATTTAAGATAATATCCACAAAATCATTAATTTCTTCTGCTACATTATGATTGTTTATACGAACAGGTAATTTCATTTCGATGCCCTGCATCGGAATGTCAAACAGCTTACTCTTTCCCTCAAATTCCTCTAAGAACAGTGAAATTGCCGGGCTGGTATTGTCCGTAATGATTGTTCCTTTTGTTCCGTAAAGCACAGTGCGCATCGTATAATTACGTTTGCATCCCGTAGAAACATACACCTTACCCATTACATCCTTTGGGAATTTTAAAACAGCAATCGCCGAATCGTCACAAGGCCATGTATCGCCCAACACTTTTTTATTTGTATAACCGTAAGCCTCCGTCGGATTGCCTGCAATCCAACGCAAAAGATCTACCGCATGGCAGCCGCCGCCCGTTACGGGATGGCGCGGATGCTTGGGGTCGTTGCGCCAATGCAGCTTCATATGCGAATAATCATGAGCATACTCTGATTCCACGAAAAACAGTTCTCCGATTGCCCCCGAATCCACAATCTCCTTTGCCTTAATAAAACCGGGAGTTTTGCGGCAAACCTGTCCAACCATCATCTTCGCCTTGCTGCGTTTTTTTGCCTCCATCATCAAACGGCAATCCTCAGAAGAAAGTGCCAACGGTTTTTCGCAAAGTACATGAATGCCTGCCTCTAAAAAATCTACCACCATCTCGCGATGCAGGTAATCGGGTGTTGCAATACAAACCGCATCATATTTTTTGTTGTCCAGCAGCTCATGATAATCCGTACAGGTATTGCTGACCCCATAGGTTTTGCGTACATTTTCAAGTGTACTCTCATCAATATCGCAAACCGAAGAAAGCTCTGCATCTCTATTGGCTAAAATTCCCATTAAATGCAAAATACCAATTCCCTTACCCGCACCAACCAGTGCAAATCTTACCTTTTCCATTATAAAGTCTCCTTTGTATTTATGTATTTATTAGCCTTTTACCGCACCAATCATAACGCCTTTCACAAAATACTTTTGCAAAAAGGGATAAACCGCCATAATTGGGAGCGTTCCCACCACGATAGTGGCATATTTTATGGTTTCTGCAACCGAGCCCTGCTCTAATGCTTTGAAATCGTCAAGCATATTTCCCGCATCGTTCTGAATCAATATTTCACGTAAAACCAACTGCAGCGGATATTTTGTTCTGTCGCGCAGATAAATCATAGCATTAAACCAAGAATTCCAATGCGTTACTGCATAATACAGGATAATAACCGCTATAATTGAACCCGAAAGCGGTATCACGATGCGGCACATAATAATAAAATGATTTGCACCGTCTAATTTTGCTGACTCCTCTAAACTATCGGGAATAGAGGCAAAAGAGGTACGCATAATAATCATATTGTACGCACTCATCGCATTCGGCAAAACCAAGGCCCAAAGGCTGTTATCTAACCCCAGGCTCTTGACATTTAAGTAACTCGGAATTAACCCGCCCGAAAAATACATTGTAAAAATAATAAATCCCATCATAAATGTTCTGCCTTCTAAGCCCTTGCGTGACAAAACATAAGCCGCCAAAATTGTCAGCACCATATTCAAGCTGACTCCAAAGAGCAACACAAACAGTGTATTGCGATACCCGATCCATACCATTGGGTTTTCAAACACCTTTCGGTAAGATGCTAAATTGGGATTAATCGGATAAAAAATCAGTCCCTCATGCAGCATAAGCGCATTGGATTCGCTAAAGGAAGCGAAAATAACATGAAGGATGGGGTAAAGCATAGCAATCGAAATCAAAATCATAAAAATGGTATTGATTGCCGTAAAGCAACGATAACCACCGCTTTGTTTAATCTTCATTGTTTTTCTCCCTCCCTACCATAATGATACACCGCTGACACGGTTGGCGATTTTGTTGGCACTGATTACAAAAATAAAGTTAACCACCGAATTAAACAGTCCAACCGCCGTACTGTAGCTCCAACTCATTTCCTGCAAGCCCTTTCGGTAAACAAAGCTGGCAATAACGTCAGATGTTTCATAAATTAGGGGACTGTAAAGTAGGATAATTTTTTCATAGCCTAAGCTCAAAATGCCGCCCAGCTTCAATATAAGCATAATGATAATTGTGGGAGCAATACCGGGCAGAGTTACATGTAATGTTTGCTTCCAACGGTTCGCTCCGTCAATAATTGCCGCTTCGTATAATGTAGGATCAATACCTGTTAATGCCGCGATATAAATAATTGCGTCCCAACCGATATTTTGCCAGATATCCGATATTATGTAAATCGGCACAAAAGCATTGGCATTATTTAAAAGGGATTGCCTTTCAACACCGAACATACAAACAATATCTGTGACAATTCCATTGTCTGCCGTAAAGGTTTTTATCATACCGCAGATAACCACCAATGAAATAAAGTGCGGAATATATGAGATCGTCTGTACGGTTCTCTTGAACTTATTGCTGCGAATTTCATTGAGTAACAGCGCTAAAATAATAGGCGTGGGAAAGCCGAATATTATTGAGCACGAACTGATAATCAATGTGTTTTTCAGTATTCTCCAAAAATAATAATTGGTAAAAAAGGCCTCAAAGTGCTTAAAACCAACCCACGGACTTCCTAAAATTCCTTTCATCGGTGCATAATCCTGAAATGCAATTAACGCACCATACATCGGTTTGTAAGCAAATACAAGATAATACAACGCAACCGGCAGAAACATCAGATACAATATTTTATTTTTTCTCCATGCAGAGCGTACAGCGCTAAGACCTTTACTCTCTTTTTGAACTGTCTGCACTAAAGCAGCACGTTTGGACATATTTAAAATCAACTCCATTTCGGTTTTTCCGAGCTATCAGCGTTTGTTGTAACGTTCAACTGCCGATGTATAAATTTCAAGCGCACGGTCTAAATTAAATTTTTTCAGTTGTTCCTGATATTGCTTAAAATTCTCCAAAGGCTCTGCGCCAACAATAAATTTAAGCATCATCTCCGTACTGAATGTCTCAATTTCTGAAGTAATGTTTGATAATTCTGTCTGTTCTTCTGCGGTCAACGATACCAGCGGCATCAGCGTTTTTTCTGCCTCAGTATCTGCCCATGTTAAAACCGCCGCCCGAACCTGCTTGGGCTTTGCCTGCATCTGTTCTACCACACGAGTATCCTGGACAAACGGACCGCTGTCAGAACCCATTGCATAAGGTGCGAGAGCTACCGAAAATCCCTCCGGAGCCTCGGTGATTTTTTCGGTAAATTTCGGATAATTATCCACCATTTCATAGGTTACACCCTCAATACCGAAGTTGTAAAGCATGCTGCCTTCTTCTGTGTAGCCATAATCCATAAAACGAATTGCAAGCTCCGGGTTGCTGCACCGGGCACTTACCGCATAACTGCTGCTCGGAACATATTCCCAGCTTCTGGTAGAAAATTTTGCTTTATCACCCTTGTTTATTACAGGATAGGGTGCGCCAACCAATTCAAATTTGGGATCGGTGGATGTTTTTGTGCTCATCCATTTACCAAGAGCGCCTGCTGCTGCACCTAGCGTTGCGCCCACGCGATCATTGAGCATATTACTCTCTAAAGTCTGATTATCGAGACTTGCCAGATTTTTATCCAAAAGTCCGTCTTTATACCAAATGTTCATCTGTGTAAGAAAATCCTTATAAGCATCCTCTGCAGGTCCGAACTTCACAGCACCGCTTGCATCATCAATATAATATTTAATGCCAACACCGTATGCGCCTGCGAAAATTTTATCAATATGAATCGAACGGATACCGCCGGGGAAATCAACATTTAACTCATTTTTAAAGCGACGGAACATATTATCCCATTCTGCAATTGTTTCGGGAACTTCCAATCCGAGTTGATCAAGCCAATCCTTACGTACCATGGCCCTGAATAAATGGTATCCCTGGACTCGCTGTGCAATAATGGGAATACATAATAGCTCCCTGTATCGGTTTTTACCATTTTGTCAAAATTTTTATTTTCAGATAATACCTTTTTAAGTCCCGGAGCCCACTTGTCAATACTTTCATTAAGTTCCATAATATATCCGTTTTCAATCGCCGCCTGCGCGCCAAAATTCTGCCAATCATAACGAACTACATCTGCCAGCTCATTAGCCGCGATCATTAGATTAAATTGTTCGTTCTCTTGCCCTACTGCCGGATGTATGTATGTTACCTTTACGCCTGTTCTTTTCTCTAATTCTTTTGCTAACTCCGTTTCTCCGAAATTAGAAAATTTGGTTGTTAGAGCTACATCCATCGGAGCCCATATTTTAATGCTGTCTTCTGACGTAATAGGATATACACTGCCCTCAGCCAGCTTTACACTGCTTGCGGCTTTATCCTCTCCTCCCTTTGCACAGCCCATTACGGACAATGCCATAAGCACCGCTAAAATGCCGCTTATCATCTTCTTTGCTTTCATAATCTTTCTCTCCTTTTTATTGTTTGTTTATGCGAACAACACTTTTTAATCCGGATTATGCCCTGTCTGCTTATCCGACTTCCTTTCAGTTCTATTATAAGGCCCTACCGCTGTGGGAAACAAGGTTCAAAATATTGAAAAGGACACCCAAAATCATCAATTTTGAATGTCCTTTTATTGTCCTTTATGACTGCGTTTTGCTGCTTTTTTAAATTTATTTTTTTCCCTTTATTTTTTCTCTATATTGACTAGGCAAAATTCCCTCTCTCTTTTTAAATGTTCTTGATAATATTTTCGCATTTAAATATCCGACCCTGTGTGCAATATTTTCTAAAGTGTCATCCGTTTCCCTAATCAAGCGTTTTGCCTCTTCAATGCGCACTCGCATAATATAGTCCGAAAGCAATTCACCCGTTTCATTTTTAAAAATACCCGAGACATAGGCTGGTGTAAGATGAAAATGCTCGCCGATTTCCATTACACCAAATCCGTTTTCACGAAAATTGTTTTGCACCATCTGCTTAATTTTTATACTCATCGTATTGCGTCTTGTTTCCTCCGCCTTGTAGCTGCAAAGCTTTTCTGCTGTTTCCTGCATCAGTTCCTGCATTTTCGCAGCACTGTCGCAACGAAGCAAACGCTCCAGACACTCCTCCTTTGAAAAATCAATATTGCCGTTTTCCTCTTCCTCAACCGTTCTAAACATAACATGCAGCAAATTAAACATCATGCAACGTAAAAGCTCCACACGTTCTCCAAATTCGTTTTGTTTACGAAAATATTCACAAATTACGTTTTTGGCACGCTCGCTCGCACCGGATTTAATGTAGCTTGTCAGATATACCTCCTGTTCCGACCAGCCATACCACTGCAAATATGGTTCTCCTAGAACGTCAACGCATTTTACCACGCCGTAAATTTTTGTTGACTGCAGCACGCGTATTGCATCACACGCCTCATAATAACATTCGGCAATTCGCTCCGTAGATTCTCTGGTGTCGCTTACCACCGCATTTACTTGAATACCAAAGTGTTTTTCTATCAGAGAGATGCCTTCCTTGAGCGTGCGGACGATATCTTCTACCGCATCTTCTTGCTTATTTGGCGGCACAGATACCAACACCGCCATTCTGTTCTCCATCTCACAAGAATAACAGTCATAAAAATCACCTAAAATTTCTTCCATAACATTGGAGATAATCAGCTGATAATATTTTCTTCTGTCTTCGTAATCTAAATCTGTTTCATCGGCGAACAAGCTTTCAACGTCATCAAAATTAAACAAAGCCACAGCAAAGATGTCCGAGCCAAACGTAATACCGATTTCTTTGCCGTATTCTTCTGCCATTTCCCTACTTTTTATTGTTCCGTTAAACAGCTGCACAAAGAACGAACGGCGCAAAATGGCTCGCTTGTTTTTTAAATCGCCGCTGACGTGATCTCTCTCACTCATTACCTTAGAAATTTCATTAAAAATAATGGAAAACTCGTCGTACTCCGACAGCTCATCATCCTGACATGTTTTCAGTTTATCCATAAGACGCTCAACCGGCGCATAATTTTTGCGTACAAATCTCCTGCTTAAAATAACACCGAAAATGACAGTAAAAATTACATAAAAGACTAATAAAATTCGAATAAGCAACAGCGATGACCAGTATTCACTCTTCCGAACCGAAATAACATATTTCCATGGCGTCACATCAGATTTTGCATAAGAATGAATCACATCGCCGCGGGAACCGCTTTGTTTGTCTGCTAAGAGCAGCTTTGCCATTTCCTCGGAACCGGAAAGAAACACCTTATTTTCTTCGTTTAAAATAGTGATCTCTCCGCCATTTACCTCGCGTATATTTTCAGAAAGCTCTAAAATATGTTCTTCCTTCACTATCACTGCCGCCGTTGCCCTCGGCTCAATCCCATATAACGCCGTTAACGGCAAGCGGAGCATAAAGATAATTTCATTCTCATTCTCACCGTTTTCCTTTGTACGAATCCGCGTATATTTCCCATTTCCTTCCTGACGCATAAAGTTTTTCCATCTTTCAAAGCCATCTTTGCCCCAGTCGTAATGCCGATTGTAAAACGATTTGCTGTCCATAACTGTTTCTTGTGTTATTACCGTATCAGTTTCGTAAAAATAAACAAAAACGGTATCTACAAATCCTGCATCACGTGCAAATAACGAATGAAGATAGTCAACCGTCTTCATCTCGTTTTCCCATCTCTGCGTTGCATCGTTAATATTTAAAAGCCCTTTGATTCCGGTGTTAAAAGCCATCTCCGTACAGATTTTGTTTTGCGCATTAAATATATTATCCAATTCTTTCTGCGTCTGCGACAACATCAGCTGATTAAACCGTTCTATCTGTGTTTCCAGTGTTTTTTCCATTACAACATATACGCTTATACTGGCAATAAGCGGAACCGCCAGCAGCAAAAAATAGGAAATAAGCCATTGTATGGCTACACTTTTTCTTTGCAATACCACTTGTTTCAGCTCTTTCAACAAAATCCCTCACAATTTGGCGGCACTTTTGCTATCGCGCCCTTAAAATAAATAATATTTAATTCATTATACTTCATTTTCTCTGCAAAAACAACTCCCAAAAATTTGAAACAAACTCACAATATCTCTAATTGTCAACGATGGGTAACCTCTTTCTTAAATATGAAAAGTTACGCCCTCGACATTCTCGCGTCAAAATGGAAAAGCAGGAGGTGTTCATTTCAAAAAACACCGGCAATCTTTTAAAAGACACAAAGAACCCACCGAAAACGGCGGGTTCTTATATTGCAATTTTCTTTTTTGTTTGTCTTACAAATTATTGATTGCTCTTTAAAAACTGATGCAGAATAGCAGCAACTTCCGCTCTCGTTGCGTTGTCTTTCGGATTGAGCGTTGTTTCGGTTCTTCCCTTAATAAGTCCTAAGCCTGCTGCCCACTGCAAAGGTGCAACCGCATACTCAGAGACCATATCAAAATCACTGTAAGACAGAATGTTCGTATCCTCTCCCACCGAAACATCGATGCCCTTAAATTCTGCATAACGGTGCATCATTGCCGCGATCTGTTCGCGCGTGATAGGTGCTTTCGGTGCAAATTCTGTTTCGGAGATACCCTTTACAATGGCATTTTGCTGTGCCCAGGAAACAGCATTCTCGTAATACGCATTCTTCTCAATGTCGGTAAATGAGCTGTTTTCGTTAACCGCAGGTTCACCCTCATTTCTGTACAAAATGGCAACAAGCATTGCACGCGTGAGGTCTCCGTTCGGCGCAAAGATTTTTTCTGCGGTTCCCTTCATGAGACCGCTTGACAAAACATAATCCGTAGCGAAATGATACCACAGATTTGTGTCCAAATCGTTAAATTCCTTTGAGGGGCAATCATGCGTGTCAGCGTCGTTCGGTTTGTCCTTGCCGATATCATCGGTTGTGTCCTTGTTTTCGTCTCGGTCTTTTGCCGGCTCTGTATCCTCCGTCCATTTTGCATAAAGTGTAAGATTTTTCTTCACCTTCGAGCTGAAATCATACTTTTCCGAAAAATCATCGCTTAAGTACCAGCCGTCAAATATATATCCGTCCTTTTTAGGCTCATTGGGTTCCCTTACAGTATTGTTTTTGATTACAGTCTGGCTGTTGATGGAACCAGCACCGTTTGTTTCAAAGCGCACGGTATAACGTGCCGTACTGCTGCTACCCGAGTTTGAAGATATTGTATCATATGCTACCGAATAGGTTGAGAATTTGGAAGAATAGATATAAATACATCTATTTTCCGTATCAATAAAGCACGTTCCGTCATCAAACGGTTTCACGTCATCTCTTTCCGTGAGCTGTGTAAGCTCTTGTGCATTTGCGTCGTGGTATCTGTAAACCTTGATGTTGGTTTTTCTTGTAAAGTCATAAGGCAGTTTAATCTCGATTACGCCCGGTGCCTCCGAAATCGTTCCGCCTGTGGATTTTTTAAGGGCAATGTCATAGAAACCAAAGTTTTTCGGTGCATCTGCGATGTCCCTGATGGCAATCTGGCTTTCATTGTCCTCGGCTGCCTGCTGCACCTGAACAACAAGCGAAATATCCGTTTTTTCCGCCTTTGCAATCTCGTTCAGACCATCTGCCGCAACTTCATCAATATTCCCCTCGTCCTTGGAAATCGTACCCTGTACCCATTTTGCATACAAAGTTTTGTTTTCCGTAAATTTATCTGTATCAAAATTCCACTCAGTTGTAAGTCCGCTGTCTGCAAACCAGCCGGCAAATTCATATCCCTCTTTTGTCGGTTCACCGGGTGTGCTGATCGTCCGATTGTATTCGCAGGTCTTGCTGTCAACTGCTGTGCCGCCGTTTGACTCAAAGGCTACGGTTATCATTTCTCCCGCGGCGATTACAACCGTTTTATCTTCCCCGGCAAGGTAGTTTTCTGTTTCTTTGAATCTCACTTTATATGTGCCGGGTAAAAGGTTCAATATCTCATTTCCGGTAACGGCGGTATATTCGCTTGCACCTTCATCCTTGTATTCCATCATACTGTCGGTTCCCGTAATTTTGCCGTCTCCCTTGCCGCAAATGCTCTCGTTCTCTGCCGCAACAGACGCAGGTGTACTCTGAGGAGCCTTCGCGATACTTAAGTCAAGAACCTTTGTAAGCCCGTTATAGTTTTCCGTTGCCGCAACACTTAATCTCACTTTGTAGTCTCCGGCATTGCTCGGAATGGCTTTTGTGTACGCGCTGTCCGCCTCGTCAGCCTTTTTGTATTCAATAATTATTTCGCCGAACTTTGCACCGTAAGAAGGAGAATTTGCGTTCTCGCCATACATCCAACCGGCTATGATGGGATCTAAGGTCCACTTATTTTCCGCCGCTGAAATGTTAAAGGCAATTATAACCTCGGAGACATCCTCCGCCTTATCCTTCCAGCAGTAATTTGCGCTGTCCTTTAATGTAAGCTTAACGTCGTAGCTTCCCGTCGCAGTTCCGCCGTTGTTTTCGCTTACGGTGTAGTATTCGTTACTGCTGATGTCCGCGGTCAAAGGCTCTCCCGTGTATACCTTGCCCGCGACAGATGGAATATCTACGCTTGCCTTCGCGATGGAAGCATTGCATAGACCGAAATCAGAGTCATCGTAATTATCATCGCCGAAAGCCTTGTAATAAACTTCGTAACGCCCCGCATCGATACCCTTCGGGAGTTCTTCTTGCCATGTCACCTTGTTGTCGATACTGTACTTCATCGTGCCGCCGCTTGCTTCCGGGGCTGTTTCAAGCAGAGCCTGCGCAGAACCGTTATAGAAAAGATCGGATTTTGCCATCGGCGCTTTTGTAAAGGTAATCAATGCCTTTTTCATGTTGGTGTCCTGCACGGCAATTGTACCTGTAAAGTTACCGTTTGCGGTAAACGTAGTCTTATCCGCAACATTTGTGACATTGCTCCAGCTGCCTGTTATGGTAAGACTGCCGACCTTAACTTCAGCATTCGGAGTCTGCTCTTTGCCGGTATACGTCATTTCGTCGAAATCTCCGACCGTTGCTCTGCCGGTGATGTCCATGGGATTAATTACAAGTCCCCGCCTTGTGGTTTTGTCATATGCGGCATATATATCATCCGCATCTCTCTTGATGACTACATCATAGGCTCCCGCGTCTGTCGGCGAAGCAATGACTGCGCCGTCCTTTTTATATGTCACGATAAAACCGCCCGTAACATTAGCTGTGATTGCAAAGCTTTTCGCAAAGCTGTCATACTCAAAGCTCTGCGGTACCTCTGCGACTTGTACCGGAGTTTTTTCAATATTTGCCCAACCGGCTACAATCGTCGTGTTCCCTGAAATATTAACCATGTCTCCGGGTTGATATGACCTTCCGTCCACTCCCCATGCTTTAAACTTCTTGCCCGCCGGCGGTGTAAATGTACATTCGGGGAGCTTATATTCGCCGCGAATTCCGCTAACACTTGCCATCGTTCCGCTTCCGCCGTTTGGATTAAAGTAAACGGTGTATACTTCGGTATAGACTAAATTATTTCCGTCTCTTTTTAATACATGTTTACTGTCGCTGCCCGAAATTATAAATTTGCCTGCCGTTTCATCGGTAACATTTTTCACAACAACATCGCCGTCGGAAAGTCCGGAACATAAAATGCTGATATTTCCGCCCGTGTAGCCGTCTGCGTCAATAAGCTCCTTACCGTAGACCTTTATGCTGTTATAGCCTTCCGAAACGCTGATTTCGGTATTGCCGAGCAAATTCACTTTTCCGTTTTGTACCACAATGCCGTTAGCAGCTGTTGCAATAACCTTTCCGCCGTACAGATTTACAATAAGCGTCCTGCTTCCCAGAGTGGTGCAATTATCATTGCCTTCGTATTTGACCGTGCCGCCGTACAGATTCAGTACGTTACCTGTATGCCCCTCAAAATCTATTATGGTATTTGCTTCACAGGTTGTCTCTAATGTTCCGCCGTAAATACTAACGGTCGCGCCGTCATTTCTGAACGCTATTGCATGAGCGTCCGAGTTCGTAATTGTGCCGCCTCCCTTGCAGTCGCATATGTTCAGAACCGCATTTTTGCCCGGAACAATCTGCGCCTCAAGGTTGTGTCCGTTTAAGCAAATGTTCACATTTCCCGAAATTGTAAGTTTTTTGTCGTAAACAATTCCATCAGGGTCTTTACTTATGTTGTCGCCGTATATTTCAAGGTCATCGCTTAAATAGTAGCTGCCGCTTGTAAGGGTAACCCCATTTTCAACATCCGATACAAGATTTAAGCTGTTGTCTGCAATATGCGCGATTGTTCCCGTATGAGACGTGCAGTCCGTTTTGCCGCATATACAATGCTCGGTCGGTGCCTTGATGACAACCTCTCTTGCATAAGCTCCTGATTGATCAACAACGGTTCTGTGTTCAGTCGCTCCCCAACCCGGAAAATTATACTTACTGATTCTGCCTGCTTCGGGGGTTGTAACTTCGAGACCGTCATTTAATGTGATCTCCGGTATTTCATAATCATAATGACCTTTGCTTGTCAGAATTGCCGCATAATCATACTCCCAGCTGCTTTCATCAATTTCGGCAAGGGATTTTGCCGTAACCACGGTATCCGCACCCGAAATGGTGATGGACTTTCCGTCATCGCAGATGATTCCATTTTTGTCTCCGACAGCATTTACAACACTGTTTTCGATAGAGAGGTCACCGCTCGAGAGAATGCATGCAGAATCCACACCTCCGGTTAAGTTAACCGTACTGTTTTTTATCAGCGTGCGGTCGCTGTCATCGTTGGTAATCATCCAGATTGCACGATCCGCTTTTGCAACAGCGGTAACTTTGGCATTCTCAATGGTAAGGTCACCTACGCAATAAAGCGCCTCACTACTAACCTGGCTACCGTTTTCGGACAAAAGGTCATATTCGCCGCCGTATAGGCTGATTGAACCAATAGTCTGTGAAATGAGTTTTTGCTCAGCCGTAACACCGAGATACGCATCTCCTTTGCCGACGAAATTCAAATCGGTGCAGTCGTCCGCATAGATTCCGAAAGTTTTATCTGTATCATTATATTTTGTTGATACATTGATCATATTCCTGCCGGAAAAGCATATCTTCAGCGAATCATCACTTGCAGGTTTATAGTAAATGCCATAAAGATGATCCCACCCAGCATAGAACTCGACTGCGTTTCCTTTTTCGATAGTCACGCCGTCTAAGTACAGTGTGGGAACGCTGTCTTCCACTTTAAAATACGCACTTCCGGCTGTGATTCCGTCGCCCGTGATATTTGCAGCATTTTCTGCCGTAACAGCCACACCGCCGACATACAATTCATTGCCCGCTGTATTCAGCCAGTCCTCAGTAGCCTTTGTGGTTTCACCCTCCTCTGCCGCTGCGGCAGCCGCCGTAAGGCTTGCATACTTATCGGATAACGTACCGTCGCTTTTTTCGATCTGCACAGTTTCCGATGCAGATGCAAACGTAACCGACGGCATGAGCGTCGTCAGCATCGCAATGCATAAAATCCATGCCCAAATTCGTTTTGTTTTCATAATTTATTTTAACCTCCTGCCCAATAAAATCACCATAGTTGACTTTTTATAACTTTTTCAGTATAATTATATCATGTTCATAGGTGAACAAGTCAATAACGAAGAGGTGATTTGTTTTGAAAAATCTGTTTACGATGTCGCAGGTCACAAGAAGCTGCGGCGTTTCGAGGGCAACACTGCTCAGACTCGAGAACAGGGGGCTTCTATCCCCGGTTATGATTGATAAAAAAAGCGGTTACCGCTACTTTGACAATCACAATATTACCCGAATCTTACAGATCAAGCATTTGTTATCCATTGGGTTGTCCTATGACGAAATTTATGAGTATTTTAGTACAAACGGAACCTCCATGAAACTTTTGCGTTCTCTGGAGCAACGAATGTATGCGACAAGACGGATGTATGAGGAAATGAATCTCAGAATCGCACGCAGGCAGTCCCTCACGTTTGAAACCATCTCCCTCCCCGGATATGTTTGCTATGCAAGAGAGTACGCAGGGGACACCTCAAAAGAAAAGTATAATGACATGTATGCGTTGTATCATGAAGCGATTGAAAAAGGGCTTCGGCCGCTTGAGTCAGAGCCCTTGTTTACGATTAATAAAAATTCGGATTTGTTTGCTGAAAAAGAGGAGTCTTTTTTATGCTGTATTCCGCTCGATCCGGACGATGCCCCGGATGATGCGTTGGTTTTAAAAAGCTGCCGTGCTTTTTCGTGTTTATACTATGGCAGCTATGACTCTTTTCCAAATGTATGGAGCTTATTCGAGCAAAAGGTCAAAGAGTTAAACCTCAAACCGATAGGCTATCCGCGTGTGCTCGGCATTGTTGCCCCATATACCGCAAGAGAGATTAAAGAAGAAAATTATGTTTCGCGCATTGTCATTCCGATCGCATCCGATGACAAAGAAAACCTTTGACTGGTTTTTTAATAAAAAACATCCCCGAAAATACGCTCTTTCCGCTGTTTTTGGGCATAAAAATACCGCTTACCATCCGATAAGCGGCTTTATGAATATAAACACTTTTACGACAAGTATTTTTCTGTGTGTTCAGTCTGTTCAGTCTGTTCAATTCTCAGTTCATTGTTGTCAAGCCTTCCGGTTTCACGTTGCTCGGCCGGGCAAAAATAGCCGAACCGTATATTATTTCAAATCTTTGTTTCATCAGCCCTCCTAAATACATTGTGTTGCCCTTTCGAGTCATAGATAGCAGTATATCGCTGGCTGAAACAGTCCGGAATATATCTGTTGCCATCAGAAGCAAACATGCATAAATCATCAGTTCCCGGGCGGGTATATCCGCTCTATTTGTATCCCTGTCTGCTCAGTTCTTCAGCATAGGTTTCGTTCACGTTCGCTTGTTTTTTACCAAAAGTTCTTCCACTAAAATTTTTTAATCCGAATCAGCTGTGTACTGCCCCATACGGCGCGGCTGTTTCTCTGGTCCTGAACTCTTGTTTTTCGTAATAGCCGATCAAGCTTCCGTCATCGTCGCGAAGTGCAACCATATAAACATCTTTATTTTCCTTCCCATTATGATACGTAAATATAATATTGTTATCTTTGCTTTTAGCAAACCATTCAAGCACCTTGTCTATCATTTCGTTTGACTTTGCATTGTGGCAATCCCGCAAATTGCCCCCCGTTAAATCTCTGTGGTAACGTTTTATCGCCGCCGGGTTCATATATACAATAACCGACTCCATATCACACACCACAATAGGCGCAGCATCCTGATCTATGATGCTCTTAAACAATTTATTTAACATTAGCTTTACACCTCGATTTTTCGTTTTGATATTTTCATTAATTTTTTTAATTATAATATTTTTTAATAATCTTTTCTAACATCTCCGCATTACTCGGGCAAAAGTTATACTCACCATTTTCTATTACCGTTGCAGTTTTTCTGATATTATTCATACGTAACTCACCTCAGGCAAGATGAATTTTCTGCATTTATCATATCGCTTATATTGCCATTCTCACTGTTTAACCACTGATTTATAATAATTTCCAAAAGCAGCAAGTGCATCAATAATCGGCAGCATCTCCCGTCCGAGGTCCGTCAGCCCATATTCGACCCTTGGCGGCAATTCATGATAATCGTGCCGATAGGCAAGACCGTCATCAATCATTTGCCGCAGGCTGTCAGTCAACACCTTTTGCGATATTCCTTCTAAATCTCTTTGAAGTTCATTAAATCTCCACGGACGTGCCTTAAGGTTGCGGAGAATCAAAAGTTTCCATTTTCCGCCGATCAGCGCCACTGCTGTTGCCACCGGGCAGACAGGTAACTCGTCTTTTGTTTTCATTTCTGCTATCACCTCACATGCATATTGTATCACATATTTTAAAAATTGTATACAGTTATAAAAAAGTGCGTACTTGTTTTTAGGTGCACACGGTGATAAACTGTAGCCAAGCAAAAAGAAAATTGCTGAAATTTTAGGAGGTACGCATTATGAAAAACTACACTAAAACAAACATTGGAAACGAAGGCAGAACAGAGCTTCACGAAAAACTTGCTTTGACCGGTGCAGAAGTCAGCGTCAACCAGCTTCCTGCAGGTGCAAGCGTTCCTTTCGTCCATTCTCACAAGAACAACGAAGAAATTTACGGTATACTTTCCGGCAAAGGGAAAGCTGTAATTGACAACGAAACAGTCGAAATTACCGCCGGAGATTGGCTGAAGATTGCTCCTGCGGCAAAACGGCAGTTCTTCGCGGCAAACGATTCCGGAATCGCTTATGTTTGTATTCAGGTAAAAGAAAATTCTCTCGGCGGTTTCACTGCGGATGATGCCGTGGTGTATTAAACTAAATTTTCAAAATGAAGAAGTGCAGTTGCGGTTTGTTCCAAAACTGTGCTTCTCATTTATTTTCAACACAAATTTCACAAGCCCTATAAACCCTATTCTGCAGCGATGTTGATTAAATGCTGTCGCCCAACGAGCCGCTGTCACAATTAAGAGTGATAACTCTTTCGTCTTTTCAAAAATGTAGCGTCATTTTATTATTTTATCACCACATAATACATCAAAAAAAATTCTGACGCGAAAAAAGGCCCTCTCTGAAGATTACCTTAAAAACCATAAACCCAAAATTATTACACCAGTTTCATATATAGAAGCGGATACGGATTACCCTCCTCATCACATTCTGTTCTTTTATATGTTGCAAAACCTAAATGCTTATAGAATCCTACCGCCTGTGGGTTCTGCTCATTGACTGTAACTTCCTTGATTCCATAATTCTGAATACCATATTGTATAAGCTGCTTTCCTGTTCCTTTGCCTCTTTCCTTCGGCGAAAGAAATAACATTTCCAGACGCTCATTTTCAATTCCCATAAAACCAACAGGTTTATCAGGCTCAGTTTCTGCAATAATTAAATGTTGCACTTCGCTCAAAGCCTGCGGAACATATTCCTTAATTTGATCTACCTCTGCCCCGGAAAGAAAAAGATGCGTTGCCCGAACGGAATCTTCCCAAATGTTTAACAGCCTTGCCAGTAATTTAGGCAGTCTTGCCTGAACTTCATATACTCTCATTTACATTACCTTCACAAATTCAAATTTGCTTGATTGCTGTTATATACTAAAAGCGTTTATTCCTCTTTTGCCATTTTTTCGCTCATTTCGCGGCTGCTTATCACCGGAATAAACTCAAAATCTGTAACATCAGTCCAATGGGATGCCCATTCGCGCAATAATTCCTCACTCACACATTCATTAATTTGGTAACAAGTATTTCCGTCAGCGCTGACCCAACTGTTTACATAACTCACACCTTCCGGCATCATTCTTCCGTTTTCTCTGAATCTCTTGTACACGGCCTCTTTGTCCTTATACCTTTCTATGACCATAAATAACATAACATTTCCCTCCATAAAGCCATCTTTCCCGTGAAAACAATATTACAAAATTATTTTGATATCTTTTCTGTTTTCATTCTAAAATATATTTACCTTTTGCGAAAAAATAAAACAAATTTTTTGCAAAATTTGTCTTTAATTTGCCCTGCAAATTTTTTCCCAAAGAATTTTCCTTTGAAATCATAACATAAGGTATCATACCATTTTTTAGCATATAATTTGCAACAAAGCATTGCAGATTTGTTGCGACATGCTGCCTTCTGAATTTTTCAGACACATATTCATAACCCAAAGAACCGTCTTTATGTATCCCTGCATAACCTTTTATTTCTTCATTATGCGCCAGCACCCACATTTGTTTCGCTTTCACTCTGTTTAACAATTTCTCATATCCGGAGCGGTGATATGTACTGCTTATAAAAGGCAAATCACTTACAGTCGCCAAACGAATATCAGAACCGTCTGCAGCGGGAACATCTGTTATTTCCCCAACAAGAAAATCTTCGTGATAAGTCAAAATCTCAAATGTTTCAAGGAATTTAGCAACACGCTCTATATTTGTATATACTGCAATATATTTGCTGTCATTAACATATCCGGCAAGCATATCAAAAAGAGATTTATCCGATATCTCATCCGAGATGATTCCCATTACCGACAGCCAGGGCTGATATGTTAAATCCTCTGCAATATAAAAATCATCTCTTGTATATAACATTGTCAGCCGCCCATTAATCGCCGCATAATAATCACGGATATACTCCACCATTCCATGCTTTTCAACCAATCTATTTAAAGTTGACACAGCAAAATTCAAATTTATCACACTCCGTTTCAAAATAATTTCAAACGTAAAAATCGCTGTCTATGTCGTTTTATAAGTCTAGCATATATAAAATTGATTTTCTGTCCGGATAAGCATAGCTTATCGGAAGCTGATATTTTTGTATTTTATAAAACCCTGCCCGTTCATAAAACCTATGTGATGCTTTTGCAACGGAGGGAGTATCTAAAATGATATGTTCTACAGCATGATGATTCGCATAGTCTAGTAATCTCAAGTATAATTGCAAACCAATCTTTTGTTCGCGGTACCTTGACTTCACAAAAAACTTTTTCAATACTGCACAGTTGTTTTCTCTCAACATCAAGCCAATCGTCCCTATGACAATATCATCATCGACAGCAAGAAAAAAAGCACCGCCGCTATTTACATAATGCTCGTTAATGTCCTTCAAATCCGGTTGTTCATCAAGCGACAAAGCAATTTTAGCTTCATTATTTTGGATGTCCAATATTAAATTTATAACCTGTTCTTTATAAACATCAGAATACGAAATGATTTTCATAAAACCAGTCCTCTCTTTGACGCACCGCTATCATATTATCACAAAATTAGCAAGAAATCAATTGTTCAAGACTGCTTTCCATGCTATTCGCAAAGACTTACTCGACCTGAAAGCCGACGTCATTTGAAGCTCCTTTATTTTATTGCCGTATCAAAAGATAGCCAAAAAAAATTTTACCGAAACAAAAAGACAATCCATACGGACTGTCTTAAAAAATCCCATATAGGTCCAAAACTATTCAGGTAGTTTCAATATCACTCTTTATCTCCCGTGATATAATAGTCACAGTACTCTCCGCCCGCGGCAAGAGTTTGCTGTCGGTGAAGGACTCCATGTTGGAGGGTAATCATGACCTCATCTAACTCACAGAACAGCGGCATTAACTCCCTGACATCAAGCTTTTCTGTATAGGAACAGATAGGGCAACGGGTAATACGGTAATAACACGCACCCTTATGAGGCTGACCGACAAAATCCACCTTGAAGGAAGTCGGGTACTTTGCCTCTTTTTGCGCTGTGTACCATTTGACATATTTTACAATGTTCTTTTTATTCTCCGCCTTACCCTTTTCCGTATTCAAATCCGTCTTTCCGAAATACCACTTGATGTGGTAAAGCGAGCGGCGCATCATCTCCTGAACAGTTTCCGGCGGAATATTCTTTTCACTCGCCACATATGGGGCTACAAATACCAGTGCAAATAGTTCATTGTACGCCATAGGGTTGCCATCGCCAATGTCATCCGCTTGCTCTACAAGCTCCCGATAGACCCTCTTACTCTTTTTCATAATCTCTACGGCATACTGTTTGTCATACTTTTCTATCAGAACCTTTTTCATGGTGCCTTTAAACATCCA
The DNA here is from genome assembly GCA_934438075.1 of uncultured Clostridia bacterium. Classification (GTDB taxonomy): domain Bacteria; phylum Bacillota; class Clostridia; order UBA1381; family UBA9506; genus RGIG1666. The sequence continues at coordinate 70,624 of CAKSBF010000008.1, read as the reverse complement.
AAAATAAAAGCCATTATATTTCATCACACATACCCTCCTGTGCTTGTTTTGCAAAATCAAAGCGGGCGCCCCACCAAGATGATATAACTTTACAAATTCCGGTTTGTTGTACAATGATTCTACCACAAAAGCAACAAGAAAGCAACAAATTCGTCCATCGCAAAAAAACAAAGCCCAATTTATAAAATCAAGCTTTGTTCTTTCTTAATTATCTTTTATATTTTCAGTGATACCACAACCATGCAGCAAAAATTTATCAAAAATATTCTTGTATTCAAAATGTCTCGCCTATTAACCCGCAGCTGTGAGGCTCAAGAAATCTTAATAAATTCTAAATCCGAAACAATATAAACCAGAAACCCTATAACTCAATCCACTGAAACGGGTTTTTTAACGCACGCATGCCGGCTTCGCGGATTGCCATAACATCTGTTGTCTGTTCATGTGATACGGGAATGGTCTCCGTATCAAAAAATTTAATCACTGCGTCAATAAACAGTCCAAAATATTCGGAGGTAATGGTATAAGTGCAGGCATTATTGTTCGCATCTGCCGTGGTTATTTTAAAGTCACACTCCGCACATTGATGAAGCTGTGCCAAACGACCGTCCTCAAACTCGATAATGACAGAGGGGTGATCAATATCGCCCAAGCCCATAATACGTTTCGCACGACACCCCATCAGCATTACTACAGGTTCAATCTGATGAATGGAATATATTTCGTAGCTGCCCGGACCTTCGCTGTATATTTTATAAATCTTATCTTTATCAACATTCTCCAGTTCCGATGCAAAACGCAAGGCCGAGCTGGAAAAACATTTAGTGCCGTGACGGTCTGCATTTTCAAAAATGTTAACAGCCGTTTCTTTATCGGTAGCAAAGGTTTTATCGACATAAACACATTTCCCCGATTTAAGCGGATAATCGGTCAATTCCTCGTGCATCTCAGGATTATCGGGTGAAAGTACGATTAATACATCACTCTTTTCCACAACTTCTTCTATGGAGTCTAAAAGCGGAATATTTTGTTTTTTCGACCACTCTTCATTCGTCATTCCGCCTATCGGACTATCAATTTTACCGTAGGCATAACAAACCTCATACCGTCCGCCCGACCGCTCTTTTATAAACGATGGATAATTATTTGCATGCCACTCATCCAAATAATAGTCAATGAATCCTATTTTTTTCATAACGTAACCTCCGTATGCGTTTCCGCAGAACGGTATATTGCGTCCATCATCCTGGCAGTTATAATATTGGTATCAATATGCGAGGCAAGCTTTTCTCCGCTTTCCACACAGTCAATGAAGCTGTCTATTTCAGTCTGAAACATATCAGGCATTTTAAAACTAAATGTATTTTTTGTAAGCATACCGTTTTTCGTAGAATACAAGGTAAAGTCAGCCCCATATTGCAAACGGATACCGCCCTTTGTCCCCATAAAATCAATAAACATCTCATTTTCACCTATATTTTGCGCCCATGCTCCATTGAAGGTAATAACCGGGCCATCGGTGCGAACCATTCCCGTAACCCCTTCCTCAACATCATAAATTCCGTTCTTGTCAGGAGGACCTGCCCACATATCAGTAAACACATATTCATCTATAGGCTTTCCCAGTTTTGAAAAAGTTTCTGCCGAAGCTGTAAGCGGTTTCGGATCTCCGCAGGCAAACATAACAATATCAAAAAAATGAACTCCCCAGTCAATCATAACGCCCCCGCCGGCAATATCCTTGGTTGTAAACGCTCCTCCCAGCCCCGGTATGCTTCTGTGGCTTCTAAAACTGACATATACCTGATAAACTTCTCCAAGTTCGCCCTGATCGATCAGTTCCTTCAGTTTGTTGACTCCTTTGTTAAAGCGGTTTACCACGCCGATATTTAAAATCTTACCGGTTTCATGCTGTACCTTTTGCATCTCCAGCGCCTCTTTATATACTCTCGCCGCCGGTTTTTCACACAAAACATGCTTGCCTGCCTTCAACGCCGCAATTGCAATTTCAGAATGCATTTTATTCGGGGTACATACCGACACAGCAGCAACCTCGGGATCGTTTATGACCTCCCTATAGTCCTTTACAGCCACTCCGCAGCCATATTGACTGACTGCCTTCTCCGCTCTTTCCATAATAATATCACAAAAATATTTAATTTCTGCTTTCCGATTATTCATGTAAGCCGGAATATGTGCATTGTTGGCTATTGTTCCGCAGCCTATAATACCTATTTTCATGTTAAAATACCTCCATGTACAATTTTGACTTTTCTATTGCAAATTTTATTAGCTTTATACTGATTAATCCCATATTAGTAATACCGCCGAAGCGGCAAAGCTCCGGCGATGTATCCTTATTGACATTATTTTGCTTCTAAAACAGCTTTATGTGCAACCTCGCGAAGCTTTGCAAGATTTCCCGCATGATCTGTCACACCGTCAGGAGCAGGAACAGTATATGTGTCGCTCGGTCTCGCGCCTGTAACAGACTCAAAAATAACCGCATCCGTTAAATATCTTCCATAATAGCTTGCATGATTGATATCTCTGTACAGGCCCTTAGAACCTGCTAAAAGCTCTTCTGCCGGAGTCTGAACCCCCGGGTCGGTATTCGATGCAGAGTCGGGGTACTGGTGATTAAACTCATCACCATACTTTTCCTCCGCCAAGACGAACGCCGCCCCGCTCGGTATTACCTCCACACCGAGCCGGTCTGCCCACTCACGCGTGACCGGCGAGATGATACAATTAAAAATATCGGCAGGAACCATTCCCGGGATGTAACTTCCCTTATAATCAGGCCAGATTTCATAAAGCATAATCTTTGCATTTGGATGCAGTTTCTTAATTTCCGTTACAAGATATGAAAGGTCCTGAAAGCTTTTTTCGGAATAGGATTCCCCATCATAATAAAAGCCCTGCAAAGTAATAATATCATACTTTTTTGCTTTAAGCGCCTGCGTCAATTTTTTCCACGGCTGCGCATGCACCTGTCCGTTTACATAATTATAATATTTATCCCGTTTGTCTCCACCCTCCGGCTCGTAATCGGGATCCGCAAGGTCAGCTCTTAAGTTTGCCGCATGATGCGAAATATCCGCGCCGCCTACAAGCATAACCGTTTGATTCAGAGAAACCCCGCTTGCCTCCGCCATGTCGTGAAGATATGCTGCCGAATCCTCAGACAAGGAGTTGCCAATCATAAGAAGCTCCGTTTTTCCGCCCCAAATCTCTTTAATTTCTCCAAGCGGTTTTAAATTTACAAAATTATCCAGTGCAAAAAGCTTAATTTTACATACATCCGAATAGTTGTTTACGAAAGTCAGAGCTGCCGTATCGTCTGTAATCTCTTTTGACACAGACTCCACTCCCAAAAGTTCCCCGCCGGTTTTATAGACAGCCGCTATCAGTCTTGAGGAAACATTTTGTTCTGCTGTATTGTTGTTTATCCGAAAACTCAAAGTAGCTCCCGAGCTTATCGCGCCGTTTGCAAAACCTGTGGCAGCAACATCTCCGATAACGCTCACCGCATGGTTGCTGTCCTCTTTCGTATTAAAATGATACAACGTATTCGTCCGGTCTTTCATAGCAATGCCGGCAACGGATTTAATTCCGTTCAAATCAATGGTATAATCAGACGCGTAGTCGAGACCTGTAAGGTCAAGCTCAACTTTATTAAAATCCTTATAGGAAACCTTAAATGTTTGATTGGTACTCGTCACACATTCATCGCCGTAATAAACTTCTACTTCATGTCTGTCCGGCATGACAGGCTGATTGAAAGTTAAAAGTATTTTTTCATTATTTTTATCATACTCCGTCTTTGTCGGAAGCGTTACCGCAAGCTTGTGTGCCTCTGCATTGGCGTCAAGCGACCACATGCTGACATCATCAACCGTAACGGAAGCGCCTGTGTTGTTGGTTGAATAATCATTGTTATTTCTTCCATCCGGAATATCAACGATAACGATAATGTTTGAATTCGGATCTTTTTCCTTAGAACTTTCAAACAGTTTTTCTCCGCTCTCCGGGTCAATTAATGCAAAGCTCTGCTTCCCACTGCCAATGGTTCTTATTACATTATACCATTTATCTTCTGTATAATAATATCCCTTCCGTCCGGCCGTGTCCTCCGAGGAAAAAGCTCCCGGAAGATGCGCTCCGATATAATGCTGACCATTGTGCTGATCCAATGCAATCCAGGCCACAGATGAACTCTGGCTCACTGCATAGGTGGCGTCGGAAAGCAACCCAAAATCTATGGCGTTTCCTTCTGTATAAAGCTTTGTCGCTTCGTCATACTTCACGGCGGCATTCTTTATTTTAATCCTGTAAGTCAAAACCACCGTTTTATCCGCCGCATAGTTATTTCTTGCAAGCAGGCGCGCTTTATATTTTTCCCCACTTGAATTTATTTGCGAAACCTTCAGCGCATAGTTTCCGCTATATGCATCCGTTACCGTTACCGCGCCATCGGAGTAAAAGGTGTTCCAATTGGAATAAAACGGCGCCGTCGTGCCGCCATAAGTATGTCCTGTGTTATCGTGCAGGCTCGTATCCTCAAAACCGTCGTACAGCACGCTCTCTTCCAGCGAAGCAACACCCGTGGTAAAAGTTACCGCCCCTGTTGCAGCTGCCCCGGAGGTGTTTTGGCAGCCTGAAAAATCAAGCGTGTACGTCGTTGACGGCTGTAAATCCATCGGCCATGAAACTGTGTAGTCCATGCTGCTAAACCAGTCGATCGCAGGTGCCGCCGTACAGCTGACAGGCGTCCCCCCTGCCGGTGTGATCGTTACCCCCGCTAACGATGCAGGCCACACATTATTGGCACAAACAAACGGCGAATCAAACCGCACCTGCATGGACCTTGTCACTATTGAAACCCCCGTTGCATTATTTGCAATGCTGCTGTAAACCAATGCCGGACCATACGTTGCTTTATTCTTTACGGAATAGGTAATGTTATCAATAACAAACTCCATATCGCTGCTGCCGCCCAAAGTCCCGGCAATCAGATAGTTAAAAGCATTTTCATCGTTATTGGTCGCATTCCATTTTCTTTGACGGAATAACTTTTCGCCGTTTTCATCTAAAACATAATTAAATAAATGAGTGGATGCCTGGTCAGTTGCTTCTCCTATACGATACCATTTGTCCTTCTGTATCTCTACTTTACAATTAGTTGGATCGGTGCGGTGAACGAGATAAATTTTATTATCATCGTCCTTTCTCACGCTAATGGTATAGCTGTTATCATGGTGCGCAAGCTGTAAAATATCTCCGTTGCTGTCCGCACTGAAATCCGTCGGCATTTTTGTCACCTTAAAGTCAAACGAAAGCGCAGGCTGATCATCAGTTGTTACGGTCGTATTCTTCGTTCTGATTCCGCCTGTTCCGCTGACAAACAGTGCCTTGCCGCCATCTCTTCCGATCCCGTCACGCACCTCAGCGCCGCTAAAGTCATTGGTAAAGTATGTCGCATCCAGCAGACCATCCTCAAAATTTTCAGTTGCAGAGAGGTTGTGCTCACCTGCAGCAAAAACTCCCGCCGCGGGAATAGCCATAACAAGAAAAACTGTAACGAAAAACAGAGCCATTGTCTTTTTTAACATTTTTTCTTCCTCCTATTTCTTATATATTATAAAATTTATACCGTCAGGAAATCGTTGCTTCTTGCACGGAAAGAGGTGTTAAACCCTCTGCAGTATCAAACAGCATAAGCTTTACTCGTTGTATGTTATTGCCGGAAATATCAAGCGAAAATTCTTCTGACAAATTTCCTGTCTGTACATTATCCAAAAACACTGCGTCAACCCCCGCCATACATCCGTCATTATCGTAAACCGCAGCCACAGCAACACCGGTAAAATAGGAATAGCCAAACGGATCATTCAAAGCAAAATCAATCGTAAGCTTATTCCCGGCAGGCGTTATCTGCCGAATAGCAGGAGGTTCCATCAAATGAACCGATTCCGTAGTGAAGGAAATACTTTGTGCACTGCTCGCAATACCATTTGCATTTGTTACATTTTCAAAATATATGGTATAGGTCTCCTTCTTTTCCAATAAACTGTCAAAGCTTATGAAAGCGCTGTTGTTTGCAATTGCGGCTGTAACAGCAACACTACTGCCCGAACTATCTTTCACAGAAATCTCCGAAGAAGTATCAATCAGCTGATTAAAGGTGAAGCACATTTTTTGATTTCTTAAAATATTTTCTTCACCGTCTTTTACCGTGCTAAGCAAAAGCTGAGGCGCCTCCGATGGATCGTAAACATTAACCGCAATATTGTCAACCACGAGCTCTATATCCGACGGAGCACCATAAGGTATCATAACCAATCCAAAAACGGACGGCACATCATACGCATTGTCCCACGCATGACCGCTCCACAAGACATCACCGGTGTCTGACATCAGATAAGTGTAACGATTTTGCGTTCCCCCTTTATAAAACACCACAATGCGGTACCACTTATCCGTAGTTATGACTTCATCGACATCTGTACTGTTTCGCACACCAAATACTACTTTTTGAGTGTTAACGTCATATTTTAAATTGAGCTGATTATAGCCGCCATCCGTCCTTTGTCCACCCAAAAAAGTAATGATATTGCCTGTCCCCAGAAGTGTTGTCGGTATTTTGGATACCCTTAAATCATAGGATATTACAAGATTTTTGTCACCGGTATCCAGCATGGGTATCTCTGTTGTCGCAAGGTATCTATGCTGATCATTCCCGGGAATTAACAAACCGCGTGTTCCGTCCTTGCCTTCATTTTCAACGATTGCCGAACCAGAAATATTGTTTGTCAGTCCCTGTGACAGCACACCATCTTCAAAATCCGCCAAAATATTTACCGGTGCGTCAGCGCTTACTAAAATACCGGACGGTACCAACAATGCAAAAATAACCATGAAGCATAAAGCTATCTTCCTCAATTCACTCACCTCCCTTATTCATAAAGATAGAATATGTAATCAAAAATGTAGGTGTCGTCATAATATCTTAAAAACACCTTGACATCATCGCCGCGCGCCTCCGAAGGCAAGTCTTTGTATTGATACGCCGCAACTTTTCCCGTTGATACGTTATAAACAGGGACAACCGCATATTCTGTCCGTTTTTTCAAAACATAGCTTTCTTTGTCTCCAATATCCTTATAATTGTACTTAATAACGTCTCCGTAGGTTTTCTCCACTCGCGCAAAACCATATTTTGTACCGCCGCCCTCCGGCACCGCAAGCAAACTATCCTTGTGCTTTTCAAAGTCAAACAATTTTTCAATATAGTTGATGTCTCCGCTGGTTGTTGTTGTAAAGCGAATAATATCCCCGCTTTTCAGCGTTGCATCAAATTGAGAAATATCTACCCGATAAAGCTTGACCTTTTCTCCCCAGTCGGACGGGGACTGTGACTGATACAGCGCCACCGTATTCTCGGGAACAAAGCGTTCTACCCGTCCCTGCGGTCCGTACAGAGTGAGCATCCAACCCATCTCTTCATTCTTCATGCTTTTTGTAACCTTATCAATGATAAAGCAGTTTATCACGTGGTGCGCAAGTGACTGCCGTACGGCCGCACTCTCAGTCATACCATATTGGCTGTAATAAACAACTACAGGAAGTTCATTCTTTTCGGTTGCATCAAAACCCTCAACATAATATTCACCCGATGAAGAAATAACACTTGCTCCCTGCACGGAAAAATCTTTATCAGAAACACTCCCCGTCGCAAGACCCTCATCTACAAAAACAATGCAATTATCAGGGATAATAAACTTTTTACCAACGCTCTGCCTTTGTATCTTCGAGGCCTGCTGACCCTCCGAGTAAAAATCAAACGGCAAGCTTGCGTTAAGCGAACCCTCTTTGCTCTCAACACCGGGGCGAATAAGCTTTGTGTCTATTTCACGCATAACATTTTCTTCCGCACGATAACGTATCAACTGCCGCTTGCTCAAATCGACACTGCCCGAACCGACAGCATAAACCGTACTGTCTTGTTTTACATCAGTTTTTACTCCATCCAGTATAAAGCTTGCCTTTTTTGTCTGATAAGTGACGATGTCTCCATTTTGATTTAAAACTTTAAAGGCAAGCTCTCGGTCAAGACCATTCTTTTCGACTGATGCTTTGATTATATATCCATATGAATACACATCTCCATTAGAATCCGTCTCCCAAGAAACAACTTCTCCAAAGCAGTCGAGGTACAGATAAACTTTCGTGCCAGCTTTTATATCTGAAATATATCTTGCTTTTACAAAATCTTTATAAGCTGCCCCAAGCGGAAACTCTACCTCGTCAACACAAACAGTTTCGTCTTTATCCACCGTTTCTACAAAGCCATTTTCAACTCTCGAAGACGCAAAAAGTTTCAGCATTTTGCTGTTTGCATAATGAAATTGCAAACCGTTTTTATCTACAGTAAAGTTATCAACACAGACGCCCACAACCATGCCGGCATCCAAATCGTTTAGAGCGGCGGTCTTTTTACCCTTATAAACTTCAATAACATCCATATCCTTCAAATTAATTGTATTAAGGGTGTCCTTTATTCTCACTACCATCTTGCTTGCATCTTCCGATATTCCCTCTATGATGCCTTGCTGCAAAAGCGACATGTGTCCTACATCATAAATACCATCGCGGTTCGTATCCAAAAAAGTCACCGTGCCGCTTTTAAATGCATTAAAAAGCTCTGTGCTCGGGCTGACCGTCTTGCCGTTTACCAGCATAAAAGCTGTTTTGGCAATCTCCAATTCTTCACTGTCGTTATACACCATCCTATACACTGACCCGTTATACTCAACCTTGACAATATCTGCAGAATATACAGTTTCAACATCGGTTTTTTCTGCACCGGTTATACTTACCACCGTTTTTTCATCATCCGTACCGCGCGTATAATAGGTGACATCACGGCCGACATAACTATCTTCAATAAGGATATCTGTTTTAATGATTTCACCATCTATGTTCACATGACCCGAACGAGCCCTATCAACCCCAATACCTAATGTCGCGTTTGCAAGAATTTTTCCGCTATACTTTGTCAGACTCCAGTTATCAAAAAAACATCTATCCAACGGCTTTACAAACAAATCACCGGCATAATGCGGCAGACCCATTGTGTTGTAAATCATTCTTCCTGCTTCCTCATAGGTAAGCTTGTTGGCATCTTTAATCTTTACCCCCTTAAAAATGCCAAGACGAGATGCCAACAAAATATAATCTGAATCTTTTCCGCCATTTTCTTTAGCAACACTGTCATACCCCAGCGCCTTAACCAGCGCTGCGGCTGCCTCACTTTGTGTTATGCTGCCATTCGGTCTGAATTTTCCCTCCTCAACCGACATATAGCCCAGCGATATTACCTTAACAATAGAATTAAAATTAGGATCTTTTGCAATATCATCAGCATACGTCTTTGCATCATCGCTTATAATCATAGGTACAGAACCGTCCATGACGGCAACAGCTTTTGCAAAATCACTTCTCGTAAATCCTTTAACAATAACTCTTGATACAGGCGGTTCATTTAAAATGCCTAAGTCCTCCAGCAAACTTACATTTTCATCCATTGCGAAGGCAGGTATTGTTGCATATACCAAGAGCACCGATATAACAGTCACAAGAAAAATAATACTCTTTTTCATCTTCATACCCCCTTCAGCCTATCAGCCAATCTGCAAAGTATGGCACATGCTTCGCTTCTTGATAAACTCTGTTTCGGATTAAAGTTTCCGCTGTCATCACCTGAGAAAACCCCGGACGCTACCGCAATCCCTACTGCATTCCTGGCATAATCTGCAATGTCTGACCCGTCATTAAAAACAATCTCCGCGCCTTCTGTATTTTTCAGCAACCTGCTTATGATAACTGCCGCGTCTTGCCGGCTGATATTGAAAGACATACCGAAAGTTTTTTCCGAAATTCCGTTAATCAGACCATTTTCATATGCCGCCATGATATACGGCTCCCAATAACACCCCGTTTGCAAATCATCAAAAACCGAATCGGAAAGCGAAGGCTCCATATTCAAAACGCCTATCATAATCTTTACAAATTCCTTTCGTTTAATAAAGCGTTCGGGAGCAAACTCCGTATCGCTGACACCGTTAATGATTTTGTTTTGATATAAACGCTGAACATAACCGTAAGCCCAACTGTCAGCAGACACATCAACAAAGGGAAGCGTTTTTTCGGTATCAGACACAGTTGTATTATCCGGCGTCACTCTGCCCACTCCGGTTGTGTTACTCACCTGTCTGCCGCCGGAAGAACCGCCGCCGGAGGAAGACGGCGTTTTCTTTAATGACTTAATGCCATCCTCAAACAACCGCCTAACCTCCTCAAAAGTTGTACAGTTCTTGTTACGCTCCAGCACATAATTGTAAACGTTAAGTTTCTTATATTCATCAATTTTCGCTTCAGAAAGCATGGTTTGAACGTCGACAAAATATGCTGAAAAATTTCCATTTTCTGTTAGGTTGCTCAGTTTCTCGCGTTCCGTTGCTTCCCTGAAAAGAGCCAGCACAAGTTCTGTTTCAAACCCTTTTTCAAGCAATGCCGCCGTGCTGTATTTCCCTTTTTTAACCGCTGTTAAAATCTTAGCTTTTTCCGCAGTTGAAAGGCCGGCAAAGTTCTCCTCCGAAACAGGCAAATTCCAATATTTTGCGTTATAGTCATTGATGATCTGTAGGGTATCGTCTTGTTCTCTCAGCTTAATCCATGCCGCAGTTTCATTAAAACAGTTTACTAAACTGTTCAGGTCAAATCCGTTCTCCGGTCTTTTGGAGAATAAAACCTCACAAAAATCATCTGTATAATCTTTAGATGTCTCTGCGGTCACTTTCAAAGTTTCATAATATGCTGTATCAGCAGAAGATTTTTTTAAAATATTTCCCGCAGACAAATCCCCGTCAATCGCCGCCTTATATCCCGAAATATCATTGTTAAACAAGGCTACAATATAATCAATATCATTCTGGCTGACATGCTCAAACTCCCCGAGCTTAACCCAGTCCGGTTCGCCCATATATTTAGCATAAACATGCACATCGCCCGTAACAAGCTGCGGCTTCATCTTACAGCTAAGCACAACTTTTCCGTTTTCATCTGCTGTAACTACCTCAAAATATTCGGTCTTTTGCTTCAACTCTGCAAGCATATCTGCCGTTACAGTCTGCGCCGGCAAATTTTGCAGAGTTACATCTTCGCCCTGCGAATCTTTAATTTCAGGCAAAATTACGATTAATACGGGAGCCCCCTGTTTCAGTCCGTCAAACGTGCAATCAATTGTCACGTCACCGCCTACCGATGTCACTCCCTGTGCAGAAACACACAAGCCGCTGCAAAGAAAAGAAATTGTAAGCAAAAGCATGCACAATCTTTTCATATCTTACCTCCTCTTCCACATTTCTTATCCGCGGGTCAAAAGAAACGTCTTTTCCGTGCTGAAACGCCCGTCTTCTGACACAACCTTTACTTTTAATTCCGATAAACCGCCGAGGTTAATTGTCCCCGTGGCATCTTTCTTCTCGCCATTAATATACAACTCGGCATACTTACTGAATACTGCGCCGAAACTGACTTCCGTAGTGCCGTCAGGAATTATCATAATGGGCGTTTCATCTTCCGAATTTTTTATAATAATTCCTTCCTTATCTGCTATCAGTCCGAAACGCTCAAGCTCGCAATGTGACGATTTGTAGTCAGGCTGTTCGTATTCAAAAACCTCAACCTCTAAAGCATCAAAATCAATTTTAAACCAGCCGCTTTTATCAGACTTATATGTTTTTCCGCTGTACATTCCGGTAATTTCATTAACGCCGTCCAGATAAAAACGTGCCGACTTTTCCGTATCCTGATTATTTACCGTAAATAAATAGGATTTGCCGTCATACCTTCTGGACATGCTGTTAAGCCACGTACCGCCGCCTAATGCCTTGTAGTAAGGCGCGGGTAAATTAGAGACAATAATCGGTTCAAAACGCTCTATTTCTGAAAATACTTCCAGTCTGCCTGCCCACTCCTCCTGATATGTGGTACCCGGGCTGGCGGCAGTAACACTGCCCTCTGTGCCATACGCATACGTGTTGACCACAGAAGCTCCCTCACAAAGAGCCTGAAAAGCCATGTTTCTGAACTCTGTTTGTGTTGGTCCGCGCATGTCATTACCAAGTTTATTGCTTCTGTCGCGGAACCAAAATCCCTGCAAAATTACACCAACAGGCCGGTTCGGATTTGTTTCACGAAGATATTTTACAAATTTTGTTACTTCATATAAATTCTGGTCTGCAAGTCCCGTTACAGGATAAGGGTCACTGACAATAACATCGGTCGTTTTCGCCCATATACCCGGATTGCTCTCCACTCTGTCACAAATAGCACCGTATGTATAGTGGTCCAAATCATTATCCGCTATAATTTCGTTCTGCCATCTCAGCTCTTCGCCCAATGTAAGCGCATTTCTTTCATCCTGCGTATAATAACACTCCAAAGCCGGTAAGTCCTTAAATCGGTTAACCACACGGCTTAGATAACCGCGAATATCACTCTGCTCCTTTACGTGCTTAGAAATCTCGCCATAAATCATCTGACTGTAGAAAAACGGACCAGTTGCCAAAGTATAACGTTTCCCGTTATCATACAGTGCCTGCATATCCCTCCGAAAATCAGGCGAAGTGCCATAACTATACCATGGCCGCATGCCGTTGCTGAAAAAGTTATCAACGTCGGTACCGACAACCGTTTCCATATTAAAACCGCCCGCAACAGGATCAGCATAGCTATAATGGAAGATAGCAGTTGATATTTCCGGTTCTCCGTCCTTAATCAGGCGCAGATCTTCGTCAAAATAATACTTCGGGCGATAGTCAGCGGCCCGCTTGCGCAAGGTCCAGCTTTGTTTCTGAATAACTTCTTCCGTTTCTTTGTCTATAATGTAAGACTCCAGATAATAATCTTCGCCCATCTTCAACCCGGATGAGGAAAAATACACATCCATATCGGCAACAATATTCTCCGTATGCGCCTCCTGATAAATATTGTCATTTTCATCAACAATTTTAGAGACGAATTTAAATTTACTTAAATCATATCCGCCGCCATAATCATGGACATGGGCACGCAGCGCAATATCCCCCACACCGCCTTCGCCGTAAATCAGTCCTTTGTAATTTGGCGACATCAAAACCGTATCCATAGGGTCGTACATAATGGTACTTACTTTAAAATCATCGAAATAAACCGTACCTGACAGGCCATTCATATAACAATTCAGCCTGATTGTATACAACGTTTTACTCAGAGCGTTTAAAACTTCGGGAACTTTTGTCATAAAACTGACAGTAATCCACCCATCATCCGCGTCATCAAACTGCGCAGTATCTACGTTTAATGCGCCTCTGTGTGTATACCCGCTCTCACAGAGCCAGTTTTTGTCGCCGTCACGCACCTGAATGATGCCGCGATAATTACCAAGGTTATCTTTTTTCGATATGCCTTCGGCCTTTATCTTACATTCTAAAACAAGCTGCATACCTTGTTCAAATATCTCACTGGTAAAGTCAAAAGCTAGCTGACCGCTGTCCGTAATCTTGATGCATCCGGAACCGCCATACCCTTCCGTGGTCGATACGACAGCGCTTTCTGTACCCCATCCTTTTACCAAATCTCCATAATCCGAGTCATTAAAATCCTCTGTTAAAATTTCCTTTGTGGGTCTTTTGGACACATCAAAAATTTCCGGCATATTTTCAGCAAGCTTGTCGTCCATAGGAGTATCGTAGGGGCCGTCCCACCTTGTCGGAGAAGCTGAGTAACGCCCCAGCTTCTCATCACTTCTCTTTTCGCTCATTAACAGTTCATAAATCCATACAGCAGCATCCGCACGCGTAACAGCATCGAACGGTTTAAAACAATTATCCGAAGCGGCTGTAACGATCCCCAAAGTGCTAAGCTTTGCCACCGCCTCCCGTGCATAATCGGAAATATCCCCGTCGTCTGCATATAAAACCAATTTATCCCCTTCCAGCGGAAGTCCAAGCTTATTTATGTATCTGTACAGTACAACTGCCAAATCCTGCCGGCTAAGATACAGCCCTGTTCCAAACCTGTCTTGAGAAATTCCCGTCATATCGCCTGAAACCGCAACACTGCCTACAAAAGGCGCATACCATACCCCCGCAGGGACATCAATAAAAATCGGGGCGTTTTCCGTTTCACTCAGCGCCTCAAGCTGAAAAAGTATTTTGGCAAATTCTTCTCTTTTTAAAAAATCCTCAGGGCAAAATTCTGTGTTTGTCTTACCGTTAATAATTTCCTTTTGGACTAAATATGTTATCGCCGTATATGCCTTATCTGTCAAAGATACATCAGCGAAAGATACTGCTTTTGTCTCCTCAGCGCCGCAAGGAAATACCGACAGCATCAGCGACATAAACAAAACAGATGCAATAAATCTTTTTTTCATTATTGATTTCCCTTTCTTTCGCTGCCCTATCTGCAGCGTAATTATAAAATGAAACGACTACTTTAACAGTGCCTTGTTCATGTTCTCAGCAACTTTCTGTGCATCCTCTTTTATTTCTTCCCGTTTTTTCTCCCACGCTTGCACCGGGTCACCTTCACCGACTATTATCTCGGCAAACATGGAATTAACCTCATTGGCGGCGTTAAATTTGACATAATCTTCCGCCCCGTAGCAGTCACACGCAACATCCCAGTCAAGCAGAGACAAAGGTTGGCTTCTCTTCGCAGCTAACAGTTTTGTCTGAATGTCTAACGCAAACGGGTTGCTCTCGTCAACAACCTTATACTGAGGACTTAGGAAATATGCGAAAAACTCATACGAAGGATACAGTTTTGATACCTCCGTGCGAACACCGTTCTCATTTTTTTCTCTGGTTACGATATATTCGCCGTTTTCAATTTTAAAATCTTTGTCGGGTACACCAAGCTTAACCTGCGGTCCGCCCTCTACGCTGGAGACATAATCAGCAAGCTCTAAAATTTTATTTAATTTTTCATCAGACATTTTTGGATTTAAATAATATCCGCCCCAATAATTTCCGCTTTCTCTTCCGTGAACCGTGCCGTCCGGTGACAGCAACCAACAAATGTCAATGCATTTTTCTGCTTCCAGTCCCGGATTTGCCTTTTCAAATTCCGGAACCAATACCTTCATGTCACTTGCATTTCCCCTCGGGAACAAAATGCCCGAACGCTGTGAACAAAATATGGAATTTAAATTTTGTGCCTTTTGCGTATAAAAACCAGGGGATAAAATTCCCTTGCGGTAAGCCTCTGCATACGCCTTTACACCCTCGGTTGTTGTATCTTCCAATAATCCGCACACATATTTTCCGCTTTCATCTTTATGAAAATACTTATAACTCGAATTAAAAGCGGTAATGAAAATGTTTGGCGCTTCCGTATAGTCACATGCAATTCCCACTGTGTTATCAGCGCCTACACCGCCTAAATCGGCCTCTTTAAATTTAAGAACCATATCCATAAAATCATCATATTTCATGATAGTATCTGTTTTGATTCCAAGCTGCTCTGCCCAATCCTTACGATATGCAAAGCCATATTTATCAATAAACCTATACTGCGGCTGAGCCATCATCTCTTTCAGGTTCTTTCCTTCTTTATAGGCCGCCCTAAAATCGTCAAGGTAATCGATGTAACTATCCATCGGCCGTACAAAACCATAAATTTTGCCGTTGCCCGCCTCCTTCAGGTGGTCAAGCAGGCCGGTCATTGCCATTGAAAATCCGACGTTGGGATATTTCTCCTCCCAGCCATCAGGCAGTGCCTTTACAACCCCCTGCTGGCCATATTTCATATACTCGTCAAAGTTGAAATCACAGTATGTAATATCTGCCATATTGCCTGACGCAATTAAAATTCTTGCCTTTTCAGAAGCCGCATCTGCCGAAAGCGACTGGAACTTAATGTTAACCCCGACTTTGTCGGTTATGTATTTGTAATAATCATCCTTTTCCCAGCTTTCGTCTCCTCTGGTGATTGCAACGCTAATCGTCATCTTTTCATCTTCCGTCTTTTTATCTGCCGACTTGTCTCCGCAGCCTGCAAGCATGCTGCTTAACGATAATACAGCAATTAGTAAAGCCACAACTGTTTTTTTCATAATGATACCTCCGTTTTTTTATAGTTTTAAAATAAATAACACATTACTTATCCCTTTACCGCGCCGATTGTAATTCCGCTCATAAAATATTTTTGCAAGAACGGGTATACAAGCATAATAGGAAGCATTGTAACAACAATCGCCGCCATCTGAACGTTTAAGGCAAAGGTTTCCTTTTGTATTAGCTCTTCTCCCTGCATGTCCTCTTTTATGTTTGATGTTGCCGTATTAATAATATCTCTTAAAACAAGCTGCAGCGGCCATTTACTTGAATCAGTAAGATATATCATTGCGTTATACCATTCATTCCATATTCCTACTGCTACAAACAGAGATACGGTTGCAAGAATGGGCTTCGCTATCGGCGCATAAATTCGTATAAAAATCTGTAAATCATTTGCCCCGTCTATTTTCGCCGACTCCTCCAGGCTGTCAGGTATGGTATAAAAAAAGTTTTTAATTAAAATCATGTTGTATACGCCAAAAATACCCACAATAATAACACTTGCATATTTTCCAAGCAGTCCATATTGTTTCATTAACAAATACATCGGTATTACACCGCCGCCAAAATACATGGTAAACACCGTCATATTATTAATCAATTTGCTGAATGGAAAGCGTTTTCTCGAAAGAGCATATCCCATAGCAGCCGTAATCGCTACCGAAATCGGCAGCTTTATTGCAAGAATAATCAAAGTTGAACGATAACCGTTAAAAAATTTTGAATCTCCGAATATCTCTTCATATGCCGTGATGGTTGGTTTAGAAACAAACAGCGCAAAAGGATGGCGCATGTATTCTGCCTCAGACATAAACGATACCAATACGGAATTATAAAAAGGATAAGCGATGATAATTCCCCACAATATCATTAGCACAGCAAGTATAATATCTCCTGTTGTAATCTTTCTGTTTAACATTTTTTCTGCGCCTCCTATTCCAATATACCGGTGCCTTCAAGCTTTTTAGATATCTTATTAACAATAACAACCATTGCAAAACCAATAACCGATTTAAACATACCCACGGCCGTACTGTAAGAATAGTCAGGTGCCTGCTGGAAAGTAATTCTGTAAATATAAGTATCTAAAATATCCACTGTTTTCTGTACAACCGAATTTGTCATATTAAAAATCTGATCAAAGCCGCCGTTTAAGATTGAACCAACACTAAGCGTCAGCATTACCAGTATCGTACCTCTGATACACGGCAAAGTAATATGCCATATTTTCTGCAAACGGGTGCCTCCGTCTAGGTCTGCCGCTTCATAAAGCTCATGATTAATCCCGGTTATGGCAGCTGAATAAATAATACTGCTCCAGCCTGCCTCTTTCCAAATGTCCGTTATGTATAAAATAGGGATTATCATTTTTTTATTTCCCAAAAAAACGGTTCGTTCGCCGCCAAAGAAATTTATAATTGCATTCACCGGACCCGCGTAGTCCAAAAGATTTAAAACAACACCGGATACTATAACCCAAGATAAAAAATGAGGAAAAGTATATATTGTCTGCAATGTTTTCTTTGTGTATTTTCCCTTTAATTCATTAAAGCAAAGGGCCAGTATAACTGCCGCAGGGAAAGTGAAGATAATTCTTCCGAAGCTAATATACACAGTATTTTTTAAGACATGGAGAAAATAAGAATCATTGAACATATTTCTAAAATGTTTTAAGCCAACCCACGGACTTGCAAAAATACCCAACCCCATATTAAAATCCTTAAAAGCCAACAGCAGTCCGTACATAGCCCTATAGTCAATCATAACAAGATAAATCAGAGACGGAAGCATAAGCAGGTATAAATAACGATGCCTCACAATATCGTTCCATCTTTTTCGGTGTAAACTCACCGTCTTTTCTTTTTTGACCGTTGATATTAATTTCATAATATAACACCTCATTTTCTTTTTCATCTCAATTTTAACAAAATATGTAAGCTGATAAAATATAAAATTACGCCAGTTTTTTGTATTTTTGTGCAAATATATAAAATAATCTTGTACAATTCACGCTTTTTTATGTTATAATTACAATGGGTTAAAGATTAGATGTGCTTCACATTCTTAACAAAGGAGAGGCGATTTATTTTGTTCAAGGCATTTATTATAGACGACAACAAATATGCTGCTGAAGCTGTTTATATGCTTTTTCATTGGAAAGAATTAGATATTGATAAAGTAGAGATAATAAATGTTCCCAACGGATTAATGGAACGAATTTTATCCGAAAAGCCTCACGTTATTTTTATCGACATTGAAATCCATGATGTATCCGGGCTTGATATCATCACAAAATGCAGAGAAAGAAATTTCGACGCTTTATTTGTAATCATAAGCGGACATGACAATTTTAAATATGCTCATACCGCCGCAAATCTGGGGGTTCTCTATTATATGTTAAAACCTTTAGACCCCTCTGACGTTGACATTGTAACACAACGTCTGAAAAAAGCTCTTGAACAGCGCTATGACAATACGAGTTCTGCTCCGGCAGAATATAATCCCGCCGTTTCCAACGAGCTATGGACAAAAATAAACCTCTATGTCAAGGAGAATTACCAAACAAAACTGCATGTCCAGGATATATGCAACCACTTCTTTATAAGTCCGAGAACCTTTTTTAATGTATTTAAAAACAATACAGATAAGACCTTTGTTGAATATCTGACAAAAATACGCATTGAAAAAGCACAGGAGCTCTTACTGACTACGTCGGAAACCTTAACTAAAATCGCAGAAAATGTTGGAATCGGCGATTATTACTATTTTAACAGAGTATTTAAGAAAATGGTTGGTATTACACCTTTAAAGTATAGAAAACAAGGCGGGGTGCTTGATTATGCTCAAAAAAATGAAAATTAAATCGCAAGTTATTTTTGTAATAACCATTATTTTAACAGTTGTCATTATTCTTCAAATCTTTTTATATTTTACGCTCCAAAATAAGAACAAAGAAATTGTTACCTCCATCTTTTACGAGGTTGCCAAGGACTCGGCGCAGCAAATTGAAAATCTCAATGAAGATGTAGCTGAAATAGCTTCGCTGCTCTCGTGCCACTCGCTGATACAAGAAAGCCTGTATGAGTATACCGCCTCCGAAACGGTTAAAAATCTAAAAAAAATTTATGAAGTTGTAAATGACTATCGTGTAAGAAATCATAATATCTGTTCACTGAACGTCGTAAAAGAACACAATTTATTTGTTTCCAGCGAATCCGTTTATCTATATAATGACATCATCCGCTTAATACAGGAATATACCACAACCTCTCAGCCACATGAATTGATTGCGCCTTCTTTTGTGTCACAAGGGCATACATACTTTTCCTATATTCTTCCGGTCTATTCATTAAATGCGAGTGACTTAACCGCTGAACATCCGGGAAATTATATCATTTGTATTTATGAAATGAATATTATCGGCTACTCTCCATATCCGTTTATTGATACGGACAAAATAAACACTATTATCACCGACAACAGCGATAAAATTCTTTATTCATTTAACCCGGAAGAACACGGAACCCCGTTAAGCGATGATATAAAAAAGAGTAATATGACCAAAAGTTTCCCTATCCCCAATACGGATTGGAATGCCATCGTGTTTATGCCAAATGTAACTACGGCAAGCCTTTCAGGTATCTCAAATTTATTTTTAATTTTGATGATTTTGTTTAACATTATCATGCTTATTTTAATGATTCGCCTGCTCAACGGCACAATCGTCAAACGTATTTTGCTGATAAAAGATGCAATCGGTAAAATTCTCACCAGCGACGAGGACTATTGCGTTAAATATGAATATGATGATGAATTAAGCGAAATTGTTGCTGTAGTAAACCATATACTTAAAAAAATCAATAAACTAAACAAAGAAAAAATAATAGCGGTTGATAACCTATATAAAGCACAACTTCTGCAGAAAGAAACCCAAATCTGTTATTTATACGGCCAGATTTCGCCGCATTTTCTCTATAACTCTATGTCCTGTATACAGAATATGGCCGTTAAATGCAACGCGACAGAGATTGTTGGCATTACCGCATCCCTTTCAAAAATTTTCCGCTATTTTTCCAATAATTTAAATGTATCAACCATCAAACAGGATATTGATCATGCCATAGAATATTTTAATATTGTAAATATGCGCCGCCAAAATCCGATCACTTTAAAGTGCGATATTGATGAAAATATTTATCATATTAAGTGCCTGAAAATGATTTATCAGCCCATATTGGAAAACGTTTTAAAACATGCTTTTCCTCTAAACGAAAACGGATTGGTCACCATCACCTCTATTCCCGATGACGAAAAAGCAATCATTGAGATTGCCGATAACGGAAAAGGAATCGCCGATGATATCTTAAAACAAATGGAAAACAAAATGTCAAATACTGCTGAGATTATGATTCAGTCATCCGAACATATCGGGCTTTTAAATGTACATATGCGTCTGAAATTGTTTTATGATGAAACCTGCGGAATAAAAATCAACTCTGTGCCCGGCAGCGGAACAAAAGTAACCGTCATTTTTAATAAAAAAATAAATGAATCCCGTTTTTAAACATGCCCAGGCCCTCTCTTTCGCGTAAAATAAAATAATTAATAAAAGGAGAATGATTTATGAAAAAAATTTTTGCCATGGCTTTTATGGTACTTATGCTCTGTCATTCTTTGCCGACTGCAATTGCAGCCGATATCCCAAGGTATTCCTATCCCTACGCTAATATTCCAGAGGACAGAATTGATGAAAACATGCCCGCCCCCTTTTCGATTGCCAACGCGACAAAGGAGCTGCTTTTTACGGAAAGCTTCAATAACAACATGATCAATAATACTATCCGCCATTGGGAAACAGGTAACTGCAGCTTTGAGGACAATTCTCTAAAGATTGAAAAAACCGACACCGACAGCATTGCACAAACTGCACTTTTTCTGCCATGCAGCAATTTAAACGCAGGCGAATACTATGCCTTTACGTGTAAAATTAAGAAAAATTCATCGTGTACGGGAGATGCAAGAAACCTTATTTCCGCATATGATAAAGACGGAAAAAATTTAGCCGAAAGCGGCAGCTTAGTAGGCCGCGGCGAAGCTGACGATGATGGCTGGTATGAAATGTTTCAGATTCTCAAACTACCTCAAAACACAGATAGGATAGCTCTTTATGCACATTTAGATAAGAGCGTTACAGGTGTTTTTTTCTTTGATGATTTTAAATTTTATCACATTGCCCTAGACCCCCTCGAAACGGTTCTGCGCCGGCCCGCATATAAGGGACTGATTTACGGCGATACAAACGCAACCGTAGACCTTGATTTGCTGATAAAAGAAACAAGCGGCTTCTATCAAGCTTCAAACATGCGTCTTGAAGTTCTGCTTTTAAATTCTGACAATGAGGTAATTAAAGAGAGCAGAATTAATGAACTGCAAAGCAAAATTAATGTTGTTTTTTCATTAAACCAAATGCCGCAGGGCAAATATTATCTGCAAGCTCTTCTATACGATAAAAGTACAAACAGCCTGATTTCCAAAAAGGAGCACACGATAAGAAAAGTCGGCGCGGAAGACAAACCCAACTTTTATATTGATGAAAACGGATATACTGTAAAAAACAGCGAAAAGACATTTATAAAGCAGATATATCATTCTGAAAAGGATTATTCCGAGGTTACAAATAATGTCCTGGCACAGGCCTCTATTGATAATATTATGCATAACGGTATGGGATGGTGGTATATAGACAGCGATCCCTCCAGAGACATTCCTATGCAGGCGCTCCGCAACGGCAACAAAACAATCACCCTTTCCTTTATGGGATATTGGTGGGGTAACCGTCAAATGGATTCACTTATGGCAAAAAGTCTGTTTACGCAGCAGCGGGATATCCGCGCGCTCATGACGGCAGTGGTGAATGACCGTAAAAATGACCCCGTACTAGGAAGTTATTATCTTTTTGACGAACCCGACCCCATTTTATATGGAGAAGAAATTCGCTGGAACAACGATATTATTTCAGAACTGGATTTAAACCATCCTACATACGGAATTACGGATCAGCAGTTTGATAACTACGGACTATTTACAAAAATGGCTGATGTAATTGGAATTGACCCTTATCCGGTCTCAGGAAATCCCCAAACTGATAAAATTGACCGAGTAGGTAAATCGGTAAGAGCCATGACCCTCAGTTTTCCGAACAGACCTGTCTACTTATGCCTGCAGGGCTTTAACTGGCGGGAAATGTACGGTGAAAACAGCCGCGGACCAAATTACTCCGAACTTCGCAACATGGCATATCAGGCAATATGCGAGGGCGCAAAAGGTTTAGATTGCTATGCCTATCACGAAATGAAGAGAGATCCTTCCGGTAAAACCTTTGACAGCTGGTGGGCAGAACTTTGCAGTTTATATAATGATGTTGAAAAATACGAGGATATTATCCTTTCCGAAGAGCCCGCCCCTGCATATACCGTCATTGGCGGCGGTGACTGGCTTAACATAACAACACGAAGATTTCAGGGAAAAAGTTATATTTTTGCTGTTAATAATACTTTTTCAGTCCAATCGGCGTCCATTAAAATTGACGGAGCGACATTGGCCAAAAATTTGGATACACAGGAAAATATTGCACTAATAAACGGCTCCGAAACCTTTTCATTTTCTCCTCACGAAGTTAAAATTTTAGAAATTGCACAACCCGACTACTTATCATCCGATGCCGAACTAAAAAGTCTCGGATTTTATAACTGCAATCAGGTATACGCAATTACCGAGGGGAACGAAAACATTTTAAACATCACCGATGATTCCGTTATCATTAACTATAACGCAAAAATCAGTAATAATGCAAAGCTCCTGATCAATGGCTTAGAAAAACCATTGAACGGAAAAATAAGCGTTAAATATGCAGATTCTTTTATCGTATCCGTTGTCGCACAAGATGGCCGGACAATGAGCCAAAAGATTATTAAAATTTCACGCTAAAGGAGACTAGCCTAATGTCGTCAATTTGTTTTAAAACCAAGTATTTGCTGTACGAAATAAATGAAAATGGACAAAATTTACAGTTTACGTCCGCACTTTCCGGACAGAACCGTATTGCGAACAGTCCATGTGCAGTAATCACCAACAACGATCATACGGTTGTTAATGCTTCGGGCGTTTCCTTATGCGGCGATGTTCTGGAAATTAGATTTTCCGATTGTACTACAGCGGAGGTTTTGGTAACATGCTGCGAAGAATATCTGACCTTTACATTAAAATCCGTATCACGCGAGAACTTTCTTTCCATTTCCTTTGTCAACATCTTGCTTGATGATAATTCTGAGGATTACCACGGTTGTTTAGTCGGCATGACACTCAACACACATATGCAGGAGCATCCGGGCAACAACAAACTGCTGCGTGCATCTTCTTATCCGCACATCGGACTCTTCTCTACAATACGCAGCGCATACCCTTCAAAGGCGGCAATTATAGGCACGCCAAAAGAACTTTTACGTGATATTGAGCGGTGCGTTATAAAAGAAATACCAAAGGGCGAACTGCCACTATCCTATAAAGGAGGCCCATATGCCGACTTGGCAGCAAAGGAAGCTCAGGGTACTTACTCTATATTGTTTGAAACAGTGACAAAAGATAATGTAGAAGATGTCATAGATTCTATGCGCCGCTTCTGCATCACGCAAATAACCTTGCATCATTATGGACACTATGTACAAGGAGATTTCCACTTTGATAAAAATAAATACCCTAACGGCATGTCCGATTTTAAACACATTATTGATCGTTTCCATGAAGCAGGTTTTTTAGTTGGCTTGCAAACCTATTCCTTCTTCTTGGTTCCCGAATCAAGCTACGTAACGCCAATCCCTCACCGAGACCTTGATACTCTGCGCGAATTTACATTAAAAGACGACATTTCCGTCTCCGACACGACAATAAACGTTTGTGAGTCAACCGAAGGAATGACGCCTGAAGAAGGATACACTTTTGTGAATTCCCCTTATTTATGGATTGATGATGAATTAATTTGTTTTACAAAGGTAAAAGACAGAGTTTTCAGCAGCTGCAAACGCGGAGCTTACGGCACGACACCATCAGCACACAAGAAAGGTGCCTTGGTGCGTCAGTTGAAACAATATTTCTTTCTGCCTGTCGCCCGTGCCGGCTCTGAACTTTTTTATGAAATTGCACGCAACACTGCTCGCTTTTACAATGAATGCGGTGCCGACTTTTTTTACTTGGATGCACTTGACGGCGCATTCATACTGGATGGTGAGGATTACGTTTGGTATCATGCTGCTGATTTCATGCGCGAAATGTTTCAATATCTGGAAAGAGATCCTATTTTTGACTGCTGCTACAACCCTCAATACACAAGCAGCTGGTTTGCACGCTCACGCTATGGCGCAGTTGATGTTTCCTTGTGCGCACATCGACAATACATTGACGCCCATGTAAAATATAACCTTGAGACCGCAAGTCGCATGAACGTAACGCCCGAACTGGGTTGGATTGACTTATACCCAAAATTCTCCCCGAAGGAAGATTTGTGGCAAAACGAACCCCTGTTTGCCGAAGACCTGGAATATATTTGTGCCAAAGCCTATGCCACAGGCGCATCGCTTGCATTTTTGGAAGGTTTTCATCAGTTGAAAAATCTACCCTGTTCTGCTGTTTATTGCAATATCTTGCAAAAATATGACTCTTTTAGAAAAACCAGCGTTCCGTCAGCTGTAACGCAAAATTACCTGAAAGAACCGGAAAATGCAGCCATTTTAGATGGTAACACATTGTACAAAGCAAAATATGCAATTGGAACTATCGAACAAAACGGCTATAGTTTTTCAGTAAGCAATCCCTTTCAGGAACAAGTTCCCTCTTTTCGTATTGAGGCACTTTGCGCTGCCGAGAGTTATAGTGATCCCGCCGCAGTTACCCTTTGCGAGCTGAATGAAAACCAGCCTATAAAGAACCAATGTTTTCGTTTTGAAAAGCCCATAGATTCAAAGGGCAACCGAGGACTGGGCGTATGGTGCTGCGGAGATAATTCGGGAGCAATTGTTTGTATCGCACTGCGAAATTTTACTGCCGGCAGCCAAAGGTGCGGTGAACATTTTATACATATCAATTTCTCCGGCTGGAGGTATTTTGCTTTTTATGAAAATCAAAACGGCACCCTTCCGGCGAATGATTGGCCACGCAAAGAGCTAAAATACACTACTTATACCGAGCTGCAAAAGTTTTATCATTATTATCGGCCAAATTTAGACTACAGCGCTATCGACGGGGTGGATATACGCGTGAAAGGTTCCGGTAATATTTTATTAAACTCCATTCGTCTTGTGCCGCATCGCAAAACGGTATGGCATAATCCCAAGATAAAATGTGCCTCATCCGAAATACAATTTTACACAGATCTGCACGCCGAGCAAATTCTTTGTTTTGACGGAGAAAGCTGCAAGGTAACCGACAGTTTGGGCAATATATTAAACACCCCAAATTATAAAGGAAATCTTTTCCTTAAACCGGGCGAAAATACCATAAGCTTATCTCATGAAAATGCTGAGAAATATGTCCGCGCAAAAATGACATTAACCGTAAAAGGCGATAAACTGCAATAAATCTTAAACAACAAAAGGAACAGCAGTAAAATGAAAGCATTTTGCTGCTGTTCCTTTTTTAGCCGCGAGACCCACTATAATTTTCCACCAATTATCTTAAACTTGCCCCTTGCAGCAAGTTCTCCGGGATATATCCCATTTCTCGAAATATCAAGATTCTGTACTGTACTTTAGTCAACTATTAGAACATCTTTTAACCTTTTCCTTCGGGACTTCCAATCCGGCAGCACCAAGGCAAGTTCATTATAAAATAAGGCCGAGTGATTCGGCTGCAGAAAATGTGCGAATTCGTGTGCAACTACATATTCAATGCATTCCTGCGGTACATATATCAATTGTGTATTAAATGTTAGTATACCCTCCTTCGGGCGACAATTTCCCCATTGCGATTTCATTTTTCTGAACCTAATTACCGGAAATTCCACTCCTCTTTTTTCAAAAGCAGGATATATTTGCTTACACAAATCAAGAACTACCTGTCTTATCTCATTTTCATCAAAATACTTTTTCTGAGAATGGTTCACTCTATCTTGAAATTGACCCAGCACTTTCAATATAAATTCTTCCTTTGAAAGTATAAAATTCTCTATAGCTGTTTCCGGCACTTGTTTATTTGCTGATACAAATAAGGTGCCGTTAGGTTTTATCCTAAGGTTAATATTTTTAACTGCTTTATATTGTAAATCATATGGAACCGTTTTCCCTTTCAATCTGATCTCTTTTATCATATTCCATTATCTCCCAACTACTTTCTTCAGATTTATACCACAAGCGCAAGCCGCATTGCTATACCGCGCAGAAATCAGTTTCTATCAGGATATTTTACCACAAATCGCACCGGACTACAAGCTGCAATTATTCATGTATGCAATCCGATATTTCATATTCCGCCAGATCCATTCCGGTTAGTTCACCGCTTAACAGAGATAATTACAATCTCATTTTCTGCAGCAAAAAATTCATCTTCAACATCAGAAAAATTAGTTTGAATAATAAAAAAACAGACACCCTTAATCAAACATTCATCGTTTGATTAAAAATGAGACATTAAAATAACAAACACAGAACATAGCTTACGAACCAAAAGATACAGAAGTGATCTAAGCATGAAATTTTGTTTCAAATACATCTGCCGTCAGCGGCAATCAAAAGTTAAGGATTGACGTATAATTTTCAAAAACAAAAATATGACTCAAGCCCGTTATTTTATACAAGTTTGAGTCATATTTATTTTAATTAAATCCGCCCATTTTTAGTTTTTTCATTAAATTTCACTTATTTATTTGTTGCTTATCGTAAAATTTGCTATCTCTTCTTCAAGAAGCCTGAAAACCTTTGCCACCAAATATCCGTCTGCTATGGCATGATTCAGTCTCACAGTAACAGGCATTACAAGCCGGCCGTTTTCCTCTCTGTATTTGCCCCAGTTTATAATCGGTGCAAAAAACAAATGCCCGTCAGGAAGCTCAATATTAAGAGAATCATAGCTCAGCCAAGAAATATACGAGGCATCAAACCAGTTTGGATGATTTTCCATATCAAGGCCATATTCGCGCGTTTGTTTCGCTTTTGCAATATCTGCCGCACAGCATTTATAAAATTTTTCATAATCTTCATTATATTCCGTATAAACAGGTGTACAGGTCTCTGTGTCATCGTGAAATATATACTGCGTCGGGTTTATTTTATCATAGCATACGAGCGTATCTGTCTGCCACAAATACCCCATTTTATAGTCATCACGAGAGTTTAAAACCTTTGCAAGCAAATATAAAAAATTAATATAAAACTTAGTATCTGTTTGTTGTGAATAATTTTTTAATTCCGTTACATCAATTCGTGATGTAACGGATGTTGAGCATTTACAGTCTTCTGAAAAATGGCGGTAAACGCCCTTTCGGTAATATTTTTCTTTATCTATAATTTTATAATTCATTTTGGGTTCTCCTATTAAAATTCACTTATGTTTCTTTGCAACCTGATGCATTATATTAATATAAATTATTATAAAATCGGCTGCATTTCCGGTTTTTCTTGCATCTCATCCCTGATGAGCTTTCCAATACTCATTGTCCAGTTTCCACAACTTATCTTTCAAATGCAGGGATTTAAACATCTTATAAATACATTTTACCTTCAACGACGGTTTTAAATGTTCGGCGCACTTTTCAACCTTTGCAGCAACCTTGTCGAGCTTTTTTTCAAAGCCCTTTTTAAATTTATCGGGCATATCATTCCAAAAATATCCCCATACAGCCTGCGTGATAATATGTGTTCTTGCTATACCCCAATAGTCCATGCTGTCCTTAATATCTTTCGCCGCCGATTTTAATCCACCGCCGCCTGCTGTTGTAATAATCACAGCCTGCTTTTCCATCATTTCAAAATTCGGACGGTGCACAAGCCATCTGTAGCCGTAATGATCTAAAAAAGACTTTATCTGTCCCGGTGCATGAAAACACCAAACAGGACAACAAAAAATGATAAGCTGCGATTTTGAAATGGCTTCATTAATCGGCTTTAAGTATTTATAACCGCCGCATTTATCCTCATCGCCATGAAGACAGGTATAACAACCGCAGCAAATATGCGGCATGTCATCCGGCAGACAAAATTCAAAAACCTCGCCGACATCGCTGAGTCTCGAAACAAAATATTTCGCCGCATTATATGTACTGCTGTTTTTTCGATTGGTTGCCTTTATAATTGTAATATTGATAATATTACTTACCATATCTTTACCCTTTCCTCCGGCGCAACCCACATCCCATCTTTTTCTGTTATGTCAAAAGCTTTGTAAAACTCTTCACAGTTGACAACCACACGGTTTACACGCAGTTTATCCTCCGAATGGACATCAATGCCTGCCGCATATTTTGCGTATTCGCGCGTCTTCGTGCTTGCCCACGCATTTGCCATTGAACGGTACAGTTTTTGAAAATCAGGGTTTTCAAGCCTAGACGCAACCTCGGTGACACACTGCACAGCACCTTGGTCGGAAACATTTTCGCTCAAAGTCTGCCTGCCGTTCATCGCAACACCGGGAATGCCCTCTTGACGATCGTAAAAATACACCATTTTTTCACATCTTTTTTCAAACTCAGCATAATCTTCTGCAGTCCACCAATCGGAAGCATTGCCGTTTTCATCAAACTTTGCGCCGTTATTATCAAATGCATGCGTAATTTCGTGCGCTATAATATAGCCGATTCCGCCAAGGTTTTCTTCATAAGAAGCATTTATATCATACATCGGAGGCTGCAAAATTGCAGCAGGAAAAGTAATATCATTCGAAGATGCATCATAGCATGCATTTACTGTATACGGATACATCAGCCATTCGGTTTTATCAACCTCTTGCCCCTGACAGCTTAAAGTCTTCTTTCTTGACGCCTTTGCAATTTCAATAATATTATCAAAATAACTGCCGCCGTCTGAAATTGATTTGATGTCTGCATTATCAAGATATGTATCAAAGCTGTCAGGATATCCGATTTTTATATTCATTTTATCAAGCTTTTTAATCGCCTTCTCTTTTGTTTTATCACTCATCCAGGTAAGATTTTCTATGCGTTCTTTATAAACCGAAATAATATCTTTTACCATCTTCAAAACATTTTGTTTTGCTTCCTCAGTAAAATATCTTTCAGCATATATCTCTCCGATATAATCAGGCATGGTATTAGATACCACCAGCGCTGCACGCTCTTCATCAGAGTATGACCCCGAAATGCCTAAATATGCGGCGTTAAATTGGTCTGCAGCATCGGTAATGTTGCTGGAGAGTGCGCCCCCATAACCGTTAAGCAAAGAAATTTTTGCTGTTGTTTTTAAGGTTTCAAGATTTTCGTTATTAAAATACTTAGAAAATTCCTTCACATATTCCGGGTTTGAAATAACAATTTTGCTTTCCTCCCGCACACCCGAATCCTTCAAAACCTCTTCTATATCAATATTTGGGAACATATCGGATATTTCGTCCAGTGAAAAGGTGTGGTATATCTTATCCACATTGCCGCTGTCCTCCGGATTAAACGCTTTTGCCGAAAGGGATTTTTCAAAATTATAGAAATTATTTATCTTTTCATTGACCGATGTATCACCTGCAATCGTCAAAAGTGTTTCTAGATATTTCATATACGCATTTTTTTGCGTCTCGGTTCCTGATACATAAAAGTCCTTTGTCATCATCGGCTCATATGTTCCGAAAACAGGTATGTATTTTGTGCTGTCCTTTAGATCAACGGTAATGGAAAACGCCGCATATGGTGCGAAACAAAGCTCCTTTTGCAAGACGCTCTGCACGCTTGCAAGCTCACTTACACTGCCTGCATTGTCTATTAAATCAAGATATTTTTTTATCGGCAAAATGCCTGCCTTGTTTCGGCTCTCAACATCTAAAATATTTTTATATAAATCAGCTATTTTCTGCTCTTTGCTGCCTTTTGCGCCGCCTTTTTCCATCACTTCCTTTAAAATAGCGTTTACTTCATCTGCTGTTTTATCACCGAGATCATAAAGAGTTCCGGCCATAACACGTCCCGGCTTGATTTCAAGACTATTTAAGGTATTTTTATTTACTGCTGCATAAAAGTCATCCTTGTCGTTTGTACCGAAAAGAGCGTAAACGCGCTTTATAAAAAGCTCCATTTGCTCTTTTGTAACATCATCATAAGGTGAAAAAATGCCATTGGCTGTACCTGCCGCTATCCCTGCATCCAATACGGGCTGAAGTTCCGTTTTCGCCCAATCGGGAATATCAGTAAATGCGCCGCTTTGCAATGCAACCCGCGCGTTATGTCCCAAAGGCTCCGGAAGCTTTCCGAATGCACGGGACAACATAACAAGCGCCTCCGCACGATTTATATTCCAATCCTCATGTAATTCGCCATCACCGCCGTAGCCTTTGACGATATCAGAATATTTCACATATGGATTATAATCATCCGCCGCATTCAGCAGCATACTCGCAGCTTCACCTCTTGTGGCATACATATCGGAAGCATATGCCGTGTTTGTCAATAATGCTGCAGCAATTAGACCCACAGCAACAATTCTTTTTGTTTTCATAGTATTATTATACTCCTTTCAATAAAAGCATTACGTTCACTTTTCACTATTTTTTATATTCCACTGTCAGCTTTTACTTGTGCGCTGATACCATAAAAATAAATCGGTGAGACTATGGTAAGCAGCTCAACATTTTCGTTTTTCCCGGACTTCCAAGCAATATCACCACTCGCAATTATACGCCTCCGTAAAAATATCAGTCTTACCGCTTATCAATGATTTTATCTATCAGTCCATATTCCAACGCCTCTGCAGCCGACATAAAATTATCCCGCTCCGTACCGTCAATTATCTCCTCAATCGTTTTACCGGTATTCTCCGATAAAATATGATTCAATCGTTCCTTGGTTTTCTGCATCTGCTCCGCTACGATTTTTATATCGCTCGCCGGTCCCTGAACACCGTTTCCGTGAATCGCCGGCTGATGTATCATAATTTCCGCATTCGGCAAAGCAAACCGTTTCCCCTTTGCACCGCCCGCCAGCAAAAATGCTCCAAAGCTTGCCGCAAGCCCGATGCAAATTGTAGAAACATCGCACTTGATATATTGCATAGTATCATATATTGCAAGACCGGCTGTAACAGAGCCTCCGGGACTGTTAATATATAATTGAATATCCCCTTCGGGATCCTGCGCTTCCAAATACAACATTTGAGCAACAATTGAACTTGCCGAAGTATCGCTCACTTCTTCACCCAAAAGAATAATTCTATCCGCTAAAAGCCGTGAAAATATGTCATAGCTTCTTTCACCATGGCTTGTTTGCTCCACAACATAAGGAATCGTACTCATAAAATAATTAACCTCCATATAAAATTTAGCCATTTTTATTAAAAGTGCGATAGAACAATCTGACATGCTCGTCCAGCTTTTTCATGCATTCTTCTTCGCGCTCCGGCTGACGGTCGCAAACGCCGAGCAGCGTAATAATCGGCGCAGTATACATCATCGCAAGCGCCTCAGGTTGCTCGTTTCGAATCTCACCGTTTGCAATAAGACCTTGAAAAATTCCGGCATGATAGATAATCATTCGATCAACGTAGCGTTGCGAATATAGCTCCGAGAGCTTTGGCGAGCGAAACTGTTCAATGGCCATCATTTTGCGAAAGCGGCTGATTGCACCGTTGTGCAAGGAGTATGAAAAAATTTGGCGAACCTTTCGAAGCAGTAATTCTTCCGCAATCTCAGAAAACACGCCTACATCTTTTTTGGCGTCTTGAACATGAATATCAATCTCATTGGTATATTTTTCATATTGCACGGCGGTATCTTCCATGATAGCATCAAAAATTGCCTGCTTACTCGGATAATGATTGTAAATGGAGGGAGCTTTAATGCCCACTGCTTTTGCGATTTCTCCCACACTAACCGAATCATATCCGTTGGATGAAAATAACTCCAAAGCCTTTTCGAGAATTTTCTTTTTTGTATCTTCCTGTTTCATAGTCCCTCCCTAACTAACGTTTGTTAGTTATATTATAGTACGAAAAAAACGGATTGTCAACAGCCCACTAAAAATATATTTAAGACTCTAACATTTTACATAGAGATGCATAAAAAAACGGCGGCTTTAAAAATAAAGCCGCCGCATGAAATAAAAAATTGTTTACCGTTGTCTCATAATTAAAAATTATTGTACGCTAAGGGAACTGATTACTTCGATATGAGAATATGCCTCTGCCAGAAATGCAAGTGCCAAACCCTGACCCCAGCCCTGTACACGTTTTTTAGGAATATTTTTATAACCGTCAGCATCCTTCATAACAGCAGTTCCTCCCGACACGTTGTGTACCGTTCCATCCTCACCTATTTCGTTAAGTACACCTTCCAACGCCTTGCAAATTTGCTTTTTGTAAATACGATGTCCGCCATCGACACAAAACTTAATGAGTGCACATCCCAGCGCACAGGAACCGGAAGTTTCCGTATAGGATGCAGGGTCATCCAGTATCGTATGCCAAAGCCCGTTCTCTGCCTGCAGGCGCACAACTCCTGCCAATTGGTCACGCAACGCGTCACTGATCTCCACAAAAACCGGATTAAATGCGTCTGTTATATGCATTACTTCCGCCATGGTCAACGCCGTCCATCCATTTGCGCGGCACCAATGAATTGCCGACATATGATTCTTTTCCTGGTTATTCCAGCCGTGATAAAAAAGACCGTTTTGCATATCCTGCAAATATTCAATATGCCAATGAAATTGATGCATTCCGTCATCCAAATAGGACTGATTGCCCAAAGCAACGCCCATTTTTACCATAAAAAGTCCTGCCATAAATAAGGTATCTGCCCATGCCTGCCCGTCAAAATTATAGTTTTTTTCCGAAACAGTATGCTGATATACCCCGTCCCCAAAGCGGACTGTTTCATGCAGCAGAAATTCCGCCTGCCGCTTTGCCAAATCCATGTACTTTTCGTCCTGTGTATAATCATATAATGCAATTAGCGTATAACCGATTGCCACAGCATTAATCGTAAATTCGGGAAGACCCTCTTCAATATAATTATCAACCCATTGCTTCAAATATTCAATATATTCCTCATTTCCTGTTACCTCCCAAGCACGTACAATGCCGTAAAAGGCTACTCCGCCGCTCCAGTTCCACGAAAAATCCATAGCCGTAGTCCGCAGAAATATTTTATGTATCCGTTCTTTCAGTGTCTCATGTAATTGTTCCATCATATTATCTCCAAAAATTCATGTGCCGGCAGCTTCGGAAAATTCTCGCCGCACGGTTTGTCCTGATACCAGAAAGCAACCGAAGAAATGTCGTCCTGAAGCGGAAGGTAGCGTCCCTCGCTTCTCCAGCCGAGCGCTTGTATGGTTACTCTGATATTTTCATCAAAATAAATAGCGTCTCCCAAATGCCACCGATACATAGAAAATCTCTGCTGCGACTGATAGCAGCCGTCCGGTCGCATCACCTTGGCCAGACCCATATAAGGCGTACAATATTCCACATATTCTCCGGCAACTTCAAAATCATACGCACCGCCGAAATAGTCCTCCGTACCCGTTCCGCATATGGTGGGATATTCACCGTCTCCATCCAAAAATACCTTCAGTTCTCCTTCGCCCCACCATCCGCTGTTGTTAGAACCCCAGAAAAGATATGTCCCCACATAGTGTCCTTTTCCGGAAATTCCGTCTAAAATCACATGATCCGTCTTATACGGAAGCGGATTTGACCGTCTGAACTGCGCATGAAAATAAGCAGAATCATCATCAATTTCCGTCAAATGATAGTCAATCTGATAAAATATCGCAACAGTTTGAGCAGAAAGATTTTCAACAGTAATCCTGCATTTTTTACGAAAGGGCATTTCCCAAAAACAATTTAAGCCTCTGCGCGGATTACAGCACACCATGGCAGATGTCAACTGAGAATATTTGACCTCATAGTTTGCATTGGCAAAAAAATCTCCAAGCGGAACTTCAACCGATGGATAAGGACTATCCTCCCAATATATCCTCAAGATAAGAGCTCGGCTGACAGCAGAAGAATCGGCAATCCAAATATGTTTAATAATTCCGGGGCCGTCTATCTCTGCCAGCTCAAAGGTTTTGCCCGCTTCCAGATCAATAGCAGGCGAAATCTTAAAGCCCCGGCCCAGCTCCCGTGCCATCTCCGCTCCTCTTCCTTCAGTTGCCATTGCTCCCTTTCCTTTTTCACCTTTAAAGTTCTCCGCGGTAATGGCCCTGCTTTTAATATTTTTTAATTTTGTAATATCGCCAAATCCTATACTAAACATGATTGTCTCCCCTCATCTTATAATAAGTACTTCCTTTACTGTATGTTGTCTGTCTCTTTCCAAAATTTTATCGCCGATCTGTATCTCAGATGCCGTGCATTTTACCACCTTTTTCTTTGCCGTATCATAAAGATACATATGCGCTGACGCAATATTGTAACGTTTTATCCATGCACTGTTTGTTCCGTCACCGTTGGCATTCACAAAAATGGAATTTGCTCCTTTCCCAACAACCACACCATAAGCGGTATGAATCTGCGCCAAATGGGTATCGGGCAGCACCTTCCCCGGGGTTGCCGTGCCTCCATCCGTCAAAACCTCATTATAAGAATCGGGCAAGTCACTTGGAGATAGCAATACCTGAATTTTATTTACTTCTCCCGCAACATTGGTATCATAAAGAAAAACATCGCCGGCCCGCAACTCAGAAGCTTTTAAATTTCCATATTTTTGGAAGGTTGTATACCAGAAGTTATAAGTGTTTGTAATATTTTTCACTTCCGCGTCGGCAGTAACATATGATTTTTGGGCACCCGCCTGATAGCAATAGATTTTTGTACTCTCCTCACCGTTATCATTAATATAATTTGCCACCTTAGTCACTACGCTAAAGTTCTGCCCCTGATAAATTGCTGTAGAAAGCCTATCCATTGACCCTTCTCCACCGGCTGTCTTTGATACGATCACCTTTGCAAAACCATCCTCCGATGCGTCATAGACTTCAACGTTTTCGCGCCTGACATCACCTGAAAAAGAAGATCCCGATTCTACATTCATGTTTTTCTCATTGCTCAGCTGATCAATCGACTCAGGAACATTAAATACTTTGCTGTTTGCATCCGCACGATAATTCGCCCCGAGAGAATATGCCATGATTCTCAAGTCCGTTGCTGCAAAGTTTTTGCAAAAAACGGTTGTATCTGTCTGCTCTGTCAACGGAAGTGCACTTCTATCAACAGCCGCAATCAGTTTTCTTATTTTCCCATCCTGATCCGTGCTGTATTTGACAAGCTGAGGAACAATTTCGTTTTTAGAATTTACAAACACACCTGCATAAGGCTTTTGCTCGGAAGAGCTGCTGTAGGTAAAAATTTTGTAACTATCGTCACTCACACTCTGAAGTCCGCAGGCAAACGTAATTTTATCCCTTAATTCAAAGATCGTGAGTTTGCTGCTCGTTGTCAAAAGCTTGATTTGAACGCTCTCGTCAATTCCCTTACCAAGTGTATAGGCTGTCAGATAACCATATGCCTCTGTGTCCGCTGCGCCTGCTTCAAACGCAACAATCTTACCATACTCATTAAAATAAAATTTACCCTCTTTTCCGGCTTTCAGCGCAGAAAAGCGTTCTGTTTTCATAAATTGTTTGTCAAGACGGTAAGCATTGCCATCCAATATGACTTCTGATGATGCCTCAGAAATGGAATCCACAGTTGCACTGACTGTTTCACTACATGCCAAGACTTCTGCTGTTTTACCATCTTTACTCTCTAAAATGCTGACAACATCCCATTCTTTTAAGCCGCCTGCTTCTATTCTCTCACCATTCTTTGTTATTTTCACACGACGCCC
This sequence comes from uncultured Clostridia bacterium, assembly GCA_934438075.1. Classification (GTDB taxonomy): domain Bacteria; phylum Bacillota; class Clostridia; order UBA1381; family UBA9506; genus RGIG1666. The sequence goes on along the minus strand of CAKSBF010000008.1, from coordinate 34,424 downwards.
GGCAGTTTCCTTAAGTGAAAAATTTCCTTCTCCGTATTTAAAACTAAGTATCTCGGAAAAAGAACTGTAATTTTGAACCACATAATTTTTAACATCACTGATAAACAAGATTTCAAATTCACCGTCACCGTTATTATCAATCAAGCGGTAATTACCCGTATCGCAGCTGAGATCCTGCTCGGTAAATCCAAACAGGCACTGCCCGTTTCTCACAACGCTCAGAGAGCCCGAAAATTGCTCCGTGATATTTTGTTCCGTATCACTGTCAAAGTATTCAATATTTCGGACATTAATATGTAATACATCCTCGGCATCTACTGACACAACGGTGTTTTTACCGTACAGTTCCGCATAAATGACCTCGTACTCATCATCTGCATCTTCATTGGTGTAATATACTTTTATTTTGTAACCCAAATATTCCCAAACAGCAGAATTTTCACAGGAAAACACCATATCGCCTACCATAATCCGCGACTTTCCCATATCCCCCGAAGTATCCAGGCGTACATCGCTGTTTCCGGTCATCACGCCTGTGTAAGTATATATGTTATGCAGTCCCTCCAAAACAGACTTATTCTTTTCTGATTGATAGGTAATATACTCCCCAACGGCGGCCGTGTTTAAAAAATCAACTTTCAACGCATTGTCTATCAATTTTGCAAGAGTCATTCTCGTCAAATCCAAATCCATATCCCGGATTCCTTTTAAAAGCCCTATGGAATTTGCAACACTGATAAGATCTTTATTTCCCGAAACATCGTTATACCCCAATGCTTTGATGAAAACTCTCACCGCATCCCGCACTTTGATGGACGTTTCGGTACGAAATGTGCCGTCCGTATACCCGGTCATATAACCGATTTTGAGCGCAAGCATAACAGAACTTCTGTGGGAGTTTTCCTCCGTTACATCTAAAAAGAAAGCTCCGTCCGGCGAAATTTGTATATTCCCCAGCCCCAACAGCAAAGCCATTGCATCCGCAAATTCGCCCCTTGTAACGATTTTATCTGCAGAGAAGCTTCCATCCTCGCAAGGCGCCATAAAACCAAGAGCCATTACCTTCGCAACAATGTCAGCATCCTCTTTTACGTCTCCCGGAAGATTCTGCATATTAGAATTTTGCACCGGCACAATCTCCTGCGCAAACGAAACACAGGTTAATTTACAAAGAATGATCAACAGAATCGCTGTAATTTTATTGATTATTTTACTCTTCATTTTTATTTCCGTTCACTCCTCAAATCTTATTCCCATACGACTATTGCAGCTTTTCTTCTGCATTCCACAAATCTATGATTCGTACGGCATAATGCGATGCATCCCACGAAATCTGCGCGCCCAATCCGTCAGATAAAAACCGAACAGGAACCATCGTCCGCTCATTCACGATTTTTGCAGAAACGTCCATGAGTATCTTCTCTCCCGAAACAACGGCTTCATTGCTGCCAATAACAAGCTGAACCGTTTTATCTCCGCGCGAAATAGTGACCGTTTTCAATACGCCATCCCATGTCACTTCTGCTCCCATCGCTTCCGCAATGGCCCTGACGGGAACCAGTGTCCTTCCATTTTCAATGAAAGGTTTTTGATCAAAGTTTAAAAGTATACCGTTTAGGGTGACAGACAGCTCACGCAAATCTGTAAAATCTACCTCTGTCTGTTTCTCTTCTTCTATTTCGTTTGAAACCTTGTAGGTACTGCCCGTCTTTTTACCGGAGCCTTTCGAACTACCCGAACTTCCCGAGCTTCCCGAAGAAGTCCCCTTAACCGTAACTTTAAACGTTTTTGTTCCCGAAACCGAACCATTTTTCAATGTTGCTGTCAAATTTACAGACGAATCATTCCGACCTCTTGTAATGCTGCCGCTGTCTGTGATAATATCTGTATCTGAAGATTGCCACAAAATCACAAAACCGTGTTCTGCCTGCGCAGGAAGTGTAAGGTTGGCTGTAATCTGATATATATTTCCGATATCAAGCTTTTCCAACTCTTCCTTAAGCCACTGCTCATACTGCTCTTTGTCTCCTTTTACCACAATGGAAAAACTTCTTGTTTGGGTTTCTTTTCCTTTTGTTACCGTTGCCGTAAGCGTGACCGCAACATCGTCCGGCTGCCTTGTAACGCTTGCTGCACCGGAGTCGCTGTCTTCTATCTTAATAATTGAAGCATCGGAAGATTGCCACGAAATTACGCTGCCATTTGCACCGGCTGTCGGAAGGGTAAAATCCTTTTCAACAATTTCCTCCAAAACAATCGCCGCCGCATCCTCTGTTACCGACCTTTTATCTGTAAACACATGTAAAACCGTTATTTTAAACTCCTTCTTGTCGCTCGCATTATTCTTGGTCACAGTTGCCGTAAGCGTTACAGTAACGTCTGCATCGTCCTCCGGTCTGATAACATCGGCAAATATTGCCCCATTTTCTTCACGCAAGCGAATGACGTCCTCACGGTCTGATGACCACGTAATAACCGTTTCATGACCGCCCAAACTCGGGAGTTCAAATCCTTCCACCGCGCTATTCTGAACAGAAAGCGCTCCAATATCCTCTGCAACTGCTTCAGCGTCCGTCATCTCTGCTTTTCGAATCACTACAGGAATGCTGATTCGTTTCTCCGCCCTTCCCTTGGAAATGACAGCGGTCAGAGCCGTTTCCTTATCCGATTCGTAATAACGCGGCTGTGTTACCCTTGCAATTTCTTGTTCAATGACAATATCCGCATCCTCAGACTCCCATGCAATCTGTGTTCCGCCGCATCCCTCAGTTGGCAAAGTAAAATCACCTGTAATATCTTCTATGAACAAGCTGTCTGCGCATGCATAAACTGCACTGATATCATTATTTTCATAGATTTTCAAATTGTTAATCAGCAGTTTGCCGTCCCTTGCCTGCGCGGTCGAATCCAGAATAATAGTTCCGATATCCTCCACCGCACTGCTAAACATCGGCCAGTCAGCCGCGACCTGTGTATCGTCTATAAATACGCTCTGTGTGTGGTTTGCCAGATTAAAAGCAAACTTGATCCGATACCAATGCTCAGGATCCAACCGGTTAGCAAGAGCAACCCTTGCCGTACCCTTGCGCAGAGTGAAAATTCCGTTATAATTATTTGACTGTTCCGGCTTGTAGCCGATTTCCATGACCACCGCGGAAAGATTTGTTGTGCTCTTTGTCATATTGTTGCCGCCTGCAAACAGGTTAAAGAATCCTGTTTTATCTCCCGGCGTAAGAGACGCCAGCATATCAAATTCCATAATAACACTGTCCGCACTGATTGCCGATGGGATTTTTCCCTCTGCCATAACAGCCGTTTTGCTGGTATCCGCTTTATGAATACCATAACTTTTATCCGTTGCCGAAGGAATCTCAAACGACCCCACTGTATGCGGAGATGCCGCCCCTTTATAAGTCCATTTTATTTTCGTTTCATTATTAAAATTATCCGTAAAATAGTTTGGTTCTTCTGTTAAAGAACCGCTCCCATCCGATAAAACCGTAACGGTAAAGACCTTTGTTTCACTTGCCTCACCTTTACTGATAAGAGCAGTGAGTTGAACCGTTGTATCCTTTGGTCCGCAATGAACGGTGCCATCTGCCGCCAGGACATCCGGCATATCAGAGCTCCACGAAATGACTGCTCCATTAACTCCCTCTGTCGGAAGTGTAATATTCTCACTGATTGCATCTGTATCAGTAAGTTCAAGAGAAGCCTTTGTAACAGCGACAGCAGCCGCGTCGCTTTCGTCATAAACCTTCAAATTGTTAATCAGCAGTTTGCCGTCTCTTGCCTGCGCGGTCGAATCCAGAATAATAGTTCCGATATCCTCCACCGCACTGCTAAACATCGGCCAGTCAGCCGCGACCTGTGTATCGTCTATAAATACGCTCTGTGTGTGGTTTGCCAGATTAAAAGCAAACTTGATCCGATACCAATGCTCAGGATCCAACCGGTTAGCAAGAGCAACCCTTGCCGTACCCTTGCGCAGAGTGAAAATTCCGTTATAATTATTTGACTGTTCCGGCTTGTAGCCGATTTCCATGACCACCGCGGAAAGATTTGTTGTGCTCTTTGTCATATTGTTGCCGCCTGCAAACAGGTTAAAGAATCCTGTTTTATCTCCCGGCGTAAGAGACGCCAGCATATCAAATTCCATAATAACACTGTCCGCACTGATTGCCGATGGGATTTTTCCCTCTGCCATAACAGCCGTTTTGCTGGTATCCGCTTTATGAATACCATAACTTTTATCCGTTGCCGAAGGAATCTCAAACGACCCCACTGTATGCGGAGATGCCGCCCCTTTATAAGTCCAGGTCATTTCCGTTTCGCTGTCAAAATTATCATAGTAATAAATCCCCTCCGACGCAAATGCTACGGCGCCGCATACGCCTATCATTATTGCACAGAAAGTCAAAAGAGAAATTCCTTTTTTCCATAGCTGATTCATATTCATCACCTGCTTAAAGAATTTTATGATTTTTCAATGGATGTGTACCATTCATTTGCTTCTTTTTCCAAAATGCTTCCGCCTGCTGCGTGCCATTTTTCTACAAATTCATCGAAATAGTCTACCGGTTTTAAGCCTGTTATAATCTGAAAATATGCTTCTTCCTGCATTTTTTTAAGCTCAACGGTATATTTTTGCTCTGACGGAAGCGTAATCAGCAGCTCGTTTGTGATACCATATTCATCCAGTCGGTTTTCCTCTGTCCATTTCCGCACACCCTCCGAAATAGCCTGACGGCGATATCTCGGCGGAATGGTTGACAGGAAGGTGCTGCCGGCCCCAATCGCATTAATTTCATAGCCATCCTTCATAACAGGTGTTCCGTCAATCGGCGATTCCTCCCAATGCTTTCCTTTAATACCATAATGCATTGTACACCAGTTATCATAATCGGATACCCCAAACTCCAAAATATCCAAAATTTTAGCAAGTTTATCCGGATCATCATCCAACTGTTTACCAAAGCCTGTGCTTCCGTTATACATATTCCATTGGAACATACCTCGGTCACCGTGCGGTCCCTCCGGCGGCAAACCAATCTGGATATTATCTGCCATCTCGGGATTTAATTTCATCATTTCTGTTCGTGCAGGTCCTGCTACAGTTCCCTCGCCAAAGCTCGGACGGTAATAAGAATAGTTTCCTTGACAGGTAATACCGATAGTGCCATTTAAAAATGCATTGGAAATATTTACGTTACCGCCTGTGTTTTCTCCGGTAATATATTCGGGATCCAGCACGCCGTCTGCATACCATTTACGCAGAATGGTCAGCGCCTCTTTCATTTTCGGCTGCACCGGACCGAACACCAGCTTGCCGTCCTCCGCACGCCACGTATCGGCAATGCTGCTCTGATCGTAGCCAACCTGATATCCAAAAGCGCCGTAAACTACGTTCATGGAAGAAGTCGATATGCCGTAAGTATCCTTTACACCGTTTCCGTCCGGGTCATTATTGGCAATTTGATATGCCACTTTTTCAAATTCATCCAGTGTTTCGGGCAGCTTGTCAATTCCAAGCTTTTTGAGCCAGTCCCCGCGATAAACGATGGGAATGTGGAAATTTGCACTGTATTCGATTGACGGAAGCGCATATATTTTTCCGTCAATCTTACAATAATCCATAACAGGTATTGTTCCGGTATAGTCCTTTTCATAAATGTCAAGCAGCGTAGGTGCATGTGCTTTCAGCATGTCCTCCGGAATCTGCGCCAGCAAATTTTGCTTTTGATATTTCTCCATATTATAACTGCCGTAAAGCGCAAAAACATCCGGAATGTCCCCCGAAGCAAAACGCACTGCCAGTGCATCGGTATTGGATACAGTCTCCATGACCAAATCCACATCAAACTTTTCCTCCACAAAATTCACCATATCTGCTTTATCGGGGTTTGGCACATTTGCCACCCAATGAATAGTCTTTTTTGCTCCTTCCGCTTTGTTCTCTCCGCCCTTGCACCCGGAAATTCCTCCGACTGCCATGCAGACAGACAAGCATAACGCCGCTAACTGAAAGCCTTTCTTCATAATCATCACATAACCTTTCTGAAATTTATTTTTTATCATACTTCCCTTACCATATCCGGTTAGCCCTTTAAAGAGCCTACCATAACCCCTTTTACAAAATATTTTTGTAAAAACGGATAAAATAAAATAATTGGCAGCGTTGCAACCATAATGGTCGCCGCTTTAATTCCTTCTGTGCTAATGGTATTCGTACCGGCGTCAAAATCACCGGCACCTGAGCCGAAATCCATCGCAAGAGATGAACCCTCTATGACAATTCTTCTCATGACAACCTGTAAAACCTGCTTCTTTAAGCTGGACATATAAATCATACTGTCAAAGTAAGCATTCCAATGTGCAACTGCAGTCCAAAGCACTATTGTGGCTATAATCGGCTTTGAAACAGGGAGCGCAATTCTCAGCAAAATTACAAAATCGTTAGCCCCATCCAATCTTGCGCTTTCCTCCAAGCTTGACGGCAGTTCCATAAAGAAATTTCTCATGATAATCATATTAAAGGTATTGATCAACCCGGGAAGCACCAAAGCCCAGATTTTGTCCGTAAGACCCAAACCCTTCACCACCAAAAATGTAGGAATTGTGCCTCCTTGGAAATACATGGTAAATACAATCAGTGCTGTCCAAAGTGTACGGTTTGGAAAATATTTCTTAGAAAGCGGATATGCAGCACAAATAGTAAAACAAAGACTTAGAAATGTACCTAATGCCGTCCTCGCAATGGTATTCATAAAACCGGTTCCAATGAGCGAATTTGTAAAAACGCGCTTATATGCCACTGCCGTCACCTTTTGCGGAATCAAACTGAGACCGTTTGCTCCCATATCCGTTGCCGAAACGGAGCTGACCGCAAGATACAAAAACGGATATATGGTGCAAATACAAATTGCAATCATAATCAGTGAATTAATAATGTCAAATATGTATTCTGATTTAAATTTTAATTTTTTCAAGATAGTTCCTCCTACCAAAGTGCGTAATCATTAATTCTCTTTGCAATGGAATTTGCCGTTAAAATGAGAATAAATGCAATGACATTTTTAAACAATCCCACCGCCGTGCCCAAGCTGTAATTCATTTCCACAAGACCAACCCGATAGGTATAGGTGCTGATGACATCCGCTACTTCATAAACAGCCGTGTTATACAAGTTAAATATCTGATCAAAGTCATCGTTAATAATGGTACCGACATTCATAATCATCATAATCGTAACAACCGGTGCAAGGGACGGAAGCGTAATGTACCACATTCTATGAAATCGGTTTGCCCCATCAATATAGGATGCCTCATATAACTGAGGGTCAATGCCGGCTAATGCAGCAAAATATACGATTGACCCCCAACCAATGTTTTTCCATACAGAGGAACAAACCAATACCGTTCTAAAATACTTCGGCGATGCCAGAAAATGAATGCTGTTAAAGCCCAAGCCTTTGATAATGGCATTCACCGGTCCTCCATTCGGTGAGAGCAGCTGAGTAAATACTCCGCCCAAAACAACCCATGACAAAAAATGCGGAAGGTAACTTATTGTCTGAATCGACTTTTTAAAGGCAGTGTTTTTTACTTCATTCAGCAAAATCGCAAAAACAATTGGCATAGGAAAGCCCCAAACAAATTTATAAAGGCCAATGAGAACCGTGTTTCTCAAGACATCACAAAAGCTTTTAAAGGAAAACAAGTCAATAAAATTTTGCAGTCCCACCCACGGACTTCCCAGAATGCCTTTTGAAAAATCATACTCCCGAAACGCCATTTGAATACCGTAAAGCGGCGCATAATGAAACACCGCATAATAAAGAATGGCCGGCAGAAAAATCAGGAAAAGATATCTGTTTTTCCAATATGGTTTCCACCGATTTTCTTTTTTGGGAACGAAGACCGAAGTCTTTTCTTTTTTTACTGTTTGATTCATGTTAATAGACCTTACCTTTCAATGTTATCCTAAATACATTCTACCAACACTCTCTTTTAAAAGGCAATACAAGGTTTTCCGAAAGATACAATTTTATCGCAAATATGAGAAAAGGACCGCAGCAAATGCCCTCGCTCTGCTGCAGTCCCGTCGGATGTCTGATTTAGTTACGCAGTTTATATTTTTTGGGCGTAACCCCATACACCTCTTTAAATTTTTTGATAAAATAGTGTGGAGTATTAAAGCCAACCATACCGGCTATCTTTTCAATATTATAATCCGTCTCCCGCAAAAGCTCCACTGATTTCTCCATGCGCAAGCCAAAAATATACTCTGTCAGGTTTTGGCCTGTTTTTTCCTTAAATAAGTGACTCAGATACTTCGGACTGATGAAAATATTTTCGGCAATTCCCGTAAGAGAAAGATCTCCGCCCAAATTTTCACGGCAATAGTTTTTTACTTCTGCAATCAGCTCCGAATATCTTTGATTATCCTGGCCTCCAAGAGCGTCCATCGTACTCGATATCACCGACATCAACCATTGTCTGAATTCATGAATATTTCCCGTGGTAAGGAAATCCTCCTGCAAACTTCGTTCAATAATCTGTTCACTCTTTATACTGTTCTCGCGCATAAAACCGGCCACTGCCGACACCAGAGAAAGAACTTCTTCATGGCAGTGCGCAATGGAATATTTTCCGTTTACAAGTTCTTCAGTAATCTTCTCCAGGCATCTTTGCGCCTCAGAAAGATCACGCTCTTTCAGAGCCGATAAAAATGTGGTCTGTTCAGGAAGTTTCGGTACAAGATCGCTTTTTTCCCGTTCCTCACACACTTCAGCATATAAAATCTTCTCCGCAGGAAATAACCAGCGATATGAAAGTGCCTTTAGTACAGATTCATAGGAACGATAAACGCAAAGCATACCGTTAGTTCGAATCCCCCAAGCCGTAATCACCTGTACCATATATTCCTCTTCCATTTGCCGTGCAATAGAGCAGAAAAGCTTCTCTGCCTCTTCTCGGCTGCTCTCTGCACAGATAATAGCAATTCGGTTTACACTCCCAAGCACTTCAGATGCAATAAATTCTCCCTTATCTTCGCAAAGCTGATCAACTTTTTCCAACACCACATATTTTAAATATTGGCAAACCTCCAAATCAAGCGTTTCATATGCTCCCTTATCAAATTCCAGCACTGCACACCGATAAATTCCTTTTGCATCCGCATCGGAACCCAAAAGTTTCAGCCGTTCCGCAAGACTTCCTTCATTCTCAATTGTATGACTAATCAAACAGTTAACAAAATTTTGTTTTATCTGCGGTTCATACAGTTCTAACATTCCGCGAAGGTTTTTCTTATCAATTGACAAACGTTTAAAGGTTTCATCAATCAAGTCAAACTCATTCACGTTCTTTCTCCCATCGCCGCCTACGATGCTGTTGATAATATTTTTTAAAGGATGGTAAATATGTCCTGTAAATATTTTTGTTAAAATAACAGCCATAATGATAGTAAACAATATTGCCAGAAACATGCTGCGTTTCATCGCAAAACTCGCTTTATAATAATATTCGGACGGCATTATAAACACCAAACGCCAATTATTCTGACGAAAAGTTGTATAAGACACAACAACATTTTTTCTATCCCGTTTCCACCGAAAAACATCAGACTCCTTGGAGTCAGACAAAATTTTACTGACATATTCCTTCTCAGCAAGATTGCTGCCGGCATATTCTTCCGAGGTACCGGCTATCGCCGTACCGTCCGAATCAATCATCAAAACACCGCTGTCCTCTGTCCGGCTAACCTGTTTTAAACGTTTGCTAAGCACCTCCGCATCAATGTCAAGCGCAACATAAATATTACCCTTTTCACCTTTATAGCTGTACTGCATGGATTTTACCACGGTAAATGCCTTGATTGAAAAAGAAGGGGAATAAAAGATATCCCTCGTAGACAACCAAAAACACTGTTTTCCGCTTTTCTCAAACTCGTCTATCCAATCCAGATTGAGAAAGCGATTATTTTTATCAAAACGATTCCGCACAATTCCGCTTCGGGTTGAAATCAAGCCCTCACTTGTGGTAAAATAAACATGGATAGACTCCAAAATTTCCGTGTTATATCTTGCTGTTTCGCAAATGTAATTATAAACGGTCCTGGCATCAGATAGGTTCCACATATCTACGCTTTTAAGATCAGACACAATACTTTCATTATACGAAATCCAGACCAAAAGATCCTGACATACCTTCTCCGCTCTCTGCATCAGATTTTCATCAATTACATTTTGTGCATAGTTTAATATATTTTCGTTTAAGACGGATATCTCCTTGTGGTAGTTTTTGCTGACAGAATAATAAAAAGACAGTGACATTTCCATGATAATAATACTGCTTAACACGATGTAGGAAATCATTATTTTATAAAAAACTGTTTTGCGAGCTTTCATAAATTTCATCATATCCACCCTTGTATGAAAAAGTACTTCTATTGTAACATATCATTCTGTCCATTTCAAGCAACCGACAGAAACACAACGAAATCTTTGTATATAAGCGACAGTTTTGTATAGGTCCGATTCGTTCAAGCGATGCCTGCCGAACACGCTGCCGGAAGCGAAATTCCCGAAAAAATTGTATCATGCGGATACCTTTGTATTGCCGTCAAGCACAAGTTTGCTTATAATTAAGAAAGAAGCTTGCTTCTGCGGTAATCTATTCAAACGGAGGTATATACAAATGCACACGAAATCTGATCCTGCCGCCCAAACACTTAAAGGCTTATGGGACATACGTGATAAATTTTCAGATGGTTTTTCTGCTGACTTTTCGGATAAGCTCTGCGGCGATTTTTCCATTTGCTATCCCTATGGTAAGCCTGTTTCCTTCTGCGGCGGAAAAAATTGCTCTGAAATAAATCTGTCTTGCTGCCCGGTTTTCCATTTTGGGATCAAGATTATATCAAAATATGAAAAGGCAATTTTTAATATTATAATAAAGGATTCTCGGCAAAATATACTACAAAGAGATTTTGAAATCTCTACCAATTGCTGGGAAGAATTTGACATGGACTTGCGCGATATTTCGCTTTTCAATGAAACAATTACATTCTGCCATTTTTATGTTCAAACCGAATACACACTGCTAAAATTAGATAAAATTTCATTTTCTGACGAGAGCGGCAATCATAAAATCGGTATCACGCACCGGAGTTTGGAGGAATGCCGCAGTGATTATAAAAAAACGCTTGAGCATAGGAGAACCCGTGCGCTGCGTGCAGGAGCAGAAGAAAATCTTTATGAGGCGCTAAAATATTTTTTGATGATGTACACAAAAACAGATACCAAGGGTGCAAATGAATGGTTTATCAACGAATTTCAAAGCTTTGATGAACAAAAAACACGCGACAGCTTTTTATTTGATGAGTGGAGCTTGCTCGCTACACCCCTTTTAATCAGGATGTATTATTACTGCGGCAAAAACGGTACTCTCTATCCCGAAACTAAAAAAGCTCTTCTTGAGGAGCTGTGGCGAAGAACATCCTTGAAAAATGACATTCATCTCGCACAACAAAGCACCTGGTGGATGACAGGAAGCGAAAATCACGACTTGAATGCAAAGGTCTGTAATTTAATCAGCTCGCAAATTTTTATGCACGAGCCGGAGTATTGTGACAGAATTTACCCCGATTCCGGACATGGCGGAGGCCACGGTTACTGGTTCCGATATATGTATTTGAAACAAGGCGACTGCGGCCCCGATTCCCTCGGACATTCCTCCGACGGACAACAATGCCGGGCAAAAGAGCACTTTGAAGCATGGCGTCATTTCTTATCAGAATATATCACCGAGCGTGTCAAAAAGGGATTTTTTCTGGAATGTGGCTCTCACGGCTATATGAAATGGACCGTATCTTTCATTAGTCTCATCTACGAATGTTGCGAGGATGAAAAACTTCGCAGCAAATCCCGTGACTTTCTGGATTTAATATGGCTGGAATGGGCACAGGACTCCCTTTCTCTGCGCAGGGGAGGGGCAAAAACAAGAGCTGTTTGTGCAAGCGGACCTATGTACTGCGATTCCATGTATGTTATGGCTACTTATTTGCTTGGCGGAGAGGGAAACGCCCAACATAATTACTATTTTCAGCTGCTTTCTGACTATACTCTGCCTGATGAAGTGATTCTCATGGCAATGAACCGCAACGCACTGGGACACTATGAATACACATCCTTAAAACCGGGCGAAGAAAAACCGCGCGAAGTACGCCCTGCCGGTACGGAACGAACCCTGCTCTGCGATTGCAGCCGTTCACGCCTGCTGCGCTACAGCTACGTGACGCCGCATTTTATCATAGGAACACAGATGGATTCTCCGATAGCCGTCCACAGCCATTTAAGCAATGCTATGCGCTGGCAGGGAATAATCTTCCCGGACTCCGAAAAATCAGTATTATATCCCTGTGCTCTGCCCTCAAACGGCGAAAAACTTATGCCTGTTTTGCGGCCGTACAGAAGTGTTCAGTACAAAAATGTATTAATCACTCAACAAGCTCGTTCCTGGACACAAATCGACCCCATGTGGTATCCGGCTCGCAGCACGGATTCTCTCGATTTCGGCGTTTCACTTCCGCTCTGCACAAAGGACTTCACAGAAGAAAACGGATGGATTTTTCTGCGGGAGCAAAGTTCTTTTGCCGCCGTCAGAGTTGTATTCGGCGGTTATCAGTTCTTTGACCAGTTTGCAGATCACGCAAGGTTTGTAAAACTCGGAAACCGTTTCTCGCCCATCATTATCGAGGTCTCCGAAGGCTGTACCGATAAAGAATGGGATCTTTTCCGTGAAAACATAAAAAACCGTAAAATCACACTGAATGAGATGGTTGTCCCTGACACTTTTTTACTATGCTATACTGCATCTGACGGTACCGAGATGTATTTTAATACTGCAAACAACGAACCGCCGAAAATTAATGGAAATTCCATTAACTACACACCCGAATATGTTTTTCAAAGTCCCTATTTACAAAGCCGCTTTGACAGTGGCGTTGTCACCGTATCACTTTACGGGAAAACAAGACATTATGATTTCAATCTATAATTAAAAGAGAGGAGAATCCATTATGCACCCGAAAACAATTTTTTTAAAAATGCTCTCTATCTTTCTTTGTCTTTTCATCTGTTCAGGTATCTTGCCTGCTTCAGCGTATGAAAACAAAGAATACAATGAAGAAGAGCTTTATGACATTTGGTCCAAAACAGACGAACGCAAAAATACTATGCTGGAGCAATATATGCAGACGCCGTTTCCTCCCGTTGGGGACGGCACAACCAGTTCCTGGGCAGACAGCGGCTACACTCTGACTGCTTATTATCTGAACCAAGACACAGAAAATGCGGACCGTATTCTCATTACTTCTCTGGAAAAATGGCCTATCAGCACCAAAACCGACAACTATTTTCCCATCCAGCTGCTCATCCGTACATGGTACTTTTTCCGAAAGGACAGCACTTTCTTTCCCAGCAGAATGTCGCCTGAGGCAGAAAAAAAACTGGAAGATTCTTTTTGGAATTTCGTCTGCGAAACCAGCGACATAGGTGCTGCAAGAAACCGCAGCGAAACCGAAATAGACATTGAGGGAAGTGAAAATCACGATTTTCACAGGCGATGCAACGTATTTTTAGCGCTGCAAATGTTTAACAGCATGGACAATTACCGCGACAAGAAGCTGCCGGACGGTAATACCGTTGCCCAACATTTCTATGAATGGAACGAATATTATAAATGGTACCTCGACTTTAAAATTAAAAACGGACTATCCATCGAAGAAAGTTCTAAGACCTATATGAAATATAACTGGGCGGCACTTTTTAATCTACGCGACCTCGCCTATTCTGATGTTCTCCGTGAAAAAGCGGATATGTTCCTCGACGTTCTGTTTGCTAACTTTGCTATAAAACTGGGCATCGGATTTGAGGGCGGTCCGGCAAACAGGCAATATCACGATAAATTTTGCAATTATAACATTACAACAACACCTGATACGCTTTCCTGGCTTTTCTTTGGCCGTGCAAATGATGAGGAAGCATTGCTTTCCGCCGGCGGAACACATCCGACCCATTTGTGTTTTGCAACCAGCAGCTACCGTGTTCCTCCGCTCTTAATGGAGTTGGGATTAAATTTAAATGAGCGCGGAACTTACACCTACACAGCGCATCTTCTCGGACGCGGAGAAGGCTATGTCAAAAATGCTGAATGGTCCTATACGGTAAAAACTCCGTCTAACCAAATCAGTACAACCTATGTTACACCGGACTATATTGTCGGAACCATCACCCACGACAGGACACAAACCTATACGGCTCTGACTACCCAGAACCGGATGATGTATATCGACTGCATCGGCCCTAATCATACCATTGGTTCCCACAGCCGTGTATACGCACTTTGCGAAGCAACTCACGCAGGCGGCGTAACAAACTACAATGCCTACTCCGGTTTTTCCAACGAATCCTCTATGATTGTGCAAAGAAATCCGGATGGCGAAAGCGAAAGTACAGGCGTTTTGTATGTCTTCATGTCACAGGATTTATATGATGTAAAAACGATTCAAAATGGTTGGATGTTTACCTACGATCCGGATGGAAACACCTATATTGCAATCAAACCTGCCAAAGGCAGATTTACAGGCGCTGATAATGAATACAGCATTGAAAAATATAAAAGCGGAAAGCTGCTTTCCCTTTCATCCCCTGCCGCTCCGATTGTCTTCCAAGCAGGCAGAGCCGCGGATTATGAAAGCTTTGATGCCTTTATTAATGACGTTTCGGACAACGAGTTTACCTGGATTGATGAAGAAACTTTCCAATACACAGGCTGCGGCACGAGCGGAACACTCCGCTGGCATACAGACAAACGTCTGCCTGAAATAAACGGAAAAACTGTTGACATCTGCCCACCCAAACTTTTGGACAGTCCCTATCTCGAAAGTATTTTCGAAAGCGGAGTTGTTACCATGCGAAACTACTCCGGTCAAGAACTCACATATGATTTTAACATTACGCACCCGGAGACCTTTGCCAAATCCGTCTGCGAACCCAAAGAATGGGAAGGAAATGAACCTGAAATTTCTGACAGCAAAGATGCGGAAGATATCCCGGCGGCAAACTATACCATCACCGTAAACAACAAAAAGGTTAGCCTTAAAAATCCCTCTCCGATAGAGAAAGACGGCAGACTGCTTGTCCCACTGCGTGCGCTCGGTGATGCACTGGGGGCAGAAACAGCATGGAATGGCCGTACATCTACAGCAACACTTTTGAAAAACAATATCGCAATGAGTGTAACCATCGGAAGTAATGAATTATGGTGCGAGGGAGACAAAATTTTGCTGGATACTCCTCCCATATTGTACCGGGATCGTACCATGGTTCCTCTGCGTGCAGCAGCAGAAAGTTTGGGCGCAAAAGTTACATGGCTTGCAGAGGAAAATAAAATTGAGATTTCTTTTGAGGAATAAAAATGTAACAAGTAAACAAATCCTACCCAACACACCCAAATAATATACAAGAGAATTGCAAAAAAAACAAGCGCAGCCTTAAAAACAGGTAATGCGCTTGTTTTTTTGCACCTTGGGAACAAAAGCTCCCTGGAATAAAAATTTTTAATTGATTTTCCGTATCCATTGCTTCAAAGACTACGTTTGGCAAAATTTTAGCTGCCATGCATCACGCATAAATTTCCAGCCATGCCTCAAACAGCTTTAAAAATGGCGGTGTATAACGGTGCGTCATATTTTCCATAAAATAAAATGCACAATCCCACGTAATGCTTTCATGCAGCATCCGAATGGTTTCGGGCGGACAAACCGTATCTTTTCCGCCGGCTGTTATCAAAATAGGAACTCCGCGCAGACGATGAAGATGGGATGTTGTATCAACAAGTCCCGTGCCGTGCCAGGCAAGCTTTTCGTCTTTTGAAGAAACAAGTCCCACCTTTGTATGCCGATAAGCGCCCTGACCCACTACCATGGGATGATTGGTCAGAAACGGGACATCAGCTCCCACACAACGCACATTTTTATCTTTATAAACGGAAGCAAGCAACAGAGCTCCGCCCCCTCCCTGACTCGTTCCCATAAAACTTAAGCGCTCAGGAAGAACCTCCTGTCTCTTTTTTGCCCATTCGATTGCCTGAACACAGTTCGCCAGCCAAAATCTATAACCTTCCTTTCCTCCCGTTCGGATGGTATCCGGTAACACCGGCCAATCCCCGTCCGCATCAAGTTTGCCGGTATCTCTGCCATTTGGTGTAACATAGCCCAAAGGGCAAATATGAAGGACATGATAACCTCGGTCTACCAGCGCCGGATGCATACTCATTTCCGCGCCATAACCGGGCACGTGAACAATTAGCGGTGCGGGCGTCTTTAATGTCGGCTGCCACAGCGCATAAAAGTCAGCCGAATATGTGGTAGAAAATCGGACAAACGCCATTTGCGGCTGATGGAAATTTCCCGGATGAATATATGTCTCATCCCACGGCATAATTTCCTCTCCACGTGCGCCGTCAAGTCCCAAACGGTATATTGACTCTGCCCATTTATCAACCTCTTCTCCGGTGGGATAAAAGTTTCTTGGATCCATATGTTTCTCCTTTCCTTCTGTTTTAACACAGATAATCTCTACTTTTACCAATATTTATTCTATCACCGTCTAAATGAGGCTGTCAATGCTTCTGATAACTCAATCTCCACAAGTTTTCTGCAGTTAATACCACAATATCGCTATTTTGCCAACCCGGTAAAATGAACTACTATATACCGCTAAAATTAGGTTTAAAATATACTTTTAATTCACATTTTGACAAGTGCAATTGTATTGCTTCTGTCTGCAAAACATTCATAGAAGGAAAGTATGAGCCCCCGTTTGAAAATTCAAACGGGGGCTCATCATTAAATTTTTCTGCCAAATTACTGCTTATTGATTTGCTTCAAGAAACCTTTGCAGAATCGCTGCAATTTCAGCCCTTGTTGCGTTGTCCTTCGGATTAATTGTCGTATCTGTCCTACCCTTCATCAAGCCGCTGCCTACCGCATACTGAACGGAAGAAACTGCATACTCCGAAATACTTTCTGCGTCATCATACGAAAGAATATTCGTACTTTCTCCGACTGACACATCATATCCCTTATACTTTGCGTAGCGATATATAATCGCCGCCATTTGTTCTCTCGTAATCGTGCTGTCAGGCGCAAATTCTGTTTCGGAAGCGCCCTTGACAATACCATTTTTCTCCGCCCACATAACTGCATTTGCATAATAAGCATTCATATGCACATCGCCAAACGATATACTATCATTCACCGAAGGTTTACCCTCTGCACGGTAAAGCACAGTTACAAACATTGCCCTCGTCGTAAGGCCGTCCGGTGAAAATATTGTTTCACTCGTTCCGTTAAACAGCCCATTTTTCACTGCATATTCAACATTTTTGAAAAACCAGCCGTTCTCAGAAACATCTGCAAACGGGTTTTTCCATTCTGATATCTCCTGCCCGTTTTCCTCCTCAATCCACTTAGCATAGAGCGTAAAACTCCTTGTTACGCCGTCGTTGAAATCATAAGGCATCGACAATCTCTTATCAATATACCAGCCGTCAAAAACATATCCGTTTTTAACAGGATCTTTGGGTCTCACGGCCTTAAGCGCCGATTTTATTTTTTGGCCCGCAATGCTGCCTGCACCGTTTGTATTAAACGAAACTGTATAGTACGGTGTGCTTCTGCCGGATGAATTGGTATTTCTTATTTTAAGTGCCGCAATGGCGTTTGAAACAACTGTTGCGGCATTATCAATATCACTTTGACTCACGCCTTCTGCCGACATAATCTGTTCTGCACCTCTGATAGCGTTCTGAAGTCCGCTCCAGCTTTGATCTGTGTATCCTTGATTAGTTATCTGTTTTGCCTCAGCTATGATTTCCTCCAACGCGGAATAAATTAAGCTCTTTTCCGTGGTTTCTACAACAACTCCATCATAAAGAAATTCATTTCCACCCAGAGCAAAGCCGGCACGTACAAGCGTCTGTCCGACAAATCCCGCCGTCACTTTTGTGCCTTCAAGTTCGGCTGATGTACCGCTCGTTATCTCAAGCAGGGTTGCATCCATATCTGTAATATCAATCTTTTCTCCGTTTTGCAATAATCCGAAAACTCTAAGCTGTGCACTTTCTCCCTCACCAAGTGCAAGTTTTCCGTCTGCAATCAATCTATCCGTGCCCGATATACTAATCGAGGTTATATCGGAAACATTTTTATTTGTCAGAGAAAGTTTCTTAACCGTTTCATTTCCCGCCTTGTCTTTTGCCGCTATCTCCAAGTCAATTTTTGCAAGTTTCGCCGCCTCTCCCAATGGAAGCCTGCATTTCATGATTCCGTCCGCAAAAATATTATTTTCCTGAGGCAAAACCATATTGCCGTTAATTTTGAATGAATAGTCCGCATCTTTGTCCGCCGTTGCAGTTACGGTTATACTGTCGCCGTCAAAGCAGTCTCCGCTCATTGGCGAGGCAACCATGATTACAGGTGCAGTTGTATCAATACTGATTATTTTTTGAACAATAGCATGGTCTCCATCACTGTCCGCAGCATAAAATTCAAATGTATAGTCACCGTCTACAAGATTAACACTCTGCAAAATTTCCGTGGTCTTATCTTTAAACTCATACCATTCACCTTCGCCCGCAGCAAAATTGATATACAGTTCGCCGCTTACGGGTACATCCGAACTTACTTTAACTTCACCCTTAACTTTGTCGTAATCCATTTGTATAACCAGCGGCGTTGACCCCCTCAGCTTTACCTGCGGTGACATTTTATATGCGCTGCAATGGTAAACAGCATTGCCGTCCGAATCCTTCACAATATTGCACAATCTTACCTTTGCACTGTACTCTTTTTCAGGAGTATAGCCCACTGTTACAGTTTTTCCCGTTGGTTTTCCGTACTCATCCAAGACGGGCATTTCATACCGCCCGCCAATAATGATTGCTTCATCTTTGGCAAAATATAATCCCGTGTCGGCAAGCTTTCCGTCCTCATACACCTCAACAAGATATCCGTCAAAGTTTTCCTCATTTGTGCCGACAGTAATTTTCAGTTTGTCATCTCCGCAGTTTTCTATCACAACATCTTCGGCGGAGTTTGGCGCACTCTCATTTTTAATCATAACCTTTCCGGCATCATAGCTGTTAAAACATGTGTTTTCATCGCTTAATGTTACTTTAACGCTGTATTCGCCGCTTGCTATTTTATTGGGAATGTTAACATCCGCACTTTTTGACTTTGCGGATATTTCACTCTCATTTAAAATAATGGCGTTTTGCTCATCACCGTCAGAGACGGAAACAATAATTTTAGCACTGTCGTTTATATTTTCCCCATCCCACTTTACTGACATGACGTTTCCGTTCACCTGCGCGGAGCAAGCGGTCAGCTCACCAATTGGATTTACCTTTATAGCGCTGATGTCATAGGCCTTGCCGTCAGAAAATTCTATCAGCAGACTTCCCATCACGTCCGACTTTGGCACGGCTATATATGCCGCACTTCCGGAAACATTAATGTTTGCTTTTTCAAGAGCCTCTTTCTTCTGCTCATCTGTCGCATCCTTTTCGGGAGCGGTGTAATATCTTAACTCATATGCGGTTCCACCCTGTTTTACACACATATGCTCTTTAATGTCTGACAAAGAAAGCTCCGAACCATCCGCACGGCTTATCGAAAGGATATAATCACAAGCCTCTCCAAAATTAACCAAGTGACTTGTTCTTTCGTTGTTTGTAAATATTTCCGTCCGGGCACTGTTCATACTCATAAGCCGTATCCCCGAATCTCTTGCTCTTTTTACTCGCTCAGTGAAATCAGAAACGGCCGTACTTCCCGCACTGTATGCAAGGTTTCCTCCAACGGATGCAAATTGCACCTCGCCCGTGGTATGGTCTTTTCCGACTTCCATCGGCTTGATCATATCATTATACAGCATTTTTGTTCTTCTTACGCCGATATCATCTGTCGATGATAAAGTCGCAAAACTCTGACTTCCGCCCGGATTGCCGTGCGTGAATTCAATGTTTCCTCCCCAATAGTATGTAAATCCAACTTTTATAAGGCTGAGTACCTCAACAGCGCCCCACACTTTTTCGCTCCCGCCGCCAAGTTCTGCCGAAGCAAGTTCCATACCGCCGACAATTGGGATATATTGCGGAAGCCCTATTGCAACATTTAAAACAAATTGAACAAAATCTGCTGTATCACGGCCCGCTGCCGCCGTTATGGTTAATCCACCCTTCATAATTTGCTTAAAGTTTACACCGGCAGATAAATTCATGTTAAAATTAGGATACCAGCCAACGGCAATTTCTCCGCCTTCAACAAACTTTGCATCCTTGAGCATTTTAAGACTCAAGCTGTCAAACGATATTTTAAGCGAACGCAGTGAAAGCTCCAAATCAGCGCTGCCTGTCAATATCTTGGTTATGTCAAATTCAACATGCAGCAACAGCGTGAGCGGCGGAATACCATCCTTGCCGTAAATGGTGTCGTACAGTTTGTCAAAACCGCCTCCGCCTCCCGTTATCCAAACCACACCCAGCCCGTCAACATTGGCACCCGGTTCAAAGCCGCCAATGGTAAAATACAGCTTATCAGGAATCGGCGCGCCCGATGGCGATGATTTTACAACAAGAGATAAGGCCATGGTAATGTTAGCAGTTTCAACTTCCGCATCTACACCTACTTCATATCCGCCAATTGTGTTAATGCTTAAATCGCCTTCAATTTTATTGGGCAAAAATTTAACGATTTGCGGAAGAGCGACATATGCGCTCATATTAATTCCAATATATCCCGGATCTTTCCCGCCGTAAAGAATATCGTGTATTGCGGCCCCTGCCTCAACACGGCTCGCCTCCTTGTTTGCGGGAGGAACATCCTTTTCCTTAACCTGTGATCTGAACTCTCCGGAATTCTCATCAAACGTAAGCCCGAAGGTATACCCATCATCAAGATCATCATGCTCTACCTCAACAAAATCCGTTGTCCATCTGGCGCCTGCAGCGTTGTTTTGTCGTACAGCTGCCGCACCGCCCGGCGTCATAAACCCAAGGTCAAGACTTCCGCCAAACGATATGATGTCATATTTTGTTTCATCATCATTTTGAATTTTTCCAAGAACGCCGTATTTCATATCAATCAGAAATCCGCCGACCGTTGTTAAAACATCAAAAGCATTATCCCATTTCAGCTCAATAAAATCTTGACTGCCCGAAAGTTCCCCGTTTTTCTTCACTTCTCCTTCCTCACTATATTCGGGGATCAGATATTCCGTACCCCCTTTTAAGCGAAATGCCGCCGTACCGTTGCGCACCGTAGTGTTTGCGCCGACAGTTGTTATCTTCCCGTCCATCAGCACCTCAACGCTGCCATCACTTTTCTCTTCCAGGGTCAGGTCATCACCGTGATAATTGAGAATATAATTGATGTTAATATCCTTGTCTTTGCCAAACAGCCGATAAAAATTTTTATTATCTTTCACTTGCAGAATATCGCCTCTGAAAGCGAGCAGCAAATTGTCTTCCTTAATATTTGCTTTTTGCAATTCATCTTCATTTTTATAAGGGACCACTTTGTACTTATCTTTTCCGTTGCGCTGCACGGTAACAATACCATAGCAGGCATTATAATACTTGATATCACTTGACACCCCAATAATCATGGCGTCCGATGTAAAGTCAGCGGGAACGCCGTCAAGCGCCGGCTCATTTGTACCGTTTTTCCATAAGAAATGAAGCTGATATCTACCCGGCTCCATATAATCCTCAAGCATAATGCTGACCTTTGTCGGGTTGCTGCCTTGTTCAAAAATAAGATTTTCAATCGGTACTTCATAGTTCGTGCCATTTTCCCCGCGAAGATAGATTTTGTCCAGCAAATCACTTCTGAAAAACTCTACGCCGCGACCTGTAACCGTTATATAGCGTATATCCTGATTGTAAATAATATCCGGAGCAAGTCCCGTCAGCGTAATCGCCGGAAGATTGTTATCCATACCGGGGAGTATAATATGATTTTCAGTTGTGCCGAGACAATAATCCTCTGCATAGAAACCAAGTTCATTAACACCCTCATCCATATCAAAAACCTTGATAACAAATGTACCGAGCTGTGCACGTTCCCTAGGTTCAAACTTAAAATCAAAATATGTAACTTTATTCTCTCCGCTCCTAAAGTCAATTATGTCCGTATAAATCGGGTCGGCATTGTCATACACCACCCAGTTGCCGCCGTCCGTCTGCCTTTGCGTTTCAAACCCTAAAGCATATACGACAACCGCAAGTTTTTTATAATCCTTTCCGGCATAGAGAGGATTGGTAAGATTTACATTAATACGGACAACATTATCCATTTCCTCCGAGCCTCGATATACCGAACGCGAACTGTCCTTAAATTCCAGCTTTGAAGGTGCGGTTGTGTTAATGATGATTTTATTCTCTTTATTTTTCAGATTGGCGGTAACACCATAGTAGGTCGAAAAGGATTTCTCCTCACCCGGTGCGACGGTTCCCAAATCATAATAGAGTGCAGCCGCACTGTCCGCCGTCTTTTTATCATTGAGATTATTTGTAAAATTCAGTGTTTCGTCAGGTGTATAGTCAAACACCGTAGAAGCAATGTTTGCCCAATGCGCGAAGGTCATTTTGTACGGTTTTTGATCCGTAAAAACACTGTTTACTCCATATCCGACAACGTTAGATGAATATGGATTGTCTCTTACAAAATAATCGGAAGGCATTTTCACAGTAGGATCAAGGGAGGTGTCCCATGTCTTTTCAAACTCAAAATAATGGTATCCCTGACCCAGATTTTGTTTCGGAACCTCATAATAACCATAATCATTCTCTCCGAGCTGTGTATCAATCAGAATACGGCTTTTCACATTCTTTGCGCCCGCAGATTTATTTTTCACCGTGTAAGTTATCATTGCGGTACCGAGCTGTTCAGATGCATTGTTGTTTACAAGTGAGATATTTTGTTCTGCCTCAAAATCACCGGCACTCCATACGCTCTTAATATAATTTCCGTCAGAATCAACTGTCGTGACTACACCAGAACTATCCGCACCGAAAGGGCCGTATTTTTCACCGAATACATATTCGTCAGAACCTGCCTTAAAAGAGGTAAAGGATGTGTCAAAATTTTCCCCTCTGTGGGTAAGCATGGCATTATTATCGCTTTTCTTCAGTATGTCACCCTCCAGAGTGGAAATTACATACCCTCCGTTTTTCTTATTCACAATAACCTTTATATATTGGTTCGATATTTCTGCCGTTTCTGTGTCTGTCTGTTCGGCAAAAACAATTTCTGCCGGAATAACGGCAAACAAAACCGAAATGGTCAGCAGTATTGATATCAATCGTTTTAACATATTATTTTGCACCTCCGTTTCTTAGTATATGTACACATAAAGCAGATACATTTTCCTGTTGTTTTCCTGTGCAAGAATCGTATAATATCCGTTTTGCGCTGCTTCAAAACCATCGCCTGCATGAAAACCCTTTGCATACTTCATCTGTGCTGCAGACTTATGTCCCTTGGCGTAATAATATTTTGCAGTTTCACTCGCATCCAAAATCCTGATTTTACCTTTGGAGGCCGTGAACACGTCGTTTGCATAAACAGATGAACCGTTGACATTGAAGATATATATGTCTTTTACAACGGTAACTGTGCGCTTCTTTTCAGAAACGTTTCCAAGCCGGTCCGCTGCCGTTATTTTAACAGTATATCTTCCCTCTTTATCAAGTTTTACATTACTTAGATCAACACTTAACGTTACACCGTCAGTCACCGTCTCCAGCGCATCACCCATGGGCGAATTTGCCCCGGATTGTAAATCCACAGCTGCAGTTTCTTCTAAAATTTTGCTTTTCGCCTCATCTTCCGTAATTCCTGCTTTTAAAACCGTAGTATCAGCGCTAAACCTTATGGTCGGCGCAGTTTTATCTATCACGGAAACGTTTGTTTCAATCAAATTTTTATGTCCCCATTTATCCTTTGCAATAATCTGATAAGAGCCATTTTCACTGACAACGAAATTATAGTGGTATGTCTTACCGTTTAAATCAATTTTTTCCGTCTTCACCTGAATCGGTGTACCAAGCCTTGTTTTCGCCTCAACCAAAATGCCTTCCGCCGTTTCATCATCGACATTCAAAAGGATACGTACATCTTTGTTCGTGTACATATTACCTGCCATGTAGCTTTCATTTCCGGAAAGCACATTGCCATTGCCCACAAAATCCATATTAATCTTAATATTCGGCGCCAATTCGTCAACTTCCGATATGACAGGATAGTCAGTATATACGTTTCCGGCCCTATCTGTGAAATTCAGAATCTTTGTGCCATTTTCAGAAAATACAATGGTGTGTCGGTTTTTATATCCGCTTTCATGATCCTGCAGCAGCATAACCTCCTCGCCGTCAGCAAAAACATACTCCATTGTCACCACATTATTTTCTTTGTCAAAGACTCTGTTCGGATAGCTCTCCGCAGGCTTTGGAATCTCTCTGTCAATGACAGTGATTGGCCCATCCTCCGGTCTCCACAATGTCTGCGCATTTCCTCTGAGGTCATAAACTGTCAGCTTTGCAAGACAATTCTGCTTAAACTCAACCGTAAGCGTACAGCCATTCGTAACAGCAGTAACATATTCATCGGTCGGCAGAAGTTCTTCTGTTTTTTCGCTGTTTTTGAAAGCCTTTACCTCCGCGCCCTTCAACTGTTCATTAAAGGTTATAAATAATTTAATTGTGCTGTTGGTCGGCGTTTCCAGCAGCTGTTTAATAGCTTCCTGCGTTCTTGCATCCACAATACTCTGCCAGCCCTCACCAACAACCTGCGGCGGTTCTTTGTCAATAGTAAGAACGGCAATTGCAACACTTCCCACATTGCCCGCCTTGTCAATCATGATAAATCTGCCTGTTCCGTTTATGTCAAGTTCCGTATAATACCCATTCTCATCCATTTTCAGTTCAAATGCTGTTCCGTCAATCTTTGTTCCCGTTACCTGCACGCCGTTTTCCGCTAAGTCTGTATCATTTGTTACAAGATATGCCTTAACACTATTTTCTTCCGGCATATAAATAACCGTACCCGTTGGAGCCGTTAAATCAATGGTGTCTGCCGGAAGCACAACCGGAACGTTGATTGAATTTGCAGCGCCGGTTCCTGTAAGCGTCAAATTTACCGTTCTTGCCGCATCGCTTTCGGAAGTAAACATCACAAGCTTTTCCTTTGCATATACCGCCGCGCCGTCCGGCAAATCTCCGTTTACCGAAACAGTGGCCGAAACAACTTCACCGTTTTGATTTAACGCTTCTGTCTTTACGGATACACCCCTGTTAACCAAGCCGAGAGACTTAATCTCGTCATTAACTCCAAATTGTCCGAGAGTTCTAAAACCATTCTCATCAGCCGCCAAATATGTCAGCCGGTAAGCTGTTATCTTATTATCCATTCTCTGAGCAAATTCTATCTCTGAGGCGTCCGCTGTATATGAACCCTCGTTTCCTGCCGCATCACGGAATCGGAAGGTATATTTTTTATTCTCCGAACCATAATCAAAAGTAACATCGGAAGGTGCGGCTCCATTTTCAGACGGCAGCAAAATAACATCGTCCTCGCTGAAGCCTTCGATGGAATATGTTGCAGAATAGATCCTCCGCACACCTGTTTCGACATCTTTTTCACTCTCCGTATGAAAGCCGACAATTGCCTCCGGTGCTGTTTTGTCAATATTTGCAATCGGAACACTAAATTCTCTTGTTTGGCCAAGTTCTGAATTTATGAGAGAATAAGTCAAAGTTCCGTTTTCAGTAAATGTAAATTCCGTTTTTCCACCCTCAACCGACAAACCTTTTGTCTTGCTCGTATCAATTGTCACCTTTACGTCGGCTGATACAGCAGTCTGCGGTGCTATTTTCTCGCCGTTTACGGTGAATATCAGCGAATGAGCAAATGCCCCACCGAAAATATCCGCATAAATATTTTCTTTTCCGCTCTCACCAAACAAGTCAGTAAATTCGATTTGTGTGATTCCGTCACTGTATACCGAGGCATTGTTATGCGAAAGAGAATACCATTCGCCAAGGCCGTCAAGTTTCACAGGGACACTGAAATCAAGCGTTTCACCGTAACGGTAAACCGGATATCCGTTTGTATTCTTTGTGTTTGTGATTTCCGCTTTCTTGCCGTAAAGAGGTGATGTGAAACTATAGGCATATTCCGTTTGATTGCCTGCGCTATCTTCAATTACAAGCGTTACAGAGGACAGCGGTATGGCTTCAGAATGTTTAACGTAAATCTCCGCGTCAATTTCTCCGTTTTCGCTGCTGAAGCCGCCCGAAATGATACCCGGTACATTTTTTATATTATACATAGTGCTTTCTTCTGAAGTTTCCCCGAAAAGAAGTCCTGAATAGTCTTTATCAAATTTCAGGTATACGTTTTTAACGGAATCATCTGTTTTCGCTGTTACATTAAAGCTTCCTTCATTTGCTGTGAAGATCGGTTCGGTGGCAAATTCCGGCGGTTCTCCGTCCACGTTTGTTATATAATAGCACGGCCAATCCATACCTCCGGACATAATCTCAATACTTTCCCCATTAACCAGAACAGATGTGTTTCTGTTTCCGGCATTATCAACTGTGTACGGAACAAAGTATCCATTGCTTACAAAATGATAAATGCCATCCTCGTCCGGGCTAACTCTTACGTAACATTTATAAACATTTGTATCTGTATCCTCATCGTAGGAAACCCATACCCAGTTTTGGTCCTCCTGCGGAATATTGTCCAGATCATCATTGTCCGTTGCCGCTCTCCATGCGTCAAACATATATTCACCGGAACGCAGCACTGTCTCCGGTGTATCAATTACAATTGTACCGTCAGATGCCATCTGTGTATCATACAACGCGTTTAGCTTGACGAGAACCTCATTTGTCGGGCGCCTTGTTTCCGATATAGAAATGTCAAACACAGGATCCACATTATCCCTGCGGATTTTCATAACATAAATCGGGGAAACCGTGCCGCGTTCCGGATGTTCAAACCTGTAATATAAAGTTACCTCACGAAGCTCATCCTTGTCGCCAAAAAGGTATTGTCCCACATCATAAGGAGCAGACAAAACATCATATGATGCAACCGTAAAGGGAAGAACATCGGAAAGTTTATCGGGGTCAGTTCCGATGTGCACTGCCAGTTTTGACGTGTTGTTCATATCAACCGTATTTTGGACGGGTGCACCATAATACGCTCTGTCGCTGTCAAGTCCAAATTCTCCCCCGGGAGCCGAAAAACAAATGTATTCCTTATAGCCATATCCCTCCGGATAGCTCGTTGATACCGTATAAACCGGAACATTTGATGTGATATCACGCCCATTTTGGTCAAATATTGCCTCAACGTTCTTCTTGTCAAAATTATCCAGCTTATGATACTGACTCATCCAGCTGCCCGTGTCATATAACGTGCTGTGAATAAAGCCGCTCGGCGTATTGTTAAATGCAAAATATGTAATTGCCGTTTTCGTTGGTGCAATACCTCCCATATAATGCATATTGCAAACAAATTCATAACGTATGCCGAGACAGCTGCCGTTTTCGCTACTCTTATAATAATTCGTTTCCAGGCTATTGGGGTCAATATCAAGCACTGCACTGCTAATGCCATTCGAAAGCCTGCTCAAGCCAATATTTTCAAGTTTCCATTCACCAATAACTGTACGTTCCGTTTCACTACCTTGAACATCCGCTCCCTCATAAACCACCTTTTCCAAGGTAACAGAGCTGTTTGCCATATCCACACGCTCAAGACCTGTTACGGGGTCCGCGGCAAGATAAATTTCTGCCTGCGCGAAGCCATACAGATTCG
Source organism: uncultured Clostridia bacterium (assembly GCA_934438075.1). Classification (GTDB taxonomy): domain Bacteria; phylum Bacillota; class Clostridia; order UBA1381; family UBA9506; genus RGIG1666. The sequence continues at coordinate 6,463 of CAKSBF010000008.1, read as the reverse complement.
GTGTATTAAGCGGATAAGCATATTGGTCGGTATCGCTTGCCCAAAGCAGGCCGGCTTTCCCGCCATCTCTTACATAGTCGACTCTCTTTCCGGCATGATCGTTTGTTGAGAAACGGTTTTGACGGACATTAACCTTTGGGGCACTATAAAACGTATTAAACTCAATCGCTTTTACCAATGTGCTCCCATCATCCTTCTCTGCCGCAAGTACAAGAACAATCGGGCGTGAGGTCTCATCCGGCAAAATGTTTTCGCCGTAACTTTCATTTGCAGGGTTAATACCTGCAACAACCGGTGTATCGGCCTCAAGTGTAACTGTAAGCTCATGTTGATTATTGCTTTGCTCAGTATCCGGATCCTCATCCTCAAGCGCGGCTGCCTTGCCAAGTATTTCGGCGCGCGACTTCATATCAGCAAGGAAATGCTCGGAAATATAAGCCGCTGTGTCAGGAACACCTGCGGGCTTTTCCGCCCACATATACCAATAAGCCTTTGCATTTTCAATCTTAATCTCAGCAGAAGGATAATCTCCCGGAAAATAGGTCTTGTCGGTGTCAGCCGTATAGTTGACCGCAGTGTATGTTCTGTCAAATTTCACAGGAATCTTCAAAACATCACTTGTGTTACCGTTTGAGTCACTTGCTTTAATCCATGCTACTCTTTGATAAACCATTCCTTCCGCAGGAAGGTCAGGAGATGAAAGGACTCCGCTCTTTCCTGCAGAGGTGATATATACTGCAGGTTCGTTGCTCTCATCCTCAGGAAAGCCGTACATATATGTAATCTCATCGTCAATATCGGAAATAACAATGCTGATTTCTTCTTGGTTTACCGAAGCCTTCACAGATGGTGCAAGCGTATCAAACCCACTCCATTCGGGTGCTGAAAATTCCTTTTCCGCGTTTGCACTGTTTCCCGCTTCATCTACGATAACAGCGCTTATATTTATTTTGTCTGCTTCACTTCTTTGCGGCAATTTAATGAATCCGTAAGCTTTGCTTTTTCCGTCTTCGTTAAGAATCGGTGCACTGAACAATATGTTTAACGTCCCTGCTGCAGCTTTTTTCCACTCCGATTCACGGTAGTTCTCAGATGCCGCTGCCTGATAGCTTATTCCATCATTTTCCACACTTCCGTTTACCTTCACTGTAAAAGCCGCATCGCAGCCTTCCAGAGAAATATCATCCGCCAAAGCTATTATTGAAATAATACCGTTTCCCATATCAGCTGCCAATATTTCCACCGACGGTGCATCATAGTCAAGCTTATACTGCTTATCGGGTGCAACCGTATACTCAGCAATTTTGCTCTTTGCGCCTGTTGGAATATCTGTAGGCGAAAGTCTGCCGTCGTCATTTAAAGCATAATTCATAAATGAATATCCGCATTCGTCCTTAATGCCCGCTCCGCGTGATGAAACGGACGTAACCTTAACAGATGTGCCGTTTTTCATTTTATATCCTTCGTGAAGCTGTATGTAGTATGTAATCGCTTTGCGGTCATCAGAGGGTTCTACCGCACAAATCCGTTTTTGGTTAACCCAAAAATATTCATATTCTCTCCAATCCCCATAGAAAGAAGAATAATATTTCCTTCTCAGTTCTTCTTGACTTGGCTTTATAACAACATCATTGCCGTCGGGATCTTCAACGTTAAGCGTCACCTCGGGAAGTACCTCTAGTTCCGTATTTGCTGCCATAGGCTTATTCAGCTCCAGAGTGACAGCGAGCAAATCCCCGTTCCCGATAAAGGCGCTTGTGTCCTCCGATTTTTTTGTTATTCTTATATTTTTTATGCCAAAGGGTGTCAAATCAACCCTAGGCGAACCGCTGATTGCCGTAGCAACCTTGCCTGACGGCTGCTGACCGTTTTCGTCTGAGGCAAATTTATTACCCGAAATATCATATATGTTGTTCCAAAGCTTTGCATTTTCTTTTTCCGATACCGTTACCTTGCTGAACCTATAGAAATATCCCCGCTCCTGCGTAACAGCCGAGTTATCCGTGTATGGATCGGCAATTTTATATTCAAAAACCATAACCGGTTTTCCATCTGTCTTTGATGGCGCAAATTTCAGGAAAGGAGCTTCGGCTATCATGCCGCTTGTGCCGTCAATGCCGATTGTCTCAACTTGCAGCGTAAGCTTTTCAAGCTCCTTTGCCGTCATGCCATTAAAAACTACCGGCTCATCCCACTGCACCTGAAAATATATCGTGCGTTCGTTAAGCTTATCTACTGTATCGAGTGTTATTGCTCCATTTTTAATTTCATTTTTCCCTTCCGCATCAGAAGTCACTCTGACAGAGCGGATCCCCGGACCCTTGACATCTCTGCCAACCAGCATTGCGCCGGACAGGTAAGAATCAACAGTCGCATCTTTATCGCTTCTTGCCGAAAAGCCGATAAGAGTAAGGTTTTCGCCGTTTTTCCAAGCGGAAAAATTACCCAAGTTAGGCCCATCGCCAAGCGTATTATATTTCTTCCATCCCCCGCCGCTTGAGGACACCCATTCACTCAAAGCCAATGTAAAACCCGTGTCATTGCTTTTATCGTTCAAACCCCATCTCGTCTGAACGGTTTTTACCTTCCATGAGAAAAAGTATTGTATATCGCCCTTATCATACATATTGGATATGTTTCCGTTTTCTCTTTGCTCTTTATCAACAAGCGCATTGAAACGTACATTGGCATCCCATCTCCGAACGTTTCTCGGCCCCTTTATCTGCGTCAGCCATTCCCCCTTTGAATTAAAGCAGCCGGGCATGTTGATTGCGGTGTTGAATTTACGTCCGAAGCGGTTCAGCAGATAGTTGTTAGTCTGCAGCCATTTTATGGATTCCGCTTCGCTTCTTGTTATACTGTCGCTTAATTTTCCCCATTCGGTTATGCCGGCGTCAAAAAATTTTACCGTTTCTCCGCCTGTATAAAGCTGTGTTACAGGTTTATATGTTATGGAATGTCCGTACGTATTCTTTCCGTCTTCAGCAGCCGACACCATACCCGAAACCTGACTGGTAAACATACTGAATGCAAGAACACATGCTGTAAATCTTTTTTTCATATCAACAATCCTCCTTTTAACTGCTTACAAAATATTTTTACGCTGCCGCATTAAAGCGGATATTCTGGCAATAAATACATCCGTTTTATATGGTTTTCTGATCCAATCATCTGCCCCTGCATTAAGCATGGGAATTTCTTCATCACTGCTTCTGCCGATAAAAAGCAATTTGGGCGGTTTGTTTATTCCCTTTACCATTTTGCAAAACTGTATCCGTTCTGCCTCTTCGGCTTCCATGTCTGCAATAACCAGACCAATATTTTTGCTTTCAAACAACTCCGAAATTTCTGCAATACACGAGCAGCACACCGTGTCATATCCGCTCCGTTCAAGAATTTTTCCGGTCAAAGCTGCAAGATGTGCATCATGACCCACAATCAGTATTTTCAAACAAACACCTCCTAAAAAAACAAAAACCCCGATGGTCAAAGGCCAATCGGGGCGACAGCCTCTTCCACTATATAAAGTATAGCAGAAAAAGCCGCATTTTTTAAATTGTTAGGAAAAACTTACAATTCAATTCGTTGTAAAACAATACCCTTTTCCGTAAATCGATATAATGTCATAATCTTCTGCATTTTCTGTACGAATTTTCTTTTTCAGATTTCCCATATGAAAACGTATGGTGCGTGTATCGTCAACGGACGGCGAACCCCAAACCAGTTCATATAATTCATTTGGCGAAAAAATTTTATCTTCATTTTTCATCAAAAGAAGAAGCAAAGCAAATTCTTTCATGGTAAGCCCCACATCCTTACCGCTTACAAATGCTTTATTTTTGGAAAGATCCAACGTAATAGAGCCTTTTGTAATATGCTCAAACCGTTCATGCTTTTCTTTTACTTTGAAGTGGCGGGTCAAAAGCCGTTCCGTAACCGCGAGAAGCTCATCAAAACTATACGGCTTCGTCAGGTAGTAGTCACCGCCGCGGTCCAGACCCTTCACTTTGTCGGAAATCTCATTTTTCCCCGTCAAAAATATTACCGGGTTATCACTTATTAAACGAAACTCTCCGCATATATCATATCCGCTGCCGTCCGGGAGCATAATATCTAAAATAAGCATATCGGGAATAGCACGCGACATACAGCGGCGGCTCTCTTCCGCAGAGCTTGCAGTAATGACATCATAGCCTCTGCGTCTTAACATACGTGCATTAATATTTAAAACCTCTGGTTCATCTTCAACGATAAGTATTGTAGCTTTCTTTGATTCCATTTATTTTTCCTCCGTACCGGGTAAGGTAAACGACACAGTCGTACCATTCCCAAGCTCACTCTCAATCCATATCTTACCTCGGTGTGACTCGATAATCTGATGACAAACAAATAATCCTATGCCGTGCCGCCAATATTCCTTGCTTACGGAAACATACCCATCAAAGGCCTTGCTTTTTATCTCATCACGCATACCCTCACCATTATCTGAAACGGAAACAAGCTGATCAGTACCACAACCTTTAAGCGTAACTGTAATAATACCGTTTTTAGTATGCTGCATACTGTTTGAAAGCAGATTTGTTACCACCTGCATAACCCTTGCGCAATCAGCCTGAATAGGAGGCAGATTTTCATCCAGCTCCAATACAAGGCGGTTTTCTCCCGTATCATTTTTACCAAAATAGGTTTCTGCTGCTTCGCGCAAAACCTGGGACAGGCGCACCGGCATAAGATCAAGAGCGAGCCGCCCCTGCTCTATCGCAACCGTATCCATAAGCTCCACCACAATCCGATCAATGCGCACGACCATCTTTTCTATTGTCCTTTGGTTTTCCTTCATCGTATTAACATCCAGTCCTTCTTCACCCAACAATTCAAAGGTATCCCGTGCGTGCAGATTTATCGCATTTAACGGATTTTTTATCTCATGCGCCACCGTTGTCAGAAATACAGACTTTGCTTCGTCGTGGCGCTTTAGCTGCTCGTTCTGCTCGGCAAGCTTTCTCCTTTGAGTCTCATATTCGCGAAGATGAAGGAACAAAACAGCCCCACAAGAAATGCTGACTACCGTAGTCGTAACAAGAATATCGGCCAGCATCTCCCCATCGCTGTGAAACCACGTAACAAGTTGCGGGTTGAAATAACCGATAACACAAACCCCAATATATTCTAAAATTTCGGCAAACGACACCAACAGCGCCCTCTTACCCTCCAGCATCAGCACCGTGAATAGGACGGCAAAAATGAACATTGATGGCATGCCGCTTTTATACCCGCCCGATGCAAAAAACAGCAACGGAAAGAAAATCATAAACACAGCAACAATAGTAACAATGTAACCGATTTGATATTTTCCTGTTTTATATGTAAATACTAAAAGTCCGGCAGAAAGTATTGCGAGCAGTCCGCTCACCGCAGTGCTTGCCCACATAGCTGTAATTACATTTAATATGAAGGTTGCAACACTGATTCCAACGCCGGCAATGGCAAGAACATTAAAAAGCCTGACGCGAAAATCAAGTTTTCGATCAAAAAAACGCATTGCAAATTTTCTTATTTTTGTGTGCAAACACACCGCCTCCCGTTATTTTTATGTTAAAATAAACCAACCTCTTTTGGAAATATCACCCGCAATCGGCAACCTTTGAAAAAATCTTCTGTTTGGCTGTTCTTGCAACCTCTTTCAAGGTGCCATCCGGATACATTTCGTTTATATGATATACCAACATCAAGATATTTTCAAGATTATTTTTACAAATTCTCTGCAAAAACATGCTGTTATGCACCACCATCTGCGCCTGCTTCCCGTTTTTATAAATAGCTCAAATTTTGACTTTACAAGGCTGCGGAAGCATTTTGATAAGCATACAAAACAAAAGACAACCCCTCGGGATTGTCCTAAAAGCTGTATATAGATTGAAAATTACCTTAGTTCTTATGATTATCTATTGTGTAAATCACACAAGCAATCCCGGCAATAAGGGAAAATAAGATAGAACCGCTAAGACCTTCGTTCATAGACGCACCAACGAATAAGCCAACAACACCGGCAATGACCATGATTATTATAGATACCACTGTTTTAAACTTGTTCATAATAATACAAACCTCCACAAATTCCAATTCATCTTACAGATAAGTATATCATATGGGCAAAAGAAAATCAAGCATTACAGACCCGTGTACACCAATGTCTGTCCGTTAATGTATGTAAAAAGCCGCCCGGCAAAAGGTATTTGATCCCAAGCCAAGCGGTTTTACACCTGTCATTTTGTCAATATCTTTCAAAAGATCTGCCTATTTACTTTGCCTGTACTTTTATAAGAACAACTTTAGGTTCGTTCTCTAGCCCGCAAATTCAAATCCGCTTTACTCTCTACTCAGTCTTTCCCCCACAGCGATACAAGCGACCTCCAAAGCATGTACCTCCATCGCAATCTCCGCATAGCCATCACGGATTTCC
>CAKSBF010000007.1 GCA_934438075.1 uncultured Clostridia bacterium | reverse complement strand
ACTCGGCTTCCTGCCCACTAAAAACCGATATTTTGTCATAGAAAAATCTAATTTACAGAAAAAACTTCACACGCCCTCGTTAAAGATCAGAAAAGGTCAGTGTGCAGAAAAATCTTTGCGCACTGACCTTTTATTGTTGCGTTTATTTTTTTAATTTTAACACTTCTTTTGCCTGCTTGGCTATATTTTCGGCTGTTAAACCATACATTTCAAGCAAAGCAGCAGGTTTTCCGGATTGACCGAAAACATCTTGTGTTCCTACGCGGCGCAGAGGAACGGGGCAATTTTCAGAGAGAACTTCTGCGACAGCGCTGCCAAGTCCTCCGATAATATTATGCTCTTCAGCAGTCACGATGGCACCGGTTTCCTGTGCGGCTTTTGTTAAAATATCACGGTCAATGGGTTTAATGGTGTGAATGTTAATGACACGAGCACTGATACCGTCTTGCGCAAGCAATTTTCGCGCTTCCAATGCGTCCGGGACCATAAGGCCGGTTGCGACTATACTGACATCGCTGCCGGTTTCCAGTTCTACACCTTTTCCCAGATCAAAATGGTAGGTAGAACGGTCAAATAATTCCGGAACAGCAAGACGGCCAAAACGCAAATATACAGGACCGTTATGCTTGATAGCTGCTTCTACAGCACAATATGCTTCCGTGGCGTCCGCCGGGTTGATGACCGTCATATTCGGGATAGCGCGCATTAAGGCAATATCCTCCAGGCATTGATGTGTTGCACCGTCTTCGCCAACAGAAATACCGGCATGTGTTGCACCGATTTTTACGTTTAGATTTGGATAGCAAATAGAATTTCTAATCTGTTCAAATGCTCTGCCTGCGGCAAACATTGCAAAGGAGCTGGCAAAAACTGTTTTTCCGCAAGAAGCAATACCGGCGGCGGTGGACATCATGTTAGCCTCTGCAATGCCTGTATTAAAAAAGCGATCCGGAAATTTTTGTTTAAAGGTATCGGTTTTGGTAGACTTAGAAAGGTCTGCATCCAGTACGACAAAATCATATGTACTGCCTAATTCGGCGAGAGCACGTCCATACGCCTCTCTGGTTGCTGTTTTACCCATTTATCTGCACCTCCAGTTCTTTCCTCTGTGCGTCAAGCTCGGAAATAGCTTGATTATATTGTTCTTCATTCGGAGCTGAGCCGTGCCATGCGGCGTTATTTTCCATAAACGAAACTCCCTTGCCTTTTGTGCTTTTCATAATAATTACAGTAGGCTTTTCCTTGACCGACTTTGCTTCCTGAATTGCTTCATAAAGAGCGATCGGATCATGAGCGTCCGTGCAGATAACATTCCAACCAAAGGCTTCAAATTTTTTATCTATTGGCAGAGGTGACATTACCTTAGAAATATCGCCGTCAATCTGTAAACCGTTAAAATCTACAAAGGCGGTGAGATTGTCCAGTTTATAGTGCGCAGCATACATTGCGGCCTCCCATACCTGTCCTTCTTCCAATTCGCCGTCACCCAAAACGGTATACACACGATATGTTTTTTTGTCAATTTTTCCTGCAAGCGCCATGCCGTTTGCAGCACAGACACCTTGTCCCAGAGATCCGGTAGACATATCCACACCCGGAACACCCTTCATGTCGGGATGTCCCTGCAGATAACTTCCGGCTTTACGGAAAGTTGCGCAGTCCGATACCGGAAAGAAGCCGCGCTCTGCCAAGGCTCCGTAGAGCGCAGGAGCGCAGTGACCTTTTGACAAAACAAAACGGTCACGGTTTGGGTCGTGTGGATTTTTCGGATCAATGCGCATTTCTTCAAAATATAACACGCTAAGCAGGTCAGCGATTGATAATGAACCGCCCGGATGTCCTGATGCGGCGTTGTAAACTGCTGTTAAAGCGTCTTTGCGAATGCGGTTTGCAATGATTTTTAATTCAATTGCTCTTTGTTTATTCACAAAATTTATCCCCTTTACTGTATTTTTTGAAATCGGCAGAAATGCCGAATCTTTTCAATCAGAAAATGTAAATGCTTATTCCGGATAGACGCGGAAACCTTCTCCGGTCACTTGACGTACCTGAGAAAATATTAAAAAAGCATTTTTATCGCAAGTCTCAGTAATTTTTTCAAGTTTTTGTATTTCAAAGTTTTTTATAATGCACATGAGCATCATTTTCTCCTCATCTGCATACATTCCGTGTGCACGAATTCCTGTTACACCGCGGCTCATGCCGTGCATGACCGCATCAGCAATTTTTTTATACTCCGGTGAGATAATATAAACCATCTTTGCGGAATTGGCGCCTTGTATCATAAAATCAATAACGTGACTGCTGATGTAGAGAGCGATGAAGCCATAAAGGCATGCCTCATAATTTTCAAATACCATGCCGCTGGCGGCAATAATTATAAAATCAATAATAAAAATCCATTGCCCGACATCAACCGCACGAATCATACGGTGTCCCAACTTTGCTAAAATATCGGTTCCGCCGGTACTGGCACCTGTTAAAAATACCATGCCCAGACCAAAACCAAGCAGAGCACCCCCTGCAAGTGCACCCAAAATAGGCTGAGCAGTTATGGTCGGCAAAATCGGTGCGGTGGCATCGGTAAATATAGAATACAGAATCGTTCCAAATATTGACCGGAGCAAGAAACCATTTCCCATTGATTTCATACCAAGAATAAATAACGGTATATTAATCATTAACATAGTACCGCCAATGGGAAGTGCGAACAGTTTATTCATAATAATTGCCGCACCTGAGGCGCCGCCTGCAACGATTTGCAGCGGTGCAAGAAAAAGATTAATACTCATGGCGGCAAGCAGTGTGCCGAGGACTATAACAGAGTAGCTCTTTAATACAGCTGAGGTTTTATACATCGTTTTGCTTTTCAATCTACAACAACTCCTTAAGTGTTATGTAGATAAAGTGGGAACAGATTGAAAAGCAGTCTGCATCAATTGGTTTAACCGTTGTGTTTCGCCACGGAGATAAAGGTAACCAAATAAAGCTTCTAATGCTGTTGCGTAGCGATAGTCCGTAACGTTTGCATGTTTTGGGACGGTTGCGGATTTGGCATTGCGTCCGCGTTTAAATATTGCCAACTCATCTTCGGTTAAACATTCCGCCAATTGTTTGGCGGCCACAGCCTGTGCTTCCGCTTTAACATATGCAATGGCCTTTTTATGTAAGGTGTGTGCACTTGCATTTGCTTGTGACAAAATTTTTGCACGGATAAAAAGTTCATAGACGGCATCGCCTACAAAGGCAAGTGCAAGCGGAGAATATTCGCGGACATTTGTGCCAAGTCCATCCGGTAATATTTCGGATATGTTCATAGCTATACTCCCATTCTTCTAATTTCATGTCAATGGAGTTTTCGTCGTCGGCAGTGGTTTATGTGTTGGAAATAATATGAACCTTTACACCTTGACGGGTGTCCTCAATTTCAACGCCTATTGCTTTTAATTCATCGCGCAGACTATCAGCAAGCGACCAATTTTTTTCAGCACGAGCCTGTTTGCGCTTTTCAATTAATGCCTTTGCCTCATCGCTGAGTGTATCTTCCTGTGTCTTGGTAAGAATTCCTAAAACGCTGCCAAGCTCACGTAATAAATTTAAGGCAGCCTCAATGGAGGAGAGGGAACTTTCGGCATTAATATTTGAATTAACAAAACGTGCCAAATCAAACAATGCTGCAATAGCGTCGGCTGTATTTAAATCATCATCCATAGCGTTTTTAAATTGAGTTTTAAACTGTTCCAGTTTTTCTGCAAGGCCGGGTTCCGTTTCTCCCTTTTTTGCCTTGCTAGCTAAAAATTCCAGATTGTACAGACAATTGTAAAGACGTTCGAGACCGGCTTTAGACTGTGCGAGCAATTCATCGGAAAAGTTAATGGCGCTGCGATAGTGCGCTGACAACATAAAAAAGCGGATTACTTCGTAATCGTATTTCTTTGCCACATCACGTACGGTGAAGAAATTTCCCTTGGATTTGGACATTTTTTCATTGTTAACATTAATATATCCATTATGCATCCAATAATGCGAAAAGGGTTTTCCGTTTGCCGCCTCGCTTTGTGCAATTTCGTTTTCATGATGCGGAAAAATTAAGTCCTGACCGCCCGAGTGAATGTCAATGGTCTCGCCAAGATATTTATTTACCATAGCAGAGCATTCAATATGCCAGCCGGGACGGCCTTCCCCCCAATTGCTCGGCCAAAAGGGTTCGCCTTCCTTTTTCTTTTTCCAGAGTGCAAAATCCGCAGGATGCTTTTTGCCCTCGTCCACATCAATGCGTGCGCCTGCTTCCAAATCTTCCAAAGGCTGACCGGAAAGCTTTCCGTAGCCGGCAAATTTCCGGGTGTCGTAATAAACACCGTCTGCGGTTTCATATGCATAGCCTTTATCAAAAAGTTTTTGTATGACGGTTAAGATACTGTCAATATTTTCGGTTGCCTTTGGGTGAACCGTGGCTTTTTTTATATTCAAGCCCTGCGCATCCGTAAAATATTCTGCAATATATTGGTCAGCAAGTTCTTTTACGGTGATACCAAGTTCGTTTGCCTTACGAATCATTTTATCGTCAATATCTGTAAAATTCTGTACAAATTTTACATCATAACCGCAATATTCCAAGTAACGGCGTAAAGTATCAAAAATTATAAAAGGCCGCGCATTTCCGATGTGAAAAAAGTTGTAAACGGTAGGACCGCAGGAGTACATTTTAACCTTGCCCGGTTCAATGGGTTTAAATTCTTCCTTCTGTCTGGTTAGAGTATTATAAATCTTCATCTTTGTTTTGCTCCTCATTTATATTCAGCATTTTTTCTAAACGGTTTAACTTTGCCTCCAGGCGGCACAGCTCTTGCGCAACGGGGTCTGGGATATGTATCTGGTCAAGTTCCTGCGTGTCAACGCGTTGACCGTTCATTTTAACAACATGCGCCGGTACACCGACACAGGTGGAATTTGCCGGCACCTCACTCAATACAACCGCATTGGATGCAATTTTAGAATTATCTCCCACAGAGAAGGGGCCGAGCACCTTTGCACCACAGCCAATCATTACATTATTTCCGATTGTCGGATGTCGTTTACCGGTTTCTTTTCCGGTTCCCCCTAAGGTAACCCCCTGATAGATGGTGACATTATCGCCGATTTCTGTCGTTTCGCCAATGACAACACCCATGCCATGGTCGATAAAAAGCCCTTTTCCGATTTTAGCTCCCGGGTGAATTTCGATTCCCGTCCAAAAGCGACAGGACTGTGAAACAAAACGCGCAAGAGAGTAGCGTTTATGCATGTACAGCCAGTGTGACAGCTTGTGCCAACAGACTGCATGAAAACCGGAGTACATAAAAACGATTTCAAATGCATTTCGCGCTGCCGGATCGCGTTCTTTTATCGCGCGAATTTCTTCTTTCACAAAACGAAACAAAGTCTCACCCTTCCTGTCATACAGTTACCATACTATTATAGTATGAATAAAGCAAAAATACAACTGGCATATTGCCACAAATTTTTAAACTTTTCTGTCAATTTTTTATTTTCTGCACATTTACGAAAAAACATGAGTTCTTATGCGCTTAACAGATATAAGCCCCCGAATTTGTTTCGGAGGCTTATAAATTATCGTTATTTTATAAATGCTCCAGCACTGCCGCTAAGGCGCTTATGGATCCCTTTATTCCAAGCAAGGAACTATTTAGGGAAAGGTGATAATTTTTAGCTTCGCCCCATTTTTGTCCGGAGTAGTAATTATAGAAATTTGCACGTTTTTTATCAGTCTTATGAATGACATCTTCTGCTTTTTCTTTTGCAACATTATAATCACTTACTGCGCGTTTTATACGGTCTTCCATCGGTGCGTGAATGAATAGATTAACGCAATTTTTATTATTGCGCAAAATATAATCAGCACAGCGACCTACTATGACGCAGGATTTTTCTGCAGCAAGTTCCTTTATGACGTCAGACTGAACCTGAAACAGAGTTTCGTTCATCGAGAGGGGAGGCATACCGGTCATGCCTGCCGTCGGCGCATATGCACCTAACACAAGCGAATAGAGAAGACTGTTTGCAGCCTGCTCATCTACATTTTCAAACATACTTTCGCTCAAACCGCTTTTTTTCGCAGAGGCTACAATCAGTTCTTTGTCATAAAACGGAATGTCAAAATGTTCAGCCAGACCTCGTCCTATTTCACGCCCACCGCTGCCAAACTGTCTTCCGATTGTGATTACCATATGTTTTTTCATAATACGCACCGCCTTTCGGTAAGTTGATAAATAAACATTTTATACCTATATTATACACTTTTTTCGTGATTTTGTACAGTATTTTTTTTGAAAATTGTTTAAAACTATGAAAAATAAAGAAAAATTATTTTTTGCTTGACATTTTCCTTTGGGAGATGTACAATGTAAACGATTACAGAAAACGTTTACATTTTGGAGGTGCCTATCATAGCAGGGATAAAAGATGTTGCAAAATATGCAAATGTTTCCGTTGCTACGGTCTCGCGTGTGTTTAACGGTACGGGAACAGTTGCAGAGCAGACAAAAAAAGATATTTTGGAGGCGGCACAGCATTTGGGATATTCTCCCAATCTATTAGGAAAAAATTTGCGTGAGAAAAAAACGAGAATTATTTTGGTCATGCTGTCTTCTTTGGCAAATACCTTTTGCGCAAAAGTGGTGCATGGCATTGAGAAGGAAGCAGCGAAAAATGGTTATCATATCATGATTTGTGCCACGGGGGGCGTAAAGGAGAGCGAACTTGTCTATCTTAATTTTGTGCGCAACAAACTGGCGGATGGCATGATTATTTTAGACAGTACGTTAAGCGAAGGGGAAATGCAGGAATTTTCTGCGAGTTTTCCAATTGTACAGTGCAGTGAGTACAGCGATACTAAAAAGACACCTTTCGTTTCTATTGACAACCGGGCCGCGGCATATGATGCAGTAGCTCAATTAATTCGCAGCGGCCGCAGAAAAATTGCTTATCTTGGGGTGGATAATAATTTGATAAGTTCACGGTTGCGTATGGAAGGATATCGGGCGGCTCTTTCTGATTTTGGTATTGCATATAATGAAAAAATGTTGTTATACGGCAACTACGGATATCGTAAAGCGATCCGAGTGATGAACGATTTTTTGAAGAAGCGGATTGCTTTTGATGCTCTGTTTGCAATCTCTGACCGTATGGCAGCAGGTGCAATTACAGCTATGCGTGCTGAAAATATTAAGGTTCCTCAGGATGTGAGTGTGATCGGCTTTGATAATACGGATATTACTTATATGTTCGAGCCGAACATTTCAACGGTGGCACAGCCGCAAAATGATATGGGGGAATGTGCTTTCCGTCTGATGCTGCAGGTTTTGGAAAAGCAGCCAACAGAAAATATTATTTTGGAGCATAAGTTAATTTTACGGGAGTCTACAGGTAAATAAAATTCCTTTGCGGGAATTTAATATAATTAAAATAATATGAGGTGAGATGTTATGGCAGATGAAGTTTTGAGCCAATTTAAACAGGAAGCAGAAAAGGAAGAATTGAAGTTTGATAAGAAATTTAAGGTTGGAATTATCGGCACGGGTTGGATAGCGGAAGCGCATATTAAGAGTTATTTAAGAATGCCTGATGTGGAAATTGTGGCCGGTGCAGATTTAATTGAGGGCAAAGCGGAAAAATTCTTTAAAAGGTTCGGTGTGGAAAATGTGCGCTGTTATCCGGACCATAAATCTATGCTTGAAAATGAAGAACTGGATGCAGTAAGTGTATGCACTTACAATATGACGCATGCCGAATGTACCATTGATGCATTGGCAAAGGGTGTTAATGTTCTTCTTGAGAAACCTATGTGTGTAACTACAGAGGAAGCCGTTGAAATTATGCGCGCCGAAAAAAAGAGCGGTAAGGTTCTTAGTGTAGGATTTCAGCCGCGCGGTGACGCTAATATGAAGAAAATCAAAGAGATTGTGGAATCCGGTGCTTTGGGTAAAATTTATTATATCCAGACGGGCGGAGGTCGTCGCCGTGGTATTCCGGGCAGTACCTTTATTGAAAAGAAAACGGCAGGTATCGGTGCTTTGGGAGATATCGGATGCTATTCGCTTGATATGGTGCTGAATGCAATCGGTTATCCGAAGCCTCTTACAGTGACGGGATACACTTCTAATTATTTTGGAACCAGTACAGAGTATTATCCGCCGGAGGATGCAAATCGCTTTAATGTAGATGATTTTGCAGCGGCATTTATACGTTTGGAAGGCGGAATTATTCTTGATTTCCGTATTGCATGGGCAATGCATTTGGATACCCCGGGAGATACCATTATTATGGGTACCAAGGGCAGCTTGAGAATTCCTTCTACAGAGTGCTGGAACGGCACGGTTGGCGGCCCAATGAAAATTTATCATGATGTAGCCGGCAGTATGGTAGAAACAGAGATCCCTGTAATACCATCTGAGGGCAGTCTGTTTGATAAGAAAATACGTTCCTTCCTGGATGCCATTAAGAATCATACGCCGGCTCCGGTGCCTACCAGTCAGATTTTATATAATCAGGCAATCATTGATGGCGTTATGAAATCGGCGGAGGCAGGAAGAGAGATTGAAATTAAAATTCCGGAAATATAGGGAGCGATTATAATGAAAAAGTTTAAAGTAGGGCTTCAGCTTTTTTCCATCAGGGATGAGATGGAAAAGGATATGGAACAGGCGTTGAGAACCGTCAAGGAGATCGGCTATGATTATGTTGAATTTGCCGGTTATTTCGGCAAGAGTGCGGAAGAGGTTCGCGCGCTGTTGGATAAATTTCAGCTGGAATGTGTATCTGTTCACCAGGATTACAGTGTTTTTCTGGAGAATGAAAAGGAAAATATTGATTATTTGAAAACCATTGGTGCAAAGTATTGCGCCATACCTTGGATGGGAGTGGAAAAGCATATTGGCCACGGACGGTTTGAGCTGACGAAGGAAGAGATTATAAAAGTCGGTACAGCCCTTCGTGATAATGGGATTCAAATGCTTTATCATAACCATGATTTTGAATTTGAAAGCTATGAAGGAAAATTTTTACTGGATTGGCTTTATGAATCTATCCCGGCAGACATCTTGCAAACAGAACTTGATACTTGCTGGGTAAAATATGCCGGACAGGATCCGGCGCAATATCTTAGAAAATATATGGGCAGAAGCCCGATCGTGCATCTAAAAGATTTTGTTTGTAAAAAACTGAATTCCGGTGCAGTATATGGCTTAATTGATAAAGAGGGTAAAGAAACGAAGACACCGTCAAAAGAAGAAAATGGCTTTGAATTTCGTCCGTTAGGCTGCGGTATGCAGGATTTTGCGGCTATCTTAGAGGCCGCTGAGGATGCCGGAGCTGATTATGTTGTGGTTGAGCAGGATAAGTCAACAACAGCGTCACCCATGGAATCGGCAAAAATCAGCAGAGATTATTTAAAATCATTCGGACTGTAGTATATGAAAAAGACGGAAAGAAATCCGGTTTATAATCGGATTTCTTGTCTGTCTTATTTCTGCAGAATTTCTCAATTTGACATGGAAAATGAATGATGTAGATTTCTGTGCATAAAGGGGCAATTAAGATGGGGAAGATGAAAGTGGGACTTCAGCTATATTCTGTTCGCAGAGATATGGCAAAAGATATGGAGCAGACACTGAAAACAGTTAAGGAAATCGGTTATGACTATGTTGAGTTTGCCGGCTATTTCGGAAAAACGGCCGAAACAATTCATCATTTACTTGAGAAATATGAGCTGGAGTGTGTTTCCGTTCATCAGCCGGATGACTCTTTAATTGAGACGGAAAAGGATACGCTTGACTATTTAAAAACTATCGGGACAAAATTTTGTGTTTTGCCTTGGATGAAACTGAAGCAGTATGCCGTTAACGGACAGCTTGAGCAGATAAAAGAAAGTTTTTATAAGGTTGGCAAGCTGCTTCGTGACAATGAAATTTCTTTGCTTTATCATAATCATGATTTTGAATTTACCGGTTATGAGGGACGTTTTTTGTTAGATTGGATTTATGAATCTGTTCCGGCAGATATTCTGCAAACGGAACTTGATACTTGCTGGATAAAATATGCCGGACAGGATCCGGCACAATATCTCAGAAAATATGCCGGCAGAAGTCCGGTGGTGCATTTAAAAGATTTTATATGCGAAAAACTAAATTCTGCGGCGGTATATGGTATAATTGACGGAAATGGCAAGGAGAAAGAAAAGCCGAGTTTGGATGATAACGGTTTTAAATATCGTCCGTTGGGCTGCGGTATACAGGATTTTCCGGCTATTATAAAAGTAGCTGAAGATGCCGGTACGGATTATATTATCGTAGAGCAGGACATGCCGACAACAGCGACGGCTATGGAGTCTGCAAAAATCAGCAGGAATTATTTAAGGTCGTTCGGATTGTAAGGAATAGAAACGAGAGAAAGTATGGTATTTTTCTCTTTTGAATTATTTAGTAGCAAAAAATGAGGAGGAAGTTTTCATGAAGCTTGCAGTAGTTAATTCTGTTTTTACAGACCGAAATTTGGAAGAATCTTTGGCATATTTGAGCAAACTGGGTGTTGACAGTTTAGAGGTTGGAGCCGGCGGTTATCCGGGAGATCAGCATTTAAAACCGACAGAACTCATTCATCATCCGGAAAAGGCAAAGGATATGCTGCATTTATTTCAAAAATATAATATGGATATCGCTTGTATCAGTTGTCACGGAAATCCTCTGCATCCACAGAAGGAAATAGCGGAGTCTTTCCATGAACAGTTTAAGAATGCGATATTGGCGGCAGAAATGCTCGGAGTGGATACCATTGTAGGTTTTTCCGGCTGCCCCGGCGATTGTGAAGATTCCAAATATCCAAACTGGGTTACCTGCGCTTGGCCGGAGGATTATCTCGCAATCTCAAAGTGGCAATGGGAAGAAAAATTAATTCCATATTGGACGGATATGGCAAAGTATGCAAAGTCACACGGAGTGAATAAAATTGCTTTTGAAATGCATCCGGGCTTTGCAGTGTATAACCCGGAAACCTGTCTGCGCCTGCGCGAGGCGGTTGGTGATGTCATCGGCGCAAATGTTGACCCCAGCCACTTGTTCTGGCAAGGTATAGACCCAACGGCGGCGATTAAGGCACTGAAGGGAGCTATCTATCATTTTCATGCAAAAGATACCAAGATAGACTCAAGAAATACGGCAGTAAACGGTGTGTTGGATTATAAACGTTATGATGATGTGTTAAATCGCTCATGGGTATTCCGTACCGTTGGTTATGGTCACGGCAAAGAGGTATGGAATGATATTATCAGCACTCTGAAAGCTGTTGGTTATGACGGCGTAATTTCTATTGAACACGAAGACGGTTTGATGTCGCAAAATGAAGGATTGGAAAAAGCAATATCTTTCTTAAAGGAAGTATTGATTTATCAAAATGCAGGAGAAATGTGGTGGGCATAAATGAAGGTATATAATTTAGGTATCATCGGCTTTGGCGGTATGGCAGGCAATCATTTTAAGCAGATCGCCAAGGAACTTGACCGTGTACAGGTTCGCGGTGTTTACGATATTAACCCTGAGCGGATAAAAGCAGCGGAACAATTGGGCGTAATAGGCTATTCTTCAAAGGAAGCATTGTTAGCAGATCCACAGATTGATATGGTTTTGGTTGCGACAACAAATGAAGCGCATAAGGACCTATGCATTGAAGCAATGGCTGCAGGGAAGCATGTCTTGTGTGAAAAACCGGCTACGATGAGTTCTGCGGAATTGGAAGAAGTAATTGCGGCATCAAAAAAATATGACCGTGTGTTTACAATTGACCAAAACCGACGTGTTAATAAAGATTTTGTTTTGATGAAACGCAGTGTAGAATCCGGTATTTTAGGCGATGTGTATGTGATTGAATCGCGTGTAGAGGGTTCGCGCGGTATGCCGTCCGGATGGCGTACCATCAAGAAACTCGGCGGCGGGATGATGCTGGATTGGGGAGTGCATTTAATTGATCAGATTATGTATATGGTGCCGCAAAAGGTGACAAATGTTTTTTGCAAAATGTATAGTATTGAATATCCTGAGGTTGATGATAACTTCCGCCTGACAATGACTTTTGAAAGCGGTCTTACAGCACATATAGAGGTGTCTACCAATAACTTTATTATGCATCCGCGTTGGTATGTATTGGGAAAAGAAGGAACACTTCAGATTGATAGCTGGGACTGCAAGGGGAAAATTGTACGCTGCAAGGATCGAGATAATAAGTGGTCGGATGAAATTGTCGTTACTAAGGCAGGCCCGACAAAGACTATGGCGCCGCGTAATCCCAATACCATTGAGACGATAGAGCTAAGCGAACCTGCGGATGTGATTGATAATTTAAACCCTACCTACTGGCAGTTTATTGATGCAATTGAGGGAAAAGCAGAGCTTACTATTAAACCTGAACAGGCAATGCGTGTGATGAAGGTAATGGAGGCAGCGTTTTTGTCGCATAACACACGGGAAGCAGTGATGACGGAAATATAATGGGGGAAGAGCATGATTAAAGTTACAATATTTAACGAATTTTATCATGAACAGGATGCGGCAAACCAAAGTTCAAAAGTTTATCCGCATGGTATTCATAACGCTATTAAAGATTTTTTGGAAAATGATGAAATATGCGTACGTAC
Source organism: uncultured Clostridia bacterium (assembly GCA_934438075.1). Classification (GTDB taxonomy): domain Bacteria; phylum Bacillota; class Clostridia; order UBA1381; family UBA9506; genus RGIG1666. Next base: position 128,090 of record CAKSBF010000007.1, on the reverse strand, counting down.
CTGCACCTTACAGGACCCGGAGTGCGGTCTGACACAGGAGGTGCTGGATGATACAGATGTACTCATCTGGTGGGCGCATGTCAAGCACAAAGATGTTCCGGATGAAGTGGCAGCGAGAGTACATGAGGCGGTTTTAAAGGGAATGGGTGCTGTTTTTCTTCACTCCGCACATAAATCAAAACCGTTTATGAGATTGATTGGTTCAAGCGGCAACCTTAGCTGGCACGAATCCGATGCAAAGGAAAGAGTGTGGGTAGTGTCACCGTCCAGTCAGATAGCGGAAGGTTTGGGCGAATATTTTGAAATTCCCCACGAAGAGACATATTCAGAACCGTTTGATATACCTCAGCCGGATAGGTTGGTGTTTGTAGGTTGGTATTCCACCGGTGAAGTATTTCGCAGCGGATGCTGCTATAATCGCGGCTTAGGAAAAGTGTTCTATTTTCAACCGGGGCATGAGACTTATCCGATTTATTATCAGCCGGAAATTCAAACTGTTATACGGAATGCAGTAAAATGGGCCGTTCCGACAAAGCGCCTGGATATATTGGACTGTCCGGAACATAAGCCGTTGGAAAAATGACAAGTTCAATAATCCGTATAAACAAAAGGCCGCTAAAACAGCGGTCTTTTGTTTATACGAAAAAGTAAAACCCACTTTATTTAGAAAATAATATTTGATCTGCAAAACTTAAAATCTTTCTTTTGGCAGCGGCAGATGTTTGGGGAGACCGTTTTCAAATATCGGTGTTGGCTCACCTTGAATCAACGGACGCGCATAGCGCAGAAAGTCTTCCGTTACATCATTTTTGCCTGCATCAATCCATTCGGGAGGAATAACTTTCTCACCATTTGCAATAGCAAAAATATCTTTGGCTTTGAATTGCACTTGATATGGTTCATCCGATATGCGTTCGTAGGCGATCATAACGCCGCTCGCTCCTTCGAGAGCAAATTTTACCGCAGACTTTCCGTTTTCCGTTGCTTCGTCCATATCCGTTTTGGAAAGAAAGTGAGCGGCGCAGCGCTGAGGAATATTTAATTCTATTCCGCGTGTCTTGCAGCTCATTTTCTCTGCGGCATATTGTGCCAGAACATTAGCAGTTCCTCCCAGATATTTATGTCCGAAAGCGTCTTCTTTTCCGCTGGACACGGCATCGCATACATAACTTCCGTCGGCTGTGCGGACACCCTCCGAAACAGTGACGATAATATTTTTCTTTTTGGCAAATACTGTTTTTAAGTCATTAAGGTACTGTTCAAAAGAAAAAACACATTCCGGAAGGTAGATTAAATCGGGGCTGTCACCTTTTTCTTTTCTTGCCAAAGCGGAAGCAGCGGTCAGCCAACCGGCATTTCTGCCCATAATTTCAATGACTGTGACAGAATTTAAGAAGTAAGCCTGCGAATCCAGAGCAACCTCGCGAATGGTTGCCGCGATGTATTTTGCCGCACTGCCGAAACCGGGCGTGTGGTCTGTCTCCAACAAATCGTTATCTATTGTTTTGGGTACACCGACAAAACAAATTTTCTTATCATGCTGCTTGGCATAATCGGAAAGCTTCATCACTGTGTCCATAGAATCATTTCCACCAATATAGAAAAAGTAACGAATATCGTATTTTTCAAAAAGGACGAACGCATCGCGGTACAATTCCTCATTTTCTTCCCATTTTGGCAATCTGAATCTGCAGGAACCAAGATATGCAGCCGGTGTGTGGCGCAAAAGCTCTATATCCTCGTTGTTTTTTAAGTAATGGTCTAAATTAACCAGGCGTTCGGCTAAAAAACCCTCAAATCCATTAATCATTCCTAATACAGAACCTATTTTATCAGACTGTTTTGCCGCTAAATAGATGCCTGCCAAACTGGAATTAATTGCAGCTGTCGGACCTCCCGACTGACCGATAATGGCGTTTCCCATAATCTTTGTCACAAAATCCCCTCTTTCTATGATGATGTACTTTTATTGTATCGTATTTTTCGACAAATTACAAGTCCCTTGTTTTTTAAACAATACTTTTATTTTCTATCTGCTTGATTTCTCAAACAATATAAAGTATAATAATTAATATAAAAGCTATATTACACTATAAAAGGTGGGAATTATTTTGGCACAAATTACTGTAAATGAAACAGAATACAAAAATTATGGTCGTTGTCTGGAAATCTCTAACGGCATTGTAAAGGTTATTGCAACCATTGAGGTCGGACCCAGAATTATTAATTATTCATTCGTTGATGGGGAAAATGTTATGTACGAGGATTTGGACCGCATTTTTTACCGTTCCGGTGCTGATTTTGATAAGTTTGGCGGCGGAACATGGTATACTTACGGCGGACATCGTCTTTGGGTAAGCCCGGAAGGAATGCCTAAAAGTTATTATCCGGATAATGAACCGGTTGCCTATGAATTAATTGAAAATGGAGTGCGTTTAAAGCCGCAGCCGCAAAAATGGAATCAGTTTGTTTATGAAATTGATGTTACTTTGGATTCTGAAAGCACAAAGGTAACGCTGATGCATAAGGTAACAAATCTTGCAGCATGGCCTGTAGAGCTTGCGCTGTGGCCGATCACTGTGCTTGCTGCCGGTGGAAAAGAGATTGTTCCGCAGCCGCAGAAGGACACGGGTCTGCTCAGTAATCGCTTGCTTGCGCTTTGGCCATACAGCAAAATGACGGATGAACGTGTTTGCTGGGGTGATAAATATATTACTCTCGCGCAGAATGAAAAGAATGAGGATTCCTTTAAGGTCGGAATTAATTCTGAACATGGTTTTGCAATGTATTTTAATCACGGCGATTTGTTTTTAAAGCAATTCACCCCGATTGAAGGCGGAAACTATCCGGATGGCGGTATGAATTTTGAAACCTATACCAATGCATTGTTTTTGGAAATGGAAACGCTGGGAGAAATGACAAAGCTTGCACCGGATGCTTCTGCAAAACATAGTGAAGTATGGAGCCTTTACAAAGAAACATGCCCTTCAGAGAATGAAAATGAATTGGAATTACTGGTGAAAAAATATGTTAAATAAATTAATTGTTGCAACAGGGAATGAAGGAAAACTGAAAGAAATTCGCGAGATATTAAACGATACAGAAGTGCTCGGACTGCATGATTTAAAATTAGATATTGAGATTGTTGAGGATGGTGACAGCTTTACAGCCAACGCACAAAAAAAGGCAGAAACAATTATGCAGTTATTGCATCTGCCGGTACTGGCCGATGACTCCGGACTGGAGGTAGAGGCGCTGGGTGGGCGTCCGGGTGTGTATTCAGCACGTTTTGCGGGCGAGCAGGCAAATGATGCCGATAACATTCAAAAGCTTCTGTATGAGCTGCGTGATGTTCCCAATGAGCAACGAGGCGCGCGTTTTGTCTGTGTGATGTGTTTGGTTATGCCGGATGGTTCGATTCATACCACGCGCGGTGAGGTGAACGGGACGATTTTACGGGAAATCCGCGGCGCAAATGGATTTGGCTACGATCCTGTATTTTATGTCAAAGAATATGACAAAACCTTCGCGGAGCTTTCTTCTGATGAAAAGAACGCTATCAGTCATCGGGGCAAGGCGTTGCGCCGGATGAAGGAAGTTTTTGATAAAGTGTTGGAGTCATAAAAAGGAGTTCGTTTTTATGTCGGATATTATTGTAGATACACTGCTGGACGCGGTAAAAATGTTGCCGTTTTTATTTTTGGCATATCTGCTTATTGAATATGTTGAACATAAAAAATCGCATAAGATTGAAGCATTACTGGCAGGAACCGGGAAATTTGGCTGTGTTGGCGGTTCGCTGCTCGGAATCTTTCCGCAGTGCGGATTTTCTGTTGCTGCGGCAAATCTTTATGCGGGACGTGTTATTACAATGGGAACGCTGGTTTCCGTTTTTATTGCCACTTCGGATGAGGCGATACCCGTTTTGTTAACGGCACCGGAGAGTTGGAGCATAATTTTGAAGCTGATTGCTATTAAACTTGTGATTGCTATTCTTGTTGGATTCCTGACGGATGTAGTACTGCAGTTATTTTTGCATAAGGGTGATACCGCACATCAGGAACACATTCATGAGGATGTATGCGACCATTGCGGCTGTGACAGTCATGGTATTTTATATGCTGCCATCCGACACACTGTCAGCATCTTTTTTTTCATACTTCTGGTTTCCTTTCTGTTAAATGCATTGATTGCTTTTATCGGCGAGGAACGCTTGTCTGCGCTGTTTTTAAATAACACCTTGCTTCAGCCAGTGATTGCGGCTGTAATTGGCTTGATTCCCAATTGTGCCTCTTCTGTGTTATTGACGGAGCTTCTTCTGCGCGGCACCATTAGTTTTGGGGCGGCGGTAGCAGGTCTTTGTTCCGGTGCCGGAGTCGGCTTGCTGGTATTGTTTCGCGTGAATAAGCGTGTTAAGGAAAGTATATCTGTTCTTGTGCTGGTTACGCTTGCCGGTATTATCAGCGGATGGATTATACAGCTGATTGGATTATAAATAAACATTGTAAAGGGGCATTTTTGCATTATGAAGAAAAAGATGTTATCGATTATTTTCTGTATACTGATTGTTGTTTCATCTACGCCTGTTTTCGCAGAGCTTTCTATGGATTTTTGGGAAAATAATAATCGCTTTATTGAAGCTATAGAGCAAGGGGATTGTGACAATGCCGTGTGGCTTTGCAGTACGATTGTAAATACGCTTGCTGCCGAACCGGCAACGGAGGACTATCTGACTATGGCGGCGACAAAGCTTTTGCAAACGGCAGAGCTTTTGGAAAAGCATGGGCGGTATTCGGAGGCGGCAGATTTTTTTAACCGTTATGTTCCCTATGCGGACCGTATTGGCTGGGCAGATGGAGTGAAGATTGCGAAAGCAAAGATTTTGCAATATACGACTCGCTTTGAGATGTATCGGCAAACAGATTCACCGCAAATTTATTATGGAGCTAAACATGAGCCTGTTTCCGGTACATATTATGGAGTGGTTTCCGACAGTGTTTTAGCGGATGAGTTAGGCGAAACTTCCTCCGTGTTGCTGTATATTGAATATGGTGACACCAATTTTGACTGGCCGCGTGTAATACTTAACAAGGCACGTGAACGTGGACAAATGGTAACTGTGGCATTGAATTGCCCCGGTGAGGGGACGCAAATATCTGAGATTTTAAGGGATTCCGCTTATGCACTGGAGTTACTTCATTTTTTGCAGCAATACCCCGATTTGAAAATTATTTTGCGTTTTGGTGCGGAAATGAATATCTGGGATAATCGTGCAAACTCGCAGGAGTTTATTGCAGCGTTTCGTCTTATTACAGACATGGCGCGCTCACAGTGTCCTAATATCGCTATGATGTGGAGTCCGTACAGCGTTTCCAGCTGGGATGTTGATATGGATGACTATTACCCCGGTGATGAATATGTAGACTGGGTAGGCTGTTCTTTATACTCACAGCGTTATTTTACCGGAAGAAACGACTGGTCGGAGCAGGAGAAATTTAATGAGGTTGTTTTTCAAACCGGCGATAATGCCGATCCGGTGCTTGCGCTTTCTGAAATCGTTGAAAAGTATGGAGATCGTAAGCCGATTGCGCTTAGTGAATCCGGTGTATCGCACTACACACGTACCCTGGGTGAAGATTGCACTGCTTGGGCAATGGAGCAGTTGAAAATAATTTATAAAACGGTTCCTGTTGTATATCCCCAGGTAAAGCTGATACATTATTTTGATCGTTCTTTGGATAATGAAGTGGTTGATGTTGCGTTATCCACCAATGCTGCATTGAAAAATCTATATTGTGATTTGATTACTTTGCCTCATTTTATTCAGCGTGGTCAAAGCAAAGCGTCAACATATTATCGGCTTAGTTCATTACTTCAGGCGGAAGATGCTGAGGTTTCTGTTTATGCACATAAATATAAGGTTACAGAACCAAATGTTGGTTTATTGCTAAATGGAATAGAGGCGTCTGCCCGGACAACTGACAGTACCAAACTGTTTCTGAAGCTTTCCGATTTTGCGGCAAACCGTTATCAAATGCAAATTGCAGTTGGCGGAGAATGGCTCGGAAAAGATGTTACTTTGCAAAAACCGCTGCATATTTATCTGAATGGTGCATTGATTGAAAGTGATGTTCCGGCAACCATTTTAACCGACAGCACATTGGTGCCCATTCGTCTTGTCAGTCAGTCGATGGGAGCTTTCGTTACATGGAACGGAGCAGATAGAAGTATTACAATCGTAAATGATCCTATAACGCTTGTGCTTCAAATTGATTCCAATGTTATGTATAAAGACGGAAGCGAAACTTTTCTGCCTGCCGCCCCGATGATTCTTTATGACCGTACGATGGTTCCGCTTCGTGCGGTAGGAGAGGCACTTGGGATAAATGTTCAATGGGATGCGGCAACGCGCAGTATCTATTTAACAAAATAATTATATGGTTTGAAAGCCGCGCCATTATGGCGCGGCTTTCTTGGAGGTTGTGTGATATATTAATTTGGTTGGCTGGCTTAATTATTTTACAATAACGATTTCCTGAACAGTATCCTTGTAAATCTTAATGAATACGCGGCTCTGGTCAAGCTCGTCATACTGTGCAATGTCGCCCGGTGTTACAACAGAAACAATGTTGTTGGTCTTTTTCGTATTTACTTCGTAGACCGTCGTGCCGCTGATAGAGTAGTTTTTCACTTTGCCGCTGTCAACCTGAACGTTGATGGAAGATGCAAATTTCTTCACAACCTTGCCGTAAACAGTGGTCAGGTCATCTGCAACCTTAGTTTCTGCCTCCACAGCTTTATTATCTATTTCAAACAGAACACGGACGCTTTCGACTTCGTTTTTGTTGCTTATTTTCATCTGAACGATATCGCCGCGCTTGAGCGCATCACCGGATTCGTTCGTCAGAACACCGTCATCCTCAGTCAGATAGGACACTCTCTTTCCTTCAACGTAAGCGTATACCTTCTGAACAGTTTCGTTATCGGCGTTGTTAACGGTTGTAATCTGATCGATAACCGCAATCGGAGCCTCTAAGTTTGCTGCGCCCTTGGAGTTGGTTACGATGATAGCTTTCGCTGTCATATCTTCACCAAGGTCGAAGATGGATACGTCATATTCGCTGTCGTTTTCAAACAGGTCGAGGTTCTGGATAGAGAAGTCGCTGGTGTCGGTTTTTCCTTCCGGAATATCAAATATAATGGTGTTTTTATCAACGTTATATTCACCGAGCTTTTGAGATGCTTTTTTGTATACAAGGCTTTCCTGTACGTTTTTGGTGAACACGTTTTTGTTTACTTCACCGGTGGATGTTTTGTCTGTTGCAGTATTCAGCTGCGTAATAGCGCCATCTTTATTGGTTTCGTAGGTTACGAGCTGTGCGCGAACGGATGAGGACTCGGAAAGTGCTGCAATGACATCAGCGGCAGGCGTGGAGGTCTTTCCGTTAAATTTAATCTTTTCTGTGGAAGTCAACACGCGGGTTTCGCCGTCTTTGCCGAACAGTTTTGCTTCAAATACTTTGTCAAAACCGCTCTTCATCTCTGCTGCAACAAGGTAAGCATAGTTGGAGGAGAGAAGGCTGGTAGCGTCAACTGCTGCAATTTTATCCTCAACATCAAGGTAGAATGTGCCTTCATCATTTAATTTAATTTCGTCAGTGTAGTTTTTCGCAACTTTGTATTCTTTATCGTTGATAAAGATTTTATCGCCGTCAATTTCTTCAACCTTACCGGTTACACTTTCGCTGGAAACTTCTACTTCAATAATTTTTCCATCTTTGCTCTTTGCGACAGACAGAACATCCCATTCTTTCAAATCATCAAGTTTTAAGGACTGTTCGCCGCGATAGATGGTGAATTTGATATCCTTGTCATCCGGATCAAGTACCAGAGAAGGCTTGCCATACTTATCAGTTACGCGGTTGCTGGAAGAAATGACTTCTTCTACTACATAGTTTTCTGTTGCGATTACAAAAACAATATCATAAACATCATCGTTGTTATGGTCAAGCGCAACAATGCGTCCTGCTTCCGGTTTCAGCAAGTTGGCATCAAATTCAACTGCTTTGCCGTTGTAAATCATTTTTGCATCTGCAGAAATATCAAGTTTTTGCGTGTCTTTATCATTATCCTTGTCGAGCCAGTATTCTACCGTGTGCAATGAGCCGGAGCTCTTTACAGACTCGATATCGTCAGCAGCAATCTTTTTGGAATTGTTCTTGTTTTTCTCGGCACGTGCAAGAATCACATATTCATCGCTGTCATCTTGTTCCTGAATATAAGCGACAACGTTAAAGCCAAGCAAATTGCGAACGTTGTGCAAAGCTTTGTCTGCTACTTCGTATACGTCTTCGCCTAAACGGATTTCATTGTCCTTTAAAGAGCTGGTGCCGGTAATGCTGCTGGTACCAACGGCAGTAATTTGTGCGCTTACTTTCCTGGTATTCAGATAGTCGCTCAGTAAGGTCTTGTCGCCGATTTCATATTTTACATCGCTTCCGAAACCGACCTGTTCCATCATATCAATGGTCAGTGAATTAAAGGTCATCTGTGCGACAACGCCACGCTGTACGCCGTCGTTAGCAGATCCTGCCGCGTTTTTAGCAATACCGTTCTGGGTACCAACTACCATATGACCGGAGGGGTATCCGCCTTTGCTTTCAGCAGACGGTTCGTAACCGGTAATTCTGACCAACATAGCCATTGCTTCAGAATACTTGATGGTGTCATCCGGACGGAAGTTACCTTCGTCATCACCGATAACAATACCTTGCTGCGATGCTACGTTAATATAGCCGTTTGCCCAGTGGTTTTCTACAACATCCGGGAACTGGGTTTTCTGCATGTTGCCTTTTGCAACATCGCCAAGTCCCATGGTTTCAACTGCTACTTTTGCAAATTCCGAACGTTTAAGGGTATCATTTGGACGAAAATTGCCGGTTTCTGCGTCGCCGACCATAATTTCCAGTGCACCGAGAGTTTCAATTGCCTCTTCGTATTTAGAATCGACAACGTCACCCGGAAGCGCTGCAAAAGAAGTTAAGGTCATACCTGCGGTCATGGCAGTTGCCACGAGAAACGAAGTAATTTTTCTTGCTTTTGACATGAAAGATTCCTCCTTGAAATTTAACATACATTTTCTTTTAGAATTGTTTTGTCTTTGAGCTTGTTTGTTGCCTGCGGAGTCTAAAATTTTGTTTTGCTGCGTGATGTTTTCTGACACATCATCTGGTCTCAACACACAACACCTCCCTGTTTTTCCCCATAAACAAAGTCTTATAGGGTTACATAATATTATAAAACAAACGATACGAAAAGCAGGTCAAACAATCTATCGTTTTGCTGATATGTCACTGTTCGCATGTAAGTTACACAGAAGAGAGTGTACATACTCCGTTGGCTGTTTTGCATTTTGTGGAGCAGCATTTGTTTCTGTGCGGCTTACAAATTGTTAAACGACAGCACGGTTTAAAAAGTTCCGTAAAAATAAAAAAATATACTGGGAATTAAATCCAAACTACGTTGTATTATGTAAGTTGGTTATGTAAATTAAAATATTAAAAATGCAAGAATAATATCTTAAAATACCCCGTTGATTTTAAGAAAATAAAAAAGTATAATGAAGTTATCAAGAGGGCAAGAAAAAGAATATCAGGAATTAACGGGAGGAAGATAATATGGATAATTTGATTCAGAAAAATTATGAGATTGCAAAAGAAATGTATGCAAAGCTTGGCATTGATACTGATGCTGTGATGGAGAAATTGGGGCAGATTCCGATTTCTATGCATTGCTGGCAGGGTGATGATGTACAGGGATTTGAAAATGATGGTGCATTGACCGGAGGCATTCAGGTTACGGGAAATTACCCGGGCAAGGCACGCAACGCTGAAGAGCTTCGTGCTGATATTGAAAAAGCATTCAGCTTAATCCCCGGAAAACATAAAGTTAATTTACATGCTATTTATGCAGAGTTTGGCGGTGAAAAAGTTGACCGTGATCAGCTGGAGCCAAAGCATTTCAAGAATTGGGTAGAGTGGGCAAAGAAACTTGGCATTGGTCTTGATTTTAACGGTACATTTTTCTCACATCCGAAAAGTGACAGCGGCTTTACTCTTTCCAGTGCAGATGAAGATATTCGTAAATTTTGGGTAGAGCATGGTAAACGTTGCAGAAAAATCGGCGAATATTTTGGTAAAGAGCTGGGCAAAACTTGCGTAACCAATATTTGGATTCCGGATGGAAGTAAGGATATTACTGTTGACAAGTTCTCGCCGCGTCTGCGCCTGAAAAAATCACTGGACGAGATTCTGGCGGAAAAAATAGATCCGAAATATAATGTGGATGCTGTAGAAAGTAAGGTATTTGGCATTGGAAGCGAAAGTTATGTTGTTGGCAGCAATGAATTTTATGTTGCATATGCAGCACAGAATGGTATTGCCGCAACATTTGATTCCGGACACTTCCACCCGACAGAGGTCATTTCTTCAAAGTTTACGGCAATCTTTCCGTTTATTGATAAAATGTTGCTGCATGTTTCCCGTCCGGTACGCTGGGACAGCGATCACGTTGTTATTTTTGATGATGAATTGCAGGCAATTGCCCAGGAGTTGGTACGCAACGACTTTTTGGATAAGACGTTCATTGGCTTAGATTATTTTGATGGAAGCATTAACCGTATTGCAGCATGGACCATTGGTATGCGTAATACTATCAAGGCTCTTTTGGCTGCAATGCTGGAACCGACTGCGATGCTGAAAAAAGCGGAGCTTGATGGGGACTATACCACCCGCTTGGCAATGCTGGAGGAGATGAAGGGATACCCCTACGGTGCAGTTTGGGATTATTACTGCGCAAAGCACAATGTACCTGTAAAGGAAGCATGGCTTGCAGAAGCTAAGGCTTATGAGACAGAGGTTCTGTCAAAAAGATAATACTAATGTTTTATAAAAAATAAAGTGACGTAATAGCGTCACTTTATTTTTTTTGCTCCGATTTTAAACGTTCGCGCAAAATGTGTTCTTTTAAGCTTTTCCAATTAAACGGAATCAAGGGGTAGAGATATCCTTTATTTGTTACGGTTTTGTTGGTAGCAATAATAATGCAGACCAGAATAATTCCGGCAAAAAATCCCCATATTCCTGTGAAATAGGTAATCAGCAGAAGCAAGATTCGCATAAATTTTACAGCGTAGTTTAGTTCTATACTGGGCTGTGCAAAGCCTGCAATAGCGATATATGCCATATACAATATCGTATCGGGAACAAACCAACCTGACTTGATTGCAAAATCACCTAAAAGCAGTGCACCAATAATACTCAGCGAGTTTCCCAACATGTTTGGCGTGTTTACGGAAGCAAGCCTTAATACATCAACAGCGATTTCCAAAATTAAAAGCTGAATAATGACCGGTATGGAGTTTGCTTCTGACAATCCTAAAAATTGAAGCGATGGCGGCAAGTGGTTTAGATTTTGTAGTATCAGGATCCAAAGAGGCGTTACAATCAGCGTTGATATAAATATAAGGTTGCGCACAAAGCGCATATATCCGCCCACGACAGGAGGATAATAGTAATCATCCGGCTCTTGGATAAAGTCCAAAAGAGAAGTTGGCAAAAGCATAGCTGATGGGTCATTATCGACCAAAACAATAATGCTTCCGTCTAAAATAGAGGCCGCAGCGACATCGGGCCGTTCTGTGTATCGTACCTTTGGAAATGGATTGTACCACCTTTGGCGAATCAGACATTCCGTAAGACTTTCTTGATTCATAGTAAGAGATTTTACTTTGATGGAGGCAATTTTCTTTTTTATCTCTGTAACTTCCTTTGGATTTGCTATGTCCTTAATGTAGCATATGGCAACATCTGTTTTGGAACGTTCACCTACCGTGATCATTTCGGCAACGAATTTCGGATCACGGATTCGGCGGCGGATCAGAGCGGTGTTCATGACAACTGTTTCTACAAATCCATCCCGCGAGCCGCGCATAACGCGTTCCTTTTCCGGTTCTTCAGTGTCACGTGCGGGGTAGGTTCTCGTATCTATAATTATGGCTTCATCATATCCATCAATTAAAAGTACGCACGGACCGGACAATATCTGCGTGCAAATATTGTCCAAATCGCTTTCGGTGATTGTCTCGATATATGTGACATAGTTTTGTATAAAGGCGTCCGCGTTTGCAGCGTTTTTCATATTATCCGGCGTTAATTTGAGGAGAAATGCCAGGATTTTTTCCATAATTTCATCTTTTACAAATCCATCTACAAAATATAAAAGGGCACTTTTTCCGCCGATATTTAGTTTTCGCTCAATAATATCAAAACTTTGTTCGACAGGCAGGATTTTTGTGATTTTTTGTCTGTTATCCGATAATTTTGTACTCAGGTTCATGGTGTCTCTCCTTTGTGTAAGTTTATAGCCTTAGTGTGTCCGACAATTTACATTTTATAACAATTTATCCGATTCTTTCATAAAAAAAGAACCCAATCGCGGAGAACATCATATGATATTAGTACGCAGCAAAAAGTTTAAAAATTTTGTGCAATGGATGCAGGAAAGGAAATGGTTATAAAGATGAGTCAGGATATATTTGCGGTAATCGGCGGTGATTTTCGCTCGGTTATTGTCGCTAATCAGCTTGCTGAAAGAGGAAACAGAGTCAAGGTTTGCGGGTTTGATGATAAAGAGATGTTTCATGCGCCGGTTCTTTATTGTAATGAAACGAAAGAGGCGCTGCAAGAGTCAAATTATATCATTTTTCCGCTTCCGTGCTCGGTTGTCGGGGAGCAAAATATTCATACACCGCTTTACAATGGGGTGATTCCTTTTGCGGAGCTGCTGCCCCAAATATCGGAAAATAGTTTAGTTTTGGGCGGTATGATCAGTGATGAGATAAAAAGTCAACTGTCAGCAAAAGGAGTTTCTTGCGCTGATTATTTTGCCCGGGAAGAATTTGCTGTGAAAAATGCAATACCGACAGCAGAAGGTGCAATAGAAATCGCTTTGCGCGAAACACCTTTTACTTTACATGGAGCAAGTTGTCTGGTGACAGGCTATGGGAGAATTGCAAAAATGCTTGCGCAAAGGTTACGGTGTTTTGGCGCAAGAGTCAGCGTTTGTGCAAGGCGGGTCAGCGATCTTGCATGGATTGACGCAGAGGGCTGCAATGCCGTTGAGATGAAACGATTACAGGAAAGTATACATACTTATGATGTGATATTTAATACGGTTCCTCACAAAATTTTAACAGATAATTTGCTGCTTTGTGTAAAACAAGATTGTTTGATTATTGATCTTGCATCAAAACCGGGCGGTGTGGATTTTGATGCGGCACAGAAAAATGGTCTTAACGTCATTTGGGCGCTTTCGCTGCCCGGAAAATGCGCACCGCTTACGGCCGGCAGTATTATATGTGATACGATTATGAATATTATCAGAGAACGGGAGGAAGATAGATGATTTTGGAGGGGAAAAATATCGGTTTTGCAATGACCGGTTCCTTTTGCACTTTTTCAATTGTTATGGAAGAATTGAAAGAATTGCAAAAAACCGGCGCTAACATAATACCGATTGTTTCGCAAAATGTACAAAGCACCGATACGCGCTTCGGAAAAGCAGAAGATTTTATAAAGCAGTTGGAAACAATTTGTGGTAATAAGGTGATAAAGACAATAAAGGAGGCAGAACCGATAGGTCCTAAAAAGCTTTTAGATGCTTTATTGGTTGCCCCGTGCACGGGCAATACACTAGCAAAACTGGCGAACGGAATCACGGATACCGGAGTGACAATGGCGGCAAAAGCAACCATGAGAAACGCATGCCCGGTTGTGATCGCGGTTTCTACAAATGATGGTTTGGGGGCAAGCGCTAAAAATATTGGCTTGTTGCTAAATATGAAAAATATTTATTTCGTACCTTTTGGTCAGGATGACCCTGTAAAAAAGTGCAACTCATTGGTGGCAAATATGTCAAAGATGCGTGAAAGCCTTGAGATGGCGCTGGAGGGAGTGCAGATTCAACCAATTTTGGCAAAATGACAAACAAAGACTGCCGACATGTTCTGCGGCAGTCTTTACTTTTTATAATGCAAAAAATTTTCGATAGCGAAGCGGCGGCATGCCATAGGTTTCAGAAAAGCGCCTGGAGAAATAGAATTGATCGCAAAAACCGAGCATAGTGCTCAATTCGTTAATGGAATATTCCCCTCTGCGCACCTCGCGCTCGGCGATGTACATCAACCGTTCATCAATATAACGCCCAACGGAAATGCCTATTTCTTTTTTAAATAGCTTTTGCAGCTTGGAAGGGGACAAAAACAGTGCTTCTGCTATTTGTGTAACCGTGAGTTTCGCGGATAGATTGGCTTCGATATATTCCTGCGTTTTATAGATAATTTCAGAATAATTAGTGATTTCCTGGTTCATAGATTCTTCTTTTTGAATGCATTGCAGCACCAATTGATATAAAAAGGCTTTTACTGCCATAATACTGCCCGGCTTGTTTTCAGATAGATTTTGACGTATCATTTCTATTTGAGCCTGTTTGTTTTCTAATATAACACATTTACTGCAACTTGTGAAGATATCCTGATGATTTGGCAGCAAAACAGATATATGAAAATAAATCTTTTTCATATATTCCTGACAGCTGTAAGAAAAGGTTAAGCCGGCAGGAATGATATAAATGTTTCCCGGAAGAAGGGGTATTGTTTTTCCGTCGCAATATACTTCCGCATAGCCGTCTTCGATCATATAGATGCGCGTAAATATAGAACAGACATTATTTTCTTTCCATTCGCTGCCAAGACGGATTCTTTCGATTTCCGAAATATCCATATGTATTTTATCAAAGTTTTTAAAAAAATCGGAAAATTTGACTCGCTCCATATTCATTTCTCCATATTTTTTCCAAAATAATTCATGTTATTCTCTTTTATTATATGCTATTATGTAAAAAAGTCAATAGTTAAAATAAAAAAGAAGGGATGAAAAATAATGTCAAGCTATGTTACTAAAAAAACACCGGGCGATACCGCGTGGTTTACTCATGACCGTTTCGGAATGTTTATCCATTTTGGGCTTTATGCACAGCCGGCGCGCCATGAGTGGATTAAGTCTTATGAGTGTATTCCGGAGGAAAAATATCAAAAATATTTTGAACATTTTAATCCGGATCTATTTGACGCGCGTGCGTGGGCAAAGGCGGCAAAGGCTGCCGGTATGAAATATGCCGTTCTGACAACAAAACATCACGAAGGCTTTTGCATGTTTGACTCAAAATATACCGATTATAAAATTACCAATACTGCGTTTGGCCGTGATTTGGTAAAGGAATATGCAGATGCATTTCGTGCAGAGGGTTTGCATGTTGGTTTTTACTATTCATTAATTGACTGGCATCACCCTGATTTTCCGATTGATGCTGTTCATCCGAGAAGAAAAGATGAGGATGCGGAGCAGCAGGACAAAGGGCGCGATATGAAAAAGTATGCCAAATATATGCGCGACCAGGTGACAGAATTATTGACAAATTACGGTAAAATTGATATTTTGTGGTTTGACTTTTCTTATCCGCCGGAAAGAGATTGGGTAAAAAAAGAAGTGAAACCTTGGATGCAGTTTGGCGGCGGCAAAACCAAAGCAGAGTGGGAGTCGGAAGAACTTCTCAAAACAGTACGTTCCTTACAGCCTGATATCATTGTTGATAACAGAACGCAAATTGAGCAGGACATTGAAACGCCGGAGCAATATCAGGTGCTTGAGTGGCCGCGGCATAGTGAAACCGGCGAACTTTTGGTTTGGGAGGCTTGCCAGACGTTTTCCGGTTCATGGGGATATTTTCGAGATGAGATGACATGGAAATCACCCAAAATGCTGATTGACATGCTGGTTAACACTGTTTCCTTGGGCGGAAATCTTTTGATGAATGTAGGTCCTACTGCACGCGGCTATTTTGATGAAAGGGCAAATAAAGCTCTTGCTGTGTATGCAGATTGGATGAAGTATAATTCTCGTTCTATTTATGGATGTACGATGGCAGAACCGGAATTATTTAAATGCACGCCCCGCGGAACAAGACTGACGCAGAGTGAGGACGGAAAACGTTTGTACATACATTTGACGGAATATCCGTTTGCATTTTTGGAAATGCGCGGCTTAGCGGGAAAAATTGAATATGCACAGTTCCTGCATGATGCAAGTGAGGTGCTGTTTGTGGAAAAATCTATTCAACATATCAGTGAAATAACAAGCAGCGGAGACGATTTAATTGCATTTAAACTTCCGCCGGTTAAGCCGGACGTAATTGATCCGGTTATTGAAGTATTTTTGAAATAGTTGTATAAAATGCAATATAATAGGAAAAGCAGAGCCCATAATGATGAGCTCTGCTTTTTGTCTCTTTAAAGCATTACACTGACATGTCCGTTTCTAATGAGAAAAGAGACTTGCGGCAGGAAAGAGGATATGTGATTTTTCCGTTTTGCATATAGCATTTCGGTTCCAAAACCAAAGACTGTTTTTTGCTGCGGCAAGCAATCCGCCGCAAAAAAATATCAGCCATTTTCTAGTCCTTCCTTAATTGTAACAGAAGTTTTCTGTTACAATACTAGTATGTCTTTTTAATATTTTTTTATTGCCGGAAAATTATGGTATTTTTAATTAGAAAGCACTATTATCACATGGTTAAAACGCCGTCAGGTGATTCTATCAGTAACAATATTTTTTCTTCTTTTCCGGTTTGCGCATTAATATAAATCAGATAATTTTGATCGTTAAAACTTCCGTGACATTCATAGCAGAGTACTTCTCGTTTACTTTCCAGCGGAATCATGGCAAGAGAAACTTTGTCGATGTTTAAATGTTTATTAATTTTGCTGCGTGCACTTGATTCGCTTAAAACAATAGGAGGTATTTCCCGTTCTGTATGGCTCATGAGATAGCCCCGGCTTTCAAAACCGATTATGCGCCCGTCGTCCAACGCAATTTTTATTTTTATCAAATCAGAATACATGGTGACGTTATGGCCCACATAGGCATAATTTATGGTAACGGTATTTCCGTTTTTCTCATAATAGCTTTCTTTCATACCGGAAAATCCATGTGAATTTAGAAATTGGATTCCTTGCTTCACGGCATCTGTCACAGCAATGTTTTCGGCCGTGACATCTTCTGTGTCAAGCATCCAAAGTACCATACCGCCCTGCTTGGTTATGTCAATGGTGAGTTGACTTCCATTATCGCGTGTAACGGAAAAAAGATAGGAGGGAATGGTTCCGCCGCCTTCTTCAATAAAGGAAAGGCCACCGGCGCGGTCTGCTCCGACAAATTTTATCGCAATAGATAACGCCTGTTCCTGTGTAAATTCCCTTTTGTCCTTTAAGGCAGCAGGTTCCATTTTTTCAATATGCTCGGAAAAAGGTCCGTCATAAATAAGGGAAGGGTAGTCTTGAAATTCTTTTTCTATTTGATACAGACCGGGCGTTTCTTCATCGCTATTTTCCTCACTGGCATGTGCGGTCAGTCCGATGACACTTTTTAAAGAAAGGTTTTGTGTATACAGCTTATCCTGCAATTCGGTAAGCATGCTGTTCACAGAAGAGGCATGCGAGGAAAGTTGTTTAAGATTTTCAAATTCTTCATCGGTAATGACAGAATCGTTGATAACTTTTGATGATAAATATGAAGTATAGTCTCCCACTTGGGAAAGGAATTTCGCTGTTTGATCAAGATGGGCGTTGTCTGTCGGAAGCTGTGCAAGACATGCCTTTGCAGATGCGGCCTGCATAAAAACATCGGCTGAAATAGACGATAACTGTGCTGCGTCAGTTGCAAGCAATGATTTTTTCAATAACACATCCACATCGCGGACATAGTCTGTCATATCATGAAATGAGCGGACGTATTGATTTTCAACCTCTTGCGCAAGTGCTTTTGCACGGTAAAAATGAAAGACACCGACAATGGATAAGATAAGAAGCGTTATAATGACAACTGTTGTCAGCGCTCGGTATTGAAATGAATATTTGCTGCTTTGCTGATTCATAAAAAATCCTTCCTTTACAATTTTTTATCAGTTTTTTAAATTCAACGGGCAAATCGGTGATTGCCAATAATTTTTATTACTTCACGCGAGTAAATCCAGCTATTTGTAGTTTTGGCGGGATTGTAGTAATAAATGGCGCCTCCGGTGGGATCCCAGCCGTTCATAGCATCCTGACATGCTTTATATACTGATGATGAGGTGCTGATAGGAACATTGATCTGTCCATCGGTTGTGGCTGTAAATGCACCTTTTTGATAAATTACACCTGAGATAGTATTAGGAAAGGATGGATGTTTCACGCGGTTTAAAATAACGGCAGCAACGGCGATCTGCCCTGTGTATGGTTCGCCGCGAGCTTCACCATTTACGCAGCGCGCTAACAGTTGGATATCATTGCGGCCATTTGAAGCTGCAAAAACCGGTGCAGAAGGTTTGTTAAAACATACTGATGCGGTTGAGAGAAGTAAGGAACAGCAAAGAATGAGATAAAGCAATCTTTTTTTCATGACTAACCTCCGTAGTTGGATAAATTTGTTATTGCTATTTTTTGCAGGAAAAAGAAAATTATTCATAAGAAGCAATATGTATTTTTGACAGAAGAGCATGAAGGTGATATAATAAATATGATATATGTATTTCTTGAAACAAGAATAAGAGGGTGGACGGTTTGGATGAAAGAATTAAACTATTAGCAGATATGATTAGACGCAGCAGCAATGTTGTCTTTTACGGAGGAGCAGGGGTATCTACCGAGAGCGGTGTGAAGGATTACCGAAGTGAAGATGGCTTATACAATACGGTGAAGCAATATGGTGTTTCTCCGGAAATTATTTTAAGCAGGGATTTTTTTGAGAAGAAACCAGAAATATTTTATGATTTTTACCGAAATTATTTTTTATCAAATGCGTTGCCTAATAAAGCACACAAGGCATTAGCAGAATTAGAACAAATGGGAAAAGTGAAGGCAGTGATTACACAGAATATTGACGGCTTGCACCAGGCGGCCGGCAGTAAAGATGTGTTGGAGCTGCACGGAACGGTACACCGTTATTATTGCAGTGTGTGCGGAAAAGATGCGAATGACGCAGAAAAAAGCATTGCCGCAGGAGAAGTTCCGCGTTGTCTGGAATGCGGGGGCATCATAAAACCAAGAGTAGTGCTGTATGGCGAGATGCTTGACGAGGCGGTAATCGAAAATGCGCTTCGCTGCATCAGAGAGGCAGATATGCTTATTGTGGGTGGAACTTCTTTGGCAGTAAGCCCTGCAAATACTTTTGTAAATCGTTTTCGTGGGAACTATGTTGTGATGATTAACCGCACCTCAACAGATTATGATAGAAATGCCAACCTTATCATTCGTGATAAAATTGGCGAAGTGCTGGGAAAAGTTATGCAAGAATTAAAACGGTAATAAAAGGGGCTGTACAGTTGACCAAAATAAATTATGTTTTGGCTAACTGATACAACCCCATTTTTATTATTTCAATCTTAGAGTACGCATGGCGTTTAATATTGCTATGACAGAAACACCGACATCTGCAAAGACGGCTTCCCACATGTTGGCGGCTCCGCAAGCTCCTAAGATGAGAACCAGTGCTTTGACGGCGAGAGCAAAAGCAATATTTTGTTTTGCAATAGCAATTGTTTTGCGCGCTATTGTAACGGCAAGAGGAAGTTTGGAAAGTTTATCATCCATTAAAACGATATCAGCAGCTTCTACTGCAGCATCGCTGCCCAGTCCGCCCATGGCGATTCCGACATCTGCACGTGAAAGAACCGGAGCATCGTTAATACCGTCACCGACAAACACTAAACTGCCTTTTTTATCTTCTGCGGCAAGCAGACGTTCCACTTGCTCAACTTTATCTCCGGGAAGCAGCTCGGCATGGTACTCACTCACGAGAAGATTATTTGCAACAGTATGTGCGGCCGCACGTGCATCGCCTGTCAGCATAACAGTTTTTGAAATACCGGCAGATTTTAGCTGTGCCAACGCTGATTTTGCATCAGCACGCACACGGTCGGATATAATAATATAACCGCAGTAGAGGCCATTTTGCGCCACATATACGATAGTTCCGGTTTGGTTTTCGGTATGCGGGCGAAGGTTTAATGAGTTCATCAGTTTTTCGTTTCCTACAGAAACGCTCTTTCCGTCAATTGTGGCGGAGATGCCATGACCGGCTATTTCTTTGATTTCGGAAACGCGGGAGGTGTCAATATCCTTCGCGTATGCTTTTTTTAAAGAAATAGCAATCGGATGGTCACTATAGCTTTCGGAGAGTGCCGCAAGCTCAAGTAAATCACTTTCGGAACAGCCATTTTCGGAGTGAATTTCAGTCACTTCAAATACGCCTTCTGTTAATGTGCCGGTTTTGTCGAATACAAAAGTATCTGCATGTGCAAGTGCTTCCAAATAATTTCCGCCTTTGATTAATACGCCGAGTCTGGAAGCACCGCCTATCCCGCCAAAAAAGCTGAGCGGAACAGAAATGACCAGAGCACAGGGACAGGATATAACCAGAAAGATTAATGCGCGGTAAACCCAGTCGCTCCATGCAAGCTGTAAAAAGAGCGGCGGAATGATTGCAAGAAGCAGTGCGGCAATAACAACAGCGGGTGTATAATATCGCGCAAAACGGGTGATAAAGTTTTCTGTACGTGATTTTTTTGTGCTTGAATTTTCTACAAGCTCTAAAATTTTTGAAACTGTTGATTCGCCAAATTCTTTTGCAACGCATATTTTTAACAAGCCGCTTTGATTAATGCAGCCGCTGATGACAGAATCCCCCTCTTTAACATCGCGCGGCAACGATTCTCCGGTCAACGCTGCCGTATTTAAAGTAGATTTTCCTTCTGTTATGGTGCCATCCAGCGGTATTTTCTCACCCGGTTTTACATAAATGATTTCTCCGATGGACACTTCATCCGGTACAACGGTAAGAACCTCGCCGTTGCGTTCAACATTTGCATAATCGGGCCGAATATCCATAAGTTCTGAGATAGAACGTCTTGAGCGCCCAACGGCATAACTTTGAAATAATTCACCAATCTGATAAAATAATACAACAATGCAGCCCTCCGGATATTCGCCAATGCAGAAGGCGCCAACAGTTGCAAGAGCCATCAGAAAGTTTTCATCAAAGATTTGTCCGTGCGCTATGTTACGAATCGCTTTCCAAAGGACATCCCATCCGATTACAGCATAAGGGATAAGGAAAATTAGTAAGCGCCAATAGCCTGTTACCGGCAGAAAACAAGCAATGATAAGTAATATAGTACTGATAATAATTCGCAAAAGTATTTTTTTCTGTTTACGGCTCATATTATCATTCCCTCCGTTCAGATTATAATAGTGCAGTCAGGCTCTATTTTACGGCATACCTTAACGGTTTCTTTGAGTATTTTCTCGTAGTTTGCATCATCGGCGTCCAAAATCATTTTTTGAGTTAAAAAGCTAATACTTACCATGTTTACACCGTCAATTTTTGCAACAGCGTCCTGCATTTTTGCAGCACAGTTTGCACAATCCAAATCTTGCAGTTGATACGTTTTTTTCATTTTGATACACTCCTTTTATTCTGAAATATGTTCCATACCTTGATTAATGATAGTTCTCACGTGCGAATCGGCAAGAGAGTAGAAAATGGTTTTGCCGTCACGTCTGCTTTTTACCAGCTTGCTTTGCTTTAGGGCACGGAGCTGATGAGAAATTGCCGACTGTGTCATGCCGAGCAACTGCGCCAAATCGCATACGCACATTTCTGCTTCAAATAAAACATACAATATTTTAATCCTTGTGCAGTCGCCAAAAAGTTTAAAAAGTTCGGCTAAATCATAAAGACACTCATCTTCCGGCATCAAAGCGTTTACTTTTTTGATAATATCCTCGTGTGCATGAATAAAATCACAACACTCAATATTATTTTTATCTATCATAATTTTCACCTCTCAAACATATGAGCATTTGTTCAATTGGTATTATATCCAAATGTTTTTATTTTGTCAATAGAAAATATAAAATTTTTTCGCTCTTGCTAATTCACATAGGATATGGTAAAATAATCTTGCATTGCTTTGACAAGTAACGCGGGTTCCTTGAAATACAGCAGCTAATATTTATTGAAGGGGCGATGAGAGAGATGAAAACGCAAGAGGACAAGAAATTTTTAAGACTTTTGTCTAAACAGTATCCTAACATTCAGGCAGCAAGCTCAGAGATTATTAACCTAAACGCTATTTTAAATTTACCTAAAGGAACGGAGCATTATCTGAGCGATTTGCATGGAGAGCATGAGGCTTTTGAACATATTATGCGCAATGCATCCGGTGTCATTAAAAAGAAAATTGATGAACAGCTTGGGACTTCACTCACGCATGCGCAAAGGAAAAGTCTTGCAACTTTAATTTATTATCCGGAGGAGAAGCTGCGGATTGTAAAGCAGGAGACAGAAAATTTGGATGATTGGTACAAGATAACATTATACCGATTGGTGGATATTTGCCGTATTATTGCGTCCAAATATACCCGTTCTAAGGTTCGCAAGGCTCTGCCGAAAGATTTTGAGTATATTATGGAGGAGCTTCTACACGAGCATAATGATTTTAATAACAAGCAACAGTATTATGCCGGGATTATTGATACAATTATTAAAACGGAGCGTGCGGATGCTTTTATTATTCAACTGTGCTATTTGATTCAGCGTCTTGTTGTAGATCGTCTGCATATTATTGGTGACATCTTTGATAGAGGCCCCGGAGCAGATATTATTATGGATACTCTAATGCATTATCATTGTGTAGATATCCAGTGGGGCAACCATGACGCTGTGTGGATGGGGGCTGCTGCGGGCAGTGAGGTGTGTATTGCAACTGTCCTGAGAAATGCCGCAAAATATAATAATCTGCGAACAATAGAGGAAGGTTACGGTATTAATCTGCGTCCGCTTGCAACTTTTGCGTTGGAACAGTATGCGCAGGATGAGTGCAGTCGATTTCTTCCTGCTTCAAATTATGAGGATTCTGAGGACAAAGATCTTGCTTTGGTTGCAAAAATACATAAGGCAGTTGCGATAATTGCATTTAAACTGGAAGGGCAAATGATTTTGCGCAACCCTGATTTTGGTATGGAACAGAGGCTTTTATTGGATAAAATTGATTATGCGGCATCAGAAATAACAATCGATGGAAAACAATATCCGCTTCTTGACAGCCATTTTCCGACCATTGACCCTGAAAAGCCATATCAGTTATCCAAGGAGGAACGTGATTTGATAGACCGCTTAAAGGCAAATTTTTGCCATAGCGAGCGTTTACAAAAGCATATTAAATTTTTATACTCCAAGGGTGCGATGTACACGGTATTTAATGGCAATTTGCTTTACCATGGCTGTATACCTGTTAAGGAAAACGGAGAGTTTTTATCTTTAAATGTAAATGGAGCCAAACGAGCAGGCAAAGCACTGCTTGATTATGCGGATAATATGATGCGTCAAGGATATTTTTTGCCGGAAACCCATCCGGACAAGCAAAAAAGTCTTGATTTTATGTATTATCTTTGGTGCGGTAAGCTTTCGCCTTTATTTGGCAAAGATAAGATGGCAAGCTTTGAAGGATATTTTCTTGGTGATAAAAAGCTTAAGACAGAAGTGAAAAATTATTATTATCAGATGTTGAATGATGAGAAACTTGCGGATTGTATATTGGAGGAATTTGGTTTAAACCCGGAGGTTTCACACATTATTAACGGGCATGTCCCGGTGGAATGTAAAAATGGAGAAAAGCCGATTAAGGCAGGCGGCAAGCTGTTTATTATAGACGGCGGACTGTCTAAGGCATATCAGTCTAAAACAGGTATCGCCGGCTACACGCTTATCTTTAATTCTTATGGTATGCTGATTACTTCGCATCAGCCATTTTCCTCGCGGGTACAGGCAATAGCGGAGGAACAAGATATTCATTCAACCACAGTGGTTGTTGAGAAAACCATGACTCGCATCAAGGTTGCGGATACGGATATCGGTTTAGAGTTAAAAGAGCAAATTGCAGAGCTTTCCGAACTTTTAGAAGCGTATCGAAACGGAAGTATTGCGGAGGATTCTAAAAAATAGAGCTTTTAAACTTGAAACAGTTCTATTTGCTTTTTAAATAAAAACTGCTCCTACCATATGGTAGGAGCAATTTTGTTATATTTTGATTATTTTATTCAATAATCGTACCGTCAGCATGAAATACAGGCAGGGGAGAGAGATAGGTGATATCTTTTCTGCCTATAGCGTCTCCTTCGGCTAAAACTGCCATTCTGCCGACGATGTTGCCGCCAACCTGATTAATCAGAGTTTCCAATGCGGCAAGCGATTCACCGGTACTGATAACGTCATCAACAACAAGCACGCGCTTGCCCTTCATCATATCAGCTTCCTCCTGACCAATGCACAAAATCTGTTTGTGCGCGGTGCTGATGGAATTTACATCGGTGACGATTACATTTCTCATATAAAGCTTGGGAGCTTTGCGGGCGACAATATATTCATTGTGACCTGCCTGACGTGCCATTTCGTAGAGCAGAGGTATCCCCTTTGACTCTGCAGTAATCATCACATCAAACTCCGGTGCTTTTTTTAGCAGCTCTCTTGCGGCAACTGTTGTTATTTCTACATCTCCAAACATAATAAATGCGGCAATGTAAAAATCATCAGATACCTTGCAAAGAGGCAAATCGCGTTTTAAACCTGCGATATCTATTGTATATGCATTTTCCATTGAGACATTATCTCCTTGTTTTCAAGTTTTGCTTACGCAAGTCCTGCAACTTTTAATGCAATATATGCAGCAAACAGGGCAACGGAAACCCACATTACACCGCTGATATCTTTTGCCTTGCCGATAACGAGCTTTAAGATAACCCATGCAAGCATACCAAACATGATACCATTTGCAATGGAGTAGGTCAGCGGCATCATGATAATGGCTAAGAATGCGCCGATAACATCTGCAACGTCTCCTTCAAAATCAACCTTCTTAACAGAGGAGAGCATCAGCAGACCAACATACATCATGGCCGGAGTAGTTGCAAAAGACGGGATTGCAGTAAAGACAGGTGCCAAAATCAAGGACAAGAAGAACAGAATAGCAGTTACCACGGAGGTAAGACCTGTCTTTCCGCCTGCAGCAACACCTGCGCTGGACTCTACATAACTGGTAACGGTGGAAGTACCCAACACTGCACCGACAACTGTACCAACAGCGTCTGCCATCAAAGCACCGCCTGCCTTCGGCAGCTGTCCTTTTTCATCCAACAAATTACCTTTTTCTGCAACACCAATCAATGTACCAACGGTATCAAATATATCGGTATAGAGGAAAGTAAAAGCAATAATGATAAATGAAGAAAGATTTTTTGCAATATAGCCAAAGTCAAATTCCCAGAACAACGGAAGAGAGAAAGAGCTGCCGCTGAAAGACGGGAATACGGAATATACTCCGGCTTCGAGATCTACGACATACCAACCACACAGCTCTGCCAGCATACCTAAAATCCAAGTGATGATGATACCAAGCAGAATGCCGCCCGGTACACGGAAGTGCTGAAGAATGCCGATAATAAGCAAGCCAACCAGTGACAAAACAACCGGTGCAGAAGCAAGGTTACCAAGAGCAACTGTTGTTGCTTCGCTTGCTACAACAATATGTGAATTTAATAATGCAATAATAGTAATAAACAAACCGATACCTGCAGTAATTGCAAACTTTAAGTTGTTCGGAATCTTGTTTACCAAAGCTTCACGGAACTTAAACAAGGAAAGCAGCATAAAAATGAGACCTTCGATGAATACCGCCGTTAAAGCTACTTTGTAGGAGCAACCCATAGCACCGCAAACGGTGAAAGCAAAAAATGCGTTTAATCCCATACCGGAAGCCAGAGCAACCGGATAATTAGCAAAAAACGCCATGCAAAGAGTTGCAATTCCGGCAGAAATTGCAGTAGCAGAGAAAGCAGCTGCCTTCGGAATGCCTGCGATTTCCATGTAGTTCGGGTTAACTGCAAGAATGTAAGCCATTGCGAGGAAGGTGGTAATGCCGGCAATGACTTCAGTGCGAACGCTTGTTCCGCGCTCTTTGAGCTTAAATAACTTCTCAATTGTTTCCATAAAACCTCTCCTTTTCTTTATCCTTTAGCCTACCATATAATTATATAAGAAATCTGTCGAAATTGCAAGAAAAAAATGTCAGTTATTCGCTTTTTTGTCGAAGTTGCATATTTTTGCAAAATAAATTTGTGTCAATTCTTTGCTTATCTATATATTTTTGTAATTCATAACCAGGTATTTTGGCACAAGAAAAAATCGAAGTACAATTTCCCGGCAGGACTTGTGCTTCGATTTTTTTCTATATTTTTATATAAAATATTTTTTTAGTATCTTACCATCTGCTTCGGCGGAAATTTCCGCGCATAGGGGGAAAGGGCATTGCTGAAGGAGGGTAATTGGTGCTGTCTGCGGTTATGCTCTCTGCATTATGGCTGTCAGCAAAAACAGGAGTCGCGGCACTAGCTGTCTCGCTAGTTACGGTAGTATTTTGCTGACGATTATTTTGCGGAATGTTATTTTGTGTATCCAGTCTGTCCGGCGGTACGGTAGTGGAGTTATAAAATGTTACGAATTTTACGGCATAAAGGTCACAAACGATATAGCGATCATGCTGCGGATCATACAGTGTGAGAAAATTAATGCCCACAGAGTAAAGAATTCCTTCTTTCACTTCCAGGCGGTTGGTTCCAACAAGAAATTCAACGACTACGTAAAAACCAACATTTTTGCGAAGGGTAGCGGCCATGGAACCATTTGCAACTTCTTGATTGTTTTGAGGGTTTTCTAATTCTTCGGCAGTATCGTCCGGAATAAAATCTTCCTGTTTGCCCATGCTTTCATTCATTTCATTTGCCATTATGTATCAATTCCTTTCCTGATAAATTATGTTTGAAAATATACATCAGTGGGGTTGTAAAAACAGTGTTTTCCGATTTTTACAACTAGGTATCCGACTTCACTCGGAAAGTTTGGACGGCATGAGGCAGAATAGGGATTGTAAAACCACAAGGCCTGACCGAGATTGTATAGTCTGCCGCCTAAAATCGCCCATTCGGCGATTTCCCAGTTTATGGCTTCCAGAGACATGTTATAAATGTTTTGAGGATTGTACGCTCCGTTTACAGTTTCAGAAACACAGGTAAACTGTCCGGGCTGATAAATAATATTACGAATATTTCCTTGACCGACACGTGCATATTCACCACCCGGAGCATATACCCGATTCATTACGACAGAAGCAACCGCTCTCATTCCGTTATCTCCTTCGCCGCCTGCTTCACATTTTATCAGTCGGGCAAGCAATTCTAAATCTGACATTTCGTCACCTCACTTTCGCCAACTGTTATATTATATGTTTCATACCCTATAAAATTTCAAACTTTTTGGCAAAAAGAGACAGGCGTAAATCACAATTTAGTAAAAGTGAAATGGACAGAAAAAGGGTAGTAACATAATATATTGTTACTACCCTTATGATTTTTAGTTTTCTGTTGCTGCCGTTTCGCTGTTTTTCTGTTCTTCTGGTTTTTCTGTGACCGTGTCATCAACAGTTTCCGGCTTTTTATTTTTAAAATCTATCAATTCTTCTTTTGCGAATATCTCTTCAAATTCGTCGCCGTCCAGCTTTTCACGCTCAATCAGCGCATTTGCAACATTGTGAAGTTTAATAATATTATCGCTTAAAATTTTCAGACAGTTCTGATAAGCATCGTCAATAATTTTACGAACTTCAGAATCAATTTCGGCGGCAACTTTTTCACTATAGTCCCTAGTATGACCATAACTCATACCGATAAAAACTTCATCGTTGTCAGAGCCAAAGGTCATAGGACCGAGCAAATCGCTCATTCCGTATTTGGTGACCATCTCGCGTGCGGTTTTGGTAGCACGTTGGATATCATTAGAGGCACCGGTGCAGATATCATCCAAAATCAGCTTTTCAGCAGCGCGTCCGCCAAGAAGCGTTAATATATTTCCCAACATTTCTTTGCGGGACAAATGTGTTTTATCTTCTTGCGGGAGAGAAAGCGTGTAGCCGGCAGCGCGTCCGCGCGGGATGATAGAAATCTCGTGTACAGGGTCGCTGTCTGGAACAACTCTTTGTACCACAGCGTGACCTGCCTCGTGATATGCGGTAATTTTTTTATCTTTATCCGATATAGCCTTGGAACGTTTTTCCGGGCCGGCAATTACTTTAGTTATAGAACCTTCAAGATCTGCCATCTCTATTTTCTTTTTGCCAAGCTTTGCGGCAAGCAGGGCAGCTTCATTCATTAAATTTTCTAAATCAGCGCCGCTAAAACCTGCCGTTGATTTGGCCAGTACGGTGAGGTCAACATCGTCAGCCAGAGGTTTTGCGCGTGAGTGAACTTTAAGGATATCTTCCCGTCCCTTTGCATCGGGGTAATTTACGACAACCTGACGGTCAAAACGTCCCGGACGAAGCAGAGCGGGGTCTAAAATATCGGGTCGGTTTGTTGCTGCAATGATAATAATGCCTTCGTTTGCGCCAAAACCGTCCATTTCAACCAACAGCTGGTTAAGTGTTTGTTCACGTTCATCATGTCCGCCGCCAAGCCCTGCGCCACGATGACGACCCACGGCATCTATTTCATCGATGAAGATTATACTAGGCGCATTTTTCTTTGCTTGTTCAAACAAATCACGAACGCGCGAAGCGCCGACGCCAACAAACATTTCTACAAAATCAGAACCCGAGATGGAAAAGAACGGGACTTTTGCTTCACCGGCGACAGCCTTAGCAAGTAAAGTTTTACCGGTTCCCGGAGGGCCTACGAGCAATACTCCCTTGGGAATTCGTGCTCCTAACTCCACAAAACGAGAAGAATCACGTAAAAATTCAACGATTTCGGCAAGTTCTTCTTTTTCTTCGTCAGCACCGGCAACATCTTTAAATGTAATGTGTGTGTCGCCGTTTTGCGCCATTCGGGCATTACTTTTGCCGAAAGACATCATTTTTCCGCCGCCGCCCTGTGCCTGTCGCATAAAGATAAACCAAAACACAACAAATATTCCAACGGTAAGCAGTGTAGGCAAGAGCTGAAGCCACCACGGAAGTGTTTGCGGCGCCGGTGTTTCCAGCTTTAAAGTTCCGGCATCCAGTTGCTGCTGGATGGAATCTCCGGCGTTGG
Organism: uncultured Clostridia bacterium; assembly: GCA_934438075.1. Lineage (GTDB taxonomy): Bacteria > Bacillota > Clostridia > UBA1381 > UBA9506 > RGIG1666. The sequence goes on along the minus strand of CAKSBF010000007.1, from coordinate 98,800 downwards.
CGTATAGGATGCCGATGGACGGAATATTGGCCACGCGCATATTTTGTTCGGGCCTTTTTGGATCGGACTGGCCTATGGTGATGGTGGCAAGACGATCCTCAAGAATCATCTCCGTTACTTTTCCGCTTTTAATCTGCGTTAAAAGTTCGGAATAAGTAATCTGTTCAATCCCAGGCTGATAATTGAACAATGTGAACATGATCAAGACGGCTGCAAAAAGTAAAACATAAAAACTGATGCCGCCTAAATATTTTCTCTTCAAAAAATTCACCCCTTATATGCTATACATTCCCTGAAATAACTAGATTAGTATAAAATTAATAACGTTTTTTAGTCTAACACAATTTCAGAGAAAATACAATACCAAGTTTATAAATTTAACGTTCTGTTCACTTATTTTTCATAGCATTCGCTTTTTAAAACGCCAATATAGGGAAGCTGGCGGTAATTTTCATCAAAATCAAGCCCATAGCCAACTACAAACTCATTGGGAATGTTAAAGCCTATGTAATCCGCGGAGATATCAATTTCTCTGCGAGAGGGCTTATCCAGCAAACAGCATATAGCAAAGCTTGCAGGTTTTCTGGCGAGCAATTCTTTTTTTAGGTGGTAGAGGGTATTACCGGTGTCAAGAATATCCTCAACAATAATGATATGCTTTCCCTCTATCGGCTGTTCCAAATCCTTCTTAATATTTAAAACTCCCTGGGAAACGGTGCCGCTTTCATAGCTGGATGCAATCATAAAATCAAATTGAACGGGAAAGTCCAGCTTTCTGGTCAGGTCACTGAAAAATATGGTGCTTCCTTTTAGAATACAAATGCATAAAACTTCTTTTCCGCGATATTTTTCGTTTAGTTCCCGTGCCAGTTCATCCACTTTGTCGTGGATTTGTTCTTCTGTCAGTAAAATGTGGTCGATGTCAGCGTTCATTTTTTTCCTCCGTAAATTTAATTTCTAGAATGTTATTTTCCTCCGGTTCAGGCAGAAAGCGTTTGTCCGCACGGTAACCGCAGATCCACGCAATTTCATCTTCGACTGTGATCAGAGGAATACTATCCCGCATAAAGCGAGGTATTTTTTTGTCAACAAAAAAATCTTGCAAACGTTTTCTGTGTTGGAAACCGCAAGGGTAAAAGTAATCTCCGTTTTTGCGGTAACGAATGCATATTGAATGGTTTTTAATTTTTTTATAGCTGAGATAAATCGCATTTTGTTTCGGCTTATATGTTGTTTTTTGCTTTTTTGCAGCATAAAATGTGATGCCGGTCTCCGGTAGAGTTACAGCCTGATTTAACGGCAACGTATACTCTAAATCCTTTACATGGTTACCTTCTTTAACAAAATAAAGTTTATCATAGAAAATTTGTGCCGTTAAGTTGTGAGTTATTGCAACCGATCCGTTTTCAGCCGAAATACAGCGGTCAATATCAAAGATACGTTCGCTACTTACGGTAGATGCCGGCAATAGGGCACGTGCAGCAAGAGAATATAGTTCGTAACGTATAATAGCTGCTTCAGATTGTAGTTTTGACAGCGGAAACGCAATATAATTGTCTCTTTTTTCCGCCAGAGCAGAGAAGCATTGCATTGCAGTTTCGTGTAAATAGCAATCGGCACTTTGATACAGCTTTATGTTTCGCGTCAAGGTACGGCGCAAACCGGGATTATATTGTTCTAACAAAGGAAGCAGTTCTAAGCGTATTTTGTTTCGCAATACATCCGGTGTGCTGTTTGTGCTGTCTGTAACAAATGCAAGGTTATTTGCTTTTAAATAGTTTATAATCTGTTCTTTGCTTACAGCAAGCAAGGGGCGAACAATATGCCCGTTACGGTAGGGAATACCGGTTAATCCATGGAGGCCTGCTCCTCGCAGCAGGTGCATAAAAAAAGTTTCAATATTATCATCGCCGTGATGTGCTGTTGCGATTACATTTGCCTTCAGTTTTTGACGGTATTCTTCCAGGCACATATAGCGGAGTTTCCTACCGGCCTCTTCAATGCCAATTTTGTTTGTAATGGCATATTCCTTTACATGGAAATGTTCGCAGAAACAGGGGATTGCGTTCTGCTCGCAAAGTTCCTTTACAAAGTTCTCATCTCTATCGGATTCTGCTCCGCGTAAATGATGGTTAATATGCACAGCGCTGAGTTTCAATGCATATTCATTTTGAAGAGAGAGCAATATATGCAGCAGGCAAACAGAATCTGCGCCGCCGGACAGCGCAATGACAATGTGTGCGCCTTTGGAAAACAATTGATGCTCAGCAATGGTATTTGTTATCATTTCTCTCAACATATTAATATGCCTCGTGCTGTTTGTCTAAATTCATAAAACGAGTATATTTTCCTGCCCAGTACATTTTAATGGTGCCGGTAGATCCATTTCTGTGCTTTGCAATAATGCATTCTGCAATATTTTTTTGTTCCGTATCCGGATTATAAACTTCATCGCGATACAAAAACAGAACAATATCGGCATCTTGTTCAATAGCGCCAGATTCACGCAAGTCGCTGAGCATAGGTCTGTGCTCTGTTCTTTGGTCGGGAGAACGTGATAGCTGTGAAAGCGTAATAATTGGAACATCAAGTTCCTTTGCCAGTATTTTCAGAGAGCGGGAAATATCGGAAACCTCTTGCTGACGGCTTTCGGAACGTGTACCTTGCATTAACTGCAGATAGTCAATCACAACAAGCCCGAGTCCCTTTTCAAGCTTCAGGCGACGGCACTTTGCACGGATATCGCTAACTGTTACGTTTGTGGAGTCGTTGATATAAATTGGTGCGTCTCCCAGAGTATTTAAAGAGGCGGCTATTTTTTCCCAATCTTCGTCATCTAATTCACCGGTTCGCAAATGCTCGCTGTCTATCAGCATTTCCGCACTGATAAAACGTGAAACAAGCTGTGGAGCAGACATTTCCAAACTAAATACAGCAACCGGCTGCTGAGCGCGGATAGCTACGTTTGATGCAAGGTTGAGTGCGAAGCTCGTTTTTCCCATAGCAGGTCGTGCCGCTATCAGAATGAGATCTGATTTTTGCAGTCCATGGAGTTCTTTATCCAAATCGGTGAGACCGGTGGGAACACCGGTTAACTGCCCTTTATTTTGATATAATTCTGCAAGGTTATCGTGCGTTTGCAGAAGTACGTCTCTGATATGTACCATGCCGCGGTTTTCGCGGTTTTCCAGTACATTAAATATCAGACGACCAGCCTCATCTGCAACGGTTTGCGCGTTTCCGGCGGGAGAATAACTTTGGTCTAATATCTCTCCGGAAACATGAATCAAGCGGCGTAGAATTGATTTGTCCAGCATAATATCAATGTATTGCCGCAGATTTGCTGTTGTGGGCAATGTAGTTGCCAGATAACTCAAATATTCAATGCCGCCGACAGCCTCCAACTGATTGCGTGCGGTGAGTTCGGCAGATAGGGTAACGATGTCAATCGGTTCATCGCGGTTAAAGAGTTCTTGCATTGCGTCAAAAATCATACGATTTGTTTCCAGGTAAAAGTCGTCTGCTTTAACGCGCTCAAAACTTAAAACAAGACATTCTTTATCGATGAGCATGGAACCGAGTACAGATTGTTCCGCTTCTTTATTATGCGGCATTACTTTTGGAATTATGTTTTCCATGAACATCCGTATCCTTTCAAGGGGATTTCTGTTATTGTGCCGTAACGCTTACCTTTACAGTAGCAGAGATTTCAGGATAAACTTTTACCGGTACTTGTATTACGCCGAGTGTTTTGATACCTTCAGGCAGTACCAGCTTTTTCTTATCAACGATCAAATGATGCTGCATTTTTATCTGTTCGGCAACATCCTTTGCGGTTATGGAACCGAAAAGCTTCCCGTTTTCTCCGGCTTTGGCAGAGAATGTAACCGTTATTTCATTTAGCTTTTCTGCTAATTCCTGTGCTTGCTGTTTCTCCTGATTTTTGTGGAATGCAGCTGCACTTTTTTGGCCTTCCAGCGCGTTAATAGAGGTTTTATCTGCCACTACGGCCAAGCCTTTCGGCAATAAATAATTTCTTGCATATCCGTCGGAGGCGTTTACAAGCTCGCCTTTTTTACCATGTCCTTTTACATCTGCCTTTAAAATTACTTTCATTCGTCTTGACCTCCAGTTTATGTTTAGTTTGTTGTTTCTAAATAATATTCATCAATTGCTTTTAAAAGACGTTCTCTGGCCTCAGCAGTTGTCAGTGCATCCAGTTGCGCGCCGGCACTGGTTAAGTGACCGCCTCCGCCGAGTTTTTCCAATATTACTTGGACATTAATGCCGCCCAGAGACCTTCCGCTGACACTGACTCCTTTGTGGCTTCCGCATAAGACAAACGAAGCGGTAATCCCTTTAATATTCAGAAGCTCATCTGCTGCCTGGGCGATTAAAATATGGGCGTTGCTGTCCTCATCCTCGCAACAGCTGATAGCGATACGGTCATTTACAATTTCTGCATTTTTAATAATATTTGCACGTTTGATATAGGAAGTTAAATCCTGCTGAAACAGCATTTTAATGGCAATGGTATCGACACCTTGCTTGCGCAGAAAAGATGCTGCCTCAAATGTGCGTACACTTGTTTTAAATGTAAAATGTTTTGTATCGACTAAAATGCCGGCATACAGACATTCAGCCTCAAGCTTGGTGAGTGACATTTTATCCGAAGTGTATTGTAAGATCTCGGTAATCATTTCACAAGCGGACGATGCATATGGTTCGTGATAAATGAGAGCCGTGTGTTCAATAAATTCTGTACCGCGCCTGTGATGGTCAATAACAACAATCTGATTTGTTTTTGTAAGCAGGGAAGCATTCTCTACCAAAGAAGGCTTATGGGTGTCAACAACAACCAGCAAGGTATTTGCCTTTACAAGGGAATGTGCCTGTTGATTGTTAATAAAAAGCTCAGAATATTCTTCTGCGTTTTCAAAGCGATTCAGCATGTTCTGTACGGTTTGATCATAGGTTTCCAATAAAATATGCACCGGTTTTTGCGACATTCTGCACATCCGATAGATTCCGAAACTGGCACCCAGACAATCAATATCAGCGTTTTTATGACTCATTACCACTACGTTTTCTGCGTTTTGAATTAATCCGTTTAATGCAAAACTGACAACGCGAGCTTTTACACGTGTGCTTTTTTCATATTCTCTGGAAGAGCCGCCGTAAAAGCGAAATTGCTCATCATCCTTAATAACAACCTGATCGCCGCCGCGTCCAAGCGCCATGTTAATTGCGGCTTTGGCAAACTCGTCGTTTTCCTGTAAATTTTTTCCGTTCATACCGATGCCGATGCTGACGGTAGCTGGGAATGTATTGCCTTCATCTATACTTCTGATGCGGTTTAAAATTTCAAATTTATTTTTTATCATCGCATCCAAACAGCGATATTCAAAACTGATAGAATATTTATCCTTTTCGTAGCGTACCAATACGCCGCCATTATCACGGCCCCAATCGTTGATGTATTTATACAGCAGGGACTGAAGCTGCGGCACAGAGGTCGTGGGAGTGGACTCCATCAATTCATCAAAATTGTCAATGAACAACAGACATTCAAAATTTTTCTCCATAATATATTTATTTTTTATCTGCATATAATCAGTAATTTCATCGAAATAAAAAACGATAACTTCCTGTTGTTTTTCATCCTGAGGCGCAGCTACGCTTCCGGCAACTTTGAAATGACGTTCGCCGATGGAGATATCGGTCAAAAGACCACTGTTGTCATTGCGAGCTGCATCAATAGGAAAGCCGGGGATCAAAGTATCAATTTTCACGTCAAACAGCTGTACACCGGGAAAAATATTTTGAAATTCATCGTTGTACCACTTCATTCTTCCGTCATTTTGAATGACTGCTGTGGGCAGTGAGAAGCCGGTGAGTGAGTTTCGTGTAGCAGAACCAAGATTTAAGGTCATTTGTTCAAACATGGCAGTGACACGTTTTTTGGCGATACTTTTTACAAGCAAATCAATGACAAAGAGTATTACAGCCACACCTATTTCGATGATTCCGAGCAATAAATTGAAATAGAGCGACACAATACCCAAAATTAAAATAATCAGCACATAATATGCGCCTGTGACATAGAGCTTTTCCATTTTTTTGTTAGAATCCATATCTTTTCCTCTTTTCAAAACAATGCAATATCGGTTAAAATGCTCTCGGCGGTTTGCGCGTGCGAAAGTTAAGAAGACCGTCAATCATTCCCAACGAAACAAGTATCAGCAGCGGTAACATGAAAAATGAGGTACAGAGCGGCACGCAGGCAATTAAAATCAAGCGGCGCGGTAAACGCTTCATACCGCGGCTGCGCAATGTCCAGTCCAGAAATGACAATCCAAATAAAAGAAATATACCGCTGAGTATAACGATTACGTTTAGGGTCAGATCGGCAAACAAACCATCCGGTGCAAAAGTGTTAATAATAAAAATAACTAAGAAAAGCACAGAGACAAATCTGTCAGCGCGCAATTTATAAAATGGTGGCCAAAAGCTGATGTCTATCTGCTGCTTTAGGCAGAATGTTTTAAAAATCATACTGCATATAAACGCTATGCCCATGCTGAGCAAAGTAAAAACAGCCGGTGTAAGGGTAAGCATCATTTTGGCAATATCGCCCAGTAAAGTGCTGATTAAATTAAGCGCATCCGGGTTGCTGCTGTAAACCGAATCAAGCATGGTCTGAAATTGACCGATAGAATCAGCAATAATGTTTTCAATATTGAAGGCAGATGAAGTACTGCTCAAAATTTTCATATTTGTGACAGTACCGGCTAAGTAAATTACTGCAAGAATCACAACGGTTTTATAAAATGAAATCTTCATGTTTGCTGAAAAACCTAACGTTAATCCCATCAGTATTATAGGAAAGGTCAGCAATACAGTATAAACAATTACACTGCTAAAATCCGTGCCGGAGAGAAGTGCCGTTATGACCAAGGGCACTAAAAACAGCAGAAGTGCGGACGAAACAACATAGCCGTAATGATATTTTACTGTTTGCAAACCGAGCAGAACTGAAATTAATATTCCGGCAGCAAGCTGTACAATTCCACCAAGGAAACAAGAGATTGCAGCCAGTAACACAATAGCTGCACAGGTCAGCAAATATGTTTTTATATTTTTATTCGTCAAAACAGTTCCTCCCATTATATACTTATGAAATAAATTTTATTCTATCATAAAGCAATACATTTTTCAAGATTATTATGACATAATTTCAAAATTTATATTTTTTTATATAAATAATCGTATTTTCTTGCAAAAGTGAAAATAAACCGTTTTTGTTTCGCAACAAAACAAAAACGGTTTATGGATTGTGCAATATCTTATGAGAGTACCTTGCTTAAAAAAGTTTTAGTTCTCAAATTTTGCGGATTGTCAAAAATGTTTTTCGGTGTACCGCTTTCCATAATTTGACCGCCGTCCATAAAAATAACGTGATCAGCAACTTCTTTTGCAAAGCCCATTTCGTGCGTGACAACAGCCATTGTCATGCCCTCCTGTGCCAATTCCCGCATAACGGCGAGAACGTCGCCGACCATTTCTGGGTCAAGTGCAGAGGTAGGCTCGTCAAACAGCAAAATATCCGGTTTTAATGCAAGTGCACGAGCAATGGCTACGCGCTGTTGCTGACCGCCTGACAATTCAAACGGATAGGCATTTTCTTTATCGGAAAGACCGATTTGCGCCAAAAGCTGGCGAGCCAGCTCTTTTGCCTCATTTTGAGGCATTTTTTTAACAGAAACCGGAGCAGAAATAATATTTTCCATGACAGACATATGCGGGAACAGGTTAAAATTCTGAAATACCATTCCCAATCTTTTAAAAGCATCCTTAGCCTGCTGTGTTTTGATATAAGTACCGTTTTTAATGACGGGCTCACCGTGAATGGTAAGATCGCCATCATTCACTTTTTCTAAATTAATCAGGCATCGCAGGAAGGTGCTTTTGCCGGAGCCTGATGGGCCGATAATGGCAATTACATCTCCTTTGGCTATTGAAAGATCAATACCTTTCAGCACTTCAAGTTTTCCAAAATTTTTCTTTATGTTTTTAGCCTCTAACACCAGCATAACAGCATCTCCTTACCCTTTGTAATAATCAAGCTTCTTCTCAATGAATCCAAATAAAACTGTGAGCAGACCGCAAAACAGCAAATAAAATAAACCGGTGTAGAGAAGAGGCCAAAGCAGACCGCCGCGTTTAATAAATACCTGTGCCGACCATATGATTTCGTAAACAGCAATAATTCTGGCAAGTGATGTATCCTTTACTAAGGTAATAATTTCGTTGCTCATTGCAGGTACAATTTTTTTGATTACCTGGATTAAGATTATTTTAAAGAATACCTGTACTTTGGTAAAGCCTAAAACCTGACCCGCCTCATATTGGCCGCGCGACATGCTTTCAATACCGCCGCGGTATATTTCGGAGAAGTAACAGGAATAATTGATAATAAAGGCAACCATTACCGCGAAAAATCTTTCGGGCACTGTCCAGGAAGCCATCCAGTTCACCAGGATGTTAGAATAACCGAGAGACTGTGCCCAACCGGCTATTAAACCGGGACCATAATAGATAACGATAAGCTGCAACATCAGCGGTGTTCCGCGGATTATCCACACAAAAAATTTTATCAGCCACTTCAGCGGTTTAAATTTACTCATTGAACCAAAGCTCATGATAAGGCCAATGGGCAATGCAAACAAAAGCGTCAATATAAAAATTTTTACGGTGACGCCAAAGCCCTCCAGCAGTGATAGTGTTACAGTCCAAAACATAAAGAAAAACAACCTCCATATCGCAAGAAACGGAGGCTGCGTGACTTTAGCAGCCTCCGGCTTTCGGTATTTGCGAAAAATATTATTCAGCCAAGGTTAATTCATATTTGTCAGCAAGTTTTTTCAAAGAACCATCTGCCTTTAAATCTTTGATGATGCTGTTTACTTTTTCGGTCATATCCGAACCTTTTCTGAAACCAATGCCGTAGTTTTCAGAGGTAAGCGAAAAACCAGCAGCAAGATTTGCATAGCTTGTGCCTTCGCCGGTCATTGCCTTTGCCATGGTAATGTCGATAACACATGCATCTGCAGCACCGGAGGAAACTTCGAGCAGCGCATCCGATTGAGCTGTGACAGCAGTGCAGTTATAGCCTGCTTCTGTAATTGCTTTTTCGCCGGCAGAGCCCGCTTCAGCAACAAGCTTTAAGTCCTTGATATCTTCAACGGTTTTGTAACTGTCGATTTTATCTGCTTTGGCAACTAAAACCTGTGCATTTACAACATAGGGATCGGTACAATTCATGCTGCTTGTTACCTCAGGAGTCAAAGTCATGCCGTTCCATACACAGTCGATGGCTTTAGAGTCAAGTTCAGGAATCTTATTATCCCAATCAATAACAATAAATTTTGCTTTTACGCCGAGTTTTTCTGCTACAAGCTCAGCAAATTCTGTGTCAAAACCGGTCCATTTGCCATTCTCTTGGTAGTTCATCGGCTCGTATTCGGTGATGCCGACTATCATTTCACCTTTGTTTTGAATGTATGCCAAATCCGAAGAGTCAGCGTTACCGGAAGTCGGTGCTTTGTTGCAGGCAGTCATAACGATCGCAGCAGCAAAGACCAGTGCGAAAACTTTCCAAATGTTTTTCATTGTCATATCCCCTTTGTATTAAATGTGCAGCGGCATATCATTTTATAAAATAAATTTAACCGCTTTGCTATATTTTACTATAAAAAATTGGATTCGTAAAGAGGTTTTCTCATTTTTATTTAATTTTTATTCGTTTTTATGCATAAAATTACATTTTATAGTATAAATCATGTTCTGTCTTGGCAGAAATTATCTTTAAATATTCTTCGCAGAGCAATTTGGCTTTTGCTAAGTCCAGATTATGGCAATTGCCGCATTCTTTTTCGGAATTTCCGAAAACTTCACCGTTATATTCTGTAATTTCTTTTATCACACGTTTCACTTCGACCAGCACTTCGGTATGTTTTGCGTCACGTACCAGCAGATAGAATCCTGTTTGGCATCCCATGGGACCAAAATAAATAATTTGATCTTTCAATGCGCCGTTTCGAATTAAAGTAGCAAACATATGCTCTACGGTATGGCAGGTGGAATTGTCCATAATTTCATCAACATACGGCTTTTTTGTGCGCAGGTCATAGGTTGTAATATCACCGTCAATACGTGAAATATATATTCCTGCGTCCAATTTATAATGATCAACGGTAAAACTGGATATCTTTTGCATGATGTTTCTCCTTTTTAATATATAACAGAACATTTATATCGAAAATAATTTTTGTACACCCTTTCTGTGACATCTATTTTACACCATCTTTGTAAAAATGTCAAAAAAAACATTATAAAACGGTTTTTCTTTACTTTTTATATAGAATGTGATACAATAATCATATTCTTGCTTGTAGATTCAGAAAATTAATGTGGCGATGTGGAGATTGCAGAAACACATGCTACATGTTTTAAGATTACGGGAGGTAATTATGGCTAAATCAAAATATGGGAAAAAATCCATGAGCGGTGGCAAAAAGTTTTTGCTGGTGCTGGGTGTTATTGTATTGTTAATTGCGTTGTTTTTCTTATCCTTCTGGATTACTTCAATGTCTTTGCGTTCCAATCAGGAGCCGGATGTTGCGACGGCTTCGGGCGTGCCGGCAGCGTCTGCATCGGCATCTGCAACGCCTGCAGTTGATTTGAAAAAGCTATCGAAAAAAGAATTGATTGTTTTAGTAGAAGAAAAAGATAGAAAAATTAAAGAACTGGAAGAGGAGATTGCAAAGGGCAGTATCAGTACTCAAGCGCCGATTGCAACGTCGAAGCCTTCTTCAAGTACGTCAAAGCCTGTGGCTACACAGAAACCGGCAGCGCCTACCAAAGCTCCGACACAAAAGCCGGAGGTAAAGACTGCGGCGCCTACCAAAGAACCTACGCCGAAGCCGGCTGAGCCAACACAAGCGCCGGCAACGAAAGCACCGATTAAACCGGTTGCTCCGGCTGCGGGCGGTGAAGAATAGAAATGAAGCAGTATCAAACGAGCGGTGAAAAAGATACTTTTTTGCTTGCAAAACAATTTGCGTCTGAATTGAAAAAGGGAGATGTTGTTTGTCTTTCGGGTGATTTGGGTGTAGGGAAGACAGTGTTTACCAAAGGCGTGTGTGATTTTTTTGGTGTAACGGAAATAGTCAACAGTCCCACTTTTACAATTGTAAATGAATACACTTCGGCAGATGGAACAAATATATATCATTTTGATATGTATCGTTTGGAAGAGCAGGATGAACTGATTGAAATCGGTTTTGACGACTATCTGAACGAGGATGCAATATGCTTGATTGAATGGCCGGAAAATGTTCCTGATTTTTTGCCGAAGCATTGTTTTCGTGTGACAATTTCGCGCTTTGCGGCAAACGGTGATGACGCGAGAATGATTATGATAGAGGAGCCTTTTTAAAATGCTTTTGTTGGGAATTGATACGTCTTCACAGGCTGCCGGTGCGGCTGTTGTGAAGGATGGCAGTATAATTTGCGAATACATGTTAAATCAAAAGAAGACACATTCTGCGCGTATGCTGCCAATGGTGGAACAAATGCTTGCAGATGCGGAATATGAAATGAGTGATATGGATGGCTTTGTCTGTGGCGTGGGTCCCGGTTCTTTTACGGGAGTGCGCATTGGTGCGGCAACGGTGAAGGGGTTCGCGCAGGCGCTTGCAAAGCCGGTACTGACGGTAAACAGTTTGGAAACGCTTGCTTTTGGCTGCGGTTCGTTTGACGGTTTGATTGTCCCTGTGATTTTTGCCAGAGTTGATGAAGTTTTTTGCGCTGCTTACAGCATAGACAATGAAAATATGCAGGAACAGTTTTCTCCGTCAGTTATGACAATTGCAGAGCTTTCTTTAAAACTAAAGGGAAAGCATTGTTTGTTTGTTGGCGACGGAGCATTGCTGCATCGGGAACTGTTGTGTCGGGACTTAGGAGACAATGCATGTTTTGCGGCACCTCGTCAGCATATTATATCCGCTGCCAATATGACTTTGCTTGCGGAAAAAAGGCAGGAGCAAAGCGGTTGGGAACGCTATGACAGCATTTCGCCGCTTTATCTTCGGGTTTCACAGGCGGAGAGAGAATATCAAGAAAAACATGGAGGAAATGAGAAATGATTGTAATCGGATGTGACCACGGCGGTTTCGAATTAAAACAAGATTTGATAGAATATTTACAATCCATAGGGAAAGAGGTAAAGGATTGTGGTACATACAGTACGGATTCGGTGGATTATCCTGATATAGCGGAAAAAACTTGTAAGGAATTGTTAAGCGGTAATTACGAATTTGGAATATTAATCTGCGGTACGGGCATTGGTATATCCATGGCAGCAAATAAGATAGATGGGATTCGCTGTGCATTGGTAGGAACGGAATATGCTGCAGAGATGACAAAACGGCATAACAATGCGAATGTTTTGGCATTTGGAGGGCGTGTAACGGGAAGCGAACTTGCAAAATCAATTTTGAAAGCGTATATGAATGCAGAATATGAAGGCGGACGTCATCAGGCACGTATTGAGAAGATACATGCTTTGGAACGGTAGGAGGAAAAGATATGGCACAGGTAACGGAGTTAAACCATCCGCTGATACAGCATAAAATAACCATGCTGCGTGATAATCAGACGGGAATTAAGGAATTTCGGGAACTGGTGAAGGAAATTTCTATGTTAATGTGGTATGAAGTGACGCGCGGTTTGCCGACTAAGGAGATTACAATTAATACCCCGATTGCAGAGACGAAGTCGAAGGTTATCAGCGGTGTAAAGCTGGCGCTGGTTCCGCTTTTGCGTTCCGGGATTACTATGGCAACGGGCATTGAGGATATCATGCCTTCCATTATAATCGGTCATATTGGCGTATATCGCCAGAAAGAAACATTGTTGCCGCAGGTATATTATTGCAAATTGCCGACGGATATTGGGCGTTCAACAGCTGTGATTTTAGAACCTATGCTGGCAACCGGAGCTTCCGTATGTACTGCTGTGGAGCTTCTGAAGAAGAGCGGTTGTAAGGATATTAAGGTGATGGGGCTTATTGCGTCTAAGGAAGCGACAGAGCTTATTGCAGAAAAATATCCGGAGGTAGAAATTTTTATTTGTGCTATTGATAATGGTGTGAATGAAAAAGGCTACATCGTACCGGGTTTTGGAGATGCCGGTGACAGAATGTACGGCACAAAATAAAATCAGTATTGTATGCATAGGAAGGAGAGCGTATGGACAGACGAGATAAAATTAACTATTATCTGGATATTGCTCAGACGGTTGCCGGACGCGGAACATGCCTTCGCCGCAATTACGGTGCCATTTTAGTAAAAAATGATGAGATTATTTCAACGGGTTACACCGGTGCACCACGAGGCAGAAAAAACTGTATTGATCTCGGTTACTGCATGCGGGTAAAGTTGAATATTCCGCGCGGAGAACGTTATGAACTTTGCCGTTCGGTCCATTCGGAGGCAAATTGCATTATTAGTGCAGCGCGGCGCGACATGATTGGTTCGACTATGTATTTGGTTGGCAAGGATGCACAGACGGGTGAAATTGTAGAGAATGCATCCAGTTGCGCAATGTGTAAGCGTATGATTATTAATGCAGGTATTAAGGAAGTTATTGTGCGGGACACGCCACAGGATTTTCGCATTATTTCGACAGAAGAATGGATTGAAAATGATGACTCTTTAAGCGGTGAGGGCGGTTATTAGAATATAAACTCAAAAAAAGAGTATTTTTCTCAAGTTTTGCCTTGACAAATAAATATGGCAATGATATACTGTTTAGGTACGCTATATGAAGTTTACAGAAATTTAGTCAAAAAAATGACTGTAGACTGATAGCACTCTGGAGAATCTCCTTTATGGAGTGCCGAAGGTGCAAAGGACAAAATGTCCCTAATCTCTCAGGCAAAAGGACAGAGTACATATTGTATGAAGTTTTATCCTCCTTTGAGTGTTTGTGCGTAAATTCACAACTTACTAAGGGGGATTTTTTATGTCATTTGAGAGTTTTGATGAATTAATTAAAATCATTGATGATTTTGTATGGGGCTGGCCATTAATGATCGGAATTCTGGCAGTTGGGCTTTTGCTGACCATATGCAGTCGGTTTATTCAGGTTAAACATATTGGTAAAGCCTTTAAGTTTATGTTCAAGAATGAAGAAGGGGCAGAAGGCGATGTGTCTACCTTTGGTGCACTTTGTACGGCACTTTCCGCCACTATCGGAACAGGAAATATTGTCGGTATTGCGACAGCGGTGTGTACCGGTGGTCCGGGAGCCCTTTTTTGGATGATTGTAGCTGCATTTTTGGGAATGGCAACAAAATTTGCAGAATGTTTTTTGGCAGTAAAGTATCGAAAAATTGAGTCGGATGGCAGTGTGCTTGGCGGACCCTTCTACTACATTGAAAAAGGGCTTGGGAAGAACTTTAAATGGCTTGCGGTGCTGTTTGCATTTTTTGGACTTTGCGTTGGCCTGATGGGAATCGGAACTTTTACGCAGGTTAACGGTATTGCCTCTTGTGTTAATACATTTTTTTCTGATTCTGCTGTGGCGTTTTCGATTGGGGAGCATGCATATACATGGGCAACTGTTATTTCCGGTTTGGTAGTAACTATATTGGTGGCGCTTGTTATTATCGGAGGGTTAAAGAGAATCAGCAAGGTTGCTGAGGTCATAGTACCGTTTATGGCTGTTCTGTATGTTTTGGTATCGGTAATTTTACTTCTTTTAAACATAACAAAGATACCGGGCGCTATCGTTGAAATTGTTCGTGGCGCATTTAACCCGGCAGCTGTTACGGGCGGTGCAGTTGGAACGATATTTATGGCTATGCAGAAAGGTATTGCCAGAGGTATCTTTTCCAACGAGGCTGGTCTCGGTTCGGCACCGATTGCTGCCGCCGCTGCTCAGACAAAGGAGCCGGTTCGCCAGGGACTGGTTAGCATGCTCGGAACCTTTATTGATACGATCATCATTTGCAGTATGACCGGTCTATCTGTTGTTATCACCGGTGCATGGAAGGTAGCAGAGGTGGAGCAAGGTGCGGCTACAACAGTGTATGCGTTTCAGCAGGGTCTGCCTTTTCCGCCGATGGTTAGTTCTTTTATTTTAATGATTTGTCTTGCATTTTTTGCTTTTACAACTATTCTGGGTTGGAACTATTATTCGGAAAAATGTTTGCAATATCTGATCGGAGGAAAGAATAAGACCGTTTTACTTATTTACCGTTTGGTGTACATCCTTGCGGTATTTATTGGTCCGTATCTTACGGT
Source organism: uncultured Clostridia bacterium (assembly GCA_934438075.1). Taxonomy (GTDB): domain Bacteria; phylum Bacillota; class Clostridia; order UBA1381; family UBA9506; genus RGIG1666. The sequence goes on along the minus strand of CAKSBF010000007.1, from coordinate 83,429 downwards.
GGCTGCTGTTTGGAATATTGCCGATATCTTTAATGGATTAATGGCGTTCCCAAATATTATTGCGTTAGTTTTGCTGTGCAGTGTGGTTTATAAGGATACTAAAGAATATTTTAAGAAAGATCTGCGGGGATAAACAATAAAAAAATGCGGCATTTGTCTTTTGGCACATTTGCCGCATTTTTTAGAAAAATTTGCAATTTCTTTAAAAAAAAGCTTGCTTTTTTCTTCGGAACGTGCTATAATAGATTTCGTTGTTCAGCTAAGAAATGCGCCCATAGCTCAGCTGGATAGAGTGTTCGGCTACGAACCGAAAGATCGGGGGTTCGAATCCCTCTGGGCGTACCACGTCGGAATGGACTTTGCTCCATTCCGATTTTTCTTTGCAGAAAAATCAGTCATATGCTCCGTTATTCCTCCTCTTTCGCAAAAGATCACATTCATGCTGACTATTTGATTGCAGGCGCACTTATAACGTTTTTGGTTTACTAACGACCTTTTGCGAAGCAGCACTAGCGGCGCAAATATCTCATTTCTTTTATGCTATAATAAACAAAATACATAGAAAATGGTGAGTGAACAAATGTTAGGACTCGGAACGATAATAAACAGTGTCAGCATAATAATCGGTGGTCTAATGGGGCACGTTACGGAAAAATTATTTAAGCCGGAACAGCAAGAGGCTTTGAACAAGACTTGTGGAATAAGTGTTCTCTTTATAGCAATTGCAGGGGCTATGGAAGGAATGCTGAAAATTGAAAATCTGAAAATCACAAGCGGTAAATCAATGCTTATTGTACTGTGCATTGCAATAGGAACCATAATTGGTGAATTGCTTTGCATTGAAAAAAGATTTGAGCAATTTGGCGAATGGCTTAAAAAGAAAACAGGAAACAGCGGCGATGTCAGATTTGTAAATGCTTTTGTAACCGCTTCGCTGACAGTATCAATAGGGGCAATGGCTATTGTGGGAGCTATACAAGATGGACTTTTAAATGATTATTCAACGCTTGCGGTAAAATCGGTTTTGGATTTTATTATTATTGCGGTTATGACGTCATCTATGGGGAAGAGCTGTGCTTTTGCTGCAATTCCGGTGTTTGTTTTTGAGGGATGTATAACCTTGCTTGCACGCTTAATATCCCCGATTATGACCGAAACCGCCGTTGCATACTTATCTTTGATTGGTTCTATTTTAATTTTCTGTATCGGAATCAATTTGGTTTGGGGCAAGAAAATCAATGTTGCAAATATGTTGCCGGCTGTTTTGCTTGCAATTTTGGCGGCATATCTGCCTTGGAATTTTTAAACGAGGGGATTTTATACTATGAATAATATAAAAATACGATTGATTACTGCTGCGGATAATTCCGTAATTGCCGAGATTATAAGAACAAATCTGAAAAAGTTTAATCTTGATATTCCCGGAACTGCCTATTTTGATCCCGAATTGGACTGTTTGAGTTAAATTTGTAACTTTCGGTTTGTAGGACTGAAAAAAGCAAAATTTTGAGAGAAGTCACTAAAATGAAAATAGAAATTGATAAGAAACTTTTTTCTGTATATCCGGAAATTCGCTTGGGACTGCTTCACTTTCAGGCAGACGTGAAAGAATCAGATCATACATTTTGGGAATATATGAATAATGATGTTCTTCCAAAGGTGCGCAGCTTGATTGAGGGAAAAGAATGGAGCGAGATTTCAGGTATCAAAGGGAGTAGTGCAGTTTATAAGGCTTTCGGCAGAAATCCCGGAAGATACAGGGTTTCATCAGAAGCACTGATCCGCAGAGTGCGCCGTGGCGATGAATTGTATCACGTCAATTCTGTTGTCGATGTAAATAATTTGATTTCTGTTGAAAGCGGATTGTCGGTCGGTTCATATGATTTGGCTCATATTCACGGTGCAATCGCATTAAGAAGGGCAGAGAAAGGCGAAGGCTACAACGGTATTGGAAAAGATTTTTTGGATTTGGAAAATTTGCTTGTACTCTCTAATGATGATGGTATTTTCGGTTGTTCCATGTCCGATTCTACAAGGGCAATGGTAACAAAAGATACAAAGGATATTCTGGTCGTTATTTATTGCTTTGAAAATGATATTGACCTTCAGGCATTATTGATTAACGCCAAAGGAGCGTTTCAGAAGTTTGCTGCTGGTCAGAATATAGAAACCCGGATTGTATAAATTCCGGTTGTAGGCTTAAAATCGGAGTTTGTGGAGGAATTTATAATGAAAATAGTTGATGGTAAAGACTATTTGCCGGAAGTAAGGGAGCTTATCAAAGAATATTCAATGCGCTTAGGCAGGGATTTATCTTTCCAGAATATTGAGGATGAACTAAATGATCCATCCCATAAATACACGGCTCCGGAGGGGGAAATTCTGGTAGCCATAGATCACGATAAAATTTTGGGCATGGTAGCTTATCACCGACATTCCAATGTTCGCTGCGAAATGAAACGTTTATATGTCTGCCCTGCTGCAAGAGGAATGCATTTAGGAGATACTCTTGTCACCGAAATACTTTCCCATGCCAAGAATGCAGGCTATAAAGAAATTGTGCTTGATACGATTGTGCCACTGAAAGCAGCGATTTCCTTATATAAAAAGCACGGATTCGAGGAGTGCGGGGCGTATTACGATAATCCTATGGATGATGTGATCTATATGCGTAAGCAATTATAGATTAATGTTATCATGGAAATGGCAGGCTGTTAATTTGTCGAGTTTTATCTGACGAGAGAGTGTAATTATATGAAAAAATAAAGGGATCGTTGTTTTATTATTTGCTATTTTACTGCAAATGTGCAGTTCGGGGGCGGAGTTGCATACATTGGCAGTAGATGCTGTTGGATTAGCTCTTGCTATCGCTGATGATTGAAAGGCTAACTAATTCCATTTTTTAGAATAGTACAAACCGGGTTTTGAGGAGAATATGAAACATGAATCGGATTATCTATAAAATTATAGCAATTATTTCAATGGTAATATCCATAATAGGGTTACTGTCTTTTCTTGGCGATATAAAGCCCGTCAATATAGGTGTCTTTGTTTTTCCTCTTTTAATTAGCGGACTTTTCTTTTTATTATATAAAAAGAAGTGAGTCCCGGTTTATATAACAGTTTCATGACAATCCGCATGGGTTGTTTTTTTGTTTCAGAAAAATTTCTTAACGGTATAAAAAACATTGAATAATGCTGGGCTTGGTCAAAATGGTTTTTTATGCAAAAGGGAGAAAGCAGTCGGAAACGATTGCTTTCTTGCTGATTTTGTGATATAATTTCTGTAAAATAAGACGGAATTGCTTTAGGAGTCAATTAAATTCATAAAGGAGTATTTTAGATGGGAATCAAAAGAAGCCGAATCGTTGTAAAGGTGGGAACATCCACATTGACTAACGAAATTGGTAATAGTGATTTAAGAACGTTTGAGGAACTGGCACTAATACTGTCAGATATTCAAAATATGGGAAATGAAGTGGTTTTAGTTTCATCAGGTGCCATAGCGGTTGGAGTGCAGAAAATGCATTTAAAAGAGAAACCCACAGAGCTACGAATGAAGCAGGCAGCAGCGGCAGTCGGGCAATGTGAAAATATGTTTCTATATGATAAGTTCTTTGGCTATTATAATAAAACCGTTGCACAAATTTTGTTAAATGCGGATGATATTAAAGACGAAGAAAAGAAAGAAAACCTGGCAAACACTTTTACGGCTTTGTTGGAACAGGAGATTATCCCAATCGTAAACGAAAATGATTCCGTCAGCTACAAAGAGATTGAATCAGAAGAAAAAATCTTCGGAGATAACGATATGCTCTCGGCAGTGGTCGCGGTACTATGCAAGGCGGATATGCTGGTTATTTTGTCAGATATTGACGGTTTTTATGACAAAGATCCCAGACTTTCAAAAAGTGCAAAACTGATTAGTCGTGTCGAAAAAATAGATGCCAGTACATACGCACTCGCAGGTGGGGCTGGTTCAAGGCGAGGAACGGGTGGAATGAAAACAAAGTTACAAGCAGCTGATATTGCCACAAGACAAGGGATTGACGTTATCGTAACAAATGGGAAGAATCCGCAGGCACTATATAGCGTCATAAAAGGCGAAAACGTTGGTACAATATTTGCGGCACAAAAATAAATTTCGGTTTATATTATGCAAATATTGAAACGGAGAAGTTCCAAATGAAGCACAGCTATTGCGGTAATGTTTAGCGTATTAACTGTAAAAATTGTCTTAGGTTTTTGCAGTGCCCGTTGACAATTGCTCCGGAAGATGATATACTATAGTCGCTTATCAGAGGACTTGCGGTCAATTAAGATCGCTTAAGTGGGATAAGACCATTTTGGGCCTTATCCCACTTTTTGTTTACAGGGGCGAGGCTTTCAGGGCTTTGCCCCATTTTTTATGTTTGGAGGATATCTGTATGAATGTAAAAACAAATTCTCTGGTACGTTACATTTTCCCTGCATTGGGCGGACTTTTCGTGACCTATCTTTACAATGTGGTGGACGGTATTTTTGTTGGGCAGGGAGTCGGCGCAGCAGCTCTCGGTGCAGTTAATATAGCTGTGCCCTTTATTACTTTCGTGGTGGCTCTCACTGCCATGTTTCCCATGGGCGGTGCAACGGTTGTTGCCATTCGCATGGGGCGCGGTGACAAGGACGGTGCAAACCACGCTTTTATGAGCGCTTTCTTACTAACACTTCTCGTGGCTGTGCTGCTGATGGCTGTGGGTATGGTATTTTCACAGCAAATCGTGGATTTGAGCGGCGCAAAAAATCTAAGCGCAGAGATGCGGGAGATGTCGGCGCAGTATCTGTTCTATTGCTCTGCTTTTTCTATCCCTATGCTCATAGGTACTTGTCTGTCGGTATTTGTCCGCAATGATGGCTCGCCGACACTGTCTTTTGTCGGGATGTGTGTCGGAGCTGTCGCAAACATCTTTCTCGACTGGCTTTTTATTTTTCCGCTCCAAATGGGCATTATTGGTGCTGCAGTTGCATCCGGCCTGGGACAAGTGCTGTCTGTCCTTGTTCTGCTAGCACACTTTTTGCGGAAAAAAGGCGACCTTCGGATCAGAGTATTTAAATTCAGCGGTGGATTGATGGCAAAGGTCTGCAAGCGTGGCATACCGGAGGCAGTCACACAGCTCACCACGCCCGTTACCGCACTTTGCTATAATCTGATGTTGGCGCATCTGGTGGGTGATATCGGAATCTCAACCTTTAGCGTTTTGAGTTTTATCTATTCACTTGCCAACGCCATGCTTTCCGGCGTGGCACAGGGCTTACAGCCCCTGTGGGGGCAATGCTATGGCAGAAAGGATACCGACGGGATGAAATGGTATTTTCGCAGCGGACTTCTCATCAATATTGTGCGGTCGGTGTTCATCTATGGAGGGCTGTTCTTCTTTGATGTGCCGGTGATCCGCATTTTCAACAAGGAACCGGAGCTGATAGAGACGGCATCGGCAGCTCTGCCTCTGTTTGCGTTGTCCTTTATTCCGATGGCACTGAATCTCATTTATACGGCGTATTTTTTCTCCACCAAGCGAACCGCTACTGCCAACGCTATTGCCATCAGTCGCGGTGTTGCAATCAAGGCACTGATGGTATTCTGCCTTCCGTTGATTTTCGGCGCGGAAGCCATCTGGATTGCTCCCTTTGTGACGGAGACTATAACGCTGGCCGCGGCTATTGTACTGAGTAGAACAAGTAAGCTGGTCTATTGGTAAAATTTCGGGAAGAGGAGATAACGAGGGTATTTAAATATATCATTTTAATTTGCGAACTTACTTTGTAAGTTAAAATTATGTTTCATTGGACCTGAACCGTTACCTAAATCAAGACCTTCCGCAAGGGCATCTGATAGGTAATCCTTTGCCTTTTTCACTGACTCGGCAAGAGCGTGTCCTTTTGCAAGATTTGCTGCAATTGCACTTGATAAAGTACATCCGGTTCCGTGAGTGTTTGGATTATCAATTCGTTTTCCGTTAAACCATATAAGCCTGCCGTTTTCAAACAAAAGATCATTTGCATCGTTTATATTGTGGCCCCCCTTAAGCAGTACACTGCAACTGTAATTTTCTCCGATATATTTTGCTGCTTTCATCATATCTTCTTTGTTGCAAATTTTCATATCGGATAAGATTTCTGCTTCGGGTATATTGGGAGTGACAAGAGTTGCAATCGGAAGCAGTTTTGAAACCAATGTTTTTATGGCGTCGGTTTTTATAAGCGCAGAGCCGCTTGTTGCTACCATTACGGGATCTACAACAATATTTTGTGCATTATAAAACTTTAGTCTATCTGCAATTACATTTATCAACTCACTGGATGATACCATTCCAATTTTTACGCTATCAGGAAAGATATCTTCAAATATTGCATCAAGCTGTTCTTTTAGAAAATCTGCTGTCGAATCTAAAATTGCTCTTACGCCAAGCGTGTTTTGAGCAGTGAGTGCCGTAATGGCGCTCATTGCATAGACGCCGTTCATCGTCATAGTTTTAATATCTGCCTGTATGCCTGCGCCGCCGCTTGAATCACTACCTGCAATAGTCAATGCTGTTTTCATTTTTGTTTTAAAACAAAAACTGTCAAAATCTGTTATGTAGTAATCTGAAATTTTTTTCGTTTCTTCTTGCATTGTTTCATGTGCATCATAAACCGCCGCGATCTTAAAGCCATCATCTTTAGCGGTTTTCAAAGCGTGATACGCATCTTCAAACACTACGGTTTCTGCTTTTTCTGTTCCAAGATGTTTTAGAGCTTGTCTGTAGATTTCCGGCGTTTCCTTATTATACCCAACTTCTGTACAAGTAAATATTTCAGAAAAGTATTTACGTACATTGAAACGTTTTAACACCTCTTCTGTAATATGTCGGTCCGTCATGGTTGCAACACACATTTTCACACCGGCGTTCTGCAGCCTTTTTAGGAATTCCTCAACGCCGGGTTTAAGAACTACTTTTGTTTGGTATATTTCTGTTACCATATTATTTATATCATCAACAATTTCTTGCGCCGAGAGTTTGACGTTGTAGTGATTGCGGTAATGTTCAGCCGCTTGTTCAAGCGTAAATGTTTTAAAAGTTTCGGCAAGATTTTCATTTGGTTCCTTGCCAATCTTCTTTAAATAGTCTTCTGCAAAGGTTGCCCAAATAAACATCGAGTCCAATAAAGTTCCATCTAAATCGAATATAGCTCCTTTTACCATAGCTTTAGCTCCTTTGCTCTTTCTATAAGCTCAATAGCAGCCCTTTTGGGATTTTCTGCTTTCATAATTGCAGAAACCACGCAAATTCCAGCAACCGGTATTCCTTTTAGAATATTAATATTATCTTTATTAAGTCCTCCAATGGCATTAACCGGAATAGGGACCGCATTGCAAATATCTTTTAATGTGTCAGTAGAGGTCAGCACTGTTTTGACCTTTGTTGTTGTAGGATAAATAGCACCAACACCGAGATAATCAGCGCTTTGTTCATAGGCCTCCAGTGCTTGTTTTACTGTTTTAGTTGTTGCGCCTATAATTTTATTTTCTCCCATCAGCTTTCTTGCAACGGAAACAGGCATGTCCATTTGGCCAACATGAACACCCTCTGCATCAATAGCAAGCGCCACATCAACTCTATCGTCAATAATAAGCGGAACATTATATTTTTTTGTTATCTTATGAACCTTCCCGGCTAGTTCGATATATTCTCTAATAGATTTTTCTTTCTCGCGGAGCTGAACAATAGTTGCACCGCCCAAAAGTGCCTGCTCAACATAATATAAGAATTCTTCTTCAGAGTAACCTGAACTGTCGGTTATAAAATATAAGCTTGTATCTGTTTTTTTCATTTTGTTTTTGCCCCCGTATTCATTTTTTCAACAGAACCTGCTACCACACAAATGATTATAGTTATGACTACATCTAACAAAGTGCTTCCGATAATAATATCAACACTCATCAAAAGTCTATAAATAACAAATCCAACAAACCATATAACAATGTTTTTGATATTGAATTTCTGATGCTCATGATTTCTTTTTAATATATAAAAATCGGCAATCTGAATGGCTATCATGGGTGCAAACACCGAGCCTATGAAATATAGAAAGTCGGTAATGTCTGTCATGGGGAAAAATATTGCTCCAATGGTACCGATAACTGTAACAGCAACAGCTAACCATTTACTATTAACTTTTTTCGTTATTGCCTCGCCTGAAACGCCGGCAGAGTATGCATCAAGGAATGTTGTAGTAACGGTTGAAAAAATAATGATGACAAGACCCGCAATACCAAGACCTGATTTTACCATAATTTGCGCTATATCATTTTCAGCGGTGAATATTGCTGCGCCCATACCTATTATATACATCCAACAACTAATTGCTCCGTATGTAATTGCACTGACCGCCGTTGCCTTAATCGTTTTCTCGGCTTCTCTTGTATAATCACTGATGAGCGGCAGCCATGAAAGAGGCATTGCAACAGATAATTCGACCGCTGCACCAAACGTTATAATGCTACTGTCAATATTCTGCATAGTTTCTTTCCCGAAAATAATAAAACTAAGTACAATCGTCAGAATAAACAGAGCTGCCATTGCAACGGTATTGACTTTGCCGAGATTTTTAATTCCGATGATAATCCATAAAGCAATGAGTGCGCCGATGATAACGCACCAAATGGGGCAGCCTATGTTTGAAATGCTGTTTGCCGCCAGAGAGCCATCATAGATCATAATAGCAGTCCAACCCACAAGCTGAATTATATTAATAATTGCAAAAAATAATGCCCCGCTATAACCAAAACTTGCTTTTACAGTTTCCATTGAACTTTTGCGTTTTTTACCACCGATAAGTCCGGCAAGAAAAAGCATTATGCACCCAATGATGTGACCAAGTAATATTGCAAGCGACCCGCGTACAAAACCTAATGGTGCAAAATATGTTCCCGTCATAATTTCGGCAATAGAAACTGCTGCGCCAAACCAAATTAATCCATTCTCAAAAGCTGAGGTTCGTTTTTCATTCATTGTTTTTCCTCCATATTCATGTACTTTAATATTTCTTCTTTGCCAAGCGTTGAAATCCTATCTATCAGGTTCACCATAAAACTGCCGTTGCCTTTATCTGTTTTTGCTCTCTCTCCGCATATACCAAAATATACACAAGCTGATATTGTTGCATCCATAGGCGCAAGCAATGTCATAAATGTAGTGCATAAAGCACCGAGCATACATCCCGTTCCGGTAACAGAAGCAAGTTCCGGTATTCCGTTTTTAACATATACAATTCTTTTTCCGTTTGTTATAATATCTGTTGGTCCCGTAGCGAGAATAACAGTTTGATATTTTTCAGCGAGTTCTCTTGCTGTTTTTGTAATATAACATTCATCGACTGAAGGTTCGGCATCGACTCCGGGAGCAAAATATTCCTCATCATAGAAAGCTGCAATTTCTGAATAATTACCTTTTATTACAGAAGGTATAGATCTCTTAAACAAGTTCAATACATATTCACGCCTGAATTTTGAACAAGCTATTCCGACAACATCTAATAAAACGGGAATCTTTCTTTCTTTCGCCTTGCCCATAGAAAGTATAATAGATTCCATTCTTGCATCAGTGATATTTCCGATATTTACCATTAGTGCATCCGCTGTTTCGGTTATTTCACAAACCTCCTTTGGATGTTCTGCCATAATCGGCTTTGCTCCTGCGGAAAGTATTGTGTTTGCACAGCCATTTATAGATATAGGATTTGTTATGCAATGAATAAGAGGCTTTTGCTTCGCAATATTCTCACGAACGATACAAATGTTATTTTTCATTCTTGTTTCACCTTCTTTGAAATATAATATATGGCTGCTATAAGAATACAAACCGCAAGAGATATATACGGCAGGAAATCAAATACCGGTGATGTGAGCTTAAATAATCCTGATGTTATTTCAATCACTACGAAAAGTATTGCACCAAATGCCGCAATCACCAAAGTATTTGAAAGCAAACTGCTTTTATCCTGATAAGTTTTTGATGCAAGCTTATTCTGTATTTGAGCAAGCATACCATTATCAGCCAATTTACGTAAAAATACATACGCGATACTGCCGCCGATAAGTGTTCCGCAAGTAAATGACGGAACATAAAACAGCAAGCTGAGACCTTCTTTGCCCCAAATAAGAGTCATAACGGGATATGATACAACAGCCCCTATAATACCCGTTCCGATAATCTCTCCGAGCACAGCACAAATAATTTTACCCTTTGATATGCGATAAAAAATACCTGACAGAAATGCACCAAATATTGCACCTGTCAAGGCAAGCGGCGGTATACCCATTGTAGCCATGCGGATAATACCGATAAGGGTTGCGCATAAAAGGGAGTACCAAGGTCCCAGAAATACAGAACATGTAATATTGATAAAATGTGCCATAGGACACATTCCCTCAACTCTAAGTATGGGAGATATGACTACCCCGAGAGTAACAAGCATTGAAAGGACAACCATTTTAAGTAATTTTTTTGAATTTGTCATTTAACATTTCTCTTTTCTAGTTATATGATACAAGGCTTAAGCCTTGCTCGGTCGAGAATTGATTTTCTCCTCTCAGCCCGAAACACGGGATCCCATCGCAAAATACAAGACAAAAGGCGCTCGCCTGATATCCGCCCGATTCTATCGGATGTAAATTTCACCTCCGTTGCAATAAAAAAGGAAGCTGCCGATTTGGCAACTTCCAATTTACACTTTGTTATTCCTAAATCTGCGTTTAGGCATCCCTCCGTTGGCATTATCCAAATCAGGTTCTCGGTCGAAGGTCATACCTTCCTCTCAGCCTGTACTACAAGCTCCCGTTTTCTATTTATTTGTTTGTATTATATCATTCTCAAACAAAAATTTCAATACTTTTTTGAAAAAAGAATCATTGCAGGCCATTAGCATTGATACATGGTAAGAATATCGCATATGTAAAAATGTGCTGATTTGGTACTAACTATTGAATTTAGTTTTGAATGGTGGTATAATTTTTTTTGAAAAATGATAAATGATGCAGTTTAAACTGTGTATGGGGGAGGAAGTATAGCGATAACAGACCATAAGAAATATTTAACAGCATTTTTATTGTGTATGCTTAGGCACTTAATCTTATTTCAGAGGTAGTGAAATGAGCCCGATTTGTACTGACAATGGTGACATAAATCAAGGAAAAGCTTTAAACAGACATCGTAATTTGAACGGTTAATGTTCGATTGAAGATGTCTGTTTTTGCAGGTGCTATAGAAAAACTGATATCAAGCCTATGATGTGTATAGAAAGTTTACATTTGCTTAAGAGTAACCTGAAGATTTTCATCGCACTAAAAACCCGAAGAGCGGTGCATACTATAAGAGTAAAAAGCTAAATTAACAAAATTGGGAGGCGCAGGGGATGGAAAGAACCTATATTGCGATTGATTTAAAATCTTTTTATGCTTCTGTGGAGTGCGTGGAAAGAGGGCTTGACGCAATGGATACCAATCTTGTGGTGGCGGATGAAGGCAGAACCGAAAAGACCATTTGCCTTGCTGTGTCACCGAGTATGAAAAATTATGGTATCCATGGCAGGGCAAGACTCTTTGAGGTAATTCAGAAGATAAAAGAAGTTAACAAACAAAGAGAATATAGGGCGCCAAACAAAAATTTTTCCGGAAAATCATATTCTGTGTCAGAACTTCAACAAAATCCCGGGCTTGAGATGACGTATATCATTGCACCGCCGAGAATGGCTCTTTACACAAAATACAGCACGGAAATTTATGCAATATATTTGAAATATGTCGCTCCGGAGCACATACATGTTTATTCAATTGATGAGGTATTTATAGATGCTACGGATTATCTTAAATCGGCTAACGTGAATGCGCACGAATTTGCGATAAAAATTATTACGGATGTATTGGACACAACGGGCATTACCGCAACAGCGGGCATTGGCACTAATTTGTATCTGTGTAAGGTTGCAATGGATATTATGGCGAAGAAAATGAAGCCCGATAAAAATGGCGTGAGAATTGCGTATCTTGATGAAATGACCTACCGCAGGGAACTTTGGGGTCATACACCGTTGACTGACTTTTGGAGGGTGGGCAGAGGATATTCAAAAAAATTGGAGGAAAATGGGATTTACACAATGGGGGATATTGCAAAATGCTCCCTTTCTAGATATGGAGAAGATAAACTGTATAAGATGTTTGGTATCAATGCGGAACTTTTAATTGACCATGCGTGGGGGTGGGAACCTTGCACAATGGCTGATATAAAAAACTATAAGCCGCAAAATAGCAGTATCAGCATGGGGCAAGTTTTGCAAGCACCGTACAGTGTTGAAAAAGCTCATTTGGTTATGAGAGAAATGGCGGAAACGCTTGCTCTTGACCTTGTAGAGAAGAGGCTTGTTACCAATCAAATTGTTCTTACAATAGGTTATGATGTAGAAAGTCTGATAAGACCTGAAATAAGACGGAAGTATAAGGGTAAAATAACAACAGATAATTATGGAAGAAAGGTTCCAAAGCATGCACACGGAACAATAAATATAAGAAAATACACATCTTCTACTAAGCTTATTTCAGAAGCGGTAATGCAGCTTTATGATAGAATTATAAATAAAAATCTTTTGGTCAGAAGAATCACACTTTGCGCAAATCGGGTTATTGATGAGCACGACGATGTTGCCAAAACGGAAGAGTTTACGCAGCTTGATGTGTTTACTGATTATGAGCGTGCGGAAAAAGAGAGACAGGAATCGGAAAGGTTTTTTGAAAAAGAAAGAAACATGCAAAGAACAATGATAGATATTAAAAACAAATTTGGGAAAAATGCCGTTTTAAAGGGCTTGGACCTTGAAGAGGGGGCAACAGCCATTGAGCGAAACGGTCAAATCGGCGGACATAAGGCGTGAGGTGAAAGTATGCAAAGAGACTATAGTGATATTATTCATTTGCCGCATCATCAATCAAGCTGCAGAAAACATATGTCCATGCATGATAGGGCTGCCCAGTTTGCTCCGTTTGCAGCACTGACGGGGTATCATGCCGCTATTAAAGAAACAGCAAGACAGACGGAACGAAAAATAGAACTTGATGAAGGAATGTTAGCAGAAATTAATTATAAAATGCAAAAAATACAGAATAACATGTATAATAAGCCAAGACTAAAAATCGTTTATTTTGTTCCGGATGGCAAGAAAAACGGAGGCCAATATATATCGTATGAAGGAAATATTCGCAGAATTGACGAAGTGAAACAGGTCTTGATATTTACTGATGGAAAAGAGATTGCAATGAATGATGTTATACAAATATGCAGTAATATGCTTGATGAAAATATCTGAAACATATTTTTATCATTTACGGCTTTACTGTTTGTAAATCTTCGAAAAATATGATATACTTATTTAGAAAAAGACACAAATAAGGGGTAATCATATGAATGAGAAAGAAGTGCGGGAGATACGGCGGAGATTTCGTCCGGATAAAAATAATATTATGGGAATCAGAGGTTGTATTGTCAATGATCGCGGCGAGGTGGTTAGTGACTTTTACCAGTCTCTGGTGAAATGCTCGCAGGAGGAGAATGAAAAACTGCTGTCGGTTATGAAAAAATCTATTTCAGGTGGACTCGGATCTAATCTGATTGATATTTCTTTTGAAAATAAACAAGTAATGGAAGGCAAGGAACACGCGCTTCTGATGAGTTTGAATCAATCAGAGTTAAAAAATGAAGCTGCGGTCAGCACTTTTTTTCAAAAGGTAATAGAAAGTATTCATATTGATGGGAACTATGTTATTTTGTTAGCTAGTGACAGTTATGATGTGTTCTCCCGCAGTGCAGACGGAACAAAGGGGGAATCTACAGAAGTATATTCTTATATTGTCTGCAGCATTTGTCCTTTAAAACAGCTGCATGGTGCACTGTCATTCCGAGACATTGACCATTCTTTTCACTCCGTCAGTGCAGACTTATTACTCGGTCCGCCGGAGGTTGGATTCTTATTTCCTGCTTTTGATGACAGGCGGACCAATATTTATAATGCTTTGTATTATACAAGGGATATTTCACAGCTTTATCCTGAATTTGTTGAGCATATTTTTAATACACCTCTTCCGATGCCGGCGAGTGAGCAGAGAGTTGTTTTTGAAAATTGTTTGACAGAAACGCTTCAGGATGATTGTGATTATGAAACCATTCGTTCCGTACATACTCAAATTGCGGAGATGGTACAGGAACATAAGGATACCAAAGAAGAGGAGCCGTTAACGCTTTCCAAAAGAAAAATAAAGGTAGTTTTGGAAGGGTGCGGTATTGAGGGAAAGAAGATAGAACAATTTGCCCAAAAATATGATGAGCAGTTTGGAGCGGACGCTGAAATTGTCCCGTCCAATGTTGTAGATGTAAAGCGTTTTGAACTTAAAATGCCTGATGTTACCATTAAGGTAAACCCCGAACGCAATCATCTGATTTCTACACAAATTATTAACGGTGTCAAATATATTATGATTCAGGCTACCGATGGCGTGGAGGTCAATGGTGTAAATATTAATATAAAATGACTGATAAAGCTCAGAGATTAAATAGGTTTCTTTTTTGTTTCGGTTTTGCCGAAGCAAAAAGGCAGACCTTGCAATTTTGACAAAAAGTGATATAATGAAAATGTAATGATTCTATCCGATATAAGGGGGATTTATATGCAGCTTTTAGTATTAATATTAAATAAAACGGAATTGTTGGAAGAATTAATGACGCAGCTTTCGTTGGGTGGGATTCGCGGAGCAACCATTTTGCAGAGTACCGGCATGGCAACAACACTAGTACATGCTGAAGAGGAAGTTCCGATGTTTCGTACTCTTTCCAGAATTTTAAATCCGGATCGTGAGGAAAGCCGCACAATTTTAATGGTTTTAAAGAAAGAACAAATCGAAAAGGCAAGAAAAATTGTCAATGATGTGACCGGTGGTATTGATAAACCGAATACAGGCATTTTATTTTCGCTGCCGATTGATTTTGCAGAAGGAATGGTGGAGGAATAAAATGGAATTTAGTGTTTTGGGTTATCTTGCAATTGTTATTTTTTCGGGGATGTTGTTTGGCAGAATTGTCAAGAAAATCAAATTGCCGAATGTAACAGGATATTTAATTGCGGGTTTGATTATAGGGCCATGCTGTCTAAAAATATTACCTAAGGATTTACTTTCGCAGTTGGATATTATTTCGGAGGTTGCCTTGGGTTTTATTGCGTTTTCTATTGGAAGTGAATTTAAGCTTTCCTACTTGAAAAAAATAGGTCTGGCACCGATAGTAATAGCAATTTTTGAAGCAGTTTGTGCGGTCATTCTTGTCTTTTTGGGTTTAATTGCAATCGGACAAAGTGTGCCGTTTTCTCTGGTTTTGGCAGCGATTGCAGCAGCCACTGCGCCCGCGGCAACGATTATGGTTGTTAACCAATATAAGGCGAAGGGACCTGTTACTGATACATTGCTTACCGTTGTTGCGGTGGATGATGCAATTGCGCTAATGGCGTTCGGAATTTGTGTTGCAGTAGCAAATATGTTAACCGGACAAGGCGGCAATGTGGCTTGGACGGTTTTAAAACCTGTTCTTGAAATTGTTGGCGCTTTGGGGATCGGTGGATTGATGGGCATGCTGATGCTGTTTCCTTTGCACTTTTTCAAAAAACAGGGAAATCGTTTGTCCATTATTGTGGCAACGGTGTTTTTAGGGGCGGCAATTGCTGATGTTTTAGGTCTGTCTTCGTTGTTGCTCTGCATGGCGCTCGGCTCCGTATTTGTAAACATCAGTCATGAGAGTACAGAGGTAATGAAAGTATCTGAGACAGTAACTCCGCCGATTTATTTGATGTTTTTTGTAATATCAGGAGCAGAACTTGATGTGTCGGTGCTTACAGGCATTGGTTTTATTGGCGTGATATATTTGGTACTGCGTGTAGTCGGTAAAATAGGGGGTGCGGCCTTGGGTGCAGTGCTCATGAAAGCGGAGAAGAATGTAGTAAAATATCTTGGATTTGCCTTGCTGCCTCAGGCAGGAGTTGCAATCGGTTTATCTCTCGTTGCTACAACGGTTGTGCCGGATTATGGTGCAACAATTCGTGCGGTTATACTATGCGGAACATTGATTTACGAATTGATTGGTCCTGTCGCTACGAAAATCGCATTGAAAAAGGCGGGGGAAATCCATACAGATTCTCAAATAAAAACTTTAAAATCCGTGTAAGTGATTAGGGGAGAGGACTATGAAAAAGAGCAGAGTGGAGTGTGCGCTGGAGAGGCACCGTATTGGCTACAATTGCTGTCAGGCTATCGTATGTACATATTGTGATTTAGTAGGAATCGACGAGCAGGACGCGTTTCGGATGACGGAGGCGCTTGGGCTGGGGATGGCAGGAATGATGGAAACCTGCGGTGCGGTCAGCGCATTGTTAATTTTAGCGGGAGCTAAAAACAGCGATGGAGATTTGCATAGGCCATCCAGTAAACGGCAAAGTTATGCGTTGGGGAAATGTCTTGCAGAAAAATTTATGGAAAAAAATAAATCTATTGTTTGTCGGGAACTGAAAGGGAAAAAGCTTCGCAGCTGTGACGGATGCATAGCAGATGGTGCACAGATAGCAGAGGAGTGCTTGTTTCCTGAATATTTTTGTTCTTGTTGTCAATAAAAGACAGGGTGGTTAAAACTCTATGGTTTAGCCGCCCTGTCTTTTGCTTTGATTATTACTATTCATTTTTATTTTTTCTGTCAAAAAGGTGTTCCGCCCTGTCTTGGGTTGCTAAACGTAGTTCATGTAAATAGGTCTTGATAGAACCGTGTGAAAAAACAAGATGCTGAAATCTTTTTCTTTTTTCGGCAGATTCCTGAAGATTCCTTTTCAGGCGTTCGATGTTCACGTTGGTTTTAAGCGATTTGGCATATTCGCGAAGTTTATTTGCGAGACTTAGTGATTCGGTTAGGTCCACGGCAAAAATACCATAATAAAAACCAAGTAAAAGTATTTGCAGGTTGCTTCCTAAAGCGTGTGTCGCTCTGGCGTTTAACTCAGGATAAAGCAAAAGGTAGAATAGAAGACAGCATATTCCCCAATAGACAGAGAATCGCAGGCAGATAATACCCTTATAATTAAACTTTTGTTTGGAATAATCCCAAAGAGTGATGTGGTACACCTTTAGTAAAAAGATGCCGCCGATTAATTCGATAATCGTCATCGTGATAGCTCCGCCTGTAAATAAAAGCAAATAGCGTGTCAATGGGTTCGTTATGGCCCCAACCGGCAGGCAGAGCAAATAAAGCGCGAGACCCCCCGAACCATATATCGGCAGGCAGCACCCCGTTAAAAAACCGGGGTTTACAAAATGGTGATGGACAATAGCACGATATATTACTTCAAGCAGCCAGCCGGCCGTGGCACAAAATGCGAAAATGAAGAGACACTCTACAATATAATTCATAAACATTCCCTTTCTGAAAAGGCGGGTATGCTCTAGATTCGTTTAGACAGCACCCCAACATTTTCTTCTCTGTATTTTTGAAAATATCCTTCTTCAATACTATGACGGATTTCTTCCATGAGATGATTATAAAAGTATAGATTGTGGATTACGGCAAGTCGCATACCGAGCATTTCGCCTGCTTTGAGTAAATGGCGGATGTATGCACGGGAATAGTTACGGCATGTAGGGCAGTTGCAGGTTGGGTCTATGGGAAGAGGATCACGTTCATATTTTTTATTGTTAATGTTTATTACGCCGGCGCGGGTGTTCAAATGCCCGTGCCGTGCATTGCGGCTGGGCATGACGCAATCAAAAAAGTCAATACCGCGTGCTACGCTTTCGATGATGTTTTCCGGTGTTCCTACACCCATTAGATAACGGGGTTTATCAGCAGGAGCATGGGGGAGGGTGAGGTCAAGGATTTCATACATTTCCGCGTGTGTTTCACCAACGGCAAGCCCTCCAATTGCATAACCGGCTAAATCGAGCCGGGCAATCTTTTCTATGTTGCTGATTCTAATATCGGGAAACAAACCGCCTTGGTTAATTCCGAAAAGCAATTGATGTGGATTTACGGTATCGCTGAGAGAGTTTAAGCGAGCAAGCTCTTCTTTGCAGCGGAATAGCCAGCGTTCGGTTCGTGCAACACTGTTTTCGGTATATTCACGATTAGAACGTGCGGGAATACACTCGTCAAAAGCCATTGCGATGGTAGAACCCAGGTGCGATTGAATCTGCATACTTTCTTCCGGTCCCATGAAAATTTTGCGACCGTCAATGTGTGAATTGAAAAAGACACCCTCTTCGCGTATTTTCCGAATGGAAGCAAGAGAAAAAACCTGAAAACCGCCGCTGTCTGTCAGAATGGGTCTGCTCCAATTCATAAATTTGTGGAGACCGCCCATATCACGAATCACATCATCGCCCGGGCGTACATGTAAGTGGTAGGTATTGGAAAGCTGTACCTGACAGCCAATTTCTTCTAAATCACGCGTGGAAACTGCACCCTTAATTGCCGCTGCAGTGCCTACATTCATAAATACCGGAGTTTGCACGGTTCCGTGCACCGTTGTAAATTCGCCGCGGCGAGCACGGCCTTCTTGTGCTAATATTTTAAACATATGTTTTCCTTTCTGATATCAATATTTTATTATCGTTAATCTATTCCTTATCGATAAACATTGCGTCGCCGAAACTAAAAAAACGGTATTTTAGTTCTACGGCCTGGCGATAGGCTTCTAATACATTTTCACGGCCGGCCAGGGCAGAAACCAACATAATCAGTGTAGACTGCGGCAAGTGGAAATTAGTAATAAGCGAATCGACCATTTTAAAATGGTAGCCGGGATAGATAAAAATATCTGTCCAGCCGCTGCCCGCATGCATTATACCGTTGTCGTCTGTCAGCGTTTCCAAAACACGGGTGCTGGTAGTACCTACGCTGATGATGCGATGACCATTTTTTTTGGCTTGGTTTATTTTCTGTGCAGTCTCTTCATCAACAGTATAAAATTCTGAATGCATATGATGCTCTTCAATCGTATCTGCTTTTACGGGGCGGAAAGTGCCCAGGCCAACATGAAGAGTTACAAATGCAAGCTGTATGCCCTTTTTTTCTATTTCCTGTAAAAGATTATTGTTAAAGTGCAAGCCTGCTGTTGGTGCAGCGGCAGAACCTTCCACTTTGGAATAGACAGTCTGATAACGTTCCCTGTCAGTAAGTTTTTCGTGAATGTAGGGTGGGAGAGGCATTTCTCCTAATTCATCCAAAATTTCATTAAAAATGCCGTTATAATGAAATTTAACCAAACGGTTTCCGTCGTTTATGATATCCGTGATTTCCGCAATCAGTTTTCCATCGCCGAAAATAACACGATGTCCCGGGCGTGCTTTTTTGCCGGGGCGAACAATAATTTCCCATTCGTCATTTTCTTTCTGTGTCAGCAGCAAAAACTCAATGACAGCGCCTGTGTCCTCGCGTCTGCCGAAGAGACGTGCAGGCATAACGCGTGTATTATTGAGCACAAGACAGTCTCCTTCGTGCAGATAATTCACAATGCCACGAAAATGAGAATGTTTTATCTCACCGGTATTTTTGTTTAATATTAAAAGCCGTGAGGAGGTTCTATCTGTAAGAGGAGTTTGTGCAATCAATTCCTCAGGCAGTTCATAATCAAAATCTTTTACGTTCATATAAAGTCCTTTCCGAAATATTTAGCCGATTTCTGTTCCTTTGAAATAATGCTGGATAATATCCGTATAACTAAAGCCTGCTTCCGCCATGCCTTTTGCGCCCCATTGGCTCATGCCGACTCCGTGTCCCCATCCGCGTCCGCTAAAAATGAAGTCCCCTGTTGCAGCTTTTGCTCCTTCTGTTTGTGTCATACCTTCTGCTGAGAGAAGAAAAAGCGAGTCTGCACCGGTGACAATGCCGTTTGCTGAAAGTAAATTGGTTTGCGCATTAACGGAAATAGGTGTGAAACTATTGTAGGCATCTAAGGTACAGAGTGAAGTTTCGCTGCCGCCGCTGCGTGATACGGTAAATGCAGTACTGTAGGCACCGATCACCCAACGAATATTTTCGCGGCTATATTCTTTCATGCCTTCTGTACCGTGAAAAACGGTTTTTAGCGCACGGCCTGAATCGGAATACTCAACAGTCACGTCTGTAATATCACCGATATGTACATCTTTTTGGGCAAGTTTTGCTTTCAATTCATCAGCAGTATATTTCAGTGTCCAGTGCGCATAGCTTGCTTCGTTTGCATTTTCATACGAATCGTCTACGCTTTGAAGATAGGGATAATTATCGCCGCCCCAAGCATCATTTGCGGTACCGGTTTTTCCGCCGCTGGAGGCAAAAAAGTAAACTTGTGCCGGTTTGCCGTTATATAATACAATTTGATTGTGGGTTTCCCCAATAGCCCTGTTTGAAGCTTCGTGTTCGATTTTTACGCCTGCATATGCCTGAGAGTTGGTCGTATTATCCAAATTAAAACCATATTTTTGATATTTATTCATGTTATTGATTGCGAAGGTGCGGGAAAGTACAGCCTGTGCTTTTACCGCCTCATAACTCCAGGTTGCAGTTACTTCGCGCGGCACAACGCCGCACAGGTAGTCATCAAATCCAACTATGTTTACAACGGTCATATCCCCGGTTGTCAAGCGCATAAATTTTAATTTGCCGCGATATTTCACACCGTCCAAAGCAAGTACGCCGGCAGTAGGATATATAGTGAGGTGGGAGAATTCATCCTGCACACCCATCCAGATAAGATCACCGCAATACACTAACGAACGTTTGCTGTGCGGTGTAAGTACTTTTGCACCGATGGAGTCAGCAACTTGTTTAGCTTCGGACTCTGTGGGATATGCGCCAATCCATATATAAAACGCACCGTCACGGTAAGCTGTAAAGGCAGGGTAACCTTCAGCGCGCAGCGTGCTTTTCTTTTTCCATGCGCTTTCGTAATCGGAAAAGCTCTCGGACAGCTCTGCGTGGTAGGTATTATCTTTTTTGACGAGAACCTGGTTGACCGAAGTATCTTCAGTTAGCATCCAATTGTTGTATTCATTACTAATGGAAATTCCGATTCCGCCGGTTGAGGTTACTGTGCAGCTGCTTTTTGCAGTGGATGCATAATAAAGCCCAATGGCTATAGTATCCGGTATACCATCATACGCAGACACGGGAAGAGATAGGGCAGACAGCAGCATAGTCAGCAAAAGAAGGGATATCTGTTTCAGAATTTTATTCTTCATCGGCATTATCATACACCTGATACTCCTTCCATATAGTTTCTAAGTTTTCCAGATTTTTATAAACTTGTTCTTTTTTCTGTGCACCGAGCGCGACAATCAGTGCATTCATAAGACTGAAAGGAGCAACCAAGGAATCAACAAAGGATTCCATATCGCTGCGTGCCAGCAGACAATGATCGGCTGTGTCATGAATAGGAGACATCGCTCCATCTGTTACTCCAATCACGGTGCCGCCTTTTGATTTTGCGTATTTCAGGGCATTTACCGTTCTTTGTGAGTAGCGCGGAAAGCTGATGCCTATCACTACATCTTCTGCGCCAACTCGGTACAATTGGTCAAAAATATCTGTTGTACTGACAGAGCTTACAATGCGCACATCATCGAAAATTAGGTTTAAATAATATCCTAAAAATGAGGCAAGTGATGCTGCGGAACGCAAACCGATAATATAAATTCTTCTTGCCTTTGCAATGGTTTCAACGACTTGTTGAAACTCATCCTCGTTAATAGCAGCCAATGTTGAACGAATTTTGTCAATATCTGCGTTTAAAACGGAGTTTAAAATGCCGGTGTTCTCCATGCGTTCATAACCAATATCCATGCGTTGTACACTGGTTAAACGCGATTTTGCATATTCCCATACTGCATGCTGAAACTGTTGGTATTTTTCATATCCCAGTTCTGTGGAAAAACGTACAACCGTTGCTTCGCTGACACCCGTTACTTCGGACAAACGGCTTACATTCATAAATGCAGCTTTATCATAATTTTCAAAAATGTAGCGTGCTATTGCTTTATGCCCCTTGCTCATGGACTCGTACGCCGCATCAATTTTGCTGATTACATCCATTTGCTTTTCTTCCTTTGTTTAAGATTTGTGTTTATATTCTTGATATATACTTCTATTATACCTTTTTTTTTAGGGAAATTCAATACTTATTCTTGATAGAGATATACTTGGAAAGAAATTGTAAATATTTTATGATTTACTTTTACCGATTGTTATGTTAGAATCAACATAAAGAAATATGATGAAGCGAGGGGGAAAACAATGAGTTTTTATCAGAGAGTATATGAAATAGTCAGACAAATACCGAAGGGAAAAGTGACTACATATGGGCATATTGCATGTATGTTGGGAAGCCCTCGCGCTTCTCGTGTTGTAGGCTATGCACTGCATGTGAATCCTGAGCCGCAAACCACACCATGTCATAGAGTGGTAAACCGCGACGGACGTTTGGCGCCAAATTTTGCATTCGGCGGCGCGGAGATTCAAAAGCAGTTGTTAGAACAAGAGGGGGTTGCAGTAAGCGAAGAAATGCGTGTGGATTTAGAAAAGTACATGTGGATAAAATAAAAGGGCTGTATTACAGCCCTTTTATTTTATCCTATTTTTATTCAGCAGTTTACAGCATCAAAATACATTTGCTTTAAGCCGCTTAAAATACGTCTTTCCATACGAGATACATTCATCTGAGAGATATTTAGTTTCTGCGCGATGTTATTTTGTGTCAAACCATCATAATAACGATATTTTACAAACTTTTTTTCGCGTTCTGTCAATGTACTGATAAAAGTATCAACAAAGTCCTTGTCCTCTATCATCAGAAAGTGATCATCCTCCATGCCGACATAATTAGAGAATAGGGTTTCGTCCTCGTTGCTGTACAAAAACTGCTCCAAAGAACGTACGAAATGACTGTCTCCCCACTGCAGAGCGGCGGTCATCTGTTCTTCGGAAACACCTATCATTTCGGCAAGTTCGACGGCAGAAGGTGTCTTGCCGTTTTGCATGAAACGGGCATTTTTAATTTTGCTGGCTTTGCTGAATATTTCATATATTTTCCGGGGAACTTTGATAACGTGTCCCTTATCACGGAATAGGCGTTTAATTTCTCCGATTACGGTTGGTGTTGCGTAAGTGACAAATTGCACGCCCTTTTCGGCATTGTAACGGGAAAGTGCATTCATCAAACCAATGCGTGCGCATTGATAAATATCATCATATTCTATTCCGCGGCCGACAAATCGGCGTGCCAAAAGCCGCGGCAGATAGTCATACTTTTCTAATAGTGAGTCGCGCGAGTTGTCGTCTCGGGTTTTCAGATAAACATGGAGCAAATCCTCGTTCTTCTGCAAACAGGCGCTTTGAGACATAAAAAACACATCCAGTCTATTTCAATAATTCTTCCAATATAATAGCGGCATTATAATATTCCTGCATTTTCTTTTCATCTTTTGCCGATTTTTCCGGTACAAAGCGAAAAGCAGCATATAAATCATCGCTGAGAAATCCCATTTCGGCAAGTTTTTTGCTTCCTTTTAAACTGATGGCGTATACGGTGCCGTTATGTTCTGTTAATTTGCCTTCCATGCCTTCGTAAGGTTTAATATCGATAAAATCAGACAATGGGGAATAGGCATCTTGCGTAATATAGCGTTCCAGGTTAGTTTTATCAAAAAGAAATAATGTCACATCACCGGCAGCAAGCTCAATCATCATTTTTTGCTGCATTGCGGCATCTTGCTCGCTTTTTCCGTCTTCTGAGAGATAAAGGTTGTTCCATGAAACATGCTTTTTGCCGTCATTGTTAATATCGGTAATGTTTTCGCTCAAGTAACCGTCTGCATCAAAAAAACTTTCTGTTAGCGCACCGGTAGTTACTACATCAACAGTTACATCGGGCTTTACGGTTTGAACACATTGAGTAATGGTAACAATCATAACAAATAAAATAAAAATGCCAACCCATGTATGAATTTTATAGTAATACCAGTAGTTGTCCCACTTTGCTTTAAAGTCCTTTTTTTCTGTATTTTTTTCTTCGCTCATGCCTTATATCCACCTTTTCTGTTTCAATTCTCCAAAACGGAGGCTTTATCAATGATACAAATTATTATACTATATTCCCTTCAAATAATCAAGGCATTTTAAAAGTTGTTATCAGTTTGTTAATATCTGACAAAAATACAGAGAAACTGAGGAATTTCATCAGTTTCTCTGTAAAAACAGTCATTTATTTTGTAAAGGCGTATTCACCTATAAACAAAATTTCGTTATTGCTGTTATCGCGAATGACAAAAGTAAATGGTTTGTTAAATTTCAGCTCGAGCGGCGGTTCCGGTATTTGTACGGAAGTCGTTTCCATCACAATTGCAGTGACAGCGGCCGCTTCGGTTTCCTTTTCATTTACATTAATGTATGTTTTGTGTAAAACATTACTGATAAACATATTGCCATGGTCAAACATGTTGGAAAACGAGGCTTCGTTTTCGAGAAATGCAGTATGAATGCCCAACGATTGCAATGCATCTTTTAAAGAAGTGGAAAAGGTCATTTCAAATTTCGGAATACTGAGCTTAATTTTAGTATTTTGAAAATCTTTTATGTTCTTGTAAAGAAACTCGCCTGCATTTATGTCCTTATCGGACATCAGCAAATACATGCTGATGTCTGCATCCAAGGATTTGTTGTTAGTGTTTTCACCGTCCGTACTGTTATAGCTCCGATTTTGATAGGGCAATTCTACCGCCTGAATTCCGTCTCTGTTGAGATAATGAAAGCGAGCAGTTTTGTGCATAAAATCAATTTGAGATTTTGTACCGTCGCGATCGGTGAACTCGTCCTTTGCGGTGTCTTCTTCTTCGGAAAACGGATTTTTCCAGCTGCCTTTAAAATAGACGGCATTAGCGAGAAGGGCAGAGAAATCAGGTGTAGAAATGATGGAACGTATTTTATCATTAGTTTGTTGGCTGACCCAATTGTTAATTTCTTTTACTGCGTCGCTGTCACTGACCTCTTTTGCTGCAGCTTTGTAATAATCCTCAATTTTCTTTTGATATTCTGCAGAAAAATTTTGCTCGCTGCGTGAACGGTTCATCCAGATAGAATTAGCAATGTTCAGCTTGATAATATCAGAGGCAGAATACAGTTCCATCAATTTTTTTGCATATACATTATATTCCTCAAGATTATTAATACCAAGCGTATCTAAAATTTCCTGTTGTGTTTTACCGTCAGCGCCGTTTGCTGCAAGGGCAAATGCCATTTTAACAGACAGCGGAGAGAACATATAGTTTTCACCGGCCGGCATTAGTGCGTTTAAACGATCGGCAAACCGCACGGCTTCTGTGGATTCGCAGTTTGGCTTTTGGTCTTGTAAAAGCCTATATAATCGCATTATGACTGCAACGGCCTGCTCTTTTGTATAGGGTTCGCGGGGTTGAAAACCGACATCCGTTCCGGACATGATGCCGAGGGCGAGCATGTTATGTACGGCTGTTCTTGCCCAAGAAGAAATTTGCCCGTCGTCGGAAATTGTAGTACAGTTTTCCGTGGGATTATTTTCAACATCGGCAGTTTGTTTTGCAGAGCTGTCAAGTTTTGCATATTGTACAATACGGTCGGATATCACTGCCGCCTCTTCGCGAGTTAATGGGTCGTTTGGTGCAAAAATATAGTCACCTTTTCCGTTAATAATTTTTTCCAGGGCTAAAAAGCATTGCTTTTCGTCTGTCGCATCGTGAAAAGGTGCGGGTGAAGTTTTTCTCCAGGAAATATCCATAGAGGAATCCATCAGATTATATACCAATTCACAAAATTGAGCCCGGGTAATGGCCGCACTCAGGTCATCTGTAAAATCTTCCGGCAAAAAGCCATGCAGCCGGGCTTGCGATATGTCCTCTTGTGACCATGAGCTCGCCCTGTTATTCATATTATTTTGCTGCGCGAATGCCGGAAGTGTGCCGGTTATTACCAATAGCGCCGTTAAACAAGCGATTATTCTTTTCATTTTCATCCTCCTAAAATCCTTTTTTATTATTAGACGATTTGAAATGGAAGAAGTTCCCTGTAAATTTGTAAAACTAAAAGGGAGAGTATTTGACAGAAAAGTAAGAATATGATAAAATATATTGAATCAGACTAGCGGAAGGATAAAAAAGCAATGAAGGAAAAAATATATACTATTCCTCTTACAGAAGCATATGAAGAAACGTGCGAATGTCCTTTTTGTGCGATTGAGCAACGCTTGGAGAATGAGGCAGTAGAATATGCACTCGGTGCCTCTATGATGGAGCCGGACAGTCGTGTTTTATCTAATGAGAAGGGCTTTTGCCGCCGTCACTATACGCAGATGCTAAAACAGCAGGGCAAAGCGCTTAGTTTGGCATTGGTATTGGATACACATTTAGCGCATGTGATTGAACAGATGGAAAGAACCGTGCAGAAAAAGCGACAAAATACTTTTTTTAAAAAGGGTACAGCAAAGCAAGAAGAGCTTGCTGCTATGTTGGATGGTATCGAGGCAAGCTGTGTTATTTGTGAGAAAATAAAGGATACTTTGGAGAAGTTTGCTTGTACTTTTTGGGAACTATATGCTAAAGAACAAGATTTTCATGATAAGGTAAATAAAAGCAACGGATTTTGTTTACCGCATTTTTCTTTGCTTTTGCGTATGGCGGACAAGGAATTGCATGGTTCGGCGCTTGAAAATCTGACTGAAGAATTAACGAATGTAGAACTTGCTAATCTGCGCCGGGTTAATGAGGACGTTAATTGGTTTACCAAAAAATTTGATTATCGCTATCAGGATGCGCCGTGGAAAAATTCTAAAGATGCACCGCCTCGGACAGCGGCAAAACTGGCGAAATTTATAGAGTCGGACAATGAAGGGCGGTAAACGGATAAGATGAGAATGATTCTTGGGGTAACCGGCGGCAGCGGATGCGGTAAAAGTACGTTTTCTAAAATGCTGACAGAATTTGGTGCGCAGATGATAGATGCTGATGTTATTGCACGGGAAATCGTAAAACCGGAAAAACCGGCTTTGAATGAAATTGCAGAAATTTTCGGCAGGCAATTTTTAAAGGGAAACGGAGAATTAGATCGCAAAAAATTAGGCGAGTTAGTTTTTTCTGATCCGCATAAACTTCATATTTTGAATCAGATTACGCATAAATATATTATAGAAGAAATCAGACGGCAACTCGCAACAATGTGCGGCAGTGTTATCATTGTGGATGCTGCTGTGCTGTACGAATCCGGCCTTTCGCAGCTCTGTTCGCGTACGGTGTGCGTTTTGGCTTCGGAAGAGGTGCGTGCTGAGCGTATTATGGCACGTGATGGTTTAACGCGCGAGCGTGCGCTGGAACGGATTCATTCTCAACAAAGTGATGAATTTTACAAAACACATGCTGACGATGTTATTTATAATAACGGAGACACAGAAGAGCTTTTCGCTTGCGTCAAAAAATATTGGGAACAATTGGTGAAAATGTGTGAATAAAACAAAGAAAAAGATCAGATTTATTATAATAATCATTATTGCTTTGGCACTGCTTCAGTCGGGAAACTTTTTTCGGCTGTTTTTTCCCGTGGAATATATTGATTTTATTAAGGCATATTCCAGGGAATATGCAGTAGACCCTTACCTTGTTATGGCTGTAATTAAAGCAGAGAGCAATTTCAAACAGGAGGCTGTTTCACATAAAGAGGCGCATGGATTAATGCAGCTGACACCTTCAACCGCCTTTTGGCTGGCAGAAAGATTGGGCATACAAGACTTTTGTGAGGAAGATATGCACAATCCCAATAAAAACATACAGCTCGGCTGTTATTACATAGCATATCTTGGGACTATGTATGACGGCGATTTAAAATGTGCACTTGCGGCATATAATGCGGGGAGTGGTACGGTGGATCAATGGCTTTCCGATAAAAAATATTCTAAAGATGGCATAAGCCTTTCGAAAATTCCATATCGGGAGACAGAACAGTATGTAAATAAGGTTTTAAATTATCGAAAAATATATCGCATACTGTATCGTGTAAGAGAGGGGCGTAAGGTGTGAAATGGCTTAAATATACGGCTGCCTTATTGTTGATTTTGTTGATTGTTTGCGGCACGGCAATGCAGCCGAAATCGTATCGCGCAACTTTTTTTTCCTTGGATACGGTTATCACGCTTACCGCATATGGGAAAAATGCAAAAAAGGGTGTAAATGCTGCAGTTGGGCGTATTGAAGAAATTGATGCAAGGATGAGCGCCTATCGTGAAAACAGTGAGATTAGCCGTATTAATTCTGCGCCATCGGGTATACCGGTTTCAGTTTCAGAAGATACATTTTATTTGCTCAGACGTGCACAGGAATTTTCTGAAATAACTGACGGTGTGTTTGATTTTACGCTCAAACCTCTCACCGATCTTTGGGGGATTGGGACAGAAGATGCTCATGTTCCGAAACAGGCGGAGATAGAGGAGGCCTTGACCAGAACCGGCTGGAATTCCGTTCAATTGGATGAGGACAAGCTTGCCGTGACACTGCAAAAGGAGAATATGGGTATTGATTTGGGGGGCATTGCAAAGGGATACGCTTCTGATGAGGCAACGCGTGTGTTGAAAGAAAACGGCGTGGAAAATGCTTGCCTTGATTTGGGCGGAAATGTTGTGATAATAGGAGAAAGACCTTTAGGGCTTTTAGACAGTATAAAAAATGGAAAACGAACAATTCCTTTTACTGTAGGAATTCAGGAACCGCGCGGGGTACGCGGACAGATCTTTCAAAAATTGACATTGCCGGATGATGGCTGCGTTGTGACCTCCGGTGATTATGAACGATATTTTGAGGAAAACGGTGTCCGTTACCATCATATATTTGACCCGCGCACCGGTTATCCTGCGGAGAGCGGTGTGCACAGTGCAACGGTGGTGGCAAAGGACTGTACGGCTGCAGATGCACTTTCCACAACTTTTTTTATTTTAGGAAACGAAGCTAATGGTAAATGGAAAGAGTTATATCAACAGGTTATTTTTGCGGAGTGATTGCCGAAAGGACGGAAGTGAATATGGATAAACCAAAATTTTTAATTATAGATGCTAACAGCATTATTAACCGCGCTTTTTATGGGATTCGTCTTTTGACAACGAAAGATGGGACATATACCAATGCGGTATATGGCTTTTTAACCATTTTATTCCGATATACGAAGGAAATACAGCCCGATTATATTGCGGCGGCTTTTGATTTGAAGGCGCCCACTTTTCGTCATAAGATGTTTGACGGTTATAAGGCTACCAGAAAGCCCATGCCGGAAGAGCTTGTGCCGCAGATTCCTTTGATGAAGGAAGTTTTGTCTGCTATGAACATTATGATTTTAGAAAAAGAGGGTTTTGAAGCAGACGATATTATTGGTACTGTTTCTCTTAAGTGTGAGAAACTGGGCTATGAGTGTGATGTGCTGACTGGTGATAAAGATGATTTGCAGCTCGCATCGGCGGACAGCAAAATATATTTGGTAACGACCAGGATGGGAAACACGCAGACAGAAATTTTTGATGCAGATAAAGTTTTGGAAAAATATGGCGTAACACCGGCAGAATTTATTGACGTAAAAGCCTTGATGGGTGATACTTCCGATAATATACCAGGCGTGAAAGGAATCGGAGAAAAGGGCGCTCTGGGATTGATTCAAAATTATCATAATCTGGAAGGTGTTTATGAAAATATTGCAAACGGAAAGATTACCAAATCACTCAAGACAAAACTTGAGGAGGGTAGGGACAGTGCATATTTGAGTCGCACTCTTGCAACGATAGACAGAACGGTTCCGCTTGAACTTCAGCTTGAAGATGCGTTGGTAAAGCCTTACCGGACAGAGAAACTGACAGAGCTATTTACGCGCTTGGAGTTTAAGCGCTTTTTGAAAGAAATACCGCAAATTAGTTCTAATGTGCAAAACGCAACGTTGACAAAACAGAAATTCACGGACGGAGAGTATATTGAAGTTAAAAATGTGCAGGAGCTTCAGGAGCATTTGCCGCGGACGGGCGAAGTATCTTTTTTGCTTGATGAGGAACAAGGCATTGTCTGTTTTTCTCCGGATGCAAAGCGATGCTTTAAAGTTGTATTTACAAAAGAAATGCTGTCGCAGTGGAAAGATTTTTTTGAAAGTCCAGAGGTTAACAAATATACACATGGTTTGCGTGATACCATAGTATTTTTAAACCGTTTTGGGATTCGGCCGAAAAATGTTTGTTTTGATACGGCGATAGCGGCTTACCTTTTAGAGCCGGCACGTAAAAACTATGATTTATCAGACTTATGCTATGATTTTCTGGGAGTTAGCTTGGGTGAGGGGGAAAGCGGCAATGTGCAGCTATCTCTGGATATGATGGGAGAAAACAGCATACCGTTGCTGCAGCGTAAAACATTGATGTTGAGGGAATTGGCTCAATATGAGCAGGAAGAGCTGGAACGGCTTGACGAACTTTCTTTGTTCCGCGATATTGAAATGCCGTTGGTTGAGGTATTAGCGTCCCTGCAAACAGAGGGCTTTCGTGTGGATAAAGAGAAATTGAAGGAGTTTGGTCAAAGCCTTACAGACAGTATTTCTGTTTTAACAGAAAGCATTTATCAACATGCGGGCGGGGAATTTAATATTAATTCTCCCAAGCAGCTTGGAACAGTTTTGTTTGAAACGCTGGGACTTCCTGTAGTAAAGAAAACCAAAAGTGGATATTCCACCAATGCAGATGTATTGGAAAAATTAAAAAATAAACATCCGATTGTGGAAATGATTATGGAATATCGGCATTTAAGCAAATTGAAGTCCACCTATGTTGATGGCTTGATGAGCGAGATATGTCCGGCAACCGGAAAAATTCACTCCAGTTTTCATCAAACAGTGACAGTGACCGGAAGAATCTCCTCAACAGAGCCGAACTTACAGAATATACCTGTGCGCACACAATTGGGGCGCGAAATGCGCAAAATGTTTATCGCTGAGGACGAGAACCACATATTGGTTGATGCGGATTATTCACAGATAGAGTTAAGGGTTTTAGCCCATATTTCCGGCGATGAACATATGATAGAGGCGTTTCGCTGCGGATTTGATATCCATGCAAGTACTGCAGCGAAAATATTCGGCGTGACACAGGAAAATGTGACCGCAGAAATGCGCAGTGCCGCAAAAGCAATTAACTTTGGCTTAGTCTACGGTATGGGTGAATTTTCGTTGGCGCAGGATTTAAAAATCAGTTTGAAATCAGCAAAAGAATATATGAACGACTATCTTGGCAGCTACCCAAAGGTGCAGCAGTATATGAAAGATACAGTGGAGTTCGCGAAAAAACACGGCTATGTTGCGACTATTTTCGGACGGCGCAGAGAAATTCCGGAAATTACTTCTAAAAATTTTCAACTGCGTGCCTTTGGGGAACGAGTTGCGATGAATACACCGATTCAAGGCAGTGCGGCAGACATTATAAAACTTGCAATGGTGGATGTGTACAAAAGTTTAGAAGAACAGAAACTTCGTTCCAAGCTAATATTGCAGGTTCATGACGAATTAATTGTTGAAACGCATAAAGATGAGGTGGAACAGGTGAAAGAGCTTTTGCGGGATAAGATGGAACATGTGTGTGAACTTGCGGCGCCGTTAAAAGTAGATATGAATGTTGGCAGAAGTTGGTACGATACAAAGTAGGAGGAGAAAAGTGTCTTTTTCATCAGATGTAAAACAGGAGCTTTGTCGTTCTGAATTGGGGAAAAAATGCTGCCAGACAGCAGAATTATCTGCTCTCATGGCTTTTTGCGGTTTTATGAGCGGCTCGGATTATATTTTGCGTACGGAAAATGACATGGCAGCGAAAAGGATTAAGGAGTTGTTCCTTTCCTTATTTGGATTTTCTCCTGTTTTTGAGAGAGCAACGCGTGGTACGAAGGGTACCATTTATACCATGAAATTATCCGAACGGGAGGGATTGCAGAAAGTATTGCTTCGTCTGGGACTTTACCGGAATCGTATGGTAAAATTTGTGATTGACCCATTTTTGGTGCAGGAAAATTGCTGTGCACGTGCATATCTTAGAGGGGCTTTTTTAGGCGGCGGTTCTGTAAATTCTCCGCACAGAAGTTATCATATGGAGATTGAGACGCACTATTATGGTTTGAGTCGAGATTTATCCGCTTTGTTTTCAGATCTCGCATATGAAGCAAAAACCGTAATGCGAAAAGGAAGTTATGTTACTTATTTAAAAGACAGTGAAAAAATAGGTGACATTTTGGGACTGATGGGCGCAACGGATTCTATGTTAGAGCTTTATAATGCAAAGATTGAAAAGGATGTAAAAAATAAGGTGAACCGACGTGTTAACTGTGAAACGGCAAATATTGCCAAGACTGCAAATGCGGCTGCGCTGCAGATTAAAAGCATTCAAAAACTTATGGCAAAAAAAGGCGTTGATGCTATTCCTGAGCACCTTAGGGAGCTTGCGGATTTGCGCTTGAGTTATCCGGAGGCGAGCCTTGCGGAACTTGGCGTTATGTTAAATCCGCCGATTAGTAAATCGGGCGTAAATCATCGCATGCGGAAATTGATTGAATTGGCAGAAATGTTATAAATAAAAGTAATAACAGGGTGATAATATGGTGCAAATCGGAAAGGTTGAAACGGTTTATGGGGATAAGGCAATTGTAGCAGTACGGCGTGCGTCGGCGTGCGGTGAAAATTGTGCTATGTGTAAGGGCGGATGTGTGCCTGCTATGCATAAGGCGCACGTTATCAATTCCGCGGATGCAAAGTGTGGAGATATGGTTCGAATTGAAACAGCGGACAGCGCAGTTTTAAAAAGTGCTTTTCTGGTATATTTATTGCCGGTTTTAATCTTATTTGTTTGCTATGGAATAGTAATTGCCTTGACCAAAAGCCGGATGCATGCAACCATGGCGGCATTGCTTGGGCTTGGTGCCTCTTTCTTTTTGCTTCGGGCAATTGATAAGAAAACGGCTCCGCTGCCGGAGATTACAATGATTTTGAAGAGCGAGGAATAGGCTTTTTGCTGTGAATAGGAAAGGAATGAATGCGAAAAATGGCACTGGATGGTGTAGCGGTTTGTGCGCTGACAAAAGAGTTGAAAGAGAAACTGATAGGACTGCGAATTGATAAAATATACCAACCCGAGCATGATGAAATACACATAACATTGCATGGCTTTGGAAACAGTTATCGGTTGCTTCTCACGGCAAATGCCAATGTTGCACGCGTCTGTTTTACGAATACGGCAAAGCCAAACCCGGCACAGCCGC
Organism: uncultured Clostridia bacterium; assembly: GCA_934438075.1. GTDB lineage: Bacteria > Bacillota > Clostridia > UBA1381 > UBA9506 > RGIG1666. The sequence continues at coordinate 50,029 of CAKSBF010000007.1, read as the reverse complement.
CAATGTTTTGTATGCTGCTTCGCAAGCATTTGAGCGGAGGAAAAGTTGTAGGAGTCTTTCAGCCGGATTTTGAACGTGCTGTTGAATTTAATATTGCATCCTATAATGAGCTTGGTGATGAGGTTATAAAAACTCTCATTATAGAAATTATGGGACGGCATTCTAATATTATTTTGTTGGATGAGAAGAGAAAAATTGTAGATTCCATTAAACGGGTAGATTTTTCTGTAAGCTCAGTGAGACAGATTTTACCCGGCTTAATTTACGAGGCACCGCCGTCCCAGGGGAAAATTAATCCTTTAATATGTAATACGGCTAAAATTTTAGAGATGCTGAAATCTGCAAATGATGGAGAAAAGGTTGATAAAGTGATCTTATCTTCCTTTGCGGGAATTAGTCCGTTAATTGCTCGGGAAATTGTGTTCCGTGCGTTGGGGACAACGGATGCCTTTATCACCGAGTTAACTTTCAGCTCGCTTTTAGATATTGCTACACAAATGAGCAATTTATTTGAAAAAATTACAGCCGGAGAGTTTTCTCCTTGTATGCTTACCAATGTACAAACGGATAAATTAATAGAATTTTCAGCTGTTTCCATTCGTCAGTATGGTGAGATAGCGTCTGTTAAAGAATATGAATCGTTTGCTGTTTTAGTGGATGATTTTTATCGCGAACGTGATCGGAAGGAACATATGGCCCATCGTTCGGCGCATTTGGTTAAACTTATCTCAAACCACATTGAACGCTGTGCCAAAAAACTGCATTTGCAGCAGGCAGAACTTCTCGACACAGAAAAAAAAGAAAAATGGCAGCAGTACGGAGAATTGCTTACAGCAAATTTATATCGGATTAAACAGGGCATGGAAACAGTTACCGTGGAAAATTATTTTGATGAGTCGTTGCCACAAATAACCATACCGCTTGACACTCGGCTTTCTCCCTCGGCAAATGCACAAAAATACTATAAAAAGTATGCTAAAGCAAAGTCTGCTCAGCAAGAACTGACCAGGCAGATCAGGTTTTGCGAGGAGGAACTGGCATATTTGGAGTCTGTGGAGGAGGAATTGTCAAAGGCAGACGGAGAGGCAGGGCTGACAGAAATTAGCGATGAACTGGCGGAACAGGGTTATATTCGCCGTAACAGGCAGGAAAAAAATAAAAAAAAGACAGCAGGTATGCCTATGAAATTTGTTACCTCCGATGGCTTTACGGTTTTGGTCGGGCGTAATAATAAACAAAACGATATCTTGACGTTAAAAACAGGAAGAGGTACAGATTTGTGGTTTCATACTAAGAATATTCCCGGTTCTCACACTCTTTTGATACATGAGAGAACTAGAGATTTTTCGGAAAAAGCTATTTTAGAAGCAGCGACTATGGCGGCATTTTATTCAAAGGCAAAGGATTCGGCGAATGTTCCTGTTGATTATACATTTATCAAGAACGTTAAAAAGCCTGCGGGAGCAAAACCGGGATTTGTAATCTATACAACAAACCAGACGGCTTATGTTACACCACCCAAAAATTCAGAGGCGTTTGTAATAAAGAAGGACTGACTGGGTAGCTAAGGGAATTTTATAGTAAAAATAAATACTAATAATTTTTATAAAACAATAGGTTTTTGCCCAAAAAGCAAAGACCTGTTATTTTTTTATCAATTATGTCACAGAATGTTTCGGATATGGAAAAATATGGAAGTTGAATTTGTTGCTGTAACATAAATGTAAAAAAACTGTCATTTTACTGTAAAATAAGAAAAAAATTTATCCATAAAAACAGAGAAAAAATGAATAAAATATTTCTTTCGACACGAAAAAAGACAGTTTTCGACAAAATGTAACGGATGTCACAGCAGATTGTCGAATTATGCGGTTTTTGCAACTGGATTTTCCATATATGATTCTATATAATGTAGGTGTGGGTGGAGCTAAAACAATATGTGGGAGGCTTTGTCAATGGGGATAAGAAAGTTATACAGGACGGTTTGCGTGAATTGTGAAAGTGATGCGGGGCATTCGGAGTTTAATTTGGAATATTACTTATTAGAGAAGGAGATCCTTTTAGATGGCTTTTCAGTTAATACTTATGGAGTTGAAATCGTAAAATGCAGTAAGGGAAAGGATAATACAATATGTAGAGAATATCGTAAAGTTTTTGATATTTTTTGTACACAAAGAGAAGCCGAAGACGTACTTGAAAAGCTTGCACGCAATACTGTGACACCTGTATGCTTGCTAGATGTTCTGGAAAATATGATCGGAACGGGTGATTTGGTAAATGAGGAAGCGTCCTTTCTGGCCGTATAGAGTATATATTGTTTTTAATAATCATAATAAAGCGGGCTGTTTCATATACTGTAACAAGTATGCGAAGCAGCCCGTTTTTTTTGTACAGGCGGTGCGGAAGAAAGAGAGTGATTTTATGGAACAAATTTACCGCAGGAGAAGGGAACATTCCGGCGCCGGAAACAGACAAGGTGACGGAAAATCGGAACGTAGTTATAAACGTATGGTACTGCAGCAAGCAGCCATGTGTGTACTTTTATTTACTGCAGCGCTTTTTGTTAAAATGTCGCCGAACGAGGAAGTGGCTTTTGTCCGTCAAAGCATCTGCTATATTTTAACACACCAAACCGATTGCGGACAAATTTTTGATAAAACCAGGCAATTTTTTGCAGAGAAAATTTTAAAGAACCAATCACAGCCGGATGACAGTGATTCGCTTACGGCGTTGCAGCTCCCGGTTGATACAAAGGTAAAATCCGAATTTGGTATGCGTGTTGAACCGAGTAACGGAAAAGAAAGTTTTCATTATGGAGTTGACTTTTCCGGAGAAAACGGTGATAAAATAAAGTGCGTTTCGGACGGTGTTGCGGAAGAAGTTGGCATGAACGAGGAGTACGGAAATTATATTGTAATTCGTCATAATGAAAAATATTCCAGTTTCTATGCACATTGTGAAAAAATTTTGCCGGTGCAAGGGGAAAAAATAAAGTCGGGACAGGTAATAGCGACGATGGGCGGGAGCGGAAACGTGACCGAGCCTTGCCTGCACTTTGAAATCAGAGAGGGCGACACGTCACTGGATCCTGCGGCTTTTTTGAAACTGGACAAATCACAGACGCAGCAATGATTCAATGAGTAGGAGAGGCGTATGATCAAGATTACACGTTTTTTTTATTTGCACATTCTTACATTGCCGCTGTTAATACTTTCGGCAGTGGCCGGTGTATTGCATACAACCTTAATGGCGTATTGCGTAGTAACCGTACATGAATTGTTTCATTTGTTTGCTTCGATTTTGCTTCGTGAGAGAGTAAAGTCAATTATTATTATGCCGTTTGGAATGACTTTAAGGCTTTCCGGTGCACTGATTAAGCAACCGATAAAAGAAATTTTAATTGCGCTGGCGGGACCTTTTGCAAACGCCTTCATGTTAATGGTTGGACTGATATTTCGGCGCTATTACATATGGGCAGAGGGAAGTATGTTTTTTTACAATGCTTTAAATTGGACCATTATGCTGCTGAATCTGCTTCCGGTTTTGCCGCTGGACGGCGGAAGAGCGCTGAGGGCTGCCGTGGCCCATTTTATGGGATATCTTGCAGCGATGAAGATTATGCGCAGTATTACCCGTGTTGTGTTAATATTACTAATTGGTGCGGGAATAATATTGTTTCTTTTATTAAAAGGAAACTTTTCTTTGCTGATGATTGCGGCGTTTCTTATTTTTCATATGACAGAAGAAAAAAAGAAAAATGATTTATTTGTATTAAAAGAATTGGTTCGCTCAAAGGAAAAGCTGATACAACATCGGATGATGAGTACGAAAATTGTTTCTGCCGAAGAAAATGTTCGTGCAAAAAGCATGCTGTCACGTATTGGTTATGATAGTTATTTTTTAATATATCTTGTTAATGCGCAAGGATATGGTAGGCTTATTTCAGAGGCGCAGCTTGTAGAGGCTCTGTTGGAAAACGGCTATGGTGTACGTTTAAAAGAAATTGCACCATAGCTGTTTTTTTGTTATTTATTCTTGTATTTATAATGATTTTGATTTATAATAATAAATAAAAAATAAGACCATTTAATATGTGCCGAATGAAACAAATTACCATAGATGATAAGATAAAAGGAGGTTATAATCATGAAAGATTATGCAAAAGAAACGGAAAAAAGAGTGGCTTTTATACGCGAAGCACTGAAGAATGCTCATGCGGACGGTATTGTATATGGCAACAGCGGCGGAAAAGACAGTGCGTTGGTAGGTATATTGTGTAAAAAAGCCTGTGCCAATGTTTTGGGTGTGATAATGCCTTGCCAATCCAGTCGTAATTTTGGGGAGGACATGGTAGATGGGAAGAAGGTTGCTGAGCAATTTCAAATAGAGACGGTTACTGTTGATTTAACGCAGGTAAAAGCGGATATTATTGAGACAGCCGGGAAGGCAACAGATCTGACAGACGCTGCCAAAAGCAACATTGCCCCACGGCTGCGCATGACAACTCTTTACGCGATTGCGCAGAGTCGCAGTGCGTTGGTTGCAGGCACCGGTAATAAATGCGAAGCGTATATGGGATATTTTACAAAATGGGGAGATGGGGCATATGACATTAATCCGATTGCGGATCTTACTGTCTCCGAAATTTATGAATTTTTGGAATATTTAAATGCACCTGAGAGCATTATAAAAAAAGCTCCGTCAGCAGGTTTATTCGAAGGCCAAACTGATGAAAGCGAAATGGGTGTAACTTACCGGCAGATCGAGGACGTGTTGGAAACAGGCACAACTGATGATGAGAAGGCAAAAGAAAAAATTATGACAGCTAACCGTATATCGGAACACAAACGCAGAATGCCGTTGACCTATGCGGAATAACATTGTATGAATAACAGGAGGTAAGGCGGATGAGCGTGGAACGCATGAAAGAACTGGTTTCACTTTTAAATTATCATGCGCATAAGTACTATGTGGAGGATAAACCGGAAATTTCTGATTACGAGTATGATAAGCTTTTACATGAATTGGAACTCTTAGAAAAGAAATATCCGCAGGAAGCGGATCCGGCATCTCCGACCCAACGCGTCGGAGGGCAAATATTAGAAGGATTTGAAGCGGTGACACATGACGTTCCGATGCAAAGCCTGCATGATTCCTTTAATAAACAAGATGTGCTTGATTTTGATGAACGGGTGCGTAATGTTTTGGGACAGGATTGTTATGAGTACGTAACAGAGCATAAAATTGATGGGTTATCGGTATCGCTGGAATATGAGAATGGTTTGTTTATACGCGGTTCAACACGCGGAGATGGTTTTGTGGGTGAAGATGTCACGCAAAATTTGAAAACCATACCATCAATTCCTCTCCGTCTGAAAGAAGCCATTCCGTTTCTGGAAGTTCGCGGCGAAGTGTTTATGGCGAAGAACAGTTTTGAGGAACTGAACAGACGCCGTGCGGAAAATGAGGAATCTTTGTTTGCCAATCCGAGAAATGCTGCTGCCGGAAGTCTGCGACAGCTAAACTCTGCGATTGCCAAGGAGAGAAAACTGGATATTTTTATTTTTAACATTCAGCGGATCATTGGTAAAGAAATACGCACTCATGCAGAGGGATTAGAATATTTAAAACAGCAGGGTTTCAAGGTGATTCCTCAGAGGCAAGCATATGCCAATATTGAGGCAGCCTTTGAACGTGTGTTGGCCATCGGAGAAGAGCGTTACACACTTCCGTTTGAAATAGACGGGGCGGTTTTAAAAATTAATAATTTGGAGCAACGGGAAATTTTGGGTTCAACCTCCAAGTTTCCGCGCTGGGCGGAAGCTTATAAGTTTCCTGCGGAGACAAAAAAAACCAAACTTTTAGATATTGTTATACAAGTGGGGCGAACAGGGGTGCTCACGCCCAATGCTGTTTTGGAGCCAGTGCGTGTGGCGGGTTCTACGGTCAGCCGTGTAACGCTGCATAATATGGATTATATCCGTGAAAAGGATATTAAAATCGGTGATTATGTAATGGTACGCAAAGCGGGTGATATCATTCCGGAGATTGTGGAGTCGCTGCATGGAGAACGTACGGGAGAAGAACGTGAATTTATTATGCCTAGTGTTTGTCCGGAGTGCGGCGCGGAAGTTGTACGCGCGGAAGGGGAGGCTGCATACCGCTGTATCGGAAATAGTTGTCCTGCCCAACTATCACGTGCAATGATTCATTTTGCTTCGCGTGATGCGATGGATATTGAAGGCCTGGGGCCGGCTATTATAAACCAATTGATCGAACGCGGGTTGATTCGCTCTGCCGCTGATTTATACTATTTAAATGCCGAAGATGTTGCTGCGCTTGATAAAATGGGGGAAAAGTCGGCGCAAAATTTGATCTCCGCTATTGAGACAACGAAAAAGAGGGATCTTTCGCGACTGTTGTTTGCATTTGGCATCCGATTAAACGGTCAGCGCGCATCCAAATTATTGGCTAAGCGATTTGAAACATTAGAAGCTATTATGCGGGCAACAGCTGAAGAAATGTCAGCGATTCCGGATATCGGCGAAAAAACGGCGCAAAATGTATATGAATTTTTTCGAGACAAAAATAATTTGGAGTTGGTTAGGCGTCTGGCGGAGGCCGGAGTGAATATGCAATACCGCGCGGAGAAGGGAGAAAGCAACCTTCTTGCAGGGAAAAAGTTTGTAATTACCGGAAAATTTGATGGGGTCTCCCGTGCAGAAGTGACAGCTTTAATAGAGAAGAACGGAGGCAAGACGGCAGGAAGCGTTTCTAAAAATACGGATTATGTTATTGCAGGCGAGGATGCCGGCAGTAAGTTAGAAAAAGCAAATACTCTTGGTGTTTCCGTCCTCACTCTTTCTGATTTATATAATATGCTTACAGAATAAAATACTCTGACCGCATTGCTGTAAATATATGCAGCAATGCGGTTTTACTTTATTTCATAAAAAAATAAAAAAATAGGGAACTTTTTAGATAAGTTGTCGTCTATAATAGTGTCTTGATAGACAGAGATGAAAATAAAAAAATATTGGAGGTACATAATTATGAAAAAAACAATGAAAAAATTATTTGCGGCAGCGGCAGTAATTGCTGTATTAACAACAAGCACGGCATCTGTTTTTGCAGAATATGATCCGAGCAGACCGATTGACCCTTCACAGGGTATTATGGCAACAAAAAGCGCTGAGGGAACAAATGTGGTTAATGTCAACGGAAAGAAGCTTGAAGGGGCAGAAACCTATGTCAGCGAAAGCGGAGAGGTTATGGTTCCGATTCGTGCAGTGGCAGAGGAACTCGGATTTGAAGTTGGCTGGGATGCAGGTCGTGTGACTTTGACCAATCTTCCGGTATATGTTACCTTTGCAATTGGCGTAGATGGCTATACTTTTGCAAAGACAGCGCCAATGCAGATCGGAAAAGCACCGGAATTGACAGAGGAAAAAACTTATGTGCCGGCGACGTTCTTCTCAGAAATTTTACAAGCTGATATTAAAACAAACCTGGGCGGAACCACCATTGTTTACGGTGAAAAGCAAGACGAAAATAAAGATGGTGAAAACAAAGATGATGGCGAAACAGCTCAGACTAGTGCCGGAACAGCTGTTGTAAAGAGTGTGGAAAAAGACGAGAAAACCGGTGTCGTCTATGTAATGGTGGAAGATGAAAAAAATGGTGAGATTCAGCTTAACATTGGCGCTGATACTGAAATTTTAAAGGGCGAGGAAAAGATTGCGGCCACAGATTTAGAAGAGGGAATGAAACTTTCCATCGAATATGGCGCAGCTATGACTATGTCCTTGCCGCCGCAAAATAATCCGGTTAAAATTACGATTGCGGAATAATCTTGATTAATTTGCAAAAAATACTTGCAATTGTTATAGTTTTATGATATTCTTATAGTAATTTATTTAAAAAGGAGTGCATGGCTCAGTATGGACGGTGACAGTAGCAGCGGTTGTCGAGCCTGTTTGATACATAAGAATACATTGAGTTGCAAAAAGCATAACCTGCATCGAAGAATTCGAGGTGACAGGCTGTGCTTTTTGCGTCTTTAAATGCTGAAAACAGAATTTGCAGCCAAATAAAGAATGATTACCATAAGAAATGGAGAGAACGTAAACTATGAACGATAATGCCTTGTTGTGGCAGTTGTTACTACAGGTTATACTGATAGCGCTTAACGCTGTCTTTGCATGTGCGGAAATTGCAGTAATATCTTTTAATGATACAAAACTGGATAAGCTTGCAGAGCAGGGGAATAAACGGGCTATGCGCCTTGCAAAGCTAACGGGTCAGCCGGCGAGGTTCCTTGCTACCATTCAGGTCGCAATTACATTGGCAGGTTTTTTGGGCAGTGCGTTTGCTGCAGATAATTTTTCGGATTCGCTGACAAATTGGCTGCTGCATATTGGTGTGAACATGCCGCAGAAAACCTTGAATACAATATCGGTTATTTTGATTACTGTCATTTTATCATATTTCACTTTGGTATTTGGAGAACTGGTCCCGAAAAGAATTGCAATGAAGAAGGCGGAGACAATTGCACTGGGAATATCTGGAATTGTAAGCTTTATTTCGAAGCTGTTTGCGCCGATTGTGTGGCTGCTTACTATATCTACGAATGCCTTATTGCGCCTTTTTGGCATTGATCCCAATGCCGATGATGAAGAGGTAACAGAGGAAGAAATTCGGATGATGGTGGATGCCGGAAGCGAAAAAGGCGTTATTGATGAGGAAGAGAAAGAGATCATTCAAAATGTATTTGAATTTGATGATACTACAGCAGGAGAGATAGCCACACATCGAACGGATATTGCCTTGCTGTGGACTGATGAAACTATGGAGCAATGGAAACAGACCATTCATGAAACGCGCCATTCGCGTTATCCTGTCTGTGATGAAAGCGTCGATAATATTGTAGGTGTCCTAAATGCAAAGGATTATTTTCGCCTGGAGGATAAAAGTCGCGATAGTGTGATGAAAAATGCGGTAAAACCTGCATATTTTGTTCCGGAGAGTGTTAAAGCAGACGTGCTGTTCCGTCGGATGAAACAGGGGAAAACACAATTTGCAGTAGTGCTTGATGAGCGCGGCGGTATGAACGGGATTGTTACGATTAATGATTTGGTAGAACAGCTTGTCGGCGAACTGGATGATGTAGAAGATGCTGATGAAACTGTACAGGAAATCGAGCAAAAAGATTCCGGTACGTGGAATATTTTAGGAAGCGCTGCTTTGGAGGAAGTAGCAGAAACACTTCATGTGGAGCTGCCAATTGATGAGTATGAAACCTTTGGTGGATTTGTATTTGGTTTTTTGGGGACGATTCCGGATGACGGCAGCCAGTTTGAGCTTGATGCGTGCGGACTGCATATAAAAGTTTTGGAGGTAAAGGAACATCGGATGGAACGCGCACTGGTTTGTTTGCTAACTCCTCCAAATGAAGAAAGCAACACCGAGGATTAGTAGAATTTTTTATAGTTATAATGAAAAACATAGCCGAACGATTGTGTTTTGGCTATGTTTTTTTGTTAAGTGATTTTTTTGTTAAATTTTTGATAAAATCGTTGCAGTTTTCTTAAAAACGTTGTATAATGAATACGTTCAAAGAGAAATAATGATAAATTCGGAGGATATTATGGCGGAATTGCTGCGGCTGCAAAAATATATAGCCGAATGTGGAATCGCGTCCAGACGTGCCGCGGAGGAAATGATTACTGCCGGACGTGTACGCGTGAACAAACGAACGGTAACAGAGCTTGGTACAAAAATTGACCCGGAAAGAGATAGAGTTTTTGTGGATGAGAAGCCGGTCTATAGTACGCAGAAAAAGTATTATATTATGTTGAATAAACCGGTTGGATATATCAGTTCTGCAAAGGATCAGTTTGAGCGAAAAACGGTATTGGAGCTTGTGGAGGATTTAGACGCGCGTCTTTATCCGGTCGGCCGGCTTGATTATGATAGTGAAGGCTTAATTTTTTTAAGCAATGACGGTGATTTTACTTACTATCTTACGCATCCGGGCAACGGCGTTAAAAAGAAATATCAGGTAACGGTAAAGGGCTTTATGGACATAGAAACCGTAAAACACCTACGGCAAGGCGTAGAGATCGACGGCCGCATGACGGCGCCGGCAAGGGTAGAGATTACAAAACTGCACGAAAACACAACGGAACTGACCTTTGTGATTGGAGAAGGTCGAAATCGTCAGATTCGTAAAATGTGCGAGGCGGTTGGCTTTGAGGTTGTTCGTTTGAGAAGAGTAGCAATTGGAAATGTTGTTTTGGGAAATCTCCCGAAGGGAAAATGGAGACATTTAACCCCGGGAGAAATAAATTTATTGACAGGTGGAACAAAGAATGCTGACGATAAAAGAAACCGCAGATAAAGAAGCCGCACAGCGATTTTTAGATTTTCGAAAGATATCTTATTCACTTGCAAATGATATTGTAATGACCTGCATGGAGGAAAACGAAATTTTAGGCGTGGCCTCGCTTGCCTTAAAAGACACTAAGGTTTATCTTAATCTTTTAATCACTGCGGCGGAGGATCTTGCGCTTCAGCTCGGCTTGGCAAAATCATTAATGAATCTCGCTGATTTACATGGTATAAAAATGCTTTACGGGAGTAATAGTGATTTGGAGAAAATATACTCTGCTCTTCGTTTTCAAAGGTCAGAAGAAGAATATTGTATTTCGCTGGAAGGATATTTTACAGCGGAACACAAATAATACAGGAGGTTATACAAATGGCAGAATTACGTTACAATCCGTTGACAAAGGACTGGGTTATGATCGCATCACACAGGCAAAACCGCCCGCAGATGCCAAAGGACTGGTGTCCGTTTTGTCCCGGTTCGGGTAAGGTTCCCGAGCATTATGACGTATATGAATATGACAATGACTTTCCGGCGTTATCGCAAAATCCGCCTGTGCCGGATGATGTATCAACTGATTTATATCGCACGGCAGAGTCATACGGAAAGTGCGAAGTTATATTATATTCGCCGGAGCACACAACTACACTTGCACAGCTTGATGAATCTCATGTTCGTAAATTGGTAGATTTATGGGCAGAACGTTTTGCAAAAATAAAAGAGGACGAAAAGATAAAATATGTTTTTATTTTTGAAAACCGCGGCGATGTGGTCGGCGTGACGATGCCGCATCCACATGGTCAGATTTACGGCTATCCTTTTGTTCCAAAACGTTTAGAACTTGAGCTTGCCGCATCGAAAGAGCACAAGGACAAAACCGGCAAATGCCTGATTTGTGATATGATTGAGGAAGAGGTTAAGTTTGGCAAGCGTATTATTATTGAAAACGAAGATTTTATCACTTTCCTGCCGTTTTACAGTGAGTATCCCTACGGCGTATATATTGCAAGCAAGCGTCATATGGGTACGCTGCTTGATATGAGTGACACGGAAAAGAATAATTTGGCAAATATTTTGAAAAACACAGTCGGAACTTTAGATAGTTTATTTGATTATTCGTTTCCGTATATGATGTGCATGTACCAGTTGCCGGTCAACGGTGAGGACGCAAGCGATTATTATCATTATCATATTAAATTTTATCCGCCGATGCGCTCAAAAGAAAAACAGAAATTCAACGCATCTTCCGAAACAGGCGCGTGGGCACACTGCAACCCGACGGCTCCTGAAGAAAAAGCAGAGGAACTGCGTGCGGCATATCAAAAATACTTGGAAAAATGCAAATAAAGGAGGAGCGGAATGACTGTACAAGAGTTAAAAGAGCAATTTATTGCACTATATGGAGAAGGAACCGGAATCAGAATTTTCTGGTCGCCGGGTCGTGTGAATCTGATCGGAGAGCATACGGATTATAACGGCGGCTACGTATTTCCTGCAGCACTTTCCATGGGTTCCATGATTGCGCTGCGCTTGCGTGATGATAATGTGGTACGTATGAAGGCAACCGATTTGGATGAAATTGTTGAGATAGATATCAATCACTTAGAAAATTACCGCGATTTAAAGTGGGGAGATTATCAGGCGGGTGTTATGTCTGAACTTGCTAAAGACGGGTATGAGATTTGTGCTTGTGATATGCTTTATGATGATACACTTCCGCATGGCGGCGGTTTGTCCTCATCTGCGGCAATTGAGGTAGTAACAGCACTTGCCTTTGCCACGCTTTCCAATGAGAAAAAAGGTGTTTCTGTTCCGGTAAATATGTCGGATATGGCCTTAATCGGTCAGAAAACAGAGCATAATTATATTGGCGTTAACTGCGGCATTATGGATCAATTCGCTTCGGCGATGGGGAAAAAGGACTGTGCAATTTTCCTCAAGTGCGATACTATGGAATATCGTTTGGTAGGTCTGGATATGGCAGATTATACGCTGGTTATTTCCAATACAAACAAAAAACGAAGCCTTGCAACTTCAAAATATAATGAGCGGCGTGCGGAGTGCGAAGAAGGCTTGAGAATTTTAAAAGAGTCATTTCCGGGTGCAATGTGCCTGAGCGATATATCGGCTCAAGAATTTCAAATGCATGCGCAGGAAATTGAAAATGAAACCGTGCGCAGACGGGTAAAGCATGTGGTGACGGAAAATGAGAGAGTTTTGGAAAGCGTAAAGGCTCTTGGCGAGGGTAACATGCTGCGTTTTGGACAACTGATGAATGAATCGGGAGATTCTCTTCGCTATGACTATGAAGTAACCGGTGTTGAGTTGGATACTTTAGTTGAGGAAGCAAGAAAGATTGACGGCGTTATAGGTTCGCGTATGACTGGCGCCGGCTTTGGAGGCTGTACGGTTTCGCTGGTTAAGGAAGAGGCTGTGGAGCGCTTTATTCAAGAGGTCGGCAAAGCGTATAAAGAAAAGATAGGCTATGCTGCTTCGTTCTATGTTTCACAAATCGGAGACGGCGGTCACGAAATAAAAGATTGATTTTTGACGTTAAGGCGGTTTTGTTCATGCGTGAGCAAGACCGCCCGATTTTTTATATATATTTGGGTGTTGCTATTGATAATTTGTTTTATTTGCGATACAATAAATATAAATTATTAAAGGATGGAAGAAATATGATTTATGGCACCGGAATTGATATTGTTGAAATTGATAGAATTAAGAAACTGATTGAAAAACCGCATTTTTTGAAAAGATTTTTTTCCGAAGAGGAAAGAGAGTGCTTTTCCGAACATAAATTTTCTCCACAGACTGTTGCGGGTAATTTTGCAGGAAAAGAGGCATTTTCAAAGGCAATTGGTACAGGATTTCGCGATTTTCGACTGGACGAGGTGGAAATTTTAAAGGATGAACTTGGTAAACCGCATATTGCTTTGACGGGATCCGCAAAGAAAATTACGGACGAAATGGGAATCAGCGGTCTGTATATCAGCATTTCCCATTCAAAAAGATATGCAATTGCACAGGTGATAGCGGAACGTTAGGAGAGTGACAGCATGAAAGTTGTAACAGCACGCCAAATGCAGACTTTAGAAGAAATCACTTTTTCAGAATATGGTTTTTCAAGTCTGGTGATGATGGAAAATGCGGCGCAGGGGTTTTGTGATAAATTGGAGCAGGAAACAGGCTCTGTACGCGATAAAAAGGTAGGCATTTTCTGTGGAAAAGGTAATAATGGAGGAGACGGCTTTGCGATAGCACGCTTGCTTTCCGTACGGGGTGCACAGCCAATAATTTTTCATGGCTTTGAACCAAAACATTTAAAAAATGATGCGCTGACGAATTATGAAGCGGCGGTTCGATTTGGAATAGAAATACGCAATTTTTCCGAGTTTACGGACGATTATGACATATTGATTGATGCGCTGTTCGGGACGGGATTTCATGGGGAGATAGAGGGCGCAGAAGCTGAAATGATGCAGCAGATGAATGCATCCTCTGCTTTTGTCGCTGCAGTGGATATGCCGAGTGGGGCAAATGCGAGCGATGGAACGATGGCGAAATGCTGTGTCGATGCGGATTTGACGGTTACGTTTGGCAGCGCAAAACTGGGACAATTTTTATATCCTGCCAAAAAGCAAGTCGGTAAACTGTTGATATCGGAGATATCCATTCCTTGTTCCCTTTGGGATAATTATCAAAGTAATTATTTTACTTTGGATTCTGAGATATTTAATTATTTACCGAAAAGAGAATGTAATGCACATAAGGGAAACTTTGGTAAATGTTTGATTTTTGCCGGTTCTAAGGGAATGTGCGGTGCGGCTGTTATGGCTTCTGCTGCAGTGTTAAAAAGCGGAGCGGGCATGGCAACGCTCGCGACCTCTGAAGAAGTGTCGGATATTGCTGCGGCTAAACTTACGGAAGTAATGACACTTGCTTTGCCGATGAGAGATTTGGAGCATGCGCTTTACCTTCTTGAGGAACAGGTAAAACGTCAAGATATTTTGCTCTTGGGCTGTGGTCTTGGGCGGGATGAATCTGTTTGTAGTTTGGTTCAGAGTTTGCTGAGAACATCAACTTTGCCGATGGTGATTGACGCAGATGGAATAAACGCACTGCAAGGGAATATAAATATATTAAAACAAAAAAAAGCCCCTGCTGTACTGACACCGCATTTAATGGAATTTTCCAGAATCTCAGGTTTTAGCATGGAGGAGATTTCTATGAATAGGGTTGAGGTTGTTCGGAGTTTTGCAGAGGAATATGCTGTAACTTTAGTACTGAAGGGGGCAGATACCTTAGTGGCTTGTCCGGACGGGAGAGTGTATGTTAATACTATTAGCAATTCCGGGATGGCTACTGCCGGGAGCGGAGATGTTCTTTCGGGTATGATTGCCGGGCTTGCTGCGCAAGGAGCTTCTCTTTCTGAGGCGGCATGCCTTGGTGTATATCTGCATACACTTGCAGGCAATGTAGCGCGGGAACGTTATGGGGAATATGGCATGACGGCAACAGATATTTTGTCGGCTGTTCCGTTGGCTTTAAAACAGGCGTCTGAATGGAGTAAGGAGTGAATTTTTTTGAAAAAGTGTGGGCTTTTATTGCTTACACTAATGATAATACTGGGCGGTGTCGGCTGCACAGATAAAACACAGCTGTCGAAAATGGATGCGGATGTTTATGAAAAAATACATCATTATTACAGCAGGATGGAAAGCTATTCCGCCCAGGTTCGGCTAAAAGTAAAAGGTAATAAAACAGAAAATGAATACGTAATGGAACAATATGCAAAAGGTAACGATAAATACATGACACGAGTGATTAGTCCGGAGGCGCTTAAAGGGACAGAGACAATCACAAACGGAGAAAAATCGGTGATGCGTTTTCCACAGGCAAACTTAGAAGAGGAGACAAAAACAACACAGGATATTGATTATTCTTTTGTAAATCATTTTTTGCGCTCTTACTATCAGTCGGAGGAGACCGTCCTTGAGGTAAGCGGGGCGGACAATGCAGGAGGAACGACTCTTTTAGAAACGGAATTGACCTCCGGCAGCGCCAGGCACAGTAAGGCAAGCATGTTAGTAGACAACAAAACTTTTGCGCCGGAAAACATTACAGTTTATGATATGGGCGGGAATATTGTTTTTATTGCAGAATTTGAAAAATTTGTGTATAATGATACCATAAAAGATGAAATTTTTGAGATTGTGAGTTGATTATTTTTGCAGGAAATAAAGATGAATCGTGCATGGGCGGAGGTAAATCTGGATGCGATTGCACACAATGTAAAGTCTATTAAAAAGCTTTTAAACCCAGAGACAAAAATGCTTGGTGTTGTAAAGGCTGACGCATATGGACACGGTTTTCGAGAGGTAGCCAAGACCTTGTTACAAAATGGTGCGGATGCGTTGGGTGTCGCAACTATTGACGAAGCAATGCAATTGAGAGCGCGGAATATTGGTGCTCCAATATTGATTTTAGGGCATACTCCGGACAGCCGTGCACAGGATTTGGTAGAACATGATATTACGCCGACGGTATTTAACTATTCGCTGGCAAAAGCAGTGTCCGATGTAGCAATGCGTGTTGGCAGGCAGGCGAAGATACATATTAGCTTGGATACGGGGATGTCAAGAATTGGGTTTAACACGGAAGATGAAGACGTGGAAACCATTCTTTCAATCCATAAGCTGCCGAATGTTGAGATAGAAGGGATGTTTACACATTTTGCAAAGGCGGACGAAAAAGATCATGCATATACCGAGATGCAGTTTGAACGCTTTATGAGCATGGTAAAACGGTTGGAGGCGCGCGGCCTTTTTATCCCGATAAAACATGTATGCAACAGTGCAGGCATTATGGAATATCCGCAATATCAGTTGGATATGGTTCGTCCTGGTATTATACTATATGGACATTATCCTTCAGACGAGGTAGACAAAGCAAAACTTGATTTGATCCCTGCAATGGAACTTAAAGCGGTAATTACGCATATTAATACAAAAGAAAAGGGAGTGCGTGTTAGCTACGGAGGTACTTATAAAACATATAAAGATTTAACGAAAATTGCAACGGTTCCTATCGGATATGCCGATGGCTATCTGAGAAATCTGTCGAATAATGCCGATATGATTGCAGGCGGTCAGCGTGTTCCCGTAATAGGAAGAATATGTATGGATCAATGTATGATTGATGTCACTTCGGTCAATAATATCAGCGTCGGTGACGAGGTAATTATATTTGGAAAGCGAGGCGACGAAGAGATTACGGTGACGGAATTGGCAGCCTTAATGGGAACCATTAATTACGAGATTCTTTGTGTTATCGGAAAGAGAATACCGAGAGTGTACTTAAAAGACGGGAAGATTGTAAATGTACTTAGCTATTTGAAATAATCAATTGGAAAGATTTTTTCGTTGACGGTTTCGAAATAAAATTGTATAATATTATTGTAACTTTTGTATATACTAAGGCATAGAATGATTTTAGCAATATGCCTTGAATTTGATACAAAATAGTTACGCTGAATAACGTCTTTGACACAGCATGAAACATTTCGCAAAGGAATGACGTCCCATATAAAGGACGGAAATTCAACGAATGGGGGCTTGACTATTTTGTCACAACTCAAGAAGGTACTGATAACTGTTCCCGACACTTTACTCGAGCAGGTAGACCTCATAGCAGGAAAAGAACGGACAAACAGAAGCGAATTTGTCCGAGAAGCGATGAGACGATATATCGAGGAAAAAAAGAAAGCAGAATTAAAGGAAGAGATGAAAAAGGGTTATCAGGAAATGGCAGAGCTAAACCTGCGCCTTGCCGAAATGTATTTTGAAGCAGAAAGCGAACAGTTTTCTGCCTATGAGGAAAAATTGGCGGAGTGTGAATAAGTGTGGTTGTTAAAAGAGGAGATATATTTTATGCAGATCTAAGTCCTGTGGTTGGCTCAGAGCAGGGCGGCGTGAGACCAGTTTTGGTGGTGCAAAATGATGTGGGCAATAAATTTTCTCCCACGGTGATTATTGCAGCGGTTACTTCGCAGATTAATAAAGCAAAACTGCCCACGCATATAGAGATTGGGGCGGACGATTATGGTCTGGCAAAGGATTCGGTTATATTAATGGAACAGATTAGAACCATTGATAAAAAGAGGCTGAGAGAACGAATCGGACGGCTTGATGATGAATTAATGGAAAAGGTAAACAGTGCCATTTCTGTTAGTTTTGGACTCTTGGATTTGCAGTGATATTTAATTTGGTTGGTTGATCTTTCATGGCATTGTGAGATGGCTTTAACGACAGAAGAGAAGGGATGTTTTAAAGTGAAAAATAAGACAATAATGTGGCTTTGTTTTTTTGCAGCGGTTTTGCTTGTGTGCTCTGCGGCAGTTGTTTCTGCCGTGCCGGGAGATAACAGTGATCCGGTTGTAACTAAGAGCTACATAGACAAGGTAATTGCAGAAGTGAAGGCATATGTGGATTCAAAAAACATATCACCGGGAACTGTAACGCCTGCAACTTCAGGTGTGAGCAGTACCTACCAGGTGTTGAATGTATCGAAAGGTCAAAAAATTACGATGGGCGAAAGCACAGAATTTATTTTGCGTGCCGGGAATGGAGTAGTATTTTCAGGTACGCAGGGCGGTATTGCGGATGTAACCGGCGGGACAGATTTATTATCCGGCGAGCAGGTACCGCAAAATCATTTGTTAATCATTCCGCGTTCAGATGGACGCGGCTTTACGGCCAAGACGGAGGCTGTAATAATGATCCGGGGCAGCTATCAGATCAGCGAATAATTGCAACGTAAGACTGCGGAAATATTACCGCAGTCTTTTTGTTTTAATATGAATTTTGAACGATTGTTCAAAAAATGATAAATTACGACAAAATGTGACTTTCAGCACTTGATTTTGCATGTTTGAAATGATATAATAAAAATGTTATTTTTGCTTTTAGCTTTGAAGAAGGATATCAATTTTTTAAAGCATATTTGCTTTGATTAATGCAGTATAATAAACAGACGGAGGGAAAATTTTGAGTACGGAACTAACAGTAATTAATGTAGTAAAAATGATGCTAAAGCGTTGGTGGATTATTTTATTGGCTTGCATTGTAGGAGGCAGCATATTTTTTTCATATAATAAATATGTTGTCGATCCTATTTATACGGCGCAAGGTTCGCTTTTTGTAAACAATGTACGTGAAAAGAAAAATGATAATGTAAACATAGGCGATATGACAACTTCACAAATGCTTGTCTGGACATATATTGAGCTGCTTAAAAGTAATACTTTTATGACAAAAATTGCAGAAAAATGTGAACTTGGGTATAGCGGAGGACAGATTGCCGCTATGGTTTCCTTATCATCTCAAAATGAAACAGAGATTATGAAAATTACGGCGACTACAACGGAACCGCAGCACTCACAATTAATTGTTAACACAATATTGGAGGAGGCACCGCTGGAAATTGACCGGATAGTAAAAGGTGGATCTGTGGAAGTTGTGGATTATGCATTATGTCCGACAAAGCCTTCGGGGCCAAATGTACTTATTCGTACGTTGTTGGGAATTGTGCTCGGTGGTATGCTTTCATGCGGTATTATTTTGCTAAAAGAAATATTGAATAACAAGGTCAAGGACGAAGATGATTTGACAAAAACCTATCATATACCGGTATTAGGAACAATACCGCATGTGGACTAGGATAGAACATTCAGATAGGAGAGCATATTGTGAATAAACTGCGTATGAATAAAAAAATAAATAATGATCATTTTTCTGTTAAGGCGATTTTAAATGAAAATGCTTCTTTTGGTGTTTCCGAGGCATATAAGATTGCCCGTACTAATGTGATGTTTTCACTGGCAGGTGAACAGGGCTGCAAAAAAATAGCACTTACCAGTGCGCTTCCTTCGGAAGGTAAGTCGACAGCCAGTGTCAATCTTGCCATTACTTTTGCCCAAACGGACTCAAAAGTTCTGGTGATTGATGCGGATCTTCGCCGTCCCAGGGTACATCAGTATATGGGTGAAAAGAATACAGAGGGACTGGCCGATCTTTTGGCGGGGTTTGCGGAACTGAGTGATGTGATTCATTTTAGCTCAATGATGAATATTGACTATATTTCAGCCGGACACATACCGCCAAATCCTTCTGAACTTTTAGAATCTTCTAAAATGCAGGAGATTTTAGAAGAGCTGGGACAGGTTTATGATTATATCATCATTGATACGCCGCCGGTTTCTGTTGTTGCGGATGCGCTTATCATTGCAAAATTAGTTTCCGGCATGCTGATTGTAGTCCGCCAAAAACAAACGCCCCATGATTGGTTGAAAAAAACGATTTCTTCTTTGCAGTTTGCAGAAGCAAAAATATTGGGATTTTTACTCAATGAGTCCGCAACTGTAAAAAAACGCTACGGCAGAAAATATAAGTATGGCAGCCGGTATAGCTATGGATATGGTTATGGTTATTACAAGGAGGATGTTTCCAAAAAGTAATAATGAGGTGATAATATGGCATTGTATGACTTGCATGCGCATTTCCTTCCTAAAATTGATGATGGTGCGCAAAGCTCTGAAATAGCGGTGGAAATGCTTGCCTATGCGGCTGAACAGGGTGTGGATGTGATTGCTGCAACGTCGCATTATTACAGTGACAGGCGCAGTATTTCTGAGTTTCTTTCCGCGCGGGAGCTTTCTTTTGCCCGAGTGAAAAGTAAGATTGATGAAAAGGGAATACGGTGTCCGAGCATCATTTTAGGAGCAGAGGTATATTTGACGCGTGGTCTGTCTTTGAGAGATGACTTAGAAAAGTTGTGCTATGAGGGAACAAATCTTTTGCTTCTAGAACTTCCGTATGACACATGGGGAAATTGGGTATATCGTGAGGTGGAGAGTATTATCAGTAATTGTGCCATTAAAGTAGTGCTTGCGCACCCAGAGCGCTATCTTGCTATGCGTTGGGACAAGAAAAAGTTATTTCCGTTTGAAGAGATGGGAGTTATCTTTCAGTTAAATGCAGATGACATATTAGAACATAAGAGAATTGTTGGCAGTCTGTTAGAGAGCGGTTGCCAATGTGTATTGGGGTCAGACACACATAATATGGCAGAAAGAAAAAATAGAATGAGAGAAGCGGTGATACGCCTGGAACGTGTATATGGCAAAGAGCTGCTTTTGGATATAGAAAATTATGTGCAGTATCAATGGAGGCTGTGATGCAAAACAAAATAATGATACAACGCACACTGTCGTTAATTTGTACACTTTTTTTAATGATTGCCATTTTTGTATTTTCGGCACAGCCCAGAGAAGAATCTAACGAGGTCAGCAGTGGTTTTACTGCTAAAGTAGTAGATTTTTTTACACATTTCACATCAGTTGATGAGCCAACAAAGCAGGAATTGGTATTAAATCTGAATGGAATTATCCGCAAATGTGCACATTTTTCGATTTATGCCGCGTTGGGTATTGCGGCGTTTCTCTTTGTTAATACATTTCAAATAAAAGAGGGTACTGCATGGTTTATTACATTGGCAATCTGTCTGCTTTACGCATCAAGCGATGAATTTCATCAGCTTTTTGTTCCGGGCCGAGGTGCACAACTGCGAGATGTTATGCTTGATTTTTGTGGCTCCGTAACGGGAAGCGGGATAATGTTGTTAATAAGTCATTTTTTTAAATGAAAAAAGAATACAGAGGGGAAAAACAGATGAGTAAACTATATTTAGCGTCACCGCATATGGGCGGAGAAGAAATGCAATATATTAAGCAGGCATTTGATACCAACTGGATTGCGCCGCTTGGTGAAAATGTGAATTGTTTTGAAAAAGAGATAGCTGAGTACGCCGGCGTCTCTTCAGCTGTGGCATTGTCAGCCGGAACGGCGGCTATTCATATGGCGTTAAAGGCTGCTGGTGTCGAGAAAGGAGATACGGTTTTTTGTTCCTCGCTTACGTTTTCCGCCAGTGCAAACCCAATTCTTTATCAAGATGCAACTCCTGTTTTTATTGACAGTGACAGAAAAAGTTGGAATATGAGTCCGGCTGCACTTGAAAAAGCATTTTCTGTTTTGCCTAAGCCAAAAGCAGTGATAGCTGTTGATTTATATGGGCAATCAGCGGATATGGCACCGATCAAAGAATTGTGCAGTCACTATGGCGTGTCGTTGATTGAAGATTCTGCCGAGGCGTTGGGGGCGGAATATCGCGGTAAAAAATGTGGCTCTATCGCCAATTACGGTATTTTTTCTTTTAATGGTAATAAAATTATTACAACATCGGGAGGCGGCATGTTAGTTTCCGACGATGAAGAAAAAATAAATAAAGTTCGTTTTTGGGTTACACAGTCCCGCGAGCCGGAAAGATATTATCAGCACAAAGAAATTGGTTATAACTATCGTATGAGTAACATTGTTGCCGGTATAGGCCGCGGACAGCTGAAGGTTTTGGATACGAGAGTGAAGCAGAAAAAAGCTATCTTTGATCGGTATAAGGTAGCATTTTCAGATATTTGTGAAATTTCTATGATGCCGATATGTGATTACGGAAAGCCAAACTATTGGTTATCGTGTATC
Source organism: uncultured Clostridia bacterium (assembly GCA_934438075.1). Taxonomy (GTDB): domain Bacteria; phylum Bacillota; class Clostridia; order UBA1381; family UBA9506; genus RGIG1666. The sequence goes on along the minus strand of CAKSBF010000007.1, from coordinate 28,048 downwards.
TATCTTTCAGAAAAAAGCAAAGTAAAGCCTTTAGATATTTTATTAGCGCTGGAAAGAGAAGAAATAGAGTCAAGACCTATTTGGAAACCGATGCATCTTCAACCTGTATTTAGAAAGTGTGAATATATAACCCTGGATAATGAAGATATTTCGGCAGATATTTTTGCAAATGGTCTGTGTTTGCCGAGTGACACTAAAATGACGGAAGAGGATCAGAGCAGAGTAATTGAAATTGTAAGGAGATGTTTCCGTGTATAGGAAGTATTTCAAACGACCACTTGATATTCTTTGCGCATTGGCGGCAATTATTGTTTTCTGTTGGCTTTACATACTTGTTTTGGTTTTAGTACGAATTAAATTGGGAAAACCGGTGTTATTTAAGCAGAAACGGCCAGGTAAAGATGAAAAAATATTTACTTTGTATAAGTTTCGCACCATGACAGATGAAAGAGATGAAAACGGGGAACTGTTGCCGGACGAAGTTCGCTTGACGCGCTTTGGAAAGTTTCTTCGCAGTACTAGTTTGGATGAACTTCCTGAGGCGTTTAATATTTTAAAAGGTGATATGAGCGTAGTCGGTCCGAGACCGCTTTTGGTGGAGTATTTACCACGCTACAGTGAAAGGCAAAGGCGGCGCCATGAGGTACGCCCCGGTTTGTCAGGACTTGCACAGATAAGTGGCAGAAACTTGCTCAGCTGGGAAGAGCGGTTTGAGTTGGACGTGTCATATGTTGAGCATATCACATTTCTTGGCGATTGTAAGATTATCTTTTTGACTGTTTGGAACGCATTTGTGAAAAGAGAAGGGGTTCATTCGGCAACGTACGTTACAATGGCTCCGTTTAGTGGAAAAGGAAATATGAAATGAAACAAAAAGTTATTTTGATTGGTGCAGGCGGCCACGCAAAGGTTATTGCGGATATTATCCGCGCGAGCGGGGATATCATTGTAGGTTTTTATGATGATAAATTACCAAAAGGAACCGTGCTGAGGGGTGCTGCTGTTTTAGGAGCTTTAAGCGATATTAATGTTGCAGAACCTGATACACAGTATATAATTGCGGTTGGAGATAATACATTACGGAAAAAAATTGCAGTTCGTTTTGCTCATCTTCCGTTTTACACAGCTGTTCATCCGCGTGCTCAATTGGGGAGCAACGTAAAAGTTGGATTTGGCAGTTGCGTTATGCCCTTTGCGGTGATTCAAGCGGATGCAGTGATAGGAGAGCATTGTATTATAAACACGCATAGTGTTTTGGAACATGATGGCCGTTTAGAAAATTATGTACACTTGGCACCTGGCTGCACCTTGTGTGGGACTGTACATGTGGGTGAATGCAGCATGATCGGTGCCGGTGCAGTTATTAAAAACAATATTAATATTGCCTCAAACTGTATAGTAGGAGTTGGTGCGGCAGTAATAAAAGATATTTTGGATGCGGGAACATATGTTGGTGTACCTGCAGGGAAGTTGGAAGGAGTATAGAAAACATAATATGAAAAAAATTTTGTTTGTAGCTTCTGTAAATATTCATTTCACTGCTTTCCATCTTCCGTATCTGAAATATTTTCATGATTTAGGATATGAGGTACATACTGCTGCAAGGGGAGAGGAAGAAATACCGTATGTTGATGTTCAACATAAGATTGATATTGAGCGTTCGCCGCTTGCAAAGGCAAATCTGAAGGCGTATCGCGAACTGAAACAAATCATTTCCGAAAGTGAGTTTGATCTTATTCACTGTCACACGCCGGTTGCTTCAATTTTAACAAGGCTTGCCGCACGCAATGCGCGTAAAAAGGGGACAAAGGTAATGTACACAGCGCACGGTTTTCATTTTTATAAAGGTGCGCCGCTCATCAACTGGTTGCTGTATTATCCGGCAGAACGATTTTGTGCGCATTTTACCGACGCATTGATTACCATTAATCATGAGGATTATGAGCGGGCCAAAACTTTTGCAGCAAAAGAAGTGTATTACATTCCCGGCATGGGCGTTGACTGCAAAAAAGTTGCTTTGGAGGCAGCGCAGCCAAGTCGTTTGAGAGAACATTATCATATACCGGAGAATGCTTTTGTCGTGCTTTCGGTCGGCGAGCTAAATCAAAACAAAAACCATCGTGTAATTTTGGAAGCAATTCACAGACTTTTTGATAATGATATTTATTATGTTATTTGCGGAAAAGGCGATCAAAGAGAGACACTTACTGCTTTAGCACAGGAATATGGCATGGACGATCGCCTGAAATTGGTTGACTTTCAGAAAAATATTGCTGAGTGGCTTTCAATCGCAGACGTATTTGCCTTTCCTTCGATTCGGGAGGGATTGCCGATGTCATTATTAGAGGCCATGGCTGCCGGATTGCCTTGTGTTGTAACAAATATTAGAGGCACGATGGATATTTTTGGGCAAGCGCAGTGCACCTCATTATATAAGCCGGATGATGTCAATCGCTTTGCGGAAGCAATAAAGTCTTTAAAAGAGGATTCTGATCTATGTGAAAAAGTGGGCGCTGAAAACAAAGCTTTAGTGCTAAAATTTGATATTAAAAATGTAAAAGGGGAAATGCAAGAAATCTATAGGAGAGTGCTTCTATGAATCATGAGCCATTAATTAGTATTATTGTTCCGGTATATAATGTAGAACAATATTTGCGCACATGTTTAGACAGTCTTATTTATCAGACTTATCACAACCTGGAAATTATTTGTGTGGATGACGGCAGTACAGATGGCTCTGCGGAAGTTTTAAAGCAATACGCTGCTATGGACGCGAGAATAGTTGTTATTTCGCAGGAAAATATGGGTCTCTCCGGTGCACGCAATTCTGCATTAGAGAAAGCATACGGCGAGTTTATTATGTTTGTTGACGGCGATGATTGGATTGATGCAGATACCTGTTCGGTTCTTTTGGAGCAGGCATTATTATACGATGTCGATTTGGTGCTTTGCTCTTATGTAAGGGAGTATGCTGCCTTTTCTAAGCCCAAATATATTTTTCCATATATTGAAAATCATTTGTTTGATGAAGAAGAAGCACAGGACTTGATATTTCGTCGTTGTGTAGGGTTGGTTGGCAAAGAGTTATCTGACCCGTCCCATATGGATTCCATCGTAACGGCATGCGTTAAGCTATACCGTGCGAACTTGATTCAAAACAATAAGGTTCGCTTTGTGGATACAAAGCAGATTGGCACAGAAGATGCTCTTTTTAATATTTATTGTTTAATTAACATGAAAAGCGCCTATTATGTCCATGCGTGCAAGTATCATTATAGGAGAGATAATGAGAACTCATTAACAAGCCAATATAAGAAGAATTTATATGAAAAATGGCAAAATTTATATAATTATATTGAGCGGTTTATAAGTATTCAAGGCTTGTCAGAACGGTATAGCGTAGCCCTAAATAATAGAATTGCTCTAAGTTTAATAGGCCTTAGTTTAAATATTTTGTCGAGTAACAACTCGTATTTTTGGAAAAAAAAGGAAATTAAAAAAATTTTAACCACGCCTCGCTACCGCAAGGCATATTGGCAGCTTGATTTTCAATATTTTCCGCTGTATTGGAAAGTATTTTTCGTCTGTGCGAAATATCGCTTTGCAACGGGTGTATATTGGTTGAGTTACTGTATTAAAAAAATAATGCATAAGTAATTAATTGGAGAGGGATGGGTCTATGCCGTTGATTAGTGTTATTGTTCCGGTTTATAATGTAGAAAAATATTTAAAAAGGTGTGTAGATAGTGTATTGACCCAAAATTTTCGTGATATAGAAGTTATCTTATCCGATGATGGCAGTTCTGATAGTTGTCCGGCGATCTGTGACGCATATGCAGCCATGGATGAAAGGGTGAAGGTAATCCATAAAGAAAACGGGGGTTTATCAGATGCTCGTAATGCGGGAATTCATGCTTCAAAGGGAAAATATTTGCTTTTTCTGGATAGTGATGATTTTTGGGAAAATAGCAACAGTCTGGAACAGATTTCCCAAAAAATGCAGTCTAATCATCCGAATGGGAAAGCGAATGATATTATTTTATACGGTTGTAAGGATTGTGATTGCCTTACCAATTTATGCACGATTTCGCGCGATGGGTATGATATAAATTATCTGGAAAATCATTCACAAGAAGATGTACTGAAATATTTGATTTCGAGTGGCAAATTTCCGGGTTCTGCATGGATTGTGGCTATTCGTCGGGAATTGGTATTGCTGAAAGACATTTTTTTTGAAAAAGGAATTAAAAGTGAAGATGTTGACTGGCTTATTCATGCGTTTTTATGTGCGGAGAGTTTTAGCGCTGTTAATGACAGTTTTTATATTTATTTAAAAGGCAGGTCCGATTCTATCACGGGTACGGCGAATGCAAAAAGTGTATCAGATTTGATGTTTATTATGAAAAAGTGGGAGAAAAAACTGGACTCCTATGGAGCGGGCGGAAAATATTTAAAGGATTTTTTAGCGTATCACTATTGCTGTGCTTTAATTATATATAGCAATTTGGATAAACAGGAACAGAAAATGTTACATCCTGAATTAAAAGAGCACAAACATCTCTTGCAAGGTAATGTGACAAAAAAAGTGCGGGTTGCGGCGTGTATTTGTAATGTGCTTGGTATTCCACTCGGCTCAAAAGTTTTATCGCTGTATCACCAATGTAAAAGTAGATAATGAAGGGGAGTGTAATATGAGGATTCTTGTGATTTCTGCGGAGGTTTGGCGCGATGATACTAACGGCGGTAATGTGCTATCCAACATTTTCGGAGATATGGAAGCCGAATTTGCACAAATTTATTGTAATCCCGGCATGCCTTCCAATCATCTTTGCAAAAGATATTATCAAATGACAGATGCTTCTGTGCTGAGAAATTTATTAAAAAAGGAACCGGTTGGAAAATGTTTTGTTCTAGAAGACGAAAAGACTAAAGAAGGACATTCAGAAATTCAAATACAGCAAATAAAAGGGTATAGTGCATTCAAGGCAATTCGCCTTCCGCTGTTCTTTGTGTTGCAAGAATTGATGTGGCTTGTAAGTGATTGGAAAAGTAAAGAATTAAAACAGTTTGTGGAAGAGTTTGCTCCTGACGTAATTTTTGCACCATGTTACGCCAGCCAGCGAATGCTTGCAATGGTACGACATATTAAAAAGCTAACAAATAAACCGATTATATCGTATATTTCTGACGATAATTATTCTTTGCGGCAATTTCATATTTCACCTGTTTACTGGCTCAATCGCTTTGTTTTGCGCCATGATATGCGCAAAACATTTCCTGACTATGACCTTGTTTATACTATGACAGAGGAGCAAAAAAAGGAGTATGAGGAAGCCTTTGGGGTAAATATGAAAATACTCAGAAAGTCGGGTGTTCCTAAAGCAACATTATTGCGGTATCCTCATCAACCGATTCGCTTGATATATGCAGGAGGTATTTATTGCGGAAGGGTTAAAACACTATGTAAAATAGTACAAGCCTTGCGTGTAATTAATCAAAATGAATTGAAAATGCAGCTGCATATTTATACAGGTGGCACTATGACAAAAAAACAACAGAGATTATTAAATGATCAAAAAAATTCCTTTGTACACAGTCTTATTTCGCTGGAAGCGTTACGTGAAAAGTATGAACAAAGTGATATTGCCTTGCATATTGAAGCATTTGGTTTAAAAAACAGGCTGCTAACGAGGCTATCTTTTTCAACTAAAATTGTTGATTGTTTGGCAAGCGGTTGTGCTGTACTTGCAATTGCGTGGAAGGAACATAGTGGGTTAAAATATTTAAAGCGAGAGAATGCGGCAATTTGTGTGGATGATTTACGATATGTTCTGCCGTGCCTTTTGGAACTGACAAAAAAAGAAGAATTGATATATGAATGGCGGGAAAGGGCACAAAATTGTTTGATTAAGAATCATGATAGAAAAGAAATAAGTCAAAGTGTTAAACGAGATTTTATCAATGTATGTAAAGGGCAAAAATATGAAAATTGTACAAATTAATTGTGTATACGGAACAGCCAGTACCGGACGTATTGTGAAGGGCATTGAGGAGTGTGCGCGTGCAAGTGGTTTGGAGTGTATCGCGGCATATTCTCAAGGAACAGCGGATGACAGAGAGGCTTTTCGTTTTGGTAGCATAGCAGAGCAGAAGGTACATGCGCTGCTTTCGCGTCTCACCGGTTTGCAGGGATATTTTTCATATTTTGGGACGCGGGAGCTTTTGAAAAAATTGGATAACATGAAACCGGATGTTGTGCATTTGCATAATTTACATTCTAATAATATTAATTTAAAAATGTTGCTTCACTATTTGGCGAAACATAATATTACGACAATATTGACACTGCATGACTGTTGGTTTTTTACGGGGAAGTGCTGTCATTTTACTATGGCAGGCTGTGAGGGTTGGAAAACAGGATGCAACAATTGCCCTAATTTAAAGGAGGACAATAAAAGCCTGTTTTTTGATCGTTCCGGGAAAATGCAGAGAGATAAACAAAAGTGGTTTGCCAATATTCCCCATTTATTTGTGGTAGGGGTATCCGAGTGGGTTACAGAACTTGCAAAAGAGTCTGCCGTGCTGAGCGGAGCTGAAAAATTTCAGGTGATTCATAACGGCATTGATTTGGAGGCATTTCAGCCAAGAGATAGTGACTTGCGGCAGAAACTGGGTTTAGAGGGGCAATTTATAGCTCTGGGTCTTGCGATGGGGATGAGCAGGCGAAAAGGTTCTTATGATTTTTTTAAGATGGCAGAAATGCTGCCGGAGGGTGTCACTCTGGTTTTGGCGGGATTGACGCAGGAACAGATAAAGTCGTTGCCCGGTAATATTACCGGCATTAATAGAACAAATGACGTAACGCAGTTGTCAAAGGTTTATTCAATGGCGGATGTGTTTTTAAACCCATCTTATGAAGATACCTTTGGTTTGGTAAATGCGGAGGCCTTAGCCTGCGGCACACCCGTAATTACATATCGAACGGGTGGCTGTACGGAAATTGTGGATGAGACTTGCGGTATAGTGGTGGAATGCGGCGATACACTTGCTATGCTTGCTGCAGTTGAGCACATGAAGGAAGAGATCTTTCCAGCGGCGGCATGCAGAAAAAGAGCTCAGATGTTTGCGCAGCAGGAACGCTATCATGATTATGTTACTTTATACCAAGAAACGGTGGGAGATAAATGATGTTTTTATATATAGGCTACGTGCTGATGCTTATTTTTTTGTACCCGTTTTTTTTTCGGTTTCATGAAAATGATTTGAAATGGAAAAAACAGTCGTGTGTCTATGAGATTGTGATTGCAACAATATTAATATTAATTGTCGGGTTGAGAAAGAAGACAATTGGTATTGACACAAATGGCTATGTATATAGATTTCTTCATTATTATTCCAACATTTCTTTGGACAGATTGCCGCTCGGCTTTTTTGACGAGCCGGGCTATGTATTGCTAAACTGGTTTTTGGGACATCAGTTTCACGCCGGTTATCCGGTATTACTTTTGATTTGTGCGGCGGTTTCTATTGCGCCGGTTGCTCTGATAATTCACAAATATTCCGATTATCCGGAGCTCAGCTGGGTTATTTATCTGCTGTTTGGATTTTATACCTTTACTTTTTCAGCAATACGTCAGGCACTTGCTATGGGTATTACGGTATTGGCATTCTTGTGTATTCCTAAAAAGAGACCTGTGCGCTTTGTCTTGCTGGTTCTTTTGGCAATGATGTTTCACAAAACAGCTATTATTTTTTTGCCGATGTATTGGCTGCGATATTTAAAAATAAGTTGGGGCAGTGTTTTTCTGTTTCTCGTCATCGGTATTGTGATTTATATTTTTAAAAGCCCAATATTGGCATTTTTGAATGAAAACGCCAGTAATTATTATGCAGAGCAAGAAACCGGAGGAACGTTTCAGTTTTTATTTATTATGCTGATATTCATCAGTACGGTAGTGATGCAGGAGCAGTTTAGGGGAAGCAATCCCATTAATTCATTGGTGTTCTTCATGATAGCGTCAACAGCGGCAATTTTCTGGATGCTTAAAGCGAATCCTACACTCTTTCGGTTGTATTTTTACTATTATATATATGTAATTATATTTATACCAAACCAGATTAAGGCGATAAAATCACAGGCATTGCGCTGGAGTTTTGCGGCAGGATATTTATTTGTCGGAGCTTATTTTTTCTACACGCAGGTATTGGCGGCTGACCTAAAGTTAATTATTTATTACTTTTTCTGGCAGTAAAGGAGAGTGTCAATGAAGTATATTGGTTTTTATGGAAATCCTAATGAACAGGGGGTTAGTCCTGCTGCGGTAAATAAGATGAATTATATTTATCATGCACTGAAAGAAAGTGGATTTTCTCCGCAGATCATTGCGTGTAATATGGTGTCGGACAAGGGAATGAAAGCTGCAGATGAGGAAATAAATGGCATTTGTGTACATTATTTTACAAGGTTAGTGAAAAGCCACTTTAAGTTACTGCGCATTTGCCAGGTATTTCGACAAAATATAATTTTGTTTTTTTGGTTATTGTGCCATGTTAAACGAAAAGAGTCTGTTTTGGTTTACCACTCATTAGGGCTTATGCGGTGTGTTTATTGGGCAAAAAAAATAAAAAAATTTCAGATGATACTGGAAACAGAGGAAATTTATAATGATGTCTTTCTAAAGTCAAAGCTGTCACAGAAAATGGAGAAAAAGTTTATTGCCTGCGCAGACAAATATATTTTTCCAACCGAACTGCTACACCGGCAATTAAATACAGAAAAAAAGCCGTATGTACTGATCCATGGAACCTATCAGGTTGAGCCGGACAGGGGAGAACGGTTTGAAGATGATAAAATTCACGTGGTGTATGCGGGAACTTTTGACCCGATAAAAGGTGGGGCCGTTACTACTACTATTACTACTAGATGGCTTCCTGAAAATTACCATGTTCATATTCTGGGCTTTGGCACTGAAGAGCAGAAGAGCAAGCTGTTGGACTTGATGGAGCAAACCAACAGGAAATCTGCTGCTAAGGTCAGTTACGATGGCTGCCTGAGCGGAGAGGAATATATTTGTTTTTTGCAGAAATGCCAAATCGGCATGAGTACGCAAAACCCGGATGCGGCGTTTAATGCAACCTCATTTCCTTCTAAAATATTATCTTATATGGCAAATGGACTACGGGTGGTCTCCGTTCGTATTCCCGCGATAGAGGGGTCGGCAGTCGGCGGCGACATTTATTATTATGAAGAGCAAACGCCGCAAAGAATTGCCGAGGCGATAATTTCCGTTGATTTTGAGGACGGATATAACGGCAGGGAAAGGATTAGGAGGTTGGATAAGAGGTTTATAAGAGAAATGACACAATTACTGGAGAAGTAAGCTTGAATTTCAACTGCGAAAAGTTTGCGGTGGGAAAGCAGGAACGGAGGTTATAATGATACATATTGTAAGCTTTATTGACAAGATGCTTTATAAAATACGCATAGAGTATACAAGGTGTCTTTTCAGGGAAAAGACAGGCGCTGATGTCAGCAGTATCGTTTTCCAAGGAAGCGTTAAAGTCTTGAATCCAAATATTTCACTTGGAAAAAATGTACATTTTCGTGGAGATTGCATCTTAGATGGTGATGGTCCGATAGTGATAGGGGACGATGTTCGCATTAACCACGGGACCATTATTTATGCGTCAAAGGGTGGCGGGGTAACGATTGGAAACAAAACAGGCATTGCAGCATATTCCTACATCATTGATATGGATCATGGAACGGAAAAAGGAGATGATTATCATGCGCAAAAAAACAAAGTTGCAAAGATTGAGATTGGTAAAAATGTATGGATAGCACAAAACTGTACTATTTTAAAAGGCAGTACGATAGGGGATAATGTAGTTTGTGCCGCTAAATCCGTGGTGACCGGGAAAAACATACCGATGAATGCAATTGTTGCGGGAGTACCGGCAAAAATTATAAAATATAAAGAGAAAGGGATTTAAGGTCAGAAAATGGTAGGTGCAAGAAAAAAGGGAGCAGTCTTATCTTATGTGCTGATGTTTGCGGAAATATTATCAAGCCTGTTTTTTACTCCGTTTTTAATACGCTCATTCGGACAGTCGGAATACGGGGTCTATAGCCTGGTCAGTTCGATTACATCGTATCTGTATTTGTTTGATTTGGGCGTTGGTAATGCAGTGATTCGCTATATGGCAAAGTATCGTGTTCTTGATGATAAAAAGAAACAGAGTGATTTTTTATCTGTAATTTTGGTATTCTATGCAGTAATAGGAATTGTAATTGTTATTTTTGGATTCATTTTGCAGCATAATTTTTCGGCCGTTTTTGGTATTGGTCTGAGTGGTGAAGAAATACAAAGAGCAAAAATTATGTTTACTATTACCATGATAAATGCGGCGGTTACACTGTGTTTCACTCCTTTTCAAAAAACGATTTTTGCTTTTGAACGTTATGTATTTTCGAAAACAACGGATATTATTCGAATTGTGCTGCGTGTAGCCATATCATTTTTGGTACTACATCTTGGTGGAAAAGGAATATCAATTGTGACAGTCAACCTTGTATTGACGTTATTATTTTCGCTTATGATGGTGCTATATCATTTTGCTGTAATAAAAATAAAACCATCTGTTGGAAAAATAGATATACATTTTGTAAAAGAAATTGCCTCATATTCCGGTATTGTATTTATCCAGATGATTGCAACCCAGCTAAATAAAATGGCAGATCAGGTTATTATAGGAATGTTGGTTGCATCTTCCTCGGCGATTATTGGAGTATATGCAATAGGCGCACAGCTTGCAAACTATTTTGAAAGTATGGCTTCAAGCGTTAATGGGATATTGATGCCGGGCGTTGTGCGCTTGGTTGAGGCACAGCCAAAGCCAAAAGAATTTGAAAATGAGATGATCAGAATTGGTCGGATGATTTTTATGCTTTTGTCTGTTATTTATCTCATTTTTTTGTTTTTCGGACATGATTTTATAAGTCTGTGGGCAGGTGATAAAAATGAACAGGCTTATTATGTCGGTGCAATTGTCATGTTTCCGATGATGTTCCATCTGTCACAGTCCATCGGCGCGCAGATGTTATGGGCAATGAATAGGCATAAAGGACAAGCAATTCTTCAAATTATCGTCGCTGTTTTAAATATTTTTTTAACGATCATAATGATTCGTTGGAACCCTTTGTTTGGAGCAACGATTGCAACAGGAATTACTTATTTTATTGGAAATGTGGTGATACAAAATATAGTTTTTACCAAGGAGATCGGAATTTCAATGTTAGCTTATTATAAAGGACTGTTTAAGGGGATATGGCTGTGTCTGCTTTTGAGTGCTCTGTCTGGTTTTGTGATGCATCTTTTTGCTCTACAAGGATGGCTCGGCCTTGTTATCAACTGTAGCGTTATGCTGACGATGTATGTTGCAGGGATGTGTATGATAGGAATGAATCAGCAGGAAAGGGAATTGTTGTTTAGTGTCATTAAAAAAGTCTGTGTATTTATTTGTAGAAAGGCGCGCGAATGAATGACGGCCAAATAATATCTCAAGAAGTTTAAATTTATACGCTATATGTATCATTTTCCAATGAATTGCTATTGTAAGCATAAGGATAAAAAGCAGATTGCGGAGTGCAAAGAAATGGTAAAAAATCCACCGGAGACGATTGCACAATTCCGTAATATTTACAAGGGAGAGTGCTGTTTCATCGTGTGCAATGGTCCCAGTCTCACTGCGGCAGACTTAGATTGTATTGCAAAAGAATGGCTTAAAGAAAACTATACAGATTAAAGAGAGGTAATAAACATGTTTAAAGGCAAAACCTTACTCATAACAGGAGGTACAGGTTCGTTTGGAAATGCTGTACTTGATCGCTTTTTGAGTACAGATATTGGGGAGATTCGTATTTTTTCACGAGACGAGAAGAAACAGGATGATATGCGTCATCTTTACCAGTCCAGGTTTCCGGAACTAAGTGAAAAAATTAAGTTTTACATTGGGGATGTGCGAGATTTGCAAAGTGTGAAAAATGCAATGCATGGAGTGGACTATATTTTTCACGCGGCGGCGCTCAAGCAGGTTCCCTCATGCGAATTTTTTCCGCTTGAGGCAGTAAAAACCAATGTGTTGGGGACGGACAATGTGCTGACGGCGGCGATTGATGAGGGTGTAAAGAAGGTGATTTGCCTTTCTACTGATAAAGCGGCATATCCGGTGAATGCAATGGGAACATCAAAGGCGATGATGGAGAAGGTTGTTGTAGCAAAATCGCGTACGGTCTCTTCGGCAAAAACTATGATTTGCTGCACTCGTTACGGAAATGTGATGTGTTCGCGCGGCAGTGTGATACCGTTGTTTATTGAACAGATTAAAGCAGGAAAGCCGCTGACGGTTACGGAGCCAAAAATGACACGTTTTATCATGAGTTTGGAAGAGGCAGTGGAGTTGGTTTTGTTTGCTTTTGAAAATGCAGAATCGGGGGATATTATGGTGCAAAAGGCTCCTGCCTGCACGATTGAGGTTTTAGCACAGGCGGTCAAGGAGCTTTTTGATACGGAGAATAAATCGGATATTAAAGTGATAGGAATTCGCCACGGTGAAAAAATGTATGAGACACTTTTGACAAATGAAGAGTGTATGCATGCAGTAGATATGGGAAATTTCTTCCGCGTTCCTGCTGATAAGCGGGATTTAAACTATGATAAATATTTTGTACAGGGAAATACCGAGGCGGCGATGATCACGGAATTTAATTCAGATAATACGGAACTGCTTACCATGGAGCAGGTGAAAGAGAAACTATTAAGTCTTGCCTACATTCGTGAAGAATTGAAAAATATGGAAAGATAGAGAGGAACGGAAATGAAAAAACTGAAGTTGGCAACCATTGTCGGGACACGACCGGAAATCATTCGATTATCGGAAGTTATTAAAGCCTGTGATCGTTATTTTGAGCAGATTTTAATTCATACGGGGCAAAATTGGGATTATACACTCAACCAGGTGTTTTTTGAAGACCTGGGGCTGCGTGAACCGGACTATTATCTGGACAGTGTAGGTGAGCATCTGGGTGAAACTATGGGTAATATTATTGCAAAATCCTATGAGGTTTTAAATGAAATTAAACCGGATGCACTTTTAGTTTTGGGAGACACCAACAGTTGTTTGGCTGCTGTTTCGGCAAAAAGGCTGAAGATTCCGATTTTTCATATGGAAGCAGGAAACCGTTGTTTTGATCAAAATGTGCCGGAGGAGATTAACCGTAAAATTGTTGATCATATTTCGGATGTTAATTTGCCATATACCGAACATTCGCGGCGTTACCTTTTATCTGAAGGTTTTCGCAAGGAACATATATTTGTAACAGGTTCACCAATGCACGAAGTATTACAGGCGCATGAGGCAGAAATTAATAAAAGCGATGTACTTGAAAGACTGGGGCTTACAACAGGAAACTACATTCTTGTTTCTGCACATCGCGAGGAAAATATTGATAACGAAGCGCATTTTATGTCTTTAATGAATGCAATTAACAGTATTGCAGAACGTTATCAAATGCCGGTAATTTATTCTACGCACCCGAGAAGTAAGAAGTGGATTGATAAGAGAAACTTTGTTTTTCATCCATTGGTCAAAAGTTTGCAGCCGTTTGGATTTTTTGACTATAACTGTTTGCAGAAAAACAGCTTTTGTGTTTTATCGGACAGTGGAACACTTTCGGAAGAAAGTGCTATGCTGGGCTTTACAGGGATATTGCTTCGCAATTCTACAGAACGTCCGGAAGTGTTGGATAAGGGAACAATTGTAATAGGTGGAATCCATACTGAGGAATTAGAACAAGCGGTTGAGCTTGCTAAGGCCATGCAAGTTGCGCAGGAAACGACCGTATTGGCATGTGATTATCAGGACACAAACGTATCGGTAAAGGTTGTAAAAATTATCCAGAGTTATACAAAGATAATTAATGAATTTATTTGGCGCAAATAGTGCCGGAACGGGGGTTATTATGACACAGGCGTTTCATGATATGATATATTTGTTTTCTTGTGCTCTGCAGAACATTGACCCGATTTTGACAAAAAAAATCGATTTGTTGGCCGTTCAGGAAGAGGCGATAAATCAAGGTGTATGGCCGTTTGTGTTTACCTCACTGAAAAAAGCCACGGAAAATGGTTCATTAGTTGATAATGAAAATTTGATTCCGACATGGAATCATCAGCTTTTGCTTACGCTGATGCAATATACGCACAAAAATGCACTTACGGCAAGTACCTTGCAAAAACTGCAATCTGCCGGAATTCCGTGCTGTATCATTAAGGGAGAAACGATTGCAGCATTGTATGCTACACCGCAATGTCGTATGTCCGGTGATGTGGATGTGCTGATCCCCAAAATACAGGAGCGGGAAGCATGCAAGATTTTGGAAAATAGTGGTTACGAATTGATGTCACGAGGAGCAGGCTTGCCGCATGTGGAGGCTTTTCACCAGGAGGCGGGTGTTCTTGAATTACATGTCAGCTTATATGACTCTGCATATGGAGAACAATGGTTTCCGCAAAATGACTCCATTGTCGAAGAACCGCGAGAATTTCAAACAGAATATGGCAATTTTCTGCAGCTGGGTTATACGGATGGTGCGCTATTTCTCTTTTTTCACTTTGTAAAACACTTTTTAGGGCGAGGCGGCGGAATAAAACAGTTAGCAGATGTATTAACATATTTTTCTGCAAACGCTGCAATGCTGGATTGGAAGAGAATTGCGGAAAAAGTCTTGCATGCAAAGTGTGAACGCTTGCTTGCGCATATAATTGGAATCGGTGTGCGTTATTTGGGCTTTTCGGCGGAGCAGTTCCCACCGGCAGACTATGATGAGGTAATGTTGGATAGACTTTTGGAGGATTTGTATGAGCGCGGCGGTTTCTCGCGTCGAACAGATGAGGAAAGTGAAATTCGTTTGCCTTATCTTAAAAATATTTTAGAAGCGGATGGTAAGGACGGAGAAAAATATCTTCAGAAAAAACAACGCCAAAGTACGATGAGTATGCTGTTTCCGCGCAGAAAAACGATGGAGGCCAATTATCCCTATGTGATGAAATCTGCATTTTTAGTACCCGTTGCATGGATCCACAGAGCATTTCGGTTCATATTTTATAAGACTTTTGGAAGAATAAAGCATGATAGCAATGCAAGTCAAGAGTCGATCGAGAAAAAAGAAACTAATATGAAGCGTCTTATTTTAGCAAAAGATTTGAAGATGCTGTAGAAAAGAAGATTGCAGAGCTGAAAAAACGATATCTGCAATCTTCTTTTTTTGCTAAATATGAAATATCGTTGAAATCCAAACTGCTCCAATACATATCGGAACGATGTACTTTATCATTATGTTGTAATATTTTTTATGGCGAAACGGCGCGGAATGCTCAATCTCTGTAAAAATGTGGTTTGTGCCTAAAAAATAACCTACAAAAAGGCAGGTAAATACAGCAACCAGAGGCATTAAGAAGCTATTTGCCACATAATCAATAAAATCAAAAATTCTCATTCCAAATATATTAATACTTTTCCATATTCCGAATCCTAATGAAGCAGGAATTCCTGTGATAAAAATAACGGTTGTAGTTAGTATAACGGCGGTGGTGCGTTTCATCCTAAACTTATCTGTTAAAAAGGCAATCGGCACTTCCATCAGCGCAACCATTGAAGTGAGTGCGGCGAAAAGAATTAACAAAAAGAAGAGTGCACCAAAAAAATCGCCGAAATTCATTCGGTGAAATATTTTCGGGAGTGTTTCAAAAAGCAAGCCGGATCCCGCAGATATTGCCTTCTTATCCCCACCGGAAAGCGAAAATACAGCCGGTACAATCATCATACCGCCTAAAAGGGCGATTGCGGTATCAAAAATTTCAGTCATCCTGACACTTTGAGAAATTTCTATATCACGGTTTAGATAGGAGCCATACGTTATCATTACACCCATTGCAAGTGAAAGGGAATAGAACATTTGGCTGACGGCGGCAAGTAATGTTTTTAATGAAAAATGCGAAAAATCGGGTATTAAATAAAATGCAGCACCCTTTAATCCATCCGGAAGCAAAACAGCTTTAACGGATATTATAACAGAGAGTAAAAGCAGCAAGGGCATAAGCACCTTGTTGCTTTTTTCAATGCCGTTTTTTACACCCGCATGTAATATAAAAAATGAAAGCAAAAGGAAAATAGCATGATAAATAAGCGGAGAGACAGTCTGAGTAATGTATTCGGAAAAATATGTTTCGCGAGAAAGATCTGCCCCACGGCCGAAGAGAAACATTAACAAATACTTTATAATCCAGCCGCCAATAACACCGTAAGTACAGGTGACCAAAAAGGGGATAATAAGACCCATAATACCTAATAAAGTAAAGCGCTTATCCAAAGAGTAATAACAGTCAAATACATCGCACTGCGTGAGTCTGCCAAGAGATATTTCAGTAATCATCAGTACAGACCCAACTGTGATAACGAGGATAATATACAAAAGCACAAACAGACCGCCGCCATATTGTGCCGCGAGATAAGGAAAGCGCCAAAGGTTACCGAGACCAACCGATGCGCCGGCTGCAGCCATAACAAAACCGATTTTTCCTGAGAAATTATTTCTTTTGTTCATGCAGAGAGTCCTTTCTCTAGTGATTTAAGCGATAATTTATTTTTATTCTAACCATTTTTTTGTTCTAAATTCATTTATCGTTACATACTCATAAAGTGAGGTGAAAAGAATGGACATCCTCAGAGTGAAGGAAGAAATACTTGCTCAATTACCACTGAATTTCCGACAAATGTTCACACCTTTATCTTTTCAGCATTTGCAGGAAATACGTTTCCGCTGCGGAAAGCCGTTGATGGTATATGGTAATGGTAAAGCTTGTTTTTTGTCGGAGAATGGGAACGTTGTTTCGGACGCAGGACAAGCTTTTTTGGTTCATAAGGAAGATATGGTAGCTTTGCTTAGCTGCTTTTGTGAAAACTCTGTATATTCTTATCAGAATGAAATTTGTGATGGCTTTTTGACGATTGGAGGCGGTCATCGGGTAGGAATTTGCGGCAGAGCAGTATTTACTGACGGTAAAATTTCTAATATTACGGACATTTCCGGATTAAATATACGAATTGCAAAGGAATATATTGGATGTGCGCAGAAAATTTTGCCTATGGTTTCCTTACCGGATGGAACCGTGGCAAATACCATCTTAATTGCGCCGCCGCAATGCGGAAAAACAACGTTTTTAAGAGATTTGACGCGTTTAGTGTCAAAGCGCTTTAAAGTCACATTAATTGATGAAAGATCAGAAATTGCCGCAGTTAAAGAAGGAGTTGCTCAGCTTGATGTGGGAACGCAAACTGATGTGCTTGATCGTTTTCCCAAAAATATTGGTATGGTTTCCGCGCTTCGTTCTCTATCGCCGGAGGTTATGGTTACTGATGAAGTTGGAAGCAAGGAGGATGCAGAGGCAATAAAAGGTGTATTGCGGTCAGGTTGCCGCATTATTACCAGCATGCATGCTTACAATGAAACGGATTTGTGCAATGAAAAAAAGGAACTTTACAGGTTGTTTGATAAGGCAGTAATATTGTCAGCAAGACAGGGAGTACCGCGGGTGGAAAAAATTGCTGATGTTTTAAAATAAGTCTGCTTGGGGGACATCATATGCTTACAGTTTTGGGTGTCATTTTGGTTTTATTTTCATGTATTTCGCTTGCCATGCAAAGATTGGCGAAGGAAAGAAAGAAAAATGATTTAGCAAGAGATTTCAGACAGCTGTTTTCTTATCTGGCAGAAAAAATAGAATATACGCAAGATACTTTGCCATCTCTATTGCAGCAGGCCAGCAATGAAGATTTTGGCGAGGTAAAAGATTTTCTTGCTATATTAACTGAAAATTTGTCAGACGGAAATAAGCAAACGCTAAGGGAAGCTTGGCAAAAAAGTTTACAAGTTTATGCTGATAAATTATCCTTAACGTCACATATGCGTAGAATTTTAAAAAATATCGGTGACTGTTTGGGACAGCTTGCACTGCGCGCTGAAATAGAGAATTTAAATAAAGCTTGTGCAGATTTAGACGATGAAATTAGACGCGGCGAAAAAGAATTTGCAGGAAATGCCAAACTAATTAAAAGTTCCGGCATTTTACTCGGAATTTTACTGGTAATATTATTTTTATAAACAAAAGAGAGGCGAAAATAATGGGCGTAGATTTAATTTTTAAAATTGCGGCAATCGGTATATTGGTAAGTGTTCTTCATCAGGTTTTGGTGCGTGCGGGCAGAGAGGAGCAGGCTATGCTGACAACGCTGGCAGGTCTTATTGTGGTGCTTCTTATGGTAATTCAGGAAATCAGTTATCTGTTTGACACTGTTAAAAGCATATTTAACTTGTAGGTGGATTTATTATGGATATGATCAAAATAATTGGTGTAGGAATTACCGGAGCTGTTGCAGCGCTTACGGTAAAACAATATAAACCTGAAATGGCGCTTCCTATTGGAATTGTAACAGCTGTGCTTTTATTTCTTATGGTACTCTCGCAAGTTAATTATGTCATTGATATAATTCGGATGACGGCAAGCGGAATTAATATAAAGCCGGAATATATTAGTGCTATTTTAAAAATGATTGCAGTAGCGTATTTGACTCAATTTGGGGCTGAGATGTGCCGTGATGCCGGGCAGAACGCAATTGCGGCAAAAGTGGAGCTTGCGGGAAAAATTTTAATTGTTGTTTTGAGCATTCCTATTATGCTCTCCTTGATGAACTTATTACTTGGATTACTTCCGTAACGGAGGGGTACAGATGAAGAAAAGTATTTGTTTGCTGCTTGTTTTTGTTCTTCCTTTTTTTCTGATGTTATCTGCTAAGGCAGAGGAAACAATGGAGGAACGCTTGTTGGAGGAAAGTGCGCAGATAGTAGAACAGAAGGGAATGGCGAATGAGACATTTCAATTTTATGATGCAGCGCAAAAAATATCAAAAGGTCAATGGGATTGGAGTATTTCAGGTATATTAAACCGTGTGTTGGATTTATTCTTTTCAGAAATTAATGCTAATGTATCGTCTTTGATACAGATGATAGTTATTGCTGTCCTGGCAGGGATTTTATGTAATCTGCAAGGTTCTTTTAATGGAGAAGGGATTGCCGATATTAGTTTTTTGGTTTGTTTTATCGTAATAGCCGGTCTTGCTGTCTCTGTGTTTGCTCAAGTGGTCCAAACAGCAGAAAATGCCATTGACAGTCTTAATATTTTTGTGCAGGCGTTGATTCCTTCTATGACAGGGATTATTGCAGTCGGCGGCGGAGCGGTGGCCGGAACAGCTTTTAGTCCTTCGCTGCTGATATGTATGCAGATAATAACCTATCTTGCAAAAAACTTATTCTTACCGGCTATTTTAGTAGTCACATCACTTTCGGTGGTTAACAATATGTCGGTACGTTTTCATATTACAAAATTAATTGAATTTGCCAGACAAGCTTTAAAATGGTCGTCAGGAATTTTGCTGACAATTTTTATTGGTATTTTAAGTTTGCAGGGATTTTCTTCGGCGTTTGTGAATGGTGTAACAGGGAAAACTGTTAAATATGCAATCTGCAATTTTGTGCCTCTTGTGGGCAATGTTTTGTCAGATTCGGTTGAAGCTGTTTGCTTTAGCACCCATGTGATTAAAAATGCTGTTGGCACGGCAGGGGTGCTTGCGCTGCTTTCTATTTGTTTGGGTCCCTTAATGAGACTTTTAGTGCTGTCGGTGTTATATCGTTTTGCGGCAGGAATTGCGGAGCCTGCAACAGACAAGCGCATTGTTTCTTTGCTTAGTGATGTGGCCGGAAATATTACGCAAGTGTTTGTCATTCTCCTTATGGTGAGTGTAATGTTTATTATCAGTGTGGCTATGTTGTGCGCGGTTACCAGTATACCGATGATGATTTCCTGAAAGGAGGGCTTTGCATGCAGTTTCTTAGAGAATACGCATCGGGGATTATTGTGGTTTCGGTGCTGGCTGTTTTGTTGGAAAATATATTACCGAATACACATCATAAAAAATATATCAATACGGTCATTGGCTTGATTGTATTGCTTGTAATTGCAAGTCCCCTTTCTCATTTAACGGAATTTAGAAATGTGCTTGTTTTACCGGAAAACTTAATTGATGACTCGGATCTATCTGAACAAGATGGTAAAAGCCTTGTAACAGAGGAATTTGAGAGAAGGTTGGCTGATACGCTGCAAAGGGAAGTAGAGGAAAAATGTGCAACGCAGGTAACAATTTCTGTGCATGTTTCTACCAATGATAATCATCAAATATCGGGAATAGAGGAGATCATGGTATATCCAATAAATGAAGATATTTGCCGTATATTGTCTGAAGCGTCCGGTGCAGATGAGAAGATAATTCATGAATTGAAGGAGTGAATCAAATGAAAGCTGAGGAACTGTTTCAAAAATATTTTGGAAAAAAGATGAATACAAGGCTATTGATTATCATATTATTGTTAGGGGTGGCTCTTTTAGCTTTGAACGGATTGCCCCGCAGGAGCAGCGCGAAAAAGGACGAGACTCGTTCGGTGGCGGCATTTGACCGAGAAGAATATACGCGTAGTTTGGAACAAAGATTGGAGAAAGCTCTTAGTTCGGTACGCGGGGCGGGCAGAGTAAGCGTTATGATTACACTTGCGGATTCGGGACAAAACATATATGCTCAAGACGAGCAGTCGGAAAAAAAGAGTTCCGGAAACGCGGACAGTACCGTGAGCAATTCGTCTGACAGTGCATTTGTTTTAAAAAATGATTCCGGTGGCGGACAATCTCCGGTGCTTGTAAGAAATGACTTACCAAAAGTTTCCGGCGTATTGGTGACGGCAGAAGGCGCGGCAGATGCAGAGGTGAAGAATAATCTCGTCTGTGCTGTAAAAGCAGTTTTAGATGTAAAAACGCACCGTGTGCAGGTGCTTTGTAAGTAATAAATAATATTTTAGGAGGATAAAGGGGCATGAAATTTTCCGGATTAAAAAGATTAACATGGTGTAAAAAGGCAGAAGAGGGAGAGGTACGAAAAAACAAAATGTTTGTCTTGCGAAAACGGCAGGTGGTGGCTGTCTCACTAATGATTTTAATTGGAATTGCAGGATATTTAAATTGGACTTTCCGCAACGATGCGGTAGATCCAGATGTAGCAGTTATGTATCAGGAGGCGTCGAAAAAAATCGGGGAAGCTCAGATGGTGAATGGCGACGGGACTCAGGAAAAGGAAGAAAAAACAGATAAAGCGGACGCATCGTCGGAGGAAAACAAAGGTAAGAATGATACTATAACACAAAGTAATGATAATTACTTTGCGAAAGCAAAGCTGGAGCGTGAGGTAAAACGCAGCGAATCCATGGAGATGCTGACGCAGCTAATCAGTACTCAGGGAACTGACAAGGACGCAAAAACCAATGCAGAGAATCAAATTCATCGTATGGCAGAATACACAGAAAAAGAAACCGCAATGGAGAATATGATCCGGGCAAAGGGGTTCCATGAAGTGGTGGTGTTTATGAGCGAGGATATGGTTAGTGTTGCTGTGGAGAGCGAGGGATTAAATGAAGTTGATGCAGCGCAGATACAGGACATTGTTACAAATACTTGCGGTTACAGTGCAGATAAAATAAAAATTGTGGAGATTAAGGCTCAATAGGTCAAAGTCTGTGTTGATGTAAAAGTTAACACAGACTTTTTTAATGATGTGCGTTCTTTTTTAAAAAATAATTGTAATTTAAACAAATAAGTGATATAATAAAAATTGATAATAAATACAACGCAATCATGTAAATTTTGCGTGAAGGAGGATTTTAGGATGGCAGAAGAATTCAATCATATAAATGAAGAGTTAACAGAAAATACTGAAATGGAAGAATTGGGTGAAATTAAAATTTCAGAAGAGGTTGTTTTAGTTGTGGCCGGCCTTGCTGTTGGTGAGGTAAAGGGTGTTTCGGTTGCTAATTCACTTACAGACAGTGTTGTAGAAAAGTTCGTGAGGAAAAATTACGGCAAGGGAATCCGAATAGAGATGAATGATAAAGAAGTATCTGTTGATGTTCATGTCGTGGTTGAGTATGGTATTAAAATTCCGGACATCGCTTGGGAGTTACAGGAAACCGTTAAGAAAAACATTGAAACGATGACTAATCTGTCTGTTACGAACGTTAACATATTCGTGGAGGGAATCGTGATTGAACGGGAACCGAAACCTGATACCAAAGAAATGAAACGTACAGCTAAGGAAGAAAAGCGTGCAAAAAAGGAAGCAGCAAAAACAGCACAAGCGGAAGAAGTTTCCGATGTACAACAAGAAACGGAAAAGACGGAAGAAAATTCAGAAAAACAATAAAATATTCAGCAGGCATAACCGCCGCTTACGGTTGTGCCTGTTTGTGTGATGGCGCATTAAATCACCGTTTGGTTGCTGCTTGAGATATGGGGAAGGAGAAAACAGACATGATAAAACATATTATACTCTGGAATCTTAAGGAGGAGTACTCACATTCAGAAAAGAAAGAAATTAAAAAAAATATTCAAACTGCACTTGAAGACTTGAAGGGAAAAATTCCGGGCTTGCTGGAGATAAAAGTACATGTAGAAGGTCTTTCCTCATCAACAGCCGATTTGATGCTTGATTCTACATTTGAGAGTGAAGATGCATTAAAAGGATATGCAGTGCATCCGGAGCACGTAAAAGCAGCAAATACATTTGTACGTCCGTATACTGCGCATAGAAGTTGCCTTGACTTTGAGGTTTAATATAAAATCAGTTTGTGAATTGACGGGTATTGAAACCGCAAGTTGGCGGTTTGACACATGAAAATTTTACATAAGAGGAGTTATGAGATGGCAAGAGATACTTACAACAGTCCGTTGACCTCGCGTTACGCAAGCCGTGAAATGCAGGCGTTATTTTCAGAGGATACGAAATTTAAAACATGGCGCAAACTTTGGATTGCGTTAGCAGAAACAGAAAA
This sequence comes from uncultured Clostridia bacterium, assembly GCA_934438075.1. Lineage (GTDB taxonomy): Bacteria > Bacillota > Clostridia > UBA1381 > UBA9506 > RGIG1666. The sequence goes on along the minus strand of CAKSBF010000007.1, from coordinate 5,004 downwards.
AGAATTGGGTCTTCCTATCACAGAAGAGCAGATTGCAGAGCTGAAGGCGCATCAGGATGATATCAATTATGAAGTTGCAATAGCGCGTGAAAAAGAAGTGCGTCACGATGTAATGTCACATGTATACGCTTATGGTGTGCAATGTCCGAATGCAAAGGGAATTATTCATTTGGGAGCAACATCCTGTTATGTTGGGGATAATACAGATATTATTATTATGACGCAGGCATTAAAGCTTGTACACAAAAAAATGGTGAACGTTATTGCACATCTCGCTGATTTTGCGATGAAGTATAAAGACATGCCAACGCTTGGCTTTACACATTTTCAACCGGCGCAGCTTACTACGGTTGGTAAACGGGCGACACTATGGCTGCAGGAACTGATGATGGATCTGGAAGATTTGGAATATCAAATCAGTAAAGCAAAATTGCTGGGTTCAAAAGGTACAACCGGTACACAGGCGAGTTTCTTGGAACTTTTTGACGGTGATCATGAAAAGGTGCGCAAAGCAGATAAAATGATTGCGGAAAAGATGGGCTTTGATGCCGTGTTCCCGGTGTCCGGGCAGACTTATTCCCGTAAGCTGGACAGTCAGATATTAAACATTCTCAGTTCGATAGCGCAAAGTGCATATAAGTTCAGCAATGATCTTCGTTTGCTTCAGCATTTAAAGGAAGTGGAAGAGCCGTTTGAAAAGAAACAAATAGGTTCTTCAGCTATGGCTTATAAGAGAAATCCTATGCGCAGTGAAAGAATCGGTTCATTAGCACGTTATGTTATTGTGGATAGTTTAAACCCTGCCATCACGTCGTCTACGCAATGGTTTGAACGTACGTTGGATGATTCGGCTAATAAGCGCATCAGCGTACCGGAGGCTTTCCTTGCTGTAGACGCAATTTTGTCTATTTATCTGAATGTAGTTGACGGTTTAGTGGTATATCCAAAAGTAATTCACCAGCATATTATGAATGAGTTGCCGTTTATGGCAACGGAAAATATTATGATGCAGGCCGTAAAAAAAGGCGGCGACCGTCAGGAATTACATGAGCGTATTCGTGAACATTCTATGGAAGCGGCTCGTATGGTAAAGGCAGAGGGCCTAAAAAATGACTTATTGGAACGTATTGCCGCGGACAAAGCGTTCAATCTGGATTTATCCGAATTGCAAACGTTGTTAAAACCGGAAAGTTATGTCGGACGTGCACCGCAGCAAACAGAGGAATATATTGTTGAATATGTTCGTCCTGTTTTGGAACGTTGCAAATCCGAAATGGGTGTAACAGTAGAGATTAACGTTTAAGGAAGGTGCACTAAAAATGAAATTGGGGTTTATCGGCGGTGGAAATATGGCGTATGCCATTGCAGGAGGAGTGCTGAAAGCCGGCTTATATCAGAAAAATGAAATTTTTATCAGCGATCCGAAAGAAGAAACGCACCAAAAGTTTTTAAAAATGGGTATAGAAACTTCTACAGGCAATCATTTTGCATTGCAGGGGGATATTATTCTTTTGGCGGTGAAGCCGTTTATTATTTGTAATATGCTTTCTGAGTTAGTGGAGAATGAGGGAAAAGCGAAGTTGGAGAATAAAGTCTTTGCATCTATTGCAGCAGGGGTAACCGTGCAGGAGATTAAAAATGCACTTGGTTTTGATGCGAAAGTTATACGTATTATGCCGAATACGCCTGCAATGGTATTGGAGGGTATGAGTGTGCTGGCTCAGGAGTGTGCACCGGCAGATGAAAAGGAATTTGCAGCTGTAAAAAATATTTTTGAGGCAATTGGAAAGACTGAAGTTTTGCCGGAGAATATGCTAAATGCAGTTACTTCTGTCAGCGGCAGTAGCCCGGCTTATGTTTACATGCTCATTGAGGCAATGGCTGATGCTGCTGTACGGGACGGTATCGCACGTGATATGGCATATCGTCTTGCGGCACAGTCTGTTTTGGGTTCTGCGAAAATGGTATTGGATACTGGCAAACATCCGGGAGAATTGAAAGATATGGTATGTTCGCCGCGCGGCACCACCATTGAAGCAGTTGCTGAACTGGAAGAGAAAGGCTTTCGCAGTGCAATCATTTCCGCAATGAAAAAATGTACTGATAAAGCTAATGCAACAAAATAAAAATTTCCAAGAAAAAATGGTTGTAATTCTTTCTAAATTCCACATACTAGAGATATACTTTTTGAAAGGTGGAATTTAACTATGAAGAATTTGGGATTTTTCAGCGGTGTAATTGCCGGCGCAGCAATCGGGTCGGCGATTACAATGTTTATTGACCCGATCAATGATCGACAAAGAAGAAAAATGCATAAATCGTCTAATCATATGTTTAAAACGATGGGCAGCGTGCTCGATGCAATGGTCATGACGAAACGTTAAAAAATGAAATCATCTGCCTCCAAAAACAGATGAAATGTAAAGTAAGTATATCGCCATTAATGTGCGGTATACTTATTTTATATTTCAAAATAGTTGAAAAAAATATATATTTGTGCTATAATCACAGGAAAAGAGTCATAAAACAGAACAATGTAACCACCGGGGAGTGAGAATGTGAAGACATTATTTAAAAATGGAATATTGGTCAATGTTTTTACGGGTGAATTAGAAAATGTAAATGTATTGATAGAGGATGAAACAATTGTTGGTGTGGGGGCATATACAGAGGCCGATGCTGATATTGTAGAGGAAATTGCAGGCAAGTACATAACACCGGGATTTATTGACGGACATATTCACATTGAAAGTACCATGCTCACGCCTTCGGAGCTTGCAAGGGTTGTATTATGTCACGGTACAACATCGATTGTTGCTGATCCCCATGAAATTGCGAATGTATGCGGCGCAGCCGGAATTGAATATATGTTGGAAGCAAGTGAAAATTTGCCGCTGACAGTATATTTTATGCTTCCGTCCTGTGTGCCTCCTACGCCGAATGATGAGTCGGGAGCGAATTTGTTGGCAAATGATTTGGAGCCGTATTACAGCAAAAAGCGAGTGCTTGGGCTCGCAGAGATGATGAACTATTATGGGGTTATTAACCATGATACAGAGGTTATGCGGAAAATTGAGAGCGCCTATTCTAGAAATATGGTGATTGATGGTCACGCTCCTTTATTATCGGGAAAAAAACTGGATCAATATTTGACAGCACACATACAGTCGGATCATGAGTGTTCTACCTTTGAGGAAGCGGTTGAAAGGATTCGCAAGGGTCAATGGGTAATGATAAGGCAGGGTACAGCGGCAAGAAATTTAGAGGGATTAATCGATTTGTTTGACGAGCCATATTGCCAAAGATGTTTGTTAGTCACAGATGACAGACATCCTGCCGACTTGCTTCGTGACGGGCAGATTGATAATATGCTTCGTATTGCCGGAAAAATGGGAAAATCTATAGTGACAGCGATTCAAATGGCAACAATAAGAGCTGCGCAATATTTCGGATTAAAATATGTAGGCGCAGTAGCACCCGGGTATCGGGCGGATTTATTAATTTTAAACGATCTGACAACCGTTGAGGTAGAATCTGTATATACGCGTGGAAAAAAGGTAGTTTCGGGAAATAGGACATTGCCGTTTGCATCCCCAAAGGTTTGTCCGGAAATATTGGAGCGTGTAGAACACTCATTTCATATAGCAAAGGTATCGGAGGAAGATTTTGACATTCCGGAAAAATCTCCTCGGGTGCGTATCATTAAGACCATTCCTCAACAGTTGATTACGGAAGAACAAGTTGAAATTATTAATTGGGAAGAGAATAATGGGGTTAATGTTGAAAAAGATATATTAAAAATAGCTGTTCTTGAAAGACATAAAAATACAGGTCATAAAGGTTTAGGTTTCATATCGGGAATAGGGTTGCAATCCGGTGCAGTTTGTTCTTCTGTTTCACATGATTCGCACAACATTGTTGTAATAGGTACAAATAATTTTGATATAGCAACGGCTGTAAACCGGATTATTGATATGGGCGGTGGAGCAGTGTGTGTAAAGGACGGTAAAATACTTGCTGAAATGGCGCTTCCAGTTGCAGGTCTTATGACAGAAGAAAATGCAGAATTAATTGCAGAGAAAAATGAAAGGTTACAAACTGCAATTTATTCTCTCGGTGTGCCAGCCAACAGTGCGCCCCTTATGACGATGCAATTTATTCCTCTTGATGTTATTCCAGACTTAAAAATGACAACAAGAGGCCTTGTAGATGTAAACGAACAAAGAATAGTTTCACTATATGTGGTTTAACACACGAAAAGCGAACCTTCCATTGGTTCGCTTTTCGTGTGTTAGGGAGCTTAATTTACACGCAGGAGAGAATAAATTTGCATTTTCTGTTTGCTTATATTTATATATTAATTTTACAGGAAAAGTTTCTTTTTTTAATTTTTTTCAGAAAAATACTAACAAAAGACAAATATTGACATACAATGATAGTGTACGGAAATGAAAATGTACATGGGAGGTGAAAAAATGTGTTTTTTTCGAAAAAATAGGCGTCATGATTATTGTTCCGATTTTCAATATACAATGAAACGTGAGCGCCGGACGCCGCGAATGAAAAAATATCTTGAAAATGATTTGAGCGTATATGACAGCGACAGTTGTCAATATTTTTCTTCAATGAATTGCTGCCGTACGGATACAATGGATTCGGCTTGTTCGGTACAATCAGGTGAAAATTTTACAGATTTTCATGAAAATTATTTCGAACGGGGCAATACGCTTTTTGATAACGAACATAAAGATTGCAATTGACATTAAAAACGCCGCAAGGGTAGAGTTACTATCCTTGCGGCGTTAAATTTTCAATAGTTAATTCAAAACAATTGTTTCACCGGATTTTACAGAATATAGTTTATCATCGGTTTCAAACCATACAGTAAGTAACGTTGGGTTGTAAATTTTTGTGCCGTCAGCGCTGAAGGGCGTGTGAAGTTTTTTCTGTAAATTAGATTTTTCTATGACAAAATATCGGTTTTTAGTGGGCAGGAAGCCGAGT
>CAKSBF010000006.1 GCA_934438075.1 uncultured Clostridia bacterium | reverse complement strand
TAAAAATTCCTCCTATGATATTATTTATATTCTACCATAGAAGGAATCAAATTTACAGACTTTTTTTCACACTCTCCCTGCCTGCATATCTTTTGCCCTGTTACGGGTCTTAAACGCCGTTATATCGGCCATTAAAATTGATTTTCATTCAGTATATAGGTCATCATTTTCGACACATTCCATAACAAACCTTGTTCCCAGCTTAAAGCCTTTTATGAATGTCTGACATTCTGTAATTTGTGTCATTTCATCTTGACAAGCCCTGTATTTGTCAAACAGTTCTTTTTCTTGCTCGTTTAGAGTTTCAAGCAGTTTTTCTTCGTTTCGGGTTAGTAATTTGAATACTTTGTCAAATTGCCTTTACTGCTGAAACGGTATTTTAACCGGATTGATATTGCCATACCAAAATTCTTCTAGTATTCGCACTGTTCTGCCTCCTCTCATAAAAAGAGCGACTCAAATTCCGGTATATCCGAAATTGAGTCGCCCTCTTTTATCATTTTTATTGTTGTTTTAATCGTTTCTCTTACATAGAACTCTCGTAGTTGCTCTCGTATGTCCGCCGGCTTTATCCCTTGCTTTGCAAGCTCATATGCCGCCATAAATACACCGCTTTCAATGTTGTATTTCTCGCCATACATAATTCCTTCTAATGTAAACTCCGTCATTCGTGCCACCTCCTTCGGCAACACAAACAGTATCACAGAAATAGCACAAGTCAACGAAGGAAATTTAGTTAATCTATATCTTTTATTTGATCTATCTCAAATAAATCTGATAAATTATTATAAACACCAATAAAACTTTTAACAAATTCTTTAGCTTTTTCTTCATTTGCATCAAGCCAACATTTGAATAAAATTTCAGGAGTCCCTAACAATCTAGTCATATATTCATACCACTTTTTTATATCTCCGATTTTATATGAGGAGATTTCTAACGGCCAATCATTAAAACATATATCGTATGTTAGTGTTGACATATTGGAGTAATCTGTTTCAAATTTTTTATAGTTAGTATGATCTTTTAAAAACTCAAATAGTCCTTTTTCAACCTCTAATGGCAAGAAAATAATATTATTTGATTTTTCAATAATATTTCGTTCTTTTAAAAAATCTCTATTTTTAGGAACGTCCGCATCTAAAGTCAATATGCTATTTCTAAATTCTGGAATCTCTTTCTTATAAAGTTGTATATAATTTGTTCAACCAAGATCAACATCTATAAAACTTATATAGTTTTCTAAATTGGTTTCACAAAAATGTTTCAACAAATAAACGGCAAATGACATAGAATGTGCATCTTCAAAATAAGCATTTACTCGCTTTTTTATGGATATTGGCACAAGATTTATATCATTAATTACTTCATTTAGCCGGGTTGAACCTGCAATATTCTCAGCATTAATCATACGACTTCCATCTTCCTTATAATCTGGTGATAGGTAAACTATAACATTATCGTATGCATGTTGATTTGTTTTTATTCCTGATTTTTTTATTTCGTCCTTTTGTAATTTATACATTTCATTTAAAACAATTGGCGAATGCGTAGTAAAAATAATCTGTATTTTATATTCCTTAGCGGAATTCAACAAATATGTCAAAAGTTTTTTCTGTGAAAAACCATATAAAGTAGCATCTAATTCATCTATAAGCAAAATTCCTCCCTTGTATGCAGATTTATATTTGTCTTTGAGCCTTTTAAAAGAAAGTATAGCAAGTATAATTTTTGATATATTTCCTTCACCTGCAGAATTAGTAAAAATATCATGAATGCCATCATTTACTCCTGCATATACTTGTTTCCCACTACCTTTTTCGGCGCTCATTGTTGGAGTTTCGCCGACGCTATGTATCGATAAGATTTCTCTATACGCTTTGACACAATATTTGGTTTCTGCCGTTGTCAAATCTATTGTTAAGGCGCTAGTCTTTCTACTTTCGCCAATAGGAGTTAATCGACTAAGGCTTAAATAGTAAACTGGTAATTGCACATATCCAGCACCCTTTGCTCTACTTTCGGCATTCCAAAACCTTATTCCATCAGGTTTACCTTTTTGTTTTCTGGCAATGCTTTGAATTGTTATTTTATTGTCTTGATAATAACCATGATTATGGAAATTAAGAGTCCACTTATGACTACCTATTGGTTCATAATTTATAGATAACTTAAACTTTTCACTAAATTGGGATTTAAAATTATATCCATCAACTGTTGAACAACCATATAATGGCGAATCTTTGGAAATCGCAAAAGGTTGTCCTAGCATACCTAAAATCGTTGTTTTCTGAGTTGCATTTCTTCCGGCAATAGCAGTTAATCTTTTGCCTAAATCAAATGATATACCATTAATAGATCTAAATTTTTCGACTTCTATATTTTTAATTATCACTGTTTAGCACCTCTCGTATATTTATAGATATCTTATGTGTTGATAGTTCTTCGTTCGATGGATACATTGCCTCATCGCTTAAAAACATAACTTCCGATTTTTTTCCTTTATTAGCTACACTATAATTTAAATCAAAATATCTACATATATGCTGATCGTATAAGTTCACTATTTCTTGAACATTATCATAGGTAACAATCCATTTACAATCAAGCCTGTCAATTAATTGAGATATCTCATAATGATCTTTATATGTAAAATAGTTTTTATACAATTCTTTTCCCTTATTAAAATACGGTGGATCGAAATATACAAATGCTTTTTTTTCGTATTGCCCAAGATAATTATTAGCAAAACTACGAACATCCTTATTATACAGGTGTATTCTTGACTTGTATTTAGAAATCGTTCTTATTCTTTCTGCAAGATTTTCTCTATTAAATCTCGCATCAATTAAGTAATTTCCTTGTTGATCATAACCACCTATAGGTCCAGCCTTTAAAATTCCAGAACGATTTGTGCGGTTCAAATAAAACGCGGCAAAAGCCAATTCTAAAGAATATTTTTTACTGTTATTTATGTATATTTCTTTTTGCCTATGCCATTCATTAATATTCAATGGAACCGTTTCTATAAAGTTAATAAATTCATTCGTGTTTGATAAAATTGCTTTCCATATTGAATAAATGGCTTTATCATAATCATTAATAACAATTTCATCAACTTGTCCATTGTACAACAAAGACAGAGCCACCCCAGCTCCACCGGCAAAAGGTTCAACATATATTGGGTTCTGAATTTGTGATTTTTCAATCAGCAACGATATAAAAGGCGCTATTTTGTTTTTTCCACCTGGATATCGCAATGGTGAATAATTCATTTAAGCCCCTCCTTGCGTTTTGTAGAAAATATCTTTGTCATTTTAAACATTCCTCTATAAATATTTTATGTGCCTTAAAGAAGTTTTTTAATTCTGCACTACTTGGATATCCATCCGTGTTGTGCATATATCCATTAAATATTTTTCTTAAGCTATCCACATCGTTTATAATGGAAGAATGCTGCCCGTTTGATATTCTTTTCTGATTTCTCAACTGATTAGCAGCATTTTTAATTGCTTGCACAAAGTTTATATCGGTTTGGTCAACATTAATTTCCTTTTCTAAATATACTTTTGCAGATAGTTCAAAAAGCGTTCTTAACAATGTCCCACACGCATTAGGAAAAACATCTGCATTTAATCTTTTTAATTCATTTATAATTTTATTTAGCCGCATATTTGCAGTACGAATATTATAACCATAGGGAATAACTGTTTTACAACCATTGAATAAATCACGCCCAATTGCAGATTTATTATTTGCCTTTAATGAATTAGTATCAGTGGATATTATGGCATCTTCGTATGTGTTTTTATATTCATTGACGTCGTTTTCAGCATTGATTGTTATAGACGTTTTTTGAGGTATTTCAATTAAAGCGATCTGATTAGATTCTTCATCAATTATTTCTTGATAAGTTTTTCCATATAAAGCGTTTGAAACACTGTTATAAAACTCTTCTATTCTAACTTGATCGTAAACAACAGCTACTGTTTGCCCGGAGAGAGCCTTTTGAACACCGCGAATCCTATCAATGAAAGCATTTTTGTCCTTTTCTGGTACTTTATATTGACCATCATATTTTATTCTTAAAAATGGAAAGTACTTTTCTCGCAAAACACGTTGCCAGTTTGTTTTTGTAACTTGTAGGATTTCTTCATTAGAAAAAATTCCTTCCTCTATCATCCAATCCCAAAAATCCAACAATGCATCTGCTCCTGTTTGTTTGCGATTAAATCTGGATTTCTGCACAGAATCCCATTTAGACAACCCTTTTCCCTCTTGTTCACCCATATGGCGAATTTCCATCCAGTGTCTAAGAGCTAATTCGTTTTCAAATATACACACATCTATACTCTCGATAACGGTATATTCTTTTGATAATTCTGCAAATTTAGTATACAACGATTGGCTTATTTGCTGTAATCGACTCGGGGTCTTTAGCAATTTCAAGGCACAAATGCGTCTGTTTCCTTCTCCAACCTCATAAAATCCTGTATAAATTTCTGATGGAAAAACTCCAACTGTATCAAGCGGATTCAATCCATGTTTAACAATATCTGCAGCAAGTTCATATAGTTTGTTGTACTGATCCCTAACCATTTTGTCTATAGCGTCATCTTCTCCAAGTGTCGGTTCCAATCTTGGATTACCATCAGACAACAATAACGAGTCAATAGTTATTTGTTCTCTCTTCATAAAAACACCTTCTACATATTTTTTAATTTTGCACCCTCACTAAATGCCTTACCAATTACATCACCAATTTTACGATAAGTATGATGCGCCGGATCATAGGTGATTGGACAGAATTTATTCAAATCAATTTTACCATTTACATCGAGTATTCTTTCGTCTGCACAGACATTCACTATTTCGCCTACAAGTCTGCAAGTTTCTTCATCATAGCTGATAAGTTTACATTCAAGTGCCATAGGAAGTTCATCAAAAAGCGGAGCGTTTACAAACTCACTCTTTGTAACATGCCATCCTGCTTTTTCTATTTTATCAGGCTCTTTATTGCCGGAAACAATACCAACATAGTCACAAGCAACAACATTTTCTGCATCTGTAATACTTACAGTAAACGCGCCTGTTTTAACAACATTCTTTGCAGTCTTGTGTCCAGCATCTACACAAATCGATATCTGTGTTTCCTCACTGATGCCACCCCAGGCAGCATTCATTGCATTTGGGGTTCCGTTCTCGTCATATGTACCGATAATCAATACCGGCATTGGATATAAAATGGCTTTCGCACCAAAATTCTTTCTCATAATTTTTCACTCCATTCTTTTTCTTTAAATCCAACCAAAACAAAATCTTTGCCGATTAAGAGCGGACGTTTCACAAGCATTCCGTCTGTGGATAGCAGCTTTAACTGTTCTTCTTCCGACATAGCAGCCAGCTTGTCCTTCAGCCCCATTGACTTATATAAAAGCCCGGAAGTGTTAAAGAATTTCTTTAACGGCAAACCACTTATTCTGTACCATTCACTCAATTCTTTAAAGGTCGGATTATTCTCTTTTATGTCTCGAAGTTCGTATTCAATATTGTTGTCATCAAGCCATTTCTTTGCCTTTTGACCGGTTGTGCATTTAGGGTAGCAAATAAATTTCAACATAAAGCTCTCCTTTTTACATATAAGCAGATTTTATTCTATCTAATATCTTTACATCAGCCGGACAGAAATTATAATTATCAATTTCAGATACACTTATCCACCTAATATCGTTATGCTCCAATTTTTGTGGAACACCTTCAGCAATAGTTGCATTAAACAAAGTCAAATGCACGGTAATATCCGGATATTCATGAACAATCTCCATAAACACATCACCAACTGATAATGTAACTGCAAGTTCTTCTTGACACTCGCGTACAAGCGCCTGTTCTTTGGTCTCACCTTGTTCAACTTTACCGCCAGCAAACTCCCACAAAAGTGCTCTTGCTTTGTGGGCCGGACGTTGACATATTATAAATTTATCTTTATCCCATATAAGAGCTGCAACTACTTCTATCATATTTCCTCAATTCCCAAACTCCTTAAATATTCATATGTACCATCATAAAATTCCGGTAAACGAGTGCTGTCCTCCCAAAAACCACTTAAAGTTTTATTAGAATTGCCTTTAGGAACGCATATTATCATCCCGGATCGTGCGCGAGTGAGAAGTACACGATATGCATTTAGCATATACTTGCACAATTCTTGTTTGCTTTCGGTGTTCGGAAGTTGTTCATTCCATTTTGTAGTACCATTGAACTTATAAAAACACCATTTTCCATTATTGTATCGCATATCAGCGTCCCACAACAAACAAGTGTAATCGAGCTCTAAACCTTGAACTTGAATTTCCGTTGCGGCATCTTCAAGGTAATTCGATGATTTTGTGTTAGCCTTATCATCTAAAAACCAATGTACCGCATTTTCATCACCAGAAGGTAATACGTGTATTCCCAGTGGCTTAAATCTTGCAGATTCTTTTGTTATAAGAACGCCTGTGCGTTCTGTCCCTCGCACCTTGCTATGTAACCACTCTTTGGCTTTCTCCATATCCCTTGTTAAAACAATTGGATATCTGTCCTTGATTTCATTATACAATTTTGCCGCTTTTTCAGGCTCAACAGCTAACAAAGCATGCACAAAAGCAGAAAGTTTTTCTGCCCTAAAGGAACGTAACGAAACGCCAAGATGCAAGTTTTCGGAATATGTAACGTTTTTATTCTCTTTTAGTAATTCATTTACTTTTCCTTCGGCATATTCAGGCTCTGTCAATTTAGGTGAAATATAAACTTTCCAATGCGGAAATTTTTCATTTAAAGCATAAATCCATTCGGATATACCTGCTTCACCGTCGTGAATTTCCTGCCCTCCGCCAACAAGGCATACAATAGTTGCCCAGTCTTCACGTTGGTCAAGAGACCAAATTAGGAAGGCGGATTCGGACATAGGGAAGTTGGGAACCTTTAATTTGTTACCATAGGTACCGCCTCTTTTGAGATAATTAGCAATTCTTTTATGAGTCCACGCACGTTGTGCCTCGTCAAAAATTGCAACATGTTCAACTTCACCGTATCCCGCCTTTTCCTGCTCCACAGCTTTCGCTGGATCAATCTCTAAAACGCCATTTTCAACAGGATTCTTTATTTTTGCTAACATGTTGTCGCGGTATCTATGAATAATCTGTATAAATTTTCCTACCTCGCGGCGAGATTCTGAAAGATTTTTTCTTTCGTTTCTGTCTCTGCATTTTTTATAATTATCTTGCGCGAGCGCTTCATTTAACACTGCTACCAGGGGGCCGTTTCCGGAAAGATAAACTGCACCTTCATCTTCCACAGGCTCAGCATTACCCTGATATGTTTGTCGAACCGCGACATCTAGCCCCACCAGTGTTTTCCCAGCACCGGGAACCCCCGTTACAAAACAAATGCTTTTCTCTCCGTTTGTCTTACTTTTGTGAATTACATCTATAATATATTGAATTGTCGCATCAGTTGAAACTTTATCAGCCTCATGCCTCGTGATATTTTCCACCGAGTGACTTTCGTAAAGTGTTTTAGCAGCTTCAATTATTGTTGGTGTAGGTGCATAAGGGCTAATAACCCAGTTACTATTTACAGGTGACTCATTTGGAAACTTGCATACTACTTTTGTTATTAAATCAAGTATGCCGTTTTTCCCAGTAACGAGAGGATTAACAACCATGTCGTCGTAAACTGACATGCGAATATCCGTAGAACTGTTCGGAAAATTTGTAGCAACCAAAATCGGCACAATTACTTTTTCTTGACTGAACTTGTGAAAATTTTTTAAATCAAGTGCATAATCCAATACTTGATCAATATCTCCTTCAAGTATTCTTGATTCGCCAACTTTAAATTCAATACAAAAAACAATTCCCCGATAAAGGAGCACTAAATCAATTCTTTTGCCCAAACGCGGTATATCATATTCAAAGATAATTTGCCCATCACGGTCATTCAGTTTGGAAACTACATCACGCATTATTCCAATTTCTGATTTCCACGCCTCTCTTGTAGTAGTAAGAGCGTCACCGTGATAGTTATCACACAATGCTCCAAAAACAGAATCAATATCTTTATATAAAAATGATGAAAAATCACTATTAAATAGGCAACGTGGGCTCACGCTCATAACAAAAACTCCTTTATTTCAATATTTCCAAATACTGTCTCATTCGCTCGATTACATATTTTGCCACGAGTTCTATCATAGGTTCGGCATTGTTATTTTTATAAAACTCATCGAATGCGGCGTAATATGTTTTTCTGTCGGCAAATTTCACATTGATTGCCGGATAGCCGTTTTGGATAAGGTCAAGGTTAAGCAGTAACCTTCCCGTTCTGCCGTTGCCGTCGATAAAGGGGTGAATGCCTTCAAATTCCAGGTGGAACCGTGCAATCCTCTCTATTGGATGCATTTTCTTTTTGCGTTTTTCGTTTTCGGCGAGAAGCTCGGTCATTTTAGGTTCAATCATATACGGCTGAACAGGCTCGGTATATGCTCCCATAATGGTTACGGGAATTTTGCGGAATACGCCTTTATCCTCCGGTCTGTTCATAAGAACAAGTGCGTGAATATTTTTAATCACCGTTTCGCTGATTTTCGTATCTTTTGCAATATCCTCGATATACAAAAATGCATCTCTGTGACCGACTGCCTCAAGGTGGTCTTTCAGTGGTTTTTGGTCGATTGTCATACCTTCCAGAACCATTGCCGTTTCTTTTAATGTAAGCGAGTTTCCCTCGATTGCATTTGAATTATAGGTAAAGTCCACCATAAATTCGTCGCGAAGTCTTTCCGCCTCGCCTTGCGTAAGCGGACGTTTTTTGTCAAGCTCTGCTTTTAATGCGTAAATTTTCATTAGCAGGGTGGATAACTCCTTTGATATTTTTATTCCTTTTAACGTTCTTGCGTCAACGGGCTTTGGTGCGTTTTCGGGAATCATATATAATTTGCCCTTTTGAATAACGCCGTCTATTCTGTTTTGAGCGCATAAAAGCCTGACTCTGCGCGGTGAGAGCCCCCACTTTTCTGCCGCTTGTGAAACCTTAATATATTCCATAAATAATCTCCATTCCGCCGCCCTGCGTCGGTGCAAGTAGTTATGAAACCTCTTATCAACAGGGCAAGGAATGATAAGAGATTATTATGCCCAGGTGCGTTTCCGAGCAAAGCGAGGAAAATTTCGCACGGGCAATTAAATCCTGCCGGAGGTATTAACGTGAGAGTTTCTTTCACGTTAATACCTCTTTCGAGTTGTTGTATATAGCATATCAAATTTCGGGAATAAAATCAAGCTTTATCGCTGAAATAATCATCTGATATTATTCCTAAAATCATATTTGTTTCTTATAGGAAGGCAACGGGATTTTTTCATACCTTACCGCAATGCATGTTTTATAAAAATCCTTTTGCAAATAGGAGTTCCGGCGAGTTTTGCCAAGCGGTACTTGGTCATTCCGATATTATTTAAAATTTCGTTAATACTCATTTTCATCACCATATGCTATGGATAAAGAATACTTAATTATATTTCTAATCTTTTCCCCAATTTCAACATAAATTTTCCAACCCCCTTGCATATTACATAGATATAGTATATAATTATTATAGTACGCAAATTCTAATAAATCAACGCAAAAAATAAAAGGAGGAATTATTGTGTTGAAGAAAATTTTAACGGCAGTGCTTTTCACATTTATGCTGCTTTGCACTGTTGCGTCTGCTGCGGCCGAACTAAAGGCGGGCGATACTGCCTATGTTGTATACGGCGGCACTGTAAGTGTTACAAAAAATGCCACTTATTCGGGAGGCATAACTGAGGTCAGCAAAGGAACCAGAGTGACGGTTTTGGAGCCTTATGTAGTCGGAGAGGACAACAGAAAGTTTCATAAAATTCAGCTTTCTGACGGTTCAATCGGATATATTCTTGCTTATACAACGGCTCGTGAAACAACACCGATACTTGAAGCTGCCGAGACTGCCGAAAAGGAGTTAAACAAACAATGGGAGACTTCCGATCCTGACAAGTATCAGCACGCAATAGAGATGACATTCCTTTCCGATTACATCTACGGCGGAAGCAAAACAACCGAGGGTAGAGAAAGAAATTTTTATGCAAAGGTACCAACGGAATGGGTAAGACACGACCGTCCTGCTTCATTGCCGCTTGTGGGAATGGCTGTTGTACATATAGGCGATGAGGGAAAAATCGGTTCGGTAAAAGCCTCGTTCTATCCCGGCGATCCGCCGATGAACTATCATATCAGAAGACTTGATGAACTCAAGGTAATCGGGTATGATCCTCCGTTTGCTGAATGGACCAGAACAGATGCATTTGCGAACACAGCGTTTTACGTTACAACAACGAGTGAATTTGAAGTTGTTGCCTATAACGAGAAATGGGTTGCCGTATGGAGCGAGGGCGGTGTTGATGAATCGCGCGGCACAATCAGACAGTGCGGTGAGAAAGACGGTACTGCTTTCACAAGCTGGAAGCCGGGCGTATATTTCCTTCCGAGACAAAATTGTTATATTTTAGATATTAACAATCAGGTATCAACGCCTCCGAAAATTGAGGCGGTAGGCAAGGCAACCGGCCTTTTGCTGGTTAAGACCACTCCCGATGATAAAGATTATGTAAAATCGGGTGTTATCAAAATCAACCAGTCGGTTCAGGTTGTAGACAGTACTCCGCAGAACGGCCATTATAAGATTTACTATAAAAAAGGTCTATACTATGTTGACGCAAAGTATGTGAATGCACAGCTCGCAAACACCGAAAAACCTACAACTCAGTACAAAGCAATAGCGGCTGTTGACTGTGATATTTCTGACGGTTCTTCGGTTGTCGGTTCGGTTAAAAAAGGTGCGGCAATCGATGTTATCGAGATGAACTATGACGGAACAAATTCAAAAATCTGGTTTAACTCGAAGGTATGTTACATTCCGACAAGCAAGCTCGATGAATTCACCAAAACCCTGTCCGCAGCGGATACGGCAGCGCTCGGTGCACCTATCGGCGTTCTGTCCGTAGATACGCCCTGGGGCGAGTGGGGCGCACTGACCTATTCGGCAGAAGGACTTGCAAAGCTGAAAAATTACCGTTACGGATATATCAACGTTGATGAGAATAAGATGATAGAGTACAGTAAGTGGGTTAGTTCAAACAACGGTGATATCAATAAAATACACGACAGAGAATGGGTCAATGTATACGGTATTGAAGAATTTTCTTTTGACCGTGATGCAGATATGCTGGATATTCCCGGAATTGATCCTTCCGATATAGACCCTTGGATTATAACAGGAAAAATCTATACGATTTTCTATGACGGAGAGATTCGTTATCTGGTTCATGAGGATGATATGCACGATACATTTACCTATTATCCCGGGAACGGATTCAGCAAAAACTCCGTTGCAAAAACGCAGACTGTTTGCCTGGACGGCCTCAAATATAACACCGTCGCATATAATATCGATGACAACAACTACTTTAAGCTCAGAGATATTGCAAAAATCCTTGACGGAACCATTAAAACCTTTGACATTAAGTATGACGGTGCAACAAATTCTATTGATATGTTAAGTTTTTATGATTACACATCGGTCGGCGGTGAATTGACACCGGGTGACGGCACCGAAAGAACAGCTCTTTCATCATCGGCATTTTTAACGCTTGACGGTGTGCCGATTAAGGCAACCTGCTTTAATATTGAAGGAAACAATTATTTTAAGCTTCGCGATATAACAGATGCATTGGATTGCCGCGTTGAGTGGGATAACAACACTCAGATGATTTGGGTCATTCCTGCCAGAACCGCATATGATGATCCGGATGAGATAATGGGCTGATTCTTTGGATATAAAGAAGTGCATTTACTCACATCATAAAAACCCAATACAGATGGAACAATAACGAAACAAGAAGAAATCCCGAAAACCTTATTTTAAGCGGTTTTCGGGATTTTTAATTATATATTTTCTATTCGGTTGTTACAGAGGGATTCTGCATTGTGCAGAATCTCTGAAAGGCGCACATTTACGCCACATCTATATAAAAAGTTTCTGTCTTGTTACAACCGTATGTACGGTAGATTTGCTTATGTTAAACGCCAGCGCTGCGTCTCTGACAGTTGTTTTTTTTTCAATAATGTAGTTTGCCAGCGCAACGGCTCTCTCTTCAATGTAATCTTTCATGAGAACAAATCCCCTTTAATTGCGTTTGATACAGTATATGAAAAGAAACGGAACTTTATGAAGAAGTTTCTTTTTAAACTTCCGGTTAAAGGCATTACAATAGTAAGTGCAATATGACCTGTTGCTGTGATTTACGAGGTGTTTTATTGCTTCGTTATTTGCAATTGGCTGCTGCTTTGATTAAAAAAGTTGCTTTTGGGTTTAAGATGTGTTATGATTATTTGAAAGATAGTATACGAGGTGCGGATTTTATTATGACTAGGATAAAGAATGTAAAGCATCAATGGGCAATTTCTTATGTCGTGTTGATGCTGATTCCAACGGTTATTTTTCTTTCCATACTTGGTGTTTTAGAGAAATCGGTTAAAGAAGATGTTTATCATGCGGATGAACTGGTGTTAAACACTGTGAAAAAAGAACTGGACACTTGTTTTTATTCTATGAAAATGACATATCTTAAACTGGAATATGATACAAAACCTGCGCAAACTTTTGTCCGGTAATCTTACAGGCAGAGAAAAGCAACTTCAAATCGCCTCGGATGTTTTGTTCCGCACACGAGAAACAACAGTTTTTGATGGCTTGGAACAAAAAATTTATATTGCGCTGCCGGAATCGGATATTGCAATCTGCTCTGACAGCGGAATAGCAGATGTTGACAGTGTAACCAGAATTTCGTTCAATAACTTGGACTACAGCTATTTGGAGGCGCTGGTGGGTGACAAGAGTTATGGCGATTTTTTTGTTATTGATGTTCTTAATAATGGTATTTCTGAAAAGGCATTGGCTTATGTAGGGCAACTGCCTATGGCACCGGGACCGAAAAGCAAGGTACTGGCGGTTGTTTGGATTGATATGGATTATTTTCTTGGCGAAAACGGTATTTTGACTTCTATCAAGGATAGGAATGCGGCCCTGGTGAATCAGAAGGGTGAAGTTGTTTTTTCAACTTCGGAAGAAACGGATATTGATATGATGAAAAAGGCGCAGGGCAGCTATGAAAAAAATGGCGCCATTATTTCTTTTATCAGCTTGGAAAATGCGGATTGGTACGGTGTGATTTCCGCACCTCGAGCTGTTATATTAAAACGGTTATTTCGGGTTAAACTGTTAATTGTTTTGGGAATTGTCCTTTGTTTGATTTGCGGTATGATGGGCATTGTTTTCTTGCTGAAGCACAACTACAGTCCTCTGCAAAAGTTGTTGGAGCGGTTGACTGAAAAAAATGAAAAAAATATAAACAATTCTGAGATGAACGAATATGATGTTCTGCATAAAAATATTTCGAGAATATTGGAACAAACAAAACAGATGCAAAAAACCGTTGACAGACAGAACAAAACCTTGCGGGAAACATATTTATCCAGGTTGCTGGCAGGAAGATACAGTCCCGAATTGCTGGAAACGGTAGAGGAACCGCCGGCATTTCTATCAGAGGATTTCGCCGTTGTTTTGTTTAAAATGGAAAATGTAGGGGCACTTTTTCCTGATAGTGAGATGTCATCCGAGAGTCGTTGCCAAACAGCACAGCTAATTATTACAAATATTATGGAAGAATTAATCGGTGAGCGGCATTGCGGTTATGTGGTTCCCTACAGAGACTGTCTTGCTGGAATCATAAGTCTTTCGTCCGCGGCTGCGGCCTTGGAGAAATCGCTTTCAGAAATAATCAAAGATGGACTAAATGCAATATATCAGAATTTTCAGCTTATAGTGCAGGCGGCGTTAAGTGATATTCATAAAAGTTATTATGGTATCTATGAAGGTTGCCGTGAGGCAGAGGATATACTGGAATATGTAGATTTTTCCGGATCACCGGCGGTGTTTCAGCTTGGCGATTTGCAATCGGTCAGCGATTACTATTATCCGTCTGATGTTGATGCGCAGTTGACAAAAGCAATTGTTTCAGGAAATTATTCGGTTGCTGCTGATGTGTTAAATGGAGTTTTTCAAAAGAATCCGGCAAACGGCGGACTTGTAAAGCACGGGAATAAATATGTTTTGCTGCGTGTTATTACAGCATTGTTCAGTGCTGCAGGGGAAGATGTTCAATATCAGCATACATCGGAAATTATGAAACTTGTTGAAAATGGCGTGGGCTGGTCGCAGTTGGAGCAGCGGCTGCTGGCGCTGGCGGAAAAACTTTGCAGGGAGTCTGTTCCTGTAAAATCTGCGGTATCTTCATTGACAGATAGAGTACGTGCTTACTTGGATGAACATTATATAGATAACAATATCAGTATACAGCTGTTGGGTGATTATTTTGGCATGTCGCCATATTATTTGAGCAAAATCTTTAAGAATGAGTTGGGAATTGCTTTTGGTGATTATTTGCGCCGCATACGTGTTGAACATGTTAAGGTTTTATTGGAGCGGGAGGAATCCATAAGGTTAAAGGATGCCGCGATTCAAGTCGGATTTAGTGATGCTCGTGCGTTAAAGCGTGCTTTTTTGCAGGAGGTAGGCATCTTGCCCAGCCAATATCTCAGCAGAGTAAAATCAAAATAGTATGTCAGTATAAAGCGACTTCATTTTGTGTGATTCAGACAAAATGAAGTCGCTTTTTGTTTAGCGATTAAGTGTTATTATGCCGGCTGCTGCTTTCTGGACGGGAAGAGTATACGGCAGGCCAGAGCGGCATTTTTGATTTTGGCTCCTTATGCTTAATATTGGCTCTTGCCTTTGAGGGCACTCAATTGTACAATGAATATATAAACGGCAGGTTGAATTAACTGCAAAAAAAAGAAAGAGAGGAAAAGAAGATGAAAGAAGGTAATGTAAATAAGGTTTGTAGGGTGATCGCCTTGATAGCGGCGACGGCAATGCTTTTCAGTGGCTGTGGAAACAAAAAGACGGATACAGTGGTTTCTCAGGGAACGGTTACCTATCCGGCAAACGGTACCTATCCTGTTTCCAGTGAAGACGAATTGTCATTGTGGATTCCTTTGACTGCTGTTGTTTCTGCACAGGTTTCTAATTTTGGCGATACGCCGCTTGCCAAAGAAATGGAAAAGGTTATTGGCGCCAAGGTTACATATATACATCCTGCTACCGGAATGGAGAAGGAACAGTTTAACTTGTTGCTGGCATCTGACGGGATGCCTGACATTATCTCGTATGACTGGTATAAATACGGCGGCGACAAAGCTATTGATGAAGGGTATATTCAACCCTTAAATGAAGTAATAGACAAATGGGCGCCCAACCTGAAAAAAGTTTTATCGGACATGCCTGAAATAGACGGAATGCTGAGAACTGACTCTGGACGATATTATGCGTTTCCTTTTATTCGCGAAAATCTTGATTTGTGTGTTTACGGCGGTCCTATCATCCGGGCAGATTGGCTGAAAAAGCTAAATATGGATGTTCCGGAAACTATTGACGAATGGGACACGATGCTAACGGCTTTTAAGGAAAAGTTGGGTGCAACGGCTCCCTTAAGCATTGGCGGAAAGGTGCCTTTCAATAACGGTATGATTATCGGTGCTTACGGCATTACTACCGGATTTTATGTAGATGGGAATCAGGTGAAATACGGTCCGGTACAGCCGGAATATAAAGAGTTTCTTTTAAAGATGCGTGAATGGTATCAAAAAGGCCTGCTTGATTCTAACTTTTCAGGAACGGACAGCAAGATTTTAGAGAGCAATATGTTGAACAACAAATCGGGCGTAACTTATGGCTTGACGGGGAGTAATCTCGGTGCATGGCTGATGGCAAAGAAAAGCACGAACGATACGGAATTTAACTTGGTTGGCGCGCCTTATCCGACTTTAAATAAAGGCGATAAGCCGCAATTCGGTCAGATGGATTGGCAGTATTCCACAGCAAGCAGTTGGGCAATCACGAAGAGTTGTAAGAATGTAGAATTGGCAGCGCGCTACTTGGATTATGGCTACAGCGAGGAAGGCTATAACCTTTACAATTACGGACCGGAGGGAGTTACTTGGGAAATGAAGGACGGAGTACCTACCTTTACGGACTTTGTTTGGCACAATCCTGACGGAGACAGTGCTACAGCGGTTATCAACCGTTATAGTATGGGAAACTACGGTGGTCCTTGCGTACAGTCCTGGCATCTGAAACAGAGTATTCAGTCTTTCCCGCAGCAAAATGAGGCAGTTGAAGCTTGGAAGAAAACGGATATGTCAAAGCACGCAATGCCGCTTGTTACCTTGACCGCAGAAGAAGCAGAAGAGAAAAGCAGTATTTTTGCAGACCTGGATACTTATATGTGGGAGATGCTGTACAGCTTTATTATGGGAACAGCAGATCTTTCAGAATATGACAATTATGTAAGCAGAATGAAACAGTTGGGAGTAGACAGAGTGGTTGAGCTGCAGCAACAAGCTTTAGATCGTTATAATGCCAGGTAGTAGAAAAGGATGAGTGGAAACTATGCGCAAGGTACTTTTAAATCAATCGAGGGGCAGTTCTCTGCCCCTCGGCGGCAGGGTAAAAAGGGAACACAAGAAAAACTATGAGTTTTATATTATGTTTATCCCTGTCTTGTTGTTTTATGTATTATTTTGTTATAAACCTATGCAACGACAAGTGATTATGTATAAAGTGAACAAGGACGGAGCAATCAACAGCATCAATACCGAAAACGGTCTGGGAGTGTATGAACCATCCGTAGATTCGGCAGATCAGCTGAAACGTTACAATTTTGATAATTATGACAGTGACAGTGCAAGTAAAGTGATTTATAAAACTTTTGGTTTATTTATCCCATTCTTTACAATTGACGCAAGCACAAAAATCATTCTGGTGGGAAGCTCAGAATATGCAAAAACCGACCAGGAGCGTTTCAGCATCGGCAGCACAACATCGTGGGGCAATGACGCAACCTTTGTGCGCAGCAATCTTCTCGCTTATAATGTGGAGGCATGCGGCAGGGCAAACATTTTGGTATGCAAAACGGGTTCGACAGGCGGCAGTGTTGGAAATAACAGTTCGCACGGTGTAATTGAGTCTATCCGCTGGGCTGTGGATAACCAAGAGGAGACCGCATATCAGATTACTTTGTGTGCCGGTAATCAATATAAAAAATTCTACGTGCCTATGGATTCTTCACTTTTGTCAAAGGTGGTGGACAACAACGGCAAGTATTTGCTGGAATGTGGTGATGTTGTAAGATATACCGCGGATCAGCGTGATGAGCTTACCGACCTGACGGTGGATTTTGATTATGATAAAGAGGATGTTTTGCACGCGGTTACAAGAGAAAATCATGAAATTAATTATTACTACGGCTCGGTAAATGCGATAAGCGGTTCTTCCGTCAGTTTGCTGCTTTTGGACAGCTCTAACACCAACGCAGCCGGCGGCGGAGATCATTCTGTAACATTGGTGAACAAACGCTCTTATGTGTGGCTGGTGGATACTAAGAAGAAAACGGTGACGGCAGTGTCGCCAACATCGGTCATTTCTTCCGAGATGGACAGTACAAAGCCGGACAAAATGCTGCTTAAAACCCGCTATGCGGAGGTTACGGAGGCAGTAATATATCGTTAAAAACAAAACGGAGAGTCCTGCATCAAGTAAAATTTATAAAAATAAATTGCACGAAGAAAGGAATGGTCATGATGAAATTAATGAAAAAGTTTTCCGCGGTTTTGTTGTCGGCGGCACTGCTTTGTATGCTGTCGGTGACGGCGCTTGCAGCAACGGGA
This sequence comes from uncultured Clostridia bacterium, assembly GCA_934438075.1. GTDB lineage: Bacteria > Bacillota > Clostridia > UBA1381 > UBA9506 > RGIG1666. Next base: position 123,650 of record CAKSBF010000006.1, on the reverse strand, counting down.
AGCAATACGGGAAACAATGTTGAGAATGCGGAGGACATACAAATTTTGGGTCTTGGCGGCATGTATCAGGTTGCCAATAACACGGTATCCTTTAATGCAATCATTCCGCCGGGATTTACTGAGGTGCGGCTCATCAGCGACGGCAACAGCAAAGATTTTACTTTAACGGACAGCGGCAGCGGTTCGAACAACTATCTGATAAGCTTTGGTACGAATGACGTAAAGACGATCGGTGAATGTTTGATTCGCATTGAGGCGGATTATGATGGCGGAGTAGTGAAGTATGCGGAAAAAACAATGAACACTTATGCGGCGGTGCCAAGCGGGAGTACTCAGTCGATAAAAAAACTAAATTTTGAAGGACTTGCAGAAAGTTTTGATGACATGTCGGATGGGGATAAGGCAACGGCTCTCGGGGTGAATTCGGTTGCATCAAAATCTGCTGTCATTACAAACGGAGAGGTCAGCGGCAGCATGCGCGGCAAAGTGGGAGATAAATCGCTGATATTTACGGGAGTCAGCAGCAACGACATACCTTTTATTAACCTCGCTGTTGCTTCGACTTACCAGTCGGCGTATACGTCTATATTGAATTTTCGCTTTTATGCGTCGGATTCTTACGCGCTTGCAGTTTTGACCAATGGCGTGGGTACAGAAGGAAGCTATGCAAACTTTAGCGGCGCGTCAAAAGGCGAATGGCATGACGCGGCGATTGTTTATGTACCGCAGAACGGGACGGCAACAGCCTATCTTGACGGCAAGCTTCATAGTGCCTCCCTGCCGATTTCTAATAATAAACTGACAGGTGTCAGAATCCGTACTACCGCGCTGAAGGACAATGCATTTGTTGCGATAGACGATGTTTCTCTGATTGCGTACAAAGGCTTAATACCTGATGTAGCAAGTCTTGCTTATTTTAAGGACAGTTTTGATGGCAGACAGTCAACCAACGGTGTTGTTCCTTACGGAACGAATGGGTTCGTAATGGATGCGACAAGAGGTACAGGCGGTAATGAGGGAGGTCATTCATATTATAAGCTTTACAAAGATGGAGCTGAAATAACCACTAAGGCAAAATGTACCTATAAAAAAGCTAATAACACTAATAATAACACGACGTTCCACTTCGTGTTTGAGAAGGAAGACGGCACCGCCTTTGAAACAGGTAAATATACGGCTGTTTTGACAGCGTCAACAGTGTTGGGAGGCACGGCAATTCAGGGCCAGATTCGGCGCGACTTCTATGTTACGAATGAAAATGGAATCTTTGTGAAGGAGGGCGATTGCAGCTTTGACGGAAATACTTTCCGATACAATTTATCTTATGCGCGTTCTTCGGATCAGGAAATGACAGTGATTGCAGCGATTTATAACGGCAAGGCTCTTAGCAACGTGAAATTAATTAATACGAACGCGGATGAGCATGAAATCAGCGGCAGTCTGACAGCGGCCGGAACCAGTGCAAAGCTTATGGTGTGGGGGCCTATGACGGGGCTTTGTCCTCTTGCAGCGGAACCTTTTGTTTATCTGACAGAGTAACGGCAAAAGGGCAGCTGTTTTAAAAATTTAAAAAAAATTAGCTGACGGAAAAGACACGGCTTGCATATTGCTGCCGGCTGCGGAAACATAGGCGCAAAAAGACTTGCTGTGTCTTTTCTTATGCCTTATATTGATTTTGTTGCTGAGAGAAATGTGAACAGACAGCAAAAAAGGAGAAACTATGGAAAAAATTACATACAATTTTTCAGAACAAGAGGGTTATATCAAGCCGCTTCACGGCGTGAACAATGCTCCGTATGCGGTGTTGAATGAAGAGCTTTCCACAGAGTTTATGAAAGGGGCGGGCATACCTTTTTCCCGTCTGCATGACGCGATGGGACCGTATGGGGGTTCGCACTATGTGGATGTGCCGAATATTTTTCCGGATTTTGATGCAGATGCGGCGGACCCATCCAATTACGATTTTACTTTAACGGATTATTATATCGGCAGTATTGTAAAGGCAGGGACGGAGATATTTTACAGGCTGGGCATTACCATAGACTGGGCGAAAAAAAAGTACAGAACCTTTCCGCCAAAGGATTATCTGCAATGGGCGAAAATCTGCGAAGGTATCATGCGGCATTATAACGAAGGCTGGGCAGACGGCTTTCATTATAATATACGTTACTGGGAAATATGGAATGAGCCGGAAAACCCGCCAATGTGGTCGGGCAGCAAGGAAGAATTTTTTGAACTTTACCGTGTTGCTTCAAAATACTTAAAAAACAGATTTCCGCAGTGCAAGATAGGAGGCTACGGGAGCTGCGGATTTTATGCTGTGACAAGGGAAGGTATGAATGATTTTTATAAAGGTTTTGTAACCTACTTTCATGATTTTTTGAAAATGGTTACTGCGGAAAAATTGCCGCTCGATTTCTTTTCATGGCACATTTACACCAATGATCCATGTGAGGTGTTAAAACACGGAGCCTATGTCAGAAAGACGCTTGACGAATATGGTTTGCAGGATACGGAGACAACACTGAATGAATGGAACTATGGCGATGAAGGAACAAGCCACTACGAAAAGAGAACCATGAAGGGAGCCAGTTTCGTGTCCTCTGTTTTATGCGGACTGCAGCACGAGGGGCACACAGATTCTGCTATGTATTACTGCGTTTCACTCGGCGGGCTTTATAACGGAATGCATGATCATGTTACGGGAAAATATTTAAAGCCTTATTACGCGCTTGCTGCATTTCATGATCTGTATCGCCTGGGAAACAATGTGAAAGCGGAATACCGTTCAAACGGAAAGTTCTGTTCTGCAGCGGCAACTGACGGCAACCATGCGGTGGTTCTGCTGAGTAATCATTCAGATGAAGAGATAAGCGCAGAATTGGTGTTGGATGGCATTATTAAAAAGAAAGAAATACTCGCTGAGTATTATCTTTTGGATGAGATGCATGATATGGATAAGATTCGTACCGAAATTTTCAGAGGAGATGTGGCGATTCCCGTTGTATCTTTAGGAGCGCGGACCGTCATGAAGATTATAATCAGCATAAATTGACTCAGTGAAGGAGAATATGAAATGAAGACATATAAAATAGCAGTAATTGCAGGAGACGGTATAGGACCGGAAGTGTTGGCAGAAGGCATTAAGGTGCTGAAACGGGCGGCAGAGCTGGACGGCGGCTTTCGCTTTGAATTTACATACTTTCCGTGGGGTTGCCAATATTATTTGGAGCATGGTGAAATGATGCCGAAGGATGGTATCTGTCAGTTGTCGGAGTTTGATGCAATTTATCTGGGAGCTGTGGGCTATCCCGGTGTGCCGGATCATATTTCGCTGTGGGATTTGTTGCTGACCATTCGTCATGAGTTTGACCAATATGTCAACTTACGGCCGGTCAAGCTTCTTGCAGGAGCTCCGTGTCCGCTCAAAGATGTAAAGCGTGAGGATATTGACATGCTTGTTATCCGGGAAAACAGTGAGGGAGAGTACGCAGGAGAGGGAAATTGGCTTTTTAAGGGAAAACCGAACGAAGTTGTTTTGCAGACAGGTGTTTTTTCACGCAAGGGGACAGAACGTATTATACGTTATGCTTATGAAACGGCACGACGCGAGGGAAAGAAGCTTACCAGCATCTCTAAGGGAAATGCGCTGAACTATTCCATGGTTTTTTGGGACAGCGTTTTTGCGGAGATAGGCAAGGAATATCCTGATGTCAAGACGGATTCTGTTTTGGTAGACGCAGCAAGTATGTTTTTTGTAAAAAATCCGAAACGTTTTGAAATAGTTGTTACATCGAACCTGTTTGGTGATATTATTACTGATTTGGGTGCGGCAATTTCCGGCGGAATGGGACTTGCGGCGGGAGCAAATATTAACCCGGAGCGGAAATATCCTTCCATGTTTGAACCGATACACGGCAGCGCACCGGATATTGCCGGCAAGCAAATTGCAAACCCCTTGGCATCGGTATGGTCAGCGAGCCAAATGCTCGATTTCTTCGGACATGAAGCATGGGGCAAGCGTTTACTGGATGCTATGGAGACTATTATGACAGAGGGCAGAATATTGACTCCCGACATGGGAGGAACAGCGACAACGGCACAGGTTGGCGATGAATTGGTAAGGCTGCTGTAGGAAAGGGAAGGCACTTTTGGGTGTAAAATGATTTTGGTCAGCAACGACTTTTTCTGCCGGAAGGAGGGCTAGGACAAGAAAATGTATCCGAGAGAAGAGATTAAACATGTTATGGACGGTTATATAGAGCCGTTTTGTTTAGCGGGCAATCTGTATTTTGCAGGAACCTATCAGGCATCTGTACATTTGATTGATACAGGTGATGGTCTTATTGTAATTGATACGGGTTATGCGGATGCCTTGTATATAGTGGTAGATTCTATCCATCGCCTGGGGTTTGACCCGAGGGATATTAAGTATATTTTACATTCACATTGGCATATTGACCATACGCAGGCAACGGCAGCACTGGCGGCGCTAAGTGGTGCGAAAACGCTGATCAGCGCGGTTGATGCGGAAATGCTGGCAAAGGAAGGACTGTTTCAACCGGACATTCTTTTGCATGACGGCGATGTTGTTCGGTTGGGTAATGCTGCTATTCGTTGTGTTCATACGCCGGGGCACACGAAGGGGACGCTGTCATTTTTCTTTGATATTACTGAAAACGGAAGAAAATACCGTGCAGGAATGTTTGGCGGTGCAGGCGCTAACTCGTTGGAAAAAACATCGCCGTTTTATTATGAAGGCTGCAGAGAGGATTACAAAAACAGCATTGAGAGGCTTTTAAAAGAAAAAGTGGATATCTTTGTCGGCAACCATTGTTGGAATAATGATACAAAAGGGCGGGCGGCGCGCCTAGTTGCGGGCGACAGAAATGCTTTTATAGATGAACAGGAATGGCGGCGTTTCTTAGTGTTTTGCGCTGAGCGGTGCGAAAATTTGAAATAGTGCAAAATCATAAGGAACGGCTGCTGCCGGAGAGGAGAAAAGAACAGATGGATTATAAAACAGAACAGTGGTTAAACAATACATGGGAAAAGGTGGATCGTAAACTTCAGCAGGTTGCTGTTCGCAGCAGAGATAAGATTCCGTATACAACGGATGAAAACGGGGTTCATGACAATAAGGCAGAGACTGACCCTTGTTTCTGGACAAACGGATTTTTTGGCGGGATGATGTGGCTGATGTATGCTGCCACGAAAAATGAGGAATATCAAAAGACAGCTCGCCGCTCCGAAGAACTTCTGGACGCTGCATTTCGCAAATATGATGCTCTTCATCATGACGTGGGATTTATGTGGCATATTCTCAGTGGCGCGAACTGGCGGTTGACCGGAGATAAAAACGCAAGACTGAGGAATCTTTATGCCGCCAATATTTTGGCAGGAAGGTATAACATTAAAGGAGAATATATTACTGCGTGGAACAATTGGTGCGGAGAAGATCACCGTACATGGACGATTATTGACTGTATGATGAATATTCCTTTACTTTACTGGGCATCGGAGGAAAAGGGAGATGACCGATATAAGTATATTGCGATGTCTCATGCGGATATGGCAATGAGAGATCATGTCAGAGAGGACGGCAGTGTAAGGCATATTGTTGTACATCCTCTTGAAGAACCCGGTGTGGTTCAGGTCCTGGGCGGTCAGGGATATAATGAACATTCAAGCTGGTCGAGAGGGGCGGCATGGGCGATATACGGTTTTGCCCTTTCTTATTTGCATACGCATAAGGTTGAGTATTTAAACACTGCTAAGAAAGTTGCAAACTTTTTCATAGCGGCAAGCTGCGGTGACTGGAAGGTGCGGGCTGATTTTCGCGCGCCGGAGGAACCGGTGGAGTATGATTCGACGGCAGCAGCATGTGCGGCATGCGGTTTGATTGAACTTGCAAAAATTGTACCGGAATTTGAAAAGAAAATGTACCTTTCAGCCGCGACGAATTTGCTGTTTACCATTGATGAAAATTTCTGCAATTATGACACGGAAGTTGATTATCTTGTAGGCATGGGAACGGAATTGTACTGCGCGGATGCGAGCAATCGTGCCGTTCATCTTCCTATTATTTATGGTGATTATTTTTTTGTGGAAGCGCTTACCAAATTGAAAAATGTAGATTTTTTGCCATGGTAAAAGAGAGTTTTTTGCAAAAAATACAACTTGTGCCTTTGCTGTTATATTATGAGAAATAAAAGTTTTCTGTATAATATACAATACATTTGAACTTTTGAGGAGAATCATATCATGGCTTCAATTTACATAGGAATCATCTTGTGCTGCAGAGTATTGCAGCACTTATGCAATAAAAGGGCGAGCATGCAAATAACCGGGACAGCGTGTTTTGTGAAATACAGTGCATATCGGCAGCTGTTGAGTGCCGCTTGCGGATTGCTGCTGATAGCTATTGGCGGAAAGGGCATGCAATGGAACTTACTAACGGTGCTGATTTCTACGCTGTCGGGTATTACACTTATTGCGTCAATGGGCTTTAGCATGGCGGCTTTAAAAGCAGGTACTGTTGCGCTGACAGCATTGTTTGGCACAGCGGGCATATTAGTGCCTTGCATTGCCGGAATTTTTCTGTTTCAAGAACCGATGTCGCTCGGTCAATGGTTTGGAATAGTTCTGTTTTTTGTTGCAGCTTACTTTCTGATTACCAGTTCCTCAAAGATATATTGTAAGATTACGCTGAAAAGCATATTTTTGCTGATAGGTGTTATGCTTGCTAACGGGGGTACCATGCTGGCGCAGCAAATGTTTACATTTTACGTGCCGGGCGGAAGTGTTTCAACTTTTTCATTTTTATCCTTTGGCATTGTCGGAATTGTTATGTTAGTTTTATCGGGTGTTTTGCCAAGGACAGAGGGAGAAAATTCAAAGTTAAGCATACATTTAATTGGCTATGGTGCGATATTATCTGCGGACGTATTTGTAATTAATCAGCTTGCAACTATATTGACTGCAATGGTATCGCCAGCTGTACTGTTTACTTTTATCAACGGTGGAAGCACTGTGATCGGAGCGATTGTGGCGGCTGTTTTCTTCCGTGAAAAATTAACGTTCCGAAGTATTGTTGGTGTGACGCTTGGCGTGATTTCGTTGGTAATTATTAAAGTAATGTAATGAATATCTTTATTTGCTGTTCGTGATGGCGGCAAAAAACCTTGTAAGATTTGTGTTCTTACAAGGTTTTTTGCATTCTGCAAACAAGAGTGAATTTTTCTAGGAACTGTTTGCGGAAAATACAGTTTGTGTTCTTGTTGTTAGATTATTAGAAATAAAAATTTAAGAAAAAGTTTTTCTCTGCCTGATCAAAAGTTTCTTAAAAAATAGGCTTGCTAAATGGGAAAATTTTATGTATAATATACAATGTATCTGTATATTTATAAACTGCAAATTAATTATGCACTGATAAGTGAGTGATACTATGAAAACAATTTATATGGCTCCGAATCCGATAAAGGATCAACGGTTGGAATTTACTAAAATGGTTGCGGAGCTCTCAAAATCTAAAGCTCGATTGCTGTTGGAAGAAAGTTTTGCGAAATATGAAGTTGCCGGTGTAGAATATTGTTCTAAAGAACGGGCGCTGGCAGAAGCAGACTTTGTTTTTGCTTTGGGCGGCGATGGCACGCTGCTGAGCGCAGCGCACGACGTACTGTTAAGCGGACAGGCAATATTGGGATTTAATTTAGGCAGGCTTGGCTTTTTGGCAGAGGTAGAGAAAAAAGAGGTCGCAGACTGTCTGGAACGTTTTTTTTCACAGGACTATGTGATTGAAAGCCGCATGATGCTTCGCTCTTGTTTGAAAAATTTGCAGACGGGAGGGGAACAGATTTTTGATTCGTTAAACGATGTGGTGGTTTCGCGCGGTTCCGGTTCCAGACTTTTGGATGTAAACGTATATATAGATGATGAATTTGTAGATGACTACAAAGCAGATGGCATGATTGTAGCAACGCCCACCGGTTCAACGGCTTATTCTATGTCGGCGGGAGGACCTATTGTAGACCCGTCGATGGATTCCATGCTGATTACGCCGATTTGTCCGCATAAATTGTATTCGCGTGCGGTTTTGGTTCCGGCACAGAAAACCATAACGGCATCTATGGGAAAAGGACGGATTGGCGGAGCACAAGTGTCCGCGGATGGAAGAGAAGAAACCGCATTTACGGAAAACAGTCTCTTAACTATTACAAAGTCGCCGTTTCAGACGAAACTGATACGGGTGAGCGGAAATCGGTTTTACAGCGTTTTGCGCCATAAATTAATCGGAAAGGAAAATTAAAATGAAAAATTCGCGACATGATCAGATTTTGGAGTTAATTTCAGAGTATGACGTGGAAACACAGGAGGATTTGGCTCAGCTTTTGGCAGAACGGGGGCACAAAGTGACCCAGGCAACCGTGTGCCGTGATATTAAAGAGCTGCGTCTTGCAAAAGCGGCAAATGAACATGGGGTGTATAAATATGTTCGTGCCGATGCAAAACAGGAGAACGGAACAAAACAACAGGAATCTATTTTGATGCAGTCGGTGCATACGGTAGATTTTGCGCAGAACATTGTTGTAATTAAAACCTATGCAGGCATGGCGCAGGCTGCAGCGGCAGTATTGGATGCTATGCATTACGATGAGATTATGGGAAGTGTAGCGGGTGACGATACTTTGCTTTGTATTACCAAAACGGAAGAGGAAGCGAAAAACATAACGCAGAGGATTCGCTCGCTGTTGTAAGGGGGATTTACGGTGCTCGAATGTATGATCATTGATAATGTTGCACTGATTGACCATGCGGAAATATCTTTTTCAAATGGATTTCAGGTTTTTACCGGTGAGACGGGAGCAGGAAAATCTATTCTGGTCGGCTCCATTAATATGCTTTTAGGGGAACGGGTAAGCCGCGAAATAATTCGTTATGGTGAAAAGAGGGCAATGGTTCAGGGAGTGTTTCACATTCTTGAACCACGGGTTTTATCTGTTCTTGCTGAGAACGGTTGGGAAACGGATGAAGACGGCACATTAATTGTATCACGTGAGCTATCGGCAGACGGAAAAAATATCTGTCGGGTGGGGGGCTGTCTTGTACCGGTCAATAAGCTCCGAGAATTAGGCCGTTGGTTGGTGAATATACATGGGCAGCATGACAATCAGGCATTGTTGGATAGAACCTCACATATTGATTTTTTGGACAGCTTTTCTGATGAGCTGCACCCTATCTTTGAGCTGTACCGGACAAAATATTATGAATATGTTAATACAGAAAAAGAGCTTGCTGCACTGCAGATGGATGAGGCGGAAAAGCTTCGCAGACTTGATATTTTAAATTATGAAATTCAAGAACTGGAGGATGCAGATTTAAGGGTCGGAGAGGAAGAAGAACTGAAACAGCAGTGCAAAATTGCAAATAATGCAAAAAATCTGCTTTCACAGACCGGTCAGGCAATTAATTTGCTTTACGAAAACGAAGAGGGGAGCTGCGCTTATAACCTGTTAGCCTCAGCTGCCCAGTTGGTTGAGAGCGCTTCGGAGATTGATCCTGCTTTTTTCGAGGCATCGGAAAATTTAACGAATGCCCTTGCTTCCGTGCAGGAAACGGTGCATATGCTGCAGGATTATTTTGACCGGGCGGATATGGATGAAACATCGCTGGAGCAGATGGAAGATAGGCTTGACGTTATTTATCGTCTGAAAAGGAAATATGGCGGAAGTGAGGAAAATGCCCTTGCGCATCTGCAGGAATCGCGGGAGGAACGCAGCCGGATTGAATTTATGGATGAGAACCGCGGTAAACTGGAGCAAAAGGTAAAAAAATTGAGAGAAGAGACGGAGAGTCTTGCGCAAACCGTTTCGGGCGCGCGAAAATCGGCGGCGCAGAAGCTTTCGGCACAGATTTGTGAAAATCTTGCGTTTTTAAATATGCCGAATGCAGTTTTTTTTGTTCAGATCACACCATGCGATATCAATGAAAAGGGCATGGATTCGGTGGAATTTCTGTTGTCCGCAAATAAGGGAGAGCCTCCGAAACCGCTGACAAAAATTGTTTCCGGCGGTGAGCTGTCGCGTATTATGTTGGCGATAAAATCTATTCTTTCAGAGACAGACGCGGTGGCGACATTGATTTTTGACGAGGTTGACAGCGGCGTGAGCGGACGTGCGGCGCAGCGATTGGGAGATAAATTGAAAGAATTGTCCCATCGTAAACAGGTGTTGTGTGTCACACATCTTGCGCAAGTGGCATCGGCGGCAGATAAGCATTTTTTAATTGAAAAGAAAGAAACGGATGGGAAAACGAAAACCTTTGTAACGGCACTTGAACGGGAAGGAAGAATAGAGGAATTGGCGCGTATTATCGGCGGAGAACATGTTACGGAGACAACCTATAAGCAGGCGGAGGAAATGTTGGATGATTAATCAAATAAAAGAGTTTGCGCTTGCGCAAGGAGCCTGGGAGGTTGGCTTTTCCGAAATAAACCCGCCGGAAGAATATCCGGGACTGAATCACGCGGTCAGTATTGTAGTAAAGTTATCGGACAGTGTAGTAAACTCTATTACAAACCAACCGACCTATACTTATTTTCACCATTATCGGGCAGTAAATGCGCTGGTTGACCAAATAACACTGAAAATAGGGATTATGTTGGAAAAAAACGGGGCACACTATGTCTGTGTGCCGGCTTCCCAGAGCCTGGGCAGAGAATATCGGGGATTGCTTTCACATAAACTTGCAGCGGTGAGAGCAGGACTGGGAAATATAGGGCGCAACGCACTGTTTTTGTCAACAAAATACGGACCGCGCGTGCGGCTGGGAACGGTGTTAACGGATATGGATTTGTCTGCGGGGTTTGTTGCGGCTCCGGCAGAAAATCCGTGTACTGATTGCATGCTGTGTGTGCAGGCATGTCCGGCAATGGCGCTTTCGGGTGAGGGGTTTGACCTTGCACAGCCGGAGAAAACTTTAGTAGATGCGGCTGCGTGCAGCAAATACATGAAGGAAAAGTTCCAATTAATCGGACGAGGTTCTGTTTGTGGAATTTGTATGCGAATTTGTCCGATTCGTTCTGGAAAAAAGTAAAATTTTTGTACAAGTTTCCGGTTTATAAAAATTTAAGAAATTTTGTAAAAAAGTAATTGCATATACTGTAAAAAAATTATATAATATATGATATAAAAGGTGTAAATGAAAAAGGAGGGAAAAAAGTGTTTAATTTTGGACAGGACATCGGGATAGACTTGGGAACCGCAACGGTTTTGGTTTATGTCAAAGGGAAAGGCGTAGTTTTAAAGGAACCCTCCGTAGTTGCAATTGATACTAATACGGGAAAGGTACTGAAAGTTGGCGCAGAGGCGCAAAATATGATCGGAAGAACACCGGGAAATATTGTTGCAATTCGTCCCTTGCGTGACGGAGTCATTTCCGATTATGACACAACGGAAAAAATGATTCGCTATTTTTTGAAAAAGGTGTGCAAGAGCAGTTTATGCAAGCCTAGGGTTATGGTTTGTGTGCCGAGCCAGGTGACAGAAGTGGAGGAACGGGCAGTTATTGATGCGGCAACTCAGGCAGGTGCACGAAAGACCTATATCATAGAAGAGCCGATTGCGGCGGCTATTGGTGCGGGTTTGGACATTTCTAAGCCTTATGGAAACATGATTGTGGATATCGGCGGAGGTACGGCTGATGTTGCAGTTATTTCATTAGGCGAGATTGTTGTCAGCAATTCGATTAAGGTTGCCGGCGATAAGTTTGACGACGCCGTAGTGAAATATATTCGCAAAAAATATAATATGATGATTGGTGACCGTACAGCGGAAGAGCTGAAAATTGAAATTGGCTGTGTATATCCGCGTCCGGAGCCATTGACTATGGAAATTAAAGGACGGTGCTTGCTGACCGGACTCCCGAAGGTTATTACCGTCAGTTCGGAGGAAATGCTGGAAGCTTTGGAAGAATGTGCAACGCAGATTGTGGAAGCGGTTCACAATGTTTTGGAGAAAACTCCGCCGGAACTTGTGGGTGACATTAGTACCAGCGGCATTTTGCTTACAGGCGGCGGCAGTTTGATTTTTGGCCTGGACAAGCTGATTTCCCGTGAAACCGGGCTTGATGTTTTTGTGGCAGAGGATGCTATTTATTGCGTGGCCAAAGGAACGGGTATGTCACTTGACTACATTGAAAACTTTCATCAGAGCGGCTTCCGCAGGAATCAATAATTTTTGGAGGGAAACATGCTGACAAATCTCGAAATACAAAAAATTATCCCGCATCGCTATCCGTTTTTGCTTGTGGATAAAATTATCGAAATGGAAGAGGGAAAGCGTGCGGTCGGTATTAAAAATGTGACGGCAAACGAGCCTTATTTTCAGGGGCATTTTCCGGGAATGCCAATTGTTCCGGGTGTGTTGATTGTGGAATCGCTGGCACAGGTCGGTGCATGTGTGATTCTGTCACAGCCGGAAAATAGGGGCAAAGTAGGAGTATTTACCGGGATGAACAATTTTAAATTTCGCAGACAAGTTGTTCCCGGTGATACACTTCGCCTGGAGGCAGAATTAACGGCTTTTAAACGTAATATGGGCAAGGCAAATGTGATTGCAACGGTGGAGGATAAGGTCGCTGCCAGCGGTGAAATTTCTTTTGCTATTGTTGACAAACCGGAATAAGTTACATATCGTCAAAACGCGGTAAAATGCAGATCATTTTGCCGCGTTTTTGTATGAATATTTATCTACATTCTTTACAAGGGTACAGTAATTATGTTACAATAAAATAAGAGAATGATGCAGTTGAAAGGAAGCTGACAATATATTATGAAGATACTGGTGACAGGCGCAAAGGGATTTGTTGGGAAAAATCTGACATCAACGCTTTCAAATATCCGTGACGGGAAGGATAGAACAAGGGAGATTGCTTCGGATTTGCAGATTTATGAGTATGATATTGATACGCCGAAGGAGAGGTTGGAACAATATTGCAGTGATTGCGACTTTGTTTTTCACTTGGCAGGTGTTAACCGTCCGAAAGAGGAAGCCGAATTTATGGAAGGAAATTTCGGTTTTACTTCTGTTCTTTTGGAGACTTTAAAAAAACATCATAACCGCTGCCCGGTACTCATTACTTCCTCCATACAAGCGGCTTTGGATAATCCATACGGTAAAAGCAAGCGCGCGGGAGAAGAATTAATTGAGAAGTATGGAAGAGAAAATGGTGTGAAAACCTTGATATACCGTTTGCCAAATGTATTTGGAAAATGGTGCAGACCAAACTATAACAGCGCTGTTGCAACCTTTTGCAATAACATTGCCAATGGTTTGCCGATTACGGTTAATGACCGTAATACGGTGCTGACACTGGTGTACATTGATGATGTTGTAAATGAACTTTTAGCAGCGTTGGCCGGCAGGGAAAACCATAAAAATGAATTTTGCAGTGTGCCTGTCTTTTATCAGGTTACGTTAGGTGAGATTGTTGATTTGCTTTATGAGTTTAAGAAAAGCCGCGCAAGTAAAATGATACCTGAAATGAGCGGATTTTCAAAAAAATTATACAGCACATATTTAAGCTATTTGCCACAGCATGATTTTTCCTACGAAGCAAAAATGAACTGTGACGCGCGCGGATCATTTACGGTATTGTTTAAGACAGCAGAGCGCGGACAGGTGAGTGTAAATATTTCAAAACCGGGCATTACCAAGGGTAACCATTGGCATCACAGTAAAAACGAGAAGTTTGTAGTGGTAAGCGGGAAAGGCGTAATTCGCTTCCGTAAGCCGGACAGCAGCGATGTGATAGAATATTTTGTCTCCGGCGATAAAATAGAAATTGTGGACATCCCGACCGGATATACGCACAACATTGAAAATTTGGGAGAAAGTGATATGGTAACTATTATGTGGTGCAACGAATGCTTTGATCCCGAGAGACCGGATACATACTTTTTAGAGGTTTAAAAGAAATATTTTAAAATCCATTAAAAGAAATTGACAATATATTTTTTTTGTGATAAAATGAATGCAAACGATTGCACAGGAGGCAAAGGTATGTCTGTTACTTTAAAAGATATTGCAAAAGAAACGGGCGTATCTGTTTCGACTGTGTCGAGAGTTTTAAGCGGAGATGGCTCAATCAGTGCTAAAACGCAAAAATTGGTGCGCCGCGCGGCTCGGAAAATGGGCTACCGGGTGAATACTGTGGCCCGAAGTTTGAAAATGAACAAGACGTTTACCGTTGGATTTATTTGCCCTGAAATCACCAATGAGTTTTTTATGAAAATAGCAAAAGGTGTAGAGCAGGAACTGAAGAGAAACGGTTATAGTATGATTATTTGTAATTCCAACGAAAACGTAGAGGATGAACAAAAAAGTTTGCGAGTGTTACTGGAAAAATGCGTAGATGGCATTATTATGATTCCGTGCTCCAATGAGGGCGAGCATATTCGCGAATTATGCGAAAATGTATGCCCTGTTGTTCTTGCCGATCGTTTAGTTGATGGTGTGAAAACGGATGCGGTATTGGTTAACAACGAGGCTGCAAGTTTTTCCCTGACAGAGGATTTGATTCGCAGAGGAAAACGCCGCATTGCCTTTGTTGGCGGTAATGAACTTATTACATCGGCAAAAGAACGGTTTTCCGGTTATTTAAAGGCATTAAAAGAAAATAATATTGCGGTTGATCCGAATTTAATCCGTTTTGGTGATTTTTATTTACAAAGCGGATATGATATTATGAAGGATTTTTGCGAAATGGAATGTCCGCCGGAGAACTTTTTTATTTCCAACTATTTTATGCAGGTTGGTGCAGAACGATATTTGCAGGAATATCAGAAAGGCCGGGAAAATATAATTACTGTGGTAGGTTTTGATGACATGGAAGCATCACCGCTGTTTCGCTTTACAGACGTGGTTGCGGCACAGCCGATGGTAGCCATTGGGAGCGAAGCTGCAAGGCTTTTATATCGACGCATGTCCGGTGATTGTGATTCCTTTCCTTTAGTGAGCCGTTTCGATGTGGAGTGGATTCATCGAAAACAGCAGTAAAACGGGAAATTATGCGGCTTAATTTGTTTTTCAGATTGTATGCCGCTTTAATTTTTAATTTATTATGCAATCGTTTGCATAAACGGAGGTATGATTATGTTAAAATTTGTTAAACCAAAAATCGGAATCCGTCCGGCCATTGACGGACGCCGCAAGGGAATCAGAGAAAGTTTGGAAGAGCAGACCATGCAAATGGCGACTAGTGCTGCAACTTTGATTAGCGCAAATCTGTGCTATATGGACGGTACACCGGTAGAGTGTGTTATTGCTGACACTACTATTGGCGGTGTTGCGGAGTCGGCACGTTGTAAAGAAAAATTTGACCACGAGAACGTTTGCGCAACTTTGACTGTTACGCCTTGTTGGTGCTATGGAACGGAAACGATGGATATGGATCCGTTGACCCAAAAGGCAGTTTGGGGTTTTAACGGAACAGAACGTCCGGGCGCTGTATATTTAGCGGCCGTCCTGGCAGCACATAGTCAGAAAGGGTTACCGGCATTTGGAATATATGGCCACGATGTACAGGATGCGGACGATAAGACAATACCGGCAGATGTCAGTGAAAAGATTTTGCGGTTTGCACGTGCTGCAATTGCGGTCGGAGAAATGAAGGATAAATCCTATCTTTCAATGGGTAACGTAGCGATGGGAATTGGCGGTTCTGTGGTAAATAGTGACTTTTTCCAGAAATATCTCGGCATGCGCACAGAGTATGTGGATATGAGCGAAATTATTCGACGCTTAAACCTTGGCATTTACGATCATGATGAATTTGAAAAAGCTTTGGCTTGGACAAAAGAAAACTGCAAGGAAGGCATTGACACTAACATTGAAGAATGGAAACGTTCCAAAGAAGAGAAAGACAAAGAGTGGGAGACCATTGTTAAAATGACAATCATTTCCCGCGATTTAATTGAGGGAAATGAAAAACTTGCGGAAATGGGTTATGTAGAAGAAAGTAATGGACATAACGCAATTTTGAGCGGCTTTCAAGGTCAGAGAAACTGGACAGACTTTATGCCAAACGGAGACTTTACCGAGGCAATTTCAAACTCTTCGTTTGACTGGAACGGCAAGCGCGCACCGCGTGTGCTGGCAACTGAAAATGACAGCTTAAACGGCGTGGCTATGCTGTTTGGTTATTTGCTGACCAATACGGCGCAGGTGTTCTGTGATGTACGTACATACTGGAGTCCGGAGGCAATTCAGCGTGTTACCGGAAAGCTGCCTGAGAGTGCAAAGGATGGATTTATTCACTTGGTAAATTCCGGTGCTGCAGCACTCGATGGTACAGGATGTCAGACTGAAGATGGCAAGCCGGTTATTAAGCCTTTCTGGAAGATAACAGACAAAGAAGTAAAAGATTGTCTTGACGCAACGGTTTGGAGTGCAGCCAATTACGGATATTTCCGCGGGGGTGGTTTCAGTTCCAATTTCTATTCTAAAGGCGGAATGCCGATGACCATGTGCAGAGTCAATATTGTTGAGGGCCTCGGACCAATGCTTCAGATTGCTGAGGGTTACAGCATTGATATGCCGGAAGAGGTTTGGAGAGTGATTGATGACAGAACGGACCGTACATGGCCGACAACATGGTTTGTGCCGCGCTTGACAGGGACAGATGCATTTCGTGATACCTACAGTGTAATGGCAAACTGGGGAGCTAACCACTGTGCGCTGTCTTATGGTCACATTGGCGCTGATTTAATTACATTGGCATCCATGCTTCGAATCCCTGTGGCAATGCATAATGTATGCGATACTAAACTTTTCCGTCCGAGTACGTGGAGCGCATTTGGCACGAAGGACACAGAGGGCGCCGATTATCGTGCATGCTCAGCTCTCGGTCCGGTTTATGGCAAAAAGAAATTTTAATGAATGATAAAGTATTGAGCGGTAGATAGATTTTATGAAAAGCGGCGGTCAGCTGAAGCTGACCGCCGCTTTTATTACCTTGCCCAAGATGTTAATTTCATTTTTTTTCTTTTGAATCGGCGCTGATTTACCCAAAGCAGTTAGGCTGATGCAATCATTTTCATTATAATAATATCGAATCGAAATGCCATCCGGCTTTTCAAAAAATGCTACAAGGTCACCGTTGCGCAATGTTCCGTGTTGTTTGCAGATTATTAAATCGCCTCGATGCAGGTTCATGTTTTGCAGCGTGTCGTTTGGCATATAAAAAGCAACAAAATTGTCACCTTTAAGATAGGAAGATGGTAAAGTAAGAAATTCTTTCGTTGGCTTTCCTGTAGTGCAGGACAATATAGGGATAATATTCTGACTGATTTCTGTTTCCCTTACACTTGGCGCGGGTTTTTTAAGCAAATCAGAAACTGAAACATGGAGAAATTCGGCAATTTGCTGTAACAGTTCGTAAGATGGTTCGGTATAACCATTCTCATAATTGCATATTGTGCTTTTGCGTTTATTAATATATTTGGCAAGCTCCGCTTGCGTGCGGCCGCTGCGCTTTCTGTAATGCTTCAGATTTACCGGGAGATAATTCATGTTTGAGTCTCCTTTTAATTGCCTGTTGCCGGGGCACAGGTTAGTTTTATAATAGGTGATTGATATCTTTTACAGAACTGCGTTCCACTAAAACACCCTTTAAGTCCTGGACTGGCAGACTTTTTCCCTGGAGATGACTGATGAGCATACGGCAGCCGAGACGACCCTCTTCATATCCTTCTGTTTTTACGGTAGTCAAGGGAGGGGTTGTGTAGGAGGAGATCAGCAGATCATCAAACCCAACAACGGAAATATCCTCCGGTACTTGTAAACCTGCTGCCTGTGCGGCACTGAGTGCGCCAACAGCAATCCAATCGCTGTTGCAGACAACCGCCGTTAACCCAAGATTGCGGCCGAGCAGGTCATTCATGGCGTTGCTGCCTGCTTCAATAATAAATTTATTGCTATCAAACCATGCAATTCGCCGTTCGTCATAAGTTAGTCCCAATTCGCCGCAGGCCCGCACATATCCGGCGTGAATATCCTGATATTTTCTGGTGCTGCGTGCAATAAGGCCAATATTACGGTGCCCTTTGCGGTGCAGGTAATGCATCATATCGTAGCCGGCTTCTGCAAAATCAAAACGCAAGGCGCCTGCCTCTCCTGTTTCTTCTCTCTCTTTACCAATGTAAAAAACCGGCGTCCGGCTGTGAGCAATCAGTTCTAAGATTTCTTCTGAAAACCGAAGAAAAGTAATAATGCCATCTACGTTGCGTTCCAATAAACGAGACATATGTTTGACGTCATCTTCATACTGATAGATGAAAGCTGCATAACCATGCTCGTTTGCTTCGTCACAAATGCCGCGGTACAGCTCTGAGAAAAAGGGATTTGTTACATCATTTACAACAAATGCCAGTGTATATGACAAGCGTGTACGGAGACTGCGTGCGATTACATTGGGAACATAGTTTAATTCCCGGATTGCCTTTAGTACGGCATCGCGCGTTTCTTCCGTTACACTGTCTCTCCCATTTACAACCCGTGACACTGTGGCTGTGGAAACGCCTGCCAGACGGGCAACATCGTTTCTGGTAGCCATGTTTTGCCTCCTGTTAAATTAGCTGCATTTTATTGATAAAAATTGCGACGGCTTGTATATTTACGCTGCTGGCGGCGTTTTTGCTGCCGTTTGATTTCTAGCCAGCGTAAAACCAAAAGCACTGCCACAATGATACCGAGAGGAACCATAACCCAAATACTTAGAAGCCAGTGCAGAAGTGTGCCGAAAATCATCCGCGTATAGCTTCGTTTGATTGCTTTTTTATTAATTAGCTCCGCCTCGCCAATTACGGTGCCATCATAGAAATATGTAATGGTACCAACGGTTTCACCCTCCGCAAGAGGTGCCTTTATCACGTCATCAACCGTAAGAGTTTTTTCAAGCGCCGATTTGTTAAAATCTGCCGGAAGGAGGGCGGTAAAAGGCTCTTTGGCCGTCAAAATAGCCTGCGCATTGCCTGCTGCCCATTTCACCTCTTTGGTTGCTAAAATTTCTTCGGTATCAGATATCATTTGGGTTTTAAAATTTTCAAAGCCATAGTTGAACAATGTAATTGTATCAGCAAAAGAGTAGTTCGTGCCATTTTCATTTGGGGCATTTAAGACAACACAAATAAAGGAAGAACCATTTTTCTCTGCAGAAGAAACAAGACAGTTTCCTGCTTTTGAGGTATGTCCGGTTTTAATGCCCGTTGCGGCACTGTATAGATATCTTCGCCCTTTCATCGGATTGATTAATGCATTGTTATTAGAAAGGGAGCGGATTTCTTTGTACTTGTTTGTCGGAGGAATCTCGTAGGTTGGGGTAGAAACAATTTTTGAAAATTCCTCATTTTGCATGGCAATGTTGGCGAGAAGATATAAATCATAAGCGGTTGTGTAATGATTATCATCGTGATAGCCATGCGGGTTTGCGAAATGTGTATTTTTCATACCAATCTCTGCAGCTCGGGAATTCATTTTATCAACAAAGGAAGTGATAGAACCGGCAACCGATTCCGCCAAAACATTTGCCGCGTCATTCGCCGAATGGACCATTAGTCCGTAAAGCAGCTGTTCGACAGTCAGCTGTTCGCCTTCTAAAATTCCCATATTGCTGCCATCGCGGTCAACATCTACGGCCGTAGCGCTTGCAGTAACCATATCGCCGAAGTTTAGGTTTTCAATCGCAAGTAATCCTGTCATAATTTTTGTGGTGCTGGCAGGGTAACACTTTGCATTTACTTCCTTTTCGTATAAAATACGTCCGCTTGCACGGTCAGCCAATATTGCTGCTGCTGCCTTTATCTCCGGCTGCTTTTTATTTTCTTCAGCAAATGTAATTGCTGAAAGCTGCATTAAGAGCAGAAAGATACTAATCCAACTAATCGCTTTTTTCATTCGTAAAATCCTCCCGAAAGAAAATAGTAAACTGTTCATTCTATTATTTTACTATGAATTGAAAGAAAAAGCAACTAAAAAGCCAAATTTTTGTTGGAAAGCCTTGAAAAACTATTATTGTTGTGATAAAATTAACACGTTGTACCTTTTGAAAGGGTGGATAAGATGATTAAAATTGCTATAGATGGTCCTTCCGGAGCAGGGAAGAGCACAGTGTCCAAAGCAGCAGCAAAAGAGCTGGGATATATTTATGTGGATACGGGAGCTATGTACCGGGCCGCAGCGCTTGGCTGTCTTTGCGGCGGAATTGATATCAAAAATGATGCAAAAACTGCAGCGGAAATGGTTTCTTTTATGAACATTGATATTAAGTACGGCGAGGACGGTACGCAGCTTATCTATCTGGACCGAGAGAACATAACGGATCACATCCGTACACCCGAGGTTTCCATTGCGGCGTCGGATATTTCAAAAATTCCGGAGGTGCGGCTGAAATTGGTGGAGATTCAGCGCAAGCTCGGCGAGAAAAACAATGTTATTATGGATGGCCGAGATATTGGCACCTATGTTTTTCCGAACGCTGAGGTTAAGATTTTTTTGACGGCGTCAGCAGAGGAGAGGGCTCGCCGAAGATTTGCAGAGCTTCGGGAAAAAGGACAAGAATGCAGTTTTGACGATGTGTTAAGTGATATGCGCTATCGTGATGAAAATGATTCTTCGCGCGAATTCGCGCCTTTGGTTCCGGCAGAGGACAGCATACAGCTGATTACAGATGGGCTAACCTTTGAGGAGGTTGTGCAGAAAGTGCTGGGTATTATCAAGGAGAGGCTGGAGAAGATATGCTCTATCAAATAGCAAAATTTTTGGTACGTATTTTTATGCACATTGTGTTTCGGGTGAAGGTAATCAATAAAGAAAGGTTTCCTTTAGAAGGGCCTGTTATAGTTAGCATTAACCATACCAGTTATTGGGATGTTCCTCTGGTTGCATCAATGATGCCGCGCAAGCTGCATTATATGGCGAAAAGAGATTTGTTTGATATTCCGCTCCTGGGAGCTTTGATTAAATGGGCGGGGGCTTTTCCTGTGTCACGGGGTAAGGGTGATATTGGTGCAATACGTACCGCGTTGTCTGCGCTGGCAGAAGATAAAGTTATTGCTATCTTTCCGGAGGGGCGCAGAGTCTTAAAAGGGATGTCACATACCGCAAAGCCGGGTGTTGCCTTGATTGCGGAAAAGAGTGGTGCACCAATTTTGCCGGTAGCCATTGGCGGTAAATACCGATTGTTTTCAAAAATACCAATTGTAATTGGTGAGCCAATTTGGGTAAAAGCTCCTGATAATGCTCACCTTTCTACAGAAGAGCTGAAGGAAATCAGCGGCAGACTTGTGCAGAATATTTTAGAGCTGGCAGGTGGACGTTGATGAATTATGTTTTGGCAAAAACGGCCGGTTTTTGTTTCGGCGTCGCGCGTGCGATGGATATGGTTTATCAAAGTGCGAAGGATAAGGAACACAAATACTATACATTAGGTCCTATTATTCATAATCCGCAGGTGGTTTCTGATCTTGCGGAAAAGGGCATTGTTTCTGTGGAGTCGATTGATGAGGCAGAACAAGACGCTGTGATTATTATACGTACCCACGGAGTGGGACCGTATATATATGAAGAAATGAAACGGCGAGGTGTGAAGTATGTTGATGCAACTTGCCCGTTTGTAAAGAAGATTCACCAAATTGTAAAGGAACATCACGATGCCGGGAAACGGATTTTGATCATTGGTGACCGCAATCATCCTGAGGTGATAGGAATTAACGGCTGGGCTGGCGGAAATGCCGTTATTATCGGTTCGCAAGAAGAGGCAGAGGCCCTTGAAGAAAGTGAAATTCCTACCTGCATCGTGGCGCAAACTACATTTAATCGCAATATTTATAAAAAAATAATATTTTTTTTAAAAAAAACTTGCAAAAACACTGTACTTTTTGATACAATATGTAGTGCAACTCATAAAAGACAAGAGGAAGCATTGCAGTTGGCGCAGAAAATGGATGCTATGATTGTGTTAGGCGGCAGAAACAGCTCAAACACACAAAAGCTTTATGATATTTGTAAAGGCGCCTGTCCTGATACATACGGTCTTGAGTCCATCCGCGAATTGGACGATATGCAGGTGTTTCTGGGTAAACGAGTTGGCATTACTGCCGGGGCATCAACACCGGCGGTTATAATAAAGGAGGCAATAGATAAAATGGAAAATCAAGAATTAAGCTTTGCAGCACTTATGGAGGAATCCCTCAAAACTTTAAATACAGGTGATGTGGTTAAGGGTACTGTAATTGGAGTGGGACCGACTGAGGTCACTGTTGATTTGGGCGTTAAGCATGCTGCATACATTCCGGCATCGGAAATTTCGGATGACCCGAACGTTACGCCGGAGCAGGTAGTTAAGGTTGGCGATGAGATTGAAACCTTTGTAGTTCGTGTAAACGATGCTGAGGGTTATATCATGCTTTCTAAGAGAAAGCTTGATTCCGCGAAAACCTGGGACAATGTTGTAAAAGCATATGAAAACGGCGATATTCTCTCCGGCAAAGTTACCAGTGTGGTAAACGGCGGAGTAATTGCAATACACAAGGGTGTTAAGGTGTTTATTCCCGCATCACAGGCAAGCGATCGCTATCTGAGTGATTTGAACGAACTGATGGGCAAAGAAGTTGAGTTCAAACTGATTGATTTGAATGAAAGACGCCATCGTGTTGTTGGAAGCGTTAAAGCTATTTTAATGGCACAGAAAGCAGAATTGGAAGCAAAATTCTGGGAGAGTGCAGAGGTTGGCCGCAAGTACAACGGTATTGTAAAATCTCTGACAAATTTCGGTGCGTTTGTTGATTTGGGCGGTGTTGACGGTTTGGTTCATATTTCTGAGCTGAGCTGGCAGAGAATTAAGCATCCGTCCGAGGTTGTAAATGTAGGCGATACCATTGAGGTTTATATTAAGGATATTAATGAGGAAACCAAAAAGATTTCGCTTGGCTTTAAAAAGGCTGAGGACAATCCTTGGGAGATTGCAAAGAGAACCTTGGCTGTTGACGATGTTGTTCCGGTTAAAATCGTCAGAATGCTCCCGTTTGGCGCATTTGCTGAAATTTTGCCGGGAATTGACGGTTTGATCCACATTTCGCAGATTGCAAATAAGAGAATTGCTAAACCGCAGGATGAGCTGGAGATCGGACAGACTGTGGATGCTAAGATTGTTGAGATTGACTGGGAGAATAAGAAAATCGGTCTTTCTATCCGTGCTCTCCTTCCTGAGGAAGCTCCGGTTGCCGAGGAAGCCGCTGAAGAAAAAAAGGTTGAGGAAGAAGTTCCGGTCCACAAAGAAGAGCTTGGTGCGACAATCGGTGAGGCGCTTGATATTCCTGTTGCTAATGACGAGGAAGTGAAAGAAGCTGTAGAAGAGGCTGCTGACGAAGCTGCTGAGCAGGTTGCTGAAGTGACGGAAGAAATTGAAGAAGTTGCGGAAGAAGCAGAAAAAACAGAAGAATAAGCATGAAATTTTGGGGGCGGTGCAAAATATCTGTACCGCTCCTTTTATTATGCAAATTTTTCTGTTATTGGCTGAAAAAAGATTTGCACTTATAGGATAAATATGGTATACTGTTTACGATTTATGTAAAAACGAACTAAAGAGAGGAAATGACGAATGTTAGAGATTTTAGAAAATTTTCAGAACATAACAATTCCCCAGGTGGTCATGTGGATAATCGGCGGCGTGTTAATCTATCTTGCGATTAAAAAGGATATGGAGCCTACGCTGCTGTTACCGCTTGGTTTTGGAGCTATTTTAGTAAACCTGCCCATGTCGGGTGCCATTGATCAGGTAATCAACGGCAGTACGGAACCCGGCGTGGTTGATCTTTTGTTTAACGCCGGTATTGCGAACGAGTTATTTCCGTTGCTCCTGTTTATCGGTATTGGCGCAATGATTGATTTTGAGCCGCTTCTGACAAACCCGAAGCTGATGTTTTTCGGAGTGTTTGCGCAGTTTGGAATCTTCTTTACTTTAAGTCTTGCCGCACTGCTTGGGTTTGACTTAAGAGATGCGGCATCTATTGCTATCATCGGTGCGGCTGACGGTCCGACTTCTATCTTTGTGGCTAACTATTTTAATTCGCACTATACCGGAGCAATAATTGTTGCGGCATATTCTTACATGGCGCTCGTGCCGATTATTCAGCCGCCGGTTATTAGGCTGATTACAACAAAAAAAGAGCGACAAATAAAAATGGAATATAAACAAAACACGGTGTCGAAAACTACGAAAATTTTATTTCCGATTATTGTCACCATTGCCGCAGGTGTGGTTGCACCGCGTTCGGTTGCGTTGGTTGGTTTTTTGATGTTCGGCAACCTGATTCGGGAATGCGGCGTTTTGAATATGCTTTCGCAGACGGCGCAAAAGGAGCTTGCAAACCTGATTACTATCCTTTTGGGCATTTCAGTTGCAACAAAAATGCAGGCAGAACTGTTTTTAAATTTGCAGACGCTGATGATTTTATGTCTTGGTTTGGTTGCGTTTGTTTTTGACACAGTTGGCGGCGTGTGCTTTGCAAAAATCATTAATTTATTTACAAAGAACAAGGTAAATCCCATGATTGGTGCAGCGGGAATCTCCGCTTTTCCGATGTCCTCGCGCGTAGTGCATAAGATGGGTTTGGCAGAGGATAACCAAAATTTCCTTTTGATGCACGCTGCAGGAGCAAATGTTTCGGGACAGATTGCATCGGTTATTGCAGGCGGCTTAATTATTGCACTGATTGGCTAGACTAAGTAGGGGAGGATGATTACAATGAATATAAGTGCATTTATGCAGACTTTGCCGATGATGGCAAAAGGCATGTTTGGAATTTTTCTGGTTATTTTCATCATTTACCTGGTGATAAAAATCATGAATAAAGTTTTTAAATAAGATATAATTGATGTCGTGTTTTACGGCATAGGGGATAAATATTAAGAGGCTGTAAAAATTGTGCAGAGCAGACACTCTGTCTTTATTTACAGCCTTTTTTATTTACAATATCAGACTCCTTCCAAATCAAATTCCGGGATGAAGCTTTCTTCCGCGGTGCCCTCCTCTTGAATAAAGGCATTTTCCACCCCGATGGCGATGGCGTAGTCGAGCACATCATCATATTCTGCGGACGTCAATCTGCGATTGAGGGACGGTATATTTTCCACAGCCGGCATAGGTGTGTACTGATTCATGATGCTCATAAATATTGTATTTCCATAAGTCTTATGGAGATAGTGAATAATTTGTTTAGACTCTTCTATATGCCCGGGCAAGACCAAGTGCCTCACGATGGTGCCGTGCTGCGCAATACCGGCATCGTTGAAATACACAGCGCCTGTTTGACGCACCATTTCTTTAATAGCCGCTTTGGCAACTTCAGGATAATTTTTGGCATTAGAATAGCGCCTTGCGGTATCTTCGTTTAAATATTTAAAATCGGGCAGATAAATGTCAATATACCCTTCAAGGAGCTTTAGCGTGCTGACTGATTCATAGCCGCCGCAATTATATACAATTGGCAAATTAAGCCCTTTGCATCTGGCGGCATTTAAAGCGGACAGTATTTGAGGTACATAGTGAGTAGGCGTAACGAGATTGATGTTTAGAGCACCCTTTTGTTCCAATTCCAAAAAAATGTCTGCAAGACGGCTGACAGAAATTTCCTTTCCGGCCGTGGCGGCGGCAATATTATGATTTTGACAGTAAATGCAACGCAACGGGCAGCCTGAAAAAAAGACTGCACCCGATCCTTGTTCGCCTGAAATACACGGTTCCTCCCAAAAATGCAGCGCTGCACGTGCTGCACGCAATTGATAGGTGCTGCCGCAAAAACCACGCTCTCCGGCTGCGCGGTTGGCACCGCATTGTCGGGGGCAAAGACGACATGAAGTTAATAAAGATTTTTTCATATATTTCACCTGCAACATTTTATAATAACTCTTTTATTTTACCATAATAAAAGCTCCTGCGCAAAGGAAAGTTGTTTAAAATTATAAAATTTGGGAAAAATAAAATACTGCTTTATTAGTTGTGTATTGGTATTGACAGATTATAAAAGAGTGGGGAGAAGTACATTTGAAACGTGAAAAATTTTCATCAAGGGTAGGGTTTATTCTGATATCTGCGGGTTGCGCCATTGGTTTGGGAAATGTATGGCGCTTTCCTTATGTTGTCGGAAAATATGGCGGTGCAGCCTTTGTATTGATTTATTTGGTGTTTTTAATACTGCTGGGACTGCCGATTATGGTGATGGAATTCGCAGTCGGAAGAAGCAGCAGGCAGAGTGCTGCAACTGCATTTCGTGTTTTAGAGAGAAAAGGAAGCCACTGGCATAGGTTTAGCTATATTTTTGTTGCGGGAAATTATCTTTTAATGATGTTTTATACGACAATTGGCGGTTGGATGCTCGCTTATTTTGTAAAGATGATACAAGGAAAATTTTTAGATGTGTCGGTGCGCGAATGTGCAAATATTTTTCAGGACTTGACGGCGCAGCCGTTAGAAATGATTTTTTGGATGTCGTGTGTTGTATTCATCAGCTTTGGAATCTGTTCTCTAGGTTTGCAAAAGGGTGTTGAGAAAATTACAAAGTTTATGATGTCCGGGCTTTTATTTATCATGCTTATCTTAACAGTACGTGTACTTTCACTTTCAACGGCTAAGGAGGGCTTGCTTTTTTATTTAAAACCTGATTTTACAAAGATGGAGCAGCAGGGTATTTTTCATACGGTTTTTGCCGCCATGGGTCAGGCTTTTTTTACTTTAAGTATTGGCATCGGTTCTATGACGGTTTTTGGCAGCTATATTGGTAAGGAGCGATCTTTAACCGGTGAATCACTGCATATTATGCTGCTGGATACCTTTGTTGCAGTAATGTCAGGGCTGATTATTTTTCCAGCATGTTTTGCTTTTGGTGTTAAACCTGACAGCGGAGTTTCCCTGGTGTTTATTACTCTGCCGAATGTGTTTAACGCCATGGGAGGAGGAAGAATATGGGGGGCTTTGTTCTTCCTTTTCATGTCGTTTGCCGCTATGTCAACAATTGTTGCGGTATTTGAAAATTTATTGTCATTTGCGATGGATTTGTGGAACTGGGAGAGAAAGAAAGCTGTAATTGCAAATCTTATTTTGGTGCTTATCTTATCGTTGCCATGCATTTTTGGCTTTAATGTATGGAGCGGATTTTGTCCGCTTGGAGCAGGCAGCAATATTATGGATTTGGAGGACTTTATCGTCAGCAACAATTTACTGCCGCTTGGTTCGCTGGTATATCTGGCTTTTTGTGTTTCAAAAAATGGATGGGGATGGGAAAATTTTTTGCAGGAGGCCAATATGGGAAAAGGAATGAAATTTCCAAAATGGTTGAAAAATTATGTGAGATATATGTTGCCGCTCATTATTTTGTTCGTTTTTGTTCAGGGATATTTTGAAAATTTGCACGCATAATGCATTTTGAAAACAAGAAATATCTTTACAAAAAATAAAAAACGTGATACAATAATAAAGGTTCTGCAATGGAAAGTTTTTGTGTATTACCGGCCCCCGTAGTTAAGTGGATATAACAAACCCCTCCTAAGGGTTAGTCGCGTGTTCGACTCACGCCGGGGGTGCCACGTCGCGGCAAGCTTTTTGGCTTGCCGCATTTTTTTTGCAGAAAATCGGTCATGCGCATAAATTAAAGTCTGCCGTAAATTTTTTGAAAATATATTTCACGGCAGACTCTATTTGTATGTATTTACTCTTAATTATTTTTTAATATAATTGTGCAGGCTCAACAGTGAAGAAACAGCTTCTTCAGCAGAAACCTCTGCTTTGGGCTGAAATTCTTTTGTTGCATTGCCAAAGATATCTAATATTTTTAAACTGTATACGGCAGATAGAGCCCAAGGAGAGATGTCGTCGTTATCGGAATATGATACGTCTACCTTTGCTTTGGGAAGCTCTGCTCCGGCATATTCCGCCATGCGGCAGAGTATGGTTGCTGCTTCCTCGCGGGTAATTTTATCATTGGGAGCGAAAATATACTCTCCTTTTCCGGAGACGATTTTAACAAACGATAATGCATTAATTTTATAATTGATCACATCATCAAACGGATTGCGGTCAAGTTTGGCTTGCGGAAGTTCTTTTACACTATTGAGAGCATTGTAGGCATACTCGCAAAATTGTTCACGTGTGATACTTTCTGACCAATCCTTATCCATGCTGTCGATGATACCGGCAGACAGGGCATCGGAAAGAATTTTTGTACCTGTCTCGCTGGTAACAACGTTTGTATTAACTGGCGATGCCGGCGGAGCGGTTTCGGCAAAAGCCGTACTGCCGAACATCATAGTACATGCGAGCATGAAAGCTGCTGTCTTTTTCATCATTTTAATCATCCTTCTTTTTTATTTTTTGAGGTCCTCATTGCTATAGACGGTAGGCAAGGAAAAAAGTTCCTTTTAGTTAAAGCTTTTATATTATTAATCTGTGGTGAAAAGTTTGATACATATTCCGCAATAAAACAACAAATGATACTAAAAGGCGAAAATTGAGAAAATGAAGAGAATTTTTATTTTTGGATATCTCTATAAAATATAGTCAAATTTTTAACATTTTAAGAAATTAATGTGAAATCTATTGATTTTTGCAGAAAAATTAATTATAATAGAATACAAATCGAAAATTGCTGATTCATTATTTTTTAATATTGGGTTGCAATGAGGTAAAAGTAAAGAAAAGAGGTAGTGTGTGATGAGTAAAATCGATTTAACAAAGTATGGCATTGCCGGAACAACGGAGATTGTGCACAATCCGTCTTACGACATGCTGTTTGAAGAAGAAACCAAACCGGGTCTGGAGGGTTTTGAAAAAGGTCAGGTAAGTGAACTGGGTGCTGTTAACGTCATGACAGGCGTTTATACAGGACGTTCTCCTAAGGACAAATTTATTGTGGAGGATGAAAACTCAAAAGATACTGTATGGTGGACTTCGGATGAATATAAAAATGATAACCATCCTGCATCTGAAAAGGCATGGAATGCAGTAAAAGATATTGCTCTGAAAGAACTGTCTAACAAGAGATTGTTTGTTGTTGATGCGTTCTGCGGAACCAATAAGGATACCCGTATGGCAATCCGCTTTATCGTTGAGGTTGCTTGGCAGGCACATTTTGTTACCAATATGTTTATTCAGCCGACCGCAGAAGAACTGGAAAACTTTGAGCCTGATTTTGTTGTGTATAACGCTTCCAAGGCAAAGGTTGAAAATTATAAAGAGCTGGGACTTAATTCTGAGACAGCGGTTATGTTTAACATCACCAGCCGTGAGCAGGTTATTGTAAATACTTGGTATGGCGGAGAAATGAAAAAAGGTATGTTCTCCATGATGAACTACTACCTGCCGCTGAAGGGCATTGCTTCTATGCATTGTTCTGCAAATACTGATATGGACGGCAAAAATACGGCTATTTTCTTTGGCCTTTCCGGAACGGGTAAAACCACTCTGTCTACAGATCCGAAGCGTTTGCTCATCGGCGATGATGAACACGGTTGGGATGACAACGGTGTATTTAACTTTGAGGGTGGCTGCTATGCAAAGGTTATTAACCTGGACAAAGAGTCTGAGCCTGATATTTATAATGCTATTAAGCGTGATGCACTGCTTGAAAATGTAACGCTTGACGAAAACGGTAAAATTGATTTTGACGATAAGAGCGTCACAGAAAATACACGTGTATCTTACCCGATTAATCATATTAAGAATATTGTTCGTCCGGTTTCGGCAGCGCCTGATGCGAAGAACGTTATCTTCTTGTCTGCCGATGCTTTCGGCGTACTTCCTCCGGTATCTATTTTGACTCCGGAACAAACTCAGTACTATTTCCTGTCCGGTTTTACAGCAAAACTTGCAGGTACCGAGCGCGGCATTACTGAACCAACGCCGACCTTCTCAGCTTGCTTTGGTCAGGCATTTTTGGAACTGCACCCGACTAAATATGCAGAAGAGCTTGTGAAAAAGATGCAGAAGAGCGGTGCAAAGGCTTATTTGGTTAACACGGGCTGGAACGGTACTGGAAAGCGTATTTCCATCCGTGACACGCGTGGAATTATTGATGCTATCTTAAACGGTGACATTGCAAATGCACCGACTAAAAAGATTCCGTATTTTGATTTCGAGGTTCCGACAGAACTGCCGGGTGTTGATGCGGGCATTTTGGATCCGCGTGATACTTATGCAGACGCTTCCGAATGGGAGGCAAAGGCAAAGGATTTGGCAGACAGATTCATCAAAAACTTTGCAAAGTATGAGGGAAATGCGGCAGGTAAGGCTTTGGTTTCTGCCGGTCCGCGTAAATAATTTCCTTTAATAACAATAATAAAGAAAAACTGTTTGAGGCTGTGGCTTTTGCTGCAGCCTCTTTTGTGCGCTAATAAAACGCTGGATGACGAGCACTTTATTGGCGCGCTTTGTTTTTATTTTATGCAGAAAGACAAATAACGGAAATATTTGTTGTCATATTAAGACGAATTTTGTCTAAAACGCACATTGATTTTTTTTTAACAAAGTAGTATAATAGCATTAAGCTATAATAAAATAGAGTAATAATGGGGTTTCGATATGCTTGACGGGGAAGGGTGTTTTTATAACACAGTCATTTATGATGATTTCTGCAACGCGGAAACATTATGAGGACTTATATCGTCAATTATCTTATGGCTATACAGATTTGACAATTCCTATTTTACTCGAAGGATGATACAATATAGCAGACAATGTTGAAATGAGAGGTGCATTATGAACAAAATATCCATTATCGGAACCGGCAGCGTCGGCTCCACGATTGCTTACACACTGACTGTGATGGGCATAGCGTCAGAAATTGTTATGATTGATATCAACAATGAGAAGGCGCTCGGCGAAGCGCTTGATATCAGACAGGGTACTCCGTTTTGCGGGGCATGTTCTGTTTATGCAGGTGATTATCGCGATGCCGTTAATTCTGACATCGTTATCCTGACCTCGGGTATCGCCAGAAAAGCGGGTCAAACCAGACTGGAGCTTGCGCAGACAAACGTGAATATCACCAAAACGATTATTCCCGAAATCACCAAATATGCTCCGGATGCCGTGTATATCATCGTCAGTAATCCGGTTGATATTCTGACCTACACCTTCATCAAATTATCGGGCATTCCGGAAAATCGTATTATCGGTTCGGGCACTATTTTGGACACATCGCGCCTGCGTGCAAGATTGGCGGAGTATTATAATATTAATCAAAGCAATGTCCATGCTTATGTATTTGGAGAACATGGAGATTCTTCATTTATTCCGTGGTCTGTTGCCAACATTTCTAATGTTCCGATCAACGAATGCCGTAAATTAATTATTACACCGGGACTGGAGAGTCCAGAATTAAATTTCGAGGAAATTGAACAATATGTGAAAAAATCGGGCGGAAGGGTTATTGCGCGCAAGGGTGCGACCTTTTATGCTGTCTCGGTTTCTGTCTGTCACATATGCAAATGCATTTTGAGCGGCATTGACACTACGATGACCGTTTCGGCTATGATGCACGGTGAGTATGGCATTAAGGACGTATGTCTCAGCACGCTGAACATGATTGGTCATAATGGCGTGCGCGGCAAGGTCAATGTTCCGCTGACTGATGATGAAATTGCTAAACTGCGCCATAGCGCAGATACACTGAAGGATGTTATTAATAGTCTTGAAATATAAGGGAAGGTGGAAATGAAATGGAATACCGTACAGAACATGATTCCATGGGTGAGATGAAAGTCCGCGCGGACCGTCTTTGGGCAGCGCAGACACAAAGAAGCCGTGAAAATTTTAAAATCGGCGTAGATATTGAAACGATGCCAAGGGAGATAACGCACGCTTTCGGAATCTTGAAAAAAGCGGCGGCTCTTGCCAATGCAGAGCTGAAACCCGAGAAAATGACGGCAGAGAAACTTGCTGCGATTTCTGCTGCTTGTGATGAGGTTATTTCCGGAAAATTGAATGAACATTTCCCGCTTGTAGTATGGCAAACCGGCTCCGGTACGCAGTCGAACATGAATGCAAATGAAGTAATTGCAAACCGTGCTAATCAGCTTGCTGATAAGAAACTTTGTCATCCGAATGATGACATTAATATGAGCCAGTCTTCCAATGATACCTTCCCGACGGCGATGCATATTTCGGCCGTGGTTGCTATTGAGGATAAACTGCTTCCGGCAATTGAAATGCTGATTGCAACCCTCCGGCGTTTGGAGCAGGAGAATGAAGGAATTGTCAAATCGGGACGTACGCATTTGCAGGATGCAACGCCGATTAAATTCAGTCAGGAGATTTCCGGTTGGCGTTCCAGTCTGGAAAGAGATGCAGAACTTTTAAAGCTGGCTGTAAAACCGTTGCATGAGTTGGCGCTTGGCGGAACAGCCGTTGGCACAGGGTTGAATGCACCTGCCGGTTTTTCGGAGCTGGTTGCGGCAAAGGTAGCTGAGCTAACCGGCAAGCCTTTTGTTACGGCGGAAAATAAATTTCATGCGCTCACCTCGAAGGACGAACTTGTCTTTGCGCACGGGGCGATAAAAGCAACAGCCTGTGACATGATGAAGATTGCTAACGATGTTCGCTGGCTGGCATCCGGACCGCGTGACGGCCTCGGTGAGATTCATATTCCGGAGAATGAACCGGGTTCTTCTATTATGCCGGGCAAGGTCAATCCGACACAGTGTGAGGCAGTTACCATGGTTGCGGTCCAGGTTATGGGAAATGATGTTGCAGTCGGTATGGCAGCGTCTCAGGGGAATTTTGAATTAAATGTGTTCATGCCTGTGGCTGCTTATAACTTCCTGCAGTCGGCGCGCTTGCTGGCAGAAGCGATTGTTTCTTTTAATAATAACTGTGCGGTCGGCATTACGGCGAATAAAGAAAAAATGTATCATAACTTGCACAATTCTCTCATGCTGGTTACAGCGCTGAATCCGTATATCGGGTATGAAAACGCTGCAAAAACAGCGAAGAAAGCATATAAAGATAATATATCCTTGAAAGAAGCCTGCGTTGCACTTGGCTTTTTAACAGAGGAAAAATTTGATGAGGTATTTCACCCCGAACAAATGGTTTAATGTATGGGAGGTAAACAATGAAGGTTAGTTATTTTCCAGGCTGCACCCTCCGTACCAAGGCAAAAAAGCTTGATTATTATGCGCGTAAATGTGCAGAGATTCTCGGCGTTGAGCTTTGTGAAATTGAAAATTGGCAATGCTGCGGCGGTGTTTTTGTCAGCGCAAAGGACGAGATAGCCTCCAAGCTTTCAAGCGTTCGTGCGCTTACCGCTGCGAAAGCCTGCGGACAGCCGTTGGTGACGGTATGTTCAGCCTGTCATAATGTAATAAAACAAACCAATCATGCTATGCAGACAGAGGAGAATTTTGCTGCGAAGGTAAATCTTTACATGCAGCAGGACAAGGAACCGTCGGAGCCGTACCATGGCGAGACGGAGGTTTATCACTATCTGGAACTGCTGGAGCAGAAAGTTGGTTTTGATAAAATCCGTGAAGCGGTTGTCAAGCCGCTTGCAGGCAGGAAAATTGCGGCGTATTATGGCTGCATGCTTCTGCGACCCGGCAAGGTAATGAATTTTGATGATGTGGAAAATCCGCGTATAATGGAGAGACTGATAGAAGCGCTCGGCGCTGAACCTGTTATTTATCCGCAGAGAAACGAATGCTGCGGAGGTTATGCAGTGTTGGAGGACGCGGCGCTGGCAAAGAAAAAATCAAATGCAGTCAGCGACAGCGCAGCAAATGCTGGAGCAGAAATGATTGTGACAGCCTGTCCGCTGTGCAAATATAATTTAGAAAGAGGCGAAAGTTCCGTGCCTGTGGTATATTTTACGGAGCTACTGGCTGAGGCATTTGGCGTAAAGGAGGATTCACATGCTGAATAAAAATGAACGGCAAAAGGAACAGATTCTTCGCATGAGCGGCGTAAATCCGCGCAAGTGTATGCGCTGCGGAAAATGTTCGGGCACTTGTCCCTCCTATGATGCTATGGAATATCATCCGCATCAGTTTGTTTACATGGTGGAAAACGGTGAACTGGAAGCACTGATGAAGTCCGACTCTATATACAAATGTCTTTCCTGTTTTGCGTGCGTGGATCGTTGTCCGAGAGGAGTCGAGCCGGCAAAACTGGTGGAGGCGCTGAGACTTTGCGTGATTCGCCAAAAAGGCGCAAATCATTTGACAGCAAATGATATTCCGGCGCTGATTGATGATGAACTGCCGCAGCAGGCGCTTATGAGCGCTATGCGAAAGTATTCGAAATAAGAAAGGAGAAGCAATCCATGCAGAGAATTGGAGTTTTTGTCTGTCACTGCGGTACCAACATCGCCGGAACGGTAGATGTGGCAGCGGTGGCGGAAGCGTTAAAAAATGAGCCGGGTGTTGTATTCTCCACCGATTATCAATATATGTGTTCTCAAGCAGGGCAAAATATGATTAAAGAGGCAGTTGCAGAGCACAAACTGACAGGAATAGTGGTCTGTTCCTGTTCGCCGCGTATGCATGAGGCAACCTTCCGTAAAACGGCTGCTGCTGCGGGGCTGAATCCTTATATGGTGGAAATTGCGAATATTCGGGAGCAATGCTCCTGGGTGCACAAGGAAATGCCGGTTGGTACGGAAAAGGCGATTATTCTCGCCAAAGCAGCCGTTGCAAAAGTAAATTTGAATGCACCGCTTACGCCGGGCGAAAGTCCTGTTACCAAGCGTGCACTGGTCATCGGCGGGGGGATTGCCGGTATCCAGACAGCGCTGGATATTGCGGACGCAGGATTTCCGGTGGATATTGTGGAGACGAAACCGACTATCGGCGGAAAAATGGCTCAACTGGATAAAACCTTTCCGACTTTGGATTGTGCTGCCTGTATCCTTACGCCGAAAATGGTGGATGTGGCACAAAATGAGAAAATTCGTATTTTCTCTTATTCTGAGGTAACAGATATTAAAGGTTTTGTCGGCAACTTTGATGTAACCATTAAGAAAAAGGCAAGATATGTAAAAGAGGATATTTGCACCGGCTGCGGACTGTGTACGGAAAAGTGCCCGCAGAAGAAGATTCCGAATGAATTTAACCTGGGGATGGATAACCGCCGCGCAATTTATATTCCGTTTGCGCAGGCAGTGCCAAAGGTGGCAACTATTGACCCAAATCATTGTATGATGCTGAAAACGGGAAAATGCGGGGTTTGCTCCAAGGTGTGCAGCGCCGGCGCGATTGATTATCAGGCCAAAGATGAATTTATTGAGGAAAAATATGGCGCGATTGTTGCGGCGACTGGATTTAATCCGATTTCTATGGAGCCGTTTGATGAATTTGCTTACTCGCAGTCGAAGGATGTTATTACTTCGCTGGAACTGGAGCGTCTGATGAATGCGGCAGGACCTACGGGTGGAACGCTGCTTCGTCCGTCCGACGGAGAGCATCCGCACACCATTGTTTTTGTGCAGTGCGTTGGCTCGCGTTGTGAAGCTTGTGCGCAGAAGGGAAAGGAATATTGCTCAAAAATCTGCTGTATGTATACGGCAAAGCATGCTATGCTGATTCGTGATAAATATCCGGATACTGATGTTTACGTCTTTTATATTGATGTTCGTACTCCGGGTAAGAATTTTGATGAATTTTATCGCCGCGCAGTAGAAGAATATGGCGTGCATTATATCAAGGGGATGGTCGGAAAGGTATCACCGGAAAATGGCACGCTGAAGGTTCAGGCGTCTGATTTACTGGACGGTAAGCAGCTTCATATCGATGCTGATTTGGTTGTGCTTGCCGCTGCAATTGAACCGGATAAATCTGCAAGACCTTTGGCCACCATGTTGACAGCCAGTATGGATACCAACGACTTTTTCACCGAGGCACATCCCAAACTTCGACCTGTGGAAAGCCCGACAGCCGGGGTATTCCTTTCCGGTGCCTGCCAGGGTCCGAAGGATATTCCGGAAACGGTATCGCAGGCGGGTGCTGCTGCATCTAAGGTGATTGGCCTGCTTTGTAAGGATAAATTAACAGGCAACCCATGTATTGCCCATTCGGACGAAATGATGTGTAACGGCTGTTCCACCTGTGAAAAAGTATGTCCTTACGGCGCGATCAGCTATCAGGAAAAAGAATTCAGAATGCCGGACAGAACGACAAAGCTTCGCCGTATTGCTGTGGTAAATGAAGCGGTATGTCAGGGCTGCGGCGCTTGTACAGTGGCCTGTATGTCCGGCGCAATGGATTTACGCGGCTTTACAAGCAAACAAATTATGGCGGAGGTAGATGCAATATGCAAATAAAAGAATATAAACCGCTTATCGTGGCTTTCTGCTGTAATTGGTGTTCTTATGCCGGCGCTGATTTGGCAGGGAATAACCGTTTAAATTATCCTGCAGATGTAAAGATTATTCGCGTGCCCTGTTCGTGCAGAGTTAATCCGATGTTTATTCTTCGTGCGTTTCAGCGCGGTGCGGATGGAGTGATTATCTGCGGCTGTCATCCGGGTGACTGTCATTATACCTCCGGAAATTATTATACACGTCGCCGCATGGCGCTGCTGTTTTCTATGTTGGATTACCTTGGTATTGAAAAGGAACGTACCCGTGTGGAATGGGTCAGTGCGGCTGAGGGAGCAAAGTTTGCTGCAACCATGAACGATTTTGCACAAAAGGTTGCCGCGTTGGGTGAAAATAAGAGATTGGAGGATTTGCGATGCAAGAAATAAAACGCGAAATTCTCGTTTCAAAAGCTTGCGAGCTGCTTAGCAATGGTGCGGCAGACCGTGTTCTCGGCTGGAAAGCGGGAGAATTTGATTATGACGTGACGCCGGCTGTTTTTCGTACGGTGGAAGAACTGGAAAAGTCCTTTGTCTGGAATGATTTCTGTGGTGCAAACTTTTCAAAATATCTGATAAAGGAAACAGCAAAAAGTGAAAGCAAGGTACTTGTTTTTTTAAAGCCGTGCGATACCTACAGCTTTAATCAGCTGCTCACAGAGCATCGCTTTGACCGTGAAAAGGTTTATGCAGTAGGGGTTCCCTGCAGCGGTATGCTGGACGCCGGAAAGATAAGAGATTGTGCTGATGGCATTGCCGCCGTTCGCGAAGAGGGCGAAAAAATTGCAGTTGATACTCTGTATGATGGCACTCTGGCGCTTGAACGTGCATCCCTCTTGCCGGACAGATGCATCAATTGTAAATCAAAAAAACATGTTGTCTATGATGAGCTTTTGGGTGCTGACGGCGAGATACTTGATTCCGCAAGGTTTGACGAAGTGGAAAAATTGGAGAAAATGACACCCGATGAGCGCTTTGCTTTTTGGCAAAATGAGCTTTCGCGCTGTATTCGCTGCAATGCCTGTCGGGATGTTTGTCCGGCGTGTACCTGCGAAAAATGTGTGTTTGACAATCCAAATTCCGGTGTTGAAAATAAGGCGGCGGCAAACTCTTTTGAGGAAAAAATGTTTCATATTATCCGTGCTTTTCACGTGGTAGGGCGTTGTACGGATTGCGGCGAATGTTCGCGCGTTTGTCCGCAGCACATTCCGCTGCATCTTTTAAACCGCAAATTTATTAAGGATATTGATACCTTTTACGGAGAGTATCAGGCTGGGGCTGAGGTCGGCAGCCGTGCACCGATTGTAAACTACACTACGGAGGATATTGAACCCGGTGAGGCAGTGGAAAGAGGTGACGAAAATGCGTAAGATTTCGCTTAATGAGCTTGATAAATTGTTTGCAGCCATTTCTGTTGCAAGCACACTGTACTTGCCGATAGATACGGCAGCGGGTGCAAAATTTGAAAAGTGGGAAAGCGGAAAAACGCTTTCTAAAAATCTGAATACAGTAAGAAGTGCAAAGGATTTCTTCTTCCCCCAGACGGAAAATTTGATGGATTTTCAGATGGAAGGAAAAAATATTGAGATTATTGATACACGCAAGGAATGTGAGAACTTTGTTTTATTTGGCGTTCGTGCCTGTGACGTGAAAAGCTTTGAGATACTGGACCGTGTGTTCTTGGCAGAACCTGTGGATAGCTATTATAAAAACCGAAGAGAGCATGGGGTTGTTATGTCTCTTGCCTGCAATAAGCCTGTGGAGACTTGTTTTTGCGGTACCTTTGGCATAGACGCATCGAGTCCTGAGGGTGATGTTGTCTGTTTGCAGACAGAAGATGCGCTTTATATGGAGGCAAAAACGGATAAGGGTGCAAAACTATTGGAGAGCCTGACAGATGTAACGGAAGAGGCGAACAGTGCGGCGGCTGAAGCACAGCAGAAGCTGATTGCACAGCGCTTGAAAAAGCTTCCGTTATCAAATCTTTCGGCGGACGCTTTTGGAGATGGAAAGACCTCAGAATTTTTTGATGCACCGGAATGGAAAGAACTTTCCGAGTCTTGTTTAGGATGCGGAACCTGCACATTTATCTGCCCGACTTGTCAGTGTTATGATATTAAGGATTTTAATACAGGACACGGAGTGAAACGTTTTCGCTGCTGGGATTCCTGTATGTATTCCGAATTCACAAAAATGTCTGCAGGGCAGCCACGCTTAACGCAAATGGAACGCTTTCGTCAGCGTTTTATGCACAAGCTGGTGTATTATCCTACCAATAACGACGGACTGTTTTCCTGTGTCGGCTGCGGCCGCTGCATGGCAAAATGCCCGATTCAGATGAATATCGTAAAGGTTATGAAAAAGTTAGGAGGGTGTGAAAATGGTTGATATGAAAGAACCGTTGATACCTGTTGTGGGTGTGGTTACCGACATTCGCATTGATACACCGGATGTCAAAACGTTCCGCGTGGTAACGCCGGACGGTAAAAAAGCGTTTGAGCATAAGCCGGGGCAGTGTGCCATGCTTTCCATACCGGGTGTTGGCGAGGCAATGTTTTCCATTACCTCCTCTCCGACCAATACAGAATTTATGGAGTTTTCGATTAAAAAATGCGGTTGTGTGACCGAATGGCTTCATTCTATGGAGGTCGGTCAGCAGATTACTATTCGCGGACCTTATGGCAATGCCTTTCCGGTGGATACGGAGTTTGCAGGTCATGATATGTTGTTTATTGCCGGGGGTATCGGTCTTGCACCGCTTCGGTCGGTGATTAATTACTGCCGCCACTATCGCGACCGCTACGGAAAAATTGATATTGTGTATGGCTCACGCAGTATGCAGGATTTGGTGGATTATCGGGAAATTATTGAGGAGTGGTCAAAGGATGCGGGGGTTAACGTTTATCTGACAATTGACCGCGAGCAGCCGGAATGGGATGGCCACGTGGGATTTGTTCCCAACTACGTGAAGGAACTTGGTTTTTCAACTGATAAGATTGCTATTCTTTGCGGTCCGCCGATTATGATCAAGTTTACGCTTGCAGGCTTGATAGAGCTTGGGTTTGATAAAACACAGGTATATACAACAATGGAGCTTCGCATGAAGTGCGGAATCGGAAAATGCGGCCGGTGCAATATCGGTTCTAAATATGTCTGCAAAGACGGTCCTGTGTTCCGCTGTGATGAGATTGATGAGCTTCCTGATGAATATTAATAACCTTGCTGAGATATCCCCTTTTGGTGTGAGGTTGAAATGCTATTGACAGGAGACTTTTGCTGCGCAGAA
This sequence comes from uncultured Clostridia bacterium, assembly GCA_934438075.1. Lineage (GTDB taxonomy): Bacteria > Bacillota > Clostridia > UBA1381 > UBA9506 > RGIG1666. Next base: position 83,968 of record CAKSBF010000006.1, on the reverse strand, counting down.
GTTTTCGATGAAATCTTGTTATAAGGAGAATATGAATATGGAAAATATGGTTAATGTTTACCTGTTCGGCAAGCAGTACAGTGTTCCCGATAATCTGACGATTATGCGCGCTATGGAATATGCGGGTTATCAACTGGTTCGCGGCTGTGGCTGCCGTAATGGTTTTTGCGGCGCATGTGCGACCATTTACCGCATTAAAGGTGACAGAGAGCTGAAAACTTGTCTTGCTTGCCAGACAAAGGTTGAAAATGATATGTATGTCGCAACGCTTCCGTTTTTTCCTCTTGTGAAGCAGGTTTATGATATTGAGACGGTGAAGCCAACCGAACAGATTATGATGCAGCTTTATCCTGAAATTTACGCCTGCGTTGGTTGCAATGCCTGTACGAAAAGCTGTACGCAGAGTTTAAATGTAATGCAGTATATTGCTTATGCGCAGCGCGGCGAGTTTGAGAAGTGTGCGGAAGAATCCTTTGACTGCGTAATGTGCGGCGTTTGCTCCTCGCGCTGTCCTGCCGGTATTTCTCATCCGCAGGTTGCAATGCTTGCGAGAAGGCTGAACGGAAAATATTTGGCGCCGAAGTCGGAGCATTTGGCAAACCGTGTACAGGAAATTAAAGACGGCACTTTCACAGAGCTGATTGAAGGTCTGATGGGCAAACCGATTGAGGAATTGAAAGAGCTTTATAACAACCGGGAAATTGAGAAGTAAGGAGGGATAACATGTACGCAAAGGAATTTGAAGAGTCGCTGAAAAAGGTAGAAGCGGCGCGAGAGGCAAACATTGCTTATGAGCCGGCACGTATGACAGCGCAGGAAAAAGAGAATTTGCTGAAAGCTTACCATCCGGATTATAAGAAAAGTGAGTTTTCTGTTTTAAAGATAGGACCGAATAAAGGGGAAGAGGTGCCGCACGAGCTTTGTGAGTTGCTGCAGGCACACAGCCGCATTTCTGCCTCTGATGTAAATCTTGATGATGTGAAATATGACGTAGATGTGCTGATCATCGGCGGCGGCGGAGCGGGTACTTCTGCTGCGATTGAGGCGGATAAGGCCGGTGCCAAAACCATGATTGTTACGAAATTGCGTATGGGTGATGCCAATACAATGATGGCGGAGGGCGGTATTCAGGCAGCGGACAAACCAAATGATTCGCCTGCAATCCATTTTGTAGACGCCTTTGGCGGTGGGCATTATGCGGCAAAACGCGAGCTTTTGGCAAAACTTGTCTGCGATGCACCGGAGGCGATTCAGTGGTTGAATGATTTGGGTGTGGAGTTTGATAAGGAAGCGGACGGCACCATGATTACCACGCATGGCGGAGGAACCTCCCGCAAGCGTATGCATGCGGCAAAGGACTATTCCGGCGCTGAAATCATGCGTACTCTGCGTGATGAGGTATTAAACCGTAAGATTCCTGTGGTAGATTTTACTTCAGCAATCGAGCTGATTTTAGATGAAAACGGCAGGGCGGCCGGTGCGGTTTTAATGAATATGGAAACGCATGAGCTGATGGTTGCGCGCGCCAAGACGGTGATTATTGCAACGGGCGGTGCAGGTCGTATGCACTATCAGGGATTCCCAACTTCCAACCACTATGGTGCTACGGCAGATGGCCTGGTATTGGGTTATCGAGTGGGTGCAAAGCTTTTATATGCGGAAACACTTCAGTATCACCCGACGGGTGCGGCATTTCCGCAACAGATATTTGGTGCACTCGTAACAGAAAAGGTTCGCTCCTTGGGTGCCAAACTGGTTAACCGTGATGGAAAAGTATTTATGCATCCGCTGGAAACCCGTGACGTGGCGGCGGCATCCATTATCCGAGAGTGTTCCGACCGCGGCGAAGGTGTCGCAACGGGCAGCGGTGAAGCGGTTTGGCTGGATACTCCGATGATTGAGGCCATCGGCGGTGAAGGGACAATTGAAAAACGGATTCCTGCCATGATGCGCATGTTTGGAAGTTATGGCATAGATATTCGTAAAGAACCAATTTTGGTGTATCCTACTTTGCATTATCAAAATGGTGGTTTAGATATCGATGTCAATGGCATGACAACTAATGTAGAAAATCTTTTCGTAGCAGGTGAAGCGGTCGGAGGAATCCACGGTCGTAATCGCTTGATGGGGAATTCTTTGTTGGATATTATTGTATTTGGCAGAAATGCCGGACAAAATGCTTCAGCTTGTGCCAAGGGCGTTACCGTCGGCAAACTGACGCTTGCACATATTGCGCAGTTTGATGCAGAACGTGAGGCAGCGGGGATAGAGACAGAGGCTGTATCGCCTAAGCTGTTGCCTGATTACAGAAGAAAATAACATAAAATAATAAGATAAAGGGTTGAATAAGATGATTACAGATTTATTGGAAGCTTTAACAATATTTTGCTTCGGACTCTCCTGGCCGATTTCAATTCACAAATCTATCGTGTCGCGTACGGCAAAGGGAAAGAGCCTTTTCTTTGAGGTATTTTTGCTGATAGGCTATGCCTTTGGTATTATCAGGAAAATTATTCAGGTAAGTGGCGGAAGCTCCGGTTTTATATTCTATCTTAGCTTTTTCTTTTATGTCTTGAACTTTATCGAAATTGCAACAGATATCAGTTTATATTTCAGAAATAAAAAGCTTGACCGAGCGGCTGATGCAGCGGCGATGAGTCTTTAAATCGGAAAGGGACTTTTTATGAAAATTAATGTTTGTATTGGCTCATCTTGCCATATTAAAGGGTCTCGGCAAGTTGTGGAGCAGCTTCAGCAGCTTATTTGTGCACATGGTCTGAGCGATAAAATTGAACTTGCAGGAACTTTTTGCATGGGAAAGTGTCAGCAGGGCGTATGTGTGGAGGCAGATGGCGTGCTCCATTCGGTAAGTACTGATGGGGTAAATACTTTTTTTGAGGAAAATGTTTTAGGAAAAATTTAGAGACAAACGGGCTTGCAGCGAAATTTTATTTCGGCTGTAGGCCCGTTTTTTGATTTTTGTTTTCGTTTGATAGCTAAAAAAGTTGATTGCCTCTTGCATTGCCTTATGAAGTGTGATATAATAAAAATAAAGATTGAATTATATGGAGGCATAGCTCAGTTGGTTAGAGCGCTCGCTTCACATGCGAGAGGTCGTAGGTTCAAGTCCTACTGTCTCTACCACGTCGGAGCAAAGTTCGCTTTGCTCCGTTTTTCTATGCAGAAAAAACCTGCCCACTTCTTTGCTCTTCCTCTTTCGCAAAAGGTTGCGTTCGCATCGGCTGTTCGCTTGCAAGCGCACTCATAACGCCTTTGGCTCACTACCAACCTGCGAATATACTCGCGGCGCAAATATCTCTGTGGTTTGGCATTGCCGTGTTTTTGTAAAAACACGGTTACGCTTTATCAGCTGCCACTTCTTTATCCCACAAAATCTTATAGGTTTTGCGGGAGCCTTGTTTTTGTCCATTTTGTTTAATACTCCTTCTCTTTCGCATGCGTGTCCTTTAAGGCACACTCGACTTACTTGTTTACTGTCACTGCCGCCTTTTTGCGAGTGGATTCGCGGCGTAAATAAATATTTTGTTTAGTATCCCCCAAGGACACCAAGAACATCCAAGTTTTCAATGACTTATTTTGGGTAAATTTCGCCCAAGAGATACGTCATGTCACCTTTATAACGGCAAGGAGTTTCTTCATAATATTTTGCATATTAAGCTCTTTATATTCAAAAGTGGTTCTCATTCTATATATGAGTCTTATATTGTGGAACTTTACAAAGTGCTTTAGGTTAAATGTGCCATATTTATTTTTGAATATTTCATAAGGGTTAATAAAGTTAACTTTTTGAATGCTCAAGATATTGTGTTTTGTTTTTTCAAATAATGTTTTTTAATTTTTTGCATTTCATTTATAATTCATGCTTTTCTTTACCCTTTTGTATTCGAGAGTGATAATTGAAAGATATACGTATGCGCAACAAAAAGAGAAGGTAAAAATAAAAAAGCTTTCCGGAAAGAATTAAGATTAAAAAATCAGCTGAAACAGTACTTTTGTCTGTGGGGGATGACATTTTGTCTCTTGAATTATTATGGATTTTTTTTTAAAATGAAATTAATCAATACTGTTGCAATTGTTCGCAGCGCGGTATAACAATTATATTATTATAAACAGAAAGGTAAGGGATATCTATGACGAAGAAGATGTTATGCGGGTTATTATCAGTGACTGTTGCCGTTAGTATCTTATCCGGTTGTACAGGTGAAAAGAAGGCGAAAAAAGCAAACAATGAAGAGACACTGACTTACTGGGTGAGAATTGACCCAAATTTAAGCTCTACGACAACTACATTGGGGGAATCGGAATATGGTAAAACGTTAATGGAAAGGACGGGTGTGCGGGTTAACTACATCCACCCTCCTGTTTCACAAGAAAAAGAACAATTTAACCTAATGATTGCATCAAAAGAACTTCCGGATATTGTCGAGTGTAATTGGAGTGAATTCCCGGGAGGACCTGAAAAAGCAATAAATGATGGTTATATTATAAACTTAAACGATATTATGGAGAAAGATTCTCCCAACCTTAAAAATTTTCTTGAGGCGAATCCTCAATATAAATCTGATCTTAAGACCGATTCGGGACAATATTTTTGCTACCCGTTTATTCGGGGTGATGATTCTTTGCTGACAGCCGCAGGAATTGCTCTTCGCGGGGATTGGCTTGAGGAGTTAAAACTTGATATCCCGGAAACAATTGATGAATGGTATAACGTTTTAAAAGCATTTAAAGAAAAGAAAAATGCTACTGCACCGCTGAGTTTCACTTTGTCTAACGTATTGGATTGGGGTCTTTTTTCTGGTGCGTATGGAGCCACAAAATCATTTTATGTTGATGGAGATGTTGTTAAATTTGGTGGTACGGAACCAGGTTTTCTCGAATTTTTAAAAACATTTAATAAGTGGTACAATGAGGGATTGATTGATCGTAGTTTTATGACGAACGACAGTACAACCCTGGATTCTAAAATTTTAAATGGTAATTGTGGTGCTACACCGCTGACGATTGGTGGCGGTATCGGAAGAATTTCTGCTGCTGCAAAAGGAAAAGTAGATGGATTTAAGCTTGTGCCGGCAAAATATCCTACATTAAAAAAGGGAGAGCGTCCAAAATTTGGGCAGGTTTCACTTCCTATCAATGGAATTGGTGCTGCCATTACGACGAAATGCAAATCTTATGAAACTGCGGCTAAACTGCTTGATTATGGATATGGTGAAGAAGGGCACATTCTTAATAATTTTGGAATTGAAGGAAAAAGCTTTAAAATGGTCGATGGATATCCTACATACACAGATGAGATTATGAATAACCCCGATGGGTTATCTATAACAGCTGCTATGGCAAAATATCTTAAGGCATATGAATCCGGACCGTTTGTGCAGGATAAGCGGTATATGGAGCAGTATGCACAGCTTCCGGAACAAAAGGAAGCCCTCAAAATCTGGCCCGACACTGATGCGATAGAACATGCCATGCCGCTAGTTTATGTGCTCCAGGATGAGACGAGCGAATTGGCAACAATCACGACAGACATTACTACATACCAAGATGAAATGATTGCTAAGTTTATTATGGGTGTAGAGAGTATCGAAAAGTTTGAAGAATATGTAAAAACTATAGAATCTTTAGGGCTGCAAAGGGCGCTAGAAATTAAACAGTCAGCTCTTGAAAGGTTCAATAATAGATAATAACTGGAAGGGGATACTATGAATTCAATGTACAAGACTCAAAGCGGCGTGCAATCTGGCCGCTGCTTTGAGACATTATATACTATTAAAAACGATTTAAGACGTAATAGAGGTCTATACCTATTAGTACTTCCGGTCCTTCTGTTTTATGCGCTGTTTTGTTACAAACCCATGTATGGAGCTATTATTGCATTTAAAAATTTTGACCCGACAAAAGGTATTATGGGCAGTGATTTTGTTGGATTTTTACACTTTAACAATTTTTTTCAAAGTCATACTTTTTGGAGAGTTTTGAAAAATACCATTGTAATTAGTTTAAACAATTTGGTTTTTGGTTTTCCTGCTCCAATTATTCTTGCCCTTTTGCTTAATGAGATGAAAAATATGCGCTTTAAAAAATGTGTACAAACAATTACATATTTGCCTCATTTTATTTCATTGGTAGTTGTGGCAAGTATTGTAAAGGATTTTACGGCAGAAGATGGTGTGATCAATGACGTTATTGCTTTTTTTGGCGGTACTCGCGTAGATATGCTTACAAAACCGGAATTTTTTGTTCCGATTTATGTTATATCAGATATCTGGCAAGAAGTGGGTTGGGGGACAATTATATATCTTTCTGCGTTTACGACGATTGATCCGCAGCTTTATGAGGCAAGTTGTCTGGATGGCGCCGGTCGTATGAGGCAAACCCTTCATGTTACGTTGCCGGGGATTCTTCCTACCATTATGATTATGTTGTTGCTTCGGATTGGTAATATTTTAAATGTTGGTTTTGAAAAGATTATATTACTGTATAATGCAGTAATATATGATACTGCAGATGTCATATCCACCTTTGTATATAGAAAGGGTCTGCAGGAATTTGGCTGGAGCTACGGGGCGGCCGTTGGTTTATTTAATTCTGTTATTAATTTTATGTTGTTGATCGTAGCAAATACAGCAAGTAAGTCAATTAACGGAAATGGTTTATGGTGAACGGGGGAGAAAAATGGTAGGAGAAAATAGTGTAAAAAGTACAATATTTCAAATAATCAATAACGTTGTTATGTTTTTGCTATGCCTCATAGCATTGTATCCAGTTGTTCATGTGGTCTTTGCTTCTATGAGCGGCTCGTATGAGATTATGTCACATCAGGGTTTTTTGCTAAGCCCGAAAGGCTTTACCCTTGCCGCATATAAAATGGTATTTAAAAATCCTATGATTTTGCGAGGTTATGGGAATACTCTTTTTGTTGTTATTGTAGGTCTCATGATTAATATTACTATGACATCGATAGGAGCATACTTTCTTTCCAGAAAAAATGTATATTTTAAAAAGATTATTAATTTTTTAATTGTGTTTACAATGTTCTTCTCTGGTGGTTTAATACCGTTTTACTTTACCGTGAGAGATTTGGGTTTATATAACAGTCTTTGGGCTCTTGTATTACCGAATGCAATTAATACATTTAACCTGATTATTATGAGGACTTCTTTTGAGGGCATTCCGGATAGTATTGAAGAGTCGGCAAAACTTGACGGCGCAGGTCATTTTAGAATTTTAGTGGGCATGATTTTGCCGCTATCGTTACCTGTGGTTGCAGTTATGGTGCTTTATTACGGAGTTGCTCACTGGAATGCGTGGTTTTATGCAATGATTTTTTTACAGGATCGGCAGCTTTATCCGTTGCAGCTAATTTTAAGAGAAATTTTATTGCAAAATGAAACTTTATCTATGACTGCAGGTGTAGGTGCGGTAGATCAGGAGGCGGCTGGAGAAACTGTAAAATATGCCGTTATTGTTGTCACGATGCTTCCAATTGTTATGGTTTATCCATTTTTACAAAAGTATTTTGTTAAAGGGCTTATGATTGGTGCTGTGAAAGGGTAGAAAGTGAGATGCCTGGTTGTACAATTATACAGTGAGATTTGTAGCCGCATTTCAATGGTAAAGTCAAACATGGAAATTCTTGACATGTGATTTTGTCTTATAGCTGTGTTATAATGATATTATCGTAATTTATGGGGGGATTTTATGCTCAACAGAGTACTTGAATCGAAAAGTATTGTTATAACGTGGTTTATTTCTTACGCACTGGTGTTGTGTATTCCATTAATCTTTTCATTTTTTCTTACAGCGGTCACAAATCATATTGTACGTGAAGAGATTAATTCTCAAAATAAGACTATATTAAAGGCCACGTGTCAAGAGACCGATAATTTACTTCTTGATATGGAAAGACTGACCACAGAGGTGCATTACAATGCGCGGTTGGGAGCTGTTAAATTTCTCAGCTCACAGGAGGCAGATGAGAGAATTTTTGATTTTTATAATTTAAGTAAGGAGCTTTCGCGGCTCAAAGTCGCAAATAAATCAGTAGACGAGATATTTATTTATCTACCCAATAGTGGAATGTTTATTTCCACTACTACTAGCAGCCATTATGATGTGTTCTATAAAGAAAATTTGGAAAAAAAATTACCGCGTAATTTGTTTAACGTATTGTTGGACACAGATAATAATGGAAATTATATTTATCTTTATGAGGAAGGTGATGGAATTCGTACGCAAAAAAAGACTGTGTTTAAAAGAACATATAATGACATTAACCGACCGAATTTTTACATAAATGTTATGATCATGATAAAAGAAGATGATCTAACAGGGCAGTTTACATTTGCTGAAGAGAATGGTAGTTTCTTTATTTTGGATAAAACAGATGCAATTATTGCTTCTGCAGGAACATTGCAGGATTCGATACCGCTTGGTTATGCTGATCTGCGGGATGCAGATGAGTTAATAACAGTTAGTGACTATGTGGTAAGCTATGTGGAATCAAAGGTTGCGCAATGGAAATATGTTTCGGTTATGCCAAAAAGTAGTTTTTGGCATAAGATGCGGTATATTAGAGCGGTAAGTACAATATGTTATTTGCTGTGTATTCTGGGTGGGTTGGCTGCAATTTGTATTATGATAAAAAAACAATATATCCCGCTTAAGAGACTGCTTAGTTCCTTAGGTATACAAACAGTTGATGAACCGAATGAGTATCAGTTAATACTGGGAATGATTCAAAAAACATTAACGGAAAACCGATATATGAACCATCAAATCTATAACCAAAGCATGCTTTTCCGAGCAGAAATTATAGCCAAGCTCTTAAAAACAGGAAGTGTAGGCACCCTGAAATTGGAAGATGTTTATGAGACCTTAGACATTCACTTTGTTTCGGAAAATTATGTGGTAGCCTTGTTTTATCCGGAAGATATAGATGGGATATTTTTTGAAAAGGAATCATGTAATACTGCTAAAAATGCGGAATTTGCAGAATTTATTATTAATAATGTAGCATATGAGCTGCTTAATGAGCAATTTTATACGCTTACTACAAGCGTAGACAATATGATTGTATGTTTATGCAATCCGGGAGAGCACCAGCTCGAAAATGTTGATGTTGCCATATGCGGTATTGCCACCAAAGTTCATGATTTTATAAAGGCGAATTTTAATGTAGAGGTCTTAGCGGCTGTCAGTGGTGTGCATAAAGGTCTGGCGTATATTCCGGATTGTTTCAGCGAAGCAGTCGAGGCGATGGAATATTATACGATCATGTCTGATTCAGAGGTTATTTGCTATGATGAGATCATCGCCCGCCCTCATAATTCATTTTATTATCCTGTCGAAAAAGAGCAACAGCTAATGAATTGTGTAAAATGTGGTGATTTTAAACGTGGAAAAGAAATCATTGAGGAAATCTTTCGGATCAATTTTGACCAGAACACATTACCGCTTTCGATGGCACGTATTCTCATGTATGATTTAATTAGCACCATGATAAAGACGGTAAGCGAGGCAAATCGAGGAGAAGAGCATATTTTGCTTGAGGAATCGACTGTTTTAGAAAGACTATCTGGTTGTGATACCGTCATGAAAATGAAATCGGAAATTGTTCAACTTCTTGAGTCAATCTGTCGGGATATTCATGATATTAATCAAAAGACAAATACTGTTTTAAAAGACAAAATACAGCAATATATTAATGAAAATTATACGGATTCGAGTATTAATGTTTCTGCAGTTGCAAACAGATTTAATATGAACTCAAAATATATTTCTAAGCGTTTCCGCGAACAGGCAGGTATGGGAATTCTGGAATATGTTAACACGCTTCGGATTCAACACGCAAAACAATTATTTGAAAGAACTGAACTCACAGTGGAAGAGGTATGTCAACAGACTGGATACACAAACACAAAAACCTTTAACCGGTGTTTTCTTAAAATGATTGGTATTACACCGGGAGAGTATAGAAAAAATTGTAGAGAGCAATGAACAATTGTGCAACAAATAGAAAGGATATGAATTAGATGAATGAATTAATCATTAAGGTGGCAAAAAGAACAATGCAAATGGACTTAAACGTTGACAAGCGAGGAGCATGGGACTGGGGTGCAGGTGTCGCTTTGTATGGCCTTTCACGGGCGTTTGAATATACGCGAGATCAAGAGATTTTTGATTTTATTCAATATTTTGTGGATATTTCTATGGAACAAACACAAATCCCGAAAACAGTCAATACAACAGCACCTCTTTGTTCTGTGCTGATGCTTTATAGAGAGACCGGAGATACAAAATATCTTGACATTTGCACAGAATTTGCTGATTGGTTGATGGATGCTGCGCCGAGAACGGAGAATGGGATACTGGAACACAGTGGTGTTGGGTTACATTGGACAGCTCAAGCGTGGATTGATACCGTGTTTATGGCCGGCGTATTCCTTACACGTATCGGAACTGTCACGGGACGTACCGAATATGTTGAGGAAGGACTGAAACAGGTTCGATTACATATAGATGCGATTCAGGAATCAAGCGGGCTTTTTTATCACGGTTATGATTATAAGCTGAAAAATCACTTATCCTCAGTTCTTTGGGGTAGGGGTAATGCGTGGTTTACGGTAAGTGTACCTGAAATTGTTGAATTTTCAAAGATTAAAGATGAGGATATCATAAAAGGATTTCAGAATCAGGTGCGGGCAGTAAAAGAATGTCAGGATAATAATGGACTCTGGCATACTGTTTTAACAGACAAAAACTCTTATTGTGAAGTGTCGGCATCGGAGGGATTTGTATGTGGAATCCTGAAGGGTATGCGTATGGGGCTTTTGGGTGAGGAATTTAAGGAGTGTGCAAAAAAAGGGGCAGAGGCAGTTATTGCAAAAATAGCAGATGATGGAACGGTTACGGATGTATCTTGCGGAACGGGTATTCAGGAAACGGTGCAAATGTATTATGAAATAGATCGGTCAGAAATTATGCCATGGGGTCAGGGGTTAGCATTATTAATGCTTGTAGAATTGGATGTGTGGAAAAGGGGGGAGCAACATATATCATGAAGAAATATATTTCTTTTTTAATGATGATGGTAATGCTTATGATGACAATGCCTATTATCGATGCCCAGAATTTTGAAGAGCAGCAATTGTATGACGAAAATTTTGAGCAAGAAACGGTTGGAGTGGTTCCAGTTGGTGTAGGGAGCTTTGATGGTTTTTCTGGTCAACGTGTTATTGTTGAAACACAACAGGCTCAGTACGGAAATAATACAAAATTTTTGTTGCTTAAGGATAATTTTTCGCGAAAGGGAACCAGATATTGTAATTGGTCTTTCAATGAATCTTATCAGTCCGACGAAAGACTGGTGCTTTCGTTTCAAGCGTATTTCACTGATAAAATGGCTTTTCGGAGCATACAAATTTATGATGCGAACGGTGTGCGTCTAACAAATTTGAACTTTTCGGCTGATGGTGTTATAGCAGTAGATACAAATACATACACTGGAGAAATCGGACAATATGAAGCGGGGTGTTGGTATGATTTGATGTTCGACGTCAGCTTTAAAACAGGCACATATAATTTTTGGATAAATGACGTGGAAACAGCATCTCGATGTCCGCTTGACACAAACGAGAACAGCATGGTCGGAACGAACATTGCCCGTTTAAAGTTTGGTCTGACGGAACAATGTGGGATAGCGCTTGATAATATTACAATAAAAAGCATTGAGGAGGTAAAAGAAATTCCTGATTGGAGAAAAGAAAATTTCTCTGATTTTATGAATGAAGATTTTGAATATACCGCTGATGGTTCGCTGCCCAATCGATTTGGGGGATGGGATGGATGGCAGAATAATGATATGAGCATTACTTCAAAAGCGGATTTTGCGGGAAACCAATCGAGATTTGCCGTTATTTCGGAACATACGGGCAATGGCGCACTTCACCATGCTAACTATAAGCTCGTTAGTTCAGGAGTGGTTTCAGGTACTGCTATGCTGGAATATGATATTTGTTTTCCGAAACAAACAGGTCCGAGATTCGTCCAGTTATACAGCTCAAATAATAAGCGTATTTCTTGTTTAGGGTATATGGCAGATGGAAGTGTCATGCTAGATACGGCGGTGATTAGAGAGACAATTGCAGATTATCGTCTGGACACATGGTATAATTATAAATTTGTAATGTATTTTGATGCGGCGGAGCCTTACTATAATATTTATATTGATGATGTGCCAATAGAGAGTTCTCAGGGCTATAATATTCCGTTCGATACAGCCTCCGGTGGCTTTGGAGTAGATTTGAAACGAATTAAACTGGGCGTTGTTGGAGAAGATGGTATTTATCTGGATAACGTCCAGACGAAACGAAAAGAGGTTATTCTTCCGGATCCTTTGGAGAACTGTCGATTAGAACGTAGCTGCTTTGATGATTTTGAGAGTTATACGGTTGGAAAGCAACCGCCTCATCGTCGAATACCGACAGAAACAGAACCGGATCAGACTCTGCAAACCGTAGAAGATTATGAAACATGGATGTGGAAGATTGAAGACGAGAATAATTGGACTTTCCGAGTTGCTCAAGATAGTGAGAACGGAATTGGCGAGAACTATGGAAAGATGGTATGCAGTAAAAAATATGCTGACCCGACGGATAATCAGCAAAGAGACTCCTATCTTCAGTTTTTTGACCAGGAATATGGGATTATCAGTGTAAGTTTTAAGATTTTATTGAAACAAACAGATGCGACTTCTTATGTTTTTTTAGACAATGAAACGTCTTATTATGGAGCACGACTTGATATTAGCAATGGTGTGTTTTCCGTGTATAACGGAACGACGTCGGTTACTGCTTGCACATATGAGGCAGATCGATGGTATGATATTCGTATGGATGTAAACCTCGAAAATCGCACAGCTAATTATTTGATTGATGGTAAAGTTATATTATCTGGCGTAAAGCTGTGTTTTGACACGGAATTTTCTCACGTGTCGAGGGTGAGAACAGCATTTTACCGCTATGGAAATCCTGGTGAAATGTATTTTGATGATTTTCGGGTAGATTTTTTGCTTCCCCCTAATGAAGCGGCGGATATTGAAATTACCGGTCCCAACCAGATTGCGATTCCGATGACAGGGGAAAAGATTTACGCTTACCGAGCTGGTGTTTTAAACCCGGATGATAGACTGAACACAGAGGATACGGCAGTATGGAGCGCAGATATGTTACCGGACGGCGTTGCTTTGGATGAAAATGGAGACTTAACGGTTAAAGCAGGTGTCACGGCAGATAAAATTACACTGAAGACTACGGCAATCTCTAATCCAAATGTAACAAAATCCATAGAAGTATCTCTTTTATCGGAATCCATTGATAATGTTGAAATAACAGGTCCCGGCTATATCCACTCTGTTAACGGAAATGCGGCGGAAAAAACATTTCACGCGAAGGTTTATGATCAGTTTGGAAGAGAGGCATCTATTGGGGGGGTTAGATGGAGTATTTCTTCTGGCGAAAGAGAAGGAATTGCTATCAACGATGACGGTGTGGTTACTGTTGACGGGAATACCGTCCTTCCGGCTAAATTTGTCTTACGTGCGGTCAGCAAAGCAAATGGGAATATTTATGCAGAAAAGAGCATTACCGTAAATAAGGTGGTGTATAACGCGGATGATGAAAGCCGTTTTGACGAGGTTGTCACGCAGGCGGAGAACATATTAAAGTATGGGCACAGCCGAGTGAACCCTACGCCGTTATTTGCAGATGGAATTAATGTCTACAGCAAGGAATTTGCTCAATGGAGAATGTCGGATGAAATTGACGAAGCAGAAGGGCAAGTAGTGAGCTTTTCTAATTTATCCAATCGTCAGAACATGCTCAGACTATTTGACGGGCTTTCGCAGATTACGGGAGATAATAAATATGTTGATGCGGCCAAGGATGAAATTTCGTACGTTTTAAAACACTATTCAGATCCGGTCAGCGGGTTACCCTATTGGGGGGATCACAGAATGGTTGATATTGATAATTTAAAAATGTATGGTGATAAGTCAATCAGAATGTATCACGAGTTTAAAAGTAACTGTCTCCATTGGGATCTATTTTTCGAAGCCGAACCGGAAAGAACAGAAGAGATTATCAAGGGAGTGTGGAACAGCCATATTAGAGACTGGAGAAATCTTGATTATAATCGTCACGGACATTATGGTCTGAAAACACCTCAAAATATTTGGCAACAAAGGTTTATTGAACCAGAGGAGATACCATATTTTTCGGTCAATCTTGCCTTTTCTTCAACCGGTACGGATCTTTTCCATGCGGCGGCAAAGTTGTATCAGCATACAGGGGATGAGGCAGCTTGGCTGTGGGCAGAACGCCTAGATGATTTGTTTACAAAAGCGCGCTACCCGGGTACAAATCTAGGAGTTAATCACTATTCTCATGTTGGCAAGGTATCTTACAGCGATTATCCGTATAAAACTTCTTCCTATTTCGGGGATCGCGCAATGCGTCAGTTCGGGAAGGAATTCGGCGATGCGGCATTGGAGCCTTATGCATTGTGGGGTGGAATGACAAAACAGATTTATGGAAAAACGCCAATTAACTGGTTAAATGTATGCAAGATACTTCCGGAAAAAACAAAAAATATTTTAAATAATGCAGAAGTTGGGATGGAGTCATTTTTAGAGTATGCTTATATTCCCGAAAAAAATCTATTAAAACCTATGTGGGCAGATGGAACAGACCTTTCAAACTATACATTTAAGGAATACGGTTATTATGGTGAGGCGGGAACTGTACTGAAACAATACAAACCATTTGATGAAATGTTTTTAAGCTACATGCTGTTGTATAATCTTACGGGGGATAACAGGACGTGGCAGTTTATTAGAAATATGGGTAAAACAGCAGGCTTAGGAGATTTGGGAACAGCAGGCGGAGAGAATATTGATGTGAACTTTAATACTTCTTGCAGTAATGCACTTTATTTGTTTACATTGCTTGAATTGTACAATGCATACCCGAATCCGAATTATTTAGAGTTGGCGAAACAAATTGGAAACAATATCGCAAATGAAAAGTTTTACAATGGATTTTTTACAGAAGGTCAAAACTATAAATACGCCAACTTTAATAGCCCTTATCCGTATGCATTATTGGCATTGGATGCCGCAATTAAAGGACGTTACGAAGAAGTCCCTACTTATGAAGCCAGTCTGGATACCCTGCATTTTTTATGGCTGCATGAGGATGGGTATTCAGAGAGAACTTATACGACTGATCTTTTGTGGCCTAAAACTTTTGAGAATGTTCAAATAAAGCAGATTAGTCTGCCTGATAATGTATATCTTTCCGAGGGAGAAACAATGAACATAGAACCTGTTATTACTCCTTCAGATGCAATAGGAAACATTATCTATGAGAGTTCAAATCCATCAATAGCGTCAGTGGATGCAGACGGGGTAGTACGCGGTAATTCTCCTGGCAGTGTACTTATCACAGCGTTTGTTGAAAAAACGGAATGTGAGGAACAAATGAGGGTGACAGTGGGTCATCAAAATGGAGGGAATAGTGAATGAAGAAAATATTGCGATTAATATTCATATTTGCGGTGATCATGATGATGCCGTTTACCGCAAGCGCGGTGTTTGAAGATACGGTTGATACGAAATATGAAAATGCAACGGAACTTCTTTCTGGATTGAATATCGTTAGAGGATATGAAGACGGAAGTTTTCGTCCACTGGCATCTATTACCAGAGCGGAATATACAGCAATGATTATGAGAATTATGGGTATAGATAACACGGCCGCGATTCCAAGTGGTTTTTTAGATGTACCTGATGAGCACTGGGCGGCTTTCAGTATTGCATCTGCTCGTGGCATGCATATTGTATCCGGAATGGATAAATACAATTTTTGTCCGGAAATGAAAGTCACTTATATGCAGGCAATTAAAATGACGGTGTGCGCGTTAGGATATCGTATTCATGCTGAAAATGCTGGGGGATGGCCTACAGGATATGCTAGTGTTGCTGCGCGGTTAGGGATACTAGATGGTATAGATTATACACCGGATGCTGAGGCGAAAAGGGGGGATGTTGCATTAATGATTTATTCGGCTCTGGAAGTTGAACGCTGTGAGGAGGTAACAACGGCAGACGGAGCAGAGAGTTTTGAGCCGACTGGAGAGACGCTACTTTCTCGTGTGCTCAATACGGAAAAAAAACAGGGGCTTGTTGAGGCAAACAGCATCACTTCAATTCGTAATAACGTTTCGGTAAAGCTTGCCGAGGGCGAAGTAATGATTGACGGGGAAATTTATGAGACGGGCTTGGAAAATGCAGATTCCTTTTTGGGGTATGATGCATCATATTATCTAACCACTGCGCCTGATGGTGAACAAAAAATTGCTGCAATTATAAAAAAGAAATCCAATAATCTGTATAAAATTGCGGCTCAGGATATTGTTGATGTGCAGTCAGACATGACCGGTTATGAGTTAGAGTGTGAAAACCAACGATATGACATCCCGGCAGATGCAGTTTGGATTTATAATAAAAAACGCTTGAGTGACAACGATAAAACTAAGGATTTGTTAGCGCCATCAGGGGGAACGGTCGAAATACTGGAAAATGCAAAGGGCACTTTCGTATTCATTACGGAATATGAAAACTATGTATTTGACGGAAAAAATATCGGGAAAAAAGAAATCTCTTTATATGATAAATATAATAAAGTTTTAAAATACAATCCAGATGATCGTGACATGAGAGTTGCCATTACCAAAGACGGACAACGGGTCACAGTAGAGGATTTGGTGTCATGGAACATTCTTAGTGTTGCTGCAAGCAGGGATGGAAAGGTAATAGATGTTGTTGTCAGCAGTGAAAAAACAGAAGGCAAAGTCAATTCCTGTGAAAAAGGAAATGGTCGGTATTGGGTGCAGATTGGCGATGTGCAATATGAGCTTGCAGACAATTTTATTATACAGAATAAGGATGAAATCAATGTTGGGGACAGCGGTGTATTCTATCTTGACATTTTTGGGAAAATTGCTGCTGCGGACACGGAGACGTTCTCCGCCTCAACATATGGTTATCTTTTGGATTATGATATAGAAAAAGGAATTTCGGAAAATGTTAGTTTTCGTTTGTTGGTGGCAGATAATAAAATAGTAAGATATAAATTGACAGATAAAATCCGTTTTGAACGTGAAGAAAGCGGGACTATGGTTTGTAACCAAATGGATGCAGTACAAGTTGCTCATTATTTTGACAGAACACCGGATCCAAGTAACACCAATAAAATTGTAAGGCAATTAATCACTTACGATTTGAATCAAAGCGGAAAGGTTTATAAAATAAATCTTGCATCATCCCAGGCAGATAACAGCAGGTTTTCCTGCGATGTTGCTCGCGATGTAAGGGTCTATAACAAAGGAAAATTCGATGAGAAATACATTGTTGATTCGGAGACAAAGGCGTTCTATATTCCGGGAAATGGTGAAAATACCAGTCTGAATACCTCCGGCAAACCATTTAAATATTTTGAAACGGATAAAGAATATGCAGTTACATTTTATGATTTGAAAGAAGATATGAAGGCAGGGGCAGTGGTAATTACTACCACACTTCCAAAGCATGTCTTTGCGCCAAAGATTAGTTTGGCGAACAGCAATGTTATGCTGATTGATAAAAAGACAACAGCGTTAAACGATGAAGGGGATACAAGAACATTTCTTGAGGGCTGGGTAAATGGTGAATATATTAAAATCAAGGTAGATCCTGATTTGTCAGTGCGTGCCTCTTTCCTCAAAGACTGTGTCAAAGGGAATATGATTCAGTATGAGATGAATGAACAGGAGACGGGATGCGCAAGTGAAGATGAAACGGAAGAAGTTTTGCTGCTTTACAAAATCATTTTTGATGGTTCTGACGAGGAAAAGCGGACCTTTGACCGTTTTGAGGTTGAAATGACAAATTGTGAAATCGGCACGTCTTACGGTACGGTCAGTTATGCAGATGGAGAAACTTTGCTTTTGACTTTTAATGGAAAAAATGGGACCACTTTTACTCTGGACGATAGTATATCAATATTCGAGTTGAACAAGGCATCCGGCAAAATACAGAAAATTTCAATAAGGGACATTGAAAAAGGAGCTAAGGTGTTCCTGCGCCAACGTTATCAGCGTGTAAAAGAAATTTTGGTTATCAAATAAAAATATAGGAGGCTTACTATGAGAAAAAGTAAACGGTTTTATTCACTATTATTTACTGTATGTATGTTGGTGTCTATCCTACATCCGGTTGGGAACGCATCCGCATCAACAAGCTGGCCTGAGACGCTTTACACTACAGCGCCAAATGCAACGGAAATCTCAGAAATGAGCTATATTGGGCTTGAATCAGTGGTTCCCGGAGATGAGGATAGTCAAATTGAAACCCAGGCCGAAATAACAGATACCAGACTGTTTGAGGACTTCGAAGCAGAAACGCTACAGAAAATTGTATCATGGCCGGGTACGAATCACATATTGACAGATGAAAAACTTGGAGATAATACCGGTAAGTATGGAATGATTGGGCCGGTGTCAGGAACAACCACTGATGAGATGTACTTCTATAAAGTTTATAGCGGTACAGTAGAATTTGATAGGGATATCTATTTAAACGGAGAGAGTGGCGTGGCGCTGGAAATACGGGATTCAAGCAAAAAGGTAGCAGTGTATATCGGTCTTGCTATGAACGAAATCAACTGCAAGGATGGCACGAATGATGCTTATTTGATAGAGAAACCGCCAGTAGGTGAATGGTTTAACTTGAAAACAGTACTGTTTTTTAATGCATCAACAAGATTTTATAGAGTTTACTTAAACGGAAAATTGTTACATACGCAGGAGGGAAAAACAGATTTTGCATTTTTTGACTCTACGGCACAGAATGTACATGGAACACGCACAAAAATCTGGGTAAATGGAATGATCTGCTATGATAATATTCAGATATGCAACAATATAGAGAAAACTTATGTAACGGGCGTGTCTCTCGATCGTTCGAGCTTAAGTCTAGAGATTGGGGGATCGGACAGCTTAATCCCTAATATTGTGCCCGGTGATGCGACAGAGAAGAATGTTTTGTGGTACAGCTCCAATCCTATGGCAGTAGCAGTAGAACCCGATGGAACGATCAGGGCAGTTGGGCCGGGTGTGTCTGACATCAAGGCTGTTACCGTGGACGGACAATTGGAGGCAAGTTGCAGAGTTACTACAACCGGTTATGAAGAACTGACCAGCCAAACGGTTTGTACGGAGAATAGAACATTTGATGATTTTGATGATAAACCATCCGGTACGTCTTTTTCCAACCCGGATACATGGGGCACCTCTACGTTTGACTGGAGAGCCGGGAGCAAAGCCGGTAGTTCCACTGAAGCCATGACAGTCAGAGACCTATCTGGTGCAATTGGACATAATACAACCAATGTCTTAAAGGTGTCGGATCTTTCGGAAGGCAGTTCTGTCCAATATATTGATGGCTATCTAAAAAAACCGCAAGGTGGCACTGTAGAGCTTTCGGTTGACTGCTACATACCAACGAATGACACACCACTTAATTTGTCGGTTTTCAGTGATAATAGTTCCGGCAAATTGCAGAGCGGATTTATATCGGCAAATGGCGGAGTGCTCCGCTTATCGGATTCGACAAAGTTATCCGGTTCTTATGTACCCGGTGAATGGACTAATCTTAAAATGGTTTTCTATTTTGATGCCCCTGTTCCTTTTTACAGGATTTATCTCAACGGGACGCAGTTATGCACAGATGGTATGAAAAACGGAGATTTTACATTCGCACAGGCAGCAACAAATTTTGGCAGAATCAAAATCGGTACAAATAAGAGTAAAAGTTTCTATCTGGATAATATTGAGATTAAAAATAATGTAGACCGTACTTTTATAAAACAAGCGACATTTGTAAATGATATTGCCGGCGATAAAACTGTGCCGGTTGAAATGCCTACGGAGGGAATATTAACAGCTAAAAGTTTGGTACGCAATGAGGGGAAAAAGGAAATCAAACTTGTGGTTATTCTGGCACTTTATGATCAAAAAGGCAGCATGATCACTGCTAGCATTGAGCCGTATTCGGTTGGAATAAATCAATCTGTTGAGTGCGTTGCAGATATCGATATAGACAACCTGGATGAGGAATTGTATGATAGACTTTATACAGCAAAGGCATTTGTCATTAATGGAATAGACTATTTACAATCGCTTGCATTTCCTTCTGCGCTACAATAAATAATTGGGGCGTTTCACGTAAAGTGGAATGCCCCAAATTTATGAAAGGAGTCTGTTAATGTACGGAACAGAAGAAATTGATTTTTCGATGGGGAAATTACTTTCTCCGCCAATAGAATTTTCTCCGGTATATTCGTGGATTTGGAACAGTGAAATAACGGAGGAGCGCATTATAAAGCAAATTGAGTATATGCATCGGTGCGGTATAAGGGTTTTTTATATTATCCCCTGCTCAAAACGTTTTTTAAATAATCAAATGGAGCCGGATTATTTGAGTGGAACATATTTTGCGCTGTATCGTTTTGCGCTGCAATACGCTAAAAGCAAAGAGATGTATGCTTGGATATATGATGAAGATGGATGGCCGTCCGGTGGGGGGAATGGCCGGCTGGTTCGGAATCATCCTCAGCTCGTAAGAAAAAGAATAGTTTGGGAAAAACAAATGGTGCATGCCGGGGAAATATTAGAATGTGATGCAAGTGTGTTGGCAGTTTTTTTAGAGAATACACGCATATTCCCTAAATATCGGTTTGAGGTGAATGGGGAGATTACAATATTTCGGACGAAAGAGGATGAGATTTATCCGGATTTGCTAAATCTTCAGACAACACGGGCATTTCTTTCTCTCGTGCACGAAAGCTATGCAAACGAATTAAACACTTTGCCACAGTATGGTGTTCGTATGATATTTACTGACGAACCGTCGATAGACTTTCCTTGTTGGAGTGACGTTCTTCGAGATGAATTCAAAAAACGATTTGGATATGACTTGTTGGACCACCTCCCCTTACTTTTGTCGGGTGAAGATGGCGGAAAAGTTCGGGAGCAATATTTTGATATTATGAGTCAGTTATTTGCGCAAAATTATTTTTTACAAATAAAACAGTGGTGCAAAGAACACAATATTTTATTTACCGGCCATTTGGATAAGGATAATGATATATATGACAGTGTGAGAAGTCATGGGCAGATTATGCGGCTGCTAAGATGTTTTGATGTGCCGGGGATAGATGTAATATGGAGGCAGATTTTCCCAGGAACTTACCATCGTTATTCCTATCAGTATCGAGAGATTCAATTAGATGTAACAGAAGGAGAAAACCGCTGTTTCCCACGTTTTGCTTCGAGTGCCGCGCACCAAACAGGAAGCAGATATGCCTTGAGCGAGTCCTTTTCTGCCTATGGGAGCGGCCTTACATATTCTCAAATGTGCTATGTCTTGCATTTTCAAGTATGTCGAGGAATTAATTTAATAAACGTCATGAATATTCCATCAGGTAAAGACGGTCAACTCGTTGGGGGGTTAAGGCCGCACTTTATTGAAGAAAGACCGGGAGCATATGATATTGCAGAATGGAATCAATATGCTGCACGACTTTGTTACATTATGAGCTGTGGCGTGCCGGAAGTTAAAGTGCTGCTGTACTATCCCGTCAGAAATTTTTGGATGAACCCCGATTCGGACGGACAAGAGTTTACAGAGGCAGCAGAATTATTGGAAAATGCGAATGTATATTTTGACATTGCGGATGACGATCTCATTTTAAATGCTGATTTAGAAAGGTTGAGCGAAGGAAAGATATGTGCCGGATACGTTGAATATGATACCGTGTATTTACCGTTGCAGAGCGATTTATCAGAGGAAGTTGAACAACGACTTGATATTTTTAAGAAAAACGGCGGGATGGTGGTCGTTTTAAGAGAAAAGGCAGATATTTGCTCTGCAAGTGTGTTTCTGGCTATAAAAGGATGCGAAAATTTACGAGGGAGAAAAACACGTACACTTGATTCCGTTATCTATTTTATTTATAATGAAGGGCTGACTGAATCTGAGGGAATTCTCAGAATTGTCGAAAATCAAAATGTATATCGATTGGACATAACGACGGGAAAGTATACCGAGATGTATCAAGATGGATTTGTTACGTTCAAATTGAGATGCGGCGATGGAATAATCCTTGTATCATGTGATAAACCAATGAAGGTAGAAAAAAGGGGTAATAAAGAATTACTTACTGTGATTTCGGATTTCGACGTAAAAGCGGTAAAACAATTTGAAGTGAAAAATAAAAAAGTGTCTTGTCAGATTCCGGGGCAAAATTATATAAAAGCAAACAGTTTTGATTTTAAAACGTTATTCGGACGAGATTTTTCAGGAGATGTGGTTTACAGAGCTTCTTTCTATATGTCGGAAGCGATGTCTGTTATTATTGATGTTGGAGAAGTTGAATACTCATGTGAAGCGTGGCTGAATGACGAATCGCTGGGAATTTGTATTGTATATCCTTTTTTGTTTATCGCAGATGCGGTTAAAGGTAAAAATGTTCTTGAGATTCGGGTTTCAAATACTGCAGCAAATCAATATTTATTCTCTGAAGGAATGAAAGAGTTTACAAAAGAGGAACTGGGGCTATACCACGATTTGGTTTTACCCTTTGAACATGGAAGTGCCGGAGGCGGTTTAAAGGAGCCTGTTAAAATTTTTAAATATGAGAGGGGATATTAAAATGAGTTTATTTTCACCAGATATTATACATGATGCCATCTTAGCGGAGAGAAAACCGATTATGGCGTTTGACGAGTCGTGTGCCTTCGAAGAGTATCAAAAAGCAGTCAGAGAGAAACTGACTGAGTTGTTGGGGGATATGCCGGAATATACCGAACCGGAAATTTTTATAGAATGGGAAAAAGAGCACAAAGGATATACGGAAAAGCGCTTTCGTTTTATTAGCGAAAAATTTGATAATAAAGCAGTTATTACTGTGCCGTGCCATTTGCTTATTCCGCATGATGTACCTAAGCCTTGTCCGGTTGTGATTTGCTTGCAGGGACATTCTTCCGGCATGCATGTTTCGATGGGAAGAGCCGCTTCACAAGAGGATGAAAGATTGATTGCAGTAGACGAGAATTTTGGAATGAGTGCTTTAGCCCAGGGATATGCCGTTTTATGTATGGAACAGCGGGCGTTCGGTGAAAGAAAAAGCGATAGAACGGAAGGACTTACAACCTGTCATCATCCTGCAATGAATGCGCTTTTAATTGGCAGAACGATAATTGGAGAACGGGTTTGGGATGTTTCAAGAGCAATTGATGTGCTGGAAACATTTCCGGAAATTGATCATAATAAGATTGCATGTATGGGAAATTCCGGTGGAGGTACAGCGACCTATTACAGCGCTTGTGTTGACAAAAGAATTAAAGTTGTGATGCCCTCTTGCTGTGTTTGCGCTTATAAAAAATCAATTGGTGCAATGGAACACTGCGTTTGCAATTATATACCGAAAATTTCAAAATATTTTGATATGGGGGAACTTTCCTGCTTGATCGTTCCACGTCCGTTAATAGTTATAGCGGGCAATAATGACCCTATTTTTCCGATAGAAGGAACACGGGAGGTATTTGATGTCATAAAAAAAATCTATGCAAAGGCGGGCCATCGCGATAAATGTAGACTTGTTGTAGGAGAGGGAGAGCATCGTTTTTTTGCAAATGAAGGTTGGAAGGCATTTGTTGAGATATGTGGATGGTAAAAATTTTTGTGGAGACAAGGAGCATTTTGTAAAAACGTTCGGATGCTAGTTACTTAATTCTTATATACTATGGAATGATTTTATTCGATATGTTCATAGTTTTTTTAAAACATTTTCGTATATTTACACCGCGGTTGTTGGTATAACCGCGGTGTTTTTTATGTCCTTTTTGTAAAGGTTTACGGAAAATATCGTTAATTCGAAGGAATCCATTGAAATTTAGTGCAGTTTATTGTATAATGAAACAGAATCGGCAGAATGAGTGTTACATACAGAGGAGAAATGTTTATGAAACATATACTGAGCCGTGTGCGCCGCGCAGTAGAGGATTATCATATGATTGAAGCAGGTGACAAAATAGCGGTCGGTGTCTCGGGCGGTAAGGATTCGCTGTTGGCGCTGGCGGCAATGAAAAATTTGCAGAGATTTTATCCAAAGCCTTTTGAAGTTATGGCAATTACTCTCGATTTGGGCGCGAAAGATATGAATTTTTCACCGGTAGCAGATTTTTGCAGAGAGCTTGACGTTCCGTATGTCATTGAACAGACAGGGATTCGCCAAATTGTATTTGATTACAGACAGGAAAAGAATCCGTGTGCGCTTTGTGCTAATTTGCGCCGTGGTGCTTTAAATAATATTGCAAAGTCAAACGGCTGCAATAAAGTGGTGCTGGGACATCATTATGATGATGTAGTGGAAACCTTTTTTCTAAGTTTGTTTTTTGAGGGGCAAATCGGCTGCTTTTCCCCGGTGACTTATTTAACCCGATCGGAGATTACGGTGCTTCGCCCGTTAATTTATGTTCGGGAAAGAGCAATTAAAAAATATGCGTATGATGCGGATCTGCCGATTGTGGAAAACAGTTGTCCGGCGGATGGAAACAGCAAAAGGGCATATGTAAAAGAAGTAATTAATCGCTTGGACACGGAAAATCATGGCTTGAAAGACCGGGCATTTACGGCCTTGGTTCGTTCGGGCATTGACGGTTGGGAAAGAAAATAAATTATTTTTATTGACGGAGGGAGAATTATGACAAAGATTACAAAAGCGGTGATACCGGCGGCAGGGTTGGGAACCCGGTTTTTGCCTGCAACAAAGGCTGTTCCGAAGGAAATGCTTCCGATTGTGGACAAGCCGACCATTCAGTATATCATAGAGGAGGCGGCGGCAGCGGGGATTACAGATTTGCTGATTATCACCAGCCGCACAAAAAAGGCGATTGAGGATCATTTTGACAAGTCATATGAATTGGAAAATGAATTGGAGAAGAGCGGGAAAATTGCGCAGCTGGAAGAACTCACCGCCATTCGTTCCATGATGAATATTCAATATGTGCGCCAGGCAGAAGCGAAAGGTTTGGGACATGCAATTTTATGTGCAAAATCCTTTGCGGCAGGCGAACCATTTGCGGTGCTTTTGGGAGATGACGTGGTGTATGCGGAAAAACCGTGTCTGGCACAGATGATAGAAAAATTTGAAGAGTACAATGCAAGCATTTTAGGTGTTCAGACAGTACCGGAAAGTGAGGTTAGTAAGTATGGCATTGTTTCCGGCAGTCAGGTTGCAGAGCGTATGTGGCGTGTAAATGACATGGTGGAAAAACCTAAGAGAGAGGAAGCGCCGACTAATGTGGCGGTTTTGGGCAGATATATCATAACGCCTGAAATATTTGCTCATCTGGAAAAGACCAAACCCGGTGCCGGTGGGGAAATTCAGCTGACAGATGCGCTGAAAACACTGGCAAAGGAACAGGCAATGTATGCTTATGACTTTATCGGACGCAGATATGACGTCGGCAATAAAATGGGATTTTTAGAAGCAACGGTAGAATATGCCTTGAGAAGGGATGACCTTTCTGCCGAATTTATGGAATATTTAAAAAAGATTGTAAACAGGAAATAGTCTAAGGAGAAACAAATGAAGAAATGGAAGCAAATAATATCAATTTTGGCAGTAGGTGTGTTGTTGATTGGATCGCTGCCGATGATTTCTGCAGAGGTCTATCTTGAAGAGACTACAGAGGAAAGCACACTGGTGAAGGGTGTGACCTATCAGCACATAAAACGGTTGGATGATGCCGGGTGGCAGGATATCCATGTGGTGCGCGCGGATTTAAACGAGGAACATTTGAAATTTAAAGTGTTGCGCGACGCACGGGGTGTATCATTTTTACAAGATACGTTGACTTCGGCGCAGGCAAATGATGCAGTAGCGGCGATTAATGCTGATTTCTTTGCGGCAAAGCGTGGTGCGGCAGGACGTGGTTCACCGGTTGGAATGGAAATTTCAGATGGTGAATTAAAATCCACTTCCGCAACGGCAGAGGCAATGAATGTGCTGTATCAGCTTAAGGAAGACGGTGCACTGTACTTAAATAATTTCTCGTTTGATATCACCGTTACAGCACCGAATGGTGTGAGTGAGAAGGTTTCTGCGCTGAACAAATATGATGATATGAATGGTCTTGTCATGTATACCGATGCATGGAATAGTAAATCTTTGGGTGCATATGGCGCTGTGCAGGAAATTGTGGTCAATGCGGAAGGGGTCGTGACGGATAAACGCTGGGACAGCGAGCCCGCAGATATTCCGCAGGGCGGCTGCATATTGACTTCCAATCTTACAAAAAATACTTTCATTGATGATAATCTTCAGGTAGGAGACAAAGTTACAATTGATGTTGTGACCACACCGGACTACCAAAAGATAGAGACAGCGGTCGGCGGCGGTGCCATTATTTTAGCAGAAGGTGTTGTACCCTCTAAATTTTCGCACAATATTTCGGGATACAATCCACGCAGTGCTGTCGGAATCGATGAAACCGGAAAAATTATTACCTTGGTTGCTGTAGATGGCAGAAGAGGTGACGCCAAAGGCATGACACAGACACAGCTTGGGCAGTTGATGAGGGATCTGGGTTGTTACAGCGCATTAAACCTGGATGGCGGCGGTTCTACATTAATGGCAGTGAAAAAGGATGGAGTGCAGCAGGCGGCAAATAAGCCTTCAGATGGGAGCAGACGTGCAGTAACCAACTCTATAGGAATTATTGCGGACACTCCTCTTTCTGATCTTGCAAGGATTGAAATAAAGACGGATGATACTAATGTATTTCGTAATACATCGCGTTGGGTATGGCTTGAGGGCTATGATAAATATGGGCAGAAGGTAGAACTTAACACGGAGAATATTCAATGGAGTGTTGCGGAAGGAAACGGAAGCATGCAGGGAGATATGTATTATCCGACCGAAACGGGGAACGTGTTCATTAAGGCTGTATACGGTGATTTTTCGGCAACGCTTGCTCTAAATGTACTGGATGCGCCGAACCGTATGAAATTTACGAATGAAAAGGTGAAAATAGGTACCGGCGAAACGACAATGCTGTGGCTGTGCGGCTGGGATTCGAACGGCAGAAAGGCTGAAATATATCCGAAGGATACTGATTTGGTAATTGCAAACCCGATTGCAGACCAAAATGGCAACCGCGTTACAGCAAAGAGCAGCGGAGCTACGGTGATTACTGCAAATTTTGGAGCGGTCAGTGCGAATATGGCGTTGATGGTTGACGGCGCGGAGACAATCAGTATTCCTGAAAATAAGCAAATTGCAGACCCACAGAATAAAAGTGCGGAACTGACAGACGGCGGTTTTTGCTTTACGGTGTTTGGCAATACCAGAACGCCTGCCAAGCTGTTTGATTTGTTTATTATGAACCGTGCAACAACGGAGATGAGTGAAAATGGCTCTTTGCATGCATTTGTCGGCGGTGAAACGGATGCGTCAACGCTTGGCAATCTTGCGGGTAATTATTTTACGGCACAGTCTTATCAGAAGTTTACCCATGGCAACAGCACCTTTATCACGCTGGATAATTCGGGAGGGACTATCAGCAGCGGAGATTTTGCACAATGGTCAAAATTCCGTTATGATATGAATACCTTGGCTGGCGGTAATGCATTTATTTTCCTGCAAAAGGGGAACATATCAAGCAATGAGACAGAAGTGAATGAGTTTCACAAAATTGTAGAGCAGGCGGCATCGGCGGGAAAAAATGTGTATGTATTTTACGGCGGATATAAAAATGAAAACTATATGGAAAACGGAGTTCGTTACATTGGTACGGCAGGAGTATTTCCGAGCATTGGTTTAAAACCGCCGGCAAATAATATTTCTTATGTGAAGTATGTACAGGTAACGGTAAACGGTGAAGAGGTCAGCTACGAAATGCGGCAGATTTTAGAATAGTGGGAGGCGCAGCATGACCAAAAAACAAAAAGTAGAATTTTACCGCGAAAAGCTTGGAAAATTGTATGGTGAAGCGCCGTGCACGCTAGATTATCAGGATCCGTTTCGGCTGGTAGTTGCGGCACAGCTTGCCGCACAATGCACTGACGCACGGGTTAACATGGTGACGCCGGCACTGTTTGCACGTTTTCCTGATGCAGCGGCCTTTGCGGCGGCAGATGTCAGCGAGCTGGAGGAATTAGTCCGCTCTACGGGATTTTATCATAATAAAGCAAAAAATTTAAAAAAGTGCGGACAGGTTTTGTGTGCAGAATATGGCGGCGAAGTGCCGGATAATATGGAGGATTTGCTTCGGCTGCCGGGGGTTGGCAGAAAAATTGCCAATCTGGTTTTGGGAGATGTGTTTGGTAAGCCGGCTGTGGTAGTGGATACGCACTGCAAACGCATTACATATTTGCTGGGCTTGACAAAAAATACCGATCCTGCAAAGATTGAAAAGGATTTGGTAAAGATTTTGCCGCCGGATTATTCTTCGACTTTTTGCCATCAAATGGTAGAACACGGGCGTAATTTGTGCGTTGCAAGACGTCCTCGCTGCGGGGAGTGTCCGCTGGCGCCAATGTGCGACTTTGCGATAAAAGAACAAAAGCAAAAATAAAGGGGAGAGCATGTTTGACGGAAAAAGTACGTCTGGATGTATATTTGACAGAACACGGTCTAGCGCCGAGCAGGGAAAAAGCAAAGGCGATTATTATGTCGGGAATTGTATTCGTGGATGAGCAGAAATGTGACAAGGCCGGCATGACGGTCGCGCCCGGACAGAAGGTTGAGGTGCGGGGCAGTACGCTGCGTTATGTAAGCCGCGGCGGTTTAAAGCTTGAAAAGGCGATGCAGTCTTTTCCGATTGCTTTAGATGGCGCAGTATGTATGGATGTCGGAGCCTCCACAGGCGGCTTTACAGATTGCATGCTGCAAAACGGGGCACAAAGGGTCTATGCGGTGGATGTGGGCTATGGGCAGCTTGCGTGGAATCTGCGCACGGATGAGCGCGTAGTGAATATGGAGCGCACCAATATCCGGCATGTTACAGCGGAGCAGATTAGTGAAGCACTTGATTTTATTTCCATTGATGTAGCGTTTATTTCCCTGGGGTTGGTGCTTCCTGTGGTATTTTCGCTTCTGCGGGAAGAAGGGGAAGCGGTGGCGTTAATTAAACCGCAGTTTGAAGCGGGTAAGGAAAAAGTTGGGAAAAAAGGTGTTGTCCGTGACCCGGCTGTGCACGAAGAGGTGGTCCGCCGTGTATGCGGCATAGCGGAGGAAATTGGTTTTGGTGTAATGGGTCTTGACTTTTCGCCCGTAAAGGGACCGGAGGGCAATATCGAATATTTAGCATATTTGAGAAAAGGGACGGCAAGTGCAATAGAAAAGCAGAGCGCAGCTAAAATGGTTGTGGCGGCATCGCACGAAAAATTGGATCGGTAATTTTCAAATTTATTTATATTTGCTGTAAAAGGGTGTTTGCGAGGGCTTATGGAAGGCTTTTCCGGTAGCTTTGCGGTGAACACCCTTTAAATTTTTTGAAAATTTTTGTAAAATGGGACGGGTCGCAAAATCCCAATGTTTCTGAAATTTCTGCGAAAGAATATGGGGAATTTGCTATCAGTGCACAGGCATTTTCAATGCGCAGACGGTTGCGGTATGCAGAAGGGGTTGTTCCAAAGACCTGCTTAAAGAGACGTATAAAGTGATATTCGCTGTAGCCGCATGCTTCCGCAAGCTCTGCGGAGGTAATATTATTTTGCAGATTTGTGCGAATCAAACGGGCGGCGGTTTCTATCGAGTGTTCTGTGTGCGGTGTATTATATTTTCTTGAAAAAAGCGCAATCATATGCAGAAGATATGCACTGCAAATTTCGGCATGGGCATTTTGCTGTATTTGCATTTCAGAGATAATATTTTCAAATAATTGTATAATCTCAGATGATATACCGGCATGTAAAGCAGTGTTATATGGCAAGTGAAAATCATTTATAATTTTATCTGCACACAGCCCGTCAAAGTGAATCCAATAATAAACAGCGTTATCTTTATGATATATGCGGTAACCATGTCTTTGGCGCGGCGGCAAAAGAATAAAGCCGCCTGCTTTGAGTGGGACATACCCGTTTGCGGTTAAGATCTCGCCCTTGCCCTGTGTAAAATAAATTAAATGGTAATCCGTCCGGCCTTGGGGGCGGACAAAAAAATAGTCACTTTTGTTGATTACCGAAATGCCGCATTCGGCGGCGTAAAACGGTGCAGCGGCGGTTGTAAGCCGGTTGGTATCTGATTTGTAAATGGAAATCATAAGTGTTCCCTCCGGAATATGTACAGTATTACTGCAAGAATAACATATTTATACCAGAAAATCAAGCTAAATTGAATATAATAGAATTAAAAAAGCAATTTTGTACCAGAAATTGCGCAAAAACATCTCTGTATTCCTTTCTTTTTATCTGCTACAATTATTTTGAGTCTGAAAGCAGAGAGGAAAGGAGAACGCAATGAATATTTTTGAAAATGAATCAGTGTTACAGGAAAATCGAATGGCACCGCGCGCTTGGTATATCCCTTATGATACAAAAGAAAAGGCGCTGGCCGGAAAAAAAGAAGCCTCGGCATATTATAAAAATTTGAACGGAACATGGCAGTTTCGCTATTATGAGAGCTATGCGGCGGAGGAAGGGACGGAGTGGACGGATATGCCTGTACCGTCCTGCTGGCAGATGCACGGCTATGATTATTTGCAGTATACGAACGTCATGTATCCGATTCCGTTTGATCCTCCCTATGTTCCGGCGGATAATCCTATGGGCGTATATCGCCGCAGTTTTGAACTTTCGGAAGAATGGGCAGAGCGTGAAACCAATATTGTGTTTGAAGGGGTAGATTCCTGCTTCTTTTTGTATGTCAATGAGAGCTATGTCGGCTATAGTCAGGGTTCCCATATGCAGGCGGAATTTAATTTGCAGCCATATGTAAAACAGGGGGAAAACACACTGACGGTTAAGGTACTGAAATGGTGCGACGGAAGTTATCTGGAAGATCAGGATATGATTCGCATGTCGGGCATTTTTCGTGATGTTTATCTGCTATCACGCGGAAAAAATGCTCAGAGAGACTTTCGCATTACTGCGGACAGCAAGCATATTTCCGTTGATGCCGAAGCATATGAAATTTATTTCGGGACGGAAAAGACAGACTGCCCCGATAAGCTTTGGACAGCGGAAACGCCGAATGTATATACGCTAATTGTTGAAAATGGGGACGAATATATTCCGTTTACGGTTGGGATGCGCGATATTGCCGTTTCGGACAAAGGCGAGCTTTTGATTAACGAAAGGCTTGTCAAGCTGCGCGGCATCAATTATCATGAAACCAATCCGCACACCGGTCACCACGTGGAGAATTTTGAACGTGATATTGTACTGATGAAGAAACTGAACATTAACTGTATTCGCTTTTCACATTATCCTCCGCATCCGCATATGTTGGAGCTTTGTGACCGATATGGTTTTTATGTGGTGGACGAAGCGGATATTGAAACGCACGGGCAGATTCTGCTAAATGTCGGGAATGATAAGAAAGATATCAGATATAATACCGATATTCATGACGAAAGCTGGCTTTGTTGCAATCCTAAATGGGAAAAGGCCTTTTTGGAACGTGCAAAGCGTATGTATGAGCGTGATAAGAATCATGCTTCCGTTATCATGTGGTCGCTTGGAAATGAGAGCGGTTTTGGCGTTAATCATATTGCAATGAGCCAATATCTTCGCAGCGTGGATTCTTCAAGATTGATTCATTATGAACGGGCAGAACAGATGGAGGATCCGCCAGAGGTCGTAGATGTGATCAGCCGCATGTATGCAAATGTAGAGCGGCTGGAGGAGTTTGAGGGCAAACGTCCGTTTTTCCTTTGCGAATATTCCCATGCAATGGGCAACGGTCCCGGTGATGTGGGAGATTACTGGGAAAAAATTTATCGGACAGACAATTTTATCGGCGGCTGTATTTGGGAATGGTGTGATCACGCGGTATGGAAGAATGGTGCGATGCGCTACGGCGGAGACTTTGGAGAAAAATTTCATGATATGAATTTCTGCTGTGACGGTCTGGTTTCTGCGGACAGGGAACTGAAGGCAGGGAGCCTTGCTGTGAAAGAGGTTTATGCCGGTTTTGATTCCGAATATCGTGATGGTAAGGTTTTCATTACTAACCGCTACGATTTTTTTAATTTGGATCATTTTAGTTTTTGTTTCCGCGTTGTTTGTGACGGGGAAGAGACAGAACGTGTGGTTCGTTGGATAGACGCGGCACCGCACACAACCGTAAGCGTAGATTTGGACTTTGCAATTCCTGCAAGTTGCAAATACGGTGCTTATCTGTTTGTCAGCATGCATAAGGGCGATGAAGTGCTGGCAGAGAGACAACACAAATTGCCAACAGTGATTCAGCCGATTGTAACAGAGGCAGCGCAGGTTATGATGACCCAAAGGAGTCATACTGTGGTGGAAGTACGTGAGGGAAACAATATCTATCTCTTTGATACGCTGCACGGCTGTCTGCGGCAAATGAACGGATTGCTGAAAGCACCTGTTGTTTTGGATGTGTGGCGTGCGCCGATTGACAACGAACGGAGAATGAAACATTTGCTCGGCGTGCTGGAAAAGGAGCCGCGTTCTTATTCCTGTCATAATAATTGCATGACAACAAAGGTATACAGTTGTGAGTGCAGAGAAGATAAAATCGTGGTGGAGGGGAGTCTGGCGGCGTTTTCTGTACCGCCGTTATTCCATTTTACTTGTACATATACGTTTGTAAAGGACGGCATACGCGTGGAGCTTTTCGGTAAGATTCGCGAAGGTGTTGACTATGTGCAGCGTTTGGGATTTACCTTTGCGCTTTCGGCAGAAAACACGGAATTTTCCTATTATGGCGGCGGCCCGGGTGAATGTTATGCAGACTTGTGCCAGCATGCACCGGTAGGGTTGTATCACAGCACAGCGGAGGCGGAATATGTTCCGTACGTTATGCCACAGGAGCATGGTAATCATAACCGTATCACAAGACTGTGGCTGGACGGCATGCATTTTGCAAGCGACAAGGCATTTGAGTGTAATGTTTCACGTTACAGTGCGGAAATGCTGACAAAAGCAATGCATACGGATGAGCTTGTGCAGTCGGAAAATATGTTGGTACGCATTGATTATAAGGACAGCGGCATAGGGTCGGCAAGCTGCGGTGGACCGCTACGGGAAAAGTATACACTTAAAAGCGGTGAGGTTAAATTTGACTTTTTAATACAAATGGATTAAAGAAGAGAGCTTCAGCAAAGCATAACCATTTTGCTGAAGTTCTTTTTGTATGAAATAAAAATAAAATGTAAAAAAGGCTTGACATTTCTTTGAAAATCGTTTACAATAGTATAGGTGTTCAGGCATATGCCTTTACACCGAAACGGACAGACGGGGTGATTTTCGTGAGCAAAGATATGACCGTGGCGATGTTATATGATTTTTACGGGGACATGCTGACGGAAAAGCAGGCCGAAGCGATAGAGCTTTATTATAATGAAGATTTATCACTTGCCGAGATTGCCGAACCGCTTGGAATCAGCCGCCAGGGTGTGCGCGATAACATTAAGCGCGGTGAAAAACAGCTGTATGAGTTGGAAGAGAAGCTCGGTCTGGTAAAACGTTTTATGAAAATCGGCGAAAGACTGGACGATTCAACAGCACTTTTAGAATCAATGCGGCAGTATGAAAATATGTATGTACATTCGCATAAACTGGCAGTTGCGATGAAGGAACTGTCAGAGCGTCTGGCTAAGATTCGTGCGGAGCTGTAAATTTTACTTGAGGGAGGCGCATTGTCGTGGCTTTTGAAAATTTATCGGAAAAACTGACTCAGGCTTTTAAAAAGCTGCGCGGCAAGGGCGTGGTCACGGAAAAAGACATTAAGGAGTCAATGAGGGAGATTAAACTTGCCCTTTTGGAAGCAGATGTTAACTTCCGTGTAGTAAAAGATTTTGTCGCAAAGGTGTCGGAGCGTGCGGTGGGCGCGGATGTATTGGAAAGTCTTACACCGGGACAGCAGATAGTTAAGATTGTAAATGATGAATTGACTCTTTTAATGGGCGGCGAAAACAGCAGGCTGGAATTTGGTAAAGGTTCGCCTACCGTAGTTATGATGGCTGGTCTTCAGGGCGCCGGTAAGACAACTTTTTGTGCTAAGCTTGCCGGATATATGCGGAAAAAACATAATAAGCGTCCGCTTCTGGTTGCGTGTGATATTTACCGTCCTGCAGCAATCAAGCAGCTGGAGGTAGTAGGAAAACAGATTGATGTTCCTGTTTTTCAGCTGGGGACAGAGGTTTCGGCAGTGGAGATTGCAACGCGTGCGGTGGAGCATGCTAAGGCGCACGGTAATGATTTTGTGATTATTGATACCGCGGGTCGTCTGCATATAGATGATGATCTGATGCAGGAACTGGAGGATGTCAAGACGGCAGTTCACCCGGAAGAAATTTTGTTGGTGATTGACGCCATGACGGGGCAGGATGCCGTGAACGTTGCGGAAACGTTTAATAACCGCCTGGAGATTACAGGTGTTGTGATGACAAAACTTGACGGCGACACGCGCGGCGGTGCGGCGCTGTCTGTAAAAGCGGTGACCGGTAAGCCGATTAAATTTGCAGGTACCGGCGAAAAGCTTTCTGATTTGGAAGAATTTCATCCTGCACGGATGGCTTCGCGTATTTTGGGCAGCGGAGATGTGCTTTCGCTGATTGAAAAGGCAGAGCAGGCGATTGATGCAAAATCGGCGGCGGCGTTGGAGGAAAAAATAAAACGCAATCAGTTTGATTTGAATGACTTTCTGGCACAAATGCAACAGATGAAAAAAATGGGTCCGCTTTCACAGTTGGTCACCATGTTGCCGGGTGTCAATGCTAAAATGCTGGAAAATGTTGACTTAGACGATAAGCGTTTGCTTCGTATTGAAGCGATTATTACTTCTATGACGGAGAAAGAACGCAGTGACCCGTCTATCATTAATGCAAGCCGTAAACGCAGAATTGCGGCGGGCAGCGGTAATGATGTTAACGCGGTGAATAACCTGCTAAAACAGTTTGAACAGATGCAGCAAATGATGAAACAATTGACCGGCGGTCGGTTTGCACGACACATGAAAAAAATCGGAAAGAAAAAGAAGAAAAAATAATTGAGTTAAATAGAGCCGAAAGGCTTATTTATATGAATTTGCTATCATGAATGACAGTGCCATATATTTATGGAGCGCTGTGAACATACAGGAGGTGAAACATAGTGGCAGTTAAAATCAGATTGAGAAGAATGGGCGCAAAGAAAGCTCCTTTTTACAGAGTGGTTGTTGCTGATTCCAGATATCCGAGAGATGGAAGATTTATCGAGGAAATCGGAACCTATAATCCGCTGACAAAGCCGTCTGACATCAAAATTGATGCGGAAAAAGCTAAAAAGTGGCTTGGAAACGGTGCACAGCCGACAGATACGGTAAAAGGCCTGCTGAAGAAAAGCGGAATTATCGACTGATAAGTTTCGCGTGAGGAGGTATGTACTGTGAAAGAATTACTCGAAGTAATTGCGAAAGCCTTGGTTGACGAGCCGGATGCAGTAGCGGTAACGGAAAAGGAGAATGAACATTCCATCCTTTTGGAGCTTCGTGTAGCTGACGGCGATATGGGCAAGGTGATTGGTAAGCAGGGAAGAATTGCAAAATCCATCCGCACGGTGATGAAAGCGGCTGCAAACCATGAAAACAAAAAAGTTATGGTTGAAATTGTCCAGTAGATTTACTTTTTCAACGATCGGAACAGACGGAATAATCCGTCTGTTTTTTGCTGTGAAAAAATGTTCGTTTTTGGCGGTAATTGCTGTAAAATGCAAAATAGTACTGTACAGAACTGATATAATGTGATATACTTAGAATGATGTATGGATAAATTCATTGTAGAAGGTAGAAAAGCGGTGAATGAATGGGAAAAAGAATTCATATTATTGTAGGGCATTATGGTAGCGGTAAAACCGAGTTCGCTTTAAATTATGCTGTTAAACTCAAGGAAAAGGGAGCAAAGGTTACAATTGCCGATTTAGATATTGTCAACCCTTATTTTAGAACCAATGATGCAAAAGAACTGTTAAAGCAAAAAGGTATTTCTGTTTTGGCTTCGCCTTATGCAGGCAGCAATGTGGATATTCCGGCGCTGCCGGCGAATATCGCATCTTTGTTTGACGACCAATCCTCCGAGGTGGTTTTGGATGTCGGCGGAGACGAAGACGGTGCAGTGGTTTTAGGGAGATTTCATCAGCAGTTCGAGGAGGAAGGTTACGAAATGCTGTTCGTCGTAAACAGCTTTCGTCCGCTGACGAAGGATGCGCAGTCGGTTTGTGAAGTGTTGGCGGAGGTTGAAGCGGCGAGCCGGCTTTCTGTAACAGGACTCGTAAATAATTCTAATTTACAGCATTTGACTACGGCGGAGGATATTCTGAGAGGTCAGAGGGTTGCGGAAGAGGCAGCGGCGCTGTGCGGAGTTCCTGTAAGTTATATTTCGGGTTTGCCCGAGGCTTTAGAGAATATAGATAGTAAGTATCAGGAAAAGTTGTTTCCGTTAGAAAGATATTTGGATTTAGGATTTTGTTAAGCTTATGTTTTGGAGGTGTTATAAATGGCAAAGGTTGTATTTGATGAAGAAAAATGTAAAGGCTGCTATTTGTGCATGACCGCCTGCCCCAAAAAAATTATTGTGGTGGCAAAGGAGCGAATGAACGCAAAGGGCTTTCGTCCTGTTGAGGTTTTGGAAATGGACAAATGTCTGGGCTGCGCTATGTGTGCAACTATGTGCCCTGACTGCGTCATTGAGGTATTTCGGTAAAGTTTGACAATCTGAATGGAAAGGAAGTTGTAATAAATGGCGGAAAAAGTATTGGTAAAAGGAAATGAAGCGCTGGCAGAAGCAGCCATTCTTTCCGGCTGCCGGCATTATTTTGGTTATCCTATTACGCCGCAGACAGAAATTGCCGCATATATGGCGAAGCGTATGCCGAAAATCGGCGGCGTATTTTTACAGGCAGAAAGTGAATTAGCGGCTGCAAATATGGTATTTGGAGCAGCGGGGGCAGGCGCACGTGCGCTGACTTCCTCCTCCAGCCCCGGTATCAGCTTAAAAGCGGAGGCGCTTTCTTATATTGCAGGCTGTGATTTGCCCTGTGTTGTGGTAAACATTGTCCGCGCGGGTCCGGGATTGGGTGGTATTCAGCCGGCACAGTCTGATTATTTTCAGGCAACAAAGGGTCATGGTCATGGCGATTACCAGATGATTGTACTGGCGCCGAGTTCTGTGCAGGAGATTATTCACCTGACGGCTGACGCATTTGATTTGGCAGACTTATACCGTATGCCGGTTATGATTATCGGTGACGGTATGCTGGGACAGATGATGGAACCGGTTGAATTTGATCTTGGCGAGCGCCGTAAGCTGCCTGAAAAAACTTGGGCAACAACGGGTACGGAAATGAAAAGAGAGCATAATATTATTAATTCTCTTATTATGAATCCGGACGATTTGGAGGCTTGTGTTCGTGAGCGTTATAAGAGATATGATTATATTAAAGAGCATGAGGCAATGGCAGAAGAATATTTAATGGACGATGCCGACTTCATGATTACTGCGTATGGTTCCACTGCGCGTATTGCGAAAAATGCGATTGCGGAGCTGCGCAAACAGGGCATTAAGGCCGGTTTGGTTCGCCCGATTACACTGTGGCCGTTCCCGGAAAAGATTTATCAGAAATATGCGGATAAGGTGTCGGCAATTTTGAGCGTGGAAATGAGCATGGGCCAGATGGTTGACGATGTTAAACTTGCTGTAGAAGGCAAGGTTCCTGTTCATTTTTACGGACGTACGGGCGGAAACATTCCGTATCCGAACGAGATTATTGATGCTGTTTTGAAAATTACGGGAGGTGACAGATAATGGAACAGGTATTTAAAAAACCAAACGCCCTCTGTGATGTTAATCTGCACTATTGTCCCGGCTGTACGCACGGTATCGTGCATCGTCTGGTGGCAGAAACTTTGGATGAGCTGGAGATAGAGGGCAAGGCAATCGGTGTTGCACCGGTTGGTTGTTCCGTGTTTGCGTATGATTATTGGAAATGTGACATGCAACAGGCGGCTCACGGACGTGCTCCGGCAGTTGCTACCGGTATTAAGCGCGTGTTGCCTGACAGAGTGGTTTTCACCTACCAAGGTGATGGGGATTTGGCATCTATCGGTACTGCCGAGACAGTTCACGCGGCAATGCGCGGTGAAAATATTACTGTTATCTTTATTAATAATGCCATTTACGGCATGACCGGCGGTCAGATGGCTCCGACCAGTCTGCCCGGTCAGGTTACACAAACCTCACCTTACGGACGTGATCCGAAAACACAGGGTTATCCGATTCGTATGAGCGAGATGCTTTCTAAAACGGACGGTGCGGCTTATATTGAGCGTGTTTCTGTGGATTGCGTGAAAAACGTTAATGCGGCGAAAAAAGCTATTAAAAAAGCATTTCAGACACAGCTGGACGGAAAGGGCTTTTCGATGATTGAGGTTTTATCCTCCTGCCCAACCAACTGGGGAAAATCTCCGGTAGAAGCGTTGGATTGGCTGAGAGAAAATATGATTCCGTATTATCCGCTTGGTGTTTATAAGGATAAAACAGAAGACTAAATCGGCGAATAAAATATAAAGCAGGCATGCCTCTATTGGTGCGCCTGCTTGTTTGCCTTTCGGAAGGGTTATTATGAAAATTACAAAAATTGAACGGCAGAAAAAAAATAAAAGCCGCAGTTCGGTATATTTAGACGATATTTTTGCCTTTGGTATTGACGATTTTGATTTATACCGTTTGAAATTGTGCGAGGGACAGGAACTCGATGCGGAGCGAGTAGCATTTATTCGCGAAACGGTACTTTTAACAAGCACTAAAAATTATGGTATGAAGTTGACTGCTGCACGCAGTTATACTACGGCAGGGCTGGTTCGCAAAATGCGTGAAAAGGAATTTGATGAATGGGCAATTGAGCAAACAGTAAATTTTTTGCAGCAATATAAGCTTTTGGATGATGAGGAATATGCCAGAAGAATGATTCATGACAGCATATATCTGAAGGGTCACGGGAAGTATCGGATTTGCAATACATTGCGTGAAAAAGGAATTGCAAAGGAAGTTGCGGAGAGGGTTTTAGAAGAATTTGATTTTGAAGAAGCGGAGAAGACTGTTTTGCAGTCGCTTGCAGAAAAAAAACTCGGGCAAAATTTTAGTTATGAAAACATTGCAAAAACAAAACGATATTTGGCCGCACGTGGATATAGCTTTGATGCAATTGACAGTGTAGTGAGAAAAATTACTGGTCGGTGTGAGGAGGAATGGGGCGAATGACAGCTGATAAAATTTTAGAGGGAAAGCATATACTGATTGGTGTTTGCGGCGGTATTGCGGCTTATAAAATACCGGATGTTATTAGCAGACTGATAAAACTTGGGGCACAGGTTAAAGTTGTGATGACCAAGGCGGCAACGGAATTTGTCACGCCGCTGACTTTTCAGAGTATGTCACAGAATCCTGTAGCCTGCGATATGTTTGCAGAACCTGTTGCATGGGAAATTCGGCACATTTCCTTGGCCCAGTGGGCAGATGTGATGCTGATTGCGCCGGCTACGGCAAATGTCATTGGTAAACTGGCAAACGGGATTGCGGATGATATGCTCACAACAGTTGCTATGGCGGTGCAGAAGCCGATTGTCCTAGCACCGGCAATGAACACTGCCATGTATGAAAACGCTGCAGTTCAGGGGAATATGAGAACACTTTCAGAACGCGGGGTTATGCTTTTGGAGCCTGATTCCGGACGACTTGCCTGCGGCGCGGTCGGAAAAGGAAAACTAGTTTCAACGGAAACTATGTTGGAAGCGGTGCTGGATGCAGTTACCATAAAGGATTTATCAGGGAAAAAGCTTTTGGTTACTGCAGGGGCAACGGTTGAGGCATTGGATCCGGTTCGCTTTCTTACAAATCATTCCAGCGGAAAAATGGGGATTGAGATCGCCCGTGCAGCGCGGTGTCGGGGAGCAGACGTTACGTTGATAGCAGGGAGTGTAAGCGTACCGTTGCCGATTGGTGTCGAATGTGTACAGGTACAGAGTGCGCGTGAGATGTTTGAAACCGTCACAAACCGTCAGAAAGACATGGATGTTATTGTGAAGGCTGCGGCAGTGGCGGATTTTCGACCCAAACAGGCTGCGGAACATAAAATGAAAAAGAAAGAAACACATCCATTTATCGAGTTGGAACAAAATCCAGATATTTTGGCATATTTGGGGGAACATAAACCGCAGGGGCAAATATTAGTTGGTTTTTGCATGGAAACGCAGAATTTATTGCAAAACGCCAAAGAAAAACTGAAAAAGAAAAATCTCAATATGATTGCGGCAAACAGTCTGACGGAAAAAAATGCCGGCTTTGGAACGGATACGAACACCGTTACGCTGCTGTGTGCGGATGGTACGGAGGAAGCCCTGCCAAATATGAGTAAATTTTGCGTTGCCATGCGGCTGCTGGATCGGGTGAAATCATGGCTGTAGGACGGATTGCGGGTGTGGTGATTAACCGCATGGTACGTAATGTAGATAAAGTATATCATTACTTGGTTCCGGAGCAGATGACAGAGCAGATTTCTATCGGCTCATTAGTCAGCGTACCGTTTGGGGCGGGAGACAGCGTGATAGAAGGTTATGTAGTTGAGCTTCCAGAGGAAACGGATTATGATAAGCTGAAGGAGATCTATGCGGTGCTATCCCCGCTTCCGATGTTTGACGAAAAGATGCTGGCAGTTTGCCGCTTTTTGCAGGAAAGTTGTTTTTGTACCTTGGCGGCGGCTATTAAAGCGATTACACCGCCCGGAATCGGTGTGCGCCGTGAGCGTACAAACGATAAGGTTATTGTTGGTTCTGTGCTTGCTATACCGAATGATGAGGCGTTGCTGACACTGGAGATGGTCCGGAAAAGAGCACCGAGGCAGGCGAAAATTATTGAATTGCTGCTGCAAAATGATTTTGTGGCGAACGCAGATATTCGTCTGATTTGCGGAGCAAGTCAAAGCACTATACGGGCTTTGGAGCAAAAAGGCATTATTAAATCGCAGGAGATGGAAGTTTTTCGTAAACCTGTGGATTTTGAGAAAATAGAAAGAACAAAACCATTGACCTTGTCAAAAGAGCAAAACCAAGCGGTAGATGCCGTCGCAGAAGCGTTTCGAGGAAAAAATCAGCAAACTTTTTTGCTGCATGGGGTTACCGGGAGTGGCAAAACAGAGGTTTTTTTACAATGTATAGAAAAAGTAATTGCTTGCGAAAAAAGTGCAATTGTATTGGTACCGGAAATTTCATTAACACCTCAGACGGTGGAACGTTTTGTCGGAAGATTTGGCAGTCGTGTGGCGATTTTACACTCTCGGCTTTCTTTCGGTGAACGTTATGATGAATATAAACGTATTCGTGACGGTCTGGTGGATGTAGTGGTTGGTGTGCGGTC
Organism: uncultured Clostridia bacterium; assembly: GCA_934438075.1. GTDB lineage: Bacteria > Bacillota > Clostridia > UBA1381 > UBA9506 > RGIG1666. The sequence continues at coordinate 42,202 of CAKSBF010000006.1, read as the reverse complement.
GGCGGTTTTTGCGCCGCTTGAAAATCTTGGATTGATTGTAATGGATGAAGAGCATGAAACCTCCTATAAGGCGGAAAACATTCCGGCATATCATGCAAGGGAGGTTGCGCTGTTTCGTGCAAAACAGTATAATATACCGCTTGTTTTGGCCTCGGCAACACCGAGTATGGAAAGTTATTATCGCGCCCAGCAAGGCGAATATCGGTTGCTTACCTTGTCGAGAAGGGCCAATCATATGCAGATGCCGAAGACAGAGATTGTTGATATGCGGAGAGAATTGGCAGAAGGAAATCGTTCTGTTTTCAGTAAAAGAATGAAGACAGAAATTGCTGCTAATCTGGAACAAAAGAAACAGACGATTTTATTTTTAAACCGACGCGGCTTTTCGACCTTTGTTTCATGCCGAAACTGTGGCTATGTGGTGAAATGTAAGCATTGCAGTGTAGCGATGACATATCATAAACATAAAAATTTTCTTACCTGTCATTATTGCGGTTATACGGTGCGCAATCCTCGGCTGTGCCCTGTGTGCGGAAGTCCGTACATTCGCCATTTTGGTACAGGCACACAGCGTGTAGAGGAGGAAATTCACGAACTGTTTCCAACGGCAACCGTTTTGCGGATGGATGTGGATACTACGGGCGGAAAGTCTTCGCATCAGCAGATATTAGAACAGTTTTCCAAAGAAAAAATTGATATTTTAATCGGAACGCAAATGGTTGCAAAGGGGCTTGATTTTCCGGAGGTCACTCTGGTCGGTGTGCTGGCTGCAGATTTGTCGCTAAATCTGGATGATTTTCGCGCAAATGAACGCACATTTGATTTAATTACCCAGGTTTGCGGCAGAGCGGGGAGAGGCAAGAGTGCCGGCAGGGCGATTGTGCAGACCTATATGCCGGAAAGTGAGGTGCTTCAGCAGGCGTGTGAGCAGGATTATCAAGCGTTTTATGAAGAAGAAATCTCATTGCGGCGTGCGCTTCATTACCCCCCGTACTGTGATATGGTCTCTGTTTTGCTGACGGGAGCCAATGAACAAGCGCTGTCCGCATATGCTGCGAAGGTGGCAAATGGCTTGCGGATTGATTTTTTGAAAAATAAGACAAATACAGTAGAAATTTTAGGACCGGGTGCAGCCACGCTTGCAAAAATCAACAATAAATACCGATATCGGATTTTGATTAAGTGTCACATAAATAATGAGATACGGGAAATTTTAGAAAAAATGCTGCGACGCCACGATAGAAGCAAAGAAAATAAGTGGATTAATTTGGTTTTGGAGTGCAACCCGAATAATATGATGTAATTTTGTGGGAGGGAGCCGTTTATGGCACTGAGAAAGATATTAACTTTGGAAAATGACGAGGCTTCTTTGCGGAGAAAGTCGCGCAAAGTGACGGCGGTGGATGAGGAAGTGGTTCACCTGTTGGAGGATATGGCAGAAACGATGTACGCCGCGGAGGGTGTTGGGTTAGCGGCACCGCAGGTAGGTGTGCTGCGGCGTGTGGTTGTGATTGACATTGGCGAAGGCTTGATTGAAATGATTAATCCTGTTATTGTGTATCGTAAAGGTTCGCAGGAAAACATAGAGGGTTGTTTGTCTGTGCCGGGTAAGCATGCGAGGGTGCGGAGACCTAAAAAGGTGATTGTACGCGCAACAGGAAGAGACGGCAGAACTTTTGAGAAAGCTGCCGAAGGGTGGCTGGCCGTTGCAATGTGCCACGAAATAGACCACTTAAGCGGTAAACTTTATATTGATGATATGATAGAATTTGTGGAAGTGGAGCAGGATAATAAGGAGGATGAGGCATGAAACTGATATTTATGGGGACGCCTGATTTTGCAGTTGCATCTCTTTCTGCATTGGTGGAGGCAGGACACAAGGTGCTTTTGGTAGTAACTCAGCCTGATAAACCGAAAGGCCGCGGACACAAAATGACTCCGCCGCCTGTGAAGGAATATGCATTGGAAAAGGGTATAGAGGTTTACCAGCCGGATTCCATGCGTACGCAGGAGACTTATGATAAACTGGCTGCCTATGACGCACAAGTGTTTATAGTTGCGGCGTTTGGGAAAATTTTGCCGCAGAAAATATTGGATTTACCGCAATATGGCTGCATTAATGTTCATGCTTCGCTCCTGCCTAAGTACCGCGGTGCTGCACCGATTCAATGGAGCATTGCGAATGGTGAAAATGTAACAGGCGTAACCATCATGCAGATGGATGCGGGGCTTGATACCGGAGATATGCTGCTGAAAACGGAAGTGAATATTTTGCCTGAGGATAATGGCGAGACACTGCATGATAAACTGGCATCGGCAGGAGCAACGGTTCTTGTAGAGGCTTTACGGCAGCTGGAACAAGGCACTTTGCAAGGGGAAAAACAGGAGGACGGTCTTTCATGCTATGCGCCGATGTTGAGTAAGGAAACCTCAAAAATTGATTTTTCAAAATCAGCAACAGAGATTTCCAATCTGGTGCGCGCGATGAATCCATATCCGGCGGCTCATACCCTGTATCAGGGCAGGCGGATGCGGATTTTTGAGGTAAAGGCCGAGGCATGCGAAAAAGCAGGGGAGTGCGGCGAAATCTTGAGAGCTGATGCGGATGGCATTTTAGTTTTGTGCGGCGAGGGTGCGGTACGTGTGACAGAAGTGCAGTTTGATGGCAAAAGACGCATGCCCGTGGGTGAATATTTAAAGGGAAATCATATTGAGACTGGGGAGATTTTAGGAAAGTAGCCAAAACAGAGTTGGGGGAAGGAGAAAATAATGAAACTGATTTCGTGGAATGTAAATGGTTTGCGTGCATGTTTAACAAAAGGGTTTTTAGATTTTTTTCAACAGGTGCAGGCAGATGTTTTTTGTATTCAGGAAACGAAAATGCAGCCGGAACAAGCGGAAGTCATTACAGAAGGTTATGAGCAGTTTTGGAACAGCGCTGTGCGTAAGGGATATTCCGGTACGGCAGTGTTTTCTAAAGTAAAGCCTCTATCGGTGACTTATGGTATTGGCAAAGAGGAGCACAGCACGGAGGGACGTGCCATCACACTGGAGTTTGAGAAGTGTTATCTGGTTAATGTATATACGCCGAATGCCCAACCGGAACTTGCGCGGCTGGAATATCGCATGCAATGGGAAAATGATTTAAGAGCATATCTTTTGGAATTGGATGCGAAAAAACCTGTTATTTATTGCGGAGATTTGAACGTGGCACATCAGGAAATTGATTTGAAAAATCCTAGGACCAATCGCGGCAATCCGGGCTTTTCCGATGAGGAAAGAGGTAAGATGACAGAACTTTTGGAAGCGGGTTTTTGTGATACTTTTCGTGTGCTATACCCTGAGCGCACGGGAGCATATTCGTGGTGGTCATATCGCGCCAATGCAAGAAAAAATAATGCGGGGTGGCGTATTGATTATTTTATTGTGTCAAAAAGACTGGAAGCGAATATCCGTGAAGCAAGTATTTATTCTGAAATATTAGGGAGTGACCATTGTCCGGTAGGACTGGAAATAGAAATATAAAAACAGCAGCGGCAAATGTGATGTTGCCGCTGCTGTTTTGTCGCTTGTCTACATTTCTTTCAACCGCTCGTTCACATAATTTTCAATAAGATCGGCAGTTTTTTCCAAACCAAGCTTGCTGCTGTTGACAGAAAGCTCGTAGTTTCTGGAATCACCCCATTTTCCGGTACAGTAGTGATTGTGATAAGCTTTTCTTTTTTTGTTGTTTTGTATAATCATGCTTTCAGCCTTGTTTGCACTAATGTTGTGCAATTGCATCAGACGTTCTATTTTTTTATCCATATCTCCAAGGATGAAAACGGGGATCATGCAGGAATAATTTTTTAAAACTTCTTCTGAACAGCGTCCGACAATAACAAATGATTCGCCGCTGTCTGCCTTTTCGCGAAGGTAGTCAAACTGAATGTTTGCGATGTTTTCTTCCGGGGAGTTGCTGTAACCCTGCACGTTTCTGGAGAAAAGCTTTATCTTCGGTTTTTCATCATATTTGCGAAGATTTTGCACATCCAGGTCTTTTTCGTTGGCAATCTCCTGCAGCAGATTACTGTCGTACAAGGGGAGACCAAAACGTTCGGAAATGTCCTGTGCAATGGCATGACCGCCGCTGCCAAATTCGCGGCTGACGGAAATAATAACCTGTTTGTTATCCATGATGCGTCCTCCTTTTATACATTATGCGTATACTAACCAGATATATACTGTTGAAACCAGCAAAACAATTAGAGTGGCCGGTACCATTGACTTACAATATCTGCCCCAGCCGACCGGATAACCTTTTTTGGCGGCGACAGAAGTTCCGACAACGTTTGCGGATGCACCGATTGGCGTTGCGCTTCCGCCGATATCCGTACCCATAGAGAGCGCCCAAGCAAGAATCGGAAGGTTTACGCCTTCTGCAACGGACAAACTTTTAATAATGGGAATCATCGTTGCAGCAAAAGGAATGTTGTCCACAAAAGCGCTGGCTATACCGGAAATCCAGATTACAATTGCTACTACCAGGTAGAAGTTTCCTCCGCAGATTTTTCCAATAAAAGCAGCAACAATCTCCAGGACACCCGTTTGTTCCAAACCACCGACGACAACGAACAATCCGATGAAGAAGAGCAGAGTTTTATAATCTAACTTTTTTATCAGTTCAAGAGCTTCTTTTCCGGATGCAATTAACATAAGAGCTGCGATAAACAATCCTATAGTCGCAACGGTAAGCCCGGTTTGCGCATGCGTCACAAGTAATACGACTGCAACTAAAAAAATGACAGTGCTTGCAGCAAAGCTTTTTTTGCTGCGAATGGCATCTTTGGGATGCGGTAATTCCTCTTTCTTTACGTTTGCAGAGCCGGAAAGCTGCTTTTTAAAACAAAAGAAAAAGTAGAATACTATGAGAATTAAAGAAATCACGGCAATGATACCTGTGTTTGAAATGAAATCGCCAAATGAGTAACCAAGCGAGGTGCCGATGATAATATTCGGCGGGTCACCGCACATGGTAGCTGAGCCGCCGAGGTTTGCGCAAAATATTTCAGCCAGAATCATCGGGATTGGGTCAAATTTTAACATTTGTGCCAGTTCGACGGTAACAGCTGCCAGAAACAGTATAACAGTAATACTGTCAATGAACATGGACAGGACAAAAGACATAATCATAAAGGTAATTAAAATCGGTATGGTTTTGTATTTTACCAAGTCAGCTATGGTGATACAAAGCCAACGGAAAAAACCGGCTTTCGCCATGCCTTCCACCATCACCATCATGCCAAAAATGAAGAAAATGGTAGACCAGTTAATTCCTTTTGAGGTTTCCTCGGCATTTCCGGACTGATGCCAAAAACCAACGGTAAAAATGCTTTTTATATTTAATGTTTCGCTAATGGCTGTCATACTGTGCATGCAGATCCCAAAAACGAAAACCAGCACAGCTCCGGCACAGAGAAGCGTTACGGTGTGTCGCTCAAGCTTTTCTGAAATGACAAGAGCAAACATTAAAATAAAAATGGTAACAGCTATTATTTGTGTAATCATATTTTCCTCCATGAAAGATAATATTTATTAAAAGCCGCAAGGGCAGATTAAGAATAAGAAAAGCAAGAGAAATTCCAGTTCATTACCATTACTCATTATAATACTGTTTTTTTAAAAGTCAAGACTAAAAAATGACATAAATTTACTTTTTCCTAAGTCGGTAAGGCTGTAAAAAAAGTACAAAAGTGCGACCTTAATAAAAGTGTTTTTTGCTTTGTTCAATTTTTTTATAAATGGTAAAATGTTGGTATTTTTATAAGGATATTGTGCATAGCGGCTTTTGTGAAAACGGCAAAATACAGAAAAAGAAAAAGTTTGTAAAAAATGCTTGCAATCACGTAAATTTTCTGTTATAATATATCTGTTGTTTTTGCGACTTGAAATATGAAGATATAACTGGAGGTGCAATAATAGATGGCTAAGTGTGAGATTTGCGGTAAGGGTGTTGTGTTTGGAATTAAGGTCAGCCACTCCCACAGAAGAAGCAATCGTACTTGGAAGCCGAATATCAGAAAGGTAAAGGCTATGGTAAATGGAACTCCGAAAACTGTTTCCGTTTGTTCCCGTTGCCTGCGTTCCGATAAGGTTGTCCGTGCGAACTAATGATGAAAATCGCGAAAAGAAGAAAAGAAAAATAGAGAGAAACTTTGATGTTTCTCTCTATTTTTGTATGTTATTATATTTCGCAGTAAAATAAGCCGTGGCGGTTACAGTACCACAATAGAGTTCCGTGTGCGAAAAAAGGAAACCTGGTTTCTAAACCCCATTTGGGGAATTGCTTTTTGACAATCAGAGTATCTCCTGTCAGAAAAACAATGAAGGAAATGTAATGTTCTCTCTGCATGGGATGTTTGGATGTGACATACCATTCGCTATCGCTTAAAGTGATATCTAACTGATTTTCATTATTCGATTTCTGCGCTTGAAGCGGGAGTAGCTTTTTGCTGCAGCAACTGATGTCCGCATGGTCTGTGGAAAACAGTAGGTTTCCGCAGAACGGGCAGATATAAAAGTTTAATTTTTTTAAATTTCCGTTTGTCATATTATTTTCCTCCAATTCGCCCGTTAACAACACCTCGGTATCAATATGCAGCACGCCGGATAAAAGGGGCAGCAGAGAAATATCCGGAGCTCCGCAGCCGCGTTCCCATTTGGAAACGGCCTTATCACTGACGCCAATTTTTTGGGCTAAACTTAGCTGCGTCATATTTTGCTTTTGACGCAGTGTTCGAATTAATTTTCCTGTTTTTATCTGATCCACAATAACACCTCCTTCATTAATATTATAAAATCGGCAAGATAATTTTACAATGAACGCTCCGTAGAGTTTTTGAATTTTCTGATTCCTGTGTACTACTGATGTTTTTTACTATTCACCGAACTGCAGTTTGACAATCAATTTCATTATAGGTGCCCACATTCTGTTTGTCAATACTTTCGCAGCAACGGTAGACTTTTGCAGATTTTGGCAGGATTCGGCAAAAACTGATTGCAAAAAATGCTCTAATATGATATGATAATATTATGTGATATGAAGGAGGGGATTGTGTGCTCGAATTAGTTTTGATTCGGCATGGCGAGACAGTAAATCAGATTTCTAATAAATATATCGGTCTGACTGATGTAGCTTTAAGTGAGCGAGGCAAGCGTCAGGCGCTTTCTCTTGCACGTACCTTTGCAAGAGAAAAGGCAGATGCTGTTTATACCAGCCCGCTTTTACGCGCAAAAAATACAGCTGCGCCGATTGCAAAAAGTTTATTTATTGAAGCAACGGAAATGGCAGAGCTGTGTGACAGAAGCTACGGGATATGGGAAAATATGACGATAGAAGAGATTCAGGATAAATACCCTGATGAATATAAAGAGTGGTACCAGAATTGGATGGATTATGAAATTCCGCAGGGCGAAAGTGTAATGCAGGTTTGTGAACGCAACGCTATTGCTATCAGAAAGATATTAGAATCACATGAGAAGGGAAAAATTTTAATTGTGACTCACGAGGAATGTATTCGAAATATTTTAGCGCTGCTGTTTGATATGAATGTGGAAGGAGCATGGCATTTTCAGGTAAATAATGCCGGTATCTGCCGACTGAAGGTGGATGATTATGGCTTTGCGGTAATGACATCATTTAACGAGATATGATATGTGTGAAGAAAAAACAAAAACATTCGGAGGGCATAAATGGCGAACGTTAGAAGAATTTTTGTAGAAAAGAAAAAGGGGTTTGATGTGGAAGCATCACACCTGCTGAAAGATTTAAAACAAAACTTGTCTGTTTCCGGCTTGCAGGAGGTCCGGCTGGTGCACAGATATGATGTGGAGGGTATTTCGGAGGAGGAATATACTGCTGCGCGCAATCTTATTTTCAGTGAACCGCCTGTAGACAATGCTTATGATGAAGAATATCCGCTGCCGCAGGGAGCAAAGGTCTTTGCGAGCGAGTTGCTTCCGGGACAGTATGACCAGAGAGCGGATTCTGCGGCAGAATGTATTCAGCTTCTGACAAAAAAAGAGCGTCCAAACGTTCGTGTAGCAAAACTGACGGTTTTAATTGGCAATGTTTCGGATGAGGATGTAGAAAAAATCAAAAAGTATTTAATTAATCCGGTAGAAGCATGGGAGACAACACTGGAAAAGTTTGATACTTTAAAGATGGAAACAAAGGTACCGGATGACGTTAAAGTTCTTTCCGGTTTTACGCTCTTAGATGAACAGGGACTTTCCGAGATGATTGACAGTTATGGTTTTGCCATGGATTTGGATGATATTAAATTTTGCAGGCAATACTTTAAGGAGACGGAGAAGCGGGACCCGACAATTACGGAAATGCGTATGATTGATACCTATTGGTCGGATCACTGCCGTCATACAACTTTTTCCACGAAAATCAACGAAATTTCATTCGAGCGTGGATGCTACAATGAGCCGGTAAAAAAAGCGTTTGCTGATTACCAAAAAGCTCGTGAGGTTTTGTATGTCAATAAAAATAAAAATCTTTGCCTGATGGACATTGCCACTATCGCGGCAAAAGAATTGAAAAAACAGGGTTATTTAAAGGAACTGGATGAATCGGAGGAGATAAATGCTTGCTCCATTTGCGTTAATATTGAGGTGGACGGCAAAAAAGAAGAATGGCTGGTGATGTTTAAAAACGAAACTCACAACCATCCAACGGAAATTGAGCCTTTTGGCGGTGCGGCAACTTGTCTTGGCGGCGCAATACGGGATCCGCTTTCGGGTCGTTCCTATGTATATCAGGCAATGCGCGTGACCGGCTCCGGTGACCCGAGAAAGAGTCTTGCTGAAACCACACCGGGCAAGCTGATGCAGAGAAAAATTTCAACCGGTGCGGCAGCAGGGTACAGCTCCTATGGGAACCAGATTGGTCTTGCGACAGGTCAGGTAACAGAAATTTATGATGAGGGATATATTGCAAAACGTATGGAAATCGGTGCGGTCATTGCGGCGGCACCAAAGGAAAATGTTGTACGTGAACGTCCGCAACCGGGTGATGTAATTATTCTGTTGGGCGGCAGAACGGGTCGTGACGGATGCGGCGGAGCAACAGGCTCTTCGAAGGCGCATACTGAAAAGTCACTTGAGAGCTGCGGCGCTGAGGTACAAAAGGGTAACCCACCTGTGGAGCGCAAATTGCAGAGATTGTTCCGCAACGGTGAAGTGACACGCCTGATTAAACGTTGTAATGATTTTGGTGCCGGTGGTGTTTCGGTGGCCATTGGCGAACTGGCGGACGGCTTGGTGATTGATTTAGACCGCGTACCGAAAAAGTATGAAGGACTGGATGGCACGGAGCTTGCGATTTCCGAATCACAGGAACGCATGGCCGTTGTGGTGCGCCGGGAGGATATGGAAAAGTTTATTTCTTATGCGCATAAAGAAAATCTTGAAGCAACTAAGGTTGCTGATGTAACGGATACCAACCGCCTGACCATGCACTGGCGCGGAAAGACTATCTGTGATATTTCGCGTGATTTCTTAAATACAAACGGTGCGGTGAAAAATACGGATGTTGCTGTTGCGGCGCCGGCAGAACAATCATATTTTGCAGCAAACGTAAACGGCAGCGATAATGTGCGTGAGCGTTGGATGAATTTGATGGGGGATTTAAATGTTGCAAGCCAGAAAGGCTTGTGTGAACGTTTTGACTCCAGCATTGGTGCCGGTACGGTGCTGATGCCGTTTGGCGGAAAATATCAGCTGACACCGAATATAGCTATGGCTGCGAAAATTCCGGTATTGCATGGCGATGTGGACACAGCAACCTTAATGTCATATGGATATGATCCGAAGCTTTCCGAGTGGAGTCCGTTCCATGGTGCTGCATATGCCGTAGTGGAATCGGTTTCTAAGATTGTCGCTTCAGGCGGAAATTATGAGAAAATTTATTTAACTTTTCAAGAATATTTTGAGCGCCTCGGTGCAGACCCGGAGCGTTGGGGCAAGCCATTTGCGGCATTGTTGGGGGCCTATTGGGCACAGACACAGCTGAAACTGGCGGCAATCGGCGGAAAAGATTCGATGTCCGGTTCGTTCAACGATATGGATGTGCCGCCAACCTTGGTTTCCTTTGCTGTTGATCCGGTGAAGGCAAATAAGATTGTTTCCGGCGAATTAAAAGAGACAGACAGTGATTTATACCTGCTGCCGGTAGAACGCGGAACGGATGAGTTGCCGGATATTGCAAAGCTTACGGCGATGTATCGGGAGGTTTATGATTTGGTGCAGGCAGACAAAGTCCGTTCTGCCTACACCGTTCGCGCAGGTGGCTTGGCGGAAGCAGTCAGCAAAATGGCGTTTGGCAACAAAATCGGTGTGAAACTCTCTGAGACGGCAAACGACTATTTGTTTGCACCGGAAATCGGCGCAATTGTCCTTGAGGTGTCGCGTGATTGCAAGCCAAGCGGTATTAAAATCGGTGAGACCTGCGGAGAGACAGCTATATTCTGCAAAGGTGAAAAGCTTGATTTGGAAGAATTAATTGCTGCATGGCAGGCTCCGCTTTCGGGCGTTTACCCGATTCAGGCAGAGGAACCGAAAGAAGAAATACCCACATTTGCATTTCGTAATAGCTATCCTATTGTGGCAGGCAAAACCTTTGCCCGTCCTAGGATTTTCATTCCGGTGTTTCCGGGTACAAACTGCGAATATGACAGCGCACGTGCATTTGAGCGTGCCGGTGGAGTTTGCGATACTTTTGTTATTAAAAATCTGACAGCAAATGACATAGAAGAATCGGCGCAGGAGATGGTAAAGCGCATTGAAAACAGTCAGATTATTATGTTGCCGGGCGGCTTTTCAGCAGGAGATGAGCCTGAGGGTTCCGGTAAGTTTATTGCAACGGTATTTCGTCATCCGGATGTAAAAAATGCAGTGATGGAGTTATTAAACCGCAGAGATGGTTTGATGCTTGGTATCTGCAATGGCTTTCAGGCACTTATTAAGCTGGGGTTGGTGCCATACGGTGAGATTTGTGATATTAGCGCGGACTCGCCGACACTGACGTTTAACACCATTGGCCGACACGTGTCGCAGATGGTTTATACCCGTATTTGTTCCAATCTTTCGCCGTGGTTTTCCGGCGTGAAGGTTGGCGATATTCATACGATACCCGTTTCGCATGGTGAAGGTCGTTTTGCGGCAAATGCGGAATGGGTGAAAAAGCTGGCTGAAAACGGTCAAATTGCAACACAGTATGTGGATATGGACGGGAATCCGACCTACGAAACAGCTTTTAATCCAAATGGTTCGGTTGCTGCGATTGAAGGTATTACCAGTCCGTGCGGGCGGATTTTGGGCAAAATGGGTCATTCCGAGCGTATTGGCAGCAACGTTGCACAAAATGTTTTCGGCAATCAGGATCAAAAGATTTTTGAATCCGGTGTCCGTTATTTTAAGGATTGATAATGATGTTGAAAGAGCTACAAATCATTGAAGAAACAGCAGAGTTTTTGCGCCAAGAGCTGTCGGAGATTCCTGAGACAGCGTTGGTTTTGGGAACCGGACTGGGATATTTTGCAGATTTTTTAGAGGAGAAAACGGAGATACCATATTCTAAGATTCCTCATTTTCCTGTTTCCACTGCACCGGATCATGCCGGACAGTTGGTTTGCGGAAAGCTTTGCGGCAAGTCTGTTTTAATTATGCAGGGGCGGATTCATTACTACGAGGGATATTCTATGGACGAAGTAGTGTATCCCATACGGGTATTTCGGAAATTGGGTATTCGTAAGTTGTTTTTAACCAATGCGGTCGGTTCGATTAATCAATCTTATCATGTTGGTGATTTGGTATTGATTTCTGATCATATTAAGTTTTTTAATGATACGCCGCTGCGTGGGAAAAATATAGATGAATTTGGTCCTCGTTTTCCGGATATGAGTGATGCTTATAGTAAAGAACTGCGTGTAGCCGCTAAGAGAATCGCCGAGAATGCACGAATTCCTTTGCGGGAGGGGATATACGCTTACATGCCGGGGCCGTGTTTTGAAACACCGGCGGAGATTCGCATGCTTCGTACTTTGGGTGCGGATGTGGTTGGTATGTCTACTGTACCGGAGGTTATCTGTGCTGTACATGCCGGTATGAAAGTACTTGTGCTGTCGTTTGTAACAAACTTGGCGGCAGGAATGTTGGAGGAAATACAGGAATTGGAATATACGGAGGACAGCAAGAATCATTTTAATCGTTTCATTACAAATTTGATTTGCGCTGACTTATCATTGGAGGAAATATGAATCGACTGGACAGAATCAGAAATTTTTCCATTATTGCGCATATAGATCATGGAAAATCCACACTGGCGGACCGTCTGCTGGAAAAAACAGGTGCTTTGACGGAACGTGAAATGGAAGCGCAGGTTCTTGATAACATGGATTTGGAACGTGAGCGCGGCATTACGATTAAAGCACGTGCGGTTCGCTTGCGCTATATGGCTCAGGATGGGGAAGAATATATTTTAAACCTCATTGATACGCCGGGACATGTGGATTTTAACTATGAGGTTTCGCGCAGTCTGGCAGCATGTGAGGGCGCTATTTTAATCGTGGATGCGGCGCAGGGTATAGAGGCGCAGACTTTGGCAAACACTTATCTTGCACTTGATCACGATCTTGAGATTATGCCGGTTATCAATAAAATAGACCTTCCTGCGGCACAGCCGGAGGTAGTGGTGGAGGAAATAGAAAATGTTATCGGGATTCCGGCAGAGGACGCACCGCGCATTTCTGCAAAGAACGGAATCGGCATTGATGAGGTGTTGGAGCAGATTGTAAAGGTGATTCCACCACCAAAGGGTGATGAACATGCACCGCTTAAGGCGTTGATATTTGATAGCTTTTACGATTCGTATAAGGGTGTTATTATTTATTTTCGTGTGAAAGAGGGACGTGTGAAAGCCGGCGATGTCATTCATTTGATGGCAACGGGTAAGGACTTTGAGGTGGTTGAGGTCGGTTATTTGCATCCGTCCGGATTTTTAAAGAGCGAGGAGCTTTTAGCGGGTGAGGTTGGGTATTTGACTGCAAGTATTAAAAATGTTTCTGATACGCGTGTCGGCGATACCATTACACTGAAATCTAATCCTGCCAAAGAGCCGTTGGCGGGTTATAAGCAAGTAAATCCGATGGTTTTCTGCGGTATCTACCCGGCAGACGGCGCACGTTACGATGATCTGCGTGATGCATTGGCGAAGCTTCAGCTAAATGATGCGGCTCTAGTGTATGAACCGGAAACCTCCGTGGCGCTGGGCTTCGGTTTTCGTTGCGGTTTTCTGGGACTTTTGCACATGGAGATTATTCAGGAACGTTTAGAGCGGGAATATAACCTGGATTTGGTTACCACTGCGCCGAGTGTTATTTACAAGGTGATGAAAACCAACGGTGAACTGATTGATATTTCCAATCCGACTAATTTACCGGATGGAAGTGAAATTCAGTATATGGAGGAACCGATTGTCCGGGCAGATATTATGGTTCCGACAGAATTTATCGGCAATATTATGGAATTATGCCAGGATAGACGCGGCGTATATATTAATACCACTTATATTGATTCTACACGTGCGCAGCTGCATTATGAACTGCCGCTGAATGAGATAATCTATGATTTTTTCGATGCTTTAAAATCACGAACAAAAGGCTATGCATCCTTTGATTATGAAATGAAGGGATATCAGCAGTCTGAGCTGGTGAAACTGGATATTTTGTTAAACGGTGACATGGTGGATGCACTTTCTTTCATTGTTCACACGTCAAAAGCGTATGCGCGCGGCAGGAGAATAGCGGAAAAACTAAAGGCGTCCATACCAAGGCAACTGTTTGAAATTCCGATTCAGGCAGCGGTTGGCAATAAAATTATTGCGCGTGAAACCGTAAAGGCACTGCGCAAAGATGTTTTGGCAAAATGTTATGGCGGCGATATTACGCGTAAGAAAAAGCTGCTTGAAAAACAGAAAGAAGGGAAGAAGCGGATGCGTCAGGTCGGCTCGGTTGAAGTGCCGCAGGAGGCGTTTATGTCCGTTCTCAAGCTGGATGAAGATTAATCGTGAAGAGACGTACGGCGTATATGTTCATCTACCGTTCTGTCTGAAAAAATGTGCATATTGTGATTTCACTTCTTACCCGGGACTTATCTCCCGGGCAGCTTCATATTTAGAGGCGGTTGCAATTGAAATGGCGCATTATCGCGGTTTATGTGCGGATACGGTTTATATCGGCGGAGGCACACCAACCTGTCTTGACGCAGAACTTTTAACAGGGTTGCTGCGCGCCATACAGAACTGTTTTCTGCTGACTGATACATGTGAAATTACGGTTGAGTGCAATCCAAAAACGGTTGATGATATATATTTAAAAAAATTACACAGTGCAGGTGTAAATCGTTTAAGTGTAGGTGTACAATCATTTTGCGATCGGGAATTGGAGTTGCTTGGCAGGCTGCACAATGCAGAAGAAGCAAAAAAATGCATCAAGCTTGCGCAAGATTGTGGCTTTGAAAATATAAATCTGGATTTGATGTTTGGATTGCCATATCAAACGAAGGAAGTTTTTTTGGAAAGCCTAGAAACAGCGCTGCTGCTTGAACCGACGCATATTTCTGCCTATAGTCTGATACTGGAAGAGGGGACGCTGCTTGCAAAACGTGTAGAGAGTGGAGAATTGCAGCTTCCTGATGAAGAGATGGAACGAGACTTGTATCATTTTCTAATAAAAAGACTTGCACAAGACGGTTATATACATTATGAGATTTCTAATTTTGCACGCAACGGCTACGAATCGAAACATAATAATAAATATTGGGAGCGGCGGCCCTATATTGGCTTAGGGGCAGCGGCACATTCACAGTTTGGAAATATACGTTTTGGCAATCCGCCGCAGCTTGACCGCTATGAACAGCTGGTGCAGATGATTCCTCCGTGTGGCAGGGAGACAGAATTGCTGACGAGAACAGATGAAATGGCAGAATTTGTTTTTCTTGGATTGCGTAAGGTGAGAGGAATTTGTAAATCTGATTTTTCTAGCAAATTTGCAACGGAGATAGAAACAGTATATGGGAGTCAGCTGACAAAGTTTAGAAAGTTGGGCTTGTTGGAGGAGCATGGCAATAACATCTGTCTGACAGAAAAAGGAATTGACGTATCAAATAGTATTTTTTGCGAATTTTTACCGGAGGAGAAAGTATGAGGGTTCGGGTTCATAATATTAGTATGCCGTTGGATGCTGAGTGGCAAGAAATTAGACAGGCAGCGCTCAAACGGCTTGGGGTGAGTAAAAAGGACTGCATTTCTTTTCGCATAGCAAAACAATCGGTTGATGCACGGAAGAAACGAGTGTGTTTCGTCTATAGCGTTGATTTGGAGCTTCATAACGTGAATTTAACCTCCGGAGATAAAAACGCAGTGATGCTGAAACGGGAAGAAGAGGGTGTTTTTCTGAAGGGAAATATTCTTCTTCCATATCGCCCGGTTGTAGTAGGGAGTGGTCCGTGCGGACTTTTCTGTGCACTGACTTTGGCGCGATGGGGTTATCGTCCGCTTGTATTGGAGCGCGGCATGGATGTTGACAGACGAACGGCAGCGGTACAAAAGTTTTGGAATGATGGTTCTTTTAACCCGAGAACCAATGTGCAATTTGGCGAAGGCGGAGCAGGTACTTTTTCAGATGGTAAGTTGACAACGAGAATCTCAGATGGGCGCATCATGAAAATTTTGCACGAATTTGTAAACTTCGGTGCGCCGGAGGAGATTTTATATTATGCAAAACCCCATATTGGGACGGATATTTTGAAAAATGTTGTGAAGAACATTCGTATGGAGATAATTCGTCTTGGCGGGGAAGTACGCTTTGAGGCCCATGTGACAGGTTTGCTGAAACAGAATGGACAGTTGCGGGGAGTCAAACTATCAGATGGCGAAGAAATTTTATGTAACGTTGCAGTATTGGCGCTTGGGCACAGCGCACGTGATACCTATAAAATGTTGCTTCAAAACGATATTTTGCTGACGCAGAAGGCATTTTCTGTTGGGGTGCGTGCAGAGCACTTGCAAAGTGAGATTGATCAGGCAATGTATGGTAATTTTGCAGGACATCCAAAACTTGGCGCCGCAGATTATCAGCTTTCGTACCGAAACGGTACGGATGCCTGTTATTCTTTTTGTATGTGTCCGGGCGGCGTGGTAGTTGCCGCGGCATCAGAGGAAGATATGGTCGTCACAAATGGTATGAGTTATTTTGCGAGAGATAAGCAGAACGCGAATGCGGCAATCTGCGTGAATGTTACGGAAAATGATTTTGCGTCTGCACATCCTTTGGCGGGGATTGAATATCAGAGAAATTTGGAAAGAAGAGCCTTTCAAATGGGAGGCGGAGGTTATGCGGCGCCATCCCAGCTGATCTGTGATTATCTGGAGAAAAGAAAAACGAGTGATTTTGGGAGGGTACAGCCCAGCTATCTGCCGCAAATCGCCGGTTCGGATTTAAACGAACTCTTTTCAACACGTGTTAACCGGGTTTTGGCAGACGGCTTGCGGCAGTTTGAACGAAAAATAGAGAATTATACAAACGGAGGTGCGGTTTTAACCGGAGTGGAAACTCGAACCTCCGCACCGGTGCGGATTGTGCGTGATGATTCTTTGCAAAGTGTCTCGCTTCGCGGACTTTATCCGGCGGGCGAAGGGGCAGGTTATGCCGGCGGCATTATGAGCGCAGCGGCGGATGGTATAAGGGTAGCGGAAAAGTTGATTTCGCAATATTGCATGAAAGAGTAAATTGTCGGAAAAGCTAAGCTCTATTATGAAAAAGAGGTGCTGTTTATGGAGTCAGACAGGTTAAAAAGACAGATTAATTTTATATTGGAGATTGATCAGGAGAAAAATATTTTACGGCAGACACATTTGAGCGGTCACGGCAGAAGGGAAAATGACGCGGAACATGCATGGCATATGGCTGTTATGATTTATCTGCTGAAGGAATATGCTAATGAAAAATTTGATTTGGCAAGAGCTATGATGATGGCACTGATTCATGATATTGTAGAAATTGATGCCGGTGATACCTATGCTTATGATGCCGTTGCGCTGAGTTCCCAAAAAGAAAGAGAGGCGAAGGCTGCCGAACGCATCTTTGGCCTTTTGCCTAAGGAACAACAGTCTGAATTAAATGGTTTATTTGATGAATTTGAGGCCGGCGAAACTCCGGAAGCAAGGTTTGCTCGTGCAATGGACAATCTTCAGCCATTGCTGCTGAATAACTCTAATAACGGCGGTGATTGGAAGGCACACAAAGTCAAAAAATCGCAGGTTTTCAACCGTCAGCAAAAAACCAGATTAGGTTCGGAAACACTATGGGAGATTTCAAAACAAATAATCTCCGAGAATGTTAAAAAAGGTAATCTTATAGATGAGTAATATCCAGAAATTTTGCATTTATTGGTTAAACATTTTTTATATTTTAGTGTTAAGAATATAATATTTTCTTGCATGTTTCATGTGGTTGTAGTATAATTAGTCTGATTATTATTTGTGGGGGAGTGGATATTCATGTTGGATATTGCTTGTGTAGGTATTTTAACAGCAGATTGTATTGCAAAAACTGTAGATAAGATTCCTGAGGCAGGAAAGTTGGGCTTAATTAACAGTTTAAAGCTCTATACAGGCGGTTGTGCCTTAAACGCGGCGATTGACTTGGCAAAATTGGGAGCAAAGGTCGCAATTGTAGGTATGGTCGGTAATGATGGCTTTGGTACGTTTATGAAGGGGGAACTGAAAAAGTATGGTGTTGATGACCGCGGCTTGAAAGTCAGCGATGAGACAGGAAGTTCTGCTTCGGTCGTGCTGATTAACTCAGATGGAGAACGCTCCTTCATTCATACCACAGGTGCAAATGCGAAATTTTCGGAAGCAGATGTTGATTATGAAGTGTTGCGGGAAAGTAATATTGTTTTTGTGGCAGGAACTATGCTGATGCCTTCGTTTGACGGTGAGCAGTGTGCTGTTATGCTGAAAAAATGCCGGGAGATGGGCAAAATTACGGTGCTCGACAGTGCGTGGGATGATACCGGACGCTGGATGGAGGTTTTAGCACCTTGCATGCCTTACATAGACTATTTTATTCCCAGCGTTGATGAAGCACGCATGTTTGCAGGTTGTGATGATTTAGATGCAATGGCTGACTGTTTCTTTGATCGCGGGGCAAAGCATGTAGCGATTAAAACGGGTAAGGATGGCTGCTATGTGCGTGAGACAAAGGAAAGCAAGGGCGTTCATGTTTCTTCGTACAGCAACATTAAGCCTGTTGATACAACCGGCGCCGGAGACTCGTTCTGTTCCGGATTTTTATATGGGCTGGCAAATGGGATGAGCATGCAGGATGCGGCTCAGCTCGGAAATGCGGTTGGCGCACATTGCATCACAGAGGTTGGCGCTTCAACGGGTATTAAGCCATATGCTGAAATTAAAAAATTTATGGAAGAAAACAAATAGCTAAAGACCGGATTATCTTAAAACGATTGTAAAATAAGCTCATTCATAAGGTTTCGCAAAAAATCTTTTGAATGGCCAAGGCAAACAGAATAATTAAAAGACGGCAGATATTTTTATCTGTCGTCTTTTGTAAGCACTATAAAATAAGACTAAAGGGCTGATATGAACTATATTACAATAGGAGGAGACTATGGTTAACAAAACATGGTGTGAACTATACAATGCAGCAAGAAAAGTTTTAAGGCCGCGTAAAGTGTCCAAATTTATTGAAACAGCCGGAGTTGCAGCCGCAATAGAATCGCTGTCCGGGAACATATATGTCGGAGTATGTGTAGACGGTGCGTGTACTCTTGGCATATGCGCAGAAAGAAATGCAATTTTTAATATGCTTACAAATGGTGAAGATGGCATTAAAAAAGTGGTTGCGGTTAATTGGGACGGCAAGGCGATTCCGCCGTGCGGTGCTTGCCGCGAACTTATGGCACAGCTTATGCCGAATGAATATCAAAACATAGAAATCATGCTGGATTATGAGAAAAATGAAATTGTTACTCTTGGCGAACTTACGCCTAAATGGTGGATATAATTATAAGGAGCTTAGGTATGATTACTTTCATTTTACCTTCTGAAGAACACGAAACTGATGTTTTATCTTTTTATAATGAATTTGAGAGTGTGGGAGAAACATGCATCGGGTACGGTAATTATAAAAATTTTCCTGTTTGGCTTAACGGAATGAAAAATCGTTATTTGGGTACAAACCTTCCAAAAGGTTATGTGCGCGAAAATTTTTATTTATGCTATGCCGATAATGAATTGATAGGTGTATTTAGCTTGAAGTTTGAGTTAACAGAGTTTTTGTTGAACTATGGCGGACATATCGGCTATGCTGTGCGTCCGGCAAAAAGAAACTGCGGCCTGGCAACTGAAATATTAAAACAAGGGTTAAGTTTATCAAAACAATTGGGCTTTCGCCGTGTTCTTTGCGTATGTAATGAGGATAATTATGCTTCGGAAAGAGTTATATTAAAAAATGGCGGTATATTTGAAAACAGGGTATACGATTTAGAGGAAAATGTTTTTGTTAAAAGGTATTGGATTGACGTATGAAAGTATTATTATTTTTCATTTTATTCAATAACATATGGAAATATTTTTTTGCAATCTATCACACTAATTTTGTGTGAGGCTTATTTTTGCTAAATTTTTAATTCAAAGTATTGTTTATTCTATTTTAATAGAACCGAATTTCATTTGCGATACTCACGTTGTTTAATGAGAGATTTTCCCGGGGAAAAGATTATCCGGCGTACCGGATTTAGGATAAATATATATTTTAGGCCAAAAAAAGATATACGAAAAAACAAGAATGTGGTAAAATAAAATCAAAGAGGTGTTTTTTATGTGGCTTGTATTTGCAGTTTTATCGGCTTTTTTTGCGGGAATAACCGCTGTTTTATCGAAGGTTGGTATTAAAAATGTAAATTCAAATTTAGGAACGGCAATAAGAACAATTGTTGTTTTTATTTTTGCATGGCTTATGGTTTTTGTTGTTGGTGCACAAGATGGCATAACGGCAATAAGCTCAAAAACACTCGTATTTCTTGTACTGTCCGGATTTGCAACGGGAGCTTCGTGGCTGTGTTATTTCAGAGCGCTTAAATATGGTGATGTAAATAAAGTTGCGCCCATTGATAAATCAAGCACAATATTAACGATGATACTTGCTTTTTTGTTTTTGCATGAAGGAATGACGTATCTCAAAGCCGTTTGCATTGTTTTTATCGGAACGGGTACATATATGATGATTGAAAAGAAGGGTAAAAATGGGAACATGTCCGAAAAGTCAGATTGGCTTATATGGGCGGTGTTGTCTGCGGTTTTTGCAGCTTTGACCTCTATATTAGGAAAAATTGGAATTTCTGACATAAATTCAACGTTGGGAACGGCTATTCGTACCTTTGTTGTTTTAATCATGGCTTGGGTTGTTGTTTTTGTGACAAAAAGTCAGGAAGGTACAAAAACTATAACGACAAAAGATTTTATTTTTCTTATTTTGTCGGGTATTACGACAGGGCTTTCGTGGCTTTGCTATTATAAGGCTTTGCAGGACGGTCTGGCAAGTGTTGTGGTTCCCATTGATAAACTGAGCATATTGGTAACTATTGCTTTTTCTTATATAGTATTAAAAGAAAAACTAACAAAAAAATCTTTATGCGGTCTTATTTTGCTTGTCAGCGGGACATTATTGCTGCTGGTTTAAAAAATTCCAACCAAAATAGTTTTTCTGCGTGTAATATAACAGAAGGACGAAAGGAGGCTTCGGTAATGTGAATGAAAAGGAAATAATCAAACGATGCCAAAATGGTGACAGCGCCGCATTTGAAGAGCTTATTTTATCCATATGTGACCAAATACCTTTTAAAACTGACACATGACGAAGTTCTTACAGAGGATTTGACGCAGGATGTCTTTTTAAAGGCAATACGGGCGATTGAAGATTACAAACCGGAAGGTAAAGCATCCTTTGCAACCTATATTATTACAATTGCAAAAAATACATTTATTGATTATATGCGGCGAAACAAAGTTATATTTTCAGAGCTTTCGGAGGCTGACGCACAAAGCAGTGAAAATATTGAAAACAAAGTTTTGACCAATATGCAATATAACGAAATAGCAAAATACATTGATGGTTTGCCGCCAAACCAGGCACAGGTTATACGTCTTAAATATATAGACGAATATACCTTAAAAGAAATCGAAAAGATAACCGGGGTTCCGGCGAAAACGGCTAAAAGCCGCATACACGAGGGAACAAAAAAACTTCGCGGTCTTTTGAAATTCAACAGGAAGGATTGATTTTATGGAAAAGGTTGATATTTTAATCCGGGCATTAGAGCCTGAAATAGACATGAAGTGTGCCGAGATCAAACAGAAAAAAAGGGAAGGGCTCCTAACGGGAGTGTTTATATCCATTGCGGTGTTAATGCTGATTATTCCTGTGACGCTGATATTTTTCGGGGTAAGCTTATTTACAATATTTATTCCAATTGTGTTTGCCGGGACGGTATTTTTAATGGCAACACCAATGATATTGAATAAAGGGGCTGAAAGTTATGAACAAGTTTAATGCATTTATTGAAAAGCGAAATTTTAAGAAGATTTTTATTATCTATATCATAACAGCAATTATATGCGGTATGGCTTGCGCCGGCGCAGTGGGGTATACCTTTAAAGATAAAATTAATTTTGCACTTCAGTACAAAAAGGCGAGCGAAAGGATTCAAAAAGAAAGTGACCGCACAAAAATCAAACAAAGTATAGCCGCTCTTGCTGCCTCATCGAATGATATTTATGATATATTGCTTCTTGATAATAAAAATAATGTAATGTATTCGGCAAAAAACTCAGATTTCATTTCAGATGGTACATTTGAGCTGGAAAGAATAGGAGATAGCAAATTTTTACAAAACAATAAGAACTATAACACAATATTTCGCTTTGTAAAAAAAGATGAATTTATGCTTTCTGCTATTTTTGCAGACAATTACAAAGAAATATATGATGAGTATGATGAGGATAATTTCTATCTTAGTGATTTTCAAAGCAAAGAGTTGTACATGATAAGTCTGCTTGGCAAAAATAACGGCGATACAAAGGCATATATTATAAGTAGCCCCAAGCCTGTTCCGTATGGCGTGTTGTCATTAAAAATAGCGGCAAGTATTATTATGCTTTTGTTTATGGTGTATTGGATTATTGTTGCGCTTTGGGTATATCAAAATGCAAGGAAATCTAAATTATCTGCACCCATATGGGGAATTATCACGTTGTTTACTAATCTTGCAGGAGTATTTATTTATTTAATCTATAAGCATATAAGTAGTGTGTGCGCTTTTTGCGGGGCGGTTCAATCAAAAGGAAATAAATTTTGTACTTTCTGCGGAAAGAAGATAGGTATAACTTGCGAAGAGTGCGGTCACTTCTTAAAATCATCCGATCGTTATTGTCCCGGATGCGGTCATAAAAAATAATAATTTTTAAAAGCCTGTCGAAAATTTTGGCAGGCTTTTTCCAACCTTTTTTTCACTTTCACGTGTAATAAATTGAAAAACAAAACACAGGAGTGATATCTATGAACAGCAACATTGTGAAAACAATACCGCAAATTTTAAAGGATAATATCTGTACGGTATTTAATTTGTTAAATTTTATAATTGCAGTGTCCCTTGCTATGGTGGGGGCATGGAAAAATATTTTTTTTATTTTTATTATTTTGATTAATACAGCAGTGGGAATTATTCAGGAGATCAAGGCGAAACGTCAGATTGAAAAGCTCACACTCCTGTCACTCCCGGAAGTCAAGGTGTTCAGAGAAAAGAGGGAGGTCATCGTTTCACCGGATGAAGTGAAGAAAGGTGATCTCCTGAGTTTAGAGAGCGGAACCGTTATCTGCTGCGACTGCGAAATAGTGTCCGGCACGGCAGAGATAAATGAATCTGTGTTGACGGGAGAATCAGAACCGGAGTTAAAGCACGTTGGAGATGTGCTTCTTTCCGGCAGCAGTGTGATATCCGGAAAATGCCGTGCAAGGGTTATTTGTGAAAACGAGGATAACTTTACTTCAAAAATCGTCAATGAAGTAAAGAGCACAAAGCAGGGCGGCTCAGAGATGCTGATGGCGATGAAGAAGGTTACAAGGTTTACAAGTTTCTTTATTGTGCCGCTCGGAATCTTAATGTTGATACAAGGCTTTTTTTTCAGAAACGAGCCAATTGCCGACACCGTAGTTTCGACCTCTGCCGGACTTTTGGGGATGTTGCCGAAGGGCCTTGTCCTTTTGATAAGCGTAGGATTTGCGGCAGGTGTCATTAGTCTTTCTAAGAAGCAGGTATTGGTACACAAGTTACACTCCCTTGAAAATCTCGCGCATTGCGATGTAGTGTGTCTTGATAAAACGGGAACGCTTACAGAGGGACGATTAGCAGTTGAAAGGGTATTTGCATATATTGATGATAAGGAATTTAGAAAACTGATGTCTACTTATGTAAAATATACGGATGACAATAATTCGACTTATCTTGCGTTGGAAAAGTATTTTAAATGCACAGACACTTATGGATGTGAGTCGTGTGTGCCGTTTTCATCAGAAAGAAAATACTCGTCCGTAGCGATTGACAACGGACAAATATTTGTAATCGGTGCACCTGAAAAATTATGCAAAACAGTTCCCAGTGAGGTTTTGGATATTATGGCAGAGGGAAAGAGAGTAATATTTGCGGGTTTGTGCAGCGGCGAGATTGTTTCCGAAAATGTTAAAATTATAGGTATGATTGTTATTTCTGATAAGATCAGGAAAAGCACAGAGGAAACAATAAAATATTTTTATACACAGGGCATAGATGTAAAAATCATTTCCGGTGACAATGCGTATGCTGCCTCGGCTGTTGCAGCAAAAGCGGGAATCAGAAATACGGATTTATATATTGATATGAGCGAAGTTTCGGATGATGCCATAGGTAGTATCGCCGATAAATATGTGGTATATGGGCGAGTAACGCCCAAACAGAAAAAACTGCTGATTGCGGACATGCAGAAAAATGGCCATAAGGTGGCAATGGCAGGCGACGGTGTAAATGATTTGCTTGCAATGCGTCAGGCAGATTGTTCTGCTGCAATGGGCGCCGGCTGCGATGCAGCAAAACAAACGGCACAGCTTGTGCTTTTGGATTCTGATTTTTCAGTTTTAAAAGATGTCATTTCCGAAGGACGCAGGGTTATAAATAATCTTACAAAGTCGGCCGGTGTGTTTTTTATAAAAACCATCTATTCTGTGCTGTTATGTATTCTTTGTTTACTCTTTAATGTAAAGTTTCCGTTTCTGCCGATTCAGATTACGCTGATTGATGCTGTGATAGAGGCATTTCCTGCCTTCTTTATGTCATTTGAAAAAAATGACATAAAGTGTGAAAGCAGCTTTTTACAAACTGCCGTTAGGTCAGCGCTTCCAAACGGAATTGTGGTTTTCGTGTGTTGTGCAGTATTGCTTGCGATATCCGGATATGCAGGGATTGACAATGCACAAATCTCGCTTTTGATGTATCTTTCTGTAGGTTTTATTAGTCTTGTGGGGGTGATAAAGGCAAGTATGCCTTTTAATTTGCTGAGGGGATTTTTGGACATTTCTTCAGCTTTGGGCTTTTTCGGTGGAGTGATTTTATTTTCAAATATTTTGCAGTTGCCGCCGTTCCCCTTTATGTGAGAATGATACAGGGATTTTGGCTGCTTGCGTGAGTGATGTATGTCAATAGATTTGCAGAACCTTAAAGGTGTAGTATATACGTGCAGCAACAGATAAAAAGCTGCTAAAAGTTAAGGGAAATTTCAAAATTTTAAAATTAAATAATAGCATAACAAACAGACCAGCATCAAAATTGTCGGTCTGATTTTTTTATACAATAAGAGCATTATCATTTACCAAAATGACAATGCTCTTATTTTTCAGTCCCGAAATTCAAATAATTTTTTTAGCGGAATATTCAGAGCTTCCGCAATTTCTATCAAAGTATCAAGTGTACAGGAGCAAGCAGCAGTCTCGATTTTCTGCATATATGTTCTGCTGATATTGCATTTTTCCGCGAGCTGGATCTGCGTCATCCCCTGTTCCTTGCGGTAATGGAGTATGTTAAGGCCAATCCCCAACCAGACATCGAAATTTTTATTTTTCATTTCAATTACACCTCTATATAATTATACAGTAGATTTATACCACTATCGACAATCAAAAAAATCTCTAATGAAAACAATATGATTGCATTTTTTATATGTATAGTGTTATAATGCGTATATATTGTATGTATTTACATTTAATTTATCTGCTTTTAAAATGTAATGGTATGCCTAAAAATAAGAAATAATAAATTTTGTATCATTCACACACCAAAATGTATCATTCACGCAGAAAGTATTTAATGGGGACATATTTTAAGGTAAAATCATATATGTACCCGGAGGTGAGTGAAAATGAAGTTCAATATAATCATCTGCGAAGATGTGAAATCAACGCTGATAAAGATAGCATCTGTTGCATTGGAGTATTTTGAAAACAGCGAATATGAGTTTGACTGCCATCAGATACAGAGCGATTTTTCAAAGGTTTTGGAATATGCCAAAACATCAGATAAGTGCAGAAATATTTACCTTTTGGATATAGAGCTTGCGGCAAATGTGAACGGGCTTAATCTTGCGCAGAAAATAAGGGAGTGCGATTATCTCGGGTATATAATTTTCATAACTTCGCACACGGAGCTTGGTATGACAGCGCTGTCCTATAAACTGAAAATTCTCGACTTTATAGATAAAACAGACAGACATTTTAAAAAACGTTTAACAGAGTGCTTTGATACGGTAATCAAGGAAAGCTCGGTTATCAAAAATGAGGAGAAGCACATTATGATCAAATCGGGACTTGATTACTTTCCTGTGATATTAAGCGATATCATTTATATCGAAACAGACAGTATTGGCAGAAAAATCATAATACATACGCCGAGCAGGACGATTGAGAGCTATACTCCGCTTAAAGAAATCGCCAAAGAGCTTGACAGGCGGTTCTTTCAGTGCCACAGAGCAATCATCGTTAATACCGAAAAAATACTGAAAATACACACGGAGCGAAGTAATGCACATTTAGACTTGTCCGGCGGCAACGTCTGCTCGCTCTCGCTTCGGAAAGTAAAGGAGCTGATGGCTATTGTGGGTAGAAATATTTAGCGCACTGTTCACGGCTCTGTCTGCGCTTATGGTCAGCATAACGCTTTACCGCCGTGAAAATGCCGGAAGGACACGCTTTGCAATTTTTGTTGCAGCAATACCGATTGTAAATTTCATTTTGAATATCAGTCTGCCGCATTATATTTCGGTCGGGGCATTCGTTTTGACGGCAAGCGTGCTGTGTAAGCTGATACTTAACGAAAACAAAATAACCTCACTTGCAAGTGCAATGATAATAGCATTTTTCCACCGAGTAATGATGCTGATATATTTTTCGGCGGTGTATATATTCGCAAGAGAGTGCTTCACATACGGACTTAGGTGCTTTTATTCGATGTTGTATGCAATGGTGTTTTTGAACATTACGGCGTTTGCGGCAATGTGGTTTTATGAAAAGTATCGGAATATAAAGTACATATCAGAAAAAGCGGTGTCGATTATAAAAAGTCTTGATTTTCTGGTGTTGAATCCGAAATTGTTCGGTATGCTCTATGTGTTTTTGAGCATTACGGACACCCTGTTTATCGTGATTTCGACACGGGTGCAGATTGAGTACGGAAATTATGCTTTTTATGTGGGAGCGTTGTTTTTGGTGGCAATGTATTCGATTTTGATGGTGCTTACAATGTCGATGCTGCAAGGTCTTTTGAAAAACGAGATTGACCTTATCACAAAGCAAGACGAAGTTGAAACATTGAAAAACTATACCGCCACAATAGAAAACCTGCTTGATGAAATGCAAAAATCACGGCATGACTACAAAAATATGATTTTGTCTATGCGTGATTTTGTTGAGGAAAAGCGATTTGATGAACTGGAACAGTATTTCGGTGAGGAGATTTTGAAAAGTGAAACACTTGAAAAAATTTCAAAGAACATTTATCTTGCAACAAAGAAAATCAAGCAGCTGCCGCTGAAAAGCCTTATCAATGCAAAACTGAATGAGGCAATGTCCGGCGGCATCAATGTGGAAATTACGATATTTTCGGAGGTTGATATACCCTCCATTCCGACGCTTGATTTGTGCCGAATCATTGGAAATCTGCTTGACAATGCGGTTGAAGCGGCAACGGTGAGCGATAACAAGGTGATATCGCTTGTTATGCTGCAAAACGATAATCAGTACAGCATAACGCTCTGCAACGGATTTTCAGGTGAGATTGATATGTCAAAGATATGGAAAAAGGGGTATTCGTCAAAGGGCAAAAACCGGGGTCAGGGACTTCCGATTGTGAAAAAGCTGATTGATACCCACCCCGAAATACTGATAAATACAGAAATCAAAAATAACCTGTTTGTACAGGATTTGACGATAACGAAACGAGGTGATGAAAATGAATAATAAAACTATAGAGATAATACGCGCCTGTCCGATGGTGATAATTATGCTTCCGTTGATGATTTTCTTTATACGGTCATTGATACTTGCCATTGTGTTAAATATAAGAATGAAAACGGCAAAGCATTCTCCCACGCAGGAGAATGCGTGGAGAGTTTACAAAACACTTTGTAAGTTCGGTATCGGAATAAGAAACCATCCGAAAGTTTGGGGTGAATACCGGGATATGTTTTACAAAATAAACCAATCCCCTGATGTTCCGACCGAATTAAAACAAAAACCTAAAGACCGACTTATAAAGAAAGGTCTTTATATCAACAATATGAAAATTATTGATAATTACAAGGGATAGGCAATATAGAGAGAATCAGACGAATAATATGGGTATGTTTTAAGGAAAGGAAGATTAATTATTATGGAACAAAATGCATCAGGTATTGTATCATTTATGGCATTTGCACCGCTTATTGCCGGTGTTGTGTGCTTTATATTTCTTTATAAGCCATTGAAAAAATTGTATATGCGTTTGCTGAGGAAACGCAATCTTGTGGGAGTATTTGTTGTGTTTTTTCTGACAGGGCTTATATATTTTCTTGGATTTTTTGCTCTTGCCGGAGCGTTGACACAGCTAAGAAAGGAAAGAGACCAACTTTTTACGAGAATTGCTGTGTCGCCGTCCGATCAGACAGCGGACGAACTGATTGCGTATATTCAGCAATACGGCTGCGAAAATAACCCCAATGCGTGGAACAAGCTACGAAGTGTTTGGATTACAATAAACGAAAGCCCGAATGTGTCCACTGAAAAGAAAAAACAGCTGAAACAATTTTTAATGCTTCAGGGACTTACAATGCACTATCAGAATGCGCAGATTATCGACAACTGCAAATTATGATATTTTCCGCATTGGCGGTTGATATAAAATAATATTAATAAACGGAAGGAAGATTTTTATGAAAAAGACATGTAAAGTCATAAGCGTAATACTGTCGGTACTTATGCTTATGCAGGTTGTGCCGTGTATGGCGACAAAGGTAACAGATGAGAGTATTGAATGTCCATGTGCCGCCAAGATATGTTATGATCTGGGAATTATGCCGGACGTGTACGAAAATGCAGATAAGACCGTTTCAAGAGCAGATCTTTACAGAGTGTGCACAAACTTATTTGAAGGTACATACAACGGAGGAGATGATGAAAATGTAAGTTTAGAACAAATATGTAACATATTTGCATCATCTATGATGCCGGACGGGGCTTCTTTGCCCGGACTGTTGGTTCAATTGCGCAACGGTGTTGAATTAAGTCTTGATTCGTATGTTTCATATGCACAGCTTGCAAAGATTGTTTATAATGCTCTGAACAGCCATTTCGCGATATACAGCGGGGGATACAGCATGGATTGGAGCGGAAAACTGATAAGAGAGGGTCGAGAAGAGGTGGTCGGCGGCTTGCTCTATGTGAAAGGATATGTAAAATATGAGGGAAGCGTAAACGTTTCGGGTGATGAAGCAACCGTCAGCGGAAAATTTTATAGCCAAGAAAGCCAATACGGAAAAAGCGTTGAAAACGTTAAACTCAGCATTTCGGACGAAAATTTAGAAAGCGGAAACGATTATTTGCTGTTCGTAAAGGATGATACGATTGTTTCCGCGGTTTCGGCAAATGGGGTAAAGACAGAAACAGTAAGCAAGGATATAACGCCGCCTACGGTTATCATTCTTACAATAGGTGATGTAAATGCAATCGTAAACGGTGAAACGGTTACAAACGATGTTGCGCCGAAGATTGTAAATGACAGAACAATGCTCCCGATACGTTTTGTTGCCGAAAATCTCGGCGCTAAAGTCTATTGGGATGAGTATTTGCAAAGGGTATCAATCAAATCGCGCAAAACGGATATTTCGGTAGAAATCGGCAAAAAAACTGCGGAAGTAACAGAGAAGATAGCCGTTTATAATCAGAAGACCGAAGATGTTGAACTCGACTCGCCCGCATTTGTAGAAAACGACAGAACTTATCTTCCGCTTAGATTTGTGGCTGAAAAGCTCGGTGCAGATGTTCAATGGGATGATGCAACTCAAACTATAACAATTACCAAAAAGTAATATTTTCCGCCGCGGCGGTTAATATAAAATAATACATTATGAAAGGATGTTTTTATGAAAAGAACAAGCAAAGTTATAAGCATAATACTGTCGGTATTTATGCTTATGCAAATGATGACAGGCGTGGTTTTTGCCTCGGGCAAAACAAAGCTCGGCACGCCGACAAATGTTAAGATTGCGTATGATGAGGGTTGGGAGGATTATGTGTATACGTTTGACGCAAAAGTTCCGTCCGACGAAAATGCATACGAATACGCAGTATGCGTCGGAGGAAATGTTAACGGAAAAATTATTCTTGCAATCCCACGCTTTTTTTCCTTTGAACCCGAGTTTTTAAAGGGAGATATTGAAAATGACTTTTCCGACTGGAAAGAGGATATGGGCGTTTCGGACTGCGAAATGCTTATAGGTTTCTTAGTAGTATCTAAGGACGAAGAAAACTATGCCGACAGCGATATTACCGTTGTGGACGCGAAGGCTAATATAAAGAATGTAAATGCAAGTTTTGGCGGAAAGTACAACGAAAATACTTACTGGGCATACTCAAACGGCACGCTTACCTATTTCGGCGGCGGCGAAGCTGATGACTTTATGTCCGATGTAAACAAAAATGATGTTGATACAATCATTTTTGAAAGTGATATTGAGTTGGTAAGCAATTATTTCAGCTTCTACAGCTTTCCGAATGTTAAAAATATATATTTCCTCGGCACAGACACCGTTGCGGAGGATTTCTTGAACCAGGCGCCCCGAACGGTTGCTGTTTTTGCGCATAAAAACTCCGCCGCATATAATTTGCTCATCAATGCCGGCGACAGAGACGACAACGGATTTTACGGGTGGAGGATTGTTTGCCTTGATATAGACAGTGCGGACGAAAACTATAAATCCGCGCCGACAAACGCTGACGCGGTAAAAATAATGAGCGACTGCGGAATTATTCCGCAGATTTACTCGATGTATGACAAAAACGTCACAAAGGCGGCGCTTGCGGAAGCGCTTGTAAGACTTCAGGCGACTACTCTTTACGTTGACCGTGACACGCTGAAGTACACCGACCTTACGGCGGGAACTTTTACAAACGGCTGTGTAAATCACGCTTCGGATTGGATAGCGCCCAAGAGCGAGACGGAATTCGGTGCGAATGACGAAATTACATACGGCGAGCTTAAAACCTCACTCAAGGCATTTACGCAGGAAGAAAACATAGCGCAGAAAATCGGTCTTGACGGCAAAAATGAGCAGGACAAAGTGACATTTGATGACCTTGCACTTATTTTTCTCAACCTTGCCACATTCGATTTCAACCCCGAAAATGAAGAAAGTCTTCACTTGTCCGTAGGCGAGTTGTTCCGCGGTTCTGTGACGACAAGGCTTGAAGACAACGAATGGATTGCAACACTGAACGGCAAGGTGACATTTTCGCAGTCCGACACCGAGGATATTGAAAACCGTGACTTTGTTGTCCGCGATTCCGACCTTATCGGTATAGACGATGATGAAATAACGCTCTTTATTGACAACGATTCGGTACTGTCGGGCTACTATTCGACATATGATATCGTAAAGGACGGCAAGGTATACAAGGCTGACTTCACAATCAATGACGGCGCAGCTGAAACAAACAGCAAAACCGTGTCGATTAAATTAAATGCAGAGGGCTACACAAAGTACAGTATCGGCGGAGGCTCGTATAAGAAAATCACATCTTCACCGATTTCGTATACTCTGGACAGTAAGCACGGCGAGCAGAGTGTATCAGTAACCTTTGCAAACGATGACCTTTCAAAGACAAAAACCGTCGTAAAAACAATTAAGCTCAACAATCTTCACAAGGTTATCTATATGGTGGACGGCAAAGAGTTTGCAACCGTTCTTGTCGGCTGCGGACTTGAAGTTCCCGCACTTGACAAAACTCCCGTAAAAGAGGGTTATGCATTTGACGGCTGGGAAAACCTCCCCGAAATAATGCCGGACAAGGATATAACCGTAAATGCAAAATTTGTTGTTGAACCGCCTGTTGCGGCAGGTACATTCAGTGCGAACGACAAAGCAAAATGGTCGCTTTCAAAGGACGGCACGCTTTACATCAGCGGCACGGGCAGTGCAAGTGTGGTGGGCGGAAGCGGTAATGAACAGGCAGACCATGTTCTTGAATATATGACTGACAGAGCGAAAGCCGAAACAATTAAAAAGGTTGTTGTCGGCGAGGGCATTACCGATATAGGCGATTATGTTCTGTATGAACTCTATAATGCCGAAGAAATTACACTTCCGTCAACGCTCAAAACAATCGGCAAGGCGTTTATGAAGGGCAGCAGCGTAAAAAATGTTGTAATTCCGGCAAATGTTGCATCGGTAAATATGGATTGGTCATTTATAAAATGCGAAAATCTTGAAAGTGTGTATTTCTTAAACAAAGATATTGCACTGAATATACCGGACGAATCTTCAAGTTATCAAAGAGAAATAAACTTATATGGATATTCGGATTCAAGCGTCAAGGCGTATGCCGATGCACACAGCTGCACATTTGTATCAATCGACCCTGATTTTGCAATAAACAATGGTGCTGCCGAAACCACCGATAAAAACGTAAAAATCAGCTTTAACGATTATGCGAAGAATGATTTTAAGCAGTATAAGATAAACGACGGCGAATACAAGAACATTGACGGCAACGACATTGATTTTGTTCTGGACAGTGCAGACGGCGAAAAAATAATCAGCATTACATTTAAAAATGACAGTTATGAGATAGAAAAAACTCATAAAATCATATTTAACAACAAGCACAAAATAACCTATGTTTCGGGCGATACAATAATAGATGAGGCGACAGTCGGCTGCGGTGCAAAAATCACTGCAACGGACAAAATCGCATCAAAAGAGGGTTATACCTTCCTTGGATGGGATATACCTGAGATTATGCCGGATAGCGATGTTGCGGCAAACGCGATATTTGCAAAAAATGCAGACAGTGAACAGCTTGATGCCATTCTTTCGGATGAGGAAAAGGCAGACGGCATAAGTGTAAAAGCCGACATTTCCGCTGCGGAGGAAAACGAAAACATTGAATTAGCACTTGCGAATAAGTATTCAAAATATACGGCATCGCTTATAATAAATATCGACATTTCAAAGGGCAAGGACGAAAACTTCACTCCGATAACCGAAACCGAAAACTTGCTGACCTTTACCGTTGATATTCCGTCTGAAATTCAAGGCAAGGCTGAATACATTGTCCTGCGTGAGCATAACGGTACGGTAGACGCCCTTACGACAAGCAAAAATGCTGACGGTGAATATATTGAAGTTAAGGATAACACGATTATTATTCACGCAAAGAAATTCTCCGCATATCAGCTTATAGCAAAGGATGCAGACCCGACGCCTTCACGCAGAGGCGGTGGCGGAGGCGGCTCATCGAGCCTTACGGTTAAGTTTGAAACAAACGGTGCTCCGTCAATCAAATCGGTAAGCGTAAGCAGAAATAATGTTATTACCGCACCTAAAGCACCCGTAAAGGACGGATTTGTATTTGACGGTTGGTACACAGACAAGAATTTTGCAACCAAATTTGACTTTAACACCAAAATTACAAAGTCAATTACGCTTTATGCAAAGTGGGTTGAAAAAGCAACAACAAGCATAATTCTTACTATCGGTCAAAAGGATGCAACCATTGACGGAAAGACCGTTTCAAACGATGTTACACCGAAGATTGTAAATGACAGAACAATGCTCCCGATACGCTTTATAGCAGAGGCTCTCGGTGCGAAGGTTGATTGGATCGAAGAAAGTCAGACGGTTAAAATCACTGCCGAAAACATTGATATTTCACTTGTAATCGGCGAAGATTTTGCAACCGTAAACGGCGAAAAAATCGACCTTGATTCCCCGTCATTTATTGAAAATGACCGCACATATCTGCCGATACGCTTTGTGTCGGAAAAACTCGGTGCAGATGTCAAATGGGACGATACAACTCAAACCGTAAATATTACAAAATAATAATTTACACTCAAAAACTGCTCAAAAAAATTTGGGCAGTTTTTTGATGCGAAAAAAGGGTATTTTATTTTTCTGCGTAAATATAAATTATCATAATATTTATTTACTCACGACAGAAAATTCTCTGCTTTCGCAGTTTATCATAGATATTCTTTCACGAGAGGCGGTGGTTATCAAAATCAGCTGAAAAATATCTAACAAAACACTCTTTCTTTGTAATATGTCTTTTGCGAAGCATAATAAAAAACTCGCAACAAACTGAGCGTTCATAATCTGAGCGCTCTTTTAATTTGTACCAAAAATAAATGTATGGTATGATGGGTATACTTCTTTTATCCTACCTCAACCTAAAAAAACAGGCGTATCATCCGTAAAAAGATGATACGCCTGTTGTGTGTTATGCGAACTGAGGAACAAGACCAAATGCTATTTTTAATTTTTCATCAGCCTGAACCATCAATTTTTCCGGCAGATTTGCAATTTTATTATGCAACTGATACCGATTAACCGTTAAAACCTGTTCAAACAATGCAACGGAATCTTTTTCAAGAACACCTTTCAGATCCATATGCGTCGGCATATTTTTGGCGGTTTTATTGGCGCTTGAAGTAATCGGAACAACCAAAAGCACCGGACTTACCTTGCAAGCAACTCGGTTGCTTACAACGATGCAAGGTCTGAAACCCGTAGAACCGCCGTTCTGGACATGACCGTTCCTTTCTGACCCCAGCTCAACATAAAAAATACTTCCCTTTCTGACATATGTAGTCGTGCCTGTCATACATAATGCCCCTTTCTGTAATGAGATAATTTAATATTGAATCATCATTTATAGAAAGATCTTAAATTACCTTTTTATATACAGATAAGGATAACCGGATGTGAGTATATTATATTTTTCTTTAATTATTTTTGATGCTTTTACTTTTTTCAGCCCCAAATCCTGCATTATTGCCGGGATTTGCTTTATGAAGGTATTTTCCTTAAAATATTTATCATTCTCACGGTAAAATTCTTTCACGCTGTTTTCGGTAAAATATCCGTATTTTTCAAGCAATGTCTTAATTGCACATAGCAAATATTCATCAATATCTCTTACCCTTTTGCCCTTGACTTGCGGAAACACCATGTCCGCCGTATCAGTGCCGAAAGCATTGGCAACAGATTCATATGTGAAATGCTTTTTCCTTAAATTTTTCTCTTTAACTTGTTTTGCCATTTCATTGCACCCGGAGAGCTTGTCATAATTGTACTGCGGAATGGAATAAACATTGACATACTTATCCCGATCGCCCTGAAACCGCTTAATATATTGCTTATAGCACTCCGAGACGGTATCATCATCCAAGTCTATTTTGTCAATCAGTTTCAACAGGCAAAACAGCGAAATATCCGCCCCGGTATTCTTTTTATCATTTTTCCCCAGTGCTTTGGCAACATAATTTGTAGACGCAGAAAAAATTAAATCTTTTTCATTATCCGCATAAATAATATTCTTTAATGCGATAAAATGCAAGGCACGGAGTGTTGGCAAATATCTGTAAATTACGCCGTACAGGTCTTTATGAGAATACTGAATGTCATCATCAATGGTTTTGATGTTATCAAGCAAAAATTTCATTGTTTCTA
The DNA here is from genome assembly GCA_934438075.1 of uncultured Clostridia bacterium. Classification (GTDB taxonomy): domain Bacteria; phylum Bacillota; class Clostridia; order UBA1381; family UBA9506; genus RGIG1666. The sequence continues at coordinate 6,789 of CAKSBF010000006.1, read as the reverse complement.
TGTTTTCTTCATATTTTACATTGAGATTTTCGCAGATTTTATTGATTGCTTTGCTGCGTGAACAATCTTCAAGTTTTGCAACAACCTGTATCAAATTCCCTGTAAAACCGCAGTTTGCGGAATGGCAATAGTACAATTCAATTCCCGAATCCGTTTTAAAAATATCGGCGCTTGCTTTTTTGTCATTATGAAATATACAGCGAAAACTCTTTCCCGATACCGCATCAAGGTTATAGTATTTTTTCAGATAATCAAACATACTGACGCTTTTGGTTATAAAGTCAAAAACCTCTTTGTAGGATTTAAAAATCTTTCTTTTATATTGAGATTTATACTTTGGTGTCATGCTTATTTTAGATTTAGATGCCGGAATTTCATTTTTTTCATTTTTTAACATCGTGCAGTATGATGCGATATAATTTTTAACATCATTTATGCGGACGATTTTGCAGAAAAACGGATTGTCTTTGTCTTTCATCCAAAAGGTATTGGGTACACGCATTTGGTTTGCCGGAGATTTAACCTTTTTATCGGAATTAAAATGTTCAACAAAGGCATTTTCCATTTTTGTCCATAGTCCATAATCAATTTTATCATAAATAAACCAGTATGCGTGAAGTCCGTTCCGTGTTTCTACCGCAATATTGGGTTTAATTTCAAAATTATCAATTTTTACAAGACAGGATTCCTTAAATCGTCTGACTTTATTCAGACTGTGATAATTTCCGTTTTCATCCCGTCCGCAGTCCAGATCAACAAAAAATGCTTTAAAATCTGTAATGTCCTTTGACTTTGTGCCGCCGATATTGGGAATAAAATATATATCATTTTTCTTGTTATATTTATTAATTTCATTCACGCTGATTTTAATTTTATTGTCAATCAAACATATTGGATCGGGATTACCCAATAGTCTAAAAAACTCTTGATAAGTCATACTGTTTTTTGATAGTTTTCTATCAGTCCCCCTTTCATTATTAACTTTATCGCATTACATTTATTTCGTCAAATCATAAAAAGTTCCCCTAATTATAGGTTTATAATTTCAAACCTTATAATATGGGGAACTTTCAAGTGTGAAAAATGCTCTTAAATATAATATAAATAGTAAGAATAAAAATAATATTCCAATAAAAAATGAAATAAAAAGAATAAAAATGTCTTAAAATCATTTTGCCGGATAAATCAATGAAAATAACATATAAAAATATAATTTTCAAAAAACATTCGTAAATAGAACGATCTTGAATAAAAGAGGATATGAGAGAACTCATAAAGTTCCCTCATACTCCTTTACCCGCCTGTAAAATGTGTTAGGCTTGATGCCTCCTAATAATTCCATCGCCTTTCTTGCTGTAATTGAGCCCCTTCTCCATTCGGTATAAACTTCTTGAAAATTCGGAACATCAATAGGTTTGCGACCTTTGTACTTACCAAGACTTCTTGCTATTTCAATGCCTTGTCTTTGCCGACTGCGAATATTTTCTCTTTCCTGCTCACTCACATAAGAAAGAATTTGCAAAAACAAATCGGATATAAATCTTTTGGTTAGCCCACCGTCTGTATTACGGGTATCCAGAATAGGCATGTCCAAAACAACAATATCACAACCCAAGGAGATAATATCTCGCCATTCGGCGATAATCTGGTCATAATTTCTGCCCAGCCTGTCAATCGAAAGAATAACCAGTAAATCGCCCTCACGAAGCTGCCCTTTTAAAATCTGATACTGCTCACGGTCAAAATCTTTCCCTGATTTCTTATCGATGTAAATATCTCTGTCATCGATACCGAAATCTTTTGCCGCTTTAATTTGCCTGTCAGCGTTTTGTTCTTTTGTGCTCACTCTACCATAGAAGAATTGCTTGTTTGTCATTAGAAAATCATTCCTTTCATTATAAATTTACATTTATGGTTTTCTTTGTTTCAATAGGATGTCCTTGATTTTGAAATATTGCATAATAAAGAAAAATACCCTATCGAAATGCGTCAAAAGAGTAAAAAACACTTTATCGAGAAATATGTCAACTTCATACTTCATCGAAACACTATTTTAACGAATAAAACAGCTTTTAGATCTTTCTATCAAAATAGCATGATGAACTTGGTATGAAAAAGAGGCAAGCGCTATGCCTGCCTCGGTTGGAAAGGAGTGTTATTCTTTCCCGTATCGGTCAATAATGCTGACCATCAGTTCTTTCAGCCTGTTTTCTGCGTCTTTTGTTGAAAGATTGATATCTTTAACGATTTCCTCTAATTGTACAAGCTGGGATATAATCATCAGAATATTTTGCGATTCCAGCGATTGCTCGGAATTTACGCAAAAATGAAGATGCTTAACCACTCTGCCGTCAACAGAAAATTTAGGCACAGAAACAACTGAAATAATGTTTTTACCGTCTGCCGGTGCCATACGGATAAAAAACTCAAATTGGTTGATGTCATTTTCCGTGTGCGACGGGTAGATGATAGAAAACTGAATTTCTGTCTTCAAGTAAAAAACCTCCCTTCATAAAATGATAATTTCATCTTATACAGGGAGGCTGAAAGCCCTTTATTTAGAGTTTGTTCTTAATTTTAAACTTTTTTACTGTCGATTGAAGCTCATCCCGCAATTCTACTGCAAGAGCATTATTAAGTTCTTTAATGATTTCAAAATCAAATGAGATTGCTTTCATAAATACATATGGACTTTGAATGTGGTTCTTTGAAAACTGAATAATATCAGCATCTTTTTTCTCATCCAATTCAGTATTTTGGAAATACCTGATTATTGCACTATGAAATTCTCTTGTTGCCTCTGAGGTCAAATCAATATCCGGGTTTTGCGGCAAAGAGTATAATCCAAGCATCGGGTTATTAAACGGCAGACAATCCACTCCGTATGCGGCAAGTTTTTGCCCGGTATGCTCAAATGCAGATTGCTCATTTTCGCCGTTTTGTACAAAATACGCATAGAGCGACATATAAAGATGTATAAGAGTGATTTTACCCATTCCATTGTACCGGTTTGGAGTGCTTGCCATTAAACTCTCTTTGCAATATGATGTATCTGTTTCTTTTTTTTCAAAGTGGATAGGCGCATATTTATATACAAATATCGGAAAATTGTTTTTTGAAATAGGGCTTTCTTCATCCTTAAAGTATACGAAATCCTCACTTTCGTATTTATATAATTTTTTTATTATTTCATTCGCTCTTAATTTATAAAAAATGCCGTCCCAATCGGTTTTGTTTTCGTCATTCCAATAAAGTCTGTTTATATAACGCTGTAAATCTATCGGAATTTCCACCGTGCGATGCATCAAATACATTCCATATAGCCAATATTCGCTATATAATAACTCCTCCGGATATTCTGCGTGTTCTTTGTCAATTATCCTGTCAAATATCTGATCTATTCTATCGGAGATATATTTATCAACCCGATTTTTTTCGGCATACGCCAGTGATTCATATTCAATAGAAACATACCGAAGGTCAGCAGGAAAATTTTCTTCATCAAAAATAGTATCTGCTATTTTGTTTCTCTCGTTTTCCGTAGTACCTTCTTTATTGACGAGAGATGCGTCAATCACGCATTTTTTGATTGTGTATATGGTAATCGGGATGCATAGCTGTTGCGGATTAATTGATGAATTTAATTTATTGTTTGTTTTGAAGATGCGCTTCAAGGTTGTTTTTTGTGGTTTTGTTTTATTATTCGCACAGCCATTCTTTCGTGTGGGATATATTTTCCCGGAAACAATACCTTTATTTATTGCCGCATCAAGCAGCTCAGCCATTTTTTCTTGCTTTTTCCCAAATAAATATGCATTATATTCAACTAAAAATATTTTTCGTAATGTGTCAATGTAAATATGGTTTCGTCTTTTTGTTGTGCATAGATAAAAACTCGTTGATTGAGAGTTTAATAAAATTTCCTCTCCGAATTTTTCATGCGAATATCCCAATACAGCAGTTCTTATATAATCTATAAATTGTGCTGTAAATTCTGTGAATTTATATCTCCCATACATAATCATCATCCCTTGCCACGCTTTTTATTTATTATACCATGTATATTATCTCGTGTCAATAAAATCTTCACAAAATAAATATATCTTCACAATAATGTGTGAAGAAAGGCTATTAAAACAACTTATGAAAGCCTAAATAATTTTTTTTGAGAAGATTACATGCTATAATGATATTATAACAAAGGACAAGCTCCTTGTTAAATCTATAAAAAAATCGTACTTTTGTCAATTCGCGATAAGACATAGGTGGGGTTTCAAAAGGTTTCGGTAAGATATGTATTTCAGATACGTATTTACCGAAATCTGATGGCTACCGCTTTACTTGTCGTGCTTTTTTAGCGTTTAAGTCGGTCGGTGCGTCATCAGATGCACCGGCTTTTTGTTTCCCCAAGGTGGTACGCCGGAAAGGAAACATTATGAACACATTAAATGAAAAAAATTATTTGGTTATCGGCGGTGAAAGAGTTGAGGTCAGCATTGAGGTTAAGAAGGCATACCAAAATATGCAGGATAATATGCGCATTAAACAGCACAGACACGGAGAATGCAGCTGTCCGAGGTCAAAGTGGTACGCCTGCACAACGGACTGTCTTACCTGTCCGTTCAGAATTAACACAAATGTATCTTTGGATGGCATAGGTTCAGACGAAGACGAGTCATACGGAGAAGAATTTCTGTATCAACAGATAAAACACAGATACGGAGCCTTTGATGAGGACTTTGCTGAAAGAGAAGAAAACAAAGCGATCTTTAAGCGTGCATGCGAGCTGATGCCTGAAATCGTTAAAGTCGGCGAATACATATTAGCCGGTTATACCAACGCTCAAATAGCAGAGATGCTCGGAATGAAAAGATCTACATTAGAATCTCGTATAGCGAAAGTTAAGATAATCATTGAAAAGGAATTCAATGTCAAATTTAAACGCAAAAAAAATAAAAAAGTTTCGGCAAAACGCTGATTAGTGTTCGGTATATAAGTGTAAGGCAAATAACTTACACCGATGAAACAGTAATTTATATTGGGATTCATCGATTGTTCTTTGAAAACCGAATAAAAATGCAAAGACACTTTAACCGCATAGCGAGCAGAACCGCAAATACGCCATGATGCTGTCGGATACTTCCGGCAGCGGAGCGATAAATATTTGACGGTTAAGCAGGTGCCAATCTGCAAGCGATGACACTATGCGGCACATAATGATACTTCTGTCCAGCCACAACTCACATAATGGGGGCAGCTCGGTGAGAACCACGGAGAGGTTTTATTCCTATGTGCGGTACGGTAAAACCGCAGTCTTTGCTTTGTGAAACCTTAAAAATTACTACGAAAGGACTGATATATATGAAAAAATTAAATATTATGGACGAATATCGGTTGGTGAATGAATGCATTATGACGAACAGGATTTACAATATGGACTGTCTTGAAGGTCTTCGCAGGATGCCGGATAATTCAGTTGATTTGATTCTTACAGACCCACCGTACTTTTTTGATACAAAGAAAGGCAAGGGTACCGGCATTGTTAAAGATTCCAAGTATCTTAAAGAAATCGAGTACATGACCAACGGTTTTGATTTAAGAATACTTGACGAGTGCGTCCGGGTAATGAAAAAAATCAATGCTTTTTTCTTCTGCTCTCGTGAACAAATACCAATGTACATTAAATATTTTTCTGCACTTGGTGCAAACATACAGCTTTTAACATGGTCTAAAACAGATGTGCCCCCGCTTTGCAACGGTAAATATCTCAGCGATACGGAATATATCATTTACGCATATGAAAGCAATACAGACGAACAATACACACTTATCACAGACCACTTTATAACAAAAAAGGTGCGCAGTAGTAAGAACGATCCTTTATATCATCCCACAAAGAAACCGATAGACATATTATCATCACTGATACAGTCTGCATCAAAAGAAAATGATATTGTTCTTGATATGTTCTCCGGTTCTGCATCTACTGCGGTAGCGTGCATAGAAACGGGACGAAAATTCATCGGTTTTGAATTGATGGAAAAATACTATAAGGTTGGCAATAAAAGAATTGCAATCGCTCTTGAAGAACATCCTGAATACAAATTGAAGTCGACACCTTTGGTTTCAAAATCAGACCTTGTATCGGGCAATGCAACATCTATGTTCGATGCCATTGACGATGCCAACATTGACCTTGCAATTCTTGATATTTGCGGTAAGGGTAATGATATTCCTTATGATTTCTTTGAAAAGATTATCGCAAAACAGGAAAAGCCCAACCTTTACATTATGACGGATGTTGCTCAATTTCCTGATGTGCTGATGTACTTTGTAAAGCAGAATTATAAGTTTGATATCATAACCAACCATCAGAGAGAGGGTACTAAATATCTGTTGTTTTTCAGAAAAGGCGGTGTAAAACTGTACGGTACATATCACACAAAGCGTAAATTCTTTGAGGACAACAGAGATATGTCGCTGCCGTATCAGGATAACATCCCACAGGAGTTGATGGAGCGAATTATCACTAATTCTTCCTTGCCCGGTGAAATAGTATTCTGTTCCGGTGGATATGGAACAAGCATTAAATGCTGTATCAATATGGACAGGCGTTATATTGCTTATGAGCCTGATACAGACAAGTTGATGCATTGTGTAGATGCTATAAAGCAATCAAAACTTAATCTTCCCGATCGTTATACCGGGCAGAAAATATATTCATGATGGACTGCCGTTGAAGTTTTGGGGATAACCTCGCAACGGCAAGTATTAACCCCGCAACTGCCA
>CAKSBF010000005.1 GCA_934438075.1 uncultured Clostridia bacterium | reverse complement strand
CGTCGGAGCCTTGAAGACACTGCGTTTTCAAGGCTCTTTTACTTTTTCTGACAAAGTTTATTTCAGGTTGTTTTCCATACATGCGTCTGCAAACGGGAATGTTTTTGTAATCTTTGCAGGAATATTGTGGTATTAATAATTGTTTGCGAGATTATCCGAGCGCAACATCCAAGATCATCATAACGCTAAACCCGACAGCAAAAAATAATGTACCAATATTTGAGTGTTTGCCCTGAGACATTTCGGGGACCAATTCTTCTATAACCACATAGAGCATAGCACTAGCGGCAAAGCTTAAAAGATATGGTAGTATCGGAATAATTAACTGTGCAGCAAGAAGAGTTATTACAGCAGCGATCGGTTCGACTATCCCGGAAAGTATTCCGCTGAGAAAGGCGTTACTTTTATTTTTGCCTTCGGAGCACAGGGGCATAGAGACAATTGCACCTTCCGGAAAGTTTTGAATGGCAATGCCGAGAGACAGTGCTAGTGCGCTTGCTACGGTAATTTGGGAGTTACCAACTACATATCCGGCATACATTACACCCACAGCCATTCCTTCTGGAATATTGTGCAGGGTGACTGCCAGAACCATCATGGTTGTTCGCTGAAGCTTTGTTTTAGGGCCCTCGGTTTGACTGCTTTTTGCATGCATGTGTGGAATTACGTGGTCAAGTGCAAGCAGGAAAAGAACACCACTCCAAAAACCAATGACGACAGGCAAAAAAGAAAGCTTACCCATATTTTTTGATTGTTCAATGGAAGGAATCAGCAGACTCCAAACGGAGGCTGCAACCATTACTCCAGCGGCAAAGCCGGTCAGTGAACGCTGAATGGTGTCACTCAGTGTTTTTTTTATGAAGAATACACATGCTGCCCCAATCGTTGTGCCGAGAAATGGAATCAGTATACCGTAGAATACCGGCATTTGGAAAACCTCCTTTACTCACTTCAGTTTTGCCAATGCGATCAGTTTTGTGACGTTAAATTTTCCGCTGCTAAAAGGTTCTGCCGGCGCGGTAAAGCTGTCTGCCGGGAAAAAGTAGATTAATGCCATGCAGCGCTTTATCACCTGATAATAATGTTATTTTACCTCATATCTTCAATATAATCAGCGAGTCTTGCCATGACAGAGGCAAGCTGTGCCCGTGTTAAATTTCCTTGTGGATCGATAAGTCCGTTATCATGACCTTTTATGAGTCCCATTTCGTAACATATTGCCATACCTTCTTTTGCGTAGTCTGAAATCCGCTCATAGTCGCTATGGTTTTTTATTGCTGTGGAGGCGTTCGGCAGTGTAATGTCTTTATAATTCAGATAGCGCACTATCATTGCTGAGATTTGTTCACGAGTAACGGAGTTTTCAGGGGCAAATTCTGATGTATTTATGCCTTTTGCAATACTGTTTTCCGCGCCCCAAGAAACATAGTTTGCATAGTATTTATCTGTCGAAACATCAGTAAATACCGATTTTGAGTTTATTATGCTATCCTTTGAAAATCTTCCGAGAACTGTAACAGCCATCGCTCTTGTAACCGTTCCTTCGGGCTCAAAGAGAGTATCCGAAACACCGGTGAACAACCCGTTTTCTACGCCGTTGTAAATATCATTTTCTGCCCAATGTCCTTCAACGTCAGTAAAGCTCTTGTCCAAATAAGGCTTTGAGATGTCCGGCAGAGTTATATCCGGCTTTTTTATACCGCCGCTGCCCGAACCTCCGCCGGAGGAAGATCCTCCGCCCGAACGAGTTATGGTTATGGTAAATGGTTTTGATGAAGTGTCGCCGATAGTTTTGTTGTTTTCATCAACTGTTACAATCTTTGATTCAACCAGTGAAACCGTTCTTTCGGCGCTTCCGCTGTATGAATAATTTAATGTTGCTATTTTTTGATTCCCCGCATTGTATTTATTTGTGTTTGAGAAGAATCCGAAGTAAAGGCAGCCATCTTTTATAGTTTGCACTTTGGACTCGTTTTTTAATTCATCTGACAAAGTAAGGGATGAAAATTTCACGTCGCTTTGTGATGGTTTTACACCAAATTCTGCACCTGCAAATGCAGCCTCCGTTTCCAAATAAATATCAAAGGAGATTTCCTTATTATTTTTACTAAGAGTGATGTTTGTATCTGATGGGGTGATTTGTGCCGCATATGCGGAAAAAGAAGAAACGCAAAAGTAAAGAGCCGCAGCAGCAATCAACGTTTTCTTTGTTAATCTGTTCATATATCCTCCTTGCATCGCAGGGCTGTATTAAAAATATACAGCCCTGTATTGCGTGTAAATTATTTTGTAAAGTTTAGCCAAATCGTCATATAATCTTCTATGTCAATTTTATTGTCGCCGTTAAAGTCGCATTTTGATGCTATGCTCCAATTTGTGCTATTTTTGTCAGCACGATAATAAAGCTGTGCCTCGGTAATATCTAAAAGGTCAATCTTTCCGTCGCCGTTTACATCATAGGTGAGCGCATCGGTAAATGTTGCCTCAGCCGGGTTGATTTCGTTTACAGTGCCGTACTTTACGTTTTTACCCGAATCCCAACCTGATACTTTTAAATCGGTGATTTTAAGTGAAGAACCTTCTGTATTTACAATGATTTTTGCAATTGCTGTCGATTGGTCAGCTGAAAACAGGCTGCTGTCAGCATTTAAAAATCCCAGCACAGCGGTACCCGTATATTTACCGCCGCTTGTTTCGCCGCTAATGTCACCGATAACGGTAAATCCGTTATTTCCAATGATTTTAACGTCATCTGTTGGAGCTTCAAAGGTCAGCTGAAGATTTGCAATTCTTGAAGCATCTGACAGCGAAAGTGTAAAATATGACTTTCCTTTTTCTGCTGCAATTTTGTCAGCTGCTAATGCCGCTTTGGTTTCTATTTTCTCATTGACCGGCTCGGGAGATTCGGAATCCGTAACACTTATCGCACAGTATGCGTTAGTTCCGTTAATAGCTGTCGCCGTAACTTTTGCTCTGCCTGCCGAAACAGCTGTTACAATCCCCTTGCTGTCAACTGTTGCAACTGAGCGGTCTGAGCTTTCCCACTTAACGGATTTATCTGCCGCTGTCTGAGGTAACACCGTTGCCGATAACTGAAGCTTATCGCCTTTTTTCATAGAAGCGGAGGTCTTATTTAACGTTACCTTTGTCACTTCATCATTATTTCCGCCTGATATAGAGGAGTCGATTACTGCAAAATAGCCCAAACTATTCGTCTGCGCGGTAAATGTTTTGTTTACCATCGACGATGAAATTTCCGAAGCCTCTCCGTCACTGTAAAAATACAGTTTTGCATTCTTTGAATAGCCGTCGGGCAATCCGATGCTTACGGTGTATTCATCTGTACTGCTGTCCGGGGTTGCCGAAATTTTGTACACGCTTAGTGCTCTGTCGGATGATTTCGCCTTAAAGGCGTTATACTCATCACCTGAATAAATCTCTTCTGCCGTGAGATGTGAATTAATCGAAAATTCACCCTCAACTTTGATTTTCTTATCAAGGTTAATTAAATAAAAACTTCCCGGATTTATGGAGTCGAGATTTGATACGTCGGGGAGAATTTTGTACTGATATCCCCAGTCCTCGACATTATTTATCGCCCAACGTTCACCGCCTGAATCTTTTTCAACATAAACCACCAATGTTCTCGGACTATCCGGGAACATATCATAAGCACCTACGGTATCGTCATTAGGAAATCCCGTAACGCTAGCAGGGATAACGACTCTCTGCAGATTTGTGCAACCCTCAAATGCAGCAAGCGTTATATTCACAATCCCATCGGGAAGAATCAAATTTGTAAGCGATTTACAGTCTGCAAAGGCATACATCTCAATGTTTGTTGCCGATTCGGGAAAATCTATTGAAGAAAGGCTCGTACAACCCTTAAACAAACTGTGAGAAATGCTTGTCATACCTTTCGGAAGTTTTACATGCGTAAGCTTGGTGCAATCTTCAAACGCACCTGAGTCGAGTTTTTGGACGGTATCCGGAATGGTAACATCGGTCAGACCTGTTTTTTCAAAAGCGTTGCCGCCTATAATCTTCACTGTTTCGGGTATGTCGATATCGGTCAGCTTTTCAGCGCAATTAAAAGCGCTTGCCCAAATTCTATCTACCGTTCTGCCGTTTACATGTTCCGGTATTGTGTATCCGCCTGCCCTACCGCTCGGGTAAGCTGTCAGAGTCAGGTTGGGATCATCATACTGCGGAACGCCCTCGTCTACCCACGGACCGAACATGACGCCGTTTTCGTCTGTGACGTAGTATGGATTTTTGGGGTGAACCGTTATTTTGTCCATACTTGTGCAGCCTTTGAATACATTTGCGGTTACATAGGTTGCCACCGCCGGAATTTCGCACTCGGTCAGCTTGGGGCAATTTGCAAAGGCACTCAGGCGGATAATCATATCCGCACCGTCTGTCGGATCCTCAAAAATTACGCGTTCAAGTTCCGTGCAGCCGTCAAATGCATGGTAGCCGATCACCTGCACGCTGCCGGGAATGGTTACGCTTGTCACGTTATCATTCTTTAAAAAAGCGTCTCCGTCAATCACGGTAACCGTATCGGGGATTTTAATATCTCCGCCGCTTCCGTAATATCCCTTCAGAACGCCGTCCTTAATATTTGCGCCGATGAGTCCGTCGTTTCCTGCGGATACGCTGACGGTAAATCCCATCAGCATAGCCGCAGTAATCATCAGCACAGATAATTTGTTTAAAATTTTATTCTTCATATCTGCTCCTTATTAGAAATCTCTTAAGTTGTTAAATATATCTATATAGTCTTGAATATCAACCTTGTTATCACCGTTTACATCCATAGCCTTTGCTGTTTCCCAGTTTGCAACCGTTGATTTTGCTTGATAATATCTCTGTGCCTCGGTAATATCGATAATATCAACTGTTCCGTCTCCGTTTACATCATAACTCGGAATAAATACACTTGCCGAAGCTGTGCCGATTGTAACCGTACCGTTCATCGCCGATTCATCTTCGCTGACAACGCCCGCCGCCTTTGCATCCGATATCTCCGCTGTAATATTTCCCTTTGTGCCGTCTTTTAACGGAACGGTGATTTCAGCAAGCTTTGTTTTGTCGGTTGAGGTAAAGCCCGTAACATTATTCAGAATACCTAAGTATACTTTTAATATGAGCTTGCCGTTTTCCTCTGTCCAGGTCGATGTGCCGCTTGTGAATTTATCGTTTGCCGAATTTATCTCGCCTTTGTCAACCTTTGCCGAATCAAACAATACCTTTAAAATAACAGCATTAACATTTTCCGCATTGTCGAGATAAATTCCGTAAACCGGTTTGCCGTCCTTTATTTCGGGTTCGGCCGCAATTGAAAAGGTGGCGGAAACGGTCTTTGTTTCGGGTTCAGAACCTGCAACGGTAATGGTTGTGTTAGCCGGTGTATAGAAATTTGAGCCGCTTGTTATTTTATTTGCAACGTCATCGTTTTTTACGATAATTTTGCTTCCAGACGGCAAGCCGGCAAAAACATAAGAATTCAAGGTCGGTGCAACTGTATGTTCGAGAACGATTTCCTGAACGGCGGTCATATCATTGAAAGCAAATCCGCCGATTGTTGTAACAGTGTCGGGAACAGTGATTTTCTTTAATGTTCCGTTTTCTCTGAACAGGTGCATTGCGATTTCCGCAACCGTTTTATTATTGATTTCGGTCGGAATGGTAAACTCGGTTTCGGTTTTTCCGAAAGGATATGCAACAATTGCGGCGGTATCTTCGCTTATATCATATAAAATGTTGTCGCTGACCGTAAATTTTTCCGCGCCCTCCGCAATGGATACAGAGGCGAGGGCGGTACAACCACGCAGAAAGTTATTGGTTGCCGAGCTTAATCTCTTCGGCAAATTAATTGAAGTAAGTGATGTACAATTGGCAAAAATATCGTTTTTAACAGATAAAGAGGATGCGGTATCGTCGGCAAATGTTATTGTCTCGAGATTGGGACAATCTTTAAAAGCCGACGCTGAAATCAATTCCATTGATCCCGGAATCGTAACGCTTTTTAAGTTTGCGCAGCCTTCAAAAACAGATGCCTCAATAGTTTTGTACCCCTCGGGGATTTGAACGCTTGTAATCTTGGCATTATTGGCGAATCCCGCTCCTACACTTTCAATCGTATATTCCTGTTCAGCTATTGTAACCTTTTCGGGAAGAACAATATCTCCACCATTTCCGCTGTACGATATAATTCTTACAACGTTTCCGCTTTTATAATTTCTTTCAACTGTAAACTCTCCGACGGTACCTTGTGCCGCATTTACGCCGATAGCGCTTATTCCCATAAGCATAACTGCCGAGCACATTGTTATCATTGCTTTTTTGAATAAATTTTTGGTCTGCATAGTTTTTCTCCTTTATTGTTATTTTGCAAGTTAACCAAAACTAACTTATTGCTAAAAAATTTTTCTTCAAACACATCCTTTCAACGAGTTAGCGGAAACTAACCACGGGTCTTTAAAAAAGAGCCAATCTTCAGGGCTCCAATGTTTGGTCGTCACACCATAATTAACAAAGCAGAGTATATCATATCATATTTGTCTTGTCAATACGATAATTTTTTTTTGTTAATACTTTACAAATGAATTTATCTATGCTATACTTTAGCTTGTTAGTCGTCACTAACCGTAAATAACGCCAACTTATTTACGAAAGGATTTGCAAAGTAAAAAATGAATAACAAATTTTCAAAACGTATGGCATCTGCTTTTATTTCCGTCTGCCTTCTTGTTTCAAATCCGGAAGTATTTGCGTCTGCAAATGATATTTTTGCAATGCCGTCAAATTATCTTAACAAGTCAGATGAAAATGAAAACGTCCGCATTATCGTTGAGCTTGAAGACGCACCGCTTCTTTCTTATAGCGGAAAAATCAGCACATATTCAAGTGCTTCCGATTTTCTCGCGTCAAATGAGGCCAAAGGGATAGCGCAAAAGCTTGAACAAAACCGCAAAACCGTTAAGAAAACACTTATGCAAAGCGGTATGGATTTTACCGTCAAACGTGAATATTCTGCGGTAATGAACGGCTTGGCAGTGGAAGCTGACATTGCTGACTTGGAAACAATTAGAGCAACTGAGGGAGTAAAGGACGCCTTTGTTGCTGAATTTTATAATGTTCCCGAACCCATAAACACCTATTCGGGCGGCGGAGTTTCTGCAATAGGCGGTGATATTGTCGGCGAAGAGCTTGGTCTTACCGGTAAAAACAGCGCTGTTGCAATTCTCGATACGGGACTTGATTTATCTCATCCGGCTTTTTCGACTGTAAATAGCCCCAAGTATTCCAAAGACGATATTGAAAATGTAATTAAAAACAATAAAATGACTATTGGTAAATTAAATGTTTCCGAAGTCTATGTAAATGACAAAATTCCGTACGCGTATGATTATGCTGATGTTGACACCAATGTCTCCGGCGGTGATTCTCACGGCACCCACGTTGCAGGGATTGTGGGAGCAAACAGCGGAGGAGTTGTTGAGGGCGTTGCGCCTGACGCACAGCTTTTCATCATGAAAGTGTTCGGCGATTCTACGGGCGGCGCGTATGATGACGATATTTTAGCGGCGCTTGACGATTCCGTAAAATTTGGTGTGGATTCCATTAATATGAGTCTCGGCTCAACGGCAGGTTTCTCTGAGAGTGCATTTAAGTCTATGCGCGAGGTCTATAACCGTGTAAAAAATTCGGGTATTGCCTTGTACTGTGCCGCCGGCAATGAATACAGCTCATCTTATCAGAATACTGCAGGCAACGATTTGCCGAAAGCAACCGAACCGGACAACGGTACCGTTGCTGCGCCGTCTACATATGAAGCGGCACTTTCGGTTGCAAGTATGAATAACATCGAAACAACATCGGTATATCTGCTTGCAAACGGCAGAAAAATTCGCTACAACGATCCATCCGAAAAAGAAAGCGGTCAGCTTGTATCGCTTTCAGGGACGTTTGAATATGTTGACTGCGGTGTAGGTGCAACAACAGATTTTTCTGATAAAAACTTAAAAGGTAAAATTGCTCTAATCAGGCGTGCGGGAGAAGAAAACGGGGAGATTCTCACCTTTGTTCAAAAGGAAACAAGCGCCAGAAATGCAGGTGCGGCAGCCGCAATTATTTATGATAATGTAGATGGTACACTTATCAATATGTCAACTGACAATAAGATACCATGTGTATTTATAAGCAGGGCTGACGGTGAATATCTTTGCGAGCAGACTGACAAATATCTTTCCGTAAGCGAAGATTATGTTGACAGTTTCAGGGATAGTTATAGCGGAAAGATGAGCGATTTTTCATCTTGGGGCGTTACACCCGATTTGAAATTAAAACCCGAAATTACTGCCCCCGGTGGAGATATTTATTCTACACTTCCGAACGGGCTTTACGGAAATATGAGCGGTACATCAATGGCATCGCCCCATATGGCAGGTGCGGCGGCTGTTATGGAACAATACATTTGCGAAGATAGAAACGGTCTTAGTATGACGGCTGATCAAAGAACCAGCCTCTCCAATGCTCTTATGATGAGTTCTGCAATCCCGGTTAAAGATGAAAATGGTGTCCCATATTCCCCAAGAAAACAAGGCGCGGGACTCGTTCAGCTTCCAAATGCCGTAAAAACCAATGCATTTCTTTTAAACTTAGATAATGCCAGACCAAAATCTGAAATGGGTTATAATGAAAACGGAAATTATGTTTTTGCATTCAAGGTGGTTTCCATGAGCGACGGCGATATTCAATATGAGCCAACGGTAACGGTTCTTACTGAGGACACCGTTGCGGCGAACGGGACCGTATATATGGCACAAAGAGCAAGAGAGCTTTCAAATGATGAGGTTACGGTCACCGTTCCCAAAAAAATAACGCTTGCGGCGAACGGGGAGTCCATAATAAATGTAAAAATCGAATTGACCGAAAAGGGTAAGGCAAATTTAAAAAATGACTTTCCGAATGGAATTTATATTGAGGGCTATGTAACACTTAATCCGATACAAAGCGGAGAGGTTACTCTTTCATATCCGTTCATGGGATTTTTCGGAGACTGGCAGGCTCTTAGTATGTTTGATTCGGATATATATGATGATGAGACCGCTTCTATTTGCGAAACTCAAATTGGGCAGTTTAGAAACAGTGACGGTGGCGGATACATTCTCGGTCACAATTATTATGTTGACGGCTTGGAAGAATACAATGCTGATAAAATAGCGATAAAGGGAAACGAATCCGGCAAGAATGTCACTGCTGCTGTTTCTCTTTTAAGAAATGCTGATAAGCTCACATTTTCGGTAGATGATTCTGATGAAAATACCGTTTACAGTGAGAGCCTATCAAAGGTTTCAAAAACATATCACTCATCTGAAGGCTTTTATACACCTATGGCAGCAAAAGGTTGGGAACCGTTTGATACATGGAATGCACCGCTTGACGACGGTAATTACGTTTATAAAATTACGGCGGTCTTTGGCGGTCATGAAGAGACAAAATCTTTTCCGATTGTCATAGACAGTATTGCGCCTGAGGTCATTTCAAGTAGGGTTGAAGGTGCAAATTGGATAGTAACGGTTCATGATAACCACTATATTCAAGGTGCATGTGTAACAGCAAACGGTAATGAACCTCTGACAAAATGGATAGAACCCGATGCTTCAGCGGCTGACACGATATCCGAAATTACATTTGATCTATCGGCTTCTGAGTTTAAGGGACTCTCGCAAGCTAAAATTGCACTGATAGATTATGCGGGGAATACATATCTTTCGGATTACTATTCGCTTTCGGGTGCGTCAATCATATATCCGCAGTCGATAACGTTGAACAAATCATCGCTCATATTGACAGAGGGCGAAAGCGTAAAACTGACAGCTGAGGTTATGCCAAAAAACGCTTCAAACAGAACTGTCGCTTGGAGCACTTCTAACACCGATGTGGCAGAAGTATCACAAAACGGGACTGTTAATGCAAAGAAAACCGGTAAGGCGGTCATTACTGCTGAAACGGTAAACGGAATAAAGGCAAGCTGTGAGATAACCGTAAACGCAAAAGCGGAGGAAGTGCTTCCTGTTACAGTAGCCGTAGCGGTAGATGAGAATATTTTTGCAGGAAATATCATTCCATTCGGGTTTCAGCTGGGAAATATGAAAAAGCTTGCAACCGTTGCGTTTACATTCAAAAAAGATAATGTTTTGCAATATACAAATCTCATCGGAAAGAACGGATTTACACCGCTTGGAATCAAATGGAATGACGACAATACTGCAACGATAGCGCTGTCATATCTGCATAACGGGGCCGGCGGAAGTGTGACAAAAACAGAACTTTTTGATGTTGCAGAAGTTCAGTTTAAAGAAATTCTTGAAGATATGTCCGTTGGTATAGAACTTATTAATGTTTCCGCGGCAGGATATGATGAGAATGGAAAAGCAGTTTACTTTACAACGAAAATCGCCGCCCCGAACGCAGTGACAACCATAAGTAATAAGCCGAGCTGCGATGTTAACGGCGATGGTGTGATTGATCTTCTTGATATTACATATTGTCAAAAATATTACCGAAAGGGAGAGGGTTCATCTGATTGGAGTGATTTTAAGCATTGTGATTTGGATGGAAATGGCTTGATTGATATACAGGATTTAATTATCATTTTGAAAGCAATGTAAATAAATTCGAATAGGTGATTGCTAATTCAAATTCCGAGTGGCAATCGCCTTGTTGTTTTTAATGCCTTTAAACAATTGATGATGCATTAGGCATAGCAAATGTTCATGGTACGATTCTTTCGGAAAATTGTATTTTGAAGCAGAGCGGGCGGGATATGGTTTGCTTTATATGAATAAAGCCATTATTTTTGTTTGTCAATATTTTATGGTATGAACCGATGCGCAAATGGTAATATTAGTATCAGAACGGGGGGCGTATCAATATGATTTCAGACCGTATTATATCAAAAAGTGATGGCTTAGCGCTGGCTCTTGCAATTTCTGTACCAAACGGCAAACCGCGTGCGATTGTGCAGTTTTCTCATGGAATGACAGAACATAAAGAGCGGTATTTTGCATTTATGCGTTTCTTAAGCAGTCATGGCTTTCTGTGTATTATTCATGACCACAGGGGGCATGGGGAAAGTGTGAGCGAAAAAAATGATTTGGGTTATTTTTATACGGAAAATCCTCAATATATTGTAGATGATTTATATCAGGTAACGCAATACGCAAAAGCAAGATATGGTAATTTGCCTGTATACATTTTCAGTCATAGCATGGGCACGCTGGTGGTGCGTAATTATCTGAAAACATATGATACAGCGGTTGAAAAAGTGGTTCTTTGCGGTCCGCCTGTGAAAAACTCACAGGCAGGATTGGGGGTTGCTATTGCAAAGACAATGAAATTGTTTGGCGGCGGGAAAAGGCGCAGTAAGCTAATTAATAAAATAGCAGAGGGGCGGTACAGCAAAGAGCATGACATTGCTAACGGCTGGATCAATTCTGACAGGTCTGAAGTCGAAAAATATAACCAAGATGAGCTTTGCGGCTATATTTTTACGGTAAACGGATATGTTAATTTACTGAAACTGCTGCGCAATGCCTACCGCAGACGCGGGTGGCATGTACGCAATAAGAAACTTGCTATATATATTGTGGCCGGCCGGGAGGACCCGGTGATAGAAAGCGAGGAAAAAATAGAACACCTTGTCCATTTTTTACACAGTGTCGGATACAAAAATATTTTTGTCAGGCTTTATGGCGGTATGCGGCATGAATTGTTGAACGAAACTAACAAACAGGCAGTATATAAAGATATATTAGACTTTTTTGCAAAATAATTGGATAAAGAGAAGAAGAGACTGTACAAAGTTGTGCAGTCTCTTTTTGCTGAAAGTAGGAATAGCAGAAAAAACGGCGCATAAAATGGGTAATAGCTTGATTGATAAAGAAAGGAAGGTTATAAATATGAAAAAAATTCTGTCATTATTTCTTTGCCTGTTTTTTTTACCCATTTGTCATGTAAAGGCAGAGTTAGTCGCACCTGAATTAACGGCGCCGTCTGCAATTTTAATGGAGGCTTCCACGGGGCAGGTACTTTTTGAAAAAAACAGCCATGACCGCAGACCTCCTGCAAGCGTTACTAAAATTATGACAATGCTGTTGGTGATAGAGGCGGTGGACAGCGGAAAAATTTCAATGGATGATATGGTGCGCTGCTCGGAAAAGGCAGCATCAATGGGTGGTTCACAGGTTTACTTGGAACCGGGTGAGGAGATGAGTGTGCGCGATATGCTAAAGGCAGTTGCGGTGGCTTCTGGCAATGATGCGGCAGCAGCGTTGGGTGAGTTTATAGCCGGAAGTTTGGAGGGCTTTGTAGCGATGATGAATGAGCGTGCTAAGGAGCTCGGTATGAATGATACACATTTTGCAAACTGCAACGGTTTGGACGATCCGGAACATTTAACCTCGGCGTTTGATATTGCGCTAATGTCACGGGAATTGATTTCGCACAGTGTTATTTTTGAATTTACAACCATTTGGATGGACAGTTTGCGGGGAGGAAAATTTGGTTTGGTGAATACCAATAAATTAATTCGTTTTTATGAAGGAGCCACCGGGCTGAAAACCGGTTCGACCGGTAATGCAAAGTTTTGTCTTTCAGCTACAGCAAAGAGAAACGGCATGGACTTGATTGCGGTTGTGTTAGGGGCACCGTCTTCAAAGGAACGCTTTGCAGACGCCAGTGGGTTGCTAAATTTTGGATTTGCTAATTTTGCCATTGCAAACAGTCTGCTGACAGAAGAGGAACTGCAGCCTGTCCGGGTTTTAAAGGGACAAAAGGAAACCGTGGAGGTGGAAATACCGGGAAATGGTAATGTATTGGTTAGTAAAGCAAAGATTAACAACATTGAGAAACAAATCACGCTTTCTGAGTCGGTGGAGGCTCCCGTTTGCGCAGGAGAAAAGTTGGGAGAAATTTCTTTTATGCTTGACGGACAGCAGATTGGCGGAGCGGATATTGTGGCAAAGGAAAATATTAATAAAATCAGTTTATTCGGTATGTACGGCAAGCTGCTAAAGCAATTGCTTTATGGTGATAAAAATGCTCAGCTGCATGCGGCAAAACGGGAAGGATAGAGCGGAATTTACAAGCCGTCGGAAAAGGGAAAAATTTACAGGCGGAGGCAGCTGCTATGATGAGTTATGTTTGGGCTGGTATGATAGTTTTGGCATATTTATTTGCACTGATAAACGGTCGTGTGGAGGCGGTCACGCAAAGCGCGCTTGACGGTGCAAAAAGTGCAGTGGAAATGACTTTAGCTTTGTTAGGAATGATGTGCCTGTGGACCGGCCTTTTGGAGATAGCTAAGCGTTCGGGTTTGACAGAAAGGCTGGCAAAGTTGGTGCGTCCGCTTATGCGTTTTCTGTTTCCGCAGTTGTCTCACAACGGTGAGGCAGTCAGCGCGATTGTAATGAATATGACAGCAAATTTTTTAGGGCTTTCAAATGCCGCAACGCCTCTGGGACTGAAGGCGATGGAGGAACTTGATCGCGTGAACGGGAGAAGCAGCCGTGCATCAGACGCAATGTGTATGTTTGTTGTTATTAATACGGCATCGATTAATTTGATTCCAACCACGTTAATTACGCTTCGTTCTGCTGCCGGCAGCAGTGATCCGTTCGGTATTATCGTCCCGGTGTGGATATGTTCCATACTTTCTGTTTCGGTTGGGGTTGCGGCAGTAAAGCTATTTTCGTGTAAGGGGGCGCAGAAAAAGTCATGCAGGCGATAAAGTTTATTTCGGTCAGCGTTATGCCGGTGCTGTTTTTGGTAATTATCGGGGATGGCTTGTTCCGGCGTGTTAATGTCTTTGACGCTTTTCTGGAAGGGGCGGCAGGAGGACTGCACACGGCGGTAAAAATTTTGCCGGCGTTGGTGGGATTGATTGCCGCGATTGCCATGCTTCGAAGCTCCGGTGCGGTCGAATTTATCACTCGTTTACTTTCGCCGGTTACAAACCTTTTAGGGGTGCCCGCTGAAGTAATGCCGCTTGCTTTGCTCCGGCCTATTTCGGGCAGCGGAGCGCTGGCAGTGGTAAACGATTTGCTGCAAACGCACGGGCCGGATTCTTTAGTAGGACGAATCACGTCGGTTATGATGGGATCTACGGAGACAACATTTTATACTCTGGCAGTTTATTATGGTTCTGTCGGTATTCGTGATACACGGTTTACAGTGAAGGCGGCATTGCTGGCAGATTTTACAGGCATGCTGGCAAGTGTGTGGGTCTGCCGTATTTTCTATGGCTTTTTACCATTTTAAAAAATTAATTTTGTGTTGGGGATTGCTTTTTTTTACAAAATATGAGAAAATAAAAGAAATGTTTTTGATGAATGCAAACAGAAAGCCAGTGTGTTGTCTGTATATTTTTTTCCTTTACATCCATACTAAAAAGGACGAAAAGGAGGAAGCTTATGGAAATACAATATCAAAATAATACAGAAAATGAAGAGAACACACAGGCAGCAGAAAATTCCGAAAACATTAAAAACTTTGGCAGCAGCAGTATACGTAACTCTAAAGGGAATATTCATTGTCTGACTATTGTCGGGCAGGTTGAAGGGCATATGGTGCTGCCGCCGCAAAATAAAACCACTAAATATGAACACGTCATCCCTCTGTTGGTTTCGGTAGAAGAGGATGAAAACATTGACGGACTGATTGTTATTTTAAACACAGTTGGCGGTGATGTGGAGGCGGGGCTTGCGATTGCGGAAATGCTTGCGAGCATGAAAAAGCCGGTAGTGTCCCTTGTATTGGGAGGGGGACACAGTATTGGTGTGCCGCTTGCTGTGTCATCGAAGCATTCATTTATTGCGCCGTCTGCAACTATGACCATTCACCCGATTCGTATGAATGGTTTGGTTATCGGTGTGCCGCAGACCTATGAGTATTTTAATAAAATGCAGGATAGAGTGGTTCGTTTTGTCACGGAAAACTCGCATATCAGCAAAGAAAAATTTACAGAATTGATGATGAAAACAGGCGAGATGGCAAATGATGTGGGCTGTATTATCATGGGAACGGAGGCGGTTCGCTGCGGTTTAATTGATGAAATCGGCGGCATACGGGATGCGCTTGCCTGCCTGTACCAGATGATTGCGGAAGAAAAAAATAAAAGTGATACAAAAGATAATGCTGAGGAGGAAAATAATGCAGACGGATATTGAAATTGCACAACAGGCAAAAATGCTTCCGATTACTGACATTGCGGAAAAATTGGGGATAAAGCAGGAAGAATTGGAACAATATGGAAGATATAAGGCAAAACTCTCTGCGGGAGTATGGAGTCGGGTTAAGAACAATAGGGACGGAAAGCTGATTTTGGTAACAGCGATTAATCCAACGCCGGCAGGAGAGGGTAAGACTACAACAACGGTTGGTTTGGGACAGGCCATGGCAAAAATCGGCAAAAATGCGGTGATTGCATTGCGTGAGCCATCTCTGGGGCCTGTGATGGGAGTAAAAGGAGGCGCCGCCGGCGGCGGCTATGCGCAGGTAGTACCGATGGAGGATATTAACCTGCACTTTACGGGCGATATGCATGCGTTGACAGCGGCAAATAATTTACTCTGTGCGTTGACAGATAACCACATCAAGCAGGGAAACGAGCTGGGAATTGACCCGACAAGGGTTATTTTCCCGCGTGCTCTTGACATGAATGACCGTGCGCTGAGAAATATTGTTATCGGGCTTGGCGGCAAGATAAACGGCACGCCGCGGGAGGATGGTTTTGTTATTACGGTTGCGTCGGAATTGATGGCTATTCTTTGCCTGGCAAGCGATTTGACAGATTTGAAACGGCGTTTGGCACGTGTAATCGTTGGTTATACATACAGCGGCGAAGAGGTAACGGCAGGGGATTTAAATGCACAGGGAGCCATGGCTGCGTTGCTGAAAGATGCAATAAAACCGAATCTGGTTCAGACTTTGGAGAATACGCCTTGTCTGATGCATGGAGGTCCGTTTGCCAATATTGCGCACGGCTGCAACAGTATTCAGGCAACCAAAATAGCGTTGAAACTGGCAGATTATGTTATTACGGAGGCTGGTTTTGGTGCTGATCTTGGTGCAGAAAAGTTTTTGGATATCAAATGCCGCGCGGCAGGTTTGAAACCCTCTGCTGTTGTTATTGTGGCAACCGTACGCGCACTGAAATATAACGGCGGAGTAGCAAAACAGGATCTGGCAGCGGAAAATCTGCCGGCGCTTGCGGCGGGAATCGAAAATTTGGGCAAGCATATTGAAAATATGCGCAAATATCATTTAGATGTGTTGGTTGCGATTAATAAATTTGGCACGGATACGGATGCAGAGATTGCAATGATAGAGGAATATTGTAAAAAACAAGGTGCGGAGTTTGCGTTAAGTGATGTTTTTGCAAATGGCGGTGAGGGCGGCCGGGAACTGGCAGAAAAGCTGACCGTCATGGTTGATGGTTCGCAAAGTAATTTTGCGCCGATTTATGATGAAAAACTTCCGATTAAAGAAAAAATAGAAACTATTGTGAAGGAAATTTATGGCGGAGATGGCGTGACATACAGCGCAGCGGCAGAAAAACAAATTGCAACGCTGGAGAAAAATGGTTATGGACAGTTGCCGATATGCATGGCGAAAACGCAGTATTCTTTGTCAGACGATCCAAATCTCCTGGGACGGCCCAGTGGATTCACCGTTTCGGTAAAAGAGGTAAAAGCATATGCCGGGGCAGGCTTTGTGACCGTTTTAACGGGAAGCATTATGACCATGCCGGGGCTTCCGAAGAAACCTGCTGCCTGCAATATTGATGTTGATGAAAACGGCATTATTTCAGGGTTATTTTAATCAAGAAATTGTATCGGGGCATTTGTCAAAGCAAATAGAGGTTTTGGCAAGTGCCCTTTTTATGTCACAGAGACAGTGGGTGGAAAGGTACCATGTATTTATTCTTTATACACAAACAACAGCAGTCGAAGAATGGGATAAGATTTCTTCGGCTGCTGTTAATTTTTTTAGCGCTATGCCTGGTAGCGGTTACTTCGGTACTGGCTTGGCGATACGTAATACGCCTTTTTAAATGCCTTATAAAATGCATTGGAGGAATCAAAACCTGAAGAGGAGGCTACGTCGTTAATTGGAATATTTGTTTCGCGAAGCAATTTCTCCGCATAGTCAATTCGCAGCTTTCCGATATAGTTGGAATAGCGCATGCCGGTGATGTTTTTCACCATTTGGCCTATTGTTTTTGGTGAAAGGGAAAAGTGGTCGGCAATATCCTGCATGTAAAATCTGGAGTTGCGGTAATTTCTGTCTATAAAGTCCAAAATTTCCTCTGTTCGGTGGTCAACGGACCTTTTATTCTCGTTAATATAAGCAATGATTTCGTCAATTCCTTCTGTAATTAGAAATGCAAGTTCTAAAACCGAAGCTTCGGGGTTAAATTCCGGAAGAGAGCCTTCATAGCCTGAGTCCTTGGATGCCTGCGCAAGAATGGTATCCTGCAAATAAAAAAGCTGTTCAATGTCATTGCTCAGACGTGGGTTTTCTGAAAGGTTATACCATTGTTCATATACAATTTTATTTGCCAGAAGTGCATCGCCGTTGCGGATATGTTCATACAGTTCGTGCTTAGAGGTCATTTCGTACAGAAGCTCTGTCTGACTGTCGCCCTGCAGGTCATCTAAAAAAATAAAGAAGCTGCTGTCGAGGTAGCGGATGACATCTTTTAATTGACGATATACATCCGTAACCTCGCGCAGAGAGGTTCTGGGACCGCTGACGGCAAGTTTCAGTTTCCATTTTTCGGTGGTAATGATTTGAAACAGCATATTTTTCAGACGACCGAGACAGGCAAAATCAGCTTCCATCAACATGACAATGCTCTTTTCATTGATAATGGTTTGATATTGGCTTTGAATGTGGTTTGTTTGCAATTGTGAAAAAATTTCGTCCAACCAATAAAAATTTTCCGCATCATTGTTCCTTAGAAGAACCAGATAATATCCGTCAAAATCAATGTTTTGTTCTAACGTCTTATATTCCGCATCGGAAAGCCCTTTTATAACGAGGTTGGTGAATAAAGTATCGGCAAGCTTGTGGTTTGCTTCGCTGTGTTCCCGCTTTAACATGTCAATGCTGCTTTTAATTACCGAGTAAGCATTGTTTTCATGCGCGCCTGACGACTGGGCAACCGTGCCTGCATAATCAACTAAACGGGCGAGCGGCTTAAACTGACGATAGGCAAAAAAGATTGCCGCGCATACTCCGAGGAGAAGAGCCGTTATAATGTAAATATAAATGGTACGCAATACTTTCCTGGTTAGTGCGGTGAAGTAGCTGTCGGGGATGCTTACATTAAATTTTAAATTTAAGTTGGGAGAGATATATTCGATATTTGTGCTGCGTTTTTGGACCTCGCCGGAATTATAAAGGGAGTTCCCTTCTAAATCACTGATACTGATTTGCGCTGTGTTTCGCAGTTTGTCCAAACCGCATTTTTCCAGCAGCGCGTTGGAATTATAAATGGATACCAAAACACAGCCCATGCTTTTGGGACCGGTTGAAAAGGTAAGCACATAAACCAGATTGCCGCTGCGGTAGGCATTTGCTCCGTTAAAATGCAGACCGTTTACAAATTCACCGTAATAGGTACGTGAAAATAAAAGTTTTCGGAGCTGCTCATAGCTGTAATTTTCAAAATTCCAGGTTTGTCCGTAAAATAGAGCGGCATTGTCATATGTTCTGTCTTGCTCCAAGACAATATCGTTGTTTTTAAAAAGCAATAAAGAATTTGAATTTAAAGAAAGTCCCGCAAATAAATCTTTATAATAATTGTAAGTTTGAGTGAGCGGGTAATATTGCGAAGCATCTGAAAATGAAGTTTGTGCACTCAGGGAACGGATGGAGGGGTTTACCTTCAGACGTTCTGCAATTGTACGCTGGATAGAGATTTCGTTTTCTAAAAGCCGTGTTCCGCTTGCGATATCTTGACGGAAACGGTCGGAAAGATTTTCTTTTACAATGGACAGACTTTGCAAGTAGATTGGTATAATTAATATCATTAAAAACACGACAAACACGATATAACGCAGCATATATCGAAGCAGCATTTTATCGGAAAGATTCTTTATCTTCAAACCAAACACCTCTATGACTTTAAAATCACTTTCAGTTTATTATAACAAGTATATCATATTTTGTTTGCTGCAACAAGTTGAATGAACGGAAATCAGAATGAAAAAAATGACAAAACAGTATTTAAATTCCTCATTTACGGACAAAAAACGGCACAAAGTCAGAAAATTCATTCTGTTTACATTATATTCCACTTGAAAAAAGGACGGTATTAACGTACGATGAATATAAGCAGAGGATGGAGCATATCAAGCCTGTTTGTGTTCTGTCGATGCAATTATTATTTTGGAGGAGTAATTACGTGGCGTATTTATTAGTGGGGCTGGTGATCGTTACAACCGTGTCTCAGAGTTTGATTTTAAAGCAGTACCAATTAAAAACAAGAGAAAATACCAACCTGTTTTTGTATACCTCCCTTGTGTCGGTTTTTGCCATGCTGTTCTTTTTACTGAGCTCAGGCGGTGCGCTCAGCTTTCGGAAAGAGCTTTTGCCATATTCGTTGGCTTACGGCATGGTTTACTGTATGTCATTATTTGGAGGCACCAACTCTGTTTGCCGCGGCTCACTTTCAATTTCTATGCTGATTTTGCAATGCTCTTTGATTATTCCTGCCTTGTTCGGTATTGTCTTTTTCAAGGAAAGAATCAGTTCGTTTGGCTATGTTGGTATTATTTTGCTTTTTGTCTCCCTGTTTCTGGTCAACACGAAAAATGAGCAGATGAAAATTTCACGCTCTTGGGTCTTTTGGACGATTATCGGTTTTATTGGAAACGGTATGTGTTCGCCCGTACAGAAAATGCAGCAGCTTCGTTTTGAGGAGCTTTACAAGAATGAATTTATGGTGCTTGCATCGTTGTTTGTTACGGTTGTGGCATTCATTGCGGGCATCTATAAAAACAAAAAAGTGAAGCAAGATTTTGTCAGCTGTGTGTTACGCACCGGTTCATGGAATTGTAAACGGTTTGGACAGCTTACTGGTGATGATTTTAATTGGGATTTTGCCGACTGCGATTTTGTTTCCGTTGGTTTCTGCCGGGGGGATGGTTGTGACCTTTATTGTTTCGTTGCTTGTATATCGGGAAAGATTATCTAAAAAGCAGTTACTCGGATATTTATGCGGCACCGTTTCCATCATTCTTTTAAATTTGTAAAACAAGAGAAAAGGCAGTCAAATACCGCTTTTTGTGCCGGAAAAGGCAAGAGGTAAGAATATTCATTCTTTTTTCCGGATATTCAACTTGAAAATAAATGTATGCTATGAGATGATAAAAACAAAGATGAAAGGAGCAATGATATGAAAAAAGAAAATAGCAGTTTCAGGAAATGTAACAAAAAAATTGCGTTAGCAATGTGCTGTTTGTTATCCGTTTCTATGTTGGCTTCTGGCTGCGGCAACAACCAAGACGGCATAAACAATAACGATTCTTCCTATGTGATGGACGAAAATCTTAATCCACCGGGTGAGTTTCCGATTTGTAAGGAACCGGTTACGCTTCGTTATATGATAGCGCAAAATGCCGGAGTTGCGGATTATAAGGAAAATTCGTACACCAAAAAGCTGGAGGAGTACGGAAATGTTGATATGGAATTTGACATTGTGCCGGCAGCCGACATCCAGACAAAAATTAACCTGATGATGAATTCGGGAGGAAGCGATATTCCTGATGTTATCATTTCGGGTCTCACCCCTGCTTTGTGTTCGACTTATGGACAAAGCGGTATGCTGGTCCCGTTAAATCAGTATTATGAACATTCTTCTTACTATATCAAAGAGGCGCTTGAGAGAACAAAGGAAAAGAATTTGCTGAAGTACCTAACTTCCGCAGACGGCAATATCTATACGGTTATTTCCTATAATGAAACTCTGCAAAACGAATTTGTCCGCTTGCCGTGGATTTATAAGCCGTGGCTGGACGAATTGGGCATGGATGTCCCCGTTACTTTAGAAGAATATCGTGACGCATTAATGGCGTTTGTCGGCAAGGATTTAAACCACAACGGCATACAGGATGAAATTCCGCTGATGGATGATTCCTATAAGTACGGAGTATGGACGATTCTTCAGGCATTTATTCCGTTTGAAGTGGGAGCGGATAATCTAAATCTTTCTTCAAACGGCAAATTGCGCTTTGCGTATACGACCGATGAGTGGAAAGAGGGAGTAAAGTATCTGCGCGATTTGTGTGTGAACGGTGCTTTTTCACCGATCTCTTTTACCTCGGATCGGGCGCAGCTGAAAACAATGCTTGCTTCTGAAGAAAATAAAATCGGCTCCTTTGTATGGACTTCACCCAGCCTTGTGCCGGCATCTTCGCCGAGGCGCGCTGACTATGCGGCAGTAACGCTGACCGGACGCGGGAAAAATATGGGCGTTTGGTATACGCCGTCGCTGCCATCTGTATATTATGCTATTACAGCAAAATGTAAAAATCCGGAAGCGGCCTTTCGTATCGGAGATTTAATGTGCAAAGAAGAAATGACGATTTGGTCTCACTGGGGCGAAAAGGGTGTTGACTGGCTGGAACCGGATGAAAATGATCATTCGCTGTTTGAATTTTTGGGATATAAGCCGATGATTAAGCCGCTTTTGGATACCCAGAGTATACAGTCTTCCAATTGGAGTTTGGATTTGGGTTTCCGTACCTATGAGGTTGCAGCAGGTATCGTTGCTGATAATGATGTTGCGCGTAAGGCAAAGGCCGAAGCCGTGGAAAAGCTGATTGATTATATCCCAAAGAAAACGATAGGTCGCTTAAACTTTACGCAAGATGAGCTTGATACCTATAATGAGATTGTGGTAACGGCTCAGAACTATATGGAAGAACAAATAACGAAATTTATTACCGGTTATGAGGATGTAGAGGAAAAGTGGGATTCCTATCTTGCCGAACTGGAAAATATCGGCCTTCCTGAAGCTCTCACCATTGCTCAGGCAGCGTATGATCGGGATAATCGCTAAAGTCTACCTTTGTGAAAGGATGTTATCATGAAACCCAATATCAGTTCAGCCTTGTCTGAAAAAAGAAACGGCCTTTGGAGGCGTATGGCGAAGTCATGGCAGCTGTATGCTCTATTGCTTTTGCCGCTTACATATTTAATTTTATTTCATTACGTGCCAATGTTCGGGATTCAAATTGCATTTAAAGATTACAGCCCTGCGAAAGGCATTTGGGGCAGCCGCTTTGTGGGAATGAAATATTTTTTAAAGTTTTTTAAGAGTTATCAGTTTGCGCAGGTTTTAAGAAATACACTGGTTTTGTCAATTTATTCCTTAGTGACCAGTATCCCGGCGGCGGTTATTTTTGCTTTGGCTCTTAACTGTGTGAGGTGTGAACGTTTTAAAAAGTTGGTACAGACAGTGACCTATCTTCCGCACTTCATCTCTTTGGTGGTACTTGTCGGCATGATGTGTCAGCTGTTCAACCCTTTGGTGGGCACCTACGGGAGCTTATACAAGAGCTTGTTTGGCAAAGAGGCGCCTAATATTTTAGGAATACCGACGGCATTTTATCATTTGTATGTCTGGTCAGGCGTGTGGCAGAATGTGGGCTGGAGCTCTATCATCTATGTTGCGGCGCTCTCCAACGCGGATCCGGGGCTGCACGAGGCTGCGCAAATAGACGGAGCTTCGCGGTTTCAGCGTGTGCTGCATATTGATTTGCCGACCATCTATCCAACCATGGTCATTTTGCTGATTATGCGCTGCGGACAGATCATGAGTGTGGGTTATACCAAAACGTTAATTATGCAGAACAGCTTTAATATTTCATACAGTGAAGTTATTTCTACTTACGTATATAAGATCGGTTTGGGTTCCAACGGCAACTATTCCTATGGTACGGCAGTAGACTTGTTTAACAGTGTGATTAACCTTATTTTGATTTGCACCGTTAATAAAATTTCAAAGAAGGTAGGCGAAGAAAGTTTATGGTAATCGGGAAGAAATCACGGCGAGTGAAAGATTCGCGCGAAGACCGGGTCTTTTACTTTACCGTAAATGTGATATTGTGGATTGTTTTTGCACTGATTGCCGTTCCGCTCCTGTACGTACTTGCGGCATCCTTTTCATCAGCATCGGCTGTGGTGGCCGGTAAGGTTTATTTGTGGCCGGTTGACTTTAGTCTTGCAGGTTATGAAGCAGTTTTTGAAAATGACAGTATTGTGCGCAGCTTTTTCAATTCGGTGTTTTATGTCGTGCTTGGTACCTCTATTAATGTCCTTCTGACGGTTTGCGCGGCGTATCCGCTTTCAAGGCAGGATATGCCGGGGGGAAACCTGATTATGATGTTGTTCAGTTTCACTATGATATTCAGCGGCGGCATGATACCAACTTACATGTTAATGTCAAATCTGCATTTGCTGAATACTGTTTGGGCCATGGTAATTCCCGGTGCTGTTTCGGTATATAACATGATTATTACGCGGACGTTTTTCCGCTCCAATATACCGAAGGAGCTTTTGGAGGCGTCGCAGATTGACGGATGCAGTGACTTTGGGTTCTTTGTACGCATGGTTTTGCCGCTTTCCAAGGCAATTATTGCAGTTATTACGCTTTATTATGCAATTGCGCACTGGAATGACTATTTTAATGCATTTTTGTACCTGACGAATAAAAAGTTGTTTCCGCTTCAGATTATTTTGCGCGAGATTCTGATTGTGAATCAGGTCAACAGCGATATGATTATGGACGCTGAACTGATGGAGGCAAAAGAGGGTCTCAGTGAACTTTTGAAATATTCTCTCATCGTTGTTTCTGTTGTGCCGGTGCTGATTATATATCCCTTTGTACAGAGATATTTTGTAAAGGGAGTAATGATTGGTTCCATTAAGGGATAATGCGGAATTAATTTGTGCTGTGCAGCGAAGAAAGGGATGGTTTATTAATTATGAATGGTTTATTAATTATGAAAAGAAGAGTTGCGGCGTATGTCATGCTATTGATGTTATTGCTTTCTGCAATGCCGTGCATTGCGGCAGAGTCAGAACTGAATATAAAGGCTGCGGCCGATAATGAGCTCGGCGCTATTACTGTCACGGGCAGCGCGCCGGCTTCTTGGGGCAGACGTAAAATATCCGTTATGGTGTGCAAACCTGCGCAAGACGCGGAGATTGATTTTGTTTCCATGGATGAGGCATCTTTTTTGGAACATGTTTATACGATTTGTGAAACAGAATGTAATGCAGATGGAAACTTTTCGATGAAGATTGTTTTAGCGGATGGCGCGGATTCGGGATATTATTGGGTTCGGGCAGGTGCCAGCGGTGTGGCAAACAGTGAGGCAAATGACAAAAGAGTGCTGTTTGTGGAGCGCAAAACCGCAGAAAAAGTATTGGTGCAGGTCAATGAAGCAAAGAGTGCCGATGAACTGCAAAAAGTGCTTGAAGGGACAGCCTCGCCGGAGAATTTGCCAAATTGTGAGATACTTTCTCTAGACCTGGAAGATGAAATTTATGCGGCGAATGCTCTTACGTTCTGTGAGTATCTTTTTGCAAAGCGCGGCAACGGATACCGAAAAGTTTCCGATTTGCAGAATATGTTTACAGTTTGCCGTGCGCTGACAGATCTTACCATTTGTACAGAAGATGAAGTGAAGGTGAAGCTTGCGTCATATGCCTCGCTGCTTGGAGCGGACATAACCTGTAAGGAGTATCTGCAGAATAGTGATGCGATTGCCAAGCTAATAAAAACAAATATTAAAACTTTAATTCAGTACAGTGACGACACAGGAAAGTTTTTCCGGGCAATGACCGCAGTGGCGGCAATTAATGCGGCTGACAGAAGCAACGTGATGAATGTCGTGAAAAAATATGCGGAAAGCCTTGATATCACGTTAGGAACGGAATACGAATCCCTGGATTCTTATGAGGTGGGCAAGGCGTTGGTTGGGAAAAACTTTTTCAATGTTCAGTCTGTCCGCGATACATTAAGTGCGAGAATTGAGGAATTGCTTGCAGAGAAGAAGAAAAATGATAAGACCTCATCGGGTGGCGGTTCTTCAGGAGGGGGCAAAGGCTCCGGACTTGGCATTGATACGCCTGCGCCGATTACACCGATTGAACAGAAAGATGCAGAAGCATCAGAGAGCCTGTTTTCTGATGTTGCACGGGAACATTGGGCATATGAGAGCATTGCGGTCTTGACGGAAGAAGGTGTACTCAGCGGTATGGGTGACGGAACATTTTCGCCTGATGAAACGATTACGAGGGAGCAGTTGGCAAAAATAATTTCTGCGGCATTTTCCGTTACGCAAAAAGGAGAAATGCCATTTGAAGATGTGCGGCAGTCGGCGTGGTATGCGCCGTTTGTAGAGAGCGTGTATGCAGCGGGAATTGTAAAGGGAGTTTCTGAAGCGGAATTTGGTGTTGGAAAATCGGTCACTCGACAGGATTTTATGCTGATGCTTTATCGGATATTACAGAGTCGGGATGTTATAATGAATCCGCAGGAACCAACGTTTTATGATACCGCAGACATTGCTGATTATGCAAGAGAGGCGATTGGCGCGCTGGCGGAAATCGGCGCGGTAAAGGGCACGAATGAAAGAAAGGTTGAGCCGAGGCGGGCAGTGAGCAGAGCGGAGGCGGCAAAGTTGATTTATGATGCAGTGTTGCTCACAGAACAGAGAATGGGGGTAGAATAAGAATGAAATTACTCAGAGCAAGCTTATCACTGCTTTTGGCAGTACTCCTTCTCCAGATGGTTCCGCTGACATTTGCACAGGAATATGATGAGCGAAAGATTGCCACAGTCGAGGCGCTGTCCGGAATGTCATTTGCAGAACAGGAAACAGTCACTAGAGCACAGTTTGCCAACCTGCTTGCCGAAAGCATGACAGGGGGAGAATATGGGGCAAGCTATCCTTATTTTACGGATGTGAATGAGAAGTCAAGTTCATATCGTGCTGTTTCTTACCTTGCGGGCATGGGTATTATCGTTGGAGATAGCGGAAAGTTTTATCCGGAAAACGCCATTAAAAAAACAGAAGCGGTAAAGATGGCTGTCATGGCCTTAGGATATCATCAGCCCGCAGAGAATAAGGGAGGATATTATACAGGTTATCTGGCATTGGGAGCACGGTTAAAGCTTTTGGAAAATGTGGACAGCGGTGAAATATTAAATGGCAGAGACGCTATGCTGCTGATGTATCATACCATGCATGCGGATATGCTGGAGGTCCGCTCTTTTTCGGGTGATGATTATACCGGTAAGGTTGGAGAAAGAAATTTTTTGGAGCATTATCGGGGAATTTACAGAATTAGCGGTAAAATGACGGCAAGCAGATATATTGGTTTGGGCGACAGCAAAGCGACCGGGCGCAATGCCGTTACGGTAGGCGGACTGACTTTGGAAAATTGTGCTGCCGAATATGACCGGTTAATAGGGCAGAAGGTTGATGCGTATTATACGGATCATGAAGGAGAATGTGAAGCGGTATACATTAGCAGTTTAAAGCGCGGTTACGAGATGTATCCGGCGGAGCAAATTTCGAACAGGGCGCAGGATCACACAATGACTGCTATGAGGCTTTCAGAAAGCAACGAGACGGTGAAAATATCACAATATGCTGATTTTATTTTCAACGGCAGACGTTACGATGCCATGACAGCGGCTGATTTTGCCTTTGATGACGGTTATGTGGAACTAATTGATAACGGCAGCGGCGAAGCGGAGGTTGTTATCATAAACAGTATTCAATATGCCCGGGTTTCCGCTGTTGATGAAATGGCGAATTGTATTTACACTGTGGATGGCACTAAAATTGATTTGCATGCAGCAGAGAGTTATCGTCTGACAAATGAAAATGGAGCAGAAATCAGTCTTTCCGAAGTGGTTTGCGATGATTTGCTGGAGATAGCGGCAAGTAAGGACAGCAAAGACAAACTTTTGCAGATAAAACGGGTGCGTTCCACGCTGGCCGGAAAGATTGTTCTGTCAGACAAGGGCGAATATGGCAAAATGCTTTTAGGTGTTGGTGACCAAGAATACAAGACAACGCGGGCATTTGCCAAAAGCGCGGAAGCAGCTGAGGCCGTTGTGGGTAAATATGCAGTGTTTTACTTTAACTCGCTTGGAGAGATTGCTTCCATGAAATGCGGAAACGGAGAGGATTTGTTTTACGGTTATCTGCTGGAGGCAGATCAGGGCAGAGGGATCAGTGCGGATACCAAATTAAAAATATATACTCAGGAAAATAAATGCATGGTTTATCCGCTTGCAGATAAGGTGAAAACGAGCGCTTCTGCGCAAAAACAGAGCAAGAAGGACGTGCTTACCTCTTTGATGAGCGGAGGGAGAGCGCAGCAGCAGATGATACGTTTTTCATTAAATGAGGACGGCGAAATCAATCGGCTGTATCAGGCAGATACTATTACGGAATATGACGGCAGCAGTGATTTTTATCGGCTTTCGGATGATGAATACACCTTTTATAACGCGTCAAAATTGTTGTACTCATCAGCAAAATCCAAGGCGTATTATGTTGGAAACGCAGTGGTATATTTTAACGTTCTGAGAGATTTGGCAAAGCGGGGCAAACTTTCGGAGACAGAGAGACTGACCGAAGACGATTTATATGTTTCCTACGCACCGAATATGGTGGACGGCAGCAGGAATTATGCTTCTATTTATGATTTTGGTTATGCCGGTAATGCAGCTTGTGTGATTTCTGAGCCGAAAAGCATGACAGATATTTACGATAACAATCTTGTGCTTGTAAATGATATCAGGCAGGTTATGGATGAAAACGGCGAAATGACTATCCGTATTTACGGATGGAAAAAGTCACAGAAGATTATTTACGAACCGTCAGAATTGATGAAATCGGCGGCACAGGCAGATATTGATGCTATGCGCGAGGGTGACGCTTTGGTCGCAA
Source organism: uncultured Clostridia bacterium (assembly GCA_934438075.1). Taxonomy (GTDB): domain Bacteria; phylum Bacillota; class Clostridia; order UBA1381; family UBA9506; genus RGIG1666. Next base: position 124,632 of record CAKSBF010000005.1, on the reverse strand, counting down.
CATTTGACAGACGTAAATATGGATTGCTGGAAAATATTAAAATATCATTTTCTGCGCAGGATAGCTGGAGAGATGGGATAATTCCTTATATCGGCAGTTCGGATATTGCCAGCAAACAAGTTGTGACTAAGGGGACAGTTTATGATTTGGACGGTTCGGCACTCTGCCTGGAAGTAAATGGTATGAGAAAAACGCTTAGTGTAGACCATGTGACCAATTTTTATATTTACCACTCGGATAATAAAACATACACACCTTCAACGGGCGGAGAAATCCGAAAATCACGGGAAGGCGGAAACGGCTCGCGTGTGGTTGTTTATTCCAGGTATGGTGAAGCGTACGATGTTATTGTTGTAGATTAAATTTTAATATGAATGAAGGAGGAACTGTTTTATGGAAAACACGGCAAAATTTTTATCACGCCTGGGTGCGTTTGCCCTGAGTCTGATTATCTGTTTGAGTATCGCAGCTCCGGCATGGGCGGACAATGTGGAAAAGGCGGCAATTGGGGAGGCAAAATTTTATTTGGTGCGCAATGCAGGCAGCGCAGAGGAAACGGAAACCGAAGTGAATGTTAACAGTCAGACAGGGTTAATCAGAACAAAGATAGAGCTTTATAATTATGATGGATCGCAGAGTATAAATGCAGTATTGATCGTCGGGCTGTTTGATAAAACAACAAATATTTTAAAAAATGTCAGAATGGATAAGCAAGAAAACATTGCAGCAGGCACAAAAATTACATTAACAGCGGATATCACAGCCAATAGGGATACGGAGAAAATGCGCTGTTTTGTGTGGGAAGGACTCGCATCTTTAAAACCGCTCGGCAATACGGCCCCCACGGCACCAACAGCAGTGGCGGCAAATGCAGAAACGGTTACCAACTCGACGGTTGAGCTTAGCTGGAACAGCAGCGTTGACGATACGGACGCAATAGCATATTATAACGTATATCGTGACGGAAAATATGTAGGTTCAACACTCGGTAATGAATGTAATTTTAAAGACGTCGGCATTGAGCACAATACTGCTGTGACGTATACTGTAACGGCAGTGGATGTTGTAGGAGCGGAGAGTGAAGCAAGTGTAGCGAGTGAACCGGTTACCACTTGCGATATTGCCAGATTGTGGCTGGGCGGCCTGGAGGAAGGAACTCTGACCAATGACAACCTGTCAGCATTAAATAGTGCGGCAAATGCACATAACATCACAGTTACCGGTGTAACGGCAGGAGAAAATGTAAAACTGGGCAGTACAGAATACACCTCAAAGGTGGTGTCACACGCGACGGGTTACAGCCACTTAGCTAATAAAAGCCTTGGACTGAGTGCTCTTGACCTCTCCCAACCGGGCAGCCGCATTTTTGCTACACTTGACCAGGGCTTTATCGACAGCCTTGGTACACAGGACGAAATCAAAGTGATTATGAATTATTATGACAGCAGAATGATTGGTGCTGCAGACGCCAGCTTTAAGTCGGGTCCGATTGTTGATTATGCTTCATCAGCTGCGAGTTCACAGGAGTTGGTAGGTCATGCAAGTTTTGCTTTAACGTCCGGGCATAAATGGAAAACCAGACAGATCACGATTCCGACAAAGTATAATACCACAGCAACAAATAATTCTACATCGCTATACACAGATACGTTTAAGGACAGGTTCTTTGACTTTTCAACCAGAACAAGTACAGCAGCAGAATCAACATCGAAAGGTAACGGCTTTGCTTATACCATGGGGCATCCCGCTGTTATTGCTATCGGCAGTAATAATAAGCCGTACGCGAGCGATTATGCAAATGTGAATATCCAAAAGTTAGATATTGTCGGTAAAAATTATGTTCCTTACGGGGCAGTACTTGATTTTGACAAGCAGAGCGATTCTCAATATGTGGAGCTTCTCTGCCGCGACGGTTATAACATGGCAAAAATTGAGAGCGTAAGCGGAAAAACCGCAATGGGACTCTACAGCGGGGAAAATGATACCGATCCGGATAAGGCGCGCTATATGAAGCTGGGGATGAGCAGCGGTTATCTTACTTCTTCTGATAACCGGGTGATTTTAAGAATTACTTATCTGGACAATTATGAGGATGAGAGAGATAATCTGACCATAGTATATCCTTCAACCGCAGGTCAGAAAACACTGACAATTCCAAGGCGCACGAACAGCGGCGAATGGAAAACAGCAGAATTTTTCTTAGAGAATGCAGCGTTCACTGACTCACTTGGTTCGTTGCAGATTTGCGGGAGAACAACGAAAGACGCTCCGTGCTATATTTCCCGAGTAGAAGTGATTAAAAGATAATTTGCATTAATATATTTTGTGTGTTATTTCGATTCTCCGACAGGTAGCATTACCTGCCGGAGAATCAGAAAATAAAGGGGTGTGCCATGCGAAGAACGATTGCAATGGGGATTTGTTTTTTTGTGGGCTTATTATGTTTTCCTCCTGTTTTTGCCGAGCAGACAATGCCGCTTGTTCGCTGTGCGTCTGTGGTGTGTGACTCGATGGAAACCGAGGCTGAATATTGCCGCAGAGATGGCAGGGAATGTTTTTTTCTGAAAGATACGGCTAAAAAGCTTACTTTGCGTGCGGAGCCTGCAGAGATTGCTGAGGAAACGGAAAACATCGCTCTTCGGATAGTATATCTTGATAATGCCTCCAATTTTATTCGCGTACGCTGGAGAGCGCGCAGTACAAATATTGTGGAGCGGACACGCCTGATTCATAAAAGCAGTTCGGGAAATTTTTGTGAAGCAGTTGTGCTGATTCACAAAGGTTTATACGATGGCGGAAACAATGGCGCGGATATTATTATTGATTCTTATGATACACATGGTATGACATTTGGGGAATATATCAGCGAAGTGGAATTAATTAATTTAAGCACAATGGGCACAAATGAAGAAGCGGGTCAGAAAAAACACATACTGTTTCGTTCCGCTGCGGATATTTTAAACACTCTCGGGCTCCAACCGCAAAGGGATGCGAAAACAAAGGTTAGCCTGTCGGATGCCAATGCATATTTTGAAAAGATAACAGGGATTCGCTGCGAGGTACGGGAAGCAACCATGGGAGGAGTCATTCGGGAGTGGCTGGAAACGCTGGGATATCCGATAAACGGTAATCTGCAAAATAGGGCGATTGAGGCGGGCCTGGTTCGGAGTGTGGGTTATGCGCCTGCATTTTTCGGAAGAAGCGGCTATGAAATGCAGAATTTCGGCGTTGCAACCGTGACTTACACGGATAGCCAAAGTGTATTTTATGATGACTTATCAGGTCTTTTATATAACTTGCTGTTTATGAAGAAAAACGGAGAAGAACTTCCTTTTATGGTGCAATTGGCACAAAAAGACGAAACTTTTGAGGATAAGCTTTTGGGTTTGAATGATACTCTGATTTCCGGTGCATATTATGACGCGGCGGGAATTAAAATCAGCGAGAAGGAAATTACCGATTCGGTAACCGGTAATGTGATTACCGGCCTTTATATGAAAGGGGCAAACATTAATTCTACGTACGTAAATGAATATGCAAGTGCAGACGGTGAAAATTATTTGCTGTGTGCAGCGTATGATAAAAGACTAAATGCGGGGATTCCTGTTTTGTATAACCGAAGGACAAAAAAGACAACCGAGCTTTCGCAAACAAGAAATGTAAGTCCGTTTGCCATGATGATGTCAAGACAAAATATCGCATATTGGACGGAGGAAGATTCACTTTATGCGTATGACATTGCAACCGGCGAAAAAGAGAAAATATTTATCGAACCGGACGGGAAACGTTTACAGGATGTTCCAACTATTACCAATGATGGGAAATACATTACCGTGTTTTGCGGAAAAAAGATTTCTTACCAACCAAACGTGATTTATCGTATTGAAACCGAGACGAAAAATTATCAAATATTGATTGATGAGGCATGGACGGAGGAGCATTTTTCCGGTAGCAAAAATCCGTTTCTGGGCCATGTGATTATCAATCCGGAAAATCCGGAGATAGTCAATTTTATGCACGGCGGCGGTGATAATGTTACAGACCGCCTGTGGCTTTATGAAAAGGGAAACATTTATCAGCCTTATGTGCAGCAAATGAAATCAAATGGTTCATTTGGCGAGCATATCACACATGCATTTTGGTCGCTGAACGGCAAACGGCTTTATTTTCTCCGGCCGCCGGCATCCTCTGAAACGGTTGAAAACGGCATTGCCTATATTGATATTGCCGAGAAGGGAAAGCCTGTACATGTGCTGAATGGTGATTATTCCTACATTCATACCTCGGTAGACGCAACAGACAAGCATTTTGTATCTGACACACAGATTGTATTTGACCGCGGAAGATACCGCAATGAAATCGTGCTTTACAGCGATGTATCAAAAAATACGATGCTGCTTGCCTATGTACCCGTGTGGAAAAGTCATCCGTGCCATAGTCATACCACTTTTACAGCAGATGGGAAAAATGTGATCTTTAACATGGCGGCGGGGAACAACAATTGCATGGTGGGTATTGTAAATGTAGAAAAGCACTTTATGGATTTGGACAACGGGAAGCAAAATCGCAACGGTGAATTTGCATGGTTTTCGGCAAGCGAGGAATCCGGTATTATTGGCATGCTGCCGACAGAAGATGCTATAGATGAAAAAGATGGTGAAACGTGCTTGAAAGTAGCAGATAATTTAAGCTTTGAGGTGCTTGGCAGCTTTGTTTCGAAAAATGAAAGTACTGTTTCGGTTGTGCTGACATATTTTGATGAGGGCACAGAGCCATTTTATTTACAATATAACAGCAATATGGATTCAGAATATGGAAGTATAAAAAACAAAAAACAACTTTCAATTTCTAAAACAGATACCGGCCAATGGAAGCAGAAAATGCTTGTGTTGGAGGATGCGTGTCTGCGCAGCGCCAATGCCGATAACAGCGATGTGGTGCTTTTGGCGGGAAATGATGGGGTGCTGTATCTCCGTCAGATTGTTTTATTTACGGGAACGGGCAGTGTAATGCAATACAGTACGCCGACAAAGAAAGACGGTAAACTGTACGTTCCGATTTTAAATCCGCAGGCAGAAAGTAAAACATTATGGGTGCTGACCGGTAAGGATGGCAGTTACTCCTTGACGGAGATTTTGACAGGAGGAGATTTATTTATTACAGCAGAAGTGAATCAAACCGATTATGATAAATTTTTCGTATGGGAAAATAATCTTTGTCCGATAGACAGGAGGGGCAGTTGATGAAAAAATTTTTGACATTGTTAATGGTATTATCTATGCTGACAGGAGTTGTTCAGCCGTGCATTGCAGATGATAAGGATGTGGTGCAAAACGTTTCGGAAGAAGGAAAAGAGGAGAACGATGAGAAATATTCTTTTGCCGAGCCGGAGAAAGAATATGTGCTTGCAGAGAAAACGGATGCTTATGAAGCGGTCATTTATGATAATTCCATTCCGCGGTCAAGATTTATGGAGGAATATCAGAAAAAAGAGGGCAGGCCGCATTTGTTTCTCAGTGAGGAGGAAGGCGATGAAGGGAATATCCCTGCTGTGAATTTTGAGGGAAAGGACTGCTTGTTCTTTAACGGGAAAAAATATTACGCATACGGCAAGGCTCCGGCGGAAATAGAGGAATCGACAAAAAATGTAGCCGTTAAGGTTACTTTTTATGATCGGTATACCGACTGGGTGCGATATACCTATACACGACCGACCGGCTCCTTGCGAAACGCTATGATTTTAAAGTCAGGAACCGATACTTGGAGGACAGAAACGGTATTGCTTAATGATTCTGTTTTTCGGGGTGCAATGAAGCACGGCTCCGATTTTTATTTAAACTCATATGAGTCATCCTATGAAATGATGAATGATTATATTGCAGATGTAGAATTTGTCAATCTGGATCAGTTTGCTGGCGCTGTAACAGCAGAAGGGAAGAAGAAAAATGTGATTCAGCAGGGCACACATTTTCTGCTGAACAGCATGGGGCTTTTTGATAAAAATACACCGCTTGAGGATAGAGCAGACGGGGAAACTGCGGCAAAGCTTTTTCAGAGGATTACCGGGAAAAGTTGTGCGCTTTCCGGTGATGTTACGATGGAAGAAACCATTCGTGCTTTTTCTGACGCTCTGGGGATAGAGGGTACTGGAGAGACAGACTGGGTTGCGAGCGGTATCGTCCGCAATATGGAACGACATGCACCGAAGTGGTTTGGAGAGACACCTTATAAAACGCAGACGCATGGCTTTTATGATATTGAGGCAGGCGGCTATCAGCGTGGGCTTTTCTATGATGATTTGGTGGGCCTTTGCTACAACCTCTTGTTTCTCAAAGATAGCGACGGAGAGAGTTTTTTGGCAAAGCTGTGTGAAGATGAGGCAGTTTTTCAGGGTATGGCATATACTAACGACAGAGATCTGATGTATACCTACTATGAAGAAAGGGGTTACCGCATTTACGAAGCAAGCAGAACAGATGAGATTACCGGGGAAACCATCCGCGAATTTTATGCGCCGGGCGTCAATATTAATATTCCATATATCAATGAATGGTGCACAGTTGACAGCAAAAATTTTGTATTTTGCGCCGGCGTCGATAAGCATTTCGGAACGGGAAATCCGGTGGTATACAACCGTGAAACGGGTAAAACTGTCACGGTGGACAACCGGCGGATTAAAATGTTTGCGCAGGTTCTTTCGGAAGATAACGTAATGTATTATACGGTTAACAGTGAGGTTTGGGCGTATGACATTAAAACCGGGGAAAAGAAAATGCTGTGGCAGGAACCGAACGGTGCAGTTTTGCAGGAAATACCGACCATTACCAGCGATGGAAAATATTTATGTGTGTTTTGGGGCAGTGAAAACAAGTCCTATCCCGACCATGTTGGAATTTTAAATACGGAAACGGGTGAGTTAAAATCTTATCTTGGCAAGAAGTGGGTGGATAATCATTTGTACGGACCGAATCCGATATTTGTGGGTCACGTCATTATCGATCCTGCCGATGAGACTATTGTACAGTTTTTACATGGCGGAGGCTCAAGTGTGGAGGACAGAATGTGGTTTTTAGATACCAAAACCAATAAAACATGGAAGGCGCCGGATATGTCACGCAAATTTGACGGCGGTTGGGGAGAGCAGTGTGTGCATTGGGTGTGGTCTCTTGATGGGAAAAAAGTATATTATTGCAGAATGTCAACGCAGTCGCTTGCCTCAAAGCCCGGTGTGGTTTACTACGATTTTGAAAATCCGGAAAATGGTGTTATACAGGTAAATGATTCTTACCCGTATGCACATGCCGTGCCGGATGCGACAGATCAGCTGTTTGTCGGAGACAGCTACAAGCTGCGGAGCGATGGGTTTTATAAAAGTGAAGTTGTGCTGTATGATTCTGTTTCCGATTATGCAAAGTTGTTGTCGTACCACTCTATCTGGAATAGCCATCCTTGCCATAGTCACCCCACATTTTCGCTTGATTCAAGTATGATATTCTTTAACCAGGCATATGAACGGGATAATTCCATACGTGTTGGCATGATTGAAGTCGAGGAGACCATAAAGAAAATGCGCAGTGAAGGTAATCGGAAACATTATACAACCGCAAGTGTGCGTTTTGATGAGAAAAAGACGGGCGACGGCGTCAGAGTGAGAGATGATGCAGAAAACGGAACACCGCGTGCTGCAAAGTTAAACGGGGAGCCTTGCCTCGCTCTTGAATATGGAAAGACGTTATACGTTGATGTGGATGGAGAATATGTTTTGACGGGCGATCAGCGGGTTAATTTAAAAATTACATATTTTGATAATGGTTATGAACCATTTCAGATGAATTATAACAGCAGTCTGTCAATTGAGGATGGAAGGCTTAAAAATTCGAAAACCATTTATATACCGAGAAGAAATACCAATCAATGGGTAACACGCGACATCGTTCTAAATGATGCTTCTTTTCGCAGCGCCTTGTCAGGTTCGTATGATTTTTCGCTGAATATTATGCCGGACAGCAACAACGCATACATTAAAGAAATTTCAGCAACTGCACTGCGATAATTTATACATAGCAAGGGAGAGAGAATATGAATCGGGTAACGATAGTGAAATATTTGGACGATAAATATGATTATTATCGTTTAAAGAGCGTAAATGAGGAATTTTTACTGAGCGGAACGGGGAGAAATGTACCGCGGAGCGACGTAGTTTTGACCGAAAGTGACGCTGAAATGATGCGGCTGGAGCGGTATGATCTTGCTGTTGAGGCGCAGGTGATTTCTATTAAAAATGTCGGGGTGGGAAAAAATGCGGTTTACAGAGAGAATGGAAGCAAAGCAGAACCTTTGTATTTGCATGCGGCTCAGATTTTAAAACAATTGGGTCTGGGAGATTTTGTTGAACGGCTTTCTGAGAGAGCGGACAAACATACGGCAGAAAAGCTTTTTTCGCAGATATTGGGACAGCGTGTTTGCCTTGCCGATGAAACAAATATGGAGAATACAGCAAAAGCATTGCTTACAGCAATTGGTGAGAATGTGGATGGCTGTGTCTTTAAACATGCAGCAGAAAAAGGAATCTTTTTGTCGCTTAATCGAAAAACTGTGTGGTTTCAGGAGGAAACGGCACAACTTCAGGCAATTGGTTTTTATCTTGAGACGAGCTTTGAGGAAGCACCGCTCTGCAATGACGAGTTGTGCGGAATTTGTTACAATCTGCTGCTGACTCAGGTTCGTGGTGAGTTGTGCATGATACGCATGGCAAGAGAACTTACAGGGTTTGCGGAACGTATCACTGCAAGTTATGAGCGTTCGTTGGTGTTTCCTTATTATGAAAATACTGGTATCGCGGTTTATAAAAAAACATTTTATGATTTAGACGGCAGGGAGATGAATGGTTTTTATATTCCGGGTGCGATGATAAATCATGCATATATTAATGAATATACGACTGCGGATAATCTACATTATGTTTTCTGTGCGCTGTTTGACAGACACTTAAGAAAATGGGGCAGGGGAATACCGGTGGTGTATAATGCTGAAACAGGGGAGACAGTGCAACTGCATGATAGAATGAATATGCGCGCTTACGGTATGCTTATGTCAAAACAAAATAAGGTGTATTTTGTTGCGGATGAAAATATTTATTGCTATGATGTTCGAACGTGCGAGAAAAAAATCGTATTTACGGAGCCGAACGGCTGCGCATTGCAGGAAGTTCCCACTGTTAGTGATGACGGAAAATATTTGCTGTTTTTTTACGGAACACGTCAGCAGCATATTCCAAACCGCGGCTGTGTCTTAGACACTCAAAGCGGAGAATGTAAAATTGTATTGGATTATCCCTGGGTAGATGAACATTTCGGACATCAGCACAACCCATTTGCAGGGCATTTTATTATTAACCCTAAAAAACCGTGGTTAATTAATTTCTTACACGGAGGCCCCGATAACGTCAAAGACCGTATGTGGCTTTTGAATACAAAGACAGGTGAAAAGTGGGAACCGTACCGTCAGGTAATGTTGGAGGACGGCAGCTTTGGAGAGGGATTGACGCATTGGGTGTGGTCGCCCGACGGTGAGCGTCTTTATTTTGTCCGTGTACGGCGCGATACGCACCCGTCAGTCGGTAAGGGCGGTATCTGTTATATCAAACCGGATAAACCGCAGGACGGCGTTACGGAGATGGTTACACAAAAGGAAGCCATTCATGCAGTGCCTGATTGCAGCGGGGGACTGTTTGTATATGATGATTATTGTGATGACCCGGAGAACTATCGTTATACTTCGGATATATCCTTGTTTCATATTCAAACCGGCAAAGAAATTTTGTTGCACAGAGTTGCAATTATTAAAAATCATCCGGGGCATCCGCATCCGACATTCAGTGCGGACGGAAGCCGTGTAATCTTTGCTTTCTCTGCAGAAAACAGCGGTGTCGTCTGTGTTTGTGTGGAAAGGGTGGGCGAATCGGTATGAAACAAAAATATGATGTCATTGTTTGCGGCGGCGGTGTGTCGGGCGTATGTGCGGCAATCAGCGCAGCGCGCAGCGGTGCGAAAACACTTTTGATTGAGCAGACCAATTGCCTCGGTGGGACATGGACCGCAGGTTTGGTGGCGTGGATGCTAGACATTAACAACAAAAGCGGCTTTCTTATCAACGAAATAACAGAAACCTTACAGAGGCGCGGGTGCGGCAGGTTTGCGCGGGGAGGCAGCTTTATTTATGAACCGGAAGCAATGAAACTGCTTTTAGATGAGCTGTGTGCGCAGGCAGGTGTTCGTGTGCGCCTATGCAGTTTTGTGTGCGGTGTGAGCAGAGAAGCAAGACGGGTTCGGCAGATAGAGGTAGTATCAAAATCCGGCAGGGAACATATTAGCGGAAAATGTTTTATTGATGCGACGGGTGACGGAGATGTGTGTGCCCTTGCCGGTGCAGAGTTTGACATGGGCAATGAGGAAGGTTTGGTACAGCCGATGTCTATGTTTGCATTGGTTGACGGACTGAACAGGGAGGAGTTAAAGCCTTTTGACAATTCTATGGAATATACAGAGACAATAACACCGAAACAGCGTTTCCGTGAAGAAATCAGAAAATCGGGCGCGGAATGTTCGCAGCAGGAGCCTGCGCTGTACTATCTGTTTAATGATGTTTTTTTAATGACAGCAAATCATCAATATGGGGTATATGGTACGAAAGCAGAGGATTTGACATCGGCGACCATTGCTGCACGGAGAGAAATCAACAACGTGGTAGATTCTTTGCGTGCGCTTGGCGGCATTTGGAGGAATATTAAGCTGATTGCAACGGCGCCTTCCATCGGTGTGCGTGAAGGACGGAGAATTCGTGGCGAATATACCGTTACGCGAGAGGATATTTATGCGCTGAGAGAATTTCCGGATAGTATTTGCAGTGTTTCGTTTGTTATAGATGTCCACTCTTTGAAAAAGGACAATGAGCTTGGGTATGAGGATTGCGGCGATGAGATTGAGAGAACCTATCAAATTCCGCTGAGAGCGGCAATCTGCAAGGGCTTTGATAATCTATTTATGACCGGCAGATGTATTTGCGGAGATTTTTATGCACATGCAAGCTACCGGGTAACAGGAAATGCGGCCGTTTTGGGTGAGAATATAGGCAAAGCGGCGGCGGATGCATCAAACAGAAGTTGAAGGAGGAAATCATGTATTTTGAGACAGAGAACTCGGCGTACCATTTGCACCTGGCGAATAAGGATTACATTGAATTGATTGCGGATAATATGATTCGTACCCGTCCAATGAAAAATATGGTGTACAGACCATGCATACAGCAGAAGGGGATCGGTAGTCTTCCCGATCTTTCTTTTGATAAAATTGATTTGAGCAAATATTATCCCGAGGCAAAAGAGGGCGATTATGTATATCTGCGTGTTAGGCTGACCTCAGACAGAACGCAGGAAATTGTGGCAACGGTTGCCGGAAATGTTGAAATATTTTATGATGGAAAACAAATTTTAAAGACCAGACAAGTGGAGAGCGCGGATATTAAAGATTATGAATATGTACCGCTTATGTTAAAAGAGGGAATTAACGAGCTGGTGCTGAAATGCACTTGTCATAATCACAGTTTTCAATTTTATTTTCTGACTGCATTGAAGTTGTTTGTGGTAATGAAGGCGCGGGATTATCTGTTCCATACAAGAGTTGTCATCGCACGGGGCGAATATCGCGGTGAGGATGGTTATGAGATATCAAGGCTATACCAAGCCGGAGAAGAGACAGCCTGGAACCAAACCGATTATGTTTTTCCGGAACCTTCCCGGTTTTGCAGGAAAATTGATTTTGCACAGTTGGAAAAAGAAGATACTTTTGCGGCGGCGGTTACATATGCTTTGGAGAATACAAGACTGACACTGCAAAATGAAAGCGGAATGATTTTGTATATCAACCGACAAGAAGTGTGCCGCGGCAGCCAAATTTGTATTGATGTGCAAAAGGAAGATGAGATTGCAGTAATATGCGAAAAGGGAAAGGACTTCGGATTTACATGGGATTCGGAGAGTGTTGGAATCCCGTTTCTGGAGACGCAAAGAAAATACGGCGCATGCTGGCTGCTCCTGTCTGTTCCAAAAATACGGGAGGACTTAATCAAAACGCTGAATTTTAATATGCCTTATGAATCAGAAGGACAAAAACGTTTCTGGCGGCTGCAGGACGGCAGCTATTTGCGTGTATATATGGAGACTTGCTTTTTTGGGCAGTGGTTTTATGCTGCTATGGTTGGCAACTATGGCTTGCTTTTGGCAGAAAAGGCAACCGGTCGAAGCGATTATCAAAACTATTTTATTAAAAATATGAAATATATGCTCGACTATTACGAATATGCAGTATATGATGCGCAAATTTTCGGTGAGGCGTCCGTGTTGCAGCGCGGGACTGCTTTGAAGGATTTGGATTCCATTGGTACAATGGGTATGAATTTTAGTGAGTATTATAATCTTACGCAAGATGATGGTGCAATTGCTCTTATTAAAAAACTGGAGCATGCTATGTTTACGCAGATTCCGCGGTTTTCCGATGGGACTTTTCGGCGTCCGTCGACCATGTGGGCGGATGACACCTTTATGAGCTGTCCCTTTATGGTAAGATTGGCACAATTGTTTGGAAAAGAGGAATATTATGATGAACTAAAGAGACAGCTGACCGGTTTTCGTAAACGGCTATTTATGGAGGATAAGAAACTTTATTCCCATATCTTTTTTCCGGATACCGGCCTGATGAACCGTATTCCTTGGGGCAGAGGCAACGGCTGGATCATGCTTACGCTCACGGAGATTCTTTTGCACCTGCCTGCCGGACACCGGCATTATGAATTTTTCTGCAATATGCTATGTGAATTTGCCGAGGGAATTTTAGCTTGCCAGGATGAAAACGGGATGTGGCATCAAGTGTTGGATCGTCCTGATTCTTATGCGGAAACTTCTTCCACAGCAATGTTTGTGCTGAGTTTGGCAAGGGGAGTACGGCTGAATGTCCTTGAAAGAGAGCAATGCAGTGCGGCAATACGAAAGGGAATGAATGCGCTTCTGCGCTATGCAATTGATAAAAACGGCAATGTGTATGGTGTTTGCAAGGGGTCGGGGTGTGCTATGGAAGTTCAATATTATATGGAGCTGGAAACAGCTTTTAATGACGACCACGGTACGGGAATCATCCTTGCTGCATTGTCGGAGGTTGGCGACGATTTTTAGCAGATGATTTGCTGCAAAGAAAAAGGACTGTAAAAAGATTAGGTGAAAACCATCGGCAAAAGATAAAGCCGATTAATGGTGTTCTGCTCATTTTTACAGTCCTGTTTTTATGCAAATTTTTTCACTAACATAGGCAGAGCTTGCTCAAAATTAACCCCGTAAAAACGGGCATTTGGGTCTTTTATTGTCAAACGTATACATTCCAATGTATAGTCCACAGCGATGGTTAAGGCTTCTGACATACTGCAGCCGCGCATATAAGCACCGAGGGCGCAGGAAGCGAAAACATCGCCGGTCCCATGAAAGGAAGAGGGAAGACGTTCATTAAAATAGCTGAAATATTCATCTTTTTGTGCGTCATAAAGATATACGCCGATTTGATTTTTTTGGAAGCTAACGCCTGTTATGGCGGCACATTTTACACCGAGAGCAGTCAGACGTTTTAATATGGAGCGAATATACTCTTCGTCATAGTCCTCGCGATAGGGGAGGTGCAGCATAAAAGAGGCCTCGGTTAGGTTGGGCAGGATAATATCCGCTTTTTGGCATAAACACGCCATTTTGTCAGCAAATTCCTGTGTGAACCCTTTATAAAGCATACCGTTGTCACCCATAACAGGATCAATAAACACTACATTTTCCTTTGTCTTAAATTCGGTGATAAACTGTTCCACCAATTCAATTTGTTTGAAAGAGCCAAGGTAACCGGTGTAGATTGCATCGAAATCAATCGAAAGTTCGGAAAAAGTATCGGCGATCGGTTGGATTTCATCGGTTAAATCCCGAAAGGTAAATTTCGGGAAGGCTGTGTGCGTGGAAAGCACGGAGGTCGGAAGGATGGCCGTTTCAGAACCCATAGCAGAAATGATAGGCAAGGCCACTGTAAGGGAGCACTTTCCGACACACGATATATCTTGAATGCTAATAATACGCTTCATAATTTCCTCCAAGGTATTCATTCTTTTTATTTAATATACCACAAACATTTTTTTCTGTCAATGAAACAGTAAATATTCAGTTATGAGAAGGAGGTCTCGGTGTGTTTTCATGAAGAGAGTGTAAAAGGAATAGATTGACTTTTCGGAAAGTTATGGTTATAATATAAGTATTGGTTTCGTTTATTGATGGAAACAGCAGTTTGTTTATTGGGAGGAAAGAAATGATAACAACGTCAAATGAGAGAGAAACAGTAACAGAGGCTGCCGGTGAGAAGGGCATTTTGCGGCTGGATAAGCTGATTTCTGACGAAAATGCACCAAGCAGTTTGCGCACTTATGCACGGGCAAGCTTGGATCCGGGGGCAGAGGTAAACTTTCATGTTCATACAGGGGAGAGCGAATGCTATTACATATTATCCGGCAACGGAGAATATGACGATGATGGACAGAAGGTATCAGTAACGGCAGGCGACGTTACCTTTACACCAGACGGTCATGGACACGGAATTAAAAATGTTGGCAGTGATACACTGGAATTTATGGCTCTGATTATCAGAGATATGTAAGGAGGAAGAAAATATGGCACAGTTAAGCAAGGTACTTGCGTTTGATTTTGGTGCGTCCAGCGGGCGTGCCATGCTGTTTACTTTTGACGGCAAAAAGCTGAATATAGAAGAAATGCATCGTTTTTCCAATGATCCCGTTATGGTAAACGGTTCTTATTATTGGGATGTTTTACGTTTGTTTTTTGAAATTAAAAAAGGCATTTCCAAGACGATCAATGCGGGGCACAGAGATATTGAGGCTATTGGTATTGATACATGGGGCGTTGATTACGGTTTATTTGATGAAAATGGTGTTTTGCTGGGCAATCCGTACCATTACCGTGATACACGTACAGATGGTATGATTGATTTGGCAGACAAAAAGGTCGGTAAAAAATATATTTTTGACCAGACCGGTATTCAGTTCAGCTTTTTTAACACGCTGTTTCAGTTTATGGCGGCAAAAGAAAAAAATGACAGCAGCTTAAAACAGGCAAAGAAGATGTTGTTCATTCCCGATATTTTCAACTATTTTCTGACAGGGGTTATGAAGAATGAATATACCATTGCTTCGACCTCTATGCTGCTTGACCCGCATACGAAACAGTGGAATAAGGAACTGATGGAAAAACTGGATATTCCGACGGATATTTTTTGCGAGATTGTACAGCCGGGTGAGGAAATAGGAAAGCTTTCCGATGCTATCTGTGAGGAGCTTGGCTGCCCGAAAATCCCTGTTATTGCTGTCGGTTCCCATGACACTGCTTCTGCCGTTGCCAGTGTTCCGGTTACGGAGGATTACAGCTATGCTTACATATCAAGCGGCACATGGGCGCTGATGGGTGCAGAGCTTGACACGCCAAACGTAACGGAAGATTCTTACCGTTATGATTTTACCAATGAGGGCGGCGTGTGCGGTAAGATTCGTTTTCTGAAAAACATTATGGGACTTTGGATTATTCAGGAATGCCGCCGCCAATGGAGCAGAGAAGGCAAGGAGCTTTCCTTTGATGAAATGGAGCAGGCCGCTTGGGGTGCAAAACCGTTTGAATCATTTATTGATCCGGATTACCATGATTTTGCAACACCGGGCAACATGCCGCAGAAAATTCGTAACTTCTGTGAAAAAACCGGTCAGACAGTGCCAAAGACGGAGGGGGACATTATCCGCTGTGCTGCACAAAGTTTGGCAATGAAATGCCGTATGGTTGCGGAAGCGCTTGAGGATGTGCAGGGCAAGGAACTTTCTGCTGTACATATGTTGGGCGGCGGCATTAAAGATACAATGGTTACCAGCTTTGTGGCGAATGCAACCGGTAAGAAGGTTATTGCAGGTCCGGTAGAAGCAACCAGCACGGGAAATGCAGTTGTTCAGCTGATGGCTCTTGGGAAGATTGATTCCTTAAAGGATGCGCGCGGTATCATTCGTGATTCCTTCCCGATTAAAGTATATGAGCCGCAGGACAGCGCGGACTGGAATAAGGCATATGAAACATTTAAGACAATTGCTTCACTGTAATAAAATGAATTAAGATGGGAGAGAATAGTTATGCAAAAGAGTAACAAATATGCTTGGACGTGGAAAGTAAAAGAGGAGTATCTGGAGGAATATGTTAAAATGCACGAAGATCCTTGGCAAGAGGTTTTAGATGAACATGCTAAGGCCGGTTTTAAAAACTATTCCATATTCCAAAACGGGAATCAGTTCTTTTACTGTTTCGAATGTGATGATCCGGAAGCGGCATTTGCCTATACTGATAAGTCGGAGGCTTGCCAGAGGTGGAATGCTATTACCTCTAAAATGGTGGAGGGTTCGTTTGATTTTTCGGAAGCAACGCCGGTTCGCTTGAAAGAAGTGTTTTATTTAAAATAGAAGGGCAATCTGCCTGAGATATTTCCGGAGGTTTGCTCTATCATAAAGAGAGGCTGCGAACGTATTTTTGGATAGGTTTTATAACACTATTCCAGGGATATGCCCGCAGCCTATTATTTCATACTTATTTTTTCGAAAGCTTTTATTTTTCGTCAGTAAAGCTAACCGTTTCGATGGTTTCTATTGTTTCTTCTTCGGTTGCTGTGTCTTTTTCTTCTTTATTCTTTTTGCTGCATTTGCTTTTGCAGAAATCAGATAGTTTATCAAGCAGAGAAGGTACTTTGTCAATGACATCTTCTACAATAGAAGGCTCTTTGTCAAGCGGCAAAAGCTTTATCTGCCCCTGTCCGACTACCATAAAAGCAACCGGGTCAATTGTTGCACCGCCGCCGGAGCCACCGCCAAAGTTTGCGTTGGTATCGGGAGCTTCGCCGGTACGCGCGCCAAATTCGCTGCCGCCGGCACCAAATCCAAAAGATACCTTTGAAATCGGGATAATTACCGTTCCGTCTTTCGATTCTACCGGAGTGCCGACGATTGTGTTCACGTCCACCATGTCTTTTATGCTTTTCATTGCAGTTTCCATTAAACCTTTAATTGGATGTTCCGCCATTTTAAAACACCGCCTTTTGTAAATTATTTTATGTCCATTTTTTTGATGAACAGGTTGACAATTTTAATAATTCGAATACTAATGTTAATAATATGCACCAGTCGCAGACGTAATATACTTTTAATGTATAAATGAAAATGCTCACGGTTAAAGTCGGGCGACACGTCAAGATATATCTTTTTTATATCAAACATATGGTCGAGCACAGACAAAATACACGAAGAGGAGGCCCAGGCAGCCCCTGTTGCAATGCCTGTTTTTGCGGCGTCGGAAAGCCCGAAACTTAAACAAAAGGTAATGGTGTCAAACTTCGTTCTTTGACGGATTTGTGACAAAATATCTTTCATATCATCTTTTGCCTCATTATAAGCATCTTTCATATTAACTGCAGTCTGACGAAAATTGGAAAATGTCTTTTTTTCTTTTGAATCTTTTGGCGTATCTGTTTTTTCTGATTTTTTTACCTTTTTTGTTTTGCCCTTTTTCTTCTCCGCATCTTTTATCACAGGAATGTTTATTTTTAGCGGAATACCGATTAAACGAATGTGCAGTATCAATCGCTGTTTTCCGTCCGAGTTTTCATATTCAATGCCAATCTGTGACGGCAATAGCAGAATCAGTCCAAAGAGAAAAACAAGTATGCCGACTATAATGGCAAAAACTATCATTCGTTCACCTGATTTCCGTCAAATTTGCAAAGTTTTAATCTTCATCTTCCATATCGGAAAAATTTTCTTCCCTGTCGGTTTCGGCAGGCACCTCTGCCGCCTTTGCCTCATCTTCTTCAGCAATCGCAATCGAATCAACGGAGATTTGTGCGCCGATACCCGTTTCAATATCGGGGAGTTCGGAAAGAGAAGTCAGCCCAAAACTGCGCAAAAACTCTTGTGTAGTAACATAAAGAATGGGTCTGCCGGGTGCATCAAGGCGTCCTCCTTCTTCGATTAAGCCGCGCTCAATCAGCCGGTTTACCGGTCCGTCGGAATTAACACCGCGAATATATTCAATGCTGCCTCGCGTCACAGGCTGGTGATAGGCAACAATAGACAGCGTTTCAAGTGCAGCGGGTGAAAGAGATTGTTTTTTACGCGGTTCTGCAAGTGCCTGCACAAAACGGTAATTTTGTTCAGTGGTGCAAAGCTGATATTCATCTTCCAGGCTGATAATTTTTAAACCGCGCTCATTTTCACGGTAAAAATCTTCTAACTGTTGTATGCAGAGCGCAATTTCTTCCTCGCTCATCTCCATAATGTCTGCCAGTTCTTTGCGGGAGACGCTGTCTCCGGCGGCAAACAATATGCTTTCTATTACGGCGTCCGGTCTAAAACTCATTTGTTATTTCACCATCTTTAAGTTTTGTTATTATAATGTCATCACCCGAAGTATCAACAAATACAATCTCCAATTTCATCATTTCCAGCAATGCAAGAAAAGTTGCTACCAGAGCGGGGCGAGTGTTTATATCTTCAAAAAGAGCAGCAAAAGTAAGCTTTTTTTCATGCGTTAAGCGACTTTTTATGTAATCGGCGCGCGAAGTGACGGAAACCTTTTCGTGACCGACAATGCCGGAGAAAGATGTTTTCGGCGGCGGAGCCTTGCGCTCTGATTTGTCCAATATAATGCTGAAGGCAGCTAAGAGACGCTCTAAATCATAAGATTGAGTACTGTAATCGGGTGCTCGTTTTTCTATTATATCCGGTTTCTTAAAAAAGTTATAATATGTTGAAAATTCCTGACCTTTTAAAAACTCAGCTGCTTTTTTTATTTTTTGATATTCCTCCAAACGTGCGACCAAATCTTTTCTGGGATCATCCTCTTCCTCTTCTTCGTGGCGGGGCAAAAGCATTTTGGATTTAATCAGCAGCAATTCGGCGGCAAGCAGAAGAAATTCGCTGGAAACTTCCATATCAAACTTATGGTATGCATCCAAATATTCCATATATTGAGCAGTTATTTTTACAATCGGTATGTCATAAATGCTTACTTTATTTTTTTTCAGCAGGTGCAGCAATAGTTCCAGAGGACCTTCAAACACCTCAAGCTTTACAGAAAGCTGATTTTCTTCCAATTATAGCCCTCCCACCAAAAAGGTTAAAATATGAATGATAAAATTTTGTATTGCATACATTACCGGCGTTAATACATTAGTGCCAAGCGCAAAGACCAGGATAATCCAGCCCAAGCGTTCATAGCGCATGATGTCCGCGTATAAACGGTTTGGCAACAGCGAAAGGAATATTTTTGAACCATCGAGCGGTGGGATCGGGATTAGGTTAAATGAACCCAAACCGACATTCAGTGCGATAAAAGAGTTTAAAAAGGTTGCAACAAACTGTGTAAAGCCGTTTACGGGAACTTTCACTACGATTAATATTTTAAAAATGACAATGCCGATAAATGCCAATAAAAAATTCATCAGCGGTCCGCCAAGTGCTGTCAATGCGGTATCACGTTTTACATTTTTAAAATAGTAAGGATTGATAATGACCGGTTTTGCCCAGCCAAACCCAAACAACAACATGCAAAGTGCACCAACGGGGTCTAAGTGTTTCAGCGGATTAAGCGATAGTCTGCCCATTGATTTGGCAGTGGGATCGCCTAATTTGTATGCAACAAATCCATGCGCCATTTCGTGTGCGGAAATAGCGAGTAATATAACAACCGCACGGATGAGAAGTGATAAAATATCAATGTTTCCCATGCGAAACGGACGAAGCAGCCCTACAAGATACAAAACATCACGTCCTGTCAGATTTTCGTTTTTTATACAGAGAACAACTGGTCATTCTGTACTATTTCTTATTATACCGAAAATTGTGCAGTGTGTAAATAGAAATTTCAGAATTTCACATTAAATTAATAATTCACACGGTAAATTTCAGCAGTTACCGTATTGTTCCCTAACGAAATAATAATGCGAATTGCGTGCTCGGTATTATTGACAAATTTCATATCGAGTGTATCATAGTTTACAGCTGCGTCATTTCCTTGTTCCGCATATTCAACCTCTTTTTGGTGATCGTGACGTTCCGTAATTTTTAGTTCTGCAGTATTTGCAGCCTGCATAATGGTAGTGGCAAGCTGGCATACGCCGCCCCCGTAGTCTATTTGCCTTTCGCCGTTTACAATAACGGGCGCAGGCTTATATCCGGTGTCTTCGCTGCGGTCGCCGACAATTCTGTTGAAAGAAAAGGTCTCACCGGCGGCGATAGTGGTACCGGAGATCTGTTCAGCGGCAAGACGGATGTTTTTAATGCGGTTGCGTCCCTTGTCAAGTAAGGGTGTTGATGCCTTTCCGATTAATATTTTTTGCGGGGGTTCTTCTGTAGGTTCTTGAGTGGGCGTTTCTGTAGGCGATGGTATGGGTTCTTGTGTTGGCATCATGCTTTGCTGTGCGGTTGCTTTGGGCACCGGTGTTTCAATTGGGGATGCTGTACTTTGCGGCGTTGTTTCGGACAGTGGTGAGGGGGATTGTGCATGGCAGCCGGAAAGTATAATGACTGATATTGAAATAAGAAAAAATTTCTTCAATGTTTTCACCTTAATTTCGTTTCATTTACGTCTTTTAGTTTATATTTATTTTAAAAAAACATGCAGGATAATTTTATTAAAAAAATAAAACGATTTTTGCTTATGGTAATTTTTTACAGACAAAATGTGCTTTTTGTGAAAAGGTATTTTATTTTAGTGAAAAATCTGTTATAATAAAAGAAATTATGATTATAACAATTAGGAGAACTGCTATGGAAAAAACCAAAAAAATCAGTGATTCTGTAGTAAATATGACTCAGCTTGTTTTGCCGAATGATGTCAATTTGCTTAATAACTTAAAAGGCGGCACGTTGATGCATTGGATTGACATTGCGGCGGCTCTTGCTGCATCAAAACATTCTAACCATGTAGTGGCAACGGTCGCTATGGACAGCCTTGATTTTAAGCATCCGGTTCGGTTGGGAGAAATGGTAACGCTGACAGCTGCATTAGTTTCTGTTGGTAATACTTCCATGAAAATTAAAGTTGATGTATGGGCAGAAAATTTGCAGACGGGCACCACCATTATGACAAATGAAGCTAATTTGGTTTTTGTTGCACTGAATGATGAAGGAAGACCAACGCGAGTACCGCGTTTAATAGAAGGATAAAGGAGGAAAAATAATGTCAGAACAATTGAGACAAGTAGCTATGCGACTCAGAGGTTTGCGTGAAGTGGAGGATATCTCCAAAGAAGCTCTGGCACGCGAATTTCATATTCCGATTGAGCAGTATGAGCAGTACGAGAGTGGCGAAGTGGATATCCCCGTAAGCTTTTTATATGATGTTGCGGAGAAATTCGGCGTGGAACTGACTGCCATTTTAAGTGGAGATAATCCGCGTTTAAAGGTCTATTCTGTCGTAAAAAACGGCAAGGGTTTATCTGTTGACCGGCGGCAGGAATATGAGTATCAAAATCTTGCGTATAATTTTGGCAGCAAAAAATCAGAGCCGTTTATGGTTACAGTACCGCCGACAGCGGAGAATGAAAAAATCGCGGAGAACCACCATCCCGGTCAGGAGTTTAATTATCTTTTGGAGGGCAGGCTGGAACTGAGAATTAACGGAAAAAGCATGATTTTAGAGCCGGGTGACAGTATTTACTTTGATTCGACTTATCCGCACGGTATGAAGGCGCTGGATGGTAAACCGGCACGTTTCCTTGCCATTATCATGCACTGATTTCGTCAAAACTATGATTTCGGACTTTGATGAAGCGCAGTGCAAAAAACAGAAATCGGCATTTCTCGCACGGCTCACTTTGAGAGATGCAAACTATATTCTGTGAGCGGAAAGGTATCGTTAAAAATGAATTTAGTTAACCAATATGTAAGAACAGATTTTACCTCTCAGGAGGATTTTACTAATAATTTTGACATCAATATGCCGGAAAATTTTAATTTCGGCTACGATGTTGTAGATGTTTTGGCAGAAAGAACACCTGATGCAAAGGCTATGATCTGGTGTAACGACCATGGGGAAGAACATATCTTTACCTTTGCGGATATGAAGCGTATGTCTGATAAAACGGCAAATTATTTTAAATCACTCGGCATTAAAAAGGGTGATTTTGTTATGCTGATTTTAAAAAGACATTACCAGTTCTGGTTTTCTATGGTAGCGCTTCATAAAATCGGTGCGGTGGCCATTCCTGCAACGCATCTTTTAACGCAAAAAGATATTGTTTACCGCTGTAATGCAGCGGATATTACAACCATTGTTGCAACGGGTGACGGAGATGTTCCCGATCACGTGAACGCGGCTGTGCCGGAATGTCCGACACTGGTTAATCGCATTTTTGTGCATGCAGCAGAAAGTAGGGATCTGCCGGAAGGCTGGCTTGATTTTAACAGCGGGGTTGAGGCCGCTGATGAACATTTTGAACGACCGCAGGGTTCGGAGGCCACAGCTATTAGTGATATGATGCTGATGTATTTTACATCCGGCACTACCGGGCATCCGAAAATGGTGGTACACAATTTTTCTTATCCGCTGGCACATGTCATTACGGCAAAATTCTGGCATAACCTCGTTCCGGGCAGACTGCATTTTACCGTTGCAGACACCGGATGGGGAAAAGCTGTATGGGGCAAACTGTACGGTCAATGGCTTTGTGAAGCTACCGTATTCACTTACGATTATTCTGCAAAATTTCAGCCGGTGGATTTGTTGCATAAAATTGAACAGTATCGCATTGAATCTTTCTGTGCGCCGCCGACTATTTACCGGTTCTTCATCAAAGAAGATTTAACCAAATTTGATTTATCAAGTCTGAAATATTGTACGATCGCGGGCGAACCGCTGAATCCGGAAATTTATCATCAATTTTTAAAGGCAACCGGTATTAAGCTGCACGAAGGTTTCGGACAAACAGAGACGGTTTTAACGATCAGCACAACTCCTTGGATGGAACCAAAACCGGGTTCTATGGGCAAACCGATGCCTAAATTAGGCGTTGATATTATTCATCCGAATGGAGAATCGTGCCGTGAGGGCGAGGAGGGCGAGATTGTTATTCGCCAAGACACAAAGGTTCCGTTCGGAATGTTTATGGGATATTATAAAGATGAAGAGCGCACGAAGAGTGTTTGGCATGATGGCATCTACCACACGGGAGACATCGCATGGAAGGATGAGGATGGTTATCTGTGGTTTGTTGGCCGCACGGATGATGTCATTAAGTGTTCCGGCTATCGTATCGGACCTTTTGAAGTAGAAAGCGCATTGTTGGAGCATCCGGCTGTTTTGGAAACCGCAATTACTGCTGTTCCGGATGAATTGCGCGGACAGGTGGTTAAGGCAACTATTGTGCTTGCGAAAGGCTATACTGCAAGTGAAGAATTGAAAAAAGAATTGCAGAACCATGTAAAAAAGACCACTGCGCCTTATAAATATCCGCGTATTGTAGAATTTGTAGATGAGCTTCCGAAAACAATCAGCGGTAAAATCCGCAGAGTAGAGATTCGGGAAGCGGATGAGAAAAAAGGGCAATAAGCAATAATATAACCTAAGTGCAGATGCATCCCGTCAATTAGGCGGCGGGTTCCGTTTCAGAATTGCGGAGAGAGTTTTAATCTCCCACTGCAATCATGAGGGTCTATTGTTCTCTGCATAGGTAGTAATCTGTTTCAAGCTCTGTTCTTTGCGGGCAAAGCAGGAGCGTTGTTCCAATTTAAATCATGAATCCCCTCTCTGTCTTCACAAAAACAGAGAGGGGATTTTTTGATTGTTTGTAAGATAAATGGAGTTTATCATGAAATTTTTTATGCAATACAAACAGCAAATTGCCGCCTATAGGCGCATATACTTTCCGCTTTTGCTGCTTTCATACGCAGCTTCAACAATTTTTTGTGAGCGAATAGCATCTTCGGCAGTGACCGGAATTTCGTTGTACCCCGCCACAGCACGGCCAAATGCTTCAATTTCTTTGGTGTACATATTGCCAAATTCCACGCTGACATCAAGCGGTTTAATATTGTCTCTATTCTGTGAGGCATCGTAGTCTGCCGTGTCATCTGCGCTTAAAACCTCAACTACGCCGCCTTCAACCTGTGAAATAGTCCCCTGGGCAAAAATAGAACCCTTTGTGCCGTAAAATTCAATTCGGCATTTTGCGGCGGCATCGGGTATGTTAAAATTAGAATCTACAAAACAGATGGCGCCGTTTTCCATATGCAGTAATACCGAGCCTGCATCTTCCACGCCATATTTGAAGATCTGATTTCCGCACATGCCTGCGGCCTCGCGGACCTCCAAACCGGTAATATAGCGGATTAAGTCGATGCAATGGATTCCCATATCCATCATAGCGCCGCCGCCGGAGAGTTTTTTATCCTGCCTCCAGCAATTTTCCATTTCAGGATACCAGCAGGTGAGTTGTGCGCGCGCGGAGACGATTTCGCCAATGGTTCCGCTTGCGATTAATTCTTTCATTTTTTGGTGGTATGCATGAAATCGCATCATAAAGCCGACGCCAAGCTTTACACCTTCCGTTTTGCAAATATCAGCTATCTCTTCCGCTTCTGCAGAAGTCAGACCAACCGGTTTTTCGATTAAAATATCTTTTTTTGCCTTTGCTGCCGCTGTTGCCTGCTCTTTATGACAAAAGACAGGGGATGCGATATAGACAGCCTGTATTTCTTTCAGTGCAAGCAAATCTTCAAAGTTATCAAAAGCATATTTTGCATGGTATTTTTCTTTTACGCGCTCCGCTGCCTCACGATCGGCATCCATCACAGCAACTAATTCTGCGTTATCCGCCAGCATCATACCCGGCAGCGTTCTTCTGTCGGCTATGCCGCCGCAGCCGATGACACCCCACTTAATTTTCTCTGATGTTGAGTTTTTCAAAACCATCACCCCTGTTAATTTATTTATGTAATAAATAAATTATATCATTTTAAGAAATGCTTGTCAATATGCAGAATATAAGTTGACAATTGTGTTTGAAAATGCTACAATTAATTTAATCGTTGAAATAATTGGGGAAGGAGAGCTTGGCGAATGAACAGACAGGTTGGAAACGTGCAGCTTATGCAAAAAATAAACCGTCTTAAGGTGCTGAATTATGTAAGGCGCAACCCGGAAACGGCAAGACCGCAAATAGCCGCCGAAACCGGTTTGTCACTCTCATCTATTACAAATATTATTACATATCTGCTGGATATAGGCCTTTTAGAAGAGAGCGGGATTGAGCAGGTGGGGCGTGTTGGACGCAAAAGTGCCTTGCTTCGTTTTCGGGCAGAGGCATATGGCTTGATCTGTATTTCACTTCATGAAGGAAACATGACAATTTCTTTTACAGATATGGAGGGAAGGATCATCACGCGTGTTCGCGTAGAGACCGAAAAAATATCAGCAGAGAGGGTCATTTCTCTTGTTCGGGAGCATGTGCGCGGCATGATTAAAGAATATGGAAAAGAGAAAATTTTGGGTATCGGAGTGTCTATTTCCGGTTTGGTGCTAGATAGCAGCCGTTTCATTTTATCGGCGAGCCTAAAATGGCATGAATTTGATATAAAGAAAATTTTGGAGCGAGAGACTGATTTGCCGGTATTTGTTGAAAACAATTCATTGGTAAAAGCAGTTTGGTATTTTTGCTGCCGGGAGCGCCAGGAGGCGGAAAATATGCTTTTTGTTGATTTGGAAAACGGCATCGGCGCCATGCAGTTTTACCAGGGCGCGGTAAGCCGAGCTCTTTTGGGTGAGGTGGGCCATACCACTGTGGAAAAGGACGGGGAGTTATGTTTTTGCGGAAACAGAGGTTGCTTGGAGGCAATGTGCTCAGCTCAGCGTGTTGTTCGTCTCTATGAGGAAAAGACAGGTGAAACAGTGGAGCTTAAAACCATAGCGCAGCTCTATACACAGGCTGACAGGGCAGCGGAGGAGGCGATTGGCGAATGCGCGCAATATCTGGGGATTGGTCTTGCAAACATGATAAACCTGCTTAATCCGTCCATTTTGGTTGTAAATGCCGGTGCATTTGCGGATTGCCGGGTAGTCTTGGATAAAGCGGCGGAAGAGATGAAACGGCGTGCATACCCAGCGCTGACAAAGGGATTGATTATTCGGGAAATAACGGTCGGTGAGGATGAAACCATCCGCGGTGCCGCTATCAATTTATGTGATCGCCTGTTTGACTTAAATTTTTCGGGAAATATCGTACAGTAGACGGTACTTATAAGGAGTGAGTTTTTTTGCAGCAGCCGGAAACAAAGCAAATTCTTGATGCCGCATCATATCTGGGGTATTTTTTGCTGCGCAATGGAGCAGAAATCAGCCGTGTAGAAGATACTGTTTCGCGGATTTGCATGGCATATCAGGTGGAGCAATCGCATATTTTTGCGATTTCGTCCACTTTGATTATCACTTTGGAGAACAACGGTGAAACATATACCCAAACGCGGCGTATTCGCAGTATCACAACTAATTTGGATCGGGTGGATCAATTAAACGCTCTTTCGCGCTACATCTGTGAGCAAAAACCTTCTTATGAGGAAATGATACGAAAAATGAATGAAATAGAAAACCGACCGTTATATTCGGCCAAAATTTCTGTTTTTGCATATGCACTAATTTCAGGCGCATTTGCAATATTTTTTGGCGGTTCATTAGCTGACGGCGGTGTGGCGCTTGGTATTGGTATTGTGGTGCGTATGACTATGCTTTTGCTGGAAAGCCTGAAAACATCACCTTTTTTTACTACTGCGGCGGCGAGCGCTGTCGCGGCCTTGGGAGCTTTTTGGATAAGTTATATGTTTGCCGGATTGCATATGGATATTATTATCATTGGAATTTTAATGAATCTCGTGCCCGGGGTTGCACTAACCAACAGTATACGTGATTTTATTGCAACAGACTATATGTCCGGGATGTCACGCATGGCAGAGGCCTTTTTTACGGCTACCGCCATTGCTTTGGGAGCTGCAGTTATATTTTTATGGTGACAGAAGCCAATTATCAGAAATTCTTGTTTTTCTCTAAAGTTTTATGCGCTTGGCGCGGAAAGGGACGATTATAAAATGCATTATATTATTCCTTGTATTGCTGCTTTTTGCGCCTGCATCGGTTTTTCTCTCATTTATCAGATACGCGGTGTCAAAATTGT
Organism: uncultured Clostridia bacterium; assembly: GCA_934438075.1. GTDB lineage: Bacteria > Bacillota > Clostridia > UBA1381 > UBA9506 > RGIG1666. Next base: position 97,300 of record CAKSBF010000005.1, on the reverse strand, counting down.
AATTGCCGCATTTTGCGGGGCGTTTGCCTGGGCGGTGTATTTGTTGGCCGCCGATGGTCTTGGTATGTCCGGGCTGGCAGCATATTTTTTGGCAGGAGGGGCAGCGGCGCTGTATTCGGAATTAACGGCAATGTGCTATCATATGCCGGTGACGGTTTGCCTGATACCGGGAATTATTCCGACAGTACCCGGGTTGACAATATACCGGACTATGAGAGAGTGTTTGCTTGGTAATGCGGAAAGCTTTATCGCCGGCGGCATTGAAACTTTAAAAATTGGCGGGGCAATTGCCCTGGGATTGATTTTAATATCTTCCTGTTTTCGGATTTTGCGGGCGGCGCTTAGTCGCTGGAAACAGGGAAAAAACTTTTTACACGGAGCTGAATAAGTTGATAAAATTCCAATCTTTTTTAAGCAGTTCCTCCGGGAATTGCACATATGTTACGAATGATAACGTTCATCTTTTAGTTGACTGCGGCGCAACAGGGAAGTATATTATACAATGTTTGGAGAGAGTCGGTGTTGTGCCGGAAAAACTGGATGCTGTTTTCGTAACGCATGAACACAGGGATCATGTTTCGGGTGTCGGTGTGCTGGCGCGCAAGTATCACATGCCGGTTTATGCAACGGAAGGCACTTGGGTACATATGGAGAGTATTTGCGGAAAGATCCCGTCAGAATGTCAGGAACGTTGTAAGGCAAACGGAGAGTTTCAGATTGCAGGTCTTAAGGTTCGGCCGTTTGCGATTCCGCATGATGCAGCAGAGCCTGTTGGCTACCGGTTTTCGGATGGTGGGAGCGTGTTTACCATTGCGACAGATTTGGGGCATATCAGTGACGAGGTGTTGGAGCAGTTGTCGGGCAGTGATTCTGTGATTATAGAGGCAAATCACGATTTGGAGATGCTGCGCAGCGGTCGTTATCCATATCCGCTAAAAAAACGTATTCTTGGTGAAAAAGGTCATTTATCCAATGATGCTTGCGGAAGGTTGTGCACTATGCTTGCAAAGCAGGGGACAAGGTCGTTTTGGCTGGGACATCTGTCTAAAGAAAATAATGTTCCGTCGCTGGCCTATGAAACGGTGAAGTCGATTTTGCGAGAGGAGGGACTGGCAGTCGGCAGTGATGTGGGTCTGAATGTATTGCCGCAATGTTGGCTGAGGTAACAGTATGAATATTCATATTATTTGTGTAGGAAAACTGAAGGAAAAATATTTTAAGGATGCTTGTGCGGAGTACGCTAAACGTCTTTCGCGTTTTGTGAAGTTAAATATAACGGAGCTTGCGGATGAGCCTATTCCGGAACGTGCGTCAAAGGCTGAGGAGATCGCTGTTTTGCACAGGGAAGGACAAAAAATTTTATCTTCTATTGGTTCGCATGAGGCGGTTATTACTTTGTGTGTAGAGGGGAAACACATGTCGTCAATGCAGCTTGCGGGGAAAATATCGGATTGCGCCCTGCATGGGCAAAGCAATTTAGCTTTTGTAATCGGAGGCTCACTTGGCTTATCTGAAGAAGTAAAGCAACGCAGCCTTTTACGTTTGTCCTTTTCAGAGATGACATTTCCTCATCAATTAATGCGCGTTATTTTGCTGGAGCAACTTTATCGTTCTTTTAAGATTAACGCAAATGAAAGTTATCACAAATAGAAAATATGTTTCGTTTTTCATTTATTGCGGAAATTTAAATAATTTACAAATATTATAAAAGAAATACTTGACAATATGGGGTTATTTATGCTATAGTGTTTTATCGTTAGCTGATAATTGAGAAAGCTAATATTTGCGGCTGTGGCGGAATTGGCAGACGCGCTAGACTTAGGATCTAGTGTCAATGACGTGGGGGTTCAAGTCCCTTCAGCCGCACCACCTTTTGTAGCTTGCAGGATTTATCTTGCAAGCTTTTTACTTTGGCGAATAAATTGACAGGCAAATCATACTTCGCCTATCGGCTTGTATTCCTTGGAAGGGACTTTCGGCTGTCAAAGCAATTCACCGGATTGTTTTGACTACGCCTCGTCCCCAGCCGCACCACGTCCGAGCAAAGTTCGCTATGCTTCGTTTTTCTGTGCGGAAAAATCAGTTATATGAGCCGGCATTCCTTCTTTTTCGCAAAAGATCACGTTAACGTTGACTATTATATTATCTGAATGAAATTGCAGATCGTTATATTTATGTAAAGGAAGGTGTGATTGCCGGCAATTTTGCAGCGGAGCAATTTAACTTAATCTCCGATACAGAACATCAGGCATGGGACTTCGCGCGAACAGCCTTGATGAGCTTATACCTGTGTTATACATTTAGAATCCAATAAAATTTTGGACTGTTATCCCATGGATGGTGCAGGTCCAGACAAAATTCGCAGATTTTCCAGAATCGGTTAAGGAGATTTTAAGTTCGCTGCTCTTAGGCAGCAAACTTTTTATGGTTGGCACTATCATTTTGATATTTTTTTCTTGTAACCGCAATCACAATACAGCCCTCCGGAGGCGAGTGTATATTTACGAACAAAGTTTGTTGTTCTGCCTGCATCGCTCATGGTATAGTCAAGATGACAAAGAGCCGGAGTGAGATCGTAAAGCCCTAACTTTTTCATAAGTACACAGATACCGCATTTTGTAAAACGTGCCTCATAGCCGCTGCTGTCCGGATATTCATAAAAATCCATATTCCACGAATAGGGGTTGCGGTCGGCAAACTTTTTTGCAGCAGTTTCTTTCAACGCACGCATGTCCGATTCGCTGAATTTATTTTTGCCGCTATGACGACAGAACCATTGCATTGGTTTTGTCATCATAGCCTTGGCGTAGTAGTCGGTAAGCTCGTCAACATTCGGTCGTTTTGGCATGGAAAGAATGAAAGCGCTAAGCATTGCAGAGTTTACAATATTTATTTGGAAACGGTCGCCCTTTTCAAATTGGGGCAAATTATGTATAATTTCCTTATATTTCGGCTTTGCTTTTTTTGATATTGACTTTGCTGTACGCTTATCGTAACCGAGGATGGAAACGAGATGCTCTCTGAATGATTTTTCAAACAGAACCCACATACCAAACGGCATACCTATATATTTCATTGTTTCCCTCCGTTATTTTTTTCTTGTATTTCGCTTTTGCTCATGTTTTTCAAGAGAATGAGACCCAATACCAGCACTAAGGCGTGTCCTGTGGATTCTGTTCCCACGTCAATCTGATTAAGCGGCCATGGCAGGAGCGTCATAAGGTTGCCGATAATGCCGGCGCAAAGGATCGGATTGCAAAAAGTGGCAAGAATACGTGTTCCGGTATTTTTCAGGGGAATTATGCGTTTCCATATCATCACGATTATAACAATGGAAAGAAGACCGTCTCCAATAATAAAAGCCGTAAGCATTGGCACGGCATTGCAGTAAAACACTTTGTTTGCAATGTCCGCCGCTGTTTGTATGTTGCCATATCTTTCAAATACAAATTTAAAAATGAGAGCAGTATTCATAAACATAGAATGAACATAACCCCGGCAGATTGTGCCGGTGAGATAGGAGATGCGAAAACCCGTCACCCATTTTCGTTGTTTTGGCTCATGAACATGAATCTTTAAGAGCTTATACATCTGACGAAATCCTACATAATACAGTGCTGTTCCCAATATACCGCAGAAAATGCTTGCCGCCATCCGCCAAGTTGCCATATCAAGATAGGCAGACCTTATCATAATTCCAAACGTTTCGGGACTTTGATGCGGTCCGATGGCGGCATACAGGAAGTCACCGATTACAAACAGAATACAGCCGACAATGCCGACAAACAGATTCTTTTTTTCTTTTGACGAATTCATAATGTACCTCCGAAATCCAAACGTACAATTTTCATTTTCATCATACCATCGCCAACTTTGGCTAAAAAGCGAAAAAATTTGCTGACCGATGGGTCTTTTAAGTCATAATAACCGAGCATATAGCCTCGGCTTGAAACGCTGATGTTGTCGCTCCAAGCGGAAAGTTCTTTTTTGGCATCGGAAACAGAAAAGTATGCACTGACATCCTTAATTTTTGCGGTTTTAATCCAAGTTTTTCTTATTAGTCTTACTGCTGATTTTCCTGCTGCATCAAATACAAGCCTGCCGCCCGGAAAAGCTTTTGCCATAGCTTGTGCAAGAGAACGGACCTGTTCGGCGAAAAAATAGTAAAACACACCGGCAGCAAAGAATATAGCGCCGCCGGATGCATCAATATTTTCAAACCAATCTGTATCATTTAGGTCGCAAGCAATATTTTCCTCACGCTCTTCAGCAGGTAAAAGTTTATTCCGTACGGCAATGACATCGGGAAAATCAAGATTATAAATTTTGCAGCTTCCGTTATCGCATTGTATTCCGGTATTGTCAAGTCCGCAGCCAAGATTAACGACTGCAGCATTTGGATGTGTTTTTAAGTAATCCCGCACTTCCCAGGCAAGATCGTTTTGCCGCATGGCGACTTCTAAAAAACCAAACTTTTGCATAAGGCTGCCGGACTTTTTGGCATTATCTGAAAAGTCATAGTCGATTTTGTCTATCAGCCGTTTTGCTGTTTCATCGTGGTATAAACTCGGAAACAACTCCGAGCACATTTTCCTCGCATAGAGCGGAATAATAAGTGTTTCCTGCACGGTGTTTTTCTTAATATGATATTTCATAAGCCTTCCTCACTTCCTCAAAAACGACAGCTTTGGTAATGTATTTTGTTCGATAACAGATACTAACATTTCTGCAAAACCTTTCGGATTCTTAATTTGATACTGCATATGGTTATATCCCTCAAACACCGGAAAATGACTGTGCGGGTAAGATTTCATCACAGCGTTACGGTATTTAAAGTGTTCCTCGATGCTGCCAAACTCAAAATATGTATGTTCCTGAATTTTTTGCGGCAGCGGAGGAAACGGTCTATTTTCCAAACTGTCCGCAAGCTGACGGCGTAAATTGCCGTATTTAATAAGCTTTCCGGCGGCGATAAAATATGGTTTAATGGTATCGTCATCACACCACATAACCTTTTTCAGTGTTTTGCCCTTTGACAGGTACAGGCTTTTGACGGCAAGATACAAGAACGGAGTTATCATATGTTTGGTGAGTTTTCCAATTTGTGCAAATTGTCCGCCGTCAAAGAAAACATTTCCAATCAGCGTCTTCGTGTGCGCAAGAAATGCCAAGGCAAGGTCTGCACCGAGCGATGGGGCGACAACCAAAGCAATGTTTACAACGCCTTGTTGGTGCAGAAAATCTTCCGTTTGCCGGATCTCTTCTGCTTTGCTTATATATCTTTGCCCCGCACAGTAAACGGTAGAAGTGGGCAAAATGCAGAAATAGCGGCTTTGCAAATATTTTGCCACCGGTTTGCTGCTTGCACCTGTCACACCCATTGCGTGAAAGAAAATCACGGCAGGGTTTGTTTTATCTCCAAAGGTTTCAAATAGCATAATTTTATCCTCTCACTAAATGAATAACGTCATCATTCCTGCAAGAATGGCTGAAATTATCGCCATTCCTAATGTTCCGAAAATCCATTTGACACACTTGTCACGGGCAGTAATGTAGGGTTTCAGGTCCTCTGTACCGGGAATCGTCCAGGCTGCCGTATGCCCGACCCACCATTCGTCAACTACAAAACGGTCAATTAGATTCATAACAGATAGGATAATGAGAATTTGCCAAAACCCCGCTAAAAATCCTTTTGCGCCATTTATAACATAAACGCATACAAGTACATAGATGATATAACCCGGAATACAACAAGCCTTGAAGATAATGTTGTTGCGTTTAATCTTTTCGTAAGTTGTCTGTCCTGACGTCACGCATCGTTCCTGCACCTCTTGGTGATAAAGATGTACCATTCTGACTGCGCCTTTTCTGATACTTGCAGCGCAAATAATAATGAGCAGAGCCCCAAGTCCGAGTCCTTCGAGAATTACTTTTAGAATCATTTTATTTATTCCTCCTGTAGCCAGATTCGTCTCGATATTCGGGATGTTCTTTTAAGTATTCATCGCGGTCGCCGCAAATGGTATAGTCGCATTTTTCACCGTTTGCGCAAGTGTTTTTTCGCACGAGCCTTGCGTGGATACATTCCATCGCTTCAAAATCGGGGTTGCACAACGCCGGCATAATCTCTAAAAGACCGTGCTTTTTTGCAAATTCTGCTGTCGGACATTCTGTAAATTCATAGTATATTGGTCTGCCTTTTTCAAAAGGTGCAACATTCATTTTAAAATCACCCCATTTGTCACATTGCTTTTTTGCATTCAGAAAGGCCTTATACATTAGCTTTTTAAAAAGCAGCTTATTGCAGTCGACAAATTTTAGCTTTCTAAACGTACCGAGGAAAAGGTTGCCTTCCATCTCTTCAATTTCGGTAAGGCTTGTTACCTTGCGGCATACCACATAATACGCCATAAGCGCTATGCAGTCGTAATTTCCGCCCTTACCGTTGTGGAAATTCCTTTCGCCTCCGAGGTCTGTGCGCCAATCCGAGAGAAATTTGACATATTGCTTCTGCACCATTTCCCATACCTTTTCCTGTACAGCAGCAGGGTAGTGTATGGCAATTTTCTTTTGAATTTCTTTTTTGCAAGGTCTTGTATACAACACATGACAGGTGCGGTCAAACTGTAAATCATGATCTTTCATGGTTTTCCTCCGTAAATCGGGATGCTGCGACAGGCATTCGCCCGAAACACTCAATTTTTTAAATGCTCACAGTATTCTCAATGATTGGTTGGCATAAAAATACCACAGAAATGGTTTTGCTTTTCAATACCTCATTTCTTCTTTAATTTGCAATATTTTTCACACATTCTGCGTAGGTCAGAGGAAATGATGCTTTCAGAACGGCACTTTTTTGAATGATCCAACCGTTTTGAGATAGAAAATCAATATAGTCTTTGCTTGTCCATTTGCTATGCAGCGGAAACCCGGCAAGTTTCATAAGAAAAGCTTTAAGTTCACCAAAGACGGAGTTATTTGCGTGGGTGAAGGTCGGGGCGATGAGAACACCGTCGTCCTTCAGTACCCGCCATATTTCGCGAAGTGCTTTTTCGGGATTTGGTACGATATGAAGTGCATTTGCCACGATTATCACATCAAATGAGCCGTTAGCATAAGGCAGGTGAAACATATTCTGTACCGAAAAATGCAGTTTAGCAGAGATAGTGCCTTTTCGTGCCGCAGCAATCATCTCGGACGAAGCGTCCGTAGCCTCAACCATCTGGGCCGTGTGGGCTATATTTTTTGCAATCAGCCCCGTGCCTGTAGCAAGTTCCAAAACGGTTTTGTTCTTCACGGCCGGACGAATCAGCGAATATAATCTTTCGTATGCTGCTTTGTCTTTGCTCATAAAACAATCGTAGAATCCGGCAATTTTATCCCAAAAATTATTTTTCATTTCTATCACCTCTGCTGGTTAGAGCTGGCTAACTGCTGTGCTTTTGAAAAGCCGCCAAAGGGCAGCCTGTTTGTTTTATAAAACCGGTTTCTTGCAAATCGGTTTATTTTTATTACCGCTGAAAGGGTGAGCAACACACTTTGGATAACGGTAACGGGATAATAATTCAATGTTATTATAGCATAAGTACAGACCGTATCATGATACGGTACAGAACATAGTTTCTATGAGAATATTATATCACAAAATATCTTTTTTTCAATAGAAAATCAAGATTTCTGCCGGCTAAAATTACAGTGATTCCCTTATGTGTTTATGCTTAAAAGAAAAAAATGTAACTTTAGTATATTGCAAAGACTCTTTAAATTTCTTGCCAAACCTATTAAAATATTTTATCTTTATCATCCTACATATTTAGAGTCCGTAATATTTGGCGAGCAATTGCATTGATTTTGATCGTCTCTGTTTTTGGGGATTTGATGAATAGAAAAAAATATGGTATAATAAACACAACACCAAAGAAGAAAAGCATAACTGTGCTTTTCCTATTATGTGTTTATTGAACCGGTGTGAAGCAAGCCGACTGCGGCTTGCACTTGTGGTATAATAAACACAACACCAAAGAAGAAAAGCATGACCGCTTTTCCTATTATGTGTTTGCGGAAGCAGTTTGTATCATGTTAAGGATGATTATTTTATTTAGAATATGTAATAAATGACAGCGGTTTTAAAGGAGTGAAAAAGTTATGTCAAAAAAGGCTACAGAATTTCAAAAAAAAACAATGAGTAAAATGTATCGTGGTCAACAAATCTTCAAACCTTTGAATACGGGATGGATTGATGAAAATGTCGCCTGTGTGCGTGAATGGGTAGCGAATATATTTTTCTATCGTAAAAATGGCACAACCATTATGATTGATGCAGGTTATAATTATGACAGGCTGGAGGAAAAAATGGGTTGGCTTGGCATAAATCCGGAAGAAATACGGGATATTCTCATTACGCACCAAGACACAGACCATGTTGGGGCAGTGGAGGAGGACGGTTCCGGACTATTTAAAAATGCTACGCTTTATATAGGCGAAATTGAAAACCGTTATCTTACAGGAGAAGTGCGCAGAAAGGTTATTTATCATATGTATAAATTGCCGAAGGTAAGGATAAATAACAAAAAAATACTGCTTAGGGACGGTCAGATATTAGAAATTGGCGGTATAAAAGTTGAGTGTTTTCTTGTTCCCGGTCATACTTGGGGACATATGGTATATCTAATTGATGATAAATATTTATTTACAGGCGATACGCTTTGGTTTGGCGCAGATGGCGGCTATAGCTTTATTTCAGGTCTTGCTGAAGATAACAAACTGGCATTAAAATCACTTGCAGAACTAGAAGAAAAACTGAAAAGAAAAAATATAACACCTTTATTTATCACGGGACATACAGGCTGGACGGACAATTTTGAATTTGCCTTTGCTCATAAGGACAAGCTGTGCTCGCCGTTTAAAAGGCGGGTCCCCGATCCAACGGCTCCCTATGACGCTTATGAGGAATCGGACGATACGGAGGAAGGAACAAAATCAGGTTTTCTTGGCGCTGTAGGCAAAAAATAACACCTAAAATAATAAGATAAAGGCGATGCAGTTTCATTCAACAGCATCGCCTTTATTACATTTAAATTTGTTTCAGGTCATACACTTGCGGCGCTTTTGCCGAAATCGCGGCATTGTTCCAGTCCTGCATCATCGGGCATATCGTTGATAATGAGTCCTTCACCGCCGATTAATTTGGCTCCGGCACTGATAACACGTTCTTCCCAATTGCGCATCCATTCGCCATCACCCCAACCGTACGAGCCAAACAATGCAATATTTTTACCTGAAATGTTTGACTCAAGGGAGGTGAAAAATGGTTCAAATTCGGATTCTTCCAAAACCTCAGCTCCCATTGCCGGGCATCCTAAGATAAGAGTGTCGTAAGATGCGGCATCATCTGCCGAAATATCAGAAACAGTAAAATATGCTGTGTCGGCGTTAACGGCCTTTGCACCCTCTAATATTGCGCCCGCCATAGCTTCTGTATTGCCTGTGCCGCTCCAATAAATAATTGCTGTTTTACCCATGTTGTAAATCCTCCTTATATGAAATGAAAAATATATGTAAATTATCGGGTTTATCCAATAATCTTACAATCTCATTAAGCCGCACAAAAAATCTGTGCAAGTGTTTTTCCTTTTTCTGTAATGTGTTTTACCAGTGCTGTTCTGCATGATTTAAACCGGCAGAACATTTTTTTGGCTTCTTCGGTGTTATGATAAACCTTCCATTCACCAACCAATAGGCAGCCATCGTTACGGTGATTGATAAAGCAATAGATATCATGCAGCGGATAACCGAGAAATACACCGATCTCATGCGGAAAATTGTCGCAGTCAAGTCTTGTTCTCAGCACTTTCAGATAATCGGCGATGGTTCCGGTTTTGGGATAGCCATATTGTAAAAGAAAGGCTTTGTTGTTGTATAACTGTAAATGCTTTTCGAGTACGTTTTGCCGATATACAATTATAATTGCACGTTTTTCGCATTCACACAAGATTTCTATATAAATATCCTTATGGTTTAATTCATTATTCAACTTGTCAAGTTCTTTGTATAAATTGGGAAAGCGTGATTTTTGACAAGTAACGATATTTGCCGGTTTTATTCCTGCAAATGCAGGCCCGCAGTGATAAGCAAGTAATGTCTCTAACATGTTAAGCTCCTTTCATAAAGTTAGTCAAAACTAACCTATTTCTAAAAAAATATGAGCTCCATGCTCTTTGAAATGCTTGAATAGTAATTATGTATTACCTAATCCGGTTAGTGCGAACTAACTTTATTAGATAATACCATATTTTTTGTAATATGTCAATAGCTATAAAAATTTTTTTACTGAGGTCAATGATTGACAAAAGGGTACCGCAAAGTCGCAGTACCCTTTTCGATAAAAATTGCTATACAGACCAATTTTGCCCTTGCATTTGTAAATCCGACATTTTACTAAATATCCCATTTTTCTTCATAAGTTCCGACGGCGTGCCTTGCTCAGCTACCACTCCGTCGGACAGTACAACAATTTTATCTGCCCCGGCAACTGTTCTCATTCTGTGAGCGATTACAAGCACCGTCTTGTCCTTTATCAGCCTTGATAGAGCTGTTTGTATAGCTGTTTCATTTTCAACATCAAGACTGGCTGTTGCTTCATCAAGTAAGATAATAGTTGCATCCTTTAAAAATGCCCTTGCGATGGAAATTCTTTGCCTTTCGCCACCAGATAGCTCACAGCCATTTTCTCCAATGTTTGTGTTCCATTTGTCGGGGAGCTTTTCCGCAAATTCATCACAGTTTGCAAGCCGTGCGGCTGCTAATACCTCTGCATCGGTTGCTCCTTTTTTGCCAAGTCTGATATTTTCCATAATGGTGTTGTTAAAGAGGGTGACATCCTGAAATACGATTGAATAAAGGTTCATCAGTGTTTCGGGGTCTACGCCGGAAATATCCATACCACCGACTGTGATTGTGCCTTTTTGATTATCCCAAAATCTTACTGCTAAACGAGATACGGTCGTTTTTCCTCCGCCGGACGGTCCGACGAGCGCTGTAACCTCACCTTGTTTTGCGGTGAAAGACACGTCTTTGAGAATGGTTTCCCCATTGTTATATGCAAAACCTACATGGTCGAAAGCAATATCGCAGCCATTGTTTGTAAGTTTGTTTTCGCCCTGCTGAACAGAGTGATTTAAAATTTCATTCATGCGGGCAACGTTTGTCCTCATAGCAATTATTGCAGCAAGATTTTGAAGTGCTGCTTGCATAGGGTCATAAAGGCGGGAAGCCACCAAAAGGAACATAAAAAGAGTTAAAATACTGATGTTTTCGTTTACAAGCCTTACAGTACCGACAAGTGCGACGGTAGCAATACCCAGCTTTAATATCATTCCGGCAGATGTGACAATTACAGCTGTGGCAAACTCTGATGATACAGCCTGTTTTTCGACTCCCTGTATTTTTTTCTTTAACCCTTTCAGGTAGTTCTTTTCGGCGTTATTTGCTTTTAAATCACGCACGGTTTCAATATATTCCTGAATACCGTCCGCACAAGTCATTTTTGCCGACATATTCTTTTTTTGCACCTTATCCTGCATCTTATAGCTTAAAACAACTATTAGTACGGATACCGGAATTACCCAAAGTGCGCTGACTGCCATTTGTACGTCAAATACAAACAGGCTAAGCGCTATAATAATTGTTGAAATAATGGAGCCAAACAGGGCCGGGACATAATGCGAACAAGTCTTTTCGAGAACTTCGCAGTCAGCCATGATAGTGCTTGTAAGATCTGCCAGATCCTTTTTGCCAAAAAATGAAAGGGGAAGTTTGCGGAGCTTTTCAGCAAGGCTTATCCTGCGCTTTCCGCTTTCCTCATATGTAGTAAAAAATGTATTGTTATATTGAAACCAGGTTGCCGTCATGATAAATGCAAAGCAGGCAATACAACCGATAATATAAAATACAATTTTGTTCCTTGGCACACCGCCGCCAAGTAAATCTGCCGCTATGTAATATAAAAGCCCTGTCGGTATCATGAACGCAATATTTTGAAAGGCGCAGGCAATGATACCCTTTATCAAACCGACCGCGCCCTCCTTTGACGAAGCTGTTGCTTTTTGAATCAGTTTTATCATATCGTTATCACTCCCTTATCATATCATTTGACACTTTCCACTCAACAGAGGTCTGATAGTCGTTCCACATTTTCGCGAACAACCCATTGCTGGCCAGCAATTCCTCACGTTTCCCATATTCTGCAATTTTTCCGTTTTCAATTACGTAGATGCAATCTGCGTTTTGAACGGTTGAAAGTCTGTGTGCAATCATTATAACAGTTTTTCCTTTGGAAAGCTTGGAAAATGCTTTTTGTACTTTTACCTCATTATCGGGATCGGCAAAAGCCGTAGCCTCGTCTAAAATAATAATGGGGGCATTTTTAAGCATTGCTCTTGCAATTGCAATCCTTTGCTGTTCACCGCCTGAGAGGTAAACGCCGCGACTTCCGATAACAGTATCAATTCCCTGCGGGAACTTTTCAATAATATCCATACATTGTGCTGCACGGAGGGCTTCTGTGACCTCAGCTTTGGTTGCATTCGGTTTTCCCATTTTAACATTGTCAAGGATTGACGCTTTAATCAGTTTGCTGTTTTGAAAGACGAATGATACCGTATTCATAAGTTCTTCCTTTGAAATGTCTCTGACATCAATGCCGCCAATTTTTATGTTTCCGCTTTTTACATCAAAAAAACGAGAAATAAGGCTTGCAAGAGTGGATTTTCCTCCGCCGGACGGGCCGACAAACGCTATCGTCTGTCCTTCTTCTATGTTTAAGGATATTCCTGAAATAACATCATTTTTTCCATCATAGCTGAAATGAACGTTTTCCAGTGCCACTGATGCATTTTTCGGATGTTGTGGATTTATACTTTCTTTCATAGGCTCGGTATTTAAAACACTGTCAATCCTTTGGAGCGCATCCTCTATCACCATTCCTTCTTCGCTCATATACATTATTTTTGTTAGTGTAACTGAAATAACAGGCGTTATAATGATGTAAAACAATAGATTTATTAAAAATTCGTTTGTTACGCCATTTTGTGTGAATAAAATTGCACCTGCAATCAAAAAGGCAAACACACCGTTGATCGCCGCAGTATAAAATATCATGGGCATACGCATTTCTTTTGTATAGGCAATGACCCACTTTCCATATTCGTCAATTGTGTCTTTAAATTTTTTAAAGGAAAACACAGATTGCCCGAAGGTTTTTACAACAGGGATACCCCTTACATATTCAACCGCTTCGTTAGACATTGCAGCAAGTGCATTTCCATACTGTTTCATTTTCTCTTCCATTCGTTTCCCTGTCATTGCGGACATGATAATAAATCCCAATGCAACCGGTACAAGACTTAAGAGCCCCAGTCTCCAGTCAAAGACCATAAGTAAAACGAGGAGTCCTATCGGCGTTGCAATTGCTGCATATTTGTCGGGAAGTTGATGCGCAAGATAGGTTTCGGTTGCGCCTGTGCTGTCGTTTATGATTTTACGAAGTTTGCCGCTGCCGAAAGAGTCGCTAAATCCGAGCGGCAGCTTCGCTATGTGCTCGGTTATTTCAATTCGCATATTTGTTGCAACGCGAAATGCGGATAGATGAGAGCACATAAGTGCGCAAATATAAATCAAAAACGAAAGAATTGCAAATACCATTGCCATCACACCGTAATGCGGCAGATTTTGAGCGGCACGGAAATTTGGGGATACTTCTAAAACCTCTTTGATGATTTTCCATATATACCAAAATGGTATCAGAGCGACAATGGCGCTTATGGCTGACAGTAGCCAAGAGGCATAGGTCAGGTATTTATGCCCGTCGGCATAAGAGAGCAGCCGTGATAGGTTAGTTTGTTTTTTCAAGGCAAATTCCTCCTTGCATTGGTTTAATAATATGATAAAGGAAACGCTGCAGCCGTTGCCTTATATCCAACAATAGTTAGTTGAAACTAATTCGCGATCAAAAATAAAGGGGCTTAAAACCCCATAATTTTTTGCCAGCCGGCAGTGTAAAAATCCCGTAGTTCCTTTAAGTATTTAGGTGCTTTTTCATAAGGAACATCATGAATAATTACCTCAAAGAAAGCCGAGAACAGGCCGCTGACCAGCATATGCTCCAAAACAGGATCAACAGCATATTTTGCATATCCTGATTTTTCCATAATATCGGCAAATCTGTGTGTTGCGTCAACCTCAATTTTCACTATATCGTGAAGCATATTTTCGTATTTTGTGCCTTCGGACGAACAAAGAAGAAGTTTAAATATATCTTTGTGCGCGTAGGCATAATCCATCATGCGGCGCATGCCTTCGCCTGACAGCTTGCCCATTCCTGACATTTGTTCTTCCGGAGAAAGTTTGCTAAAGGCGTTTTGCGTTTCTGTAAACATTCCCATAAATGTATGGTATTGCTTGCTGACTAAAGCGTCAAATAATTCCTCTTTGCTTTTGTAATATCCGTAAAAGGCACCCGTTGTCACACCGGCGGTTTTCACAATGTTGCGAAGAGAGGCGGATTTAAAGCCTTTTTCGAGAAATTCGGCTTTTGCCGCAGACAGGATTGTATCGAGTGTATTTTTTTCCGTTTCGCCCATTTACTTTCCTCCGGATAACAAAAATAATAATCATATAACACTGTTACATAGTATAACGCTGTTATATGGACTTGTCAATAGATTTTTAAAAAATTGCCAAGGAGTAATAAAAACTAATATATTTATGGTGTATCTTAAATCTTTATTATCCGTACATTACCCGTAGATAAGCATAAGCAAAATAGAGCTGTATCAAAATGTTTTCATTTTGATACAGCCCCGTTACGTTTAAGCGGCTTATACTTGCCAGGTTATTCAATAAATTAAAAATTTTGTTTTAAGTTAAAAAGTACAAACTTATCATTTTATCCTTTAATGCCGGATGAAATCATGCCCTTTACAAAATACTTTTGCGCCAGTAAATACACTACGAGCAAGGGAAATACGCTTATCATAGAAGCGGCCATCAACAATTCCATGTTTTGCAGATATTGACCGCGCAAGTAGAGCAGACCGACCGTGAGTGTGTATTTTGAACGGTCCGTAATGTAAATAAGCGGAGCAAAAGTTTCGTTCCAAGTGCTCATAAACATTTGAATTACAAGGGTTGCAAGCATAGGTTTCACTAGCGGTAAGTATATTTTATAATAAATTTTTAATGGGTGTAATCCATCAATGGTTGCAGCCTCGTAAAGTTGATTGGAAATGGACTTAAAGCACTGCCGCATTAAGAAAATGCCCGTAATGGAGCCGAAAAACTTTGGTGCTATAATTGGAATATATGTGTTTAGGGCACCGAGCTTTTGCCACATAATATACTGCGGAACCGCTAAGATATTTCCGGGGATGTACATGGTTCCCAAAGCGACAATAAAAACAATATTTGTCCATTTGCAGTCATACTTCGCAAGTCCGTAGCCTGCGAGTGAATCGGCGAAAACCGAACCGATAATGCACATTATGGTAACGAAGGCGCTGTTCAGCGAATATTGCAGCATGTTCCCTTCAAGCCAAACTTTGACATAGTTGCTGAAACGAAAGGGCGGCCTAAAAAACTCAGGAGGAAGCTGATAAGCTTTACCTGCGCTCTGCAGTGATGCCGATACCGACCAAATAAAAGGGAAAAGCATGATGGCTGCTCCTAAAACGAGTAACAGAAGGGAGATGCCTTTTGAAGCATATTTTTTACATTTATTCATAGTGCACCCACCTTTTTTCTGTTTTTTTCTGAATAAGCGTTATTAAGAGAACGGCGGCAAAAGCAATCCAGCAAATTGCGGATGCAGTTCCGATTTTATTATATTGAAATGCATTATTATAAATCAGCATATTAATAACCGTAAATTCGCTGGAGGTAACACCACCCGTGCCAAGCATAACCAAGAAAGAATCAAAAACAGACAGTGAGCCCGACAATCCAAAGATGATTAACATGAAAATCGTTGGAGTCATAAGCGGGATGATAATTCTAAAAAACTTTGTAATAGTACCGGCGCCGTCTATCTCGGCAGCTTCTAAAACATCATCGCTGATATTTTGCAGTCCTGCAAGGGCATACAGAGAAGCATAACCGACACCTTTCCATACGGCTATGACGGCAATGCTTGCAACGACCTCAACCCAGGATTGGCTGAAGGTAAATTCGAACGGGCCAATTCCCAGAAAGGATAACAAGTAATTTACAGAGCCGTATAACGGGTTGAATAAGGAGATAAATACTAAGCTTACCGCTACCCATGGAAGTAGTGAAGGGATAAAATAGATAACGCGGAAAACGTTCATTCCTTTTACTTTCTGGTTCAGAGCTACAGCCAGTACGCAGGCAAAAAATACATTTAGCGGTATGTATATAAGCGCATAAAATCCGACGTTTCGGAAGGCGCGCCAGGTATCTACGCTTGTTAAAACATCAATGTAATTTTTCAAGCCGACAAATTCAGGCGGGTTGAACAAATTGTAATTTGTGAAGGAAAAATATACCAAAAATATAACGGGTATAATAGAAAACACGAGCAATCCAATAATGTATGGTGCGAGAAATACTGCGCCCCATTTCATATCTTTCTTTAACAAAATCTCACCTCATTATCGACTTGTTATTCATAGGGACTGTAAAAATATGTTGAGTAATCATAATATTTAAAAACATCATTCCCACAGTCCCTACAGTCAGGTATTATACTTATTTATGTTACTTCACTAAAAGTTCGCTGACGATGCTGTCAACTCGTGCGGAGGCCTCTTCCGGCGAAATGGCACCGTTTTGCATTTCCAAAAAGGCCTGTTCTGCTTTCGGCTTCCATTCTTCCCAAGAGGGACACTCGAATAGGGTTACGCCGTATTCGTCAAGCCCTTTATAAAAAGCTCCTTTGTTTGCCGGAACAGTTTCCATAGCTTCTATGGTATTCAGCGCTGACTTTCTAACCGGGAAACCGATGGAGTTAAAGGAATTAGCAACAACATCCTGTGATTTTTCTGTCAGAAAATATTTAATCCATTCCCAAGCGGCGGCTTGTTGTTTTTCACCGGCTTTTGAATAAATAATCCATTGGTTCGGCACATAAATGCAGCTGCGTTTGCCGTTCCAGCCAATGGGCATCATTTGGGCATCGTATGAAAAGCCGTCGGGGGCGTTTTCATTAATAGCCTTGGTAGTTCCCCATAAATCAATTACCATAGCAATTTTGCCGCTATAAAAGGCAGAGGTGACATTCCCGCTGGAGGTAATCCAAGTGTTGGAAGGGCTTATCTTGCTGACATTTACAGTTGAATAATACTGCTTTAGGCCCTCCAGGGTTTTGGGGTCTGCAAAAAGAGATTTTGTGCGTGTTTCATCAATGGGGGCGCCGCCCTCCGCCAAGATAAACGGGAGCCAGCCGGTTGTCATATTGCCGCCGGATGAAAGACCGTAAATATCGGTCACACCATCTCCGTTCGTATCCTTTGTCAATTTCTGAGCGATATCAAGCATGTCCTGAAACGTCCAGTTTTCTTCGGGATAGGCAACGTTATATTCATCAAATAATGTTTTGTTGTAAAGGACAGCGGCAGGTGCCAAAGAATGAGTAATGCCCCAAACCTTTCCGTTGCCATCGTTAATAATATCTAATGCGGAGGTGAAATCATCACGGTTTAGGTCAGATTTAATTTTCTGACTTAAATCAGCTGCGGCACCCATTCCGCCCAGCGTAGCTGCATAGCCGGAATCGGTCATAAATACATCGGGTGCATTGCCTGCGGCAATTTGCATTTTCAGCTTTGTTTTAAAATCGGACCATGGAGTTTCGTCTGTTTCGATTTTTATATTTGGATTGTCTTCTTTAAAGCCTTCCAAAATTTCGTGAGGAGTCAGGTCACCCCCGTTTGGCATACCGATTTTTAAACTAACAGTTTCTTTTCCGTCATCGGAGGTTTTTTGTCCCTGAGTGCAGCCGATTGCGCTGACTGACAACGCTCCGACGAGCAGCAGTGTGAAAAATTTTTTCATAAAAACACCTCTTTTTTAAATTTAATAAGTTGATAAACATACACAATGTTTATATCCCTATTATACAGGTTACAGAAAAGCTTGTAAATCAATTTTTGGGATAAAAGGTTGCATTTTTGTGCCAATTACACAATAATTTAATGAGAAAAAGAATAATTTTAAGAAAAATACCGATTTTGAACAGCAATTTATATACTTTATATTATTTATGAAAGGCCAAAATGGGAAAATAAGAAACATTTAATTAGGTAATAAAAGACTGAGGAAAAGCAGAGAAACAGATGAACACAAAACAGCAAATTTTTGCCACAATAATCAATTTACAAACTTGCGGCTTAAGTGTTATATTTAACATGAAAAATAAAGTGTGGAAGGAGTATATTTATGCGTAAAATAAAGGTTGCAGTTATCGGCTGCGGAACGATTGCAAACAATTCGCACATACCGTCTTATCTGCAAAATGAGAGAGCGGAAATTAAATATTTCTGCGATATTATTCCATCAAGGGCAAAGGCTGCTGTTGAAAAATACGGATGCGGCGAGGCCATTGAAGACTATATGACGGCCCTAAAGGATCCGGAGATAGAGGCTGTTTCGGTTTGTACTCCAAATATTTGTCACAGTGAAATTGCTATTGCGGCTCTGGAGCATGGGAAAAATGTTTTGTGTGAAAAACCTGCGGCAAGAATCTACCCGGAGGCACTTGCAATGCAGGAAGCGCAAAAAAAATATGGCAAAGTTTTAAATATTGGTGTAGTAAACCGTTTTAATTATGCGGTTAATCAGATCAAAACACTGATTGAACAAGGTGAGCTGGGAAATATTTATCACGTATATGCAAGTTTTCGCAGTCATCGTTCCATCCCCGGGCTGGGAGGCGATTTTACTACGAAAAGCGTGGCAGGCGGCGGTGTATTGATAGATTGGGGTGTTCATTTTCTTGACATTGTAATGTATTGCTGCGGAGATCCTCAACCGAAGAGTGTAAGCAGTGAGGCGTTCTCAAAATTGGGTACTGATATCAGTAATTATGCGTATGTAGGAATGTGGGCCGGTCCGCCGAAATTAAACGGGACTTACGATGTAGAGGATTCTATTACAGGTGTTGTGCGTACGGAAGGTCCCGTTATCAGCTTTCAGGGAGCATGGGCGCAGAATATCGGAGTCAACGAAATGTACATTGACTTTATGGGAGACAAGGGGGGTATTCGTTTACAGTATGGTAAGAATTTTACCATGTACAGTGTAAAAAACGGTATGCTTTCCGAAACAAAATATAGTTTTTCCGAAAAAAATATGTTCCAGAATGAAATTGACAGTTTCTTAGACTGCATTGACAGCAAAAAGGTTTTACCGTCCAATATTGATACGGTGATTATTACTGCTAAGTTGATGGACGCTATTTATCGTTCTGCGGAATCGCACAAGGAAATAGAACTTTAATCACAGAAAGGGCGAGTGCTAAAATGAAAAAGATAGGCTTTATCGATCACTATCTGCATGAGTGGCATGCAGAAAATTATCCGAGCATGATCCGGAATTTGAGCGGCGGAGAAATGGAGGTCTGTTTTGCCTATGGAGAGACAGACAATCCGCACCCGGAAGCAATGAGCAATGCGGAATGGGCTAAAGGAAAAGGAATCGCACTTCTTGATTCTGTTGAAGAAGTAGTTGATAAAAGCGATTATGTTGTAGTGCTGTCACCGGACAACCCTGAGCGGCATGAGGAACTTTGCTGTTTGCCGACAGCGTCCGGAAAACGTGTGTATATTGACAAAACATTTGCACCGGATAAGGAAACAGCAATTAAAATTTTTGAGCGTGCCGCGCAATATCACACGCCTTGCTATTCCTGTTCGGCCTTAAATTTTGCTTCTGAATACGGAGAGATTGATAGAAGCAGAGTGCAAACCGTAGGAACATGGGGAGAGGGTGCCTTTTCCAACTATGCCATTCATCAGATTGAGCCTATTGTTTCTTTGATGGGTGCCGGCGCGGACCGAGTGATGTTTATGGGGGATGAGATTTTCCCTTCTCTTTATATTGAATATCGCGACGGAAGACATGCTCAGCTGGCAAATTATCCAAGAAGAACACCGTTTTTAACAAATGTTGGGTATACAGACGGAACGACTGATCATTTGGAAATTAAATCTAATTATTTTGAAAATTTTGTCAGGGAAATGGTTCGTTTCTTTCAAACGGGAGAGATACCGGTTTCGCACGAGCAGACGATTGAAGTAATAGCGATTCGTGAGGCAGGAATTAAAGCGTTTCAAAAGCCGTTTGAGTGGGTAAAAATTTAATATATTCTCATATAGAGAGGAGCGTTCGGCATAGCCCGACGGTAAAACATGCTAATGAAAAAATATATTTCAATTTTCTTAATTGTTTTTGTTTTCTTTTGTGTTCCGGTAAGGGCGGAAGATAATCTGCCGGCGGCTCCGACGGCGGCTGAACTTTCTGTGACAATACCGGAGAATGCAACAGCAGTTGCTGCTTTGAACAATTCTGATTTTACAAAGAGCGGAGTTCGGTTTTCTGTAGAAACAAACTATGTTGAATATCAATATATTTCTTTAGGCGGTGCTGTTGGCTGCTATCAGTTCGCCAGAAAAGCAGGTGTAAACGGCGGTACACCATATTTTATGAGCCGCAGTGATTTTTCTGTAAAAGCAAATAGAAATTATCGTCTTTCTGTTTTGGTTTATTGCAATTTCAGCCGCGCTGATTGCGAAGTAAATCTGGGATTTCGGGTTTGTAATCAGAATGGCGCGGAGATCTTAATAGATGCCTTTCACGGCTTGCCGGCACAAACTGATGGTTGGTATCGCTTTGAAACGGTGCTGACAACGCCGCAAGATGCAGCAACCGCAAGATTTTACGGCGTTATGTATGGTTTTGAGAATGACACCAATGCACAATTTTATTTAGCTGATATTGATATGTGGGAACTGCCGGAGGAAACAATGATGCCGCTTGGTGAAGGAGAAGGACTTAGTTTTTCCGGTTCGAGCGGAAAATATGATATGAAGGTATTCGCGCCCTCAGACAGCGGGAGCCGCATAACGGTTAGGACGACAGGAGCAGAGTTTTGCTTTGACAGGACAACGGACAGTATCACGGTAAAGCAGAGAATAGGTATAGAACGGGAACTTGCCATTTTAAAATCTGAAAATAAAACGTTAAGTGCATTAAAGCTTTATTCGAAGACTGATAAAGAAGTTATATTGACAACAGGAAATAATGGCATCAGCTTTGGGATTCAAGCAGATGGGCTTTTGTTGGTTTCTGCTCAGGGTGCGGATGCGCAGCTTTGTGTAGCACCGAAAATAGTCGGTGCATGGAATCGCTTACTAAGCGGCAATCTGCTTGTGATGGATGATGTCGGCGGCTTTACGGTAAATCCGGCTATATCGCTTGGTACGGGGCGGACAGTTCGCTGTTCGGTAAATGGCGGGGTTGATTTTGAAAGAGACGAAGGGGATGTCAACTTTATCAGCAATGCCGGAAAGGATTGGAGTGCTGTATACACTGTCAGCTCGGGAGAAAGGCTTGGTGTAACAGCTTTTCCGCCACGGGAATATGATTGGGAAAATTCCTTTGACTGTATTTATGCGAATGTCGATGCGGAACATTCGCTGGGTACGGAGGTTTGGTCAAATTATAAGTCTCAGCATGGTGTAAAATACGGCGTAATGGATTATACTGAGAAAGCTTGGGGTATGAGCTATGGCACAAGGTACACCCCGAAAAATGAAGAGAACTTTAAAGCGCATATCAGTGCGGCAAAGGCGGCAGATATGGTGCCGCTGGAATATATGAGTATGTATTTTTGGGATGGTACGCTTGATGAATATATTTCGGAAGTAGCACGGCATAAAACTGAGTATGGAATAGAAGGTGTTTACACTGACGGATTGCCGCCGCTTGACTGGCTGAAGGCATATGAAGGTGTGAGAAGATTGCGTGAATTGTTTCCGGATGGATGCATTATTGCGCACACAACAGGTCAAAGTGCTAATGGCGGCCCGCCGTTGGCAACTCCTGAAATTTTAATACCGGCAATTGACGCCTACTGTACGATGACGTTGAGGGGAGAGCTGGTAAGCGGAGAAGGGAAAAACTGGAATTATCCACGTTTTGTAACCTCGGCTTATGGTGCTTCTAACGCTATTGGTTTGACAAAAGGAGATAGCTGGGGACAGGACGGCACAGATATTTCACAGCAGGAACAGGATTTGATTGGTCTTTTGTATAACGGTCGTGCGCGCAGAGCCGGCGACTTGACTGCATACCGGGAGATATTAAAAAAGCTTGAGGAAAACTGGAGGGCAAACGGCTGGTCGGAGGAGTACGACAGTGTGTGTTATATGCCTTATGCAAGACGATTGGTCAGAGAGAAACTCCGTGATTTTCCGTCTTCGGTTTTACTTAGTGATACATTTGATACAGACAGTGCATTTACAGTATCGCCAAACACGGCGGTTATTGACAACGGTAGATTGAAATTTGCAAGAGAAACGGGTGCACAAAGTACATTTCTATCAAGTTACGGTAAAACCGAGCTTTCATTTACTCTTTGTCTGAATTCTGATACTCAGGTGAGATTTGACTTGACCGACGCAGTGGGAAATACGGCATTATCATTTTTGCAGTGCGGAGAAGAAATTTATTATTTGCATCGGAAAGGCGGATATGCCCGCCTTTATGAAATAACCGGCGAAGAAACTGTGAATATTAAAATTGAGGCGGATCCGGCGACAGGACTCTATAGTTTTGCGCTAGGAGAAAATATGCTGCTGGAAAGTGAACCGTTTTATCGGCGAACAGCAGAGATTAGCGGTATTATTGTACATAATGGAGGGACAGCCGTAGCTTATATGGATAATTTAACTGTAACAAGCGGCTTATAGGAATCGGAAAGCGTAATAACAAAATAAGGAGGCGTGGTACTTATGAGGAGAAAGCTTGGCGCGGTACGGATTTTGGCGTTGTGTCTCATCTGCCTGTTTAGTTTTCCGGCAATTGCTCCGGCAGAGGAAAACGAGGATAAGAGTTCGGCGGACTATGATGTGTCCTGGGTTACCGAACACAAATTTTCGGGCAGAGCGGTAACGCCTATACCGGACAGCCTGCGCGGGGTGGATACCCGTGGCGGCACAGTGGTTGATGTGGGCGGACATGATTTTGATTTTTCAAAGCCCGGCATTACTTATGGCACTAACCGCAACATTGCTCAGCTAAAGTGGGTTGATTTGGGTGACGGAACAGGATGCTATCAGTATAAAGTGGAAGGAAATAATTTATATTCTCAAAGTATCTATTCTACAAGTTTTGTGACGATTAAGCCAAACCGCAATTATTTGATTTCGGTTTTGCTGTGGTCGGACTTCAGCCGTCTTAACGCGGCAGGTAATACCTGCGAAGGAATCGTGGATGTTATTGTCGGTAACAAAGAACAGCGTGGCGGGGTTGATATGCGGCGCGGTATTTCCGATAATACAAACGGATGGACACGCTTTGAATATGTTGCTTCTACAGGTTTGATGGAAACGGCGGTAAGCGGTCGTATCATGTTTCAGACATGGCAGTTTAACCCCGGCATGCCGGAGGGAAATATTTATATTGGAGATATTACTGTGGTAGAATTGCCGGAGGTAACGGATGTACCGGTTTATGCTGAGGGTGAAGGCGTCACTTTCCGCGGCGGTGCAGGTGATTTGGACATGAAGTTGGTGAGTGCGGAAGAAAATGATGAGCTTATAACGGTTTGTTCTACCGGCGCCGAATATGTATTTAATAAAAAAGAAGCTACGATAACAGCCAGCCAGAGAATAGGGCTGAAGCGGAAAATATCTTCTTGGAGATCGAGCATACCGTTTGACGATTTGACGATAAAAAGCAAAACGGAAAAAGAATGTGTTATCAGTTGCCCGGAGGTTACTTTTGGTGTGCAGCTGGACGGCATGTTGTTCTTAACGCCGCATAAGCAGAATATCGGTCTCACCTGTACCTCTGAGATAGCAGGCATATGGAATAAGTTTGCTTTCGGATTTTTAACTGTTGCAGATGATTACGGCGGTTTTACCGTAACGCCGGATTTGCCTGAGGGAACCGGCAAATTGTGTGATTATAAAATATTGACGGAAAATCTTGATTTTACACAGACAACCTTTGACAATAGCTTGGGACTTTATAACGGAAATGAGAATCCTTATCTTTCGCAAGTGAGCAATGCAAAGGTGGGATGGCAGATAGCGTGGACTATTTCGCCGGGTGAGCGGCTGGCAATTTCGACTTTTCCGCCGAGAGAATATGACTGGGAAAAATCCTTTGAAATGACCTATCGCAATATGGACTGGAACTCAAGCATGTCACAATATGTTGATGATTATAATGATTTTGACGTACGGGCCATTGTTATGTTTAATGCTGCGGACAGAGGATATGCGACTGAATGGGGGCCGCACTGGACCTACAATGCGCCCGGCAGAGAGACGGCATTTAAGGAGCATATCACCGCAGGTAAGGCGGCGGGCATGAAAATGCTGACTTATGCACCGGCATATTTTTATTTTGATAAGTCCTCGCCGGATCGGTATATTACAGAAGTTGCACGTCTGAAAAACCGATATGGCCTTGACGGTATTTATTCAGACGGTACGCCGTCGGAGCATCAATGGGTTACAGCTTATGAGGAATCGCGTATGCTGCGTGAGCTGTTCCCGGATGGAGTGCTCATTGTTCACCAGACGGGTGTTCCGGCAAACGGCGGTCCTCCGCTTTCGTCAGCGGCACACTTCATTCCGGCAGTGGATACTTACTGGAATGCAACGCTAAAAGCGGAGACTGTTGGTATGCGGGGGATCACCTCTCCGACGGCACGCTATACATTGTCACAGTATAACGCGGCGAACGTAGTTGGTATTACAAAAGGTGATGCGTGGAACTATGTGGATAGTGAGGGGAAAAATCAGGTTATTCCGCAAGCAGACCGCGATTTGATTATCTTGGAAAAGAATGGACGTGCCCGCATTACCATGCACGATGCAACTTTTAAAACCAATTATGTTTCTGCGCTGCGGACATTGAAGTCACTTTGGAAGGAAAAGGGCAGTGATCCGAATTTCTACGATAAATATTATGCGCCAAAAGTGCGGGAACTGACAAGAGACAAGCTGAAAAAATATGGCGATATTGTTGAATTTTCATCCGATTTTTCAAAAGAAGAGGCTCTGGAGGAGTTTGGAATTTACAATACGCGTGCGGAAATCCGTACGGAGAGTGACGAGGCTTATTTAGAACTGAGAGGACAAAAATCTTATGAATCGGGAAGTATTCTGAAACGCATGGTTTCGGTGTCGGGTCCTATGAGCATCGAATATCGTTTTAAGGTAAAAGAACGGGGCAATTTTGCACACAGTATATCTGATAACTATGATAATCCGGGGATAGAGCTGATGTTCGGCGAGGACGGCAAGATTAAGCTGAAAAACATTGCCGGAAATTATGTTGATATCAGTACTTATAAGCGAGATAAGTGGTATAACGTAAAGCTTGAGATTAATACAGATCAGAAGAGTTACGATTTATATATCAACGGCAGGCGGATTAAGAAGAACGTCGCGTTGGATGAAAATGTATATCAGTTCAGCGAACTGGAATTTACCGATGGTGGTTACGGAAGTGTTTGTTGTCTGGAGGGCGTTAAGGTTTTAAATAAATGGTAAATGAAGAAAGAAGGAGTGGTATTTTATGAAAAAAATAATCAGTTTATTGACGGCGGTGCTCATGTTTGCGCTTTTGATTCCGTCTGCAGGGGCAGAGGAATCAGTCGCAAGTTATGAACGCATCCTTCTCAGCGGCGAAAATTTTGATGTACCCTCGTATGCGGGCGGAGGATACACTATAAATGAAGGAACAGCAAGTAACAATCTTTTTAAGAAAACAATAAAAATTAACGGCGGTGATATCAATAATTACAGCATCGCGGAGGTGTATATTGCAACAGGCGGTACATATAATCTTTGGGTGCTGCATGGAAATGCTGTGCTGGAAACGACAACCAATTTTAGTGACAGAAAAGCGACAGTGCAAGTTGACGATTTAGATAAGGTGACCCTTACTGCACAAACGGGTCATGCATGGGAGAAGACAACATGGACACTCGGGGCAGGTTGGCACACGCTGAAGATTGGCATGAGTGTGGCTTGGGCGCCTGCACATGTAAATGCATTATATCTTACCAACGATGCGGAATACGTGCCTGATAAAGACAATCAAAACATGTTGAGGGTATATGCCGATGCAACTGCCCCAAGCTTTGCAGCGGACGCAGAGGTTGCTGTAAGTTATGAGGGAGGGGCAGTAAATCTTACCTTTCCCGCAGCAACAGACAAAAACGGAGTTGTGGCATATAAATATTCGGTGAATGGCGGTGAGGACATATCTGTTTTGGATATCAGCGCACCGGTTGTGCTCAGTGGTTTGGCAGGTAAAACGGCGCTGACCCTGAAAGCATATGATAAGTATGGTAATTGTGCAGAAAAAAGTTTCAGCATATCGGTCCCGAAAACAAAATGGATGCTGACCTATCATAATTTTACCTTGCCGGATATTGCGCAATGTATGATTACAAATGAGAACAGCAATGCATTAGCTAATTATCTGACGACGGAACATAAGCATTTGAAGTTGAATAATGCACAGGCAACGGATGTTGCAGAAACACTTATTTACGTAGAGGTTGAAGGTGATTACGCTATTTGGCTTTTGAGCGGAAGTGTGAGTAATGACAGCAATAGATTCCCAAAAGCAGGATTTGACGGGGGATTTAATAAGGACAAATGTAATGAGACTTATGCGCTGTCATGGAAAAAGTGCGGCGGCGCTTCTGAGGGAAGTACATCGTGGCATCTTACCAAAGGCTGGCACAGTCTGCAGCTAGGTTTGGGTACTGCCGGATATAACCCAACCAATTTTAACGCGGTATATATCACAAGCGATCTGGCGGAGCAGGTTACCTTTGATAACGATAAGACTCTGCTCAGCTCGTATATGGAAAACAGTGTCTTGTATAACGGCAAAAAATATGGCACCACGGGTCTGGAGCTGGAAGGAGTGGTTGTAGAAGATGACAGTATTAATCTGGCTCCGGTTAAAGGCGGCACAACAGCTGCAGATGCCACTGTTACGGTTAACGGAACTTCGGCGGCCTGGGAAGAGGAATTTATGGTTAATCTACAGAAGGGTGTTAACACTGTGAATATTTCTTCATCTGATTCGAAGGTTAAATGCAGTATTCCGGTGGTTTCGCTCGGAAGCGTGGTGCATCATACAGCGGCGGCGATAACGGGTTCAACGGCAGAAAGTGCATTTGCAGGCGCAGACGGCACATCAAAGGCGGTATATATCAGCGGCAGCGGCAGCAGTGCAAAATTTTATGCAGATGGTATCAGCGGTAAGGCGGACGTATATGTTTACGCAATCGGTGCGGCGGCGGATTCTTCTGCGGCAGACAGTGTAAACGTAAAACTGAAAGACGTTTCGGGTGAGACAAACGGTACCGCTTTTTCCAATAACACAGCGGCGTCCGGCTGGGTTAAGATTGGCAGCTGCCGTTTCAGCGGCAAAGACGATCGCTCTGAATATGTTGAAATTGCGGGTCAGGATGGTAAAAATGTATATTTTGACAGTGTGAAATTTGTTTATACGAACGAATACATTTTTTCCAACGTTGATTTTATTTCCGATAATGGAAATGTAAAGGCGGTTTTCAGTTGCTATAAACAGTCGGAGAACAGCGCAGAGCCTGCCGTGGTATTAGCGCAGTATGACTCGGAAACGGATGCTTTGATCGGAGCAGAAAAAGAAACGGTTTTGTTTGATGGAAAAGGTATCTCCCAAATAACAACAGCAAAGTCGGTGGCAGCACGTGAAAATTCATATTATAAGCTGTTTATCTGGGATAGCCTTGATTCTTTGAAGCCTCTTGCAAAAGCGCTCAGCAAGTAAAATATGTAATGAATGTATGGAGGGAGCATATCTGTTTTATGCTCCCCGAGGGATAAATTTCAGGGAGGTCATTATGTTACGTAAGAGCAAAAAAATGATGGCAGTCTTGCTCTCCGCATTTTTGCTTCTAGCTTCAGTGGTGAATGTGTTTGCAGCACAGGAAATGCAAAAACTTGAAGCAAAGCTGGGGAGTGATAATAAAGTAACGGTTACGGGGGCGCACCCACTTGGTGAAAACATGAAAGTTTCTCTTTCAGTGACAGATCCTTACGGGGATGTGTTTTACCGCAGGGAACTGACCGCCGGTGCGGACGGTGCTTTTACAGCAGTTTTTTTAATGGACGATGTTGGGGAGACGGAGGATGCGGTTGATAAAAGCGGCACCTATCGTATTTGTGCAGGCGGCGCAGGTCTGACGGCAGGATACACGGAGTTTCATTTTATCAACCATATTACAGGTAAGGCAATTGTAGAAACAGCAAACAGTGCCGTAACATCGGCGCAGGTAAAAGAGAAACTGTTTACCGATGGAAGTCCGAATACTTATGCGGACCAGCTGTGTCTGGATTATAAATCCGGCAGCACCTTTGATAAAATTTCTGATAAGGACGCAGTTTATGGAGGTATGGCAGGGATCAGCGGCAAAAACAGATATGCAAGTGCGGCAGAGATAGTGAATGCGTTTCAGGTTGCGGTTGCCGTGCAGACACTGAATGAAACATCAAAAGCTGACGCAAGAAATGCAGTAGAGCAATATGCGGAGATTTTAGAGCTGTCTGTCGGCAACGGTTCCAATTACAGCAAGCTTACCAAGGAGGGTAGTAAGAGCGCTGTCTGTGAAAAAATGACAGGAGGTAATCTGGATACAAAAAATGCTGATCGTGCAGCGGTGATTGTTTTTGAAAAAGCGGTGTATACTGAGCTGATTAATGAAGTAGAGAACGCCAATCTTGATAAATTGACGGATTATATTGAGGAGTGTAATCAGGCAGGTTATACCGATATATCTTTGACAGATTATAATTCCTCTAAACTGACGGATTTGGACAGAGCCAACATATTGAAAAACGTTGTGGCAAAACAACCTTTTGCGGAACTGTCTGCAGTAAAAACCGTCTTTGAAAAAATGGCTGCCGACAAATTGGCAGAGGCGGAGAAGGACAGCAAAGACAGCTCGAAGAGCGGCGGCGGAAGCGGAGGTAAAACGTCTACCGTTAAGGTAGGAAACAATGACGCAGTGCCGGACAACGACCGGGACACGAAAACGGAAAATAATACATCAACCGTATTTTCTGACTTGGAGAGTGTCGGTTGGGCGGTCGAGGCTATTGACTCTCTGGCAAAAAGAGGTATTATTTCCGGCGTTGGAGAAAATCGGTTTATGCCGTCTGGGTCCGTGAAACGGGAAGAGTTTGTAAAAATTTTAATATTGGCGCTTAATGTCTCGGCTGAGGAAACGGAAAAGAACTTTGAAGATGTGGACAGTAACGCATGGTATTATGAGTATGTAATGAAGGCATATGCCGCTAATATCGTGAAAGGCGTGAACTTTGATGTTTTTGGTGTAGGACAGCCGATTACACGGGAACAGATGTGCACATTTCTGTTCAGGGCAATGAACTTGCTGGATATTCATATTGAGGATAATGAAAAGAAGTTTGAGTTTACAGATAAGGCTATGATTTCAGATTATGCTGCGGAAGCGGTAGAATGCTTATATCGCGCTGGAATTGTGAATGGTGTAAGCGAAACGGAATTTAATCCAAAGGGCGAAGCTACCCGTGCTATGGCGGCGCAGGTTATTTATCAGTTGATGAGAAAGGGGAATGTGGCATGATGATGTTAAGTTCAAAGAAGATAAGGCTTGCTGCTATGTTAACAAGTCTGACGCTACTTGTTGCTTCCCTTCCTTTATGCGCAGCGGCGGAGGGGGTTTCCGAATATTTGCTTTTGCGTACGGAAAATATTTCTGTGCCAAAGAACGCGGATGGTGGTAACGCTGCAGGCTGGTCAGTTTCACCGTACCCTGCCGGTTCTTATTATGGTTTTTTGCAGGATGCATCGGGAAAATATCTTGGAACGATTAATACTAATGTGGGAACGGCAGGCTTTGATAAGGATTCCTATGCATCTGCGATGGTTTATGTAAAGGGGGACGAGGCGGCAAAGGATGGCGCTAAAGACTATTATGTCTGGGCAGCCGGACGCAGTGAGAGCGCACGTGCAAGTTACGTTGCTTTTGATGATTCTGATGACTTTATTAAAATGAATCCTACACCTTCGGGTCACGGGACAATGGCATGGGGATCCGCAGCGTCAACATCTTTTCGGCTTACGGCGGGTGTACATACATTAAAAATAAAAGTTGGAATTGGAAACAGCTCCAACCTGCAGGCAGTTATTATAACGGATGATGCAGATTTTACGCCAATCGGAAAAAGTTATACAGAGTTATTGGAGACGGCGCTTGTGGATATCACTCCGCCGACTGTAGTCGATGAAAATGCATTTTCTTATACATATAGTGAGGATGGAAAAGGAGTGTTAACCTTTTCGGAGGCCTCTGATGACGCCGCGGTTCGATATGTATGCAAAGTAGGCGATGTTACCGAGGTTTCGGAGGGAAATGTTCTCACGGTGCAGCTGAGTAATGTAAGACCGCTGGAGGAACTTGGGGTTGAATGGTATGCAACGGATGGTTTAAATACGATTAAGCGCAGTTGGAACGTTGTTGTCTCTCCGGTTGCGGCAGAAGGTTTTGTTCCGATGAAAGCAGGGGAATCAACGGCGCTTGCCGATTTGTCAACGCTTGGAGCAGGAGACAAAATAAGACTTGACGTAAAGTTGGGTAATCGCACGACACAGACAAAGAAACTAAAATTGATTTTGAGCTTGTACACAAATAATTATGAGCGTATGTCCGTGAGTGCGGAAACAGAAGTTATTCTTGCAGATGGAGAAACTGATAAAATAGCAACGGCGGAACTTACTATGCCGGAGAATTTTAGTGCTGAAAGCACTATTTTTTCAGCCGTACTGTGGGACAGCGAGGAGCAGGAACCGTATCTTGCAGGAATTGAGTTGAGGGGGGCTGCGTCGTGAAAAAAGTAATATCCATGTTTTTAACGATCGTGATGCTGTTTAGTGTAATCCCGGCAGTGCAGGCAGAAGAAAGTGCGGTGTCGGTGAATCCGAAGCAGGCGGCGGCGCTAAAGCTGATTTGTGACATGAAACTTCTTAGCGGTGAGAAGGCGGATGCAGATACACCTGCAACCAGAAGTGCATTGGCGGAAGTTGCTGTGCGTGGCATGGGATTTCCGGAGCAGGCTGCTGCGGAGACAATGTTTTCGGACGTAAAATCTGATGAGGAAAAAAGCGGTTATATCTTGGCGGCTTACCGGAGTAACCTTATGTTGGGGTATTCTGACGGACGTTTTGACCCGAACGGCAATGTGAGCATTGAGCAGGTTGTTAAGGTTTTGTGCCGGATGACGGGTTACAGCATTTTAGCAGAATCGGAAGGCGGCGATTTGGCGGCGTATCAGCGTGCGGCAGGAAAGGCCGGATTTTTAAAGGGCTTATCTGTTGCAAACAGCAAGCAAGTTACCTTAGGCGAGCTTGCTTATGCAGTAAAAAAGGCGTTAAATACTGATATGATGGAGCTTGCCGGAATTGCTGCCGAACAGGATGAGTATACAATTACCAAAGGAAAAACACTTCTGAGTAATAAATTGGAGTTGTACACTGTTTCGGGACAGGTTACCGCCAACTATTTTACGGGTTTGGCAGGAGCAAGTGCGTTGAGCAAAGGACAGATAGAGCTGAACAGAAAAACATATTACTCAGATCTTACAGACATATCTTCTTACCTTGGCTGTGAGGTTATCTTGTACCTCTCACAGGATGATGACTCCGTTGTGGCAGTAGAAAGGGAACATAAGGCAGAAGATACGGAATTGCTTCTGGATTCGGAGAATATTTTGAATATTAGTGCGGATACAATCCGTTATATGGACGAAAACGAAAATACAGAAAGCATTTCCTATGCGCCGGACGGATGCCTGATTTATAACGGTTTAGCTAAGTTATCGTGGTCAAAAGCGGATCTTCTGGCAGTGAATAATGGTGAACTGAAATTGCTTGACAGCGATGCCGATGGCATTTATGACATCGTTTTTGCTGTACAATATACAGATTTGGTGATTGACCGGATTTCCATGACTAACGAAACGGTTTATTTTGAGTCGGGGAGTGTACCGGAAAAGCTGGATTTAAGCAATCGTAACAAGATAAAACTGGATTTAACAGACCAAAATGGCGAAAGCATCAGCGTTAATAATCTGGCAGAGAGTAATGTGCTGTCTGTGGCTTTAAGTGCAGGAAATGCTGTTTGCATAGCAGTTCAGAGTGCGGTAAGCGTAGTGGGAGAATGTACGCAGATAGACGATGATGAGGCTGTCATTGATGGGCAGGTCTATCCGTTAAATGCAGCATTGAAAGCAGACAATGGTCGAATAGAGCTGAACAAGAGGGGTGTTTTCCGCCTGAATTATATGGGCAAGCTCGTTTCGGTGGATTATGATTCTGCACAGCTGTATAATTATGGTTATCTAATCGCTGTTGATACGAAAAAAGGCTTGAGCAGTGAGATAAGTTTTAGAATGTTAACATCCGGCGGTAGCGTGGAGTATTTCAAGCTGGCGGAACGTGTAAGAATAAACGGTGCAAAGGCACAGAATAGAGAGAGCGTTAAATCAAATTCGTTATTGTTTCCGAGCGGAAGCTTAAAGGAACAGATGATTACTTATGATGTAAATGCGGACGGTGAAATCAGCAGCTTTCATACCGCCGCAGATGGTTCTGCAATGGATAAAACCGAACGTTTGAAGACATTTAGTCTGGACGCACATTATGACGGAGGTTCTTCTGATTACAGGACACGTTATGTTTCAGGAAATAACTGGAAAATGTTTGCATCAAAATATGTTTTGGATGATAAGTGCAAAGTGTTTATTTTGCCGACTGACAATTCGCCGGATGATGACGGCTATGGCGTTTATGGGGTAAGCTCACTGATTGCCGATACATTCTACGAAGATGTTCAGATTTTTGATGCGGATGAAAATAATGTTGTTCCGGTTATTGCTGTGCGGGGTGTACAGGCGCATTATGCCGGGAAAACGATAGGCATTGTTACAAATGTATCGGAGGCTTTGGATAAAGAAGGCAACATGGCAACAAAGCTGACTGTTTTTGCTGATGGCGCGGAAGTGTCACTGTTTCCGAACGTTGATGATTTGAAAGTGTTTACACAGTGTGCGATTACGGATAAAAATGATACTGCATGCATGGATCAGGTTTTGGTAGACGGCGTTTCTTATGATAAAAATAAGGCGTATATGGATATTACCAAACTTGAGCCGGGGGATGTAATTCGTTACAGTGTCAATGCGGACGGAAAAGCAACAATTCTTGAGGTGTTGTTCAGAAATCGCCTGCCGTATTTATCAGAAACCGAGAGCGGTTTATATTTAAACGAAAGCTGGCCTCATCAGAAAACAGCGGCACCGCCGGAATTTTACTATTATGGTACAAGTTATGCAGGTTTTGTACGGGTGCTTGATGTAATGAATGATGGCATCCTGGGAAAAACCAAGTGGAAAACATATAATTATCAGGCACAGGCATTTATGCAGCAGGGAGACGCGCAGCGCTTGTACCGTTTGGGCGGGGCACGGCTGATACGTTATGATGTCAATCGTAAGAGCGCTGCAGCAATATCTGCGGCGGAAATTGAAAAAGATGATCTTGTATTTATTTACGCTACAACAGCAGGTCCGACGGCAGCGGTGGTATATCAATAAAAAACTGGCTGTTGTTATTGAAAATATAATATAACAGCAGACAATCGCCGCATGATCGTAAAATGATTTTAAATTGCGGCGATTGTTTTATATTAAGATGGGGAAAAGGAGCAGAGCATAAAAATGTGCAAAACGAAGATTAAGGGACTCAATGTGTGTAATCCCGTTGATGTAAAAAAAGATTATTTGCTGCATGCGGTAGATTATGCAAAGGAAAATGGTTTTAATCATATTCAGATTAACGGTCCGATTCATAATCCGGTTAAAGGTAATATTGACGGCATAACATTGTATCGGAAATACAGCAGATTTAACGGTGAAAAGGATGAAACGTACCTTAAAAATGCCTTGGATGCAGTTAATGCCGCATGCGAACAGGCAAAACATTATGGCATTAAAATGTATTTGTGGCACCATGAATTGGAATTACCCGGCAATTTTGGAGCGGTATATCCGGAATGTTTAAATTCTTATGGAGATATAGAAGTAACACACCCGTTAGTGCGTGACTTTCTGGAGAATAAATTGGCTGACTTTTTCGCATCGTATCCTAAAATGGACGGCATTATTCTCACACTTCATGAGACGAGAATACCTCTTCTGAAACTTAGGGATCAAAAACTGGGCAAGCTGGAGCGTGTAAAATATGTTACGGAGATTCTGTTTCAGACATGTAAAGCGCTGGGAAAAGAGTTGATTGTAAGACCGTTTGCCAGTGTGGAAGATGATTATGAAATGTTGATGAGCGCTTATGAAAACATATCGGACAAACTTCTTGTTATGGATAAGTGGACACAGTTTGACTGGAGTTTGACTTTACCCGGCAATGCCTTTTTTTCGAAAATCAGGAATAATCCGTTGCTTGTTGAGGGAGATATTTATGGTGAATTTTTTGGTATGGGTTATTATCCTCTCATGTTGAAAGAACATTTAAAGCAAAGATTCGAATATTGCGGGAGATTTACACCGGAGGGTTATGTTTTGCGCATTGACAGGGCAGGAGGCTGTCTTTTTGGTGACGTAAATGAGGTGAATCTGGCAATTGCAAAAGCATATATGAACGGACGGAGTGCGGATGATGCTATTCGGAATTTTTTTGAGAAAAAATATCCGCAGGCGGCAGAGGAATTGCTCCGGTTGATGGAAGAAACAGAACAGGTTGTAATAAAAATAATTTATTTAAACGGTTACTATTTTAATGAGCAAAGTTTCTTTCCTAGCCTAAATCACTGTAAAAATCATTATTATTTTGAACTTATGAGGGAAAATTATAATATTGATTCCAACGAGTGGTTCATACCGAAAATTTATCAGCGGGGCAGCACAGAAAGTTTGCTGAAGGAAAAGGAGCAAGCGGTGCAGTGCGCGGCAGATTTGTTCTTTAAACTTCAAAGTCTGAAGAGCAAAATGGAACCCGGACAGTATCAGCAACTTTGGATTCAGTTTGCAAATTTAAAAGCAGCAGCGCAAATTTGGGAGTCACTTGCAAAGATTCTGAAAAATTATATTTCATATTTTGAGACAAGAAACGAAAAATATATCACCCTTTTTGAAGATGAATGTGTTCATTTGTTACATAAGAAAAATGAGGCAATCGACCTTTTGGGAGAAAATTTTATTGGATTAAAAAGTCCGTCGGTTGCTGAAAATGAGCCGCAGTTTGACTATATAGAACAATTTGCGGATGAAGTCAGAAACAGTTTTTATCGGGAAAAGCAAGAGTTAGAGGTTCATAGCTGCGATACAGAGCTTATAGATTTTGTTATTTGTGGAGGCGCTGCGGAGGGACACAAACTTCAGAAGGAAGTTAATTTCAGTGATACCCTCTTAAATGAACATGGCTTGTGCCGCTTGGCAGGAAGCAGCAGAGGGACACAATGGTGCACGGTTAATGCGCATGGCTGGTTCAGCTATCTGCTTCGTATTAAGCCAAACGCTAAAAATGTTATAAAAATATCTGCCGGCTCTTTGGGTGACGGATTGGATATGGAGGTAAAAATTGCAGGTCTATGCCGGCGTATACATGAGCCGACTAATGATGTGAAAGAATTTACGTTTACATATGAAGAGACCAAGGGAGAAAATATGGTCCGAATCGGCTTTTATAAAATATCCGGCAATACACCATGTGTTTATACAATTCGAATTTACTAAGCGAGAAAGGGGGAGGCAGATGAATGAAAAACTAAAAAGAGAGTTTACTTATCCGGCAGATGAGTTTTCGCCCATGCCGTTTTGGTTTTGGAATGATATGTTGGACGAGGGAGAAATTAAAAGGCAAATTTATGACATGCATGAGAAGGGTGTTTGCGGTTTTGTGCTTCATCCAAGAATTGGAATTCCAAAAGATATACCATATTTGTCAGACCGGTTTCTGTCCTATGTGCAATGTGCGGTGCGAGAGGCACAGAAATTGGGCATGCGTGTGATCCTGTATGATGAGGGAATGTACCCGTCCGGTTCGGCTCACGGTATGGTTGTGGAACGCAATGCTGAGTTTGCTTCAAAGGGGATACGTGTGGAGGAATCTATGCGGGCGCAAGTAATGCTTGGCAAGAATGAAAGGCTAATTTCTACTCTTGTTGCTGAAAAGAAAGACAATTTAACACTGAAGAATATTAAAAAATATTCGGAGTGTGATCAGAAATTACCGGAAAATGGTGTTTATCTGCATCTGATTCAAGGCTTTACCGGCGGACATATTCGCGGGATTCATATTGGTGAGGATGACTGGGAAAATCCGCCAAAATCGGCTGATCTTTTAAATCCTGAAGCAACCGATACTTTTATTGAACTGACGCATCAGAGGTATTATCGTGCTCTGGCTGACTATTTTGGAAATACTGTGGTTGCTGTTTTCACAGATGAGCCGTGTATTATGGGCAGGGAGGGAGATCCGCACATGAAGCCATGGACGGATGATTTCTTGCCGGATTTTTTGGCAGAAGGTTGTCGAATGGAGGACTTGCCGGCACTTTGGTATTCTGTCGGTGAAACTACGGAGAATATTCGTAAGAAGTATGCGCAGGCGGTAGAAAAACGTTTGATAAGGACCTTTTATAAAAGAATATATGATTGGTGTGAGGAACATGGTGTTAAGCTGGCCGGCCACCCGGCCGAGTCGGAGGACATAGGCTTGCTGCAGCAGTTCCACATTCCCGGGCAGGATCTCATTTTTCGGCGTGTGGCACCGGAGGATGGCAAGGCCCTTTGGGGTGCGGAAAGCACACAGGCAAAATGCTCGGCAGATGCAGCGCGACACCATGGACAGAGACGCAATTTAAATGAATGTTTTGCCTGCAGCGGCAAAAATGGTATAGAATGGTCTTTTACGGCAGACGACATGAAATGGATGATGGATTGGCTTTTTATACGCGGAGTTAATATGCTGGTTCCGCATGCCTTTTTTTATTCGGTGCGCGGTAAACGCAGATATGGGGAGCGTCCGCCCGATGTTGGTCCCAATAATATTTGGTGGAAACATTATGCTTGGATTTCGGCATACATCAAGAGAATGTGCTATCTGATGACGGACAGCATTAATACTGCGGAAACAGCCATTTTGTGTGAATCGGACTCTTTGCCGTATGTCGTTGCAAAGACGCTTTATGAAAATCAGATTGAATTTAACTACCTGGAGGAATCGCTGATTGACAGCGGAGCATGTACGGTCAAAGATGGTACACTTTGTGTTGGTCGGCAACGTTATAAAACATTAATCTGCGAAAAGGGACGCAATATCAGTGAAAAAGTAAAAGAATTCTCGGTGCAGGGAGTCCGTGTCGTTGTTTATCAACCCGGGCAAGTGGAAATGCCGCGCGAAATCATTGCAATCAATGCACCGGAGGACGTTGTTCCATATCTCAATAAAGATATAGAGATGGAGCCGGCAAATCATGATTTGCGGATGAGTCACATAATAAAGGAAGGGGAACATTTTTACATTATAGTCAATGAGGGCGAAAAAGAGATTACAGGCACCCTGACCCTTCGGACGGATGGAGATATTTTTGTGCTGGACGCATGGGAAGGGACAGCAAAACCATATGTTGGTCAAAGTCTACGGATTAGACGCAGAGAAAGTCTGATTTTTGCCGTCGGTAAAAATCTGCATACACAGAAAAAAATCTGTCTGGGTGAAACAGATGCGTATGAGATGGAAATTCCACTCAGGTCATGGAGCGTAAATGGCAAAGAGATGCCGCTCGGATCATGGAATGATAGGCCGGAGATGAGAAATTTTTGCGGCACGCTTATCTATGAGACAGAATTTGAAATGCCGTTGGGTAATTGGAAAAATGTTGTGCTGGATTTAGGCCGGGTGGGGGAGAACGCAGAGGTTACTATTAATGGAAATCCGGCAGGCTTTCGGCTTTGGGCTCCTTATGAGTTTCGGCTGACACCATGGATACAGGTCGGAAAAAATAAACTGTCAGTTGCCGTAACTAACAGTATGGCAAACCGATATACGCAGCAGAGGACGGAGTCGGGTATTTTAGAGCAACCCGTATTAAAAATAAAGTAATCAATTAAAAAAGCCATGCAAAGCTTTAAGAAAAGCTGGTGCATGGCTTTTGAATATTCAAAAACAAAATTTGCTCAACCGGGGCGCTTCGCTTTTCCGGGAGCCATTCCAAAACGTTGTTTGTACATTTTAGAAAAATAGCAGTCGGAACTAAACCCGGAGGAAAGTGCAACCTGTGAAACGGATAAGTTTGTGGTTTTCAACACACCGTTTGCGTAGTTCAGCCGAAGGTTCAGAAGATAATTTTGAAACGATATGCCAACAATGCGGTGAAAGCATTTGGAGAAGTGTGTGGGTGACATATTCATGATTTTTGCCACACTGTCGCGCCTGAGGTTAACATCTGCAAAATTTGCGTGAATATAAGCAAGAGCAGGAGCAAAGTCAATGTTGTTCCGCTTGTCACCGTGAGACTCCGTCAACATGTGCTGTTCTATACAAAGGAACAACCATTCAATGCAGGTTTTTATAAAAAGGTCGCAGTGCGGAGCCTTATTTTCGTAATGTTCCAGAGCAATGTCACAAATATATTTTGCACTTAAAAATTCCGCATCGTTAAGATGCGAAATGCTGGAATCAAACGGAATGTGAGCGAGCGAGCCGGAGTATATTAAATTAATAGGAAATGCAATATTTAAAACAGAGAGCACATCATCGGCATCTTCTTTCAAAAGGTAACTGTGGTGGTCGGCAGGAGAAAGAAAAATAATATCACCAACACTCAGTTCATATGTACAATCATTAATCTGACTTGTAGCTTTTCCGGTCAGCAGCAGATCAATTTCAAAAAATTCGTGACGGTGCAGCGGGTAAGCATCTCTTATCATTGATTTATGAATGTAGTAAGAGGCGTCTTTGGAAAAAACAGAATCAGAACTTAACAATTGTGGTACTATTTTGCTCATATTGCACCTCGTTTCTGTATCTTTTAAAAATAAACCGAAAAAAATAGTTTTCTCCGGCGGCACCGCAGCAGGCGGACATCTAATAGTATTAAATTTATATTTATTGTAACAAATAATGAAACGCAAATCAAGAGTATTTTTGTAGTATTTTATGTAATTATTGTAAGTAGTGGGGAAATATTGTGTATTAATATGCATGCGGCAAAGCATACAAAAGCATATACATTTCGCACAATAATGCATTTACAAAAAAGTTTTTCAGTGCTATTCTATGTATATCAAAAAGCAAACCGAAGATTTTACGTTTTACGGTAAAAGGAGTTTTTGACGTGAGTGATAAACGATATGGCATAGCGCTGATTGGCTGCGGTAATATGGGGGCGGCACATTTGAACGACATTTGCGAAATGAAGCATACTGTCATTAAATGTGTTTGTGATTTAAATATAGACCGTGCGCGCGGTTTCGCAGAGAAATACCATTCGGAACGGTATGAAACAGATTGGAAGAAGACGGTGGCTGCAGAGGATGTGGATATTGTTATTATTTGCACCTATCCTTCCAGCCATCTGGAGATTTTGAAAAAATGTATTGCATGCGGCAAGCATGTGTTGTGCGAAAAACCTATTGCGCAGGATTTAGCGGGTGGTGAAGAAATGATTCGCTTGATTCGGGAAAATCCGCAGTGTAAGGTATTGATTGGCTATATCTTACGCCATAACAAAACTTACCGGCGTGTGGCTGATATGATCCGGGGAGGTGCAATCGGAAAACCGATTATGATGCGTATGACGCAAAATCACCATACAATGGATTGGCAAAGGTATTTAAAGCTTATTTGCGAGACATCGCCTATTTTAGATTGCGGTGTTCACTACCTGGATGTTATGCGATGGTTTACACAGGCAGATATTACATCGGTTTCCGGCATCGGTATGAAAACGGAGAATGATGTTCCTGACGGGCGATATAATTACGGCCTGATGACGGTTCGGCTTTCAGACGGTTCCTCTGCTTATTATGAAGCAGGTTGGGGCAATACTGTGGCGGCTGACAATCTGAAGGAGTTTATTGGTCCAAAAGGCAGAATTAGAATCACCTATCAGATGTCGCGCTGCGCCAACCAAGAGGAAGGCGATTTAATTGAATATTATACCTATCCGGAGGGACGTTATGGGACGATTAATGTTCTATGTAAACGCAAACCGACAGGTGATCAGTTAGAGGCATTGATTGACATGATTGAAAACAACAGTCCCGGTTCTCCAACGGCGGAAGATGTGTGGGAGAGTTTTCGCTGGGCTGTTCGGGCGGATGAAATTATAAAATCTAAATTAAAATAGCAGGGGGATTTATGATGTATCATTTTCCGATAGGGGTTATGTTGGATTCGTTTCGTTTGGATACAGCGGAGGCAATTAAGAAAGCGGTTGAGATAGGTGCACAGGGTTTGCAGATGTATGCTACGGCAGGAAAATTTGCACCGGAGAACATGAATACCCGCAGCAGACGAGAACTTTTGGACATGGTGAAGTCAAACGGATTAATTTTTTCTGCGCTGTGCGGAGATTTGGGGCGAGGTTTTATAAACCGTGAGCTGAACCCCAATTTAATTGAGAGTTCGAAGAGAATCCTTGATATGGCAAAAGAACTGGAAACGGATGTTGTAACAACACATATTGGTGTTGTACCATCGGATAGAAATCATGAACGTTATAAAATTATGCAGGAGGCATGCTTTGAGCTTTCGCGCTATGCTGACAGCGTGGATGCACATTTTGCGATTGAGACCGGACCGGAACTTGCGGTGACCTTAAAAGTATTTTTGGATGATTTGGGTTCTAAGGGGGTGGCGGTCAACTTCGATCCTGCAAATTTTGTCATGGTGACGGGGGATGATCCGGTAAAAGCAGTTTATACCCTGGGAGAATATATTGTACATACGCATGCGAAGGATGGAAAAAAGCTACGGGAAAGCAACCCGGAAGAAATTTATAAGATTATAGATGAAACAGAACAGAGCGGTAAGGCATATATAGAACTTCCGCTTGGTGAGGGAAATGTTGATTTCGGCCGATATTTAAAAGCTCTTGAAGAAGTAGGCTATCGCGGATTTTTAACCATTGAACGTGAAGTGGGTGAAAACCCTTCGGCTGACATTGCGCTTGCAGCGGAATTTTTAAAAAAGAAGATGGGGATGGAACTATAGGCGGATGGCTTAAAAAAGCAATGCCAATAGCTGCTGGTGCGTTCAAAATCCTTGACAATAACCTGCGAAGAATATATAATAATGTTGTATTATGTGGGAGTACATTTTGAAGGAGAGAACAACATGAACAAACTAAAAGCAGGGTACTCGCGGTTAGACATCACGCCGGCAACGGGGATTAACATTTCGGGATATTTTCTCGAACGTGTGGCAGACGGAGTTTTAGATTCGCTTGAGGTGTGCGCTGCGGCGATTGCAACAGAGGAAAAAACACTTGTGTTTTTGGCGGTTGACAATCTCGGTATCCGCATGAATTTGGTTGCAGATTTTAAGGCGAAAATCTGCAGGAAAACCGGTCTTGCTCCAGAGACAATTATTATTTCCGCAACCCACTCGCACACGGCGGCTCAGCTTAGCGATGAGGCTGGTGTGAAAAGCAATGCAGCTGTATCGGCATATGTAGAATTTGTTGGTGATAAATTGGCAGATGCAGCGCTGTTTGCGGTAGAGGATTTAAAGCCTGCAAAAATGGGCTATAAGATCGGTACTGCACCAAATGTTGCCTTTGTACGTCGCTTCCGCATGAAAGATGGCAGTGTCCGCACAAATCCGGGTGTGGGCAATCCTGACATCAAAGCGCCGATCGGAGAGGTTGACGAGCGTGTAAACGTGATTCGCTTTGACAGGGAGAACGCAGACAGTATAGTAATTATGAATTTTGGAAATCATCCCGATACAGTAGGCGGCTGCAAGCTTTCTGCTGACTGG
The DNA here is from genome assembly GCA_934438075.1 of uncultured Clostridia bacterium. Classification (GTDB taxonomy): domain Bacteria; phylum Bacillota; class Clostridia; order UBA1381; family UBA9506; genus RGIG1666. The sequence continues at coordinate 54,946 of CAKSBF010000005.1, read as the reverse complement.
CCGGGCTTTGCAAGAAGAACTTTGGAGCGTTGCCTTCCGAACGTCAAAAGTCTGTTGATTAACGGAGCGCAGGGGGATGTGAACCACGTTAATGTTTGGGCAAAGGATGGCGACAATAATGATCTTGCCAGAGATTTTGACGATGTCGCACGTGGATATGGTCATGCACGGCATATTGGAAATGCAGTTGCCGGTGCGGTGATGCAGATATTTGATAAAGTAAATTATATAGATGTCTCGGATATCAAATGGATTGAAAAGAAGGTCTTGATTCCGGCAAATGTGCCGGCAGCGGAGGAATTGGCTCTGGCGCACAAGTATAAGGAATTGCATGAAGCGGGCAGAGACGCAGAAATTCCATTTGAGGCGATGGAGCTTACTACTGCAGTGGCAGAGGCTTTGCGCATGGTTGATTTGGAAAACGGACCGGAGGTTTTTGAAATGAAAATGACGGCCGTGGCAATCGGTGATGTTGCATTCATTACTATTCCGGGCGAGCCTTTTACAGAGATTGGAAGAGAACTGAAAAAGGCAGAGGGTTGGTCGCTGGTTTGCCCATGTGCACTGTCAAACGGCTACGAAGGTTACTTTCCGACACGTGAAGCATATGAAGAGGGCGGCTATGAGGCGAGAAGCTCTTACTTTAAGGCAGGAGTTGCGGAATTGTTTATCAAAGAAGGTCTGGAGCTTTTAAAACAGCTGAGAGGTTAAGGTTAAATGAAAAAGGGGTCTGCAGTAAAATGAGATTATTTTGCTGCAGACTCCTTTTTGCTGTAAAATTTTTTATTCATTTAATGTAAAATGCATAAGAGTCTGTGTTTGTGAGAAAATAACTGCATAAAAGATTTATTGCAGGAGGATGTTTATGAAGGATATGTTTTGTTTTCAATGTCAGCAGACAGCGCATAATACGGGCTGTGATGGAAAGGCAGGCGTTTGCGGCAAAAAAGCAGATACTGCGAATTATCAAGATGAGCTGATTGGTGCGCTCATAGGCCTCGCAAGGGCCGCGCAGGAAGGAAATCCGGACTCACGGACAGATGAACTTGTGCTGAAGGGACTTTTCACTACAATTACCAATGTCAATTTTAATAATGTAACGATTAAGCAAATGAAAACGGAGATTGAAAAAGAGAAGGGCAGGATAAATGCCAAGAAGTTTGAGGATTATGACATGAGTCGTATTTGGGATGACCATGAGGATATTCGTTCGCTTAAATCATTAATCCTTTTCGGTATTAAAGGCATGGCTGCATATGCGTATCATGCATTTATCTTAGGAAAGACAGATAGTGAAGTCAACAGCTTTTTCTATGATGCGTTGTATGCAATTGGAGAAAATAAGAACCCTGACGAACTGCTCTCGATGGTTTTGAAAACGGGTGAGGTTAATTTAAAATGTATGGCATTGCTTGATGCGGCAAATACAGAGGCTTATGGAAATCCTGTTCCTACAGAAGTACCGCTGACCATTGAAAAAGGCCCCTTTATCGTGGTAAGCGGTCACGATTTGCACGATTTAAAGTTGCTGCTGGAACAGACGAATGGCAGAGGAATTAATATTTACACACATAGTGAAATGTTGCCGGCTCATGGTTATCCGGAGCTTAAAAAGTATTCTCACTTAAAGGGAAATTTCGGAACAGGATGGCAGAATCAGCAGTCAGAATTTCATAATATTCCTGCTCCGGTTTTATTTACAACAAATTGTCTCATGCCGGTCCGCCAAAGTTATTCTGATAGGGTTTTTACAACTTCGATTGTTTCTTATCCGGAGCTGGTTCATATCGGCGCTGATAAGGATTTTACGCCGGTGATAGAAAAGGCGATAGAGTGCGGCGGCTATGATGAGGATAAGCATATGACGGGTATGAATGGCGGTCACACGGTGATGACGGGCTTTGCGCACAATGCTGTGCTTTCCTATGCAGATAAAATTATTGAGCTGGTGAAGCAGGGAAAAATTAAGCATTTCTTTCTTATCGGCGGATGTGACGGTGCGTCTCCGAGCAGAAGCTATTACACCGATTTTGCAAAACTGACACCGCCTGATACTATCATTCTCACCCTTGCCTGCGGGAAATATCGTATTAACGATTTGGATTTGGGAGAAATTGAAGGCATACCGAGAATACTTGACTGCGGGCAGTGCAATGATGCGTACAGCGCAATAAAAATTGCACTCGCACTTGCGGAGGCTTTTGACTGCGGCGTGAATGATTTGCCGCTGACCCTTGTGCTCTCGTGGTATGAACAAAAAGCGGTGTGTATTTTGCTTACTTTGCTTTACCTTGGAATTAAAAATATTTATCTCGGACCAACTATTCCGGCATTTGTTTCCCCGGGAGTTTTGGAAACGCTGGTTGAAAATTATAATCTTACGCCGACAGATGAGCCGCAAGCAGATTTGAATAAGATTTTGCAGCACTGATACGGCCTTTATGTCAAATCTGTTGTTTATGAGATGACTGCGGATAGAGAGCAGATTTTGAGCTGAATTTTGCAGGGTAATATGCTTTTAAGGACTGGGTGGGAGGTTCCATCCTGCTCAGTCCGATATTAAAAACGGATATAACACAGCGGACACAATTCCGGATAAGAACTGTCGAGCAGCCCGGAACTGTGTCCGCATTATAAATGTTTTATTGTGATTTTTTTATTCCAGTTCAATCAAGCCGTATGTGCCATGTTTCCGCTTATACACGACATTGGAATCACCGGTTTCTGCATTGGTAAAAATAAAAAATTGGTGTCCGAGCAAATCCATTTGTAAAATAGCCTCTTCCGGACTCATTGGTTTTACGGTAAAGCGTTTAATACGGGCAATTTTAAATTCTTTTTCTTCTTCCACTTCCGCAGGGAAGGGAATGGCGGCAAGAGACGCTGCATCAAAGGTATCTTTTTTCAGTTTTTTCTCAATTCTGGTTTTGTGCTTGCGCAGCTGCCGTTCCAATACATCAACAGCGTTGTCAATGGAAACGTACATATCATCGGTAGCCTCCTCTACCCGAACAAGAAGACCTCCGGAATGAACCGTTGCTTCGACAACCTGTTTTTCCCTTTGAACACTTAAGGTAACATTCGCTTCTGTTTCTTTATGAAAATATCGATCCAGCTTTGCAAATCGTTCTTCAATTCTTGCTTTCAGTGCCGGGGTTAATTCAATCTGTTTTCCAGTCATTTTAATTTTCATGGTACACCACTCCTTGTGTATGTATTGTCTTGGGGAATCTGCTTCCCTTATATATTATATATACCCGCTGCTGTGTTGTTTTAAACAAACAAAAATATATTTTCTTTTCTTTTTCATAAATATTTCACAATTTGTACACATATAATGAAGAATAGCAGGTATTTGGGACTGCGGACGGCAAGTAAACGTTTTTTGATTTTGGAGGCAGAAAATGAGAAAAACAGGATCCTTTTTTTTATGTACAATTTTTATGATATATTTACTAACTTCTTTTTGTCCCGGGACGGTGCTTGCGCTCGGCGTCTCAGCACAGTATGCCTGTGTTATTGACAGCCTGAGCGGACGGGTGCTTTATGAAAAGAATGCCTATGCACGCCATTCTATGGCAAGTACAACAAAGATTATGACAGCACTTGTAGCGTTGGAGAACGGCAATGCGCAGGATATGGTGACGGTAAGCGCGAATGCGGCCGGAACGGAAGGATCCAGCATTTACTTAAAAGCGGGCGAAAAAATTACGTTGGGTGATTTGCTGTATGGCTTAATGTTGGAATCAGGCAATGATGCTGCTATTGCAATTGCGGAGCATATTGGCGGCAGTGTAGAAAAATTTGCGGCAATGATGAACAACAAGGCGCGGGAATTAGGAGCGAAAAATACCCAGTTTCGCAATCCGAACGGTTTAGATGAGGAGGGTCATTTCACGACGGCGTATGACCTGGCGCTGATCACACGTGCGGCGCTTCGCAATCCGGTTTTTGCGGAAATCGTTTCAACAAAGCGCAAGACGATAAGCAACGGTGAAGAGAGTTACGGCAGAGTACTTTCCAATCATAATAAGTTATTGTCATTATATAGTGGATGTGACGGCGTAAAAACAGGTTTTACTAAGAAAACGGGACGCTGTTTGGTATCGGCGGCAACCAAAAACCATGTTCAGGCGATTGCTGTTACGCTCAATGCTCCCGATGATTGGAACGACCACATGCGAATGCTTGATTATGCATTTGAGCATTATCAGGCAAGACCTTTGGTTGTTAAGAATATGGTCATTAAAACCATTCCCGTAAAGAATGGGGATGCAACGGAGTTAAAGCTTTTATCAGACGGCGAATTTTATCTGACTTTGGAAAATAAAGAGGGGCTTGACAGAGTAAAGTTAGAATATGATGTGCCGGAGCAGATCACGGCGCCGGTGCAGAAGGGGACCTGTTTGGGAAAGCTGAAAATATATTATGAAAGGGAACTTGTAAAAGAAATTGATTTGTGTGCGGAAACAGATATTTTATATGTGGAGCCGCCGAGACAAAATATTTTTGAAAAAATGAAGTCTTTGTTTGCATATTGGTTTGGTGAAGCAGAATAAAACACAGCAGCGGTATATCTGTGGCAAAAGCGGTATTGACATTCGTGACTGTTTATGGGATAATAAAAAAATGTGCAAATTCCCGAAAGGGTTTATATAATATTTGCATGTCTTGTAACAGCAGGTAAGTCAAATTTGCGAAGGTCGCAGGAGGCGTAGTGTTTTGGAAAACTTTTTGGTAGTGGCAAAGCAGGTATTTATTCTCTTTGCTTTAATGATGATTGGTTTTATTTGTAATAAAAAACAGATTTTAACCAGAGAAGCAAATAAACACATTTCCAATCTGGTTTTGTTGCTGGCTGTGCCAAGTGTTATTATACAATCTTTTCAGAGAGAGTACAGCAGCACCATGATGAGAGGACTTTTGCTTTCTCTGGGCATATCTACTGCGCTGCATTTGGCTATGATTGTGGTTGCGCACCTTTTGGTACATGATAAGGATAAAGGCAGGGAACGTATTTTGCGCTTTGCCGTAGTGTTTTCAAACGCAGGTTTTATGGCTCTTCCCTTGCAATCGGCGTTGCTGGGAGAGAACGGGGTATTTTACGGTTCTGCATTTGTTGTTATGTTTAATATCTTTGCATGGAGTTATGGCGTCGTGGAGATCAGCGGTGACCGTTCCTACATTACGCCCAAAAAGATGTTGATTAATCCCGGTACGGTAGGAGTTGCCATCGGTATGCTGATGTTTTTGCTTCCATTTTCCCTGCCGGAAATACTTACAAAGCCCGTTGATTATATAGCAGCGCTGAATGTGCCTCTGCCAATGATTCTGGTGGGGTACTATATCGGAGATACAGATATTTTAAAAGCGCTGCGGGATAAAAACAGCTACATCTGCCTGTTTTTGCGATTGATTGCTATTCCTGTGGCAACGCTTTTGATATTACGTCTGTTTCCGCTTGAAAGGACTATGTATTTGGCTTGTGTTACGGCGATTTCTGCTCCTGTCGGGGCAACCATCAGTATGTTTGCTGAAAAATTTAACCAGGATGTCTCATTGTCGGTAAACTTAGTGGCGGTTTCTACGTTGCTTTCCATTCTTACTATGCCGATTGTGGTTGGCATTGCGGGGTTGTTGGCGTAACCGGAGCGGTCAAACAGTGGTATAAGTTATTGCGCAAAACAAGTGTTGATTGTTTTGCGCTTGTTTGAATTTTGAGGCCATAGCAAACAATAGATGTTTTTATCTGTATTGGAAATTTTTTTCTTTCGCGTCTTTTTTAGTCAGGACCGGTTGTATTTTTACACGGTAAATATGGCAAAATCACCGAAAAAATTGTTGAATTTTGTAGAATTTACTATGGACATTTGCTGTATCAAATGTTATAATTATAACGATAATGATATAATCGTTATATATTTTTAATATAATGGAAATATCATGTTTTTTATAATTCTTATTGTTAAAAAAATAACAAAACGTAGTATGAAAAACAAATCGGAATCTTAACTATTTTCAAGGGGGTAAATGCATTGAGTGAAAAAACGGGTATTGCTTTTCGCGGAACAAAAGAGCAGGAGGAACAATTGCTCGCAGTCATTGAAAAGCACAAGGGACAAGACGGCGCACTGATTCCGGTGCTGCACGAAGCGCAGGACATTTATGGTTATCTGCCGATAGAGGTTCAGCAGATCATTTCTGAAGGTTTGGGAGTTTCCATGGCGGAGATTTATGGTGTGGTTACTTTCTACACTCAGTTTTCCATTAACCCGAAGGGTGTTTATAAGATTGGTGTCTGTCTTGGTACAGCTTGTTATGTAAAAGGTTCGGGCAATATTTTGGATCGCATTAAGGACAAACTGGGCATTGATGTTGATGAATGTACAGCCGATGGAAAGTTTTCTCTGGATGCCACACGCTGCATCGGTGCATGTGGTCTGGCACCGGTTATGACGGTAAATGATGATGTTTACGGCCGCTTGGTTCCGGAGGATGTTGACGGCATTTTAGAAAAATATATGTAGGGAAAACCGTACATAATTAACCCGGATGGCAGGAGGAGTTGTATGCTGGAGCTTTCGCTGCATATTTTAGATATTGTGAACAATTCCGTTAAGGCAGGCGCGCAGTTGGTTACAATCACGGTGGAAGAAAAAATTGTCGAAGATGTGCTGCGGATTCGGATTGATGATGACGGCTGCGGGATGGAGGAGGACTTTTTAAAAGAGGTTTTAGATCCGTTCCGAACAACGCGTACCACCCGTAAAGTCGGTATGGGGCTGTCTTTGTTTCGTGCAGCAGCGCAGCAAACAGGGGGCGATTTGACAATATCCTCTCAAAAAGGTGTTGGTACAAGCGTTTGTGCGTGGTTTCATTATCACCACATTGATCGCCAGCCGCTCGGGAATATGTCGGAAACTATGATGACTCTCATTTCCGGCAATATCACCATGGATTTTGTTTACCGTCATGTGGTAAACGAGAAGGAATTTGTTTTTGACACAAGAGAAGTTAAAAAAATACTTGGTCAGGAAGTAGATTTCACTTGTCCGGAGGTAGTATTGTGGATGAAGGATTACATCGAAGAAGGAATTCAAACTTTAAAATGAGAATGAAAAGAGGTTTTGTATATTATGAAGAGCTTGGCAGAACTCGAAGAGATTAGAAACCGTATGAAAAATCAGGTAAATCTTCGCAAGGAAGAAGAAAATGGAGCTGCGCGAATCGTAGTCGGTATGGCTACCTGCGGCATTGCAGCGGGTGCTCGTCCGGTGTTAAACGCATTGGTTGAAGAAGTGGGCAAACGCGGTCTTTTAGATGTGATGGTAACGCAGACGGGTTGTATCGGTATGTGCCGTTTAGAACCGATTGTTGAGGTCATGATGCCCGGCAAGAAGAAGGTTACATATGTAAAAATGACAGCGGAAAAAGCGCAGCGTGTTGTTGCGGAACACATAGTAAACGGTAATGTCGTGACAGAATACACCATCGGCGCCGTAGAGAAATAAGAGGGGGAGGAAAAAACAGAATGGAATTTGCAAGAGCTCATGTTCTGGTCTGCGGCGGTACGGGATGTACGTCCTCCGGCAGTCAGAAGATTATTGAAGAATTTAATACGCAGCTCGCGGCAAACGGGCTGGAGAAAGAAGTAAAGGTCATCAAGACCGGCTGTTTCGGTCTGTGTGCACTGGGTCCGGTTGTTGTTGTATATCCGGAAGGTGCATTTTACAGCATGGTAAAAGTAGAGGATGTTGCGGAGATTGTTTCCGAGCACCTGCTTAAAGGTAGAATTGTAACACGTTTGCTTTATGAAGAAACTGTCGAGGATGACACTATTAAGTCTCTGAATGAGGTCGATTTTTATAAGAAACAGCGTCGAATTGCTCTGCGTAACTGCGGCGTTATTAACCCGGAAAATATTGAAGAATATATTGCGGTTGACGGTTATCAGGCATTGGGCAAGGTTCTGACCACCATGAAACCGGAGGAGGTTATTGAAACCGTTAAAGAGTCCGGTTTGCGCGGACGAGGCGGGGCAGGTTTTTCAACCGGTATGAAATGGATGTTTACAGCGCGCGCTGATGGCTCAAACGGAAAATATGTCTGTTGTAACGCCGATGAGGGAGACCCGGGTGCTTTCATGGACAGAAGTATTCTGGAGGGCGATCCTCATGCGGTTATTGAGGCAATGGCAATTGCTGCATATGCAGTTGGTGCTGACCAGGGTTATATTTATATTCGTGCTGAATATCCCATTGCTGTAAAACGTTTGCAGATTGCAATTGATCAGGCTAAGGAATATGGCCTGCTGGGTGACAATATTTTTGGGACAGATTTCTGTTTTAATCTGGAAATTCGTCTCGGAGCGGGCGCTTTTGTTTGCGGCGAGGAAACTGCTCTGATGACTTCTATTGAGGGACATCGCGGTGAGCCGAGACCGAGACCTCCGTTCCCGGCCAACAAGGGCCTGTGGCAGAAACCGACACTGCTTAATAACGTGGAAACTTATGCAAATATCACACAGATTATTAACAATGGTGCCGAATGGTTTAAGTCCATTGGTACAGAGAAGAGCAAGGGAACCAAAGTATTTGCTCTGGGCGGAAAAATTAATAACACCGGTCTGGTGGAAATTCCGATGGGTACCACCCTGCGTGAGATTGTAGAAGAAATTGGCGGCGGTATTCCGAATGGGAAGAAATTTAAGGCTGCTCAGACGGGTGGACCGTCCGGCGGATGTATACCGGCTTCGTTGATTGATATTAAAATAGATTATGATTCATTAATTGAAATCGGTTCTATGATGGGTTCCGGCGGTCTTATCGTTATGGACGAGGATACCTGCATGGTTGATATTGCAAAGTTCTTCCTGGAATTCACGGTGGATGAGTCTTGTGGTAAATGTACGCCGTGCCGTGTGGGAACGAAGAGGATGCTTGAGATTTTGGAGCGCATCACGAAGGGGCAGGGAACTTTGGAGGACTTGGATCACTTGGAAGAGTTGGCGGAAGGTATTAAATCCGCGGCGCTCTGCGGTCTCGGTCAAACTGCGCCAAACCCTGTTTTAAGCACTTTACGTTATTTCCGTGATGAATATGTGGCTCACGTGGTGGATAAGTGTTGTCCTGCCGGTGTCTGTAAGGATCTTTTGAGCTACAAGATTGATGCGGCAAAATGTAAGGGCTGCAGTCTTTGTGCGAAAAATTGTCCTGTTGGCGCAATCAGCGGCGAGATCAAGAGTCCGTTCCACATTGATCCGAAGGTTTGCGTAAAATGCGGTGTTTGTATGTCCAAGTGCCCGTTTAAGGCAATTTCAAACAGATAACGAAGGAGGGAATTTGACGAAGATGGATATGGTTAATATTAAAATCAACGGGGAAGCGCTAAGCGTCCCGAGTAATTATACTGTCCTGCAAGCTGCAAGACAGGCTGGAATAGACATCCCGACTTTGTGCTATTTGAAGGGTGTCAACGAAATTGGTGCCTGCCGCATGTGTCTGGTTGAGGTAAAGGGCGCAAAGGGTCTGGTCACCGCTTGTGTTTACCCGGTAAATGAAGGTATGGAGGTCTATACCAATACCGAACGGGTACGCAAAGCACGTAAGGTTGTTCTGGAACTGACACTTTCCAATCACGACAGAAATTGCTTGACTTGCGCAAGAAACCAGAACTGCGAATTACAGCGTCTTGCGGAAGAACTGAATGTGACAGATATTGCTTTTCAAGGTGAAATGTCTAAACATGAAATTGATGATATGTCGCCTTCTATTGTTCGTAATAACAATAAGTGTATTTTGTGCCGCCGTTGTGTTAATACCTGTAAGAAAATTCAGACGGTTGGAGTAATTGATGCGCAGGAAAGAGGTTTTGCAACCAAAATAGGCTGTGCATTTGAAAAGTCACTGAATGATACAGACTGTGTAAATTGTGGTCAATGTATTGTAGCATGTCCTGTTGGTGCGCTTTATGAAAAGGACAGCACCAAAGACGTATGGGCTGCTCTGGCAGATGAAACCAAACATGTTGTTGTTCAGACTGCGCCGGCGGTTCGTGTTGCTTTAGGCGAGGAATTTGGCATGCCGATTGGCAGCCGGGTGACCGGAAGGATGGTTACAGCTTTAAAGAAACTGGGCTTTGATAAAGTATTTGATACTGATTTCGGCGCTGACCTTACCATCATGGAAGAGGGAACAGAACTGATTCAGCGTTTGCAAAATGGCGGGACTCTGCCTATGATTACTTCCTGCAGTCCGGGGTGGGTAAAGTTCTGCGAACACAATTTCCCCGATATGCTGGACAATCTTTCTACGGCAAAATCACCGCATGAAATGTTTGGGGCTATTATTAAATCTTATTATGCAGAAAAAGAGGGCATTGATCCGAAAGATATTTATGTTGTGTCGGTTATGCCGTGTACTGCGAAAAAATTTGAGCGCCAGAGAGAAGAACTTGCAGGAACAGGTTTGGCAGATGTTGATGCTGTTTTGACTACACGTGAGTTGGCAAAAATGATTAAAGAGGCACGTATGGATTTTGTACGTCTGGCTGATTCCGGATTTGACCATCCGTTTGGAGAGGCTGCAACCGGCGCGGCAGTTATCTTTGGCGCTACGGGCGGTGTTATGGAGGCGGCGCTTCGTACTGTGTCTGAGGTTTTGACAGGAAAGACGTTTGATGAAGTAGAATATACTGCTGTTCGCGGTATTGAAGGCATTAAAGAGGCGACTGTGAAAATCGGTGATATGGATGTGAAGGTTGCAATTGCGCACGGACTGGGAAATGCGCGGGCACTGCTGGAAAAAGTGAGAAACGGCGAAGCGGATTATCACTTTATTGAAATTATGGCATGTCCGGGCGGATGTGTGACAGGCGGCGGTCAGCCGATTCAGTCTTCAAAGGTGCTTTCGGAAATTAATTTGAAGGAAGCAAGAGCGAAAGCTATTTATGATGAAGATCGTTCGCTGGAGCTGCGTAAATCGCACGAAAATCCGTATATTAAAAAACTGTATGAAGAGTTCCTCGGTGAACCGTGCGGGCATAAATCCCACGAGTTGTTGCATACGCACTATACGGCGCGTCCGAAGTTCTGATAAAACGTTAATGTAATCCGTGGCAAAAATCATTTTGCCGCGGATTTTTTCTGTTTATATCCAAAGTTAAACTCCCATCAATTGCAAAAGATTAGCAGCTTCGTGGTATATTACTTTGTATGCAGTAAGATAATAACATTGTAAGATGCACTTGCCATGATATTAAAACATCATTAAAATATAACTATTGCGCAGTAAAGGCCTGTAGTTAAATCTTTGTGATATACCTAAGAAGGAGTTGTTAAGTAATGGAGAAAATAACCAACGAGCAAATTTTAGAGTTTAAAATGCATTTAATAAATGAAGAAAAAAGTACCGCAACCATTGAGAAATATATTCGTGATATTATAGTTTTTTCACGATGGCTGGATGGAGAGAAACTTTGTAAAACAAAAGTTTTGGAATATAAGGAGCGGCTCATTAATCAATATGCCCCGGCAAGCGTAAACTCAATTTTATCCTCGCTCAACAGCTTTTTTGATTTCAGTGAACAATTTGCATTAAAAGTGAAAACAATAAAGATTCAAAGACAAATTTTTGCAAGCCGAGAAAAAGAGCTTTCGAAGGCAGAATATGAACGATTATTAACGACGGCGAAAAAGAAGGGTAACCGTAAACTTTATCTTCTCATGCAAACGATATGTGCTACCGGAATACGTGTTTCTGAATTGCGTTATATTACGGTATCTGCATTGCAGCTGGGACGTGCTGATATTAATTTAAAAGGAAAAATGCGAATTGTTATTATTCCAAATGACCTTTGTCGTTTGTTGAAAAAATATGCGACGGAGCAAAAAATAGTACACGGCAGCATTTTTATTTCTAAAAACGGAAATCCGCTGGACAGAACAAACATATGGAAGTTAATGAAAAATTTGTGCGAAAAAGCGAAAGTGGCAAAGGAAAAGGGATTTCCGCACAACCTTCGTCATCTTTTTGCAAGAACATTTTATTCTCTACAAAAGGATATTGTGCGTCTGGCAGATATTCTCGGACATTCAAGTGTAAATACAACGCGTATTTATACAATGGAAACGGGTGAAAATCATCGCAGACAAATCCAGCAATTGGGGTTGTTGCGTTACTGAAAAAAGATTTTACCACATAATCTGTATTATGTGGTAAAATCTTTCTGAAAATATCCGTAAATACATATCCATATTATAGCACCGGCAAAATAAATTGTCAATTATTTATCGGCGGATTTTCAAAATTTATCAATATGCACAAAAAAAGCGTGATTTACAGACCAATGCTGTTACAAAATTTGCATTGATCTGTTTTGTCGCGCTTTTTTATATAGATTTTACTATTTTATTTGTTGTCGCCCTATTTTATTTTCAACTTTTGCAAAAAAGTTATCTTGCTTACCACATAATACAGATTATGTGGTAAAGGTTTTTGCAGTAAAATAAAACAGTTGTTCCAAAAGAGCGGAGGTGATAGCAACGAGGGTGGCTACATATCAAATGAACGAAGAGGAAATTTTGGAAAGAACATTTTCCTTCCTTGTTAAACACGGTCTGGAAAATATAACGATAAGAGAATTGTGCAGAGGAACGGGACTTGCTCAGGGAACTCTGTATTATTGGTTTGAAGATAAGACAAACATTATCTGTGAATCTACGGAGTATGGGTTGAGAAGAGTAACCGATGATATATTTCGGTATGTTTTTGTCGCTATGGGTGACTTGCGTAAATTTTTTTCTAATTGTCTGAATGAAATAAGCCGCTATCGGGAAGAACTGAGGTTTATTTACCAAATGGCGGCGAGTCCTGTTTACGGAGAAAAGATGCGTGAAAAGGGAAAAGATTTGAATTATATTTATGATAGATATGCTCACGAGTTGGCCGTAATTTTGCGCTGTGATGAGCAGGCGCTGCGCCCGCTGGTTTATTTGTTTATATCTGCCGTTTTAGATTATGCAATATGGGGAGAAACAGACAAGTCGCAGCTTCAGCTTGAATTTATCTATTCTATATTAATTGGGCAGATCATAAAGTGAACTCGTGTGGTTTGAGATAATGAAATTTATATTTAGGAAAGGAATGGTTTTAACAATGAGATTTTCATGGGCAGCAAAATTTTTGGCACCAGTTTTAGCTGTGTGTCTGGCTTTTTCGGTGATGCCTGTTTTTGCAAACAGCACTGAAAACATTGAGGTAATTTTTACGGATGTTACTGAGAGCAATCTGACCACTTTGTCCGGCGAGTCAAAAATTAAAGTGGGCGTAAAGGGCGCCGCAGGAAAGATAAATATCGCTCAGATGGCTCTTTCGTTTGAGGGGGATTTAAATTATAAATCTATACAGTTTTTAAAAGGGGAGAACAATCCGCCTGCCTGTGTTTTAATTTCTCCGAATGCGGCTTCCGCCAATGCGGAGAAGTCGTTCATGACAAGTGTAATATCAAAAGACGGCATTAGCTTTGGCGAGGAGGAAGATTTATTTATTCTTACCTTTGCGGGCGAGGCAGGAAAAACGGTGACGCTGAAAACGGCAGAACTTGATGATATTTATTGCAGTGTTGACGGTGTTGAAAAGCATGCGGCGGAAAGTAAAAGCCAAACGGCAACGGCGAGCAGCAAAGCAAACGAGGGCAAGAAGGCTTTGATCACGCTGAAAATGGATAAGGTGACCGATTTTGTAGCGGGGAGCGAAGAAGAAGGCTATAAGGGCAGCGGGATAGAACTGAAACTGACGAGTGAACAAACGCCCGGCTATACGGTGTATACTGTCCTTAACAATGTGCCTGTTTCCAAGGGAGGACATCGTGACAGTACGAGCAGCACACCATCGTTTCTGGTGGAAAGCATGGTGCTTGCAGATGATACCTATACGGTTGAACTCTCAGGAATCGGTTATGTTTCTTATAAAAAGACGGGAGTTAATTTTGAAAACAGCATTGCCCTTTCCAATGCTGATTTCATTCCGGGGGACGTAAACGCTGATATGCTGGTCAATGCTGACGATAGAACGCTGGCAGAGGAATTTATTAAAAATGGTGAATATAGTGAGGCGGCTGATTTTAATCGCGATGGTAAGGTAGATAAATATGATTTGGCGGTGTTTGCAGACTTGCCGGACGAGGTGAGTGTTCCTGATAAAATGGCTGCTCCTTCCGTTACCGGTGGTAACAAAAGGATAACCATATCGTGGACGAAACCGTCAGACGACAGCATCACGGGTTACATTGTAAAATATGGTACAAGCAGCACAAAGCTTTCATCTACGGAAAATGTCACAGATAAGAGTGCGACCAGTGTTGCGATTACAGGACTTTCGGCAGATACGACTTATTATGTTCAGATTGCTGCCAAGAATGCCGCCGGTACCGGAGAATTTTCTAATGTGGCAAGCGCCAAGACCAATGCTGACAGCAGCGGAGGCGGCGGAACCGGTGGAGGCGGCGGAGGTACCGGCGGTGGAGGTACGGCAACGCCTGCTACACCATCTGAACCTGTTACACCAAGTGAACCTGCCGCAGCGGAGGGTTTCACTGATATTGGAAACTATGCGTGGGCAAGGGAAGCCATTTATACATTGAAAGATAGAGGCATTATCAGTGGGGTAAGCGATACGGAGTTTGCTCCGGCCAATCATATTAAGCGCGGAGATTTTATGTTGATTCTTACAAGAATGTTGGATGTACAGGACGAATTTTCGGAAAACTTTGCGGATGTTTCGGAAAGTACCTATTATTACAAGGCAATCGGCAGTGCAAAAGCGGCCGGAATTGCACAGGGCAGCGGTGAATTCTTTATGCCGGAAAACAGCATAACCAGACAGGACTTGATTACGCTTGCCTATCGTGCGTTTCTTGCAAAGGAATATATTGCTGAAACTTCAGATTTGAGTGCGTTGGAGATGTTTGTTGATAGCGGCGATATTTCAGATTATGCAAAGACCGCAATGGCTTCCATGGTGCAGGCAGGCATTATTAAGGGCGCTGACGGACTGGTAAATCCAAAAGGAAATGCAACGCGTGCCGAGGTTGCCGTGATGTGCGCAAGACTGGCAGATTTAATGAAATAGATTAGCCATATCAGGCGCAAAGGGTGACAAATAACCGGTCAGACCGGATTAAAATATAAGTTTTAAAAGAGTGTAATACGGTTTGGGTGGAGAGAACAGCCCTAACGGGGCGGAACCGAAAAACACAAAAACATTTTAGGGAAAGAGGGACACAATTTATGAAAGGTAAAAAGCTTTTATCTGCCATCTTGGTAGGAGCTATGCTTTTAAGCACTACCGGTTTTGTGGCTTTTGCTGAAGAAAGTGAGGATCCAACCCTTATTGAAATCAGCAATGTTGCAGAACTTAAAGAATTTGCAGCAAACGTTAATGCCGGGACAACTTACGCGGGCAAGACGGTTAAACTGACGGATGACATTGATTTGCAAGGGGAAGAGTGGACGCCGATCGGAAGGTCCGGCAATACTTTTCAAGGTATATTTGACGGTGATGGTCATACCATCAGCAATCTGAAAGCCGGTAACGGATGGACCAGCGATGTCGGTTTTTTTGGTTTTACTGAAAAGGGAGCAGTAAAAAACTTTAACATTAACAATGCTGATATAACAGGCTATCTGGATGTAGGCGTTGTTGCCGGAACTCCATATACGTCAACCTACAGTAACATTACTGTAAGCGGCGACATTACCGTAAACGGGTATGCATATGTCGGCGGCGCGTTCGGTAAGAATGCATATGCCGATATCACAAATGTAAATGTTCTTGCAAACCCGGGCAGCTATGTGAAAGCGAAAAGCGAGAAATATAGAACGTATATCGGCGGTCTGGTTGGATTTATGGGAGAAGGAAATATTACGATAGCGGATTGTAACGTACGCATTGACGTAAGCGGCAGTACGTGCGATATCGGAGGTTTGCTTGGCATTCTGCATTATGGCAATACTTTGAAAAATTGCAGTTATGAAGGCAGCATCACGCTGGACAACAATTTGTCAAACCTGGATCCCGGAGACGAAACGGAGTTCGGTGCGCTGGTTGGCGTGGCACATGATGAATTGGGACAAAAGAATTATATTTCCGGCTGCAGTGCAACAATAACCTCGGCAACCCTGTGTGGTGAGGATGTTACAGAAAGTATTCGCTCTTTCGGTAATTATTATAACAGAACACCGGAAGGCATTAAACATCTCTATGATGCGACAGTTAACGGGGTTAAAACAATTTATTCCAACGGTATAGAACAAAGCGAGATTGACGAATGCATAGGAAACGGTAACTATCTGGACGGAAACACAGTAAAATCCGCTCAATCTGTTAAGGATAATGAAAACCTGACCGATTCGGAGAAGGTTGCCATTATTGACAAGATTATCATAAAAGATGACGCAAGTGATGTAGCTGAGATTGTAAAGTCGCTCGCAACAGAAGAAAAGGAAAAAATCTCAGCAGGTAAAATGGAGCAGATTATAGACAAAACAACTTCTGCAACGCTGGTGGCAAAAGACAACGAAACCGATCCGGTTATTGTCGCCAAATCGGTATCCGATGGTGTAGCAACCCTTAGTGTAACCAAACTGGACAGTTCCGAAACCTTGCAGCAGCCGGAGAGCGTAAAAGCTCTTTACTTTGATGTTTCGCTTAAAGATGCGGCAAACAATCATATTAAAGAAGTTGATGTTCCGGTTCTTGTAACCGTATCGGTTAAGGACTCTTCTAAGGCAGAAAAAGTAATTCGCTATCATGACGGTGTAGCAGCGGAAATGCCGTTTACAGTCATTGACGAGGAACACATTGGTCTGACAGTTGCCAAGTTCTCCGATTTTGCAGTAATTCTCGGACAAAATGTTCCTGCCGGAAGCGCAGTTCTCGGCTTTAAAGAAGTGAGCGCAACAGAACCGTTTACTGCAAAATATGACCTTTACATCAGTGCAGATAATGAGGCAGTCATTAAAGATTTTAAATCAGGTGAGTTTTCCTTTAGCAAAACCGGAACCTCCGGCATGGAATTTGCTGCGGCAGAAGGTTTTGATGTGGCATATGAAGAGACAGCGGCAAAATATCGTGTAAACAGAAATTCGGCTAATGCTTCTTCGGAAGCACCTGTTGTAGTTATAGACGGTAAGCCGTCTGTGAAACTGGCGACTTTGATTGTTACGGGTGTTGGCAGCGGTTCCTTCCAGACAGATAATATTAAAATGTATCGTAAGTCTGCCAACGATAACCTGGCGGTAGAAATCACCACATTACCTTCTGCAATCATGAATTATAATATCGAAACTGCAAAGGCAAGACTGACAGTTAACATTGATTTTCCAAATGCAGTTTCTAACAATGAAAGCGCTTATCAGGCTATGTCTGTCAACGTAAAAGGCGGAAACATTGATAATACCTATAAGCTGGGCAGCGATTCTTCTTCTGTTGTCAGCTACACAAACAGTAAATATCAGCTGGTGCTTGACGGCATTTTACAGCAAAACGAGACATACACGATAACGGTATCGGGGGCAGGTTACAGAAGCGCTCGTTACACAGTGAACATGACCGGAGACAAAACCTTGAATTTCTGGAACAATGTTAAGAGTGCGGCAGACTTCATTGAGAACGGTATGGGTACGCCGAAAACAAGCAACTTCCTTGCCGGTGATATTGTGAGAGATAACATTATTAACCTCTACGATCTCTCAGCTGTGGTATCTTATTTCGGCGTGAGCGGTCTCAGCGCTGCAAACCATCCGGAATATGCACAGTATGATTTAAACCGCGATGGTAAAATTGATTCCAAAGACGTAGCATATGTGCTCGTTTCCTGGGATAACTAATCAGATACCATAGGTTTAATAAGCCTTTGTGTGAAAGCATTTACATGTACCGGAGCCGTGGTTTCGGTTCCGGTGCGTAAATTAAAGAAGAAAGAAGGATATGATTTATGAAAGGAAAAAAGCTTTTGGCAGGCATTTTGTCTGCTGCAATGGTGCTCGGCACAATGGCAATTCCGGCATTTGCGGGCAGCGATACCGATATATATGAAATCGGTACCGACAAAGCTTATGTTACAATTGCCGAAGCTGTTGAGGCTGCTGAAGACAAGGATAATGACGGTTCAATCACCTATAAAATTTACGGAAAAGTAAATTTAGCCGGAAAAGGCTGGTTTTCTCCTGTAAAGGTTAACGGTGAAACCAACGCTCAAGTCACCGTAGTTAACTTTGTCGGTGCAGATGAGAGTGCGGAAATAGTCATTGATACTGATGAGTATACAGCACTTGGCCCTCAGGGAAGTGCATTAAAGTATATTAACTATTCCAATCTTATTTGTTCAAGACCGGCTGGTAAATGGGTAGCCGATTTAGATCATGGAAACAATTACTTTATTTCGACGTTGAGGAACAGGGAAAAAGAAAAAGACGGCGTAGTTACATATGAAAACTGCACGTTCCCGAATGGATGCTGCAATAACTTTTACGGCAAAACCGAGTATAAAGATTGTACCTTTAACAATGAAAATAATTATTGCCTCTGGTTATACGGAGGAGACACCACGGTTAGCGGAACGAAAAACATATTTACAGGTGCGAAGGGAGTTAAGCTTTACGCCGAAACAGCATCGGAACCTGTAAATGCTAAAATTGAAAACTCCAAATTTAAGATAAGCGGCAAACCTGCTGTAGTTGCAAGCACGTGGGGGAAACTTGAGTTAAATGATGTAGACGCTAATGACAACGACTGCCCGCTTGGATTGCTTGCATCAGAGCCTAATAACCACGGTACCGGAAACCCTTATGCAGAGATAAAGGTTGATGGAAAAGAGCCTGTTTATGTTGCTAAAGTAGGTGAATGTGTATTCACGGACAAAAGCGGTGCATTGGACGAAGCGGAGAATGACGAAAGTAAGCTTCAGCCGGTTGTATCAGCTGTGGAAGCAAAGAACGGTGTTAAATATTTCTCAACCCTTGCAGAGGCAGTTGAAGCGGCGGAAAGCGGCGACACGGTAACGCTTCTTAAAGATGCTAACGGTGACGGCATTATCATTAATTCCGCAGCTCACCCCATAAGCAACCTCACAATTGACTTCGGTGGCTTCACATATACGGTTGACGGTGTGCTTGTTGGTTCCGGCGGCAGTGAAACAAATGGTTTTCAGCTCCTTGCACAGAAAGATGAAAAGGGAAACTATGTTGCGCCTGATATTACATTTAAGCATGGTACAATTCGCTCATCCAAAAAAGCACAATGGGGTTCCGGCGGCAGTAAATGGAATTATGGCGTAATGATGCTTATTCAGAATTACAGTAATCTCACATTAGAAGATATGAACCTTGACGGTAACGAGAAAGGCGCTTCGATACATAATCCGCATTTTGTTATTTCAAACAACAACGGACATACGGTTATGACCGGTAACACAAATATTACGGCGGCAACCGGCAGGACTGCGTTTGATGTTTGCGCGTTTAAACCTTATCCATCGGTAAGCGTTACACTTGACGAAAATATGACCGGTACAATAAAAGGTAAAGTTGAATTTTCAAACAGTGGAAAAATTGCCGACTTGCAAGATGATTTTAACCTTATCATCAAAAACGGAACTATAGTTGGCAACTTTGTAGACAAGCGTACAGAAGAACAAAAAGACGTTAATTTCGGTGCTATTTCGGGTGGCTCATTCACAGCCGATGTTTCTGGCTATTGCGCTGACGGTTATGCGCTGAAAAAAGATGGCAGCATGTATGTAGCCGGTAAATCTTCCGCAAAGGTTATCAATAAGGCAGAGGCAGTCAGCACGACCATTACTTTGAACAATTTGGAGAGAAATCTTAAAACAGATGATAGCATAGACTTCAGAGGCGATGAAAACGCAGTATATGAAGTTGTTGTCAGCGAGCCTTCTGCAGCGGACAAAACGGTTATTCCGGAAAAAGAGGATGTAGACAACAAAGCGGAAATGTATGACATTAAAGTTGTAAAAACTGTGGGCGGAACAACAACAGTTGTTGATGTGAAAAATCAGCAGGTTACGCTCGACCTCGGCAGCGCTGTTAAAAGTGGAGAAACGCCGATTGTAAAACATATTAAGGACGGCGCTCAGCCGGTAGACATTACAGTAGAAAGCGTTTCCGGGGACGGCAAGAGCATTACTTTCACAGCACCTTCCTTCTCAACCTATTATGTAGAATATCCTGCGGTTGATCCGGCTGCTTCGGAGATAGCAACCAACTTGGAAGCAAAGCTGGAAAACGAAGTAATCAGCGGTAAAACTGCAACCTATGACCTTGTGCTTTATGGCGGGAACGATCGGGTGATTAATCGGTTTATGTCCTCAGAGTGGAAATTTGATTGCAGCGGAAATGTTTCTTATGAGGTAACTCCGGCTGTTAATGTGAAAATGACTCAAGACACTGCAAATGATATCTATGGACTTAACATGGATGGCAAAAATTACGCTGATGCAACCGGTAAGAAGATTAAACTTGCAACAGTTACCATTACCGGTATCGGAGATTATACCTTTAATGCTGCAAGCGCAAAGGCACATACGGCTAAAGCGGCAAACAACATCGTAGACAGCTTTGATTCTGCGGCAACAGCAGCAACGGGTAAGGTAGTTCTTGGCGCAGGTGTGACAGGAACTTTGGAAACCGCAAAATATAACCTTTCTGTTAACATTGTGTTTAACAACATTGCTGAAAATCAAGTGAAAGCATATCAGCAAATGAAGGCAGTTATTTCCGGCGGTGACCTTACGGATGATATTGTTATAGACCTTGGCAGCGATGCAGGAACCGGTGTCGTGTACAATCAATATTTGGATAATACGGCAGAATATAAATTTAGCGCTGAGCTTTCGGAAAATGAGACCTATACGGTAACGGTATCGGGCGCAGGTTACAGAACCGCCCGCTACACAGTAAATATGACCGGCGACAAAACCTTGAATTTCTGGAACAATGTCAAGAGCACAGCAGAGCGCATTGAAGCTGGCGTGGGCACGCCGAAAACAAGTAACTTCCTTGCCGGCGACATTGTAAAAGATAATAAAATTAACATTTATGACCTCTCGGCAGTTGTATCATATTTCGGTGTAAGCGGTCTTGACGCTGCAAACCACCCGGAATATGCACAGTATGACCTAAACCGTGATGGTAAAATTGATTCGAGAGACGTAGCGTATGTGCTCGTTTCCTGGGATAACTAATACAATTAAAAATTAAGGATAGCAGGGCATTTGCGGAGAGATCCGCAAGTGCAGGCTGTCTGTTTTCAATTTTCAGTCTCATGGGCGGAGTTTTCCGCCCCTCTTTCAGAAGGTACAAGCCCTTCCGCTTGTGCTTTCTGAAAAAGGAGTTTAAAATTTCAGTATGATGATTTTATTAAATTGATTGATATCTTACCATAAAGGAGATTACGGATTATGCTACGAAAAAAATTTATGCCCCTGATGTTGAGTGTTTTAATGCTCTGTTCGTACCTTCCGGGAATTTTTACTTATGCAGACACAGGCAGTAAAGCGCAGCGCACAGCATATTTGCATGCACAGGGAAAAAATCCAAGTTCAACGCCCGATGTCAGTACGGTATATATGAATGAAAATACGGAATTGTATTTTGCGGTAGATAATCCGAATAAGGGAGATTATGATAACGGCGTACATAAGGAGCCGCAGTATGATATGAACGGTTATACGCTGACTATATATTTTGATTCGGCGTATTTTGATTATGCTTCGGGCACTTCTGCCCCGATTGACTATACGGTGCCCGGTACGGAAATAGAAACCAGCGGCAGCGGTTCGGTGGAAACAGGCAGCGGTTCAGTGGAGGCGCCGACGGAACCGGGATATTATGTATATCGCCATGAAACCGGCAGTAAAAGGATAAACGGCAAAACGTATAAATCAGCGTCAATTACTGTCTTTTTCAGCGGCGGCTATGTTCCGCAAAAGCAGGATGATCCTGCAAAGCCAGATTATCAGCTTTGGTATAACCTTTGCAAACTATCGCTTGTTCCGCAAAAAACGGGCAGCACAGAAGTTTTTTTTGATACTACCGGCAGCGACGGCGAAAGTTTGGAGCTGTTTGCAAAGAATCAATCTGAGGAGCTGGATAAGCAAACCTTTGCATATACTGCCGTAAATGGGGGTTACCACAGCATTATTATCAAAGATAAATCAAAACCGTCCGTACCGACTGCAAACCCGCTTCCGGGAAGCTATAACGAAAAGCAGACCGTCAGTCTTACGGCTGAAGAGGGTTGTGAAATATGGTATTCTGTTGACGGCGGCGCAACCTTTGAAAAATATACTGCTGCGATAGAGATTGAAACCACTACCAATATTATTTGCTATGCAAAGCGCAGTACAGACGGTAAACAAAGCAATATGGTAAATTTCGAGTATAAAATATTGCCGAAGGCGCCGTACCTTTTTGTGGACAGTAATGGCACGAAAAAATTGATACCGAATTCTTATAGTGATTATAATGCTTTTACGGTATATATCTCTGATAAAAGTACATATGACGAGGGTAATGTGATTGACGCAGAGAATGAAATATATTACACTTTTGGCGATCTTTCAGCAGAAACAATCACTGTCGGCACAGATCCGGAGACGGAATGGGTGCAGATGGATAAGCGTAACCCGGCAATCGCTATCAGCTCCAAAAAGACAATACGTCTCATTACAAGCAAGACGGGCGAGTTTTCGGAGGTTGCAGAGTACTATCTGGGGATAAGACCGGCTAAGGTAACGGCGGATCATGCCTCCGGTGAGTATGATGAAAAGATAGACATTACTCTTTCGTGCGAAACTGTAGGCGCAAAGATTTATTATAGTCTGGACGGCAGCGACCCCATTACCAATGGTATGGAATATTCCGGAGTTATCACTCTTGTGAGAGATGCAACCCTTCGTGCCGTTTCATTATATGATGGGTTTTACAGTGGCATTTCCTCCTATTATTATATTTTTAAAAGCTATAATGATTATGGAGTTGACGCCTTTTACCCGTCCGGTGTTTACAAGGGCAGTGTAAATGTTACGCTTACGGCTAATAATCCGGAGTATAAGATAGAATACAGCAAGGATGGCGGCGTTACATGGACGGAGTACAGCCAAACGCTTATAATCGATGAGGATACAGATATTAAGGCGAGAGCATTTGATA
This sequence comes from uncultured Clostridia bacterium, assembly GCA_934438075.1. Lineage (GTDB taxonomy): Bacteria > Bacillota > Clostridia > UBA1381 > UBA9506 > RGIG1666. The sequence goes on along the minus strand of CAKSBF010000005.1, from coordinate 31,716 downwards.
AGAATGGAAACCGAGGCGGCATTTATGACTTTACCTATCGGATTGAACCGCTTCCGCCGAGGTTCTCCCCGGAAAGCACACAGTTTACCAATGCATCGGAAATTTCCATCTATCGAGAGGAAAATGATGGGGGACATCCCGAACGTTTTGCCCTTTATTATACCACCGACGGCAGTGATCCGCGAACCAGCACCACGCGTGTGCGGGCAGATAATGATACCGCAATCATTAAAATTACGAAATATACCGTTATTTCAGCGGTTATCAAGAAGGACGATATCCGCTATTCAAGTGTGGTGACCCATTCTTATGATATTGTTTCCAAAAAACCGGTAAAACCTCTTATGACGCTTGCGCCGGGAAATTATGTTAGAAGAATCGGGGATGATAATGGTTTTGAAACGCAGTTTATGCCTGTTTTGAGCGGAACGGATATTTTCTATACCGTAAGTTATGACGGGGCATTTTTGGAGGATCCGATACCAAATACGACAGGAACAATAAAATATGACGGGCAGCCGATAGAAGTAAAAGGGAGAACTGTTATAAAGGCGGTTGCTGTCAATATATTTGGTATCAAGAGCGATATTGGTATATTTGAATATACTGTAACACCCGAGGCACCAAGAGCTGCGCCGTCTGCGGTCATCGGCGGAGATAAGCTCCCGTTGGTTCCCGTATCGGCTGTGAAGGAATGCACAGTAAAATATGAAATTAACGGCTTTCATAATGAATTTTTATGTGCGGAAGGGAATTTTTATCTTGATACATCCACCGGCAATGCATATCGTGACAAAAACTGCACCAATTCTTTAGGTGTAATGAATATCGGCACAATTGCTGCTCCGGCAGAGCTGAATATTTTAGCGGAGCTTGACGGACTGGAAAGCCAAGCCAACAGATATATTTACAATTTCAGCGTCAACGCAGATACGCTGGCATCTCCTTACGCGGACAAGGAGACGGGTGAATATGAAGAAATAAAAGCAGATGCGGACAATAATTTTCTGCATATACAGCTTTATTCTCTGAATAATGGTGATAATATTCAGTACAAAACGGATAATGCTGCTGTTTGGTCAGATTATGACGGTAATGCCATTAAGATTAGGCGAGACACCATTTTGCAGATAAGAAGTGAAAAAGACGGCATATACAGTGCAGCTGTAAGCTATGTATACCATTTTGTTCCGCTTGCGCCAATTATCACTTTGCCATCGGGACGTTATGTGAAAAGTGATGCGCCGACTACAAAAATTAAGTTGGATGACCGCGCACCGTCTGATGAAAACTATACCATATGGTATCGTGCCAATGGTGATGCAGGGGATTTTCGCTATGTTGGGCAGGAGCGCGATATTACACGTACTATGTCTTTCAAGGCATATGTTAAAAATGACACCACAGGCAAGGTAAGTAAAAATACCATACATTATTATATTATTGAGTCGGACAGTGCGGCAACAGGGAGTGTATATATTGCGAATCCCTATGACGTGCCCCGCATCAGTGCTGATGTTTTGGACAGCGGAGAGTATGCAAATGGCATTAAGCTGCTGACGCAAAATCAAAATGCCCAGATATGCTATTTTTACAGTTATACCAAAACAGACGGAACCGGTGCGGCAACCAATACATTTGTTTATGACAACGCGGCGCCGATTATGGTAAACTCCTCTATGAATAATATTACGGTTACAGCGTGGTTGGAGGATGCGGACGGACGGATTGCGGGCAGTGATTTTTCGCATACCATTGAATTTGTGCACCTTGAAATTCCGAAAACATCACTTGGCAGTGATAAGATAGAGTTTGGCAGGGGCACAAAATTTACTCTTTTAAACGATTATCCGGATGATAATAACATTTTCCTGTATTACACCTTAGACGGAAGTGATCCAACGGATCAGAATAACACCGTCAGAAAAAGGTACGGCGGTGAGGAAATGACGTTAAATGGGGCAATAACCATTAAGACAGTGTATTTCAGCGCGTGCGGAAAATGTGTTGAGTGTAAAAATGACAATCCGAGTAATTGCTGGTATGGTGTTTATGGCAAGACTGGACTCTATCGCTATACGGTTCCTAATGTGGTAAGCAGCGGCGGAGGCGGTGGCAAAAAAACAATTGATAACACCAGAAAATATACAAAGGACATTTTTGGAAACGAGCATCCGACACACGTTGGTTATATTAACGGATACCCTGACGGAAGCGTTAAGCCGGATGGACTGATTACCCGGGAAGAAATTACTTCCATTTTATACCGGATTGTAAATCATGAATATGAAAAACCATTTGTTGCAAGCGGCAAGGTATTTTCGGATGTGACAGACGGACGTTGGTCAGCACACGACATTGAATATATGGTGGATAAAGATATTATTTACGGATACCCGAATGGAGAATTTAAACCTTCTGGTAATCTGACGAGGGCGGAATTTGCTGCGTTTATCAGTCGTTTTGCAAAGCTCAAAAAGGCGAATGTTGAAAACCCATTTTCCGATTTGGAAAGTACACATTGGGCTTATGACAACATATTAAGCTTATATGCTTCCGGGTTTTTAGACGGTTATGAGGATGAAACATACAGATCCGAAAACGAGATAACCCGAGCAGAGGTTATGACAGTTATTAATAAGCTCTTGGGCAGAAATCCGTCAGAATCCTATGTGAAATCGTTGGAGTTTAATCCTTTTAGCGACCTTGAAAAGGATAAGTGGTATTATGTCGCCGTGCTTGAGGCAACGGTAACGCATAACTATTACCTGAACGATAAAGGTATTGAAGTTAAATGGGAAGATTGCAGGTAGCATATCATATGTACATATACCGGGAGATGAAATTCTTCCGGTATTTTTGTTATACAAGCCAATTGTGCATGGGGATGAATAGCTTTTTTGTGCGCCTTTTTATTTGCACTGAAATTTTGCAAAATTTATCATAATTTAGCAGATTATGCCTTGCAACACGTTAAATTTTCCTGTATAATAAATAAGAATGGATTGATAGGGAAGGGGAGCGGTTTTGTGCAAAAAATAGGCTTTGATAATGAGCGCTATCTGCAGATGCAGTCGGAACATATCAGAAAGAGAATATCGCAATTCGGCGGCAAGTTGTATTTAGAATTTGGGGGAAAGTTGTTTGACGATTATCATGCCTCGCGGGTTTTGCCCGGCTTTCAACCGGACAGTAAACTGAAGATGCTGCTGCAGCTGAAAGAACGGGTTGAAATTGTTATTGCTATCAACGCGGCAGATATTGAAAAGAATAAATTGCGCGGTGATTTGGGTATTACTTATGATATTGATGTCTTGCGTTTAATTGACTGTTTCCGTAATATCGGCCTTTTTGTTGGCAGCGTGGTGTTGACACGCTTTCAGGGACAACCCACGGCAGAAGCGTTTCAGAAACGTTTGGAGGCGCTTGGGATCAAGGTATATCGCCATTATACGATTGAAGGTTATCCTTCTGATATTCCTAAAATCGTTAGTGATGAGGGATATGGTAAAAATGAATACATTGAAACTGACAGAGAATTGGTAGTGGTAACTGCTCCCGGACCGGGCAGCGGAAAAATGGCAACTTGTTTGTCACAATTATATCATGAGCATAAACGAGGGATACAGGCAGGCTATGCAAAGTTTGAAACTTTTCCGATTTGGAATCTGCCGCTGCAGCATCCGGTTAATTTGGCTTATGAGGCAGCAACGGCGGACTTAAATGATGTAAATATGATAGATCCGTTCCATTTGGAGGCATATGGAGAAACAACGGTTAATTATAACCGCGATGTGGAGATTTTTCCTGTCCTGCGTGCTATGTTTGAACGGATTGTGGGGGAGTGTCCCTACAAATCACCTACTGATATGGGAGTTAATATGGCGGGCAACTGCATTATAGATGATCAAGTGACTCAGGAGGCATCGCGTCAAGAGATTGTGCGGCGTTACTATGCTGCTCTTTGCGGGCAGCGTAAGGGTTTGGTCAGTGAAGACGTAGTGATGAAACTGGAAATTTTAATGAACAAAGCAGGCATTACCGTACATGATCGCCCTGTCACAGCACCGGCAATGCAAAAGGCAGCGGTTTCAGGCGCACCGGCCGCGGCTATGCAGCTTCAGGACGGGACGATTGTAACAGGTAAAACATCTGACCTGTTGGGAGCATCAGCCGCACTTTTGCTGAATGCATTGAAAAAGCTTGCAGGAATTGAAGATACGGTACACTTAATCTCACCGACTATTATTGAGCCGATTCAGCACTTAAAGGTAGACCATTTAGGAAACAGAAATCCTCGCCTGCATACGGATGAAGCCTTAATTGCGCTCTCTATTTGCGCTGCCACTGACGAAAAGGCAGAAATGGCAATGGAACAGTTAAGCAAACTGCGCGGTTGCGAGGTTCACTCGTCGGTAATCTTGTCTGTGGTGGATGAACGTGTATTTCGGCGGTTGGGGGTTAATATTACTTGCGAGCCTACCTATCAGGCGAAAAGTATATAATGAAATAAAAGGGGATTGTAAGTATTGTTACAATCCTTTTTTAGATAAAGAACGACAATATACAAAAAAGCGTCTGCTGCAGCAGACGCTTTATGTTTTTATAAAGAAACTTATTTACCAGCAACGATGTCTTTCAGAGCTTTACCAGCTTTGAATGCCGGAACGGTAGTAGCCGGAATCTTAATTTCAGCTTTGGTTTGCGGGTTCTTACCGGTTCTTGCAGCACGTTTTCTAGCTTCGAAGGTACCAAAACCAACCAGCTGGATTTTGTCACCTTTCTTAAGAGCGTCACCTACAACGTCAACAAAAGAAGCTAATACTTTTTCTGCATCCTTTTTGGTAACACCTGCTTTTTCTGCTAATACTGCAACTAATTCTGACTTATTCATTCTAATTCCTCCTAAGTTAAAAATAAATATAATATTCTATATAGCATATTCGCTATAAATTGACAAATTCCTTTTTGTACGGAAACATAAATTTAATAATATTGTAATATTCACGCAATATCCATGAAGCAACGGAGCCTGACTTATATTGACTCTTTTGAAAAGAGTTCCGGAAGAGAAATAACGTCCATTTTTGCTTGTTCCTCTCTTTTTTCGAAACGGGTAATAAAACTGTCGGTTGCTTCTCTTAAAAGCTCCTCAGCCTTAAAATCGAACGATTGTGTGATACATGCAATGCTCAGTAACATCTCGCCAATCATTTTTTCTGTTTCTTTTGCATTACCTTCAGAAACAAGCATTTGGAGCCGGTCGGCACTTTTGGATATGTTGGCTGCAACATCTTTGATGTCACAACTGCAACCCGCTTTTATTACTTTTTTTAAAACCTTTTGCGCACGAAGCAAGGCGGGAAGATAGTGACATACATCTTTCATGCTTTGAGAAACACTGGAAAGCCCTTTTTCTTTTTGCTTATTTTTTTCCCACACGTCTAATGCATCCTCGGGTCTTTCTGCCTCATCAGAACCGAAAATATGTGAATGACGTGTAATCATTTTATTGCAGACATGATTTAATACGTCGGTAATCGTAAAGGTACCTTCTGATTCTCCGATTTCGGAATGGAATACAACCTGCAGCAACACATCACCAAGCTCATCTGCGAAAGCATCTTTATTTCCACTGTCGAGAGCCTCTGCCGCTTCGTATGCTTCTTCAATTAAATTACCCTTAATTGACTGATGTGTTTGCGCTCTATCCCAAGGACATCCATTCTCACTACGTAACATCTTTATTATACCAATTAATTCTTCAAATGTATAGTCTTTTTTTCCTTTGTTCATAATTTTTTCACCTATTTCCAAAAATTTTATTATTTTTTTGGTTATTTTGCCGAACGTTTTTTGAGTTTTTGCGTGATTTGGGACTTTTTCGGCTAATCCCGCTTTGTAATGGTAAGAATATCCTCCTTAGTAAAGGCCTTCGTGAACGCTAAAAGGAGGACATAAACGGCAACTCCGATAGCCATGGCAACGCACAAAGACAGTGCACATTTTATCCACATATCCGAAGCAAGCGGAGTGATGGGAGTGTCCTGCGGCAGAAAAGTGATACCAATTGAAACCTTAGGGACACCAAGGTGTGCTGCCATGCCTTGATATCCAAAATATGCACAAAGTCCCATAACAATAGTCGCAAAAGCGGGTTTTATGATTAAGTTATGCGGCTGGATTTGCGGCTGAATAATTCGCTGGATGGATATAAGGTTAAAAATTGCAATGGTCAGATAGCACAGTACGGTTGAGATTGGTGCGCCGCCAATATTAATCTGCGGTAAGGCAAGCAGCAGATAATTGGATATAATTTTGACAACAGCTCCAAATGCCATATGAAGAACTGGAAGCATGACATGGCCCGACGCTTGCAGTATGGCAGTGGTGACCGAAACCAGACACACAAAAATGACCGCCCAGCTAAGGATAGAGAGCATACTTTGCGCACGTGCGTTATTATATACTACTGCAAGGATCGGAGAGGAGAGCAGTGAAAGACCGGCCGCACAGGGAAGCGCAAAAAGCAGGGTCAGACGTATCGAGACCTCGGTCAGATGTTTGACACGGTTCATGTTTTTCAACGCAAATCCGCCGGAAATAGCCGGCACCAGGCACATAGAGACCGCTGTAACAATCGTCAGAGGCAGATTAAACATTGGTATGGCATAACCGGTATAGGCTCCGTATAGCACCTCTGTTGCCTTGGTACTCATCCTTATGCCGATTTCTACATCTGATGCAGAGAGTCCGAAATATCCCAACAGGCTTGCGTAGAGCTGGGGTGATACATCAATAGTTCCCAATCTTTGACGAATCATAAATAAATCAATCAAGTTGGTTAGTGAGGAGACGGCAGCACCCAAGGTAATGGGAATGGCGATCATAGCAAGCCGCAGAAAAATTTCGCGTACAGGACGAACTTTCTGCGACTGCGGCGGTAATGTGACGGTTGTTATCTTTTTCTTATCCATCCAGTATACGGTCGCAATGGTCAGACAACCCAGGAGGGAACCCGCCGTTACTCCAAGTACGGCTCCGGCAGCGGAATTCACCAGACCGGTCGGCAAAAGCAGAGAGGCTAGCGCCAGCCCTATTGTGAGTTTGCCAAGCGCTTCAGCTACTTCTGAGAGAGCAGTCGGCGTCATGTTGGAGCGCCCCTGAAAATAACCGCGAAATGCGGAAAGTACGGAAACAAAAAAGATTGCAGGGGCGATAGACATAATGCCAAGCGCAGAATTTTCCGAACCAACGGCTTGTGCCAGAAGTTTGGCACAGAAAAAGAGCAGGCAGGCTCCGAGCAGGCCGATTACCGTTAAAAGAGAAAGGGCGGCATGAAATATTCTGCGTGCTTCTGCCTCGTTATTTTTTGCAGTTGCTTCCGAAACCATCTTGGATACCGCTACGGGCAGACCCGCTGTGGCAATTACAAACAAGATGGCGTAAAAATTATACGCACTGGAAAAGAGTGCCATGCCTTCTTCTTTCAAAATATGCGCCAACGGTATTTTAAAAACTGCGCCAATAATTTTTACTAAAAAATTTGCCGCTACCAAAACAGCGGTTCCCTTCAAAAAGGATTGTTTTTTGATTCCCGACAAGCGTTTCACCCTTTCTGCCGGCCGAATATCGGCTTCTGATGATCTTGTTATTATAATCTATTGCCAAAAATCGGACAATATACTAAAAACATTGATGTTTCACTATTTACCCAAACAAAAGCGCGAGAAAATGCGTTCGACGATTTCCTCCGATACGGTTTGACCGGTTATCTCACCTAAGGCTTCGATAGCATTGGTTACATCAATGGCTACTAAGTCAAGCGGCATTTTAAAAATAGCGGCAAGAGCAGATTCGAGATGCAATTTGGCAGCGGCGAGGGCCTGCTTGTGCCGCAGATTGGTAATGGTTATGTTGCCGTCAGCGGAGATTTCGCCCAAACTGAACATTTTTTCAATGTGTTCAGCCAAATGTTCTATGCCCCTTTTTTGTTTTGCACACACAAATACAGATGGAAATTGCTGCTCCAGACCTGAAAGCACGGGAGCTGCGTTTAAATCTGTTTTGTTGACAACCAATATTGTTTTTTTGTCCTTAATTTTTTGAGCAATTGCCAAATCCTCTTCTGTCACGCCTGTTTCCGCATCAATTAAAAACAAAATAAGCTCTGCATTATTTAAATATTCTTCTGCTTTGCTGATGCCGAGCGCCTCCACGGGGTTATCCGTCTCGCGGATTCCGGCAGTGTCGAAAATGTTCAGGCATACTCCTGACAGGCTGACTCGTTCTTCAATCACGTCGCGTGTCGTACCGGCAATCTCTGTAACAATTGCGCGATCGTTATCAGCCAACGCATTTAAAAGAGAGGATTTTCCGACGTTAGGGCGGCCGACGATAACGGTGTTTATCCCATCGCGAAGCAGTGTGCCGCGCTCGGAAGATTGAAGAAGAATATTTACAGAATCAAGTACTTCCTGCAGAGTATCTGCCGTTTCGCGCTCGTCCGCTTCGTCAATATCCTCTTCGGGATAGTCTACCACAGCATTGATGTGCGCGGCAGTCTCCAAAAGACGATTACGCAATTCGGCAATTTTTTTGGAAACACTGCCTTCAAGTTGATGTGTTGCAACATCCAGAGCAAGAGCAGTGGGAGAATTAATGACATCAATGACCGCCTCTGCCTGCGATAAATCCATGCGTCCGTTTAGAAAGGCGCGTTTGGTAAATTCCCCCGGCGCCGCAAGCACTGCTCCGTGTGTTAAAACAGCGGTTAATACGGCATTGGTGACGGTAATACCTCCGTGACAGCTGATTTCGGCAGTATCCTCACCCGTAAAAGTGTGCGGTGCACGCATAACAGAAACCAAAACTTCATCAAGCGTTTTGCCGCCGTCGACAATGTGGCCATATAAAATGGTATGGCTTGGTGCGGATTGCAAGGTTTTACCGTTGGGGTTCTGAAAGATTTTGTCGCACACGCAAAAAGCCTGTGCTCCGCTCACGCGGATGACAGAGATGCCGCCTGTTCCGCGTGGTGTGGCAACAGCGGCGATTGTTTCATTTGTTATCATGATAAGCTTCCTTTCAAAGCAATGGTATCGTCTAAAATGTCGGTCATAGCTTCTAAAAAATCCGCACACTCTGAAAATTGTGAGAGCAGCCGCAGAGCTTTCCACACCTCAAGCCGGAAAAGACGGTCAATATAGGGCTTGGCAATTGGGTGTGTCAGCGGGCAGATTGCAGCACGCGGGTCAATGATCATACGCACTGCGCTTCCGTGGCGAAAATAGGGTGCCAGCGGAAATATGCGGCAGGCAAGCGGACGGGTTTCACGTTTGCAGGGTTTGGTGCAGCAAAGAAGCTTTGCTCTTTTGCCGATACCGTATGTAAAGTCAGAGTCTGTGATGATAAAGCCGTTTAAGTCATCAAAAAGAGACTCTTCGCCGGGAAAAAGATACATTCCGTTTTCCTCTGCTTCAGAACTTTGACAGCAAAGCTTGCCGCACAGCGCACCGCAGTCGGTCGGCAGCGGCGTTATATCATCTAAGCGGCGATAAAGCATGCGGTAAATTTCTTTGATATGCATAAGTCCTCCCAAAGAGAAACGCGGCGCGGTACTGCGCCGCAAGCCGCGTTTTTAATATTTGTTTACGCTTTGTCTAATGCTTCCTTGAGCAGCTTGTTGATAATCTGCGGATTTGCTTTGCCTTTGGAAACGCGCATAACCTGACCGACTAAAAATCCGATGGCTTTGTCCTTACCGGCTTTGTAGTCTGCGATAGATTGCGGGTTTTGTGCAAGAACGTCGTTTACCATACCGAGGATAGCCCCTTCATCGGAAACTTGAGCCAATCCAAGTTTTTCCACCAATTTTTCCGGATCGTCAGGTTCGTTGAACATAGCATCCAACACCTTTTTTGCAGCACTGTTGGAGATGGTACCTTTTTCAATGAGCGCAATCATTTTTGCAAGCTGAACCGGAGTGAACGGAATATCTACTGCTTCCATTTCTTTCTCATTCAGAATTTTTGAAATGTCTCCCATCAGCCAGTTGCTGACAGCCTTTGGAGTTGCACCTTCTGCAACAGCAGCGTCAAAGAAATCTGCCATTTTTTTGGAAGAAGTGAGAATAAAGGCATCATATTCAGGCAGGGAATATTCGTTGACGTAGCGTGCTTTGCGCTGCTCGGGAAGTTCGGGAATGGTCTTTTTGATGTCCTCAACCCATTCGTCCGAGACAACAATCGGTACCAAATCCGGCTCCGGAAAATAGCGATAATCCTGTGCGTCCTCTTTGCTTCTCATCGGAGTGCTGATGCCGCGGACATCATCCCAGCGGCGTGTTTCCTGCTCAACGATACCGCCTTCATCCAAAATCTCTGCCTGTCGTTTTTGTTCATATTCCATGGCGCGGACTGCTGCACGGAAGGAGTTAACGTTTTTCATTTCACAGCGCGTACCAAATTCCTTCTGTCCGGCTGGGCGCAGGGAAAGGTTTACATCGCAGCGCAAAGAACCTTCCTGCATTTTGCAGTCGGAAACCTCAGTATATTCCAAAATGGATTTTAAGGTTTCCAGATAGATTCTTGCTTCCTCAGGTGAACGCAGGTCAGGCTCGGATACAATTTCAATCAGCGGCACGCCGCAGCGGTTGTAGTCCGCCATGGATTCGTTTCCGTAGTCATCGTGAATCAGCTTTCCGGCATCCTCCTCAATATGGATACGGGTGATACCGATACGGCGTTTTTCACCGTTTACATCAATTTCAATATAGCCGTGCTGGCACAACGGCAGGTCAAACTGTGAGATTTGATATGCTTTCGGCAAATCAGGATAAAAATAGTTTTTCCTGTCCTGTTTGCCGTATTTGGTAATGGAGCAGTTGGTGGCAAGTCCCGCCTTAATAGCGTAATCGACAACGGCTTTATTCAGAACAGGGAGAGTGCCCGGCATACCGGTGCAGACCGGACAGCAGCGGGTATTTGGCTCTCCGCCAAATTCATTTTTACATCCGCAGAAAATTTTGGTTTTGGTTGCAAGTTCTGCGTGAACTTCAAGTCCAATCACTGTTTCGTATTTCATCGATTTTGTCCTCCCTTACAGATTCGGTTTCACTTTGGTGATAGTCTTTTCCAGTGCAAAAGCTGCATTTAACACAGTTGCTTCATCAAATGGTTTTCCAATAATCTGAATACCGATCGGAAGACCGTTTGCATCATATCCGCATGGGATAACAATGGCCGGCAAACCGCCGATATTTACGGAAACCGTACAAATATCCGCCATATACATTTCCAACGGGTCGGAGGTTTTTTCTCCGATGCCAAACGCGGTAGAGGGGGATGCCGGAGTAACCAACACATCATAGGTTTCAAACGCTTTGTTAAAATCGTTCATAATCATAGTGCGAACCTGCTGTGCCTTTTTATAATAAGCGTCATAATAACCGGAGGACAGCGCATAGGTACCAATCATAATACGGCGCTTTACCTCTGCTCCGAAGCCTTCGCTTCTGGTCTGGCAGTACAAATCAATTAAATCATCAAATTTTTCTGCACGAAAACCATATTTCACACCGTCAAAGCGAGCTAAGTTTGAGCTTGCCTCTGCAGAGGATATCATATAGTAAGCAGGAAGTGCATACTCATTAAGAGGAAGATTCATTTCAGTAAATTCTGCACCTGCGGCTTTCATGTTGCCGAGTGCAGCGGTTACCGCAGCAGTAGTTTCCTCACTAATGCCCTTACCGAAATATTCCTGCGGTACGCCGATTTTCAAGCCGTGAATATCACCGGTTAAAGCTTTTTCATAATCGGGATGCCGGAGATTTACGCTGGTAGAGTCCTTTGGATCGTAGCCCGCAATTTGATTTAACACCATAGCACAGTCCGTTACATCCTTGGTAAGCGGTCCAATCTGGTCAAGAGAAGATGCAAAAGCGACCAGTCCGTAACGTGATACACTGCCATATGTCGGCTTCATGCCAACGCAGCCGCAAAGTGAAGCCGGCTGACGAATGGAACCGCCCGTATCGGAGCCGAGTGTGAAATATGCCTCGTCAGCAGAAACGCACGCAGCACTTCCGCCGGAGGAGCCGCCCGGAACCTTAGTAATATCATAAGGATTTTTCGTCTTTTTAAAATAGGAATTTTCGGTAGAAGAACCCATGGCAAACTCATCCATGTTGACTTTACCGAGCATAACGGTGCCTGCCTGCTGGAGTTTCTCCGCAACGGTGGCATTATACGGAGGCTTGAAGTTATAGAGCATTTTAGAAGAACAGGTGGTTAAAACATCCTTGGTGCACATGTTGTCCTTCAGCGCCATTGGTACGCCTGCCAAGGCACCAACATCCTCACCTGCGGCAAGCTTTGCATCCACAGCTTCTGCCTGCGCGAGAGCCTCCTGCTCTAAAACGGTTACATAACTTTCTACTTTATCCTCTACCTGATGGATGCGGTCAATAGCAGACTGCGTTGCCTCCTTTGAGGAAATTTTCTTCTCACGAATCATGTCTCGGATTTCGTGTGCGGTTAATTTATATAAATCCACTTTAGTCACCTCTTTCATTTGTCTGTTATTCTACAACTTTAGGAATTAAAAAGCCGTCGCCGTCAGTTTCGGGAGCATTCTTTAAAATGTCCTCACGAGCAAACGATTCTTTTATCTCGTCAGCACGGAATGCGTTTTGCATCGGAATGGCATGTGCGGTTGGCACAACGCCATCGGTGTCCAGTTCATTTAATTTATCTGCAAAACCGATAATGCTTTCCATATCGGTCATCAGGCGCTCGGTTTCTTCCTCGGTCAGATTCAGACGGGCGAGCTTTGCAACATGCAGAACCTCTTCCTTTGATATTTTCATGTTGATACCTCCAAAGTTTTTAAAATTTATTCATTACCAGGCCGGTAATCAGTTTCGGGTAAAAATAGGTTGATTTTTGCGGCATTTTTTCATTGGCGAGAGATACGTCCTTAATTTCACGTACTTTCGTGGCATTTAAAAGGAAACAGCACTGATATTCGCCGCTTGCCGCACCCTCTGCCGCTTCCTTGGCGTAGCGGGTGTAGACCAGATTTTTCTGGTTCGCCATATTTTCCATGTCAATGCCGAACACATCACCCAAAATCAAGGTGTGCAGAACGGCGACATCAAGGCCAAGCCATGCATCAGACTTATCCGCAATGTGTGTTTTCATTGCACTTTTGTCGGTTAGCGTCAAAAGATAGAAATAGTCTTTACCTGTATAAAAAGCGAAAACTTTTTCTTCCGTATGCGCGGCGAGAGCAACTTCCATTTCTTTTGCGGCATCATTTTTCACTGCAATTTTTTCGGCAGCAAATGTTCCTGCAAGTTTTTTGAGCACTTCATTTTCGTCAAAGTGCTCCAGGTTTTTCACCATGCGGTGCGTCGGGAGAACGACCAGACCTGGGTCATCCATCTCCACCAGCATCATCATAACATAATTAAATAAATCCTCTTTTTGATAATCAGGGTGTTCTTCGCGCATTTTATTGCGGTAATTTAAAGCAGTTTCATAACGATGGTGACCGTCTGCGATAAACAGCTGTTTATCTGCAAAGCCTGTCTGAATTGCCGAGACGGTGGCTTCATCCGTTACAATCCAAAGTTTGTGGCGGATTCCATCTGATGCGGTAAAGCTGACATCCGCTTGTTTCGAGGAGATTTCATCAATCAGCTTTGTCAGCACTTTTTGCGAATCCATATACAGACAATAAATCTGTGAAAAGTTTGCATGCGTTGCATCCATCAGGTTGAAACGGTCGGTTTTTGCTTTTGAGAGAGTTTCTTCATGCGGCAGAACGATCTTTTTAGAAAACTCTTCAAGCTCCACCAAAGTGATAAAGCCTTTAAAGGATTTGGTTTCACCGCCGGGAAGAGAAAAGATCTCCTCGTAAAGGTAAACAGCAGGCTTGTCCTCAAAACAAAGCACCTGTTTGTCAATCCAATCATTTAAAGTTGCGGCAGAACGGGTGTAACGGTTGTTGTTCGTTGTGTCGCTGTCGTATTCCTTGCCAAGCTCCAGACGAATAACGTTGTGTTCGGACTGTTCATAAAAGGACTCCTGCTCTTTGGGCGAAATAATGTCATAGGGAGGAGTGGTAACGGCGGTCAGATTTTCGTTTTTATTGTATCTGAGTCCGCGAAACGGAATAATATGTGCCATTGGTGTCTTCCTTTCTGCATGGAATATATAATATATTTTATTTAAAATTTTGCACAATGCTAATAATATTTTGCGGTGCCTGAGCAATAAATTCGGCACTGGCAGCACGCAAAACCGTCTCGTCGCGGTATCCCCAAAGAACACCGGCAGAATGCATACCGGCGCCCTTTGCTGCCAGCATGTCCGCTGCGGAATCGCCGACAAATAAAATGCGGTCGGGTTCCGTTGAGAGCAGACTGGCGATTTCTTTTGCGGAAGTAGGGTCTGGCTTGGTTGGTACTCCCGTGCGCTCTCCGAATATATAATCAAAATGAATATCCGAATACCAATAAGGCACCATTTTTTGCGTGATAGGGTCTGCTTTATTGGAAAGCACATTTACTGAAATGCCATTTTGCACCAGAAAACGAAACAGCTCATGAATCCCTTCATACGGCTTCGTACGAACATGCCAGTGCTCTGTATAATAAGCTTTCATTTGCGCACAGATGGAATCGACAACGGCTTCATCTTGCTGCAAATGCTCGGGGAGACTTCTGCGGGTTAGTTCGCGTACACCGTTTCCAATCGCATTTTTTATAAATTCCAGACTGTGTTCTTTGTAGCCGTTTTCTTTTAATGCAAAATTCATTGCGGCATGTAAATCTGCCAGAGTATCTAATATTGTGCCGTCTAAGTCAAAAATAACTGCTTTTAAAAACATAATCTCTCCTACTTCGTAATCAGATCATCGTCAAAAACGCTTTCCTCTTTTTCTTTTGTATCCTGCAGCTGCGACATCATATACTTATCCATAATGTGCCACACGTAATAATTCATGGTATAGGATGACCAGCTGATTAAAATGAGCACCATCAAGAGAGCCCAGACAACAGGAATATACCACAAAAGCAGACCGTGCACCGCGCCGATAATTAATAGAATAATCAGATTTTGCAGAAGCTTTGACATTGCAAAAATCCATGAATTTCTGATAATGTGGCGCAGTTTCATGTCAAAGGTAACCATAATAGGGTAAACATAAAAACTCATAGTTAGCAACATAATGGAAAACATCAGTGTGATGCCGAGCAAAAGACCAATATTCCAGCCATGCGTAATGAAAAATTGGCGATAGAAGAAGAATGCCGTTACAAACAGATAGAAAACGAGCACCTGTATGACGCTCATCATCAGTCCTTGTTTTATATTCTTTTTGGAGTGTTCAAAAAAGTCGGAAAGTAAAAACGCATGCTCTTGACGGGAATAATTACGTACTACGTAAGTAAGACCTGCAGTAAAAGGCCCGGTCAACATGAGCGGTAAGAAGGGAAGAGGGGGTAAGAGCACCAGCTGTCCCTTTAAAAGTGCATCAAAAATACTGTTCCAGTCGTAACCTATAGCGAGCAATATGCTGCCGCCAAAAAATAAGATGTTGCACAAAACATATAGAAGGTTTAACTGCAAAAGTTTCCAAAATTTCCGTCCCAATATGTCAAAATAGTTTCTCTTTGCTGCTTCTTCCTTGCTGATACCCTTTCCGGGCTTGGTATAGCCACCGCCAAAAATACCCATTTAATTCTCCTCCTCATCATATATCTTTACTTATAGTCTTTTTATTCTTGTTCTTCTTCTTTTTTCTTTCTCAATATGGTTCGTTTGGGGAAACACTGCGGCAGACGCATCTTTAAGATTTGTTTTGCATGCGGCGCACAGTCAATGCGTTCTCCGTCCTCATTTCTCATTTCTGTCACAGTATAAGGCACAAATTTTCCGACGGGCGGGACGATTTCCAGCTCATCGCCGGTAAAAAAGCGGTTTCGCTGCTCTACAACGGTTTCACCGCTTGTTTCGTCATAGCCGACTACCATACCCACAATATCATAAGTGCGAATATAGGCAGATGAAGTATACACCTGGGCATTTTCCGTTGGCTTTCCGAGATAAAAACCGGTAGTGTAGTGGCGGTTACTCACCTTATGGAGTTCCTCCATCCACTCTTGCTGAAATTCATAACGGTCAGGATTTTCCAAATATGAGTCAATTGCCGCGCGGTATGCTTTGACCACGGTTGCAACGTAATATTCCGTTTTGACGCGCCCCTCTAATTTCAGACTTGTAATGCCGCTTTGGATTAGCTGAGGAATATATTCTATCATGCACAAGTCGCGTGAATTAAAAATAAAACTTCCGCGTTCGTTTTCAAAAATATCCATATACTCACCGGGGCGCTTTTGTTCCACTAAGGAATAATTCCATCGGCAAGGGTGAGCGCATTCACCGTGATTTGCGTCGCGTTCCGCCATGTAGTTGGAAAGCAAACAACGTCCGGAGTAAGAGATGCACATAGCGCCGTGTACAAATGCTTCCAGTTCCAAGTCCGCCGGTGTTTGTCTGCGAATGGCTGCGATTTCATCAAACGAAAGTTCGCGCGCCAATACCACACGTTTAGCACCTAAATCGTGCCAGGCTGAAACAGTTCGGTAGTTTACGTTATTTGCCTGTGTGCTGACATGAATGGGGATTTTTGGCGCGTATTGTTTTGCCAACTGAAATACACCTAAATCTGCAATAATTAATCCATCAGGCTGTAAACGGTTCATTTCTTCCAAAAATTTTGGAAAAGCATCCACATCTTCGTTATGCGGAATAATGTTTGCTGTAATGTACATTTTTTTGCCGTGTGAGTGTGCATATTCCAAACCGCGTGCCAAATCATCGGGTGAAAAGTTTTTTGCTGCGGCACGCAGGGAAAATTCCTCACCCCCTGCATATACTGCATCAGCTCCATAGGTAATTGCCATTTTCAAACGTTCCAGATTACCTGCGGGGGCAAGCAGTTCAACCTTTTTCATGATTCGTTCCTTTCAAAGCGGAGATAATATCCTGTGCAACGGATTCTGCATCCAGGCGGCTGAGACGGTATAAAATCTCAGGTTTTCCGTGCGGCAGAATGGGATTATCATGTGCTTTTATCATAATTTTTATATTTGCATTAATTTCAGCTGAATAAGCGGCAATGGCTTCGCCGATGCCGCCGCGGCGGATACCGTCCTCCATAGTGACTATCAAGGGATATTGCAGCATAACCTTTTGTAAAAATACACGATTCAGCGGGAAAAGTGTGCGCAGGTTAATTACTGCGGCACTTATATTTTCTTTGCTCAGAAGTTTGCGTGCGTCCATAGCGGCGCAGAGCATGTTTCCTGCACAGAGGATACAGATATCAGATCCTTCGGCAACAGCAATGGGCTCGCCAAAGGCAAATGGGGCGATTGTTTCACCGCTGTATTGCATGCCGCCGCGCGGATAGCGCAGGGCAATGGGACCATCGTGCTCGGCAACGGCATAATGCAGCATCTCGGTAAGCTCCGTGAAATTGGAAGGGGCGAGCAGAGACATGTTCGGCATAGCGGCGAGAAAGCTGATATCAAACAATCCTTGGTGAGTTTCGCCGTCTTCGCCGACCACGCCGGCGCGGTCAACGCAAAATATAATATGTAAGTTTTGCAAGCATACATCATGCAAAATCTGGTCGTAGGCTCTTTGTAAAAAGGAAGAATACACTGCCACAACAGGCAGAAACCCTCCCTTGGCAAGTCCGGCAGCAAAGGTAACGGCATGCTGCTCGGCAATGCCTACGTCGAAAAAGCGATCCGGATATTTTACGGCAAAAGGTGTCAAACCTGTGCCGACCGGCATTGCTGCTGTAACAGAGCAGACGTTTGGAAGCTGTTCCGCCAGTTCTAAAAGTGATTTGCCGAATACTGCGGAATAATCTTTGCCTTTTTTTTGCTGCACCAAATCCCCGGTGTCTACGCAAAAGCGGCTGATGCCGTGAAATTTGGTTGGGTATTTTTCGGCAAATTCGTAACCTTTCCCTTTCTTTGTAAGAATATGCACCAAAACAGGACCGTTAACCCGTTTTGCGCTTTCCAAAACAAAGCTTAGAAGTTTAATATCATGACCGTCAATCGGTCCCAAATAGGTAAAGCCCAAATCCTCAAAAATTGTGTGAGCCGTAAAAAGGTGCCGAATATTATCCTTTATTTTCTTTAAAAGATAGACTGTCGGCGTGCCGATAACAGGAATTTTACGAAAGGCACGTTCCGTTGCGGCTTTAAAGTGAAAATATGCAAGACTGGAACGCAGTTTGGTTAAATACCCGGAAATCCCACCGACATTTCTGGATATGGACATCTCATTATCGTTTAGTATTACAATAAAATTTTTCTTTAAAATGCCGGCATCGTTGAGAGCTTCAAAAGCCATGCCGCCGGTGAGCGCGCCGTCACCGATGACCGCGGCAATAAAATTGTCTTCTCCCTTAATATCCCGCGCTTTAGCCATTCCGAGCGCTGCGGAGATTGAAGTACTGGAATGACCGGTGTTAAAACAGTCATAAGGGCTTTCATCACATTTCGGAAAACCGGACATCCCTCCATATTGGCGCAAGGTTTCAAAGCGGGCGCGCCGACCCGTTAACAGCTTATGTACATAGGTTTGGTGTCCGACATCCCATATGACTTTATCCTGCGGAAGCTGAAAGACCTTATCTATGGCGAGCGTTAACTCTACCACGCCAAGGTTGGAGGCAAGGTGCCCTCCGGTTTTTGAGACGCTTTCAATCAGAAAGGTGCGAATTTCCGCAGCAAGCTGTATTAATTCATTCGTTGTAAGCTTTTTTACATCATTGGGGCTGTTAATCTGCTCCAAAAGCTCAGTCATATCATCACTCTTTTATCTTCTTTTGTATAATCCGTTCTAAAAAACGTTTTATATAGAAAAATTTATTTTCAATTTCTTCAATTGGGTTCACTAAAATGGTATAAAACCCCATGCGGTTTCCGCCGTAAACGTCCGTAAAGATTTGATCTCCGACTAAAGCGGTTTCGGAGGCGGTGGTGTTTAACAGGGAGAGTGCACGCCGGAGATTTTTCTTTCCCGGTTTTCCTGCATGCCCAATGGCAGGCAGGTGCAATTTGCTGTTAAACCGCTCAACACGTTCTTTTTTACCGTTTGAGATTAAGCACACCGAAAATCCTGCCTCTGCTACGTGGCTTAGAAAACGACTTACGTTTTCGCATGGTTCGGGAACACGGTGACTTTCCAATGTGTTGTCAATATCAAAGATTATGCCGCGAATGCCCAAAGAGGATAAAGCGTGTAAGTCAAGAGAGAAGATGCTGTCTGCTTTTTTGTCCGGAATCAATCCTTTTCCCACTGTCTGTCCTCCCAAAATGAGTTTGATTATGGCAAATCTTGATTTAATAACTTTGCATAAAGGTAAAAGACCATTGCAGAGGTTTTAGTTGCACAGAGACCTTCAATGAAAACTTATTATAATTATACCTATTATATTATCATACCATATTATTGCATTTTGGTAAAGAGGTAAAATGTTATTTTTTCGGTTTTTTCTTATCTTTTTTGCAAATTTCGTAAATCCCCATGAGGAACAAAAAGCCTCCGAACAGTCTTTTTAAAAGAATGGAGTGGATAACAAGAGCAAGAAGTGAGCCGCCGACTGCCCCGGCAATTCCTAAAAGAACTATTGGCAGGGCAATTTTATAATTAATCGTTTTGTTTTTGATATGAACGCAGAGTGCGACCGCTGCTGTTGGTATGAAGTAGAGTAAATTTACACCCTGTGCGACGTGCTGGTCAACTGCAAGAAAAAGAGAAAGCGCAGGAATTAAAATCGTGCCGCCGCCGATTCCCATGCCGCTGATGATGCCTGAAGCAAAACCTGCCAAAACAGATAAGAACAAGTTCATTTTGCAAACACCATCCTAACTGCTGCAATGAGCATAAACGCACCAAAAATTTTACGAATAACATTTCCGGTTAATTTTTTCAGCAGCTTTGCACCCAGAAAGCCACCGATGACACCGCCGACGGACACTTTAAGTGCCAGAGCCCAGTCCAGTGCCTGACCAAAACCATAGAATATGAGACTGACAACAGTGAAACCTAAAATAATTAAAATAGCGGTGGCATGCGAGGTATGCTCATCCTGATCTAAAAATTCTTCTAAAAAAGGTACAATAATGGTGCCGCCGCCGCTGCCAAACAGACCGTTGAAAAATCCGGCAGTAAGTCCCCCGATTGTATAAAGAATATATTTGTGTTTTTTTAACTCCTGCATTTTTTTCATAAAGATCTCCTAATCATCTTTTTTCTTATCATTCCTTTTTTTATGTTAAAATATAAGCTTATTATTTGGGAATTTTTACAGCTTGCGGTATAAAAAATCTGTGTGTTATAATTGAAGTATATATTTAGGAAGAGATTCGGAGGGGATTGAGATGAAAGAAAAAATGACAGAGCCTTTTCGTAAGATGCATTGGTCATCCAGAGCAGTATTAAAGACAGGGGTAGTGCTTGCAGATGTTCTGTTGTTAGCAGCATGTATGTTGATGGAAAAAGACGGCGTGCTTTCCCGGCAAATGGCACAAACTGCAGTGTATTTATTCTGCGAAGGTGTGGTGGGAGGATTATTTTTTGATGTTGTCGCTAAGCGGATGGGGATGACAGAAAAGAAAGGACATAAAAAAGATAAATGATAATTTATAGGTGCGGTTTATTTGTGCGCAAGCGCGTAAATAAATTTTAGCTAATGCGCGAGTATGTTTTCGCTTCGCATTGCAAAAGATACGCAAATTTCGGGGAGTTGTCAGAAGGGATCCTCCTCTGACTGAAATCTGTGAAATCCGCGGATATGCGCCGCGGATTTCACACTGCTCGGCGTTCGGAGCAGTGAGCAGTGTGAACAAAGAACGCCGCGAAGACGCATCAAGTGAACGCAAAGCATTTGCTTGATGAAGAGGCATTTTGAGCTTACTCGAAATGTAATAATAAATTATTATTTGTCTTTTTTTACAAACGTACTTTCGGTTGCATTTTTCTTATCAGATTGCTCTTTATATTTTTTTACAGCCATATTTGCTTTAGCGGTTGGTAGAATTGTTCCTGCTCCGCCAATGCAGCCGCCGGGACATGCCATTCCTTCCAGAAGATATCCGTTTCGTTTTCCGGCAGCAGCGGCTTTCAGCATTTTTCGGCAGTCGGAAAGTGTGTCTGCGCGTTCTACCGGGACCTCTTGTGTCGGGTCTTCAGCATGGATGGCGCCTACAATGGCATCTGCGACCCCGCCGGCAACCGGATAGCCGCGCCCTGCTGCGGTGGCGTCTGTGAAGGCCTCCGTATCCGTTTCTTCGTCAATGTGAATCCCTTTAGCGACCATCATTCCCATCAATTCTTCAAAGGTAATAACAAAATCAACATCGCTTCGGACGCTGCGGCGTTTGGCTTCCAGCTTTTTTGCGGAGCATGGGCCTATGAAAACAATTTTACAGTCAGGGATCTCTTTTTTTATCATACGGGCAGTTGCTACCATGGGGGTTAAACCGGAAGATACGCAGTGCGCAATATCCGGGAAGAAACTTTTTGCCATAGCGGCCCAAGATGGACAGCAGGAGGTTGCCATAAAAGGAAGTTTGTCCGGCACGTCTTTCAAAAAATGCTTGGCTTCCTCGGCAGCGCCGATATCTGCGCCGACCGCAACCTCATAAACATCGGTAAATCCGAGCAGTTTCATGGTAGGTTTTATTTTTTCGGGCGTCACCAGAGGTCCCAGTTGCCCGACAAAGGCAGGTGCAATTTCCGCAATGACCTTTGCCCCCGACTGTATGGCCCGAATTAGCTGGAAAATTTGTGACTTGTCCGCAATAGCGGCAAACGGACAATTAACCAGACACATTCCACAGGAAACGCAGCGTTCTTGGTTTATTTCCGCACGGCCGAATTCATCGGATTGTATGGCATCTACACCGCAGGCTTTTGCGCATGGACGGTCATAGCGGACGATTGCATTATAGGGACATGCTTCTTTGCAGCGACCGCAAAGAATACATTTGTCTTTGTCAATAAAGGCCTTTCCTTTTACCATACTGACTGCCTGAACGGGACAAACGGCAGTGCAGGGATGAGCAAGACAGCCCCGGCAGTTATTGGTTACCCAATAGGCTGTTTCGGGACAGGCTTCACAAGCGAACTTCATGACGCTGATGAGCGGCGGTTCATAATAGGTATCGGGTATGTTGCTCGCCTCCATACCTTCATGGAGCGGAGCGTGCCGGTCTATGGGACGGGGATTGAGTCCCATGGCAAAACGGATTCTTTCTGCAACGATGGCACGTTCTTTGAAAACGCTGTCTCGGTAATGCGCAATTTCACCCGGTATAATTTTATAAGGAATATTATCAATTTCGTGAAAATCTTTTTTTTCATATGCAAACCGTGCAACCTCTGTAAAAACTTTACGCCGTATTTTTGTAACCGGAGTATAAATTCCTCTCAATTTATTTTTCCTCCTCTTCCGGTGAATGCTGAATAGTTAAAATTTTAGCCATAACAGTTTGTGTTGTGGCATTTTCCATCATTTCGTTATTAATATATACAACAGGTGAATTTAAATCGTGTTCTCCGGCACGCTGACAAGTTACCGTGCTGAGTTGCACAGATGAGGAAGGCGTCTCGATTTTTTTCAGGCTTTCCACGCTGGAAATAATATCAATGGCTCCTGCCATAACACAGCCGGGGCAGACGCAGACTCTAACGTTTGTTTTTATCATAATATCCCTGCCTTTATCTCATTGTAGACGTTATCTATGTTGTATTTATTATTCTGCAGGGCAGGCGGTTTTCATACATAATAATTCCAAATAAATGCAAAAGCAAGGATTTGAAACGAAAAAAGTCGGTTTATGTAGACTGGGGATGCGATAATATAAAATGAGAGGAAAAACCATAAAAAAATTACAAATTTTGGAAAATAAGACTTGCATTTTCTGGAAATTAATGGTATACTTAAAACGTAAATTGTAAAAAATACCCAATTTTTAAAATATGCATATGGAAAATGAAAAATAATAAATTCGTGTTACTAGGAGGAAGTTATGACAAATAAGATTTCGATTGTGTTGGTTGATGACAGTAAATCTTTGTGTGAGTACATTGCAAATTATTTTGCAAAAACAGAAGATTTAGAAGTAGTAGGCATCGCTCATGACGGTGCCGAAGGATATGAAATGATTTGTGAAAAGAAGCCGGATATTGCTTTAATGGATATTGTTATGCCAAAAATGGATGGCTTGGAGTTGTTGGAAAAACTGCACGAGACAAAATTGGACAAGAAAATTACTTACATTATGCTTTCTGCGGTTGGTAATGACAGCATCACCGGAAAGGCCATACAGCTTGGTGCGCATTATTATATTGTAAAACCGTTTGAAAAGATGGATTCTCTGACGAAGAAGATTCGTCAGGTTTATCATGTTGTTCATGATGAGCCGGGAGGAAAGTTGGGTTATGCAAGCCCTGAGAGCGGGGCAAACGCCTCGGGAGGAAAAGACAGGATTCCAAATCATATTAATGAAGAAAACTTGCAGGCGGTTATTACCAATGTGATTCATGAGCTTGGTGTTCCGGCACATATTAAAGGATATAATTATTTACGAGAAGCAATAGGCTTGTGTATTCATGACGGAGAATTTATTAATTCAATTACTAAAATGCTATATCCTACGGTTGCAAGAAATTATCAGACAACATCCTCAAGAGTGGAACGTGCTATCCGTCATGCGATTGAAGTTGCATGGAGCCGCGGCAGAGAAGAAGTGTTGACGGATTTGTTTGGTTATACTATTGATACCAATAAAGGTAAGCCAACAAACGGAGAGTTTATAGCTATGATTTCCGACAGTATTCGGCTTAAAATGAAAAATGCAGGCTGAGTCCGGCTTATTTAAAAATTAAAAATCATTTGCAGACAGCGGCAAACAGCATGAAAACAGTGTTTTGCTGCTGTCTGTTACTGTTTATAAAAGAGCTTTTCTAATATTTTTTATCGTGACTACTGGACTTTTTTTTATTTTGTGATATGATATATAAGGAATGTTGTGTGTTAAAAACAGAGAAATTTCGTGTAACAAAGTATTTCTTTTAGAAGAAGTAGGGCATGAATATAAAGATTTTTACGCGCATATAAGTATCGGAGTTGATTATTATTCATGGATAAATATAAAAGTCTTGCAAAAAATACAATGGTTTTCGCAATCGGTACGTTGGCATCAAAGCTGATGGTTTTTTTGCTTTTGCCGTTTTATACCCGTGTTCTTCCGCAGGATGGCTATGGAACAGTAGATATTATCGTTCAAACTTGTAATCTTTTAATACCCTTGGCAACTCTCGGCATTACGCATGCCATCATCCGCTTTGGTCTGGATAAATCAACTGATAAAAAAAGTGTGTATACGCTTGGGCTGCTAACGGTTGCCTGTGGTTTTACGGTATTGCTGTTGTTTTGGCCGCTGCTTGCGAAAATATCCTTTTTGACAGAATATATCGGTTATATATATTTATTTATATTAATGTCATCTCTGCAAATGCTTGGAGCAGAGTTTATCCGTGCCCGGGGCATGGTGAGATTTTATGCGATTGATGGTGTATTTCGCACGGTACTTACTATTATTTTAAATATTATTTTTCTTGGCGTAATTAAGATGGGTCCGGTTGGTTATTTACTGGCGACCATATGCACGGATGCAACTTCAACTGTCTTGATGTTTCTTTTGGCGCGGCTATACCGCTTTATCAGCTTAAAGAGCGCAACGAAGGATTTGGCAAAGGAAATGCTTCGTTACGCCATTCCGATGATACCGAATACAATTTGTACTTGGATTATTAATATTTCTGATCGCTATGTGATTGCTTATTTAATCGGAACAGCGGCAAACGGTCTTTATGCCGTATCAAACAAGGTGCCTACTATTTTGATTCATATTGCTAACATTTTCAGCGGTGCGTGGCAAATTTCGGCAGTGACGGAGGAGGAAGAACGGGAACGGTTTTTTACCAGAGTATTTCGTATGTATTGCGCAATCGCTTTTCTGTCTGCTTCCGGTTTGATTGCAACGGCGCAGATCAGTACGATGCTGCTTGCATCGCCGGAATATTTTGAGGCGTGGCGTTGTGTGCCGTTTCTGGTTATGGGAACAATGTTTGCCTGCTTGGCTTCTTTTCTGTCGAGTGTGTATATGGTGGAGAAAAAGAGTCAATATACGTTTTATACTACGCTTATCGGTGCGTTGGTCAATATTGTCTTAAATGTACTGCTCATTCCGGCTTTCGGGTCAAACGGTGCGGCTATAGCTACTTTTATCAGCTATTTTGTAATGTTTTTTTCGCGGTTTATTCATACCAGAAAGTGGATTCGTATTCGTATTAATCCGTTGAATTTTTGCCTGAGTTTTGTGATTGTTCTCCTTCAGTGCATTTTAATTTTGGCGGAGCTTCCGTACTATCTGATTTATCAATGCTTGTTGTTTGGACTTATTTTGCTGCTGAATGGAAAACGAGTGCTTACGGCAGTGGCAGATTTTGGTTTGTTTCGTAGGAAATAAAAGCATGTCCGACAAAATTTTCAAAAAAATTGCATAATTACGAACATAAAACTTCCTTTTGAATATTATATTGTATAGAGACGTGTTCTCAGCAATATCGGTAAATTATAAAGGAGGTTTTTATATGGGCGAAAAGTTTCATCCGAATGCGTCAAACTGCGGCAGTGAAATCAAAGACGCGGTGTGTGTACATACCGATAAGGTCTACGATTCCTGTAAGGATAAAGACTGTATAGAAGATGCCCGTGTGTTTTTAACGGCGTGCGGTCAGGAAATCATAGATAAAGCGGTGAATATTAAATGCCGCAAGGCAGAGATAATATGGGTTTTTCCGGACGTAGAGCCTGTACCTTTTAACCGCGGCTACTATACGGTAGATCTCAAGTTTTTCTTTAAGATTACGTTGGATGCCTTTCTCGGTGTAGGTAAGCCGACGCAAGTAGAGGGTCTTGCATCTTTTGACAAAAAAGTGATACTGTTTGGTTCAGAGGGTTCGGCAAAAGTCTTTGAATCCCGCTACAGCTACGACAGCTTTGATGAGCAGCTTTGGAAGAAAACCAACATGCCGAAGGCTGTTGTAGAAGTTGTTGATCCGCTGTGTCTGGGGGCAAAAATAGTGGACATCAATGATAAGATTTGCTGCTGCAATGACGATCTTGATTTTTCAACCATTCCGGAATGTGTTTGCAAGATTTTTGACGGCAATCTGGTGCTTGGCGGTGAGAAAAAGAGAGTTTTTGTTTCAATCGGCTTGTTCTCAATCGTTAAGATTGAACGCAATGTACAGTTATTAATTCCGGCGTATGATTTCTGTATACCGCAGAAAGAATGTGTCACATCGACGGATGATAGTCCTTGTGAATTATTTGAACGGATTCAGTTCCCGTTTGATGAATTTTTCCCGCCGGAGAGAGATGACTGCAAATTTGACTCTTTTGATGATGTGCGGCACGGCTGCTGCGATTAAATTTGCATAGCGTTTTGACAAAGAAGATACCGTTTCTGCGCGTAGATCCGCAGGGCGGTATCTTTTTAAGTAACGGTAATAATCTGTTCCAGTTTTTTCGCGGAGATACCGGCAACCAGGGACAGTGTGACAAAAGCAAGCGCGCTGTGCAAGTCAATGCCGGTATGATAAATGGAAACGGGAAACTCCTGGCACTCTATTATTTTGCCCTTTAAACTGACGATATTTCGTTGCAGGCAATATTGAAAGTGCAAGTGACGGCCCTCTTCAATAATAGAAGAGGCGGTGACGGTTGCAAAGGGGTTTAAGCCGTAAGTGATAAACACAGTGTGCTCTGTGCCGGGGAGAGGAAGTACTTCGTCCGAATTAACGAGATGAATATAATCACCGTGCGATCCTGTTGCCGGGGTGTTGTTTTCTATTAAAATATCATAACCTGTGCCCGATTTTGGAGAACAAAAAATAAAATCACTGTCTGTTTTCTTCAGGGAAGAGGAACAGCGCAGGCCGCAGATGCGAAACAACTGTCGCGAAAGCTGTTTAATGGTACTGTTTGTTTCTGAAATTCCAACGGTTATCAATTTTAAACACTCCATTTTGTGCGGAATATCCATAGTTTGTACATTTTTTGCGGTTTTATAACTCAACTTTAAAATTTCTTATGAAAAGTATTTTTATATGGCGCAGTTTTTGTTCTTTTTTTTTCTGATTTTGCATATGTTTAACTGAAGAAGAGTAATTTTTGCCGCACAGCGGCTAAAAAGGGAGGAAACAGTGTTATGACCATTGATTTAGTAAAAGAGCCGGTCAGCCTGAGCGAATTAAAAATGAGCACGTCTTCGGCGGTTATGGTGGACGGAGATGTTATTGTGCCTGACGTGAAGCCGGATATAAAGGAGATTTTACTGGCGGAGGCGTCGGCAGTGGTAAATTCTAAGGAACTGACGGGCAGCAAACTGACAGTTTCCGGCAGCATACATCTGAAGATTTTATACGTGCCGGAACAGGAGAATGAATATTCGCCAAAACTGAAAAATATGACGGCGAAGTTTGATTTTAAGGACAGCATTGATTGTCCGGAGGGAACAGCATCCGTCAGTGTGAGGGCTGTGACGGAACATGTAGAGTTTTCGGTCATTAACTCGCGCAAACTGAATATGAAAGTTGCTGTTGCTGTAAAAGTAAACGCTTATACAAAAAAAGAATTTCAGCTGTGCGTAGACGTTCCGGCGGAGTCCGGTTTGGAAAAGAAAATGAGAAACATTAGTTTATATCAAATTGCAGCTGATGAACAAAGGGAACTGAGCATTGCGGAAAACATAGAGATACCCGGTTCGCAGCCGGAAATTGATGAGATTTTAAAAATGGATATACATGCGGTAAAAGGTGATTGCAAACTGATGAACCGCAAAATTTTACTGAAGGGCACTTTACATATTCAAACCTTATATTCTTCGGTTGCGGATGGCTATTCAACAGAGCATGCAGAACATGAGATTCCGTTTACGGAGGTTGTAGATATTGACGGTCTGGATGAAACGTGCCAATGTAATGTTCAGTATGACGTTCAAGACGTATTTTTTGCAGTAAGAGAAGATGTTAACGGAGAGCCTCGCATTATTGCCTTGGAGGTTTCGCTTCTTGCTAATATATCTGCTGCAAAGACTGCAGAGACAGAGATTTTAGAGGATTGCTACAGCCCGCAGGCTGAAACGCATCTAATGAAAGAAAGTATCCAGCTGGATGAATTGATTAACGAAGGAAGCAGCCAGCTGAGTATGAAAGAAATTATGAGTCTGCCGGAGGGTATGCCGCAGATTGATGCGGTTTACAGTGTCAGTACAAAGCCGATTATTTCTGAGATGACAGTAGAAAACAACACGCTTTATCTGCGCGGTAAGCTGGTGGTATTTTTGCTGTATGTATCGCAGGAGGGCGATTCGCCCGTCAGCAGCCTGGTGCAGGAATTTCCGTTTGAGCATAGTGTTGCAATCGGCGAGTGCAGCGGCAGAGTTATGATCGGCGGTGATGCAGCGGTTCTGTCTGACAGCTTTACACTGAACGCTGCTTCAGAGGTAGAAATCAGATGTAATCTGGAATTTTATTCTAAAGTGATCCGACCCCGTGAAATGGAAATCGTCAGCGGATGCGAGATGAGTGAAGAAGAGCCGACGGAGGAAATATTAAAGCCCGGGTTAGTTATTTACTTTGTACAGCCGGGTGATAGTATGTGGGATATCGCCAAGCGTTATCGTACCACTTACGGCAGAATTATGACAGCGAATGGTTTGGAGGATTCCTCAAGACTTGCTGTGGGACAAAAATTGTTGATCCCGAGAATATAAAAGAGGCTGTAAGAATGTGCAGAGCGTAGAGTGCAGTCTGCTGTCAGCGAACATTTCTTTTTGACGTATGCTTGTACGTCTTTGGATATCTCAAAGCGCGGTAATGCCGCGCTTTGGTTTTTTTCTTTATACCAAAAGAGCCGTAAAAATGCCTGAATAGCATTTTTGCGGCTCTTCAAATTTCTAAAGCTATATTTTTGTGTTTGTTGAGCTTTTAACGCTGCAAAGTTCACAACCGCGGCAATAAGTTACATGTCCGTCAAAAACACGCTTAATAGTTTGCAGCAACTCCTTATTGCGAAAGTGTTTGCTGTTGTGCAAGGCAATGTTCTGCGGTGCAAGGGTAATCAGCATGCTGATTAACAGATCGTCAAAATTGGCGTCCGGCGGAAACTCCTCGCTGTCAATAAATTCAGCCAGACAACGTTCGGTAATATTTTCACCTGTTTCGGAGATTAGTGCATAACTGCCATCAGCGGTGATTACCAGATGTGTCAGTCTGGGTCTGTTTTCCTGAATATTTACAAAATATTTTAGGAGCCCTATAAAGTCCTCGTATTCATGTTGTGTGATACATTCTTCCACTATACGTTCTGTCAAGGTTTCTAAAATAGCTTCGTAATCCTTGAGACGAAATGCCACAAAGCCATCAAGCAACATCTCAGAGCTATCGCGCAGGTAATCATATAAACTCAATAATATAGATTGTTTGCGCGCACTTTTGCCAACTTCGCAATCATCTGCAAAATCTTTCACAGAACGTAATACCTCACGGTGACCGGCGGGCAAAAGGGTGGGAAACCCTTCCTGAAGCAAGCGCTCAATAAAGCGTGGTTCATAACGGTCGATGATGTATTCGGCAAGTACATTTAAAAATTGATCGAGAGTAAACAGATCATCCCCGGCATCGAAATATATGTGTTGTATATCATCTTTTTTTCGCTTTCCTGAAAACGTTACAGATGTGCTGCAACACGGATTTTCCAGAAGACGTTTTTTCAGAGGGTTAAGGTCGCCGCGAATACTGAGCGTTACCTTATCAAACACAAGCGTCACTCCTTTGCGGATATTGCAAACTGTTTCCAAAATAAAAACAATTTAATATTTTGGTAATGTTTTAATGCGGCAATCCTTAAAGCCGGGGCATCTTAGGAAAAGATCTCTTTCCCTCTGCAGCAGAAGTCAAACGGAAGAGCGTTTTTCAATGCCGAGGCAGGCTTGCGTATCATATTGCCGTCGAGGTTTCTTCCGTTATTATAAGCATTTTTTGGTTAATCTATACTTAAAATTGTGCCAATATCTGTAAGCGGCTTGTTTTTAATATCTTTGACAGATACGCCGTGAAGGGCGCAAAACTTAAAAATGGCGCTGCCGTCCGGATGTCTGCTCACATCGCCGAAGAAAAGCAGACGTCCATCCGGCAGGAGACCTGAAGCGCCGCCTATGAAACCACAGTCATAACCGGGCAGCAATACGCCGCCGGGAGAAATTTTTAAAACCGAAAGCCCTGCTTCCTGCGCCGTGCGGAAAACAGAGGAGTCTGCTGTAATCAGCGCGTTTTCGGAAACGATACAGGAGGAACATTTGGCATAGCCTTGCTTGATTTTATGAAAAAGAAAACCGCTTTCCTCCGCAAAGCGCAAAACAGCAGGGTCGGCGGACGGGTGTCCGAATAAATGATTTCCCGCCCTTGCTACATTATATGCAATATCTTTAGGGTAGTGACCCGAGAGAGTATGGTTTCCTTGTACTAATTTCACGCCCATAGGGGAGAGCAGGGAGGAGTAATATTCATAAGCTTCGGGCGCACAAATAAAGTTCTTGCCATCTGCATGGAAAAGCGACATATCGGGATGCGCTGCAACAGGTTCAGCAATTTTTTTATGATAAAAGGACGGTAATATATGGAAGTCTTTGCCCCATATACCAAAAATTTCTTCGTAATAGCGGCAGTCAACTAAAATTGTTTGCATTTTTCTTTCTCCCCACTTGTGTTTTTTATAAATTTAAGGTATGATATATATGTAATAATATTATCATACTAGGAAACTATTAAAATTGCAAGCTGATTTCGCAAATAAGAACTTGCTGAAAGCGGGAAAGGTGGAATTGAAGGTGGTTATTTTATTTTTGGCAGATGGATTTGAAGAGATAGAAGCTATCGGCACTGTGGATATTTTGCGCCGATGCGGTGTTGATGTCAAAACAGTATCGGTAACAAATTCCAATGCAGTGATGGGGGCGCACCATATTCCTGTTGTTGCAGACCTAAAACTTGATGAGGTGACCGGTAAAAAGCCGGATGCAGTCATCTTGCCGGGAGGAATGCCGGGGGCCGATCATCTGCAGGCAAGTACTACGGTAAATGAAATGCTGAAAGATTGCGCGGAACGAGGCGGCTTGATTGCGGCAATATGCGCAGCTCCAAAGGTTTTAGGCGCAGCAGGTTTATTGACGAATAAAAAGGCAGTGTGCTATCCCGGTTTTGAATCGGAGCTGACAGGAGCAAATGTGCATGCGGCACGTGTGATGGAAGATTGTAACGTGATTACTTCGCGTGGAGCAGGAACCATGCATGATTTTGCTTTTGCGATTGCAGCATATTTGGGAAAAGAATCAGAGGCAGCTACGGTGCGTGAGTCGATGCTGTATGACATTGAATAGAAAAATAGGGCATCAAGAAAATACCTTTCTGAGAGTGTGAAAAAAAGTCTGTAAATTTGATTCCTTCTATGGTAGAATATAAATAATATCATAGGAGGAATTTT